>NZ_BMMS01000008.1 GCF_014646055.1 Wenjunlia tyrosinilytica
CGGACGCCTCCCTCGTGGCCGTCGGCAACATCCACGGCCAGGGCGAACTCCTACTCGAACACCTCGCCGAACTACCCCCCGACGACTCCGAGGACCCGGACGACCAGGGCCGCGGCGGCGGTCCCACGCCGCCGCACGCCCACACCGCGGCGCCGCCGCACCAGGCGCACGACAACGGCGGACCGTACCAGCAGCCCGGCCCCCAGCAGCCCGGCCCCCACCAGCCCGTGCACCACCCGCAGGTGCAGCAGCACCCGTTCCCGCATCAGCAGTACCGGGGCGCCGCGGCCCAGCCGGGCACCCCCGCGCACCGGACTCAGCCGCACCAGACACCTCCCCATATGACGCCGACCGCACCACCCGCCCCATCCGGGGACGGACCGTGGTTCCGCCCTGGAGACACCCTGTGATTCCCGCAGTCCTCACCCCCGAGATCGCCGCGATCGGTATCGCGCTCGGGCTGATGTTCTCGCTCGTCTGCTACCTGACGACCAACCTCTCGCCCGGCGGCATGATCACCCCCGGGTGGCTGGCGCTGACCCTGGTCGAGGACCTGCAGCGGGCCGCGATGGTCCTCGGTGTGACCGTGCTGACCTACGTCTGCACCGTGCTCGTGAACAAGGTCGTGATCCTCTACGGCAAGCGCCTGTTCGCCGCGGTCGTCCTGACCGGCGTCATCCTCCAGGCCGGTGTCTACCTGATCCTGCAACGAGAGTTCCCGCTGCTGTACGCGAACCAGACCCTCGGCTTCATCGTCCCGGGCCTGATCGCCTACCAGCTGCAGCGCCAGCCCAAGGGCGCCACGCTGCTGTCCACCACCACGGTCACTCTCGCCAACTACGTCGTCCTGATGGCGGGGCTGCTGCTCGGCGTCATGCCGACCGCCTGACCCCATCGACCCGCGGAGCCGCCCGATGTCGAACCGCAAGCGCAAGAAGTCCAAGGCCGCCCTTCACGCCCTCGTGATCGCCGCTCTGCTCGGAGCGAGCGGCTTCCTGACCGTGGAGATGCAGAAGAAGAAGGAGGAGGGCCGGATACCGGACCTCGACGTCGCGACGGCCCCGCACCCCAACAAGCAGGTGTCCACCAAGAGCTACCGCTACGAGCGGCTGACCAAGCCCGCTCGCACGGTCGTGCGCGAGGGCGGCGGCTCGGTCGTGGCCACCTTCACCGACGGCGCCCGCACCGCCAACCTGACCGGTCCCACCCGCACCTTCTCCGAGCCGCGCACCACCAAGGAGAAGGTCGTCACCGACCAGTGGGTGCGGCTGCTGCCCCAGCCGTGGACCAATGGCGCGGAGGAGACCTCGTGGTTCAAGGACTGGTTCAAGAAGAACCTCGGCAGCAAGTCCGACGACGTCTTCGCGGTGGCCTTCCAGTACGGCGACAAGGCCCCCACGCACAAGAACGACGCCGGCCAGCGCTCGCGCGGCGACGCGATCTTCGGCCCCATCGACCCCAACGGGGTGGCCGTCGGCGACCAGCGCAAGGAGCAGTCGGACTTCTACGACTACCTGGGCGTGGCGTGGCAGTTCAAGGACGGGGTGCTCGAGTACCCGGAGCAGGAGAAGTACGGCGCCCTGGACTGCTCGGGCTTCGTCCGCATGGTCTACGGCTACCGCATGGCCTACCCGCTCAACGGCAATGACCTGTCCACCGACGACGGCCTGCCCCGTACCGCCAACGGTATGGCGACCAAGGGCCCGGGCGTGCCCGTGCTGCCGCTGAAGAAGACCGGCAACAAGGACCCGCTGTACTTCTACGCCCGTCCGACCTCGATCGACGTGCTCCAGCCCGGCGACCTGATCTTCTTCGAGATCGACCGCCGCACCGGCACCCGGATGGACCACTCCGGCATCTACATGGGCCTGGACACCGCCGGCCACCCGCGGTTCGTCTCCAGCCGTGAGGAGGCCAACGGTCCGACGATGGGCGACCTGGGCGGCGACTCCCGGCTGGACGGCAACGGCTACTACGCGAAGTACCTGCGCACGGCCAAGCGCCTCTAGCCGCGGCCTGCCGCGTCGAAGACCGGGGGTGCCCCGGTCCTGGACGCGGCCGCCCCGGCGGTCACCTCTGGGTGGCCGCCGGGGCGGCCCTGCGGACGGTGATGACGCGGTCGGTCAGCTCCAGGCGAGCGGCCTCCGGCTCGTCGTAGCTGAGCAGCCGGTTGCCGCGCTTGACCGCGATGACGAGGTCGGCGCACTCGCGGGGCGAGCGACCGGCCTCGGCCTTCGTCACCGGCCGCTCGATCAGGTCCAGGCCGGTGCCGGAAGTGATCAGGTCCTCCATCACCTCGCCGACGCTCGGGCTGAGCATGGACAGCCCCAGCAGACGTCCGGCCGCGGTGGCGGTGGTGATCACCGAATCGGCGCCCGACTGGCGCAGCAGCGGGGCGTTCTCCTGCTCGCGCACGGCGGCCACGATCGTGGCGCCCTTGTTGATCTGCCGGGCGGTGAGGGTGACCAGGACCGCGGTGTCGTCGCGCTGGGCGGCGATGACGATCTGCCGGGCGCGCTGGGCCTCGGCACGCAGCAGGACCTCGCTGCGGGTGGCGTCGCCCGCGACTCCGGCGAACCCCTCGGCGTTGGCCGCCTCGATCGCCTTGCGGTCGGGGTCGACCACGACGACACGGTCCTTCGGGGTGCCCCGCCGGACCAGGGTCTGGGCGGCGGAGCGGCCCTTGGTGCCGAATCCGACGACCACGGTGTGATCTCGCAAGGTGGCCCTCCAGCGGCTCTGCCGCCAGTGCTCGCGGGTGTGTTGGGTCAGCACCTCCAGGGTGGTGCCGACCAGGATGATCAGGAAGAGCACCCGCAGCGGTGTGACCACGAGGATATTGATCAGCCGCGCCGAGTCGCTGAACGGGACGATGTCGCCGTAGCCGGTCGTGGAGAGCGTGACGGTGGCGTAGTAGACCGAGTCGAGGAAGGAGACCTCGTCGTCCGCGTTGTCGTGGTAGCCGCCGTGGTCCGCGTAGACGACGAGCACCGTCAGGAACAGCACCCCGAGCGCCATCACCAGGCGGCGCAGCACCTGCCTCAGGGGACTGACGGTCAGATGGGGCAGCGTCACCTGATGCAGGAGCGCGAGTTCCTTCTCGCTGCCTCCGCGTACCGCTACCACCGCAGTTCCAGGATCTCCACGTCCGCCCCGGCATCCGCCCCGCCGGGGGCGATCACGGCGAACGCGTCCGCCGCCGCCAGGCCGCGCAGCATCGCCGGGCCGTGGAAGCGCAGCGCGCTCGCCCCACCGTCGTCGTGGAGCGTGACGGGCACCAGTCGGGTGTCGGCCGGGTGGCCGGGGACAGCGGTGGTCAGCGCGGCGGCGTAGGCGTCGGCGCGGGGGAGCCCGGCCAGGGTGCTCAGCAGCGGCTCGGCGAGGGTGAGGACGCCGGAGACGGCGGCGAGGGGGTTGCCGGGAAGGCCGACGAGGTGGCGGCCGCCGGGGAGCACCGCCAGCAGCATCGGGTGGCCGGGGCGCACGGCGACACCGTCGACCAGCAGACGGGCGCCGAGGTCGGAGAGGACGGAGTGGACGAAGTCGACCGGGCCGGAGGCGGTGCCACCGGTCGTGACGACGACGTCCGCCGTGCTCGAGGAGACGGCCTCGCGCAGCGCCTCGCGGGTGTCCCCCACACGGCGGGTGCCCAGGACATCGGCGCCCAGGCCGCGCAGCCACGGAGGCAGCAGCGGGCCCAGGGCGTCCCGCACGTGGCCGTCACGGGGCAGTCCGGCGGGCAGGAGCTCGTCCCCGAGGACCAGCACCTCGACGGTGGGGCGGGGGACGACGGTGAGCGCGTCGTAGCCCGCGGCGGCGGCAAGGCCCAGCACGGCGGGGGTCACGGGGCAGCCCGTCGACAGGAGCTCGTCGCCGGTACGGCACTCCTGGCCGCGCGGGCGGACGTCCTGGCCGAGCCCGGGCGCCCTGGCGGCCGTCAGGATGCCGCCGAGCACCTCCCCCTCCTCACTGCGCAGGACCGCCGTGGCGCCGCGGGGGAGCTGCGCGCCCGTGGCGATACGGACGGCCGCGCCGTCCTCCAGGGGGCGGGGCGAGCTGTCCCCGGCGAGGATCGCGCCTCCGAGCCGCCAGGGGCCGGGGCCCGCGACCGCCCAGCCGTCCATGGCGGAGGTGTCGAACGCGGGGAGGTCGGTGAGCGCCGAGAGCGGCCGGGCGAGGACATGGCCGAGGGCTTCGGCGAGCAGCCGGGAGTCCCGGGGCAGCGGCCGGGCGGCGGTCCGTGCGGTGCGACGGGCCTCGGGCCAGGGCGCTGCGCCGGGCCGGTGGGTTGGCTGCGGGGACACCTTGGGCACCTCGGCCGGAGCGGTCATGCGTCGTTCTCGTTCTTCTTGCTCTCGTTCTTCTCGGGCTCGTTCTTCTTGGGCTCGCTCGTGCCGTGCTCGGCCGCCCAGGCCAGGGCGAGGGCCTGCGCCTTGCGGGACGCCTCGGCGACGGCGGCCGGGCCGCCGCCCGCCCGGGCGGCCGCGTAGCCGACCAGGAAGGTGGTCAGCGGCGCGGCGGGCCGGTCCACTCCGTGCGCGGCGTCCCGCGCGAGGTCGAGCAGGCCCTTGATGTCGACGTCCAGCTCGATTCCCAGCTCGGCACCAACCGCTTCGATCCATCTCTCCAGCACGCTCACGCCCCCATGCTCCCCGATCCTCGCTCGTGCCGTGGTGACGTCGTCCCAGGTGTCGCAGTCGAAGGCCGATCCCGCCGTGTCCGCCAGTCGGCTCAGCGACAGCTCCGAGACCAGCAGGCGCAGCGGAAGGCCGTTGATGCCGCCGTGCTCGGTGGCGATCAGGGCGAGTTCGCGGCGCAGTGACTCGGTGCGGTAGGCGGCTGCCAGCGGCTGGTCGCGTCCCTGCCCGTCGGTGAGGAGGGCTCCGTCGTACCCGTGGCCCTCGTACACGGCTCCGTTGTTCGCGACTGCGCCGTTCGCGGCTCCGTTGTTCGCGGCTCCGCCGTTCTTGACCGCGTGCTGCGTGACCGCCGCGAGCAGGGCCCGGACGGTTTCGGTGTCGATGAACGGCAGATCCGCCGCCAGGAGCACCACCAGCGGAGCCTCCACGTGGTGCAGGGCGGCGGCGAGCGCCGGGAGGGGGCCCCCTCCCGGCGGGTCCTCTCGGGCCCACTGGACCGGCCGCGCCGTCGGGCGGCGGGGGCCCACCACGACCGTGGAGCGGGCGTCGGCGCAGGCGGCGAGCGCGCGGTCGAGCAGGCTGGTGCCGCCGACGCTCAGGGCGGGCTTGTCCACACCCCCGAGACGGCGGGCGGCCCCTCCGGCGAGCACCACGGCGTCGAAGTCCATGGCGTCGAGTATCGCCGACGGGACCGGGCCACCGGGAGGCGCGGCCCCCTGTGCACGCCGTACGGCGGATGCGGGGCGGCTAGATGTGCCGCAGAAGCGCCGCGGGCTGCTCGACGCAGTCCGCGACGAAGCGCAGGAAGCCGCCCGCCGTGCCTCCGTCGCACACACGGTGGTCGAAGGTGAACGACAGCTGGGTGACCTGGCGGACCGCCAACTCCCCTCCCACCACCCATGGCTTGGGTGCGATGCGCCCGACGCCCAGCATCGCGGCCTCGGGGTGGTTGATGATCGGCGTCGAGCCGTCCACACCGAAGACGCCGTAGTTGTTGAGGGTGAAGGTCCCGCCCGTCAGCTCGGCGGGGGTGAGGGTGCCCTGGCGGGCGGCCTCGGTGAGGCGGGCGAACTCCGCCGACAGCTCCGCGGTGGTCATCCGGTGCGCGTTCCGGACGACCGGGACGACGAGGCCTCGCTCGGTCTGCGCGGCGAAGCCGAGATGGACCGCGGGGAGCTGGACGATCTCCTGCCGGTCGAGGTCGACGGTGGAGTTGAGCGCCGGGTGGCGGGCGATCGCCGCCGTGGTGATCCGGGCGAGTACGGCGAGCAGGCTCACCTTCTCGGCCCCGGCCGCGTTCATCGCGGCACGGGCCGCCAGCAGCTCGGTCGCGTCGGCGTCCACCCAGCAGGTGGCGTCGGGGATCTCGCGGCGGCTGCGGGAGAGCTTGTCGGCGACAGCGCGGCGCAGGCCCTTGAGGGGGATGCGGACGGCTTCTTCCGCGGCCTGCCCGGCGGTGTCCGGGGCTGTCGCGCTCGGGGCGGTCGCGCTCGGGGCGGCTTCGACGCTCCCGGCGGCGGGCCCGGCCACCGCTCGTTCGACGTCCGAGCGCAGGATCAGGCCGTCGGGACCGCTGCCGGTGAGGGTGCGCAGATCCAGGCCGTGCTCCCGGGCGAGTCGGCGCACGAGCGGCGAGATGACGGCGACGGGGCCGATGGCGGCCGGTACGGGTTCGGGCGGGGGCGCCGGCTCGGGGCGCACCGGGGCGGCCGGGGGCCGCGCCGGGGCCGAGGAGGCCTTGGGGCGCACCCTGCGGCGGCGGGTCGTGGCGCCGGACGTACCGTAGCCGACGAGGACATTCCCGGAACCGCTGTCGGCATCGTCCGCGCCGACGGCGCGGTCCCCGTCGCCAGTGCTCCGCCCGCCACCGGCGGACGACTCGGGCTCGCCCACCGCCACGGTCACCAGCGGGCTTCCCACGGGAACCTCGGAGCCCTCCTCACCGAAGCGGGCGGTGACCACACCCGCGTACGGGCAGGGCACCTCGACCACGGCCTTGGCGGTCTCCACCTCGACCACGTGCTGGTCGACGGCCACATGGTCGCCGACCTCGACGAGCCAGCGGACGATCTCCGCCTCGGTCAGTCCCTCCCCGAGGTCCGGGAGGAGGAATTCACGAACGACTGCCATCGTCAGCGACCACCCTCCGCGCCGCCGGAGCCGATCGTCACTTCGGACTCCCACTGCAACCGGGCCACCGTGTCGAGGATCCGGTCCACACTCGGCAGGTGGTGCCGCTCCAGCATCGGCGGCGGGTAGGGGATGTCGAACCCGGCCACCCGCAGCACGGGCGCCTCCAGGTGGTGGAAGCACCGCTCGGAGATCCGGGCGGCGATCTCGCCGCCGGAGCCGCCGAAGCCCTGCGACTCGTGGACGACGACCGCGCGGCCGGTGCGGCGCACGGACGCGCACACGGTCTCGTCGTCGAACGGCACCAGGCTGCGCATGTCCACGACCTCCAGCTCCCAGCCCTCCTCACAGGCCGCCTCGGCAGCCTCCAGGCACACGGGCAGGGAGGGGCCGTAGGTGACCAGCGTCGCCGAGTGCCCGGTGCGGCGCACGGCGGCACGGCCGATGGGGGGCACCGCCTCGGGCTCCGCCGCCGACCATCCGGCCTTGGACCAGTACAGGCGCTTGGGCTCCAGGAAGACCACGGGATCGTCGGAGGCGATGGAGGCGCGCAGCAGCCCATAGGCGTCCGCGACGGTCGCCGGGGTGACCACGTGCAGGCCCGGCGTGTGCAGGTAGTAGGCCTCGGAGGAGTCGCTGTGGTGCTCCACGCCGCCGATCCCGCCGCCGTAGGGGACGCGGATCGTGATCGGCAGGGGCATGGCGCCGCGGGTGCGGTTGCGCATGCGGGAGACATGGCTGATGAGCTGCTCGAACGCCGGGTAGGCGAAGGCGTCGAACTGCATCTCCACCACCGGCCGCAGCCCGTACATCGCCATTCCCACGGCGGTGCCGAGGATTCCGGCCTCGGCGAGCGGGGTGTCGGTGCAGCGGGACTCGCCGAACTCCCCGGCCAGGCCGTCGGTGATGCGGAAGACACCGCCGAGCGCGCCCACGTCCTCACCGAGGATGTGGACGGTGGGGTCCTCCCGCAGGGCGTCCCGAAGCGCCGAGTTGAGCGCCTGCGCCATGGTGGCCGGCTTGGCCGGGGCGGACTTCGGGGGCCGACGGGTCGCCGTGGTCATCGGCCCGCTCCTTCGTGGTCGTGCCCGTGCCCGTGCCCGGCCTCGGCGTCGAGTTCGGCACGCAGCATGGCGGCCTGCTCGCGCAGTTGGGCCGTCTGCTCGGCGTAGACATGGGTGAACAGGTCCATTGGGTCGAGCACCGGGTCCGCGTTCATGCGCTCGCGAAGGTCGGCCGCCATCGCCTCGGCGGCTTCCTTGGCCTCGCGCACGCCGTCGTCGTCGAGCAGGCCGAGCTCGTAGAGCTGCCGCTCCAGCAGGGCGACGGGGTCGTGGTGGCGCCAGGCATCCACCTCGTCGGCGCCCCGGTAGCGGGTGGCGTCATCGGCGTTGGTGTGGGCGTCGATGCGGTAGGTGACGGCCTCGACGAGGGTGGGTCCGCCGCCTTCACGGGCGCGGCGCACGGCGTCGGAGAGCACGGTGTACATCGCGGCGGCGTCATTGCCGTCCACCAGCCGACCCGGCATGCCGTAGCCGACCGCCTTGTGGGCGAGCGAGGGCGCATGGGTCTGCTTGGCCAGGGGCACGGAGATGGCGAAGCCGTTGTTCTGCACGAGGAAGACCACGGGGGCCTGCCAGACGGCGGCGAAGTTCAGGGCCTCGTGGAAGTCGCCCTCGCTCGTGCCCCCGTCCCCGACCATGGCGAGCGCCACGGTGTACCCGGAGTCACCCCCGTCCCCGCCCTTCTCCCGTTGCCTGTCCCCTGCGGTCGCACTCCGGCTCGACTCCGCTCCGGCCGGATACCCCTCCCTCGTCCCTCGGTCGGGCCCTCCAACCTGCGCTGCATCTCGCCTACGCCGCTCCAAGCCACCTGCGGTCGCACTCCGGCTCGACTCCGCTCCGGCCGGATACCCCTCCCTCGTCCCTCGGTCGGGCCCTCCAACCTGCGCTGCATCTCGCCTACGCCGCTCCAAGCCACCTGCGGTCGCACTCCGGCTCGACTCCGCTCCGGCCGGATACCCCTCCCTCGTCCCTCGGTCGGGCCCTCCAACCTGCGCTGCATCTCGCCTACGCCGCTCCAAGCCACCTGCGGTCGCACTCCGGCTCGACTCCGCTCCGGCCGGATACCCCTCCCTCGTCCCTCGGTCGGGCCCTCCAACCTGCGCTGCATCTCGCCTACGCCGCTCCAAGCCACCTGCGGTCGCACTCCGGCTCGACTCCGCTCCGGCCGGATACCCCTCCCTCGTCCCTCGGTCGGGCCCTCCAACCTGCGCTGCGTCTCGCCTACGCCGCTCCATGTCCTGCTTGAGGCGCGCCGCGTGCGCCAACCCCACCGCATGGGGCATCTGCGTGGCCAGGGGGGTGCTCAGCGGGGCGACACGGTGCTCGGCCGGGTCGTAGCCGGTGTGCCAGTCGCCACGCAGCAGGGTCAGCGCCTCCACCGGGTCGACGCCCCGGGCGGTCACGGCCAGGGTGTCGCGGTAGCTGGGGAAGAGCCAGTCCCGCGGGCCCAGGGCCAGGGCGGCGGCGACCTCGCACGCCTCCTGCCCGGTGCTGGACGGATAGACGGCCAGCCGGCCCTGCTTGGTCAGCGCGGTGGCCTGGGTGTTGTAGCGGCGGCCGGAGACGAGACGGCGGTACAGGCTCCGCAGCAGATCGGGGTCCATGTCCCTGGCGGCGGCAGTGCCCAGCACGCGCAGCGGCTCGGTGTCCGGAAGCAGCGGCTCGGGCTCGACTCGCGGCCGCCAGGCGGGCGCGCCGTCGGCACTGGGGCCGGGGCCGGGCTGCTCGAGGACGGTCATGACGAGCACCTCCTGATGAAAGGGGGTCGAGCGGAGCGCGCAGTGTTGCTGCTACCTACCGATTGTTCGGTTGAGTGACTCACTTTGGCCACACCTGGGATCAGGCGGTGGACAAACGGCCCTCTGGGGCTTCTCCTGGAGTCAGGACGTCCACAAAGGGGAGGCTCGGGGGCATGGCGGCTGAACAGATGGCCGGGGACGACAAGCGCCCGGCCGGCACCCGGGATCTCGACGCCATCGACCGGGCGATCCTCAGGCTCCTCCAGGAGGACGGCAGGGCCTCGATACGGTCCGTGGCCGACCGCGTCCATGTGTCCCGGGCCAATGCCTACGCACGCATCAACCGGCTGATCGACGAGGGTGTGATCCGTGGCTTCACCGCCCGCGTGGACCATGAAAGAGCAGGTCAGGGCGCTTCGGCGTACATCACGCTCAAGATCGTCCAGAACTCGTGGCGGACCGTCCGCGAACAGCTGAGGGCCCTGCCGGGCGCGGCCCACATCGCCCTCGTCAGCGGCGACTTCGATGTGCTCCTGCTCGTGCACACCCCGGACAACCGGGCGCTGCGCGAGCTCGTCCTCACCCGGATCCAGAACATCCCGGAGGTGCTGAGCACGCGCACCCTGCTGGTGTTCGAGGAGACCGATCTGTCGGTGACCGACTCCCCCTGAGTCCTCCGCAGCCCTGAGTCCAGCGGCGCCGGCGCCCTGAGTCGTCGCCGCCCGGCCGGGTCAGTGATCGGGGCCGGGGGCCAGCAGTCCGTCGAAGGCGAGTCTGGCCACGGCGTCCGCGATCTGGTCGCGGTGCTCGAGGCCGTCGCCCTTGGGCCGGTACCACTCCACTATCGAGTTGATCATCCCGAAGAGCAGCCGGGTCGCCAGCCTGATGTCCACGTCCGAGCGCAGATCGCCGTCGTCCGCGGCCGCCCTCAGCAGCTCCGCCACCTCGTGGTCGAACTCCCGGCGACGCTCCAGCGCCCACCGCTCCGTCCTGGTGTTGCCGCGCACCCTCAGCAACAGCGTCACATACGGCAGCTCGGCCAGCAGCACCTCGACCGTGCGGTGGACGACGTACTCCAGCCGCTCCACGGCACTGCCGCGCTTGGCCGCGGGCTCCTCCAGCGTGCCGAACAGCCCGTCGAGCGCACGTCCGACCGCCCGTTCCAGCAGTTCTTCCTTGCCGCGCACATGGTGGTAGATCGACGACTTGGAGATCCCGGCGGCCTTCGACAGATGCTCCATGGAGGTACCGTCGTAGCCGCGCTCGTTGAAGACCTCCACCGCGACCGCGAGCAGCGACTCGGTCGTGTACGCCTCTCGCCTGCCCCCGGGGGCGGCCTCCCGCGCGGGAGCCGGTTGTGCCATGGTCACGATTATCCCCCGTCCGGACGTTCGGTCGAGCCCCGTTCCATTCCTCGGACTCCCGCCACGGGCCCTAGGATCGCTGGTGGCGTCGCTGATCGACAACTCGGCGGGCCTTGCCCACCGACCGCTCCAGCGCATGCGGGGGCGACCGCAGTGGGGTGTCCGTGGTCCCGGAGGAGGCATGGACCCGGACCACCCGCTCGCGGCACGGCCAACATCCCGAACGGGTAGTTCTCCCGCAGGTCCTGCTTGGTGGTGAACGGGAAGCGGGCCAGGTCCTCGAGTGCGCGGCAGTCCTCGGGATGGACGCCCGCCGCGTCCAACGGGGCCCGGTAGTGCGGAACATGCTCATGGACATGCGCCAAGGTCCCGCGCAGCCGGGCCGGCTGAACGGCGCCCAACTCGTCCCGCGAGGCCCTCTCCATCGGGTCGTAGGGCTCGCTCTCACTCATGGCGCCGACTCCGCTCCACGGCCGCGCGGCGCCGCAGCCGCACGCAGGGCGCGTACCGGCCGCCCGGATGGAGCGCGCCGAGCGCGTCGAGCAGGTCCACGACTCGGGCGGCGGTCAGCCGCCGGCCCCACTCCAGCGGCCCCAGGGGGTAGTTGACGCCGAGCCGCATCGCGGTGTCGACGTCCTCCGGTGAGGCGACGCCCCGCGCGACGGCGTCGTTGGCGAAGTCGACCAGCATGGCCACGGTCCTGGCGACGATCATTCCGGGGATGTCGTCGATCAAGCTGACCTGCTTGCCGAGCGCCTGGAAGAGCCCGGCCGCCTCCTCGACGGCGCTCGGTGGCGCGGTGTCGGAAGCGGCCAGCGCGATCCGTCCGGCGGTCCGGTAGTCCAGCGCCAGGTCGAAAAGGACGACCGGGGGGCCTTCGGCGGTCGTCGCGGGAAGCCCGGTGGTCAGGCGCAGCACGGCCCCACCGGGGAGCTCCAGCCGGCCGGGGGAGCCGGGGACGCCCGATCCATGGCCCCCTTGCTCCTGGCCCCCTTGCTCCTGGCCTCCCTCTGGGCCTCCTTGCTCCGGGCCTCCCTGTTCCGGGCCTCCCTGTTCCTGGTCTGCCTGTTCCGGGCCTCGCGCGCCGTGGTCCTGGCCCCGCACGACCTCGATTCCGGCCTCCTCCAGCATCGGCACCAGCTCCACCGCCGGTCCGAGGTCGCCGTGGAGGACGACCGACTCGGGGGCCTTGGCGGGCGCGGCCGTGTGCGGTATCGGCCGCTCGGCGCCCTCGCCGTAGGCGTACCAGCCGTGCCCGCTCTTGCGCCCGATGCGGCCCGACTGGACGAGCTGCCGCTGCGCGAGCGAGGGGGTGAACCTGGGGTCGAAGCCGAACGCCGTCCAGACCGACGTCGTCACCGCCTCGTTGACGTCCTGCCCGATGAGGTCGGTGAGCTCGAACGGCCCCATGGCGAACCCGCCGCTCTCGCGCAGCACGGCGTCGATCGTCGCCGGGTCGGCCCCCCGCTCCTCGTACACGCGGAACGCCTCGGCGTAGAACGGGCGGGCGACGCGGTTGACGATGAAGCCGGGGCTGTCGGTGCACCGCACCGGTGTCTTCCCCCAGGCCCGCGCGGTCGCGTGGGCACGGTCCGCCGCGGCCCGGTCGGTGGCCGCTCCCGAGACCACCTCGACCAGGGGGAGCACGGGGGCCGGGTTGAAGAAGTGCAGGCCCACGAAGCGGCCCGGCAGGCGCAGCGGGGCCGCGACGGCGGTCACCGGCAGGCTGGAGGTGTTCGTGGCGAGCAGGCAGTCGTCGGCGACGACGCCTTCGAGGTCGGCGAAGAGCCGCTGCTTGACGGCCAGGTCCTCGACGATGGCCTCGACCACGAGTCCGGCCGGGGCCAGTTCCGACAGCTGCCCGGCGGCGACCAGCCGGGCACCGGCCCCGGCCCGTTGCTCCGCGCTCATGCGGCCCTTCTCCACCAGCCGGTCGAGCCGCTCGCCGATGGCCCGCGCGGCCCGCTCCGCGGTGCCGGGCGCGGCGTCGTAGAGCAGAACGGGGTGTCCCGCGGTCAGCGCGACCTGGGCGATTCCCCGCCCCATGGTGCCGCTGCCGACCACGGCCACGGTCCGATCGAGTGAGAGCTCGTCCATGCGCAGACCAGTCCCTTTCCAGGCGGCTCGGGTCGGCCCCCTTGTACCGACCGACCATTCGGTTAATCTAGCCTCACTGTCCGTTCCAAGCCCAGACCCCGACCGGCGAGGAGTGCAATCGCATGGCAACCGGCAACGTCGCCAGTGAGCTGATCGAACGCCACCGCGCGACCCTCGACAAGGCCCTGGAAGCGATCCGCACCCGCGAGTACTGGTCGCCGTTCCCCGAGCACCCGAAGGCCTACGGCGAGACCGGGCCGGCGGACGGCAAGGCGGCGTTCGAGTCGAACCTCAACCGCGATTTCGAGCTCGCCCAGCCGGGCGAGACCGGGGAGCGGGTCGGCGGCGAGGTCTCCCCGTACGGCATCGAGCTGGGCGTGACCTACCCGCGCGTCGACGCCGACGTGCTCATCCCCGCCATGCGTGCGGGCATCCCCGCCTGGCGCGACGCGGGGCCGGGGCTCCGGGCGGCGGTGAGCCTGGAGATCCTGGCCAGGATCAACGCCCGCTCGCACGAGTTGGGGCACGCGATCATGCACACCACCGGGCAGGCGTTCACCATGGCCTTCCAGGCCGGTGGCCCGCACGCGCAGGACCGCGGCCTGGAGGCGGTGGCCTACGCCTACGCCGAGCAGACCCGCACCCCCGTCGAGGCGCCGTGGTCGAAGCCGCAGGGCAAGCGCGAGCCGCTGGAGATGCGCAAGGCGTTCACCGCCGTGCCGCGCGGCCTGTCCCTGCTGGTCGGCTGCAACACCTTCCCGACATGGAACGGCTACCCCGGCCTGTTCGCCTCCCTCGCCACCGGCAACCCGGTCCTGGTCAAGCCGCACCCGCGCGCCGTGCTGCCGCTCGCGCTCACCGTGCGGATCGCCCGAGAGGTGCTCGCCGAGGCGGGCTTCGACCCCAACCTCGTGGCACTGGCCGCCGAGGCTCCCGGCGAGGGCCTCGCCAAGACCCTGGCCACCCGGCCCGAGGTGAGGATCATCGACTACACGGGCTCGACGGCGTTCGGCGACTGGCTGGAGACCAACGCCCGCCAGGCCCAGGTCTACACGGAGAAGGCCGGCGTCAACACCGTCGTCTTCGACTCCACGGACGACTACAAGGGCATGCTGGGCAATATGGCGTTCTCGCTGTCCCTGTACAGCGGGCAGATGTGCACCACCCCGCAGAACCTGCTCATCCCGCGCGACGGCATCGACACCGACGCGGGCCACAAGAGCTACGACGAGGTCGTCGCCGATCTGTCCACAGCTGTGGAAAAGCTCCTCGGTGACGACGTCAGGGCCAACGCCCTGCTGGGCGCGATCGTCAATCCCGACGTGCTCGCGCGCCTCGACGCGGCCAAGGGCCTGGGCGAGGTCGCGCTGGCCTCGCGCGAGGTGAAGAACCCGGAGTTCCCGGAGGCCACCGTCCGCACGCCGGTCATGGTCAAGCTGGACGCGTCCGCGCCGGACGACAGAGCGGCCTACCTGTCGGAGTGCTTCGGGCCGGTCTCGTTCGCCGTCGCCGTCGACTCGACCGCCGCCGCGCTGGAGCTGCTGCGCAGGACGGTCACCGAGAAGGGCGCCATGACCGTCGGCGCCTACACCACCTCGCCCGAGGTGGAGGCCGGTCTCGAGGAGGTCTGTCTCGACGCGTGCGCGTCGCTTTCGCTCAACCTCACCGGCGGGGTCTATGTGAACCAGACGGCCGCCTTCTCCGACTTCCACGGCACCGGCGGCAACCCCGCGGCCAACGCGGCCCTGTGCGACGGGGCCTTCGTCGCCAACCGCTTCCGGACGGTGGAGGTCCGCCGCCACGTGTAGGTCGCACACGGAAAGTGCGCCTGTTCGGTGTGTTCGGCGGCCGGGTGGCCGGTGCGGGCCCGGGGTCCTGACCTCGGGCCCGCTGCCGGTCCCCGGCCGTCGGGCATTTCGGGCATCGGCCGTCGGGCATCGGCCGGGGTGGGCAGGTGCCTACTGCCCGGCCGGAGCCAGGGTGATGCGCTGGTCCTCGACGGAGAGGAACCGCGGCAGGGGGATGCCGAAGTCCAAGGAGAACGTCAGGAGCGTGCCCTGGACCTTGGCGGAGCCCGGCTTGAAGGCGGCTCGGAAGGGCTGGTCGTGGTTGCTCCACCGGTGCTCGTTCCCGTCGCACTCGGCGACGGTGCCGCCGATGCCCGCCTCATTGCCGTCCTGCTCGAGATGGGAGCCGACGTAGACGACAGCGGGGGAGGCGTCGTCGGAGCACCGGTAGGTGCCGGACAGGGTGACCGTTCCGTTCGACGCGATGTAGCCGGTCGGGTCCACGGTGATCATGTCGCTCGGCTCGGCCAGCGCCCCGGAGGGGACGGCCACGAGGAAGAGTGTCGCGCCCACAGCGGCGCCGATGGCGTGGAAGATTCGCATGGCCGTACACGTACCTCCGCGCACGGGTTCGCGCGCAAAGGTCACCCGGTCGGTGGCCCTGTCGGCGGGAGGCAGCCACGCTCCGGTGGGGACTCGCTCCGGTGGGGAGACGCTCCGGTGGGGAGACGCTCCGGTGAGGCCCCGTCAGGCGGCCAGGATCTTCGCCTTGGCCTGCTCGTACTCCCCCTGCGTCAACTCGCCCCGGTTCTTCAGGTCCGAGAGCTTGGCCAGCTCGTCGGCATGGCTGCCCGACGACGCGGAGGCCGACTGCCGCAGGTAGGCGTCGCGGGCGTCGCGCTGCGCCAGGGCGCTGGACAGTTCGCGTTCGCCCAGGCCCCGCCCTCGGGCGATCAGGTACACCAGGACGCCGAGGTAGGGCAGGACGATGATGAACAGGATCCAGGCGGCCTTGCCCCAGCCGCCGAGGCTGTCGTCCCGGAAGACGTCACCGACGACCCGGAAGAGCAGGAACAGCCACAGGACCAGCAGGAAGAACCACAGCATGGTCCAGAAGGCGTTCAGCAGCGGGAAGTCGTCCGCCAGAAGCTCATAGCCGTCCATCGTTGTCCTCCTGACGCCCCCCAGCCGGATGAACCACTCACATCACCACATTAGGTGCAGATAGACGGTCCCTCAAACGGCGGAAAACATCACCGGTCTGATCAGCTGCCCGATCGGCGGTCCGCTCGGCGGCCGGTCAGCCGGTCAGCCGGTCCGCTTGGTGCGCTCGTAGTGGCGGGAGACCTTGGCGCGGTTGCCGCACACCGCCATGGAGCACCAGCGGCGCCTGCCGTTCTGCGAGGTGTCGAAGAAGTGCAGGATGCAGTGCCCGTTCGCGCATTCGCGGATGCGGTGGCGGCCCCGCTCGACGAGCTGGAGCAGGTCCTCGGCGGCGAGCCAGGCCGCCAGCCGGGAGGGGTCGTCCACCTCGGTCTCGGCGCCGGGGCCCTCGGCGGCCATCACCCGCCGGATCCGGCCGTGGGAGAGCACCTCGTTCAGCGGACACGTCGGGCTCAATGGGGGCGGAGGTCGGCTGATCGAGGAGCGTGCGGCTCGGGGTCGATCCCCGGTTCTCGGACGCCGGTTCAGCCGGTGCGGGACATCCAGTGGAACAGGGCCATGCCCACGCTGGTGGCCAGGTTGAAGCTGGAGACCCGGGGGCGCATGGGGACGGCGACCAGCTCGGTCGCCCGTTCCCTCAACTCCGGTGAGATGCCGTGCCGTTCCGATCCGAAGGCGAGCAGGGCCTCGTCGGGGAAGACCACCGACCGGATGTCCTCCCCCTCCGGGTCCAGGGCGTAGATCGGGCCCTGCGGCAGGTCGGGAACGTCGAGCCGCTCGACCGCGGTGGCGAAGTGCAGTCCCGCGCCGCCGCGCACCGCGTTGGGGTGCCAGGGGTCGATCTCCCCGGTGGTCACCACGCCGGTGACCCCGAACCCGGCCGCCAGCCGGACCACGGCCCCGATATTGCCGAGGTTGCGGGGCCGGTCGAGGACGACGACGGGGGAGCGCCGGGGCAGCGCGTTCAGTGTGTCGAGGTTGGCGCGGGCACTCGGCCGTGTGGCGAGGGCGGCCACGCCCGTCGGGTGGGCCCGGGGTACGAGGGTCCTCAGGATCTGGTCGGGGACCTCCACGACGAGGGCGTCGAGCCGTTCGGCGATGTCGTCCGCCAATTCGTCGGCGAGCTCGCGCGCGGCGGCCGCGTCGGTGGCGACCGCCATCCGAACGTCGGCCCCGAAGCGCAGCGCGTGCTTGAGCGCGTGGAACCCGTCGAGCAGGACTCCCTCCGACGCCGCCTCCCGCCACCGCCGGACCACATCCGCGTCCCCACCACTCACGCCGTCCACAGGCTCAGCGTACGCGCGGCCCGGGGGCCGGAAGATCCTGGTAGGACCTCCCGGCCCCCGGGTTTTCCACAGGCGCTGGTGCTGTGCTTTGCGCTACTGCCTCTTACGGCGCCGTCGCTGTGAGCGCTTCAGCTCGACGACGTCCTGCTGGACGTCCGCGAGCCGAACGCTCATGGCGCACACCACACGGGTCTGGGCCTCGATCATGGCCCTCATCTCCGCGAGCTGCGTTCCGATGACGGAGCCGCAGTACCGCTCGGCGGCCCTGGTGGCGACCTCCTCGACATGGGCGTCGATCGACCCCGGCCGCCTCTCCTCGGAATCGAGGAGATACCTCCGGACCCGCCGCGCCACCTCGCTGTCACGAAGCAGCATGCCCACGTTGAGAACGGCCCTGCGGGGGAAAACCGCAAGTCCGCGGCCCGGAACCCTTCTAAGACTCATATTGAGACTTAGAAAATCCTGCAGTTCCGCGCCCTTCAGCAGCGTGTAGCCGGCCTCCTCCAACTCATCGCGGTGCCGAGCCACGAGGTTCCTGATCGTGAGCTCAGGGACCTCGAAATACTCGGCCACCATCCGGCTGGTGACATGCAGCCCGTCAGGCAGCAGCACCAGCGCCTTGACCTTGTCCAGCGCTTCTGTTCGCTCGCTCATGCTCGCGCGCAGGGCGCGGGACTCGAGTAGTACGACCTCTGTGGTCGCCATCTCGTTCGCCTCTCGGCTTGAAGGGACAACGAACCCCTCATCCGGGGAGGAGCAGAGGCATGTCCGACCCACTCACTCGTCTACCGGGGGCTCCTGTTGCTCGCCCGGCCACCACTTCAGTACCGCCAGTTACGTATCAGCTTCTTTTCGTGCCGCCTCTGCGAACTGGAGAACGAGCGGGAGATCACATGGTGACGCTCTCGGTCTCGTCCGCCGGCTCCTCCTGGCGGGGCTCGACCGGGCGGCGGACCAGCGCGACCACCTTCGAGCCCACCCAGCGCAGGAAGCCGGTCGGCAGGAAGACCGCGTCGGCGGCGATCATCGCCAGGGAGAAGAACGGCAGGCCGAGCAGGACGGCGATGCTCGCGTGCTCGCACATCATCACCGCGAGGAGCACATTCTTGACCCGGCGGTTGAACAGCGTGAACGGGAAGGCGACCTGCACCATCACCGTGCCGTACGTGATCAGTGTGATCATCAGGCCACTGGAGCCGAGGAGGTGGGACAGGCCCGGCCAGGGGTTGAAGTAGTCGAGGTGGAACGGGTAGTACGTCGCCGTTCCGTCCTGCCAGCGCGAGCCCTGGATCTTGTACCAGCCGGCCGTGGAGTAGATGAAGCACACCTCGACCACGATGATCAGCATGGCGCCGTTGTGCACGAGGTTGGCCATGACATCGACCACCGAGCGCAGCTCGCTCTCACCCCGGCGCCGCAGCCACCACCATCCGGCGTGGATCAGCCACAGCCCCCAGAAGATCAGCCCCCAGCCGACGCCGGGGATCAGCCCGCGGCTGAAGAAGGGCAGGTCGGCGAACCCGCTGACCTGGGCGGTGAACAGCCCCACACCGACGACCGCCCAGAGAATCACTCCGGTGCGGTCGTACATCCCCGCCCCGACTTTCCCCTCGCCCTGTCTGTCCTCGCCCTCCTTCTCCTCCCGCCTGCGGCGCTCCTCCTCCCGCCTGCGGCGGGCGTCCAGCGACCACACCTGGCCGCAGCGGGTGAGCACGAGGTAGATGGACATCAGATGGATGACGTTGTCCCCGCCGTCGCCCATGAAGACGCTGCGGTTCTGCAGGGAGAGCACTCCGACCATGAAGAGCACCGACGCCAGCCGGGTGCGCCAGCCCAGCAGGAGCATCACGCTCGCGGCGATCGCACCGTGGTAGACGAGCTCTGCCCACAGCCGGCTGTCGGACCACATCAGGACGGTGAAGGCCTCGTTCCCGGCGATCAGCCGCTTCGCCAGCGCGAAGCTCCACGGGCTGGTGGTGCCGTAGAGGTCCATCCGGTGCGGCCACTCGCGCAGCAGGAAGAGGGTGAAGGTGAGCGAGAAGCCGATGCGGACGACGGCCGCCTGGTACGGGGCCAGGGCGCCGGAGGTGAAGCGGTTCATGGCCCTGGTCAGGGCGGCGTCGAACTTGACGCTCGCGTCCTGGAAGGGGGAGGGAGGAGTGTCGGTGCTCACCGGAAGTCCCTCTCAGTGAGCGACCACCAGGGCAGGACCCGGGTGGTCGGATGGGTGTTGATGTTCTCGTTGCTCCATTTGGGCGGGGCCACGGGAGTGGCGACCGACCTCAGCTGGATCTTCTGTACCTTGCCCCCGTTGAGCTCCGGCCCCATCCGGTGGGCCGCGATGCGCAGCACGTACTCCCGCGAGATGCTCCCCCGGTTGCCGAGCGACTTGTCCTGCTGGTCGTGCGAGTTGGTGTAGAACTCGAACGCCCGGCGGAGCATGTTCTGGTCGATGTGGCTGGGGGACGGGTTGTGCTTGATGGCCTTCGTGTCCTGCCCGGTGAGGTTGACCCATCCGGTGGTGAGCCGCTGCCCGCTCGGCAGCCGCACCTGGACCCTGGCGTGAACGGCGATGTTCTGCTGGAGCGGGTTGGGAGCGAACAGCTTCCAGTTCTGCTCGAACTCCGGGAAGGCGTAGTGGTCGATCAGCGTGCTGTTCTTCTTCGAGATCGTGTTCGACGGCGCCACGTGCAAGAACACCATGGCCAGATGTATGCCGACCCCGACGCACACGGCCGCCACAGTGGCGGCGATGGCTATCCGTGCCCCCAGCGACCACTCCCGACCGGTGGGCGGCTCGGACGGCACCTCTTTCTTGGTCTCTTCCGGATCCGACTCCATCGTCTCCCCACCCGCGGTGCGTGCCGTTTCGCCGCGAGGATACGGCCTTGACAGTCCGCGCCGCAGAACTCCACCATTGAACCGAACGGTCGGTCGGGTGAAAGGTCGGCGGAGAGGCTGGCAATGACGGCTATACAGGACACACCTGGCGCGGCCGGGGCCGTGGGGCTCCAGGCCGCCTTCGACGCGGCGCTGGCCAATGACGAGCGGATCGAGCCCCGCGACTGGATGCCCGACAAGTACCGCGCCACGCTCATCCGGCAGATCGCACAGCACGCGCACTCCGAGATCATCGGAATGCAGCCGGAGGCGAACTGGATCACCCGCGCGCCCTCCCTGCGGCGCAAGGCGATCCTCATGGCCAAGGTCCAGGACGAGGCCGGGCACGGGCTCTACCTCTACAGCGCCGCCGAGACCCTGGGGGTCAGCCGGGACGAGCTGCTGGACAAGCTGCACACCGGTCGGCAGAAGTACTCCTCGATCTTCAACTACCCCACCCTGACCTGGGCCGACGTCGGCGCCATCGGCTGGCTCGTGGACGGCGCCGCGATCACCAACCAGGTGCCGCTGTGCCGCTGCTCGTACGGCCCCTATGCCCGCGCGATGGTGCGCGTGTGCAAGGAGGAGAGCTTCCACCAGCGCCAGGGGTTCGAGTCGCTGCTGGCGCTCAGCCGGGGCACCGAGGCGCAGCACGCGATGGCGCAGGACGCCGTCGACCGGTGGTGGTGGCCCTCGCTGATGATGTTCGGCCCGCCCGACGCCGACTCCACCCACTCGGCCCAGTCCATGGCCTGGAACATCAAGCGCCACTCCAACGACGAGCTGCGCCGGCGCTTCGTCGACATCTGCGTGCCGCAGGCCGAGGCACTCGGCCTGACCCTGCCCGACCCCGATCTGCGGTGGAACGAGGAGCGCGGGCACTACGACTTCGGCGCGATCGACTGGGACGAGTTCAACGAGGTCCTGCGCGGCAACGGGCCGTGCAACGAGCAGCGCCTCGCCAACCGCCGGCGGGCGCACGACGAGGGCGCGTGGGTCCGCGAAGCCGCGTTCGCCTACGCGAGCAAGCACATGGAGGCCAAGGGATGAGCGGCCAAGGGATGAGCGGCCAGGATCAGCTGTGGGAGGTCTTCGTGCGCTCTCGCCGCGGGCTCTCGCACACCCACGCCGGGAGCCTGCACGCCCCCGACGCCGAGATGGCGCTGCGCAACGCCCGTGACCTCTACACCCGGCGCCAGGAGGGCGTGAGCATCTGGGTCGTGCCCTCCTCGGCCGTCACCGCCTCCTCCCCGGACGAGAAGGACCCGTTCTTCGAGCCCTCGGCGGACAAGCCCTACCGGCACCCGACCTTCTACGAGGTGCCGGAAGGGGTGAAGAACCTGTGACGCGCGCCTTCAAGAACGCCGCGACGGCCCTGGGCGACGACGCCCTCGTGCTGGCGCAGCGGCTCGGCGAGTGGTCGGGGAACGCGCCCACCCTCGAGGAGGACGTGGCGCTGACCAACATCGGTCTCGACCTGCTCGGTCAGGCACGCTTCCTGCTCTCGCTCGCCGGGGACGAGGACGAGCTGGCGTATCTGCGCGAGGAGCGCGAGTTCCGCAACGTCCAGCTGGTCGAGCAGCCGAACGGCGACTTCGCGCACACCATCGCCCGCCAGCTGTACTTCTCCTGCTACCAGGAGCTGCTCTACCGGGAACTGGCCTCGGGCGACTCGCAGACGGCGGGGCTGGCGGCCAAGGCCGTCAAGGAGGTCGCCTACCACCGCGACCACGCCGTCCAGTGGACCCTGCGGCTCGGCGACGGCACGGCGGACAGCCACGAGCGGATGCGGCGGGCAGTGGACGCCCTCTGGCGCTTCACCGGTGAGCTCTTCGCGCCCGTCGAGGGGCTGGACGTGGACCTTCCCGCGCTGCGCGGGGAGTGGCTGGCCACCGTCTCCCAGGTCCTGGAACGGGCCACGCTCACCCTCCCCACCGGCCCCGACCGGACCGCGTGGGCGGCGGGTGCGGGACGGCAGGGTGTGCACACCGAGTCGTTCGGCCGCATGCTCGCGGAGATGCAGCATCTGCACCGCAGCCACCCGGGGGCGACGTGGTGACCGGGGCAGCGGTCGAGCTGACGGCCTCGGAACTGCGCGATCTGGCCGGCTCCGTCCCCGACCCCGAGCTGCCGGTGCTGACGCTGGCGGAGCTGGGTGTGGTGCGCGAGGTGCGGGTGCTCGGGCCCGGCCGCGCCGAGGTGGAGCTCACCCCCACCTACACCGGCTGCCCGGCGCTGGAGACGATGGCCTCCGACATCCGCCTGGTGCTGGGTGGACGGGGCTGGGACGCGCGGGTCACCACCGTCCTGACGCCCGCCTGGTCGACGGACTGGATCTCGGCCGAAGGGCGGCGCAAACTCCAGGAGTTCGGCATCGCTCCTCCCGGACCGGTTCGCAGCGGCGGTGCCGTCTTCGTCGAGCTGACCGTGCGCTGCCCGCACTGCGGATCCCCCGACACCCGGCTGCTGAGCCGCTTCTCCTCGACCGCGTGCAAGGCGCTGCGCTCGTGCAACGGCTGCGGGGAGCCGTTCGACCACTTCAAGGAGCTGTAGATGGCCGGGGGCTTCCACCCGCTCAGGGTCGCGGACGTGGAGCGGCTGACCGACGACTCGGTCGCCGTCACCTTCGAGGTGCCGGAGGCGCTGCGCGACGCCTACCGCTACACGGCGGGCCAGCACATCGCCGTACGGATGCCCGGCCGCGCGGACGCGGGGGACGGCAGCGGCGAGGGCGGCAACAGCGAGGGCGGCAGCGGCGAGGGCGGCAACAGCGCGGAAGGCAGTAGCGGGGGCGGCAGCGGTTCGGCCGGCGGCGGTGACCGGAGCGCGGACGGCGCCGGGGAGATCCGGCGCACCTACTCCATCTGCTCTCCCGCTCCCGCGCCCGGTGCGCAGGGTCCGGCCATGCTGCGGGTGGGGGTGCGGATGGTCGAGGGCGGTGAGTTCTCGACGTTCGCCAACAAGGAGCTCGCCGTGGACCACGTCCTCGACGTGATGACCCCCGCCGGCCGCTTCACCCTCCCCACCAAGCCGGGCCACTACGCCGCCGTCGTCGGCGGCAGCGGGATCACCCCGGTGCTGTCGCTCGTGGCGACCTTCCTCGAGCAGGAGCCCGACACCCGGTTCTGCCTGGTCCGCTGCGACCGGACGGCGGCCTCGGCGATGTTCCTGGACGAGGTGGCCGACCTCAAGGACCGCTTCCCCGAGCGGCTCCAGCTGGTGCATGTGCTCACCCGCGAGGAGCGGCAGGCGGGACTGCCGTCCGGGCGCCTGGACGCGGACCGGCTGGCGGGGCTGCTGCCCTCGCTCCTGCCGGTGGACGAGGTCGCCGGGTGGTTCCTGTGCGGGCCGTACCAGCTGATCGAGGAGTCCGCCGACGCTCTGCGGCGCCTCGGTGTGGACCGCGCGCGGGTGCACCAGGAGGTCTTCCACGTGGACGACCGCGCGCCCGCCGTCCGGGTGGAGGCCCCGACCACGGGCGGTACGGTCACCGCCGTGCTCGACGGGCGCTCGGGGACCTGGCCCAACCAGGGCGGCGAGGCCGTCCTCGACACCGTGCTGCGCAACCGCTCGGACGCGCCCTACGCCTGCAAGGGCGGGGTCTGCGGGACCTGCAGGGCGTTCCTGGTCTCCGGCTCCGTGCGCATGGACCGCAACTTCGCGCTGGAGCCCGACGAGGTCGAGGCGGGCTATGTGCTGGCCTGCCAGTCCCACCCGACGTCGGAGAGCGTCGAGGTCGACTTCGACCGCTGAGGCATTCAGCCACTGGGTCCGCAGCCGCCGCCCTGTTCCCTCTTCATAGAACGTGTTCTAACCTGACGCCCAGTCAGAACTCACCCGGCCAGGAGTCACCCAGTCAGGACTCTGGACCGGTCGCGGGCTTGTGGGAGGGACCAGCAGTGGACTTCACCTTCAGCGAGGAGCAGCAGGCCGCCGCCGAAGCGGCTAGGACGGTCTTCGCCGGCGTCGACCCCCGCGCCGTGCCCAGCCCCACGCTCTGCCCCGGCCCCGTCGCCGACGACTTCGACCGCGAGCTGTGGCGCAAGCTCGCCTCGGCCGATCTGCTGGGGCTCGTGGTGGCGCCCGAGCACGGCGGCTCCGGGCTCGACACGGTGGCGCTGTGCCTGGTGCTGCGGGAGGCGGGCCGGGTACTGGCCAGGGTCCCTGTGCTGGAGAGCTGCGCGGCGGCGCTCGCGGTGCAGCGGTTCGGGAACGGCGCTCAGCGGGCGAGCCTGCTGCCCGAGGTGGTCGCGGGACGGCTCACGATCACCGTGGCCTCCGCGGGCCGCACCGGCCACGACGGGGCGCCGCTGTCGGTCACCGCCCGCCGGGAACGCCGGGAAGGGGACGGAACCTGGGTGCTCGACGGCGTCCAGACCGCCGTTCCCTGGGGGCGGTGCGCCGATCTGGTCCTCGTTCCGGCCGGGGACGGTCTGTTCCTGCTCGCCCCCGACGGCGAGGGCGTCACCGCGCGGCGCCAGGTCTCCACCAGCGGCGAGGAGTACGCGGAGTTCCACCTCGACGGCGCCCGCGTGCCCGCCGAACGGGCGCTGACCGCCTCCGGCGCCTGGCAGTGGCTGCACCGGCTGCTGGCCACCGGAACCTGCGCGCTCGCCCTGGGCCTCGGCGAGCGGGTGCTGCGGATGACCGCCGAATACACCGGCAAGCGCGAGCAGTTCGGGCACCCCCTGGCCACGTTCCAGGCGGTCGCCGTGCAGGCGGCCAACCGGTACATCGACCTGCGGGCCATGGAGGCCACGCTCTGGCAGGCCGCCTGGAGGCTCGAGACCGCCACCCCGCAGGAACAGCACGGGGGCGCGCTGCCCGTCGACGCCGATGTGGCCGTGGCCAAGATCTGGGCGTCGGAAGGAGTGCGGAACGTCGTGCAGACCGCCCAGCACCTGCACGGCGGCTTCGGCGCGGACACCGACTACGCCCTGCACCGCTACCACGCCTGGGCCAAGCAGCTCGAGCTCTCCCTGGGCCCGGCCGCCGCCCACGAGGAGGCGCTGGGCGACCTGCTGGCCGCCCACTCCCTCGGCTAGCCGGCGCCGGGCGGTCCGCTGGAGCCGGAACCCGGGCGGTCGGCCTTTCCGGCGGACCCGCTTACAGCACGCCCGCCGTGCCGCCGTCGTCCGTGACCATGGGCCGTCCCGACGAGGCCCAGGCCAGCATCCCGCCGTCCACGTTGACCGCGTCCAGACCCTGCGCGATCAAGTACTGGGCCACCTGGGCGGAACGGCCGCCCACCCGGCACATCACATGGACCCTGCGGTCCTGCGGCACCTCACCGATGCGGGCCACGACCTCGCCCATGGGGATGTGCACGGCGCCGTCCACATGGCCGGCCGCCCACTCGTCGGGTTCGCGCACGTCCAGCACATAGGAGTCCGCGGGCACCGCCGCGGCGTCCACGGCGGGCAGGGCGTTGTACATCGAAGGACCTCTCTCAGTCAGCGGGCTCGACGTCGGCGGGCCCAGGTCGGCGGGCTCATATCAGCGGGCTCGGGGGGCGGGCTCGGGGGCGGGCTCAGTCGGCAGGGGGGTGCAGGAGCTCGCGCAGCCTCGCCTCGCGCTCGGCGACCTGGGCGAGCAGTTGCTCCGCGATCTCGTTCAGCAGGGCGTCCGGATCGTCCGGGGCCATCCGCAGCATCGCCCCGATCGCGCTCTCCTCCAACTCGGAGCGCAGCGCGGAGAGCGCCTCCTGCCGTGCCGCCAGCCATTCCAGACGGGCGTAGAGCACCTCCACGCCGTGCAGGTGCTCCAGCTCGGACGGGCCGCCGGCCGCCCACTCCTCGGCCAGCGCCCGCAGGGCCTGCTCGTCGCCGCGGGCGTAGGCCTCGTTGACCCGGGCGATGAACGCGCTGCGCCGCCCCTGCTCGGCCGGGTCCTGGGCCAGATCGGGGTGCGCCTGGCGGGCCAGCTCCCGGTACAGGCGCTGCGCCTCCTTGCCGGGACGCACCCGCGGCGGGGCCTCGGGCTCCGGCTCGGGGTCCTCCACCTGCTCGGCCCCCCGGCCGAACAGCTCGTCCACATCCGGCATCGGCTGGGCACGCTCGCGCGCCTCCCTCGCCTGCCGGATGTCCTCGGGCGCGCCCGTACGGGCCGCGACCGCTTCCGCGATCAGCGCGTCCAGCTCGTCCAGGCGCGCGTACATGGGCCCGAGGCGCTGGTGGTGCAGCCGTGCGAAGTTGTCCACCTCGACACGGAAGGTCTCCACGGCGATCTCGAACTCGATCAGCGCCTGCTCGGCCCCGCAGACGGCGTTCTCCAGCCGCTCCTCGCGCTCCGCGTCGGACAGGTCCTGGGTCGGTCTCTCATGCTGGCCCACGCGGACAGCCTAGGCCCTCTCCCACCGGTCACCGCCGATCACCGGTCGGCGGCCGGGCTCCCGGCGGCAGAGGTGCCCTCAAGGCTCAGACTCCCGTCTCGGCCTCGATCCGCCCGTCGCGCACGGCGGTCACCAGCTCGGCGTGGTCGCGCTCGGTGACATCGGCGTACCGCACGGCGAAGTCGGCCATGGCCTCGTCCAGCTTCTCGTGCTTGCCGCAGTACCCGGCCAGCAGCTGCGGGTCCACGCTGTGCGAGTGCGCCCTGGCCAGCAGCGCGCCCGTCATCCGCCCGTAGTCGTCGAGCTGCTCGGGAGCGAGAGCCGCGGGGGCGACGCTGCCCTTGCGGTTGCGGAACTGGCGCACCTGGTAGGGGCGGCCCTCGACCGTCGTCCAGCCCAGCAGGACATCGCTGACGACCTGCATCCGCTTCTGGCCCAGCACCACACGCCTGCCCTCGTGGCCGCCCTCCTGCGGCGCGGGGAAGCCCGCCTTCGCCAGATGGGGGATGAGCACCGACGCGCGTGCCTCCTTGACCTGGAGCACCAGCGGCTTGCGCCGGTGGTCCAGCAGGAGCACCACATAGGAACGGGTGCCCACGCTGCCCGTGCCGACCACCCGGAACGCCACGTCGTGGATGGTGTACCGGCCCAGCAGCGGCAGCCGGTCGGGCTGGAGCGTGGCCAGGTACTCCGCCAGCGAGGCCGCGACCGCCCCGGCCTCCCGGTCCGGCACCCTGCGCAGCACGGGCGGGGCGTCGGTGAACCGGTGGGTGCCGTCGGGCAGTTCCTCGGTGTTCCTCGAGGCGAACTTGGCGCTGGTGTTCTTGCGCGCCTTGTGCGAGACCTGCTCCAGCGTGCCGGCCAGGTCGTGGGCGTCGGCGTGCGAGACCAGTTCCTCGTCGGCGATGGCGTTCCACGCGTCGAGGGAGGACATCTTCGCCAGGAGCCGGACGGTGCGGCGGTAGGCGCCGACCGCGTCGAAGGCGGCCTCCCGGCAGGCGTCCTCGCTCGCGCCCGCCTCCCGCCCCGCCAGCACCAGCGAGGCCGTGAGCCGCTTGACGTCCCACTCCCAGGGGCCGTTGACGGTCTCGTCGAAGTCGTTGATGTCGATGACCAGGCGGCCGGTGGGGTCGCCGTAGAGGCCGAAGTTGGCGGCGTGCGCGTCACCGCACAGCTGCGCGGTCACCCCGGTGACGGGGGTGCCGACGAGGTCGGCGGCCATGAGCCCGGCCGAGCCGCGCAGGAAGGCGAAGGGCGAGGCGGACATCCGGCCGACCCTTATCGGGGTGAGTTCGGGCAGTCTGCCCACGTTGGTCCGACGCACCGACTCCAGCGCCGAGGGCCGATCCGCGCCCGGTTCGAAGTCGGCGTGCGCCTCGTGCGGAACGCTCTCCCGCAGCTGCTTGCCCGCCTTCTTCGGCGAGACCCCCGCCCCCGGTCGGGCGAACCCCGCCACGACCGGAATCCTGCGCCCCGCCGCCGGTGCTCCCGTGAGCTCCTCCGACTGTCCCAAAGTGTCTGCCACCGGACTCTCCTCCCCGTGTCGACCGCGCACGCTACCGCCCGGGGTCAACCGCTCGTACCACGGCCCCGCGACACGGACGTCCCCCTCGGGGGCATTCTCGCCAATTGTCTGCCTTGGTGGGACGATTCATGCTTCCCTGTGCTTACGCGGCAACGCTCCGGAAGCGATCCGACTCCTCATCCGACTCCTCAGCGGAGACCACCAGGAGATGACCCACCACCCCGGTCCCCTTCCCACCGCTCTGACGACCTCGGGCGTAGCGGCACTGCTGCGTCTCGCCGTGCTGTCCGTGGATCCGGACGGACGGGTCTCGTACTGGAACCGCGGGGCCGAGGAGCTCTTCGGCCACCGCTGGGAGGGCGTCTTCGGCAGGCGTGCCTCGGGGCTCCTGCCGGCCGTGGCCGTACCCCTTCCCGTACCGCCCCGGCAGCGGCCCGCCAACGAGCCGCGCGACAACGGCCCTTCGGCCCCCGCCGGGTCCGCGCCGCAGGACCGCCCCTACCGTGACGCGCTGGACCGGCTCGACGACCTCACCCATCCCGCGTGGGCCGGGGCGATGTCCGCCGTCGACCGCGACGGCCGGGTGCGCGATGTGCTGTGGTGGTCCTACCGCCTCGTGGAACCCGCCGGACGCAGCCTGCTCGTCCTCGCCGCCAACGCCAAGCCCCTGCGCACAGAGGGGCCGAGGATCGCCGTCGGCGACCACTTGCGCCCCTACACCAGCACCGACCCTCCGGGACCGGGGGAGCTGAGGGTGGCGGCCGGGCTCGCGGCGGTCTACGACCCCGTGCTCGCCGACCATTTGAGCGCGCGGCTGGGGACGATACTGCCCAGGGTCAGCCCCAACCGCCTGGAGCGGATCATGCGCCAACTGGTGCCGCTGGGCTACCCGGTGCTGGAGGTGGACGGCTCCGCCCCGCTGCCCGTCCTGCCGCACGACGGCTCGGGCAATCCGGGGGTGCGCAGACGCCGGCCCGGCCCGCTGACCGTCGGTCGCTACTCACGGCCGCGCCACCGGGAGCTGCCGCCGGGTGACGCCGATGGCTCGGGCGCCCACGGCGGACCCGGCGACGATTCGGGCGTCGACGAGCAACTCGCCCTCCTGCGCGAGGCGGGATCGGGCATCGGCACCACCTTGGACCTCGACACCACGGCCCGCGAGCTGTGCGCGGTGGCCGTGCCGCGCTTCGCCGACCTGGCCTGTGTGGAGGTCGTCGACCAGCTCATCAACGACCTCGAGCCACCCCAGGACCAGCGCCCCGAGGACGCCGCCGTGCTGCGCCGGATCGCGGTGGAGCATCTGGGCATCGCCGAGCCCGTCGCCGAACTCGCCCCGGACGGCGAGCTGCTGACGCCCGTGATCGACAGCCAGTGGGGGCGGCTCGGCGAGCGGATGCTCATCTCCGTGGTGGACCCCGTGCAGGCGCAGGAGATCGCGGCCGACCTCGGCGCCCTCGACACCGCCCGGCTGCTGGCCGGGCGGTCGTTGCTGATCGTTCCGCTCATCGCCCGCGGCACGGTCGTCGGCCGGGTCCTGCTACTGCGCAACACCTACCGCCGCCCGTTCGACGACAAGGACGCGGCCACGGCGGCGGAGCTGGCCGCCCGAGGGGCGCTGAGCATCGACAACGCCCGTCTGCACATGGTGGAGTCGCGCGCCGCCACCACGCTCCAGCGCAGCATGCTGCCGTCCCGGCCACCCGCGCTGCCGGGAGTGTCGATCGCGCACCACTACCGGCCGGGCGACCGGCAGGCCCAGGTCGGCGGCGACTGGTTCGACGCCGTCCAACTGCCCGGCGGGCGCGTGGCGTTGATCGTCGGCGATGTGATGGGCCACGGGCTGCACTCCGCCGCGGCCATGGGCCAGTTCCGCACCGCCGTGCAGACGATGGCGGCACTGGATCTGCCGCCCGCGCAGCTCCTGCGCCATCTGGACAACCTCGCGCACCGTCTCGGCCCCGACCACCTCGCCACCTGCGTGTACGCCGTCTACGACCCCATCCACCGCACCCTGACGCTCTCCAACGCGGGCCATGTGCCGCCCGTCCTCGCCCGGCCCGAGGGTCCGAGCGAGCTGCTCCAGGTGCCCGAGGGGGCACCGATCGGTGTCGGCGGGGTGCCGTTCGAGTCCTTCGAGATCTGTGTGCCGGACGGCAGTTGGCTGGTGCTGTGCACGGACGGGCTGGTGGAGGTCCGGGACGAGGGCGGGATAGGGGCGGGCCTCGCCGCGCTGTGCGAGAACGTCATCGAGCCCAAGCAGTCCCCGGAGGAGGTCTGCGACGCGATCCTGAGCAGCCTGCACACCGAGGACCGGCGCGACGACGTGGCGCTGCTCGTCGCCAGGTTCGACGGCATCCCGTCGCAGGACGTCGCCGAGTGGTCGCTGCGGCTGGACTACGCCCAGGTGCGCCGGGCAAGGGCGCTCACCCGCAAACAGCTCGCGGACTGGGGCCTGGGAGCCCTCAGCGACCTGACCGAGCTCCTGGTGAGCGAGCTGGTGACCAACGCGGTGCGGGCGGCCACGACGGCGCCCGTCGAGCTGCGGCTGATGCGGGTGGGGAAGCTGATGGTCGAGGTCAGCGACGACGACCACAATCTGCCGCTGCTGCGGCGGGCCGAATCCGACGACGAGGACGGCCGGGGGCTCGCGCTGGTGAGCAATCTGTCGCGGCGGTGGGGGACCAGCCGGCAGGCGGTCGGCAAGGTCGTCTGGTTCGAGCTGGCGCTGCCGCACGAGGCGGACTAGCGGGGACTGGCGGGGCGGGCTCCGCCGGGACCTCCAGCGGGTGACCGCCCGCGGGACGGCGACACCGCGCTTCGTGGAGTGTGACGGTGGCCGTGCGGCGGGCTACTCGGCCGCCGCTTCCTGGTCCACCTTGAGACATCGCTCGGCCCAGCGGCCGAGCTCCGCCATGGACGGCTCCAGGGCGGATCCCTCGGCGGTGAGCCGGTAGCGCACACCCAGCGGAGGGCCCTCGACGACCTCGCGGACGACCAGACCCGCCTCGCCGAGCTCGGTGAGGCGGTCGGACAGCATCCGCTCGCTGATGCCGGGGATGGACCGGCGCAGCTCGGAGAAGTGGACGGGGCCCTCCATCAGCGAGAACAGCACCATGCCGGTCCAGCGCTTGCCGAGCAGCGCGAAGACCCGGGTCAGCCGCTCGTGCGCGCCGTGCTTCCCGTCGCAGGGGTTCACTCGCTCCGCCATGCGGGAATTCTACCCAGGGGTACGTGGCTATAAAAAAGTAAGCCGCTGTGCTATCAATAGTTGCGCACAAAACCTTTGCCAGTCGGCGGCCCCCGCCGGGAGTCGCATCAGCCGTCACCGCGGCGACCGGACCGGGCGGCACCCGCCGTCAGTAGCCACCAGTCACCAGCCACCACAGTGGAGTACCCATGTCGAAGCTCCTGCACATAGACTCCTCGGCCCTTCAGGAGGGCTCCGTCTCCCGCGATGTCGCGGCCACCTTCCGTACCGCGTGGGAGGACAAGCACCCGGGCGGCACGGTGGTCTACCGCGATCTCGGCGCCTCCCCGCTGCCCCACCTCGGAGCCGACGGCATCAGCGCCCGCTTCGCCGAGGAGGCCGGCCGCACCGCCGAGCAGCGGACCGCCGCCGCCCTTCAGGACAAGCTGATCAACGAGCTGCTGGAAGCGGACGCGTACCTGTTCTCGGTGCCGATGTACAACTTCACGATCACCTCGACGTTCAAGGCGTGGCTGGACCACGTCCTGATCTTCGGCCGCACCATCGGCCTCGAGAACGGATCCCCGTTCGCCGGGCGCCCCGCGACCGTCATCAGCAGCCGCGGCGGTTCCTACGCCGAGGGCACCCCGCGTGAGGGCTGGGACTTCGCCGAGCCCTATCTGCGCAAGGTCTTCACCGAGGCGCTCGGCATGGAGACGACGATCATCGTTCCCGAGCTGACCCTGGCCCATGTGAACCCGGCCATGGCCGAGCTGCGCGACGCCGCCGACGCCTCCCGCGCCAAGGCCCACGAGGACGCCACCACCAGGGCGCACGAGGTCGCGGCGAAGCTGGCCGCCTGACACCCGTACCGCGAGCCAACGGCGCTGGGCCCCTCCCGACTCGGGGAGGGGCCCAGCGCCATGTCCACGCGGCTGCCCGGATCTACCGGAAGCCGCGCAGCCGCAGGCTGTTGCCCACCACGAACACCGACGAGAACGCCATCGCGGCGCCCGCGATCATCGGATTCAGCAGCCCGGCGGCGGCCAGCGGCAGCGCGGCCACGTTGTAGCCGAACGCCCAGAAGAGATTGCCCTTGATCGTGCCCAGCGTCCTGCGGGAGAGCCGGATCGCGTCCGCGGCCACCCGCAGATCCCCGCGCACCAGCGTCAGGTCGCCCGCCTCGATCGCCGCGTCCGTGCCGGTGCCCATGGCCAGCCCCAGGTCCGCCTGGGCCAGCGCCGCGGCGTCATTGACCCCGTCGCCGACCATCGCGACCGACTTCCCCTCGCCCTGGAGCCGCTCGACGACCGACACCTTCTCCTCGGGCAGCACCTCGGCGATCACCTCGTCGATGCCGACCTCCGCGGCAACCGCCCTGGCCACCGCCTCGTTGTCACCCGTCAGCAGGACCGGGGCCAGCCCCAGAGCACGCAGCTGCCGGACCGCCTCGGCGCTGGTCGGCTTGACCTCGTCCGCGACCACCAGCACCGCCTTCGCGGCGCCGTCCCACGCCACCACGACCGCCGTGCGGCCCTTGAGCTCGGCCTCGTCCTTCGCCGCCGTCAGCTCCCCGGGCAGGTCGATCGCCCACCGCCGCAGGAGCTTCTCGCGCCCGACGAGCACGGCGTGCCCGTCCACGACGCCCTGCACCCCCAGGCCGGGGACGGCCGTGAAGTCCTCCGGGGACGGCAGTTCTCCGGTGCGTTCAGCCGCGGCGGCGGCGACCGCCTTGGCGATCGGGTGCTCCGAGGCGTGCTCGAGCGCGCCCGCCAGCCGCAGCACGGTCCCCTCGTCGACGCCCCCGGCCGCATGGAGCTCCACGAGGGCCATCGCGCCCTTCGTCACGGTGCCGGTCTTGTCGAGCACGATCGTGTCCACCGCGCGGGTCGACTCCAGCACCTCGGGACCCTTGATCAGGATGCCGAGTTGGGCGCCGCGCCCGGTGCCCACCATCAACGCGGTCGGCGTGGCCAGCCCCAGCGCGCACGGGCAGGCGATGATCAGGACGGCGACGGCGGCGGTGAACGCGGCCGCGGCGCCCTCGCCCGCGCCCAGCCAGTAGCCGAGCGTGGCCACGGACAGGGCGATCACCACAGGCACGAACACCGCGGAGATCCGGTCCGCCAGCCGCTGCGCCGCCGCCTTGCCGTTCTGGGCGTCCTCCACCAGCCGGGCCATCCGCGCCAGCTGGGTGTCCGCGCCGACGCGGGCGGCCTCGACGACGATCCGCCCGCCCGCGTTGACCGTGGCTCCCGTGACCGGGTCCCCGACCGCCACCTCCACGGGCACCGACTCACCGGTCAGCATCGACGCATCGACGGCCGAGGTGCCCTTGCGCACCACACCGTCGGTGGCGACCTTCTCCCCCGGCCTGACGACGAACAGCTCGCCCACGGCCAGCTCGGCGGTCGGAACGCGCACCTCCCGCCCATTCCTCAGCACCGCGACATCCCGCGCCCCGAGCTCCATCAGCGCCCGCAGCGCCGCCCCCGCCCTGCGCTTGGAGCGGGCCTCGAAGTACCGCCCGGCGAGGATGAACGCGGTCACCCCGGCCGCCGCCTCCAGGTAGATCGTGCCGCTGCCGTCCACGCGCTCGACGGACAGCTCGAAGGGGTGCTTCATGCCCATCTCGCCGGCCGTGCCGAAGAACAGCGCCCACAGCGACCAGCCGTAGGCGGCGAGCGTGCCCACCGAGATCAGGGTGTCCATGGTGGCGGCGCCGTGCCGCAGGTTGGTCCAGGCGGCACGGTGGAACGGCCAGGCGGCATGGACCACCACGGGCGAGGCCAGGGTCAGCGAGAGCCACTGCCAGTTGCGGAACTGCAGCGCGGGCACCATCGCCATCAGCACCACGGGAAGCGCGAGCACGACGGCCGTCACCAGCCGCTGCCGCAGCCCGGCCAGTTCGTCCGGCTCCGGGCGCTCCCGTTCCTCCTCGGCCGCCGGGGGCGCGGGCAGCGCCGCGGTGTAGCCCGTCCGCTCCACGGTGGCGAGCAGATCCTCGACCGCGACCCCGTCCACGAAGGTGACCTGGGCCTTCTCCGTGGCGTAGTTGACGCTGGCGGTCACGCCGTCCATGCGGTTGAGCCTCTTCTCGACCCGGGCCGCGCAGGAGGCACAGGTCATCCCGCCGATCTCCAGCTCGACCCTGGTACCGGCCGCGTCCGCGGGTGCCGTCGTCATCGCAACTCCTGGATCCCGGAAACAACACTGCACTGCCAGGTGGTCGTCTGCCACCCTTCATCAGTTCCCATGATACCCCCCAGGGGTATCACTGGAGTGGGCCGGCCGCCCCGCCCGGCGACCTCGGCTTCGGACGGGTGGCTTCACGGGTGCGACGCGGAGCGGGGAGGGGAGGAGTGAGAAGGAACACGTCCCTCCGCTTCCGGGAACGGCGGCGCGGCCGGAGCGACGACAACGGCAGTGACAACAGGGGCGCGCGGGAGCGGAGAGAGGGCAAGCCACGGCGCCGGCGGCAGGGCGGCAGGGCGGCAACCGGACAACGAGAAACGGACCCCTCCGGGTAACTTTCGTTACCGGAGAGGTCCGCCGCTTGTGCGCGAGGGGGGAGTTGAACCCCCACGCCCTTTCGGGCACTGGAACCTGAATCCAGCGCGTCTGCCTATTCCGCCACCCGCGCATGGGTGCTGCCGTTCGATTCTCCCACAACCGACCGGGCGTCCGGTCAGGGTCGTGCGAGCGCCTCCCGACACAGAAGACATTAGCACGGTGACGCAGGCCGAATCACATCCGTTAACGGGTACGGAGGACCGTCCGGACCGGGCCCGCCCGCACCCCGCCGACCCCGCCGGAGTCCGCCCGAGCACCGCCGCTGCGCCGCCCCAGGACGGCCCCGGGACAGCTGCGGGACGGCTGCGGGACGGCTGCGGGACGCCCCCGATACACCCGGCGGCCCACCGCGTCCGGCGCCTCCCGCTCCCCGGGCGGAGGGTTTCCCCGGGCTTGCGGGACACTGGAGCGGGCCCCCTCTACCATCCCTACGGGAAGAAGGGGGTTCGAGCAGCGCACGAAGGGTGTGACGATCGAGCGAGCGGGCAAGGCGTTGTGAGTGGCGACACTCGCGGGATCGGGCTGCTCGGGGAACCACTGCATCACCTCAAGCGTGGATACGATCAGTAAGCAGTATCAGGCGGCCGGCCGCGGCGGCCGGGCCAGTCAAGTGGGCCTACAGGCACAGAGCCATTGAGGAAGGAGGTGCCACATGGGAGTTCTGAAGCGGTTCGAGCAGCGGCTCGAGGGTCTCGTCAACGGCACCTTCGCCAAGGTGTTCAAGTCCGAGGTCCAGCCGGTCGAGATCGCGGGCGCCCTCCAGCGCGAGTGCGACAACAACGCCACCATCTGGAACCGCGACCGCACCGTCGTCCCCAACGACTTCGTCGTCGAGCTGAGCGCCAGCGACTACGAGCGGCTGAGCCCGTACTCGGTACAGCTCGGCGAAGAGCTCGCCGGCATGGTGAGCGACTACGCACAACAGCAGCGGTACACCTTCATGGGATCGGTCAAGGTCCATCTGGACAAGGCCGACGACCTGGACACGGGCCTCTACCGGGTTCGCAGCAGGACCCTGGCCTCCAGCGAGTCCCAGCCCCATTCCGCGAGCGCGTCGCGCAGCCCCCAGCCTCAGGGTCCCGCCGCGTACCGCGGTGGGGGCCTCGCGCCCCCGCCGATGCCCCCGGGCCCGCCCGGAGTGCAGGCGCCCCCCGGGGTCACGCGGCTGCCGGGCACCGGAGGCGCCCCCTCCACCGTGCGCCGCTGGGTCGAGATCAACGGCCAGCGGCACCAGATCTCCCGAGCGACCCTCGTTCTGGGACGCAGCACGGAGGCGGATGTGCGCATCGACGACCCGGGGGTGTCCAGGAAGCACGCGGAAATCCGCGTAGGGTCGCCTTCGACCATCCAGGATCTGGGATCCACGAACGGCATCGTGGTGGACGGGCAGCACACCCAGCGCGCTACGCTCCGCGACGGCTCTCGTGTCGTCGTGGGCAGCACCACCATCGTGTACCGGCAAGCCGAAGGGTGAAGCGGGGGCAATGTCAGAGCTGACCCTGACGGTCATGCGGTTGGGTTTCCTCGCCGTTCTGTGGCTGTTCGTCATCGTCGCCGTACAGGTCATCCGCAGTGACCTGTTCGGCACCCGGGTGACCCAGCGGGCCGCCCGCCGCGGCTCCACTTCCGACCGGCCGCCGAACCAGCGGCAGCAACAGCAGCCCGCGCGGCAGCAGAACCGCCCGGCCAACAACCGCCAGCGCCGAGGCGCCCCCACCAAGCTGGTGGTCGCCGAGGGCTCACTGGCGGGCACGACCGTCGCCCTCCAGGGCCAGACGATCACTCTCGGCCGGGCCCACGACTCGACCATCGTGCTCGACGACGACTACGCGTCCAGCCGGCATGCCAGGATCTACCCGGACCGCGACGGCCAGTGGATCGTCGAGGACCTGGGGTCCACGAACGGCACGTACATGGACCGGTCCCGACTCACCACTCCGACACCGATCGCGCCCGGAGTCCCGATCCGCATCGGCAAGACCGTTATCGAGCTGCGGAAGTAGTCGCACAATGAGCGAACGAGGCGAGCTCAAACTCGGAGGGTGGGCACCGTGCGGATGTACCCGGAGCCAACGGGGGAGGTGCGCATGAGCCTGTCTCTGCGTTTCGCCGCCGGTTCTCACAAAGGCATGATCCGGGAGGGCAACGAGGACTCCGGTTACGCCGGTCCCCGCCTGCTCGCCATCGCCGACGGCATGGGCGGCCAGGCCGCGGGCGAGGTGGCCAGCTCCGAGGTCATCTCCACCCTCGTCCAGCTCGACGACGACATCCCCGGCTCCGACCTGCTCACCGCGCTCGGCAGCGCCGTCCAGCAGGCCAACGACCAACTGCGGCAGATGGTCGAGGAGGACCCCCAGCTCGAGGGCATGGGCACCACGCTCACCGCCCTGCTGTGGACCGGCCAGCGCCTCGGCATGGTCCACGTCGGCGACTCCCGCGCCTACCTCCTGCGCGACGGCGTGCTCACGCAGATCACCCAGGACCACACCTGGGTGCAGCGGCTCGTCGACGAGGGCCGGATCACCGAGGAGGAGAAGGAGACGCATCCGCAGCGCTCGCTGCTGATGCGCGCCCTCGACGGCCGCGGCCAGGTCGAGCCCGACCTGTCGATCCGCGAGGTGCGGGCGGGCGACCGCTATCTGATCTGCTCCGACGGCCTTTCCGGACCGGTCAGCCACCAGACCCTGGAAGAGACCCTCGCCGGGTACCACCAGCCGCACGAGACCGTGCAGGAGCTCATCCAGCTCGCGCTGCGCGGCGGCGGGCCCGACAACATCACGTGCATCGTGGCCGATGTCCTGGACGTCGACGACAACGACACGCTGGCCGGACAGCTCAACGACACCCCGGTCGTCGTGGGCGCCGTCGCCGACAGCCCGCCGACCGCCACCGACCACCGCTCGCTCAACACCCCGGCAGGCCGCGCCTCCGGGCTCGGCCGCCCCGCCCAGGGACCCCACCACGCGGCCCCCGAGGGAGCCTTCGGCCCCGCGGATCCGGCGGCCATGGCGGTGCCCGGCGGAAGCTTCGGCGCGTACGGCGACGACTCGTTCGACAAGCCGAGGCGCCGACGCAACCCCTGGATCAAGCGTTCCATCGTTGTGGGCCTCGCGCTCGCCGTCGTCGGCGGCGGGCTCTACGGCGGCTACCGCTGGACGCAGACGCAGTACTACATCGGCGCCACCGACGGCCATGTCGCCGTCTACCGGGGCATCGACCAGCAGCTCGCGGGCCTGAGCCTGTCCGATGTCTACCGCGAGCACCCCGAGATCGAACTCAAGTACCTGCCGGACTACCAGCGCAAGCAGGTCGAGGCGACCATCACGGTCGACAACCTCGACCAGGCCGAGAACCGCGTCGGCTCACTGAGCGACCAGGCGAAGGTCTGCCGCATCCTCGACGAGGAGCGCAAGAAGCCTCAGCAGAGCAAGCCGCCGCAGAAGGGCGATGTCGAGGGACCCGCCAAGGGCGGGGACAAGGGCACGACCGCGGGCACGGGCGCGGGCTCCGACGGCGGCGCCGTCGGCACCGGTGACGCGCTCGGCGCGGCCGACGCGGGCACCGGCGTCCGCCAGGCGGCGCTCAAGGCCCCCTCGCCGACCCCCTCGGGCTCGCCGGGCAAGGGAGGCCAGGGCCAGAGCACCAAGCCCACGCCGACTCCGACTCCGACGCCCACGCCGTCGACCTCGTTCTCGCCCGAGGAGCAGAAGCTTGCCCAGAACTGCCCGGGCAAGCAGTGAGGGTGGCCAGTCTTGAGTAGCAGCAACACCACGACCATCACGCCGCAGGGCGCCCCGAACCGGCGCAACACCGAGCTGTTCCTGCTCGGCTTCGCGGTGCTCATCCCGATCTTCGCCTACGCGAACGTCGGCCTGGCCCTGAACGGCTCCCTGCCCGCGGGCATGCTGGCGTACGGGTTGGGGCTGGGTGCCATGGCGCTCATCGCCCACCTGGCCGTGCGCCGCTTCGCGCCCTACTCGGACCCGCTCCTGCTCCCCGTGGCGTCCCTGCTCAACGGCCTCGGTCTGGTGCTGATCTGGCGACTCGACCAGTCCCCGCTGCTGAAGAGGCTCGGCCAAGGCACCGGCGCCTCGACGCAGTTGATGTGGTCCACCCTGGGGATCATCCTGTTCGTCTGCGTGCTGATCTTCATCAAGGACCACCGCGTCCTGCAGCGCTACACCTACATCTCGATGGTGGTGGCGCTGGTCCTGCTCGCCGCCCCGGCGTTCTTCCCCGCCCGGGCGGAGAGCTTCGGCGCCAAGATCTGGATCTACATCGGCCCGTACTCGATCCAGCCGGGCGAGTTCGTGAAGATCATCATCGCGATCTTCTTCGCCGGGTACCTGATGGTCAAGCGCGACGCCCTGGCGCTCGCCAGCCGCCGCTTCATGGGCCTGTACCTGCCGCGAGGACGCGACCTCGGCCCCATCCTGGTCGTCTGGGCGCTGAGCATCCTCATCCTGGTCTTCGAGACCGACCTCGGCACCTCGCTGCTGTTCTTCGGCCTCTTCGTGATCATGCTGTACGTGGCCACCGAGCGCACCAGCTGGATCGTCTTCGGTCTGCTGATGTCCGCCGGCGGCGCGGCGGTCGTGGCGAGCTTCGAGCCGCACGTCCACCAGCGCGTCGTGGCCTGGCTCGACCCCATGGCGATCTTCGGCCCCCACCCGCCGCCCGGTCTGATCTCCGACCAGGCCGCCCAGGCACTGTTCGCCTTCGGCTCCGGCGGCGTCCTCGGCTCCGGACTCGGCCAGGGCCACTCGGACCTGATCAAGTTCGCCGCCAAGAGCGACTTCATCCTCGGCACGGTCGGCGAGGAGCTCGGCCTGTGCGGAATGATGGCCGTCTTCGTGCTGTACGCCCTGCTCGTCCAGCGCGGCATGCGCACCGCCCTCGCCGCACGCGACCCGTTCGGGAAGCTGCTGGCCGTGGGCCTGTCCGGCGCCTTCGCCCTCCAGGTCTTCATCGTCGCGGGCGGCGTGATGAACCTCATCCCGCTCACCGGCATGACGATGCCGTTCCTCGCGCAGGGCGGAAGCTCGGTCATCACCAACTGGGCGCTCGTGGCGATCCTGCTCAAGATCAGCGACACCGCGCGACGCCCGGCACCGGCACCGGCACCGACCACTGACGCGGAACCGACACAGGTGGTGCGACTGTGATCGGTGTGAGCACCGTCGACCGAAGCGCCGTACCCATGGCAGAGAAGGGAGCCCGATCGTGAACAAGCCGCTGCGCCGCGTGGCCATCTTCTGCGGGCTGCTGATCTTCGCCCTCCTCGTCAGGGACAACTGGGTCCAGTTCGTCCAGGCCGACGAGCTCAAGACCGACGAGCACAACCGCCGGGTGCCCATCGAGCGCTACGCCCAGCCCCGCGGCGACATCGTGGTCGGTGGAAAGTCCATCACCGGGTCCACCAAGACCGACGGCAGCGACTTCCAGTACAAGCGCACCTACACCAACGGCCCGATGTACGCCCCCGTCACCGGCTACGCCTCGCAGGCCTTCGGCTCGAACCAGATCGAGAACATCGAGGACGGCATCCTCACCGGCGACGACGACCGCCTGTTCTTCAACCGCACCATCGACGTGCTGACCGGCAAGCCCAAGAAGGGCGGCAGCGTCGTCACCACGATCGACCCCAAGGCGCAGAAGGCCGCCTTCGAGGGCCTCGGGGACAAGAAGGGCGCCGTCGTCGCCCTCGACCCCGAGACGGGCGCCATCCTCGCCCTGGCGAGCACCCCGTCCTACGACCCCTCGTCGATCGCCGGCAACAGCAAGACCGACGGGAAGAACTGGTCGGCGCTGCAGAAGGAGAACAACCCCGACGACCCGATGCTCAACCGGGCGCTGCGCCAGACCTACCCTCCGGGTTCGACCTTCAAGGTCGTCACCGCCGCCGCGGCGCTGGAGAACGGCCTGTACACGGACATCGACGAGAAGACGAAGTCCCCTCTGCCGTACCGGCTGCCGCAGTCGACGACGGAGCTGAAGAACGAGGGGAACATCCCCTGCAAGAACGCCTCGATGAAGGTGGCGCTGCAGTACTCGTGCAACACGGTCTTCGGCAAGATCAGCGAGAACCTGACCAACGAGAAGATGAAGAAGCAGGCCGAGAGGTTCGGCTTCAACGACAAGGTCTTCATCCCGGTCCGCGCCGAGGCCAGCGTCTACCCGAAGGACAACCCGCCGCAGAACGCCATGGCGGGCATCGGGCAGGCCTCCAACCGCGCCACCCCGCTCCAGATGGCCATGGTCGCGGCCGCCGTCGCCAACAACGGCAAGCTCATGAAGCCGTACCTGGTCCAGGAGCTGCGCGCCCCGAACCTCAACGTCATCGCCCAGACCACCCCCGAGCAGATGTCCAGGCCGGTCTCGCCGGAGAACGCCCAGAAGCTCCAGCAGATGATGGTCAACGTCGTCGAGCGGGGCACCGGAACCAACGGCCGGATCCCGGGGGTCGAGGTCGGGGGCAAGACCGGCACCGCTCAGCACGGTGTGGCAAACTCGGGCAAGCCGTACGCATGGTTCATCTCGTATGCGAAGACCGACAAGGGTTCACCCGTCGCCGTCGCCGTTGTCGTGGAGGACTCCTCCGGCACGGTGCGCAACGACGTCGCAGGTGGCCGCCTGGCCGCCCCGATCGCCCGTGACGTGATGCGGGCCGTGCTGGACAAGTAACCGAGGGAAGCGGTGGGACCCATGAGGCCCATGAGTACGACCGGTGGAGACGGGTGGAGACCCGGTACCGGTCGGATATCGGCTGCTGGTCCGACCAGGGATCCCGGAGACAGGACCGGTACCGTATGCGCGAGCGGCACACAGCCGAAGATCGGTATCGGTTAAGGAGAGGGCTGGAGCTATGGAAGAGCCGCGTCGCCTCGGCGGCCGGTACGAACTGGGCGCGGTCCTCGGCCGCGGCGGAATGGCCGAGGTCTACCTCGCCCACGACACCCGGCTCGGCCGCACCGTCGCTGTGAAGACGCTCCGGGCGGACCTCGCCCGCGATCCGTCTTTCCAGGCCCGGTTCCGCCGCGAGGCCCAGTCCGCGGCCTCGCTCAACCATCCGGCCATCGTCGCCGTCTACGACACCGGTGAGGACTACGTCGACGGTGTCTCCATCCCGTACATCGTGATGGAGTACGTCGACGGCTCCACCCTGCGAGAGCTTCTTCACTCCGGCCGCAAGCTCCTGCCCGAGCGCGCGCTCGAGATGACCGTGGGCATCCTCCAGGCGCTGGAGTACTCGCACCGCGCCGGGATCGTCCACCGCGACATCAAGCCCGCGAACGTCATGCTGACCCGCACCGGCCAGGTCAAGGTCATGGACTTCGGCATCGCCCGTGCCATGGGCGACTCCGGTATGACCATGACGCAGACCGCGGCCGTGATCGGCACCGCCCAGTACCTCTCGCCCGAGCAGGCCAAGGGCGAGCAGGTCGACGCGAGATCCGACCTGTACTCCACCGGCTGTCTGCTCTACGAGCTCCTGACCGTGCGGCCGCCGTTCATCGGCGACTCCCCCGTCGCCGTGGCGTACCAGCATGTGCGCGAGGAGCCGCAGCCCCCGTCGGTCTTCGACCCCGAGGTCACCCCGGCGTACGACTCCATCGTGCTCAAGGCGCTCGCCAAGAGCCCGGACGACCGCTACCAGTCGGCCGACGAGATGCGCGCCGACATCGAGCGGGCGCTCGACGGCCTTCCCGTCAACGCCCCCGCCGCCATGGGCGCCGCAGCCTACGGCGACTACGGCCAGGGCGGTTACGGCGACGGAGCCGCCACCACGGCGATGCACGCCCACGACGGCGGCCCTCGCACGTCGATGCTGCCCCCGATCGACGGCGGTGACGGCGGCGACGACGAGTACGGCGGCCGCGCCAGCCGCCGCCAGCCCCCGAAGAAGAGCCGCAGCTCCGTGATCCTTCTGGTCCTGGCGGCCATCCTGGTGCTCGCGGGCGCCTTCTTCGTCGGCAAGGCCATCTTCGACGCGCCCCCGAAGAACGGCACCCAGGTACCGGTGCTGACCGGCCTGACCGCCTCCAAGGCCAAGACCCAGCTGGCCAACGCCGGGCTGGTCTACAAAGAAGGGGCGCCGAAGAACTGCGACCAGCCCAAGAGGACGGTCTGCAGCACCGACCCCGCGGCCGGCGAGCCGATCAACAAGAACGAGACCGTCACCGTCTTCCTCTCCAAGGGCCCCAAGGCGATCGAGGTCCCGGACGAGACCGGCAAGACCTTCGCCGAGGCCGCCCAGGACCTGCGGGACAAGGGCTTCAAGGTCGCGCGCGACAACAAGACCTCCGACCAGGCCGAGCCCGGCACCGTCATCGACCAGGACCCGACCGCCGGTGAGACCGCCTCTCCCAACGCCACGATCACGCTGACCGTGGCGAGGAAGCCCGAGGTCCAGCTCACCGAGGTCCCGGACGTGGTCGGCAAGAGCTTCGACGACGCGGTGGCGGCCCTGAAGGAGAGGGGCCTGAACGCCACCAAGGCCGAGGAGGACGCCCCGGACAAGCCCGCGGACACCGTCTTCAAGCAGAGCCCGTCCGCGGGCAGCAAGGTGAACCCGGGTGAGACCATCACCCTCACCGTCCCCAAGGCCGCCGAACAGAAGGTCCCCGTGCCCAACCTGGCGGGCAAGACCGTCCAGCAGGCCAGGCAGGACCTCCAGCGCGTGGGGCTGAACCTCGCGGTGGGCCAGGGCTCGGACGACCCGAACGCGCTGGTCGTCAGCCAGGACCCGGCCAACGGCACCGAGGTGGACCCGAACAGCACCGTCACCGTCACCACGGTCGGCCCCAGCAACGACGGAGGCAACGGCAACGGCGGCAATGGCAACGGCGGAGGCTTCATCGGCGGCAATGTGGGCACCGGCTAGCCACCTCGCCGACGTCGGCCGAACCGCCTGACGGCAAGCGAAGGGGAGGGGCCGCGAACCCAGGTTCGCGGCCCCTCCCCTCTTCTCTTTCGCCGTCCGCTCCCGCTTCTCCTTTTGCCGTCCGCTCCCGCCGCGCTGATCCCCGGCTCAGCGCAGCTCGGGAGGCAGGGTGCGTTCGGGGTCGACCTTCTCGGTGCGGATCAGTTCGGCCCAGACGATCAGGCGGTAGCGCGAGGTGTAGACCGGGGTGCAGGTCGTCAGCGTGAGGTAGCGGCCCGCCTTGGTACGGCCGGAGCCCTTCGGGATCGCCTCGATGGCGCCCACGTTGTACTTCGAGGTCTGGGGGAGGGTGTTGAAGACCTTGTAGACGTACCACTCGTCCTTGGTCTCGACGACCGCCACATCGCCCTTGTCCAGCCGGTTCAGCTTGTGGAACTTCGCGCCGTGCCCGTCGCGGTGGGCGGCCAGGGTGAAGTTGCCGTGGCCCGCCCACGGCAGTGCCGCCTTGACCGGCTTGGTGTAGTAGCCCGCCACGCCCTTGTTGAGCTCCTCGGCGTCCGTGCCCTTCACGATGAGCACCTGGAACTTCCTGCCCATCGCCGGGACGTGGAGGAAGCCGATGCCGTCCTTGGCGTCGAAGTCGCGGCCGGGGGTGTCGTCGTGCGCCCAGTGGTCGCGGACCCGGTCGCCCTTCTTCGCCGCCACCCGGTCGGCCACCACATTGGTCCACCACAGCGAGTAGACGACGAACAGGCCCAGCACGACGCCCGCCGTGATCAGCAGCTCACCGATGACACCGGCGGCGAGCGCCACCCCGCTCCTGCGCCGCATGCCTGTGCTGCCGCCGCCGCGGGGCCGGCGCCGCGGCCCGAGGGGCGTCCGCCTGATCTGCTGTTGCGACGTCACCGCGTTCCCAACCCCGTTCCCATGCCCGCTCAGCCCACCAGCGCGTCGGGTTTCCCCTTGCCGCGCGGTCGCTCGTCGATCATCTTGCCCCAGACCGCCATCCGGTACGTGGAGGTGAACTCCGGCGTGCACGTGGTGAGGGTGATGTACCTGCCGGGCTTGGTGAAACCCGACCCGTCCGGCACGGGCTCGATGACGCCGACGTTCGACGGCGGGGTCTGCGGCAGCAGTCCGGTCATCTCGTAGGTGTAGTACGCCTTCGCGGTCTCCACGATGATCGGATCGCCCGGCTTGAGCTTGTTGATGTACCGGAACGGCTCACCGTGGGTGTTCCGGTGTCCGGCGAGCGCGAAGTTGCCCGTCTTCGCCCAGGGCATCGCCGTCTCCTGTTCGCCCGAGTAGTGGCCGATCATGCCCTTGTCGAGCACCTTGTGCTTGTCGATGCCCTCGGCGATGGGCGCCTTCACGTCCAGCTTGGGGATGTAGATGATCGCGAAGCCCTGGCCGGGCTCGAACGCCCCCGCCGCCCGCTCGCCCTGCCCGCCGTCCTGCCACTGCTTCTCCAGGCGGTGGGCGGCACCCGCGGCGGCCTTGTGGGCCAGCACATTGGTCCACCACAGCTGGTACGCCACGAAGAGCAGCATCACCGCGCCGAGGGTGATGAACAGCTCACCGACCACCCGGCTGGTCAGCACCAGCCTGTGCTCCTTGGCCGCCCTGGCCCGGCGGCGGGCCTCGACACGGCTGCCCGGTGCCCCCAGAGCGCCACTGGCGGCCCGTGGGGCCGTCTGCGCGCCCCGTCTGCCGTGGTGGCCGCCCTGCCGCTTCCTGCGAAAGCGCCTGCGCTCCTCCTGCGCCGCCCTGCGGCGTGCCGCCCGCCCCCCGCCCGCGGCGGGCCCGGCGTAGTCGCCGGACCGTGCGACATCGGCGGGCGGGCGGGCCGTGGTCACTTCCCGATCACCGGGGCGAGTCCGGCCGAGCGCTCGACCGCCCCGGGGTCGCCGCAGGTGACCAGCCAGTTGGCCAGCATCCGATGCCCCCACTCGGTGAGCACCGACTCCGGATGGAACTGCACCCCCTCGACCGGGAGGTCGCGGTGGCGCATCCCCTGGACCACGTAGTTCTCACCGGAGCCCGTCCACGCGGTCACCTCGAACCGCGGGGGCACCGTCTGCGGGTCGACCGCCAGCGAGTGGTACCGCGTAGCGGTGAACGGCGAGGGCAGCCCGGTGAAGACACCCCGGCCCTCGTGGGAGACGGGCGAGGTCTTGCCGTGCAGCAGCTCCGGGGCCCGGCCGACGACGCCTCCGTAGGCGACGGCCATGGACTGGAGCCCCAGGCACACACCGAACACCGGGACCCCGGTCTCGGCGCAGTGGCGCACCATGTCGACGCAGACCCCCGCCTCCTCGGGCGTTCCCGGGCCGGGCGAGAGCAGCACGCCGTCGAAGCCGTCCTCGGCGTGGGAGGTGGTCACCTCGTCGTTGCGGACGACCTCGCACTCGGCGCCGAGCTGGTAGAGGTACTGCACGAGGTTGAAGACAAAGCTGTCGTAGTTGTCGACGACGAGGATCCTTGCGGTCACCGGGACGCTCCACCGTTGTTGTCGACCGTGACGTCGCCGAACGGCAGCAGCGGCTCCGCCCACGGGAAGATGTACTGGAAGAGCACGTAGACGACGGCGAGCACCAGCACGAGCGAGATCGCCGCCCGCACCCACGCGTTGCCCGGAAGATGCCGCCAGATCCAGCCGTACATCCCGCTCCCGCTCCCTTCCGTGAGGACCAACCAAGAGTAAGGGGCACGGGCCCTCAGCCGTTCAGCGCTTCGGGCTTTCCTTCCCCGACCGGGTGACGGGCGTCCAGGTGTGCCCACACGATCAGGCGGTGGCTGTGGCCCCATTCGGGGTCGCAGGTCGTCAGGGTCAGATAGCGTCCCGGCCCCGTGAACCCGGACCTCGCCGGCACCGGGTCGATGACGCCCACGTCGCTCGGCAGCGTCCGGTACGGCCGGGTGTCGATCCGGTACGTGTACCAGGAGGCTCCGTCGGTGAGGACGACCGGATCGCCGGGACGCAGCCTGGGGAAGTCCTTGAAGGGGTCCCCGTAGGTCCTGCGGTGGCCGGCGACGGAGAAGTTCCCGGTGGCGCCGAGGCGGGCGGTGCCGGTGTAGTGGCCGAGGCCGCGCCGCAGCACGCCCGTGGAGGTGCCCTCGAGGACGGGCTTGTGCCAGCCATGGCCCAGGCGCGGGATGTACATGACGGCGAACGCCTTGCCCTCGCGGTAGGTGCCGGACGCGGGCGGCGCGGGAGCGTCGCGGCCGGGCCGCGGGGAGCCGGCCGTCGACGACGGCCGCGGGTGGGCCCGCTGCGACTGCGACCACGAGTGCTGGAGCCGGTCCACCTCGCCGTCCATCGCCCGGTCCGCGCGCACCCCGGTCCAGAACAGCAGGTGGACGACGAAGAGGATGATCAGCGTACCCGCGGTGACGCACAGTTCGCTCAGCGTGCGCAGGACCAGCCGAAGACTCAACGCCCCTGCCCGCACCTTGGCCTCCCCCTGCCGGCGGCCTCCGGCCCCGGCGCCGGACGGGCCCTAGCGCTCGGCGGGTGCCGCGTAGTGGAGATCCACTGTGCCCGAGTAGCCGGGAAGAGTCACCCGCTTGCGCTCCTGGACTTTCCAGCCGAGCCCGTAGGCCTGCACGTACTGGAGGTAGTTCTCGATGGAGGGGTCCTTGTCGAGGGACCGGCGCAGCGCCGCCCGGTCGCCGACCGCGGTAACGGTGTAGGGAGGGGAGTAGACCCGGCCCTGAAGGATGAGGGTGTTGCCGACACAGCGCACCGCGCTGGTGGAGATCAGCCGCTGGTCCATGACCTTGATCCCCTGGGCGCCTCCGCGCCACAGGGCGTTCACGACGGCCTGGAGGTCCTGCTGGTGGATCACGAGGTCGTTGGGGGAGGGATCGGGGACGCCGGGTATGCGGGGGCCGGCGTCCGGCGGGGCGTCGGCGAGGGTGACGGAGACGGCGGGGCCGGTCACCTTCTTCGTTCCTGCCCTCCCGCGCAGCCCGTCGAGCCGCTTGCCCGCGCCGTTGGTCCCGGCGTCGTGCCCGGCGAGCCTGTCCACCTGCTTGTGGACGGCGGACAGGTCCTTGTCGAGCTGCTGGTTGCGCCGGCTCTTCTCCTGGATGAGGTCGGACAGGCGCAGCATGGAGTTGTCGGTGCGCAGATTCGTCCCCTGGGCGGTGTCGAAGCTGATCCAGAAGAGCAGTCCCGCCATCGCGAAGACACCTGCCGTCAGCAGCCTGGGCACAACCCGAGGAAAGCGCACGTACCCTTATCTCCTTAAGACGCGAGGAAGCACTACGCTAACGGACGCCCGGAGGCCACGCGGCTACCTGTCCGCCGCCTCAGGGCACTCAGAACACTGGACAGCCCGCGCGGTCACGCAGCGCATCGACAGGAGAACCCCTCGTGCCGAAGTCACGGATCCGCAAGAAGGCCGACTTCACCCCGCCGCCGGAGAAGCAGGCGAGGGTGAAGCTGGGCAGCAGCCGCAACTGGATCGCGCCGCTGATGCTGGCGCTCTTCCTCATCGGTCTCGCCTGGATCGTCGTCTTCTACGTGACCACCGGCGACTTCCCGATCAAGGCGTGGGGCAACTGGAACATCGTCGCCGGATTCGGCTTCATCGCCGGCGGCTTCGTCGTCTCCACGCAGTGGAAGTAGACGCCCACCGTCCTACCTAGCAGCACCGCGTAAGGACTTCGGGGAGCGACGCCGCTCACGGCCGGATCGCTCCCGGGCACTACGCGGACCGATGGCCTCCGGCCCCGGCGCATCTCGGCACCGGGTTGGCTTCCGCATGCCGTCCACCGCGGTGAGTGCACGCGTGAGCCCTGGTCGGAGGGGCGTCCGCTCGTTTGTCCACAGCGTTATCCACATGGGGAAAAGGTCGGAAGATCTGTGGATAACCTTCAGCGGGTTGACGCCGGTACGACCGCAGGGCGACGGCTCGCTCCCTCTCGAACCCTTGATCCTGCTGGGAAAACGCACATCAGAGCGGTTGTACACACCTGAGGGGAACGGGGTGCAGCAGATCCCACACCCTCTGTGGATAACGTCAGAACGCCGGGAAGTCCGCGACGCCGATGCACACCATGGCCACGATCGCCGCGACGGCGAGGGCACAGGTGACGACCTGCGTCTGAGTGCGCCGCTCACGTGGTCCGTGGGTCATCCCGAAGGCGATGGCGGCGCCGAAGACGAGGCCGCCGATGTGCGCCCGCCAGTCGATGCCCGCCCAGGCGAAGGTGAAGACCAGGTTGAGCACGAGGATGGTGGCGATCGGCCGCATGTCCCCGCCGACCCGCTTGACCAGGACGCCGATCGCGCCGAGCAGGCCGAAGATCGCGCCGGAGGCGCCCAGTGAGGCATCGCCCGGCCCCATGAAGACGAACGACAGCGCCGAACCGCCCAGCCCCGCCAGCACATAGAGCGCGAGGAAGCGGATCCTGCCGAGCGCCGCCTCGACCGGGGGGCCGATCCACCACAGCGACAGCATGTTCAGCGCCAGGTGCGGCAGCGACTGGTGCGTGAATATGGCCGTGACCAGCCGGTACCACTGGTCCGGCCCCTCCGCGACGCCGACCTTGTGGCCCTCGTAGTAGCCGCCGCCGACCAATTGCAGCGGGATCACGAACTTGTCGCTGAGGAAGTGCGCCAGCAGGTAGACGACGAGGTTGACCGCGATCAGGGACTTGGTGACCGCCGCGGTGCCGGACACCACGCGGCCGCCGTACCGGGTGCGCGGCTCGCGGCCGCCGGCGCTGCCGGCGCTCACGCACTCCGGGCACTGGAAGCCCACGGAGGCGCTGACCATGCACTCGGGGCAGACCGGGCGCTCGCAGCGGGTGCAGCGTACGTTCGCCTCGCGGCCCGGATGCCGGTAGCAGGTCTGCTGCGTCGCCGGGACGCCGTCCTGGGGTGCGCCGTCCATGACTTGTCGGTTCCTCCTCCGCCGGAGCGGTCCCGCCCGCCCACTCAGGACCTCGAAGACCTCGAAGGTCTCCGAAGTCCCGAAGACTCGATGTCCCGAAGATGCGATATCCCGAAGACCCGATGTCCTCAAGACCTGATGTCCTCAAGACCCGATGCCTTCAAGACCCGATGCCTTCAAGACCCGATGCCCTCAAGACCCGATGCCCTCTAGACGTGGACGGACGGGACGGCCGCGATGTTCCCGTGGGCCGTGCCGGGGCTCGGTCAGCCCTCGCGACGCGAGACCGTCACGGTGTCGATGACCACGTCCTTGACGGGGCGGTCCCCGCGCTTGGTGGGGGTGGTGGCGATCTCGTCCACGACCCGCTGGCTCGCCGGGTCGACGACCTCACCGAAGATGCTGTGCTTGCGGTTCAGCCAGTCCGGGGTGCTGACGGTGATGAAGAACTGCGAGCCATTGGTGCCCGGGCCGGCGTTGGCCATGGCCAGCAGGTACGGGCGGTTGAACGACAGGTCGGGGTGGAACTCGTCGCCGAACTGGTAGCCCGGGCCACCGGTGCCGTTGCCCAGCGGGTCGCCGCCCTGGATCATGAAGCCCGAGATGACGCGGTGGAAGACCGTGCCGTCGTAGAGGCGGGCGTTGGTCGGGCGGCCCGTCGTCGGGTCCGTCCACTGCTTGGTGCCCTCGGCGAGGCCGACGAAGTTCTCCACCGTCTTGGGGGCGTGGTTCGGCAGGAGCCGGACCTCGATGTCGCCGTGGTTGGTCTTGATGGTGGCGTACAGCTGCTCGGCCACGATGTCACTTCCTCGTTCTGCGTGCGTCAGCGGAATCCATGAACAACGACAAATCCTCGCACGAGCGCGTCAGCGGTGCGTAGCCGCTCGAACGGGGGGTGGCACCGGCGGAAAAGTGGCATGGTCGAGGGGGGAGGAACCGGGGGAGGCACGTACCGCATACACGGGCATCCCTTCCCAGAAGGATGTATACCGGACGCATACGGGCCAGTCCGGCGTGCTGCGGCGGCCCCCCGAGAGGCATGATCTTTTACTGGGTGGAAAGGCGATAAACCGTACGCCACCGAGGAGGAGGTTCTCGTGACCCGCTTTGCTGACTACGTGGACAGCGCGGGCGTGCGTGCCGCGGCCGAGGAGAAGTACCAGCAGCTCGCGCCGCGGGCGAAGAAGAGCGTGCGGCACGCCGCCGAGGTGGTGGCTCCGTACGCGGGCACGGCCAAGGAGACGGCCGTCCAGTACGCGGGCGAGGCACGGCAGCGGCTGGCACCCAAGGTGTCGTCCGCCGTCGACCAGGCTCGTGACGCCCTGCCGCCACGAGTCGAGCACGCCGTGGACACAGCCGCCAAGCGCACCCGCTCCACCGTCCGACAAGCCGCCGACTACACGGTTCCCCGCGTGGAGCACGCCGTCGGCACCGCACTCGCAGCCACCGAGCCGGTCCGCGAGGAGGCGGTGGCCCGCACGGCGGCCGCCGTCGCCGCGCTGCGCGGTCAGGTGTCCGTCGCCGAGATCGAGAAGGCGGTGCGCAAGCGCCGCCGCAGGGCCAGGCGCGGGCGCGCCGCCAAGCGCCTCGTCGTGATCGGGCTCGTCGCGGGCGGCGGTATCGCGGCCTGGAAGTGGTGGAACCGGCAGACCAACCCGGAGTGGCTGGTCGAGGCGCCGGAGGCCACCGAGGTCTCCGACCGATACAGCGGCGGTGCTTCCAGCCGCACCACGTTCGACTCCGTGGACGGCACCGGGCCGGTCGTGCCCGACCCGGAAGTGCAGGCCAAGCAGGCCGAGGCCGACGACCGCAAGAAGAAGCCCCCGGCCTGATGTGAAAACTGTGAAAACCCCGAGGTGAACGCCCTGGCGGGAGAACCCTGACGGGCAATCGCCAACGGGGGAGCCACATGGCGGCGGGACGGTCCGGAGCGGTGCCTCCGGCCCGTTCCGCCGCCGTCTTGTCCCGGCTGCGCGGCCCAGCCGCCGTGTCCCGGCTGTCGTGTCCCGGCTGTCGTGTCCCGGCTGTCGTGTCCCGGCTGTCGTGTCCCGGCTGCGGTGCCCCTGCCGTCGTGTCCGAGCCGTCCTGTCCCGGCTGCGGTGCCCCTGCCGTCGTGTCCGAGCCGTCCTGTCCCGGCTGCGGTGCCCGGCTGTCCTGTCACATCCGCACGGGTTGCGTCGTCCTCCCTGCGACAGCTTGCGACGGCCCATGACGGCCCCTGACGGCCCCCGAAGAAGAAGGCGAGACCCATGGCTCCGACGACCCTGGTCACCGGTGGCACCGGCACCCTCGGCCGCCCCCTGGTGCGGGAACTGCTCGACGCCGGAAGCGACGTCCGCGTCCTCAGCCGAAGGCCGGCCCCGGACGCCACCCCGTTCGACTGGCGCACCGGCGATCTGCGCGACGGCTCCGGTCTCGACGGCGCCCTGCGGGGAGTCGAGGCCGTTGTGCACTGCGCGAGCGGCACCCGCGGCGATGTGGATGCGGCGGCCAACCTCATCGCGGCCGCCAAGCGCTCAGGCGACGACCCGCACCTGGTGTACATCTCGATCGTGGGCGTGGACCGCATCCCGTTCGGCTACTACCGCGCCAAGCTGCGCGTCGAGGAACTGATCGGGGCCTGCGGCATGCCCTGGACCGTGCTGCGCGCCACGCAGTTCCACGACCTGGTGGCGTCGGCGGCCGCCGCGCTGTCCAAGGTCCCCCCGGTGATGCCGGTCGCTGCCGGCTTCCGCTTCCAGCCCATCGAGGTCGAGGAGGTCGCGGCCCGCCTGGCGGAGCTGACCCTTTCCGGCGTCCCGCAGGGACGGGTCCCGGACATGGGCGGCCCGCAGATCCTCACCACGGGAGAGCTGGCCCGTATCTATCTGAGGGCCACCGGCCGCCGCCGCACGATCGTCCCCGTTCCGCTGCCGGGCAGGATCTCCCAGGCGGTGAGAGCGGGAGCGAACCTCGCCCCGGCCCACTCGGACGGCAAGCGCACGTTCGCGCAGTTCCTGAAGGGCGAGTGAGGCGCCGGGGATGTCCCCGGGACGCCGGACGAAAAGCCGGTGGAAGACCGGTAGAAGAAGGGGTGGAGCCTAGGGGAGTCGAACCCCTGACATCTGCCATGCAAAGACAGCGCTCTACCAACTGAGCTAAGGCCCCTCGGCGACCGCCTCGACGATCGCCGCAGACAAGCGTACCGGGTAGCGGGGCATGCGCCGAACGAGAAACCGGCGTCGGGTGGTGCGGGAGATCCAGTGGTGCGCAAGATCCAGGCCCTTCCGCGGTCGCCGACGGCGGCCGACGAGCTCGTGCGTGCGGCCACACCCTCGCCCCGGCGCACCCGGAGCTGGCAGAGTTCCTGTCTGTGTACGGCGCTGGGCGCACCGACGACGCGGTGGCGCACGACGAGGCGCACCAGGAATGACAACGATCTTGGGTGGGACGCGGGGCAATGGGTGAGCTCTTCGCCGGTCGGTACGAGCTGGTCGACCCGATCGGGCGCGGTGGAGTGGGAGAGGTCTGGCGGGCCTGGGACCACCGCCGCCGACGGTACGCGGCCGCCAAGGTCCTCCTTCAGCGTGACGCGCACGCCCTGCTGCGGTTCGTCCGCGAGCAGGCCCTGCGCATCGACCACCCCCATGTGCTGGCGCCGACGAGCTGGGCGGCGGACGACGAGAAGGTCCTGTTCACGATGGACCTGGTGCGCGGCGGTTCACTGGCGCACCTGATCGGGGACTACGGGTCGCTGCCGCCGCGGCTGGTGGGCACGCTTCTCGACCAGCTGCTCGCCGGGCTGACCGCCGTGCACGCCGAGGGGGTGGTGCACCGCGACATCAAGCCCGCCAACCTGCTGTTGGAGGCCACCGGCCGCGGTCGGCCGCACCTTCGCCTGTCCGACTTCGGGATCTCGGTGCGCAGCGGGGACGCCCGGCTGACCGAGACCAACTACGTGGTGGGGACGCCGGGATACTTCGCGCCCGAGCAGCTCAGCGGTGCCGAGCCGGACTTCCCGCAGGACCTGTACGCGGTCGGTGTCGTCGCGATGTACATGCTCACGGGCGCAAAACCGGACTCGGAGGCGCTGACGGCGTCCTATCTGGCGGGCGGCTTCCCATCGGCCCCCAAGGGCGTCCCGCATCCGCTGTGGCAGGTGGTGGCCACGCTCCTCAACCCCGACCCCGACGGGCGGTTCCGCACCGCTACGGGCACCCGCAAGGCCCTCGCGGCGGCACTGGAGGTGCTGCCGGACGCTCCTGCCGCCGTGGACGAGTCGGTCGAGGTGCTCGACCACATCGGGCCGCTGCCGCAGGGGTTCGGGCCGGACGGGCCGGTGCGGACCGAGCCGCCGAGGCGGCCGCAGGGGGGCAACGGGGGCGGATCCCACGCCGCACGGGCCGACGGTGGCGCCCAGGGGTCGATGTCCACAACGGGCAGCTTCGTCCTCGCGCCGCCGGAGCGCGGCACCCCGACGCCGACCCCGACGCCGACCCCGACGCCGACGCCGCCCGCGACCCCGACCCCGACCCCGACGTCCGCGGTCCCGCAACAGGTGCACGACCGGCAGCCGTCCGTACCGGCCCACCAGGAACCGGCCGGTCGGCCATGGGCCACTCAGGCTCCCGTCCACCAGGCTCCCCACCACCAGGGACCGGCTCCTGCCCCGGTCCCGGCGCAGGGGCACGTGTCCGCGGCCGTCCCCGGCCCGGAGCCCGTCCCGCCCGTCCCCGGTCAGCGCACCGCTCACACGCCCGCACAGCGGCGTCCGGGGCCGCCGGTGAAGGTCGTGGTGCCGGTCCTGTTCCTCGCGGCCGTGTGCTTCGCCGTGGGCGTCTGGGCCCTGGTCACCGCCTGAGCGCCCGACGTTCGCGGCCCGGTCGGCCTCCGGGCGGCTCTACCAGGCCGGAGGCGGGCCGAACTGCTCGCCTGCGCGCGGCGGCGCCGAGTCGGCGGCCACCCGGCGCCGGGAGACCAGCGCCCAGCCGCCGAGGCAGAGCACCAGCACCGTTCCGGCGCCGATCCCCGCGAAGCCGATCAGCTTCTTGCCCGCGCCGCCGCCGCTCGTCCCCGTCCCGTCGTCGCCGCTGAGGCCGAATCCGGCCTTCACCGGGTCACCGATGTACGTCGGCCCCTGCTGGCGCTTGCCGCGAACAGTCAGCCGGAGCGTGACCGGGACCTTGCCCCTGACGAGCCTGGCGACGTCCGGGTGCACGCTCACCGCCAGGTAGTACCGCCCGGCGAAGCGCATCCTCGTGACGTCCCGCCCATGGTCGGAGAAGCGGTTGGCGTAGGCGGCGGGAGCGGTGCCGAACCGCAGGACCGTCTGCTCGCCGGTGTACGACGTGCTGTCGTCGATGACCTGCCCGCGAGCGCTGTTGTAGAGCTCGATCCGCGCTCCCGGGGCGGAGAAGCCCGAATGTCCGGTGGCCGGTGCGTTGGCGAACTCGGCGGTGGCGAAAAGCTGTTGGCCCCAGTCGACCGGAATCGCGAAGAAGTGCGTCTCTCCCGGCGACAGCCGGTCCTTCCACACCCCGGCCGCCAGAACGCTCGCGTCGTTGAAACCGGTGCCGCCCTCGCGGACCTTCGCCTCGCCGATCGGCGGGGTCGGCGTCGCGCTGCTCCAACTGGCCTCGCCGGGCTGCCCGGAGGTGCCCGCCTTCACCCCGGGCTCCGTCATGAAGCGGATCTCGATCGGCCAGCGGCCCTGGTCGGAGGAGATGGCGCTGGTGCGCTCCACGGCGAGCAGGTACGTCCCCGCCTCCTGGCAGGACCCGTCCTGCTCGATCTCCCTGGCCGCGTAGTCGGCGATCGGCCGCACGGCCCGGTCCGCCTCGAAGGTGGGGTCGCCACCCTGGCCGCACGAGGTGTTGTCGGTGCTCTCCAGCGTGACCTTGACGCCGTCGCCGTAGGCGACCCTGGCCCCGGGCCTCGGCGCGGCCACCGCCGACAGGTAGGCATTGGACTTCTCGTCCAAGGCGACGCTGTAGTACAGCTTCTGGCCGCGCCCGATGCTGTCCGTGTAGATCCCCGGCGTCAACGACGGCCCGTCGGCGCTGCTCTCGGCGCCCTCCACCTTCTTCGCGCCCTCGGCCGTCCGGTAGGCGGGCACGGACGACCCGCTCCCGGCCAGGGCGCTCCCCGGCCAGGCGGCCACCAGCCACAGCGCCGCGGCCACCGCCGAACCGGTGCGGACCCACTTCGCGCGCTTCATCGCACCGATTCCCCGCTCCCCCTCGGCCGTCGCCACCAGCGCGAAGCTAGCCAATGTGCACAGGCGAACTCAACCGGCACCGCGTCACGGTCCGGAAACAGCGAGACCCCGACCGCCAGAGGCGATCGGGGCCCGGAAAGCCGTCGGATCAGGAGTGGACGCCGGAACCGGCCGGGACGGAGTCCGTAGCCTCGGTCCACAGGTCCTGCTCGGCACGGTCCGCCTGGATCTGGCGGTACACGAAGAGACCAGCGACAGCCGCCAGTGCGATCAGGAGAAACTTCTTCACCGCGCGACCTCTTCCTCAAGACATCTGGGAGTTGAGCACCGGTGCATCCGAAGCTGTGCACGGATGCTTCCGTGCGCCCGATGATACACACCGGCCGAGATCAATCGGTGACCTGGGGACCCTGTCGCCCGGCCCCGGAAAGCCAAACGCCCCGGACCTCGATGAGTCCGGGGCGCATGTGCCGTGTGGGGCTAACAGGACTTGAACCTGTGGCCTCTTCCTTATCAGGGAAGCGCTCTAACCGTCTGAGCTATAGCCCCGCGCTGCACCGAAAGATTAGCGCACCGCGGGGCCGCCGCCCAAATCGATTGGCCACTGCCCCCGCCCCCCCGGAGGGCGGCTACTCGTCCTCGGCCAGTGTGAGCTCGATACCGCCCACGAAGCCCGCCGAGAGGTTGTAGATGAAAGAGCCCAGCGTCGCCAGGGCTGTGGCGAGGACCACGTCGATCACGGCGATGACCGTCGTGAACATCATCACGCGCGACAGCGACAGGAACCCCTGGAGGTCGAATCCGCCGTCGGTTCCCGAGCCGGTCGCCTCGCTGATGGTCTTGCCGACCGTGCCGAACACGCCGATCGCGTCCAGCACCATCCACAGCACCGCCACCGCGACGATCGTGCACACGCCCAGCGCGATCGACAGCAGGAAGCTGACCTTCATCACCGACCACGGGTCGGCCTTGGCCACCCTCAGCCGCGCCTTGCGGGTGCGCGGCGCGGGGCGGGCCGCCGGACGCGGGCGACGGGTGGCCTGCGCCGGGTCGCCCGGCACCGCCGGACCCGCCTGGGGCGGGCCGTAGGCGGCGGGCGGCTGGGCCGGCGGCTGGTAGGCCTGCGGGGGCTGGTGCGGTTGCGGACGGGGGCTTTCGGCCGGCGTCCCTGCGGAGTCGCCCCCATGAGTCGGCGCGTACGCCGCCCGCCCCGTGCCGCCCGCGGAACCCTGGGTTCCACTCACGACTACTCCTCCTGCTCCTCAGGCTCCTGCCCGGCGCCCTCCGCGTCGCCTTCGACCGCTTCCCCGACGACCTCTTCGGCCTCGGCGCCGGCCTCGGCATTGCGGGCGATGCCCACGACGGCATCGCGCTTGCCCAGGTTGATCAGTTGGACACCCATGGTGTCACGGCTGGTCTCCCGGACCTCGTTGACCCGTGTCCGGATCACACCACCGCCGAGCGTGATGGCAAGGATCTCATCCGTTTCCTCGACCACCAACGCCCCGACCAGTGAGCCTCGGTCCTCGACGAGCTTGGCCGCCTTGATCCCAAGGCCGCCCCGCCCCTGCACCCGGTATTCGTCCACACTCGTCCGCTTCGCGTACCCGCCGTCGGTGGCGGTGAACACGAACGTACCGGGCCGGACCACATTCATCGAGAGGAGTTCGTCGCCCTCGCGGAAACTCATGCCCTTCACACCCGAAGTGGCACGGCCCATCGGGCGCAGCGACTCGTCCGTCGCCGTGAACCGGATCGACTGCGCCTTCTTGCTGACCAGCAGGAGGTCGTCGTCCGCGCAGACCAGCTCGGCGCCGATCAGCTCGTCGCCCTTGTCACCTTCGGCGGACCGCAGGTTGATCGCGATCACACCGCCGGAGCGCGGGGAGTCGTAGTCCTTCAGCGGGGTCTTCTTCACCAGGCCCGCCTTGGTGGCCAGGACCAGGTAGGGCGCGGCCTCGTAGTCGCGCACCGCCAGGATCTGGGCGATCGACTCGTCCGGCTGGAACGCCAGCAGGTTCGCCACGTGCTGCCCGCGGGCGTCGCGCCCCGCGTCGGGGAGCTCGTACGCCTTCGCCCGGTACACCCGGCCCTTGTTGGTGAAGAACAGCAGCCAGTGGTGCGTCGTGGACACGAAGAAGTGGTCGACGATGTCGTCCTGCTTGAGCTGCGTGCCCCGCACACCCTTGCCGCCGCGCTTCTGCGACCGGTAGTGCTCGGTCTTGGTCCGCTTGACATAGCCGCCGCGCGTGATCGTGACGACGATGTCCTCCTCGGCGATGAGGTCCTCGATGGACATGTCGCCGTCGAACGGGATGAGCTGGCTGCGCCGGTCGTCGCCGAACCGCTCGACGATCGCCGCCAGCTCCTCGCTGATGATCCCGCGCTGGCGCACGGGGGAGGCGAGGATCTCGTTGTACTCGTTGATCTTGCGCTGGAGTTCGTCGTGCTCGGCCTGGATCTTCTGCCGCTCAAGGGCGGCCAGGCGGCGCAGCTGCATCTCCAGGATCGCGTTGGCCTGGATCTCGTCGATCACCAGCAGGCCCATCAGGCCGGTGCGGGCGACCTCGACGGTCTCGGACCGCCGGATCAGCGCGATGACCTCGTCGATGGCGTCGAGCGCCTTCAGCAGACCGCGCAGGATGTGCGCGCGCTCCTCGGCCTTGCGCAGCCGGAACGTCGTGCGGCGGACGATGACCTCGACCTGGTGCGTGACCCAGTTGCGCACGAACGCGTCCAGGGACAGCGTGCGCGGCACACCGTCGACCAGCGCCAGCATGTTCGCGCCGAAGTTGGTCTGCAGGTCGGTGTGCTTGTAGAGGTTGTTCAGCACGACCTTGGCGACCGCGTCCCGCTTGAGGACGATGACCAGCCGCTGGCCGGTACGCGAGGAGCTCTCGTCGCGGACATCCGCGATCCCGCCGACCTTGCCGTCCTTCACCAGGTCGGCGATCTTCTGCGCGAGGTTGTCCGGGTTGACCTGGTAGGGCAGCTCGGTGACCACCAGGCACTGGCGGTTCTGGATCTCCTCGACCTCGACGACCGCCCGCATGGTGATCGAGCCGCGCCCGGTCCGGTACGCCTCCTCGATGCCTCGGCGGCCCACGACCAGGGCACCGGTCGGGAAGTCGGGGCCCTTGATCCGCTCGATCAGCGCCTCGAGCAGTTCCTCGTTGGACGCCTCGGGGTTGTCCAGGTACCACTGGGCGCCCGCGGCCACCTCCCGCAGGTTGTGCGGCGGGATGTTGGTGGCCATACCGACCGCGATACCGGCGGAGCCGTTGATCAGCAGGTTGGGGATACGGGCCGGCAGGACCGTCGGCTCCTGGTTGCGGCCGTCGTAGTTGTCCTGGAAGTCGACGGTCTCCTCGTCGATGTCCCGGACCATCTCCATCGACAGCGGCGCCATCCGGCACTCGGTGTACCGCATGGCGGCCGCCGGGTCGTTGCCCGGGGAGCCGAAGTTGCCGTTGCTGTCGACCAGCGGCATCCGCATCGACCACGGCTGCGCCAGGCGCACCAGGGCGTCGTAGATCGAGGCGTCGCCGTGCGGGTGGTAGGTACCCATGACGTCGCCGACGACGCGGGCGCACTTGTAGAAGCCGCGGTCGGGCCGGTACCCGCCGTCGTACATCGCGTACAGCACCCGGCGGTGCACCGGCTTGAGGCCGTCGCGCACATCGGGCAGCGCACGCGAGACGATCACGCTCATCGCGTAGTCGAGGTACGAGCGCTGCATCTCCGTCTCGAGGCCGACGGCCTCCACACGGAGACCGGTCTCGCCCTCGCCTGCGGGGAGCGTCGGGCCGCCCTCGGTCGGGTCGCCGTCGTTCGGGGGAGTCTGATCGACCATCGCTGGTCAAGGTCCTTTCGGAGTGCAGCCCACACGGACTGCGATGTGCGGGCCGGAGGTCTGCGGCGGCTCAGATGTCCAGGAAGCGGACGTCCTTGGCGTTGCGCTGGATGAACGAGCGCCGTGCCTCCACGTCCTCGCCCATCAGCACCGAGAACAGGTCGTCCGCCTGCGCCGCGTCGTCCAGGGTGACCTGGCCCAGGACACGGTGCTCGATGTCCATGGTGGTGACGCGCAGCTCCTCGGCGTTCATCTCACCCAGACCCTTGAAGCGCTGGATGGAGTCGTCCTTGATGCGCTTGCCCTGCTGGCGGCCGAGCTCGATCAGGGCGTCGCGTTCCCGGTCGGAGTAGGCGTACTCGAAGTCGTCCCGGCCCCACTTGATCTTGTACAGCGGCGGACGCGACAGGTACACGTGCCCCGCCTCCACCAGCGGCCGCATGAAGCGGAAGAGGAAGGTCAGCAGCAGGGTGCTGATGTGCTGGCCGTCGACGTCGGCGTCCGCCATCAGAATGATCTTGTGATAGCGCAGGCGCGCGATGTCGAAGTCCTCGTGGACACCGGTGCCGAACGCCGAGATCAGCGCTTGGATCTCCGTGTTCTGGAGGATCTTGTCGATCCGGGCCTTCTCCACGTTGAGGATCTTTCCGCGGATCGGCAGGATCGCCTGGTACTGCGGGTTGCGGCCGGACTTCGCCGAGCCGCCCGCGGAGTCGCCCTCCACGATGAAGATCTCGCACTTGGACGGGTCGTTGCTCTGGCAGTCGCTGAGCTTGCCCGGCAGCGAGGCCGTCTCCAGCAGGCCCTTGCGGCGGGTCAGGTCGCGGGCCTTGCGCGCCGCCACCCGGGCCGTCGCCGCCTGGATCGACTTGCGGATGATGTCCGCGGCCTCGTTGGGATTGCGGTCCAGCCAGTCCGCGATGTGCTCGTTGGCGACCTTCTGCACGAAGGTCTTCGCCTCCGTGTTGCCCAGCTTGGTCTTGGTCTGGCCCTCGAACTGCGGCTCGCTCAGCTTCACCGAGATGATCGCGGTGAGGCCCTCGCGGATGTCCTCACCCGTGAGGTTGTCGTCCTTCTCACGCAGGAGCTTCTTCTCGCGGGCGTACTTGTTCACCAGGAAGGTCAGCGCCGAGCGGAAGCCCTCCTCGTGGGTACCGCCCTCGTGCGTGTGGATCGTGTTCGCGAAGGAGTAGACACCCTCCGAGTACTGGGTGTTCCACTGCATCGCGATCTCGACCGAGATGTGCCTGGCGGTGTCCTCGGCCTCGAAGTCGATCACCGTGGGGTGGACGACCTCGCCCTTGCGCGAGTTCAGGTACTTCACGAAGTCGACGATGCCGCCCTCGTAGTGGTACGTCACCGACAGCGGGGAACCGTCCTCCGGGTTCGCGTGCTGGGGGCGCTCGTCCGTCAGCGAGATGGCCAGGCCCTTGTTCAGGAACGCCATCTCCTGGAAGCGCCGCGACAGCGTCTCGAAGGAGTACTCCGTGGTCTCGAAGACGTCCGGGTCGGCCCAGAAGGTGACCGTGGTGCCCGTCGTCTCGACCTGCTCGTTCTTGGCCAGGGGCGCCGTCGGCACACCCAGCTTGTAGTCCTGCGACCAGCGGAAGCCCTCGCGCTTGACCTCGACCGACAGCCGCGTCGACAGCGCGTTGACGACCGAGACACCCACACCGTGCAGACCGCCGGAGACGGCGTAGCCGCCGCCGCCGAACTTGCCGCCCGCGTGCAGCACGGTGAGCACGACCTCGACGGCCGGCTTGCCCTGCGCGGGAACGATGTCCACGGGGATGCCGCGACCGTTGTCGATCACGCGCACACCGCCGTCCGGCAGGATCGTCACCTCGATCCGGTCGGCGTGCCCGGCCAGCGCCTCGTCGACCGAGTTGTCGACCACCTCTTGCACGAGGTGATGAAGGCCACGCTCACCGGTCGAGCCGATGTACATGCCGGGGCGCTTGCGTACCGCGTCCAGGCCTTCGAGGACCTGGATCGCACTGGCGTCGTACGACCGCTGGCCGGCCGCCGCAGCGGCCGCGAGGACCTCTTCGACGAGCTCGTCGGCGGGGGTATTGGAGGGGTTGTTCTCGTTGGGGTTGCCGGAATCGGCCACGAAGCGCCCTTTCTGGCACAGCACGGGCTGCTCCCGAGAGAGCGGGAGCAGCCGCGTCGTTCGACACATGGTCCGCAAGCGGCGGTGTGCGTCCCAGTCTACCGGTAGCACCGACATGGATGGGGCTTTGGCGGTACCTGAATGCGCATGTGCCGCTCTGAACCGCCTCCGCCTGACTCCCTACACGCGGACCCAGGCGACAAGAGGCTCACATAGGCGCTGAAGGCTTCCGGATGAGCACCCTCCGCGATGCCCGCGCACCCCTCGTTACCGGGCGGTCACCTGGTACGCCCTACCCATAGGTGTCCCCCGGCCCCTTGCTCCCCGGAGCCCTCAGCCGCCCCCTGGGACGCGGAGGCCCCATCGGCCCCAAAACCTTGATCAACTTCACGGTGCCATGGCCCAGATCCGCGTTCAGCCGCGCCACCAGCTGCGGAGCCAGCAGCCGCAGCTGCGTCGCCCACGCCGTCGAATCGCACTGAACGGTCAGCACCCGCTCGTCCTCGTCGTAGGACTTCGGCTCGCAGTGCTGCGCCACCTCCGGCCCCACCAGCTGGGGCCACCGGCCCATCACCCCGCCGACCGCCGCCGGTGTCTCCCACCCGCGCTCGGTGATCAGCCGGTGCACCGCGGCGCCCAGCGGCAGCGGATCCCTGCCGTCCGCCCTCGCACCGCTGCGCAGGCCCCCGCGCCTGGCCTGCTTCTTCTTCCTGACCTCTTCACCGCGGGCCTTGGCCTGCTCACGCGCCGCGCGCAGCGCCACCCGCGCCAGATCCACCCCGGACAGGCCAGGGGCCGACGGATCAGGACCGGGCACCTCGGGAGCGGCGCCCTCCTTGCCCGAGTCCGGCTCCTTGCCCGAGTCCGGCCGCCGCTCGGGGCCGGTCCTGTCGGGGCCCCCTCTGTCCGGGCCGCCTCTGCCGGGGCCGGTCACGACGCCCTCACCGCGGTCCCGTCCGACACCGAGAAACGCGCCCCCGCCAGCACCGCGGGAACGTCCTCGTCCACCGCCGCCGTCACCAGCACCTGCTCACCGGGAGCCACCAGCTCCGCCAGGCGCCTGCGCCGCGAGGCGTCCAGCTCGGCGAACACGTCGTCGAGGACCAGCACCGGCTCGGCGCCGTCGGCGCGCAGCAACTCGAACGAAGCGATCCGCAGCGCCAGGGCGTACGACCACGACTCCCCATGGCTGGCGTAGCCCTTCGCGGGCAACTCGCCCAGCTTCAGCACCAGATCGTCCCGGTGCGGGCCCACCAGCGTGATCCCCCGCTCCAGTTCCTGCTTGCGCGCCTCGCCCAGGGCGCCCAGCAGCGCCTGCGCCAACTGCTCGGGACCGGCCGCGGCCATCGGCCCCATCGAAGCGCGGTACTCCAGCGCCGTGGGCCCGCCGCCCGGCGCCAGCTGCTCGTACGCCTTGTCCACCAACGGGTGCAGCGCCGCCACGAGATCCAGCCGCGCCGCCAGCAACTGCGCGCCGGCGCGCGCCAGATGCTGGTCCCACACGTCCAGCGTCGACAGGTCCACCCGGCCGCTGCCGCGACGGGCCGTGGCCGCGGACTTCAGCAGGGCGTTGCGCTGCTTGAGCACCCGATCGTAGTCCTGGCGCACGCCCGCCATCCGCGGGGAACGGGTGGTGACCAGCTCGTCCAGGAACCGGCGGCGCTCCCCCGGATCCCCCTTGACCAGCGCCAGGTCCTCGGGCGCGAACAGCACCGTCCGCACGATCCCCAGGACATCGCGGGGGCGCACCTGCGACGAGCGGTTGATCCTGGCGCGGTTGGCCCGGCCGGGGTTGATCTCCAGCTCCACCAGTTGCTGCCGCTCGCCCTGGACCACGGCCGCCCGCACGATCGCGCGCTCGGCGCCCTGCCGCACCAGCGGGGCGTCACCGGCCACCCGGTGGCTGCCCAGCGTCGCCAGATAGCCGATCGCCTCGACGAGGTTCGTCTTGCCCTGGCCGTTGGGACCGACAAAGGTGGTCACGCCCGGGTCGAGGGGGACCTCGACCCGGGCGTAGGACCGGAAATCGGCGAGCGACAGATGCGCTACGTGCATGGGCTTCCGAGCTGCTTTCCAGGGCTGCTTGAGCCGCTCGCGCGGCTGTTGGGACTACTTCTTGGAAGCCTCGACGGCGTGGCCGCCGAACTGGTTGCGCAGCGCGGCGATCATCTTCATCTGCGGGGAGTCGTCCTGGCGCGAGGAGAACCGCGCGAACAGCGACGCGGTGATCGCGGGCAGCGGAACGGCGTGGTCGATCGCCGCCTCCACGGTCCAGCGGCCCTCGCCGGAGTCCGCGGCCCAGCCGCGCAGCTTCTCCAGGTGCTCGTCGTCGTCGAGGGCGCGGACGGCCAGGTCGAGCAGCCAGGAGCGGATGACCGTGCCCTCCTGCCAGGAGCGGAAGACCTCGCGCACGTCGGTGACGGCGGGCGCGGCCTCGAGGAGCTCCCAGCCCTCGGCGAAGGCCTGCATCATGCCGTACTCGATGCCGTTGTGGACCATCTTCGCGAAGTGGCCGGCGCCGACCTTGCCCGCGTGCACCGAGCCGAAGGCACCCTCGGGCTTGAGCGCGTCGAAGACCGGCTGCACCTTGGCGACGTCCTCGGGCTCGCCGCCGTACATCAGCGCGTAGCCGTTCTCCAGGCCCCACACACCGCCGGAGACACCGCAGTCGACGAAGCCGATGCCCTTGGCCTTCAGCAGCTCGGCGTGCTTCTCGTCGTCCGTCCAGCGGGAGTTGCCGCCGTCCACGACCACGTCACCGGGCGAGAGCAGCTCGGCGAGCTCCTCGACGGTGGCCTGGGTGGCCTCGCCGGCGGGGACCATGACCCAGACCACGCGGGGAGCCTTCAGGCCGTCCACAAGGTCCTTGAGGCTGTGGACATCGGCGAGGTCCGCGTTCCGGTCGTAGCCGATGACGGTGTGGCCCGCGCGGCGGATGCGCTCGCGCATGTTGCCGCCCATCTTGCCGAGACCGATGAGACCGAGCTCCATCACAGATCCTTCACTTGTCGCCGTAGCTGATCGGGCTTCGAGCCTACGTCGGCCGACCGGCGAAGCGGTCCGCCGTCCCTCGCCTTCCCCCAGGGCGCCTTCCCTTCAGGGGCGCCCCTGCTCGGAGCACCCTCCCCGGGGGCGCCTTCCCTCAGGGCCCGTGATCCACCGCGGGCCCCGAGGAGGGAGATCATCCGCTCAGCCGCACCGGCATGATCAGGTGGCGGTAGCTCTCGTCCGCCTCCACGTCCAGCGCCGGGCGGCCGCTGAGCAGCGCCGGCTTGGTCGGGGTGGTGAACGACAGCTGCGCGACCGGGGAGGCGATGGCGCTCAGGGCGTCCAGCAGGAACGTGGGGTTGAAGGCGAGCGGGCCGCCCTCGCCCTCGAGCCGGGCGTCGATCCGCTCCGAAGCCTGGGCGTCGTCGCTCGAGCCCGCCTCCAGCGTCAGCACACCCTCCTCGACCCGCAGGCGCACCGGGGTGTTCCGCTCGGCCACCAGCGACACACGCTTGACCGCCTCGACGAACGGCGCGGTCTCGATCACCGCGACGGAGGTGAACTCCGTCGGGAAGAGCTTCTGGTACTTCGGCAGGTCGCCCTCGAGCAGCCGCGTCGTCGTGCGGCGCCCGGCGCCCTCGAAACCGATCAGGCCCTCGCCGGCACCGCTGCCGGACAGCGCCAGGCTGACGGTGTCACCGCTCGTGAGCGACTTGGCGGTGTCGAGGAGGGTCTTGGCCGGGACCAGCGCGACGGCGGACATGTCCGCGGTCTCCGGCTTCCACGTGAACTCGCGGACCGCGAAGCGGTAGCGGTCGGTGGCGGCCAGGGTGACCGTGTCGCCCTCGATCTCGATCCGCACACCGGTCAGGACCGGCAGGGTGTCGTCGCGCCCGGCGGCGATGGCCACCTGGGAGACGGCGGCGGCGAAGACGTCACCGGGGACGCTGCCGGAAGCCGTGGGCATGGCGGGCAGCGCCGGGTACTCGTCCACAGGCAGTGTGTGCAGCGCGAACCGCGAGGTGCCGCAGTGCACATTGACCCGCGAGCCGTCGGTGGAGATCTCCACAGGGCTGTTGGGGAGCGCGCGTGAGATGTCGGCGAGCAGGCGGCCCGAGACCAGGACCGTGCCCTCGTCCTCGACGTCCGCCTCGATCTCGACACGGGCCGAGACCTCGTAGTCGAAGCCGGAAAGGCTGAGGGCACCGTGCTGGGCCCTCAGCAGCAGACCTGCCAGGACCGGCACCGGCGGACGGGCCGGAAGACTGCGGGCTGCCCAGGCCACTGCCTCCGCGAGGACATCTCGCTCCACCCGGAGCTTCACCGGAACCGCCTCCTGCTGTTGCTGCTGTCGTTTGCCTGCTGCTGTCGTGGCTGTCGTGCCGAGGACAGTCTGACGTACCGCGCCGACAGCGTGTGCAGGTTGGTCCGAAGCGATGCGGTCCGGTCCCGGCTCGCTCGATCCACAGCTGTCCACAGCCCAGGCTTCGAATCCAGCTCCCCGGTATCTCTACGTAGTCGTAGTAATAGGGGTTGTGGATACCGTGGATAACCCATGTCCCCGCAGGTCAGGGCCACTTTTTTATCCACCGGGCCTGTGGGTGGAGGCAGTGGATAACCCGGTGGGTCTGTGGACGGCCGCAGCACTGTCCACACCCATCCCCAGGCAAGCCCTGGTTGTCCCCAGAGTGATCCCCAGGTTCTACCCCTGTTTTCCCCACCCCAATCCACGCCCTGGTGTGACGGCTTTCACTCGACACGGTGAGAGGGCTTCCGATGTTGCCGAACAGTGGACAAGGGTGTGGAAACCCTGTGTACAACAGGGAGTTGGCTGTGGGTAACCCGTGGACAACCCCGCTCGCCGCTCGTGGGCCATTCGGCTGTCCACAGGCTGTGGACGACGGTTGACCACAATTCCACAGGCTCCCCACCTGCGAGGACATCCTCCCGTACACCGCTCCTGTGGAGGGCCATCTGGACAACTCCGGCGTCCCCAGGGTGTGGACGGGGGAAAACCCCCGAGCCTGTGGAAAGGTCCCCCGGCGCCGCTTTCTGTTCGAATAGCTGCCTCTTGGGGGTCATGCGGAAGAAGGCCCGCGGACGCCCCTCGAGGGAAATGCGGCCGGAAGAAGTGGCCGGGGAAGCGGCGGGGAAGGCGGGAAAGCGGGCGGGGAAACGGGCACCGGGGAGCGCACGATGGCGCACAGGCAAAGCAAAGGGCCCGCCGGGGATGTGCGGTCCCCGCGAGCCCCTCGGCCGTCTCCGGCCCGGTCTCAGCTCTTGATGCGGTTGGTCAGCTCGGTGACCTGGTTGTAGATGGAGCGCCGCTCGGCCATCAGAGTGCGGATCTTGCGGTCCGCGTGCATCACCGTGGTGTGGTCGCGGCTGCCGAACTGCGCCCCGATCTTGGGCAGCGACAGGTCGGTGAGCTCCCGGCACAGGTACATCGCGATCTGGCGGGCCGTGACGATGACCCGGCTGCGGGAGGGCCCGCACAGGTCGTCCACCGTGAGCCCGAAGTACGAGGCCGTGGACGCCATGATCGTCGTCGCGGTGATCTCGGGGCCGGCGTCGTCGCCGCCCGGCATGAGGTCCTTGAGCACGATCTCGGTCAGCTGGAGGTCCACCGGCTGCCGGTTCAGGCTCGCGAAGGCGGTGACCCGGATGAGCGCGCCCTCGAGTTCCCGGATGTTGCGGGAGATCCGGCTCGCGATGAACTCGAGCACCTCCGGAGGAGCGTTCAGCTGCTCCTGGATCGCCTTCTTGCGAAGGATCGCGATGCGCGTCTCCAGCTCGGGCGGCTGGACGTCGGTGATCAGGCCCCACTCGAACCGGTTGCGCAGCCGGTCCTCCAGGGTGACCAGCTGCTTGGGCGGCCGGTCGGAGGAGATCACGATCTGCTTGTTGGCGTTGTGGAGGGTGTTGAAGGTGTGGAAGAACTCCTCCTGGGTCTGCTCCTTGGTCTCCAGGAACTGGATGTCGTCCACGAGCAGGATGTCCATGTCCCGGTACCGCTTGCGGAAGCCGTCCGCCTTGCCGTCCCGGATGGAGTTGATGAACTCGTTGGTGAACTCCTCGGAGCTCACGTACCGCACCCGCGTGCCCTCGTAGAGGCTGCGGGCGTAGTGCCCGATGGCGTGCAGCAGGTGCGTCTTGCCGAGGCCGGACTCGCCGTAGATGAACAGCGGGTTGTAGGCCTTGGCGGGGGCTTCGGCGACGGCGACGGCGGCGGCGTGCGCGAAGCGGTTGCTGGCGCCGATGACGAATGTGTCGAAGAGGTACTTGGGGTTCAGCCGCGCCGCGGGCTCACCGGGTCCCGGCGCCGGACCGGGCTTGGCGGCCAAGGGGCCGGGGGCGCCGCTGGGGGCGGGCAGGTCCGGGCGTCCGGAGCGGGGCTGGGGCTGCGAAGAGCGCCCCTGCTCCCCGGCGCCGCCGCGCTCACTCCGGTCGGGCAGGTGCTCCCCGCGCTGGTTGGGCAGCGCCGGCAGGTCCATGGACTGCTGGCGCCGCTCGGGCGTCTGCGCGGACCAGTCGGTGCGGGGCGCGTAGGTGTCGTGGTCGGGATAGCCGAGGCGGGGCTGCTGCCAGCCGTCCTGGCCGCCGGGGGCGCTGTGACTGCCGGGTCCGTTGTGGCCGTGGTGGTGATCAGGGCTTGAGTGACGATCGGATCCGGGGTGACGGTCGGGGCCGGGGTGACGCTCGGGGCCCGCGTGACGCTCGGGCCCGAGGTGGCCGCCGTACTCGGGCCGGCGCCAGGCCGGCTCCTGCTCGCCGTATCCGCCGCCCTGATAGCCCGGACCCGGTCCCCGGCCGCCCGGGCCATCGCCCGGGCGGGGGTCGTACCCGGGGTCCTGGTGGCCGCGCCCGTAACCGTCCTGCTCGTACTCGCGGCGGGGCTCCCCGTAGCCGGGCTGGGGCTGCGGCGCGGGCTCGGCCTGCGGTGGCGGCGGCGAGGCTGCCGCCGAGGGGTTGACGGTGACGGCGATCCGGATGGGACGGCCGAATTCATGGGTGAGGTTCTCGGTGATCTGCTTGAGCAACCGGCCCTCGAGGACGCCCTTGGCGAACTCGTTGGGCACGGCCAGCAGGGCCGTGTCGGACACCAGCGCCAGCGCCTGGCTGGTCTGGAGCCAGCGCTTGTCCTTCGCCTCCACGCTCTCGTCGGCGCTCAGCCGGTCGATGACCCTGGCCCACCCTGCGGCAAGATCGGCGGTTACATCAGCCACAGTGCACGCTCTCTCGCTTGGGGTATGGGCTCGCTGGCTCCCACGGCGGTGTTGTTCCTGGGAAGGGCGGGGAACACGGGAAGTCCAGCAACGGTAATCAGCCCGGGTGCCTGCTTCAAGTTGTTGTCCACAGGCTGTGTACAAATGTGCCATGGTCCCACGGCGCGACGGCCTCCGGGGAGGAGTCCGGCGGGTCGGCCGGGAACCGGCGGGCTCGGTTTGACCGGATGGAGCAGTCCCGCGTACCGTGACCAGGTCGAGTTGTCGATGGCTGCTGCCGCATGCCTCCGATGGGCAGGATCATTTCGGTGATCGGGAAGCGGTACACCACTAGAGCGTGTCGCGAGCTTCTCGTGGGCGCACGGTGACAGCCAGGCGACGCCCCGCATCACGATTTCCTGGAGCCCCCGAGTGAGCAAGCGCACCTTCCAGCCGAACAACCGCCGCCGCGCGAAGACCCACGGCTTCCGGTTGCGCATGCGCACCCGTGCCGGTCGCGCCATCCTGGCGACCCGCCGCAGCAAGGGCCGCGCGCGCCTGTCCGCCTGATCGCGCACACCAGGTCAGGTCATGCCGTGCTGCCCACCGAGAACCGGCTGAGGCGGCGCCAGGACTTCGCGACCGCGGTTCGCCGCGGACGCCGGGCCGGCCGCCCGCTCCTGGTAGTGCATCTGAGAAGCGGTACGCCCCTGAACAGGGACCACGGCGACCCGCACGCAACCGGGGGGATGCTCCCCCCGGCGCGTGCGGGTTTCGTCGTCAGCAAGGCCGTGGGTCCGGCCGTGGTCCGCAATCTGGTCAAGCGCAGACTGCGGCATCTTGTCCGGGAACGCCTGAGGCTTCTGCCCCCCGGTAGCCTGATAGTCGTACGGGCATTGCCCGGGGCAGGCGTCGCGGAGTACACCGAGCTGGCCCGCGACCTCGATGCCGCACTCCAGCGGCTACTGCCGGCCAAGGCAGGAGGGGCGACATGAAATACCCGCTGCTCGGGCTGATCAAGCTTTACCAGTGGACCATCAGCCCGCTGCTGGGCCCTGTGTGCAAGTACTACCCCTCGTGCTCCCACTACGGATACGAGGCCATCTCCGTGCACGGCGCGGTGAAGGGCACATACCTGACCGTGTGGCGGATTCTGCGCTGCAACCCCTGGTCGGCCGGCGGTGTCGACCACGTACCGCCGCGCAAGCGGCCCCCGATCTTCCGGCGCGCCAAGCACGGTGGAGCCGACAGTAGCCCTGCCCCCGCGCACAATGCCCAAGGAGCCTGACCGTGGGTCTCTTGAACCCGCTCTACGACGCAGTGTCGTGGATCATCGTCCAATTCCACTCGCTGTACGGCCACATCTTCGACCCTGACAGCGGGTGGGCTTGGGGCCTTTCCATCGTCTCGCTGGTGGTGCTGATCCGGATCTGCCTGATCCCGCTCTTCGTGAAGCAGATCAAGGCGACCCGGAACATGCAGGCGCTCCAGCCGAAGATGAAGGCGATCCAGGAGCGCTACAAGAGCGACAAGCAGCGTCAGTCCGAAGAGATGATGAAGCTGTACAAGGAGACGGGCACCAACCCGTTCTCCTCGTGCCTTCCCATCCTGGTGCAGTCGCCGTTCTTCTTCGCGCTGTACCACGTGCTCAGCTACATCGCGAAGGGCAAGACGGTCGGCGTCATCGACGACCAGGCTCTCGTCAACAGCGCCCGTGACGCCCATATCTTCGGTGCCCCGCTGTCGGCGAAGTTCACCGACAGCGCCGCCAAGCTCCATGATCTCGGCGCGACGGTCACCGACGTACGCGTGGTCACGGTCGTCATGATCCTCCTGATGTCGGCGTCGCAGTTCATCACGCAGCGCCAGCTGATGACGAAGAACGTCGACCTCTCCGTGAAGACGCCGTTCATGCAGCAGCAGAAGATGCTGATGTACGTCTTCCCGATCATGTTCGCCGTCTTCGGTATCAACTTCCCCGTCGGTGTCCTGGTCTACTGGCTGACCACCAACGCCTGGACCATGGGCCAGCAGCTCGTGGTGATCCGACGCAACCCGACCCCGGGCAGCAAGGCCTTCACCGAGCGCGTGGAGCGCCTGAAGGCCAAGGGCAAGCAGCTCGACCCGAAGACCGGCAAGGTCGTCGCCATCGAGGCCGTCGCGGCCACCGCCACCGCCGATCAGCCCGCCGACGCGGGGCCGGCCAAGCGCCATCAGCCGAAGCGCCAGACCAAGGCACAGCGCCAGAGCGGTGCCGCCGCGGCCGCGCCCTCGGGTGCCGCGGCCTCCACGGGTGCGGCCAAGGCGGACGCCGCGGACGCCGCCGACGCCGTGGCCGACGAGCCCTCCGACGCCACGCCGGATCTGCAGAAGAAGCCCCAGCAGGCGGCGAGGGGCCAGGGCAGCCAGGGCGCCCAGAGCAAGGCGGGACGCGGCGGCAAGGGCGGCCAGCAGCGCAAGGGCGGCAAGCCACGCCAGCCGACGGGCTCACGCCCGAGCAAGAAGTAGTCCCGCCGGGGACCGCAATCCCGCCCCAGACCTCGTACGAGAAGATCCGATAGGAGTCCATCCGTGACGGAAGGCACCACCCCCACCGCCGAGGGCACTGTCTCCGCCCCCGCCGACGCGGACAGCCTGACCAGGCTCGAGCAGGAAGGGGAGATCGCGGCCGACTACCTCGAGGGGCTGCTGGACATCGCCGACCTCGACGGTGACATCGACATGGACGTCGAGGGCGACCGCGCCGCTGTCTCCATCGTCGCCGAGAGCGGCTCCGGCAGGGACCTGCAGAAGCTGGTCGGCCGGGACGGCGAGGTGCTGGAGGCTCTGCAGGAGCTCACCAGGCTGGCCGTGCACCGCGAGACCGGTGACCGCAGCCGCCTGATGCTGGACATCGCCGGCTTCCGGGCGCGCAAGCGCGAGGAACTCGCGGAGCTGGGCGCGAAGGCGGCCGAGGAGGCCAAGGGCACGGGGCAGCCCGTGAAACTGCGGCCGATGACCCCCTTCGAGCGCAAGGTCGTCCACGACGCCGTGGCCGCGGCCGGGCTGCGGAGCGAGTCCGAGGGCGAGGAGCCTCAGCGCCGGGTGGTCGTGCTTCCGGTCTGACGCCCGAGCGCGGCAGTGCGTTGTCTCGGCCCCGCCTGGGAACAGGCGGGGCCGATTGTTGTGTCAGCCTGATAGAGAGCGTGCAGCAAGTGCTCCTCCCGCCCTTCCGGGGGCGAGGAGGGCGGATGGGAAGGACGGTCCCGTGGATCCCGTGATCGAGGCAGCGGAGCTTCCGCCGGCGCCGGAGCAGGCCAAGGCGGTTTTCGGTGAGTATTTCCCGCAGGCCGTGCGGTACGCGGAGCTCCTGGCGGACGCGGGCGTGCGCCGCGGTCTCATCGGGCCGCGTGAGGTGCCCAGGCTCTGGGAGCGCCACCTGCTGAACTGCGCGGTGCTGTCCGAGGTGGTTCCCGCCGATGTCTCCGTGTGCGACGTCGGCTCGGGCGCCGGGCTGCCGGGTATTCCGCTGGCGCTCACCAGGCCCGATCTTCGGATCACACTCCTGGAGCCGCTGCTGCGGCGGACGACCTTCCTGGAGGAGGCCGTGCGTGAGCTGGGGCTGGAGAATGTGACCGTGGCACGTGGGCGTGCCGAGGAGATGGTGGGCAAGCTGCCTCAGGTGGATGTGGTCACCGCCCGTGCCGTAGCGCCCCTGGACCGCCTCGCCGGATGGGGGCTTCCCCTGCTGCGCCAGCGCGGGGAGATGCTCGCGCTCAAGGGCGACACGGCCGAGGAGGAGCTCGCGGCGGCGCGGGACGCCCTGCACAAGCTCGGCGCGGTGGAGTGGTCCGTGGTGCAGGCGGGCGAGGATGTGCTCGAGGTGCCGTCCACCGTCGTGCGAGTGCTGGTGGGGGAGAGCCCCGGCGGGGTGAAGGCCGCGGCCCGGCGGGCCAAGGCCGTCCGGGCCAACCGCTCGGCCCGCGGAGGCGGCCGACGCCGGCGCTGAGGCGCTGGTCGTCCCGGCTGCTTTCCCGGGGCGGTCGGCCCATCAGCGGCCGGTCGGCCATCGGCCCATCGGTCTCTGGGTAAATCGGGACAGTATCCACAAAGCGGAGTGTCGCGCCCTGGATACGACCGGCCGCGGGGCATCGTGTTTCACGTGAAACATCGTCGCTCGCTGCTGCCAGGGATCCTCAGCCGTGGTCGCGCTTCGACCACGGCCCCTGCTCCCCTTCCTCCACCCGCTCCCGCTCGCGCACGACGTGCCACCACGCGGAAGCCCGCCGCCACGGGGGATTCCCGCACCGAAGAGGTGGATTCGGGCGCTGAACCAGGGCCCTCTGTAGTTTCTGGTGCCGAAGGCATGGCAGGCTCTGTATGTCGTGAGTCTGAAGTCCCTGAGAGCGCACCGGAGAGTGAACCCTTGCGGTCCGAATCCAATGTCGCGGGTCCGGTGACCGATCCGGTCCCGGGTCCGCGGAGCGAGTCGGGTGGGACGGACCTGTCCCGTGAGACACCGCCACCGATGGACGACACCCCCATCGGCCGGGCTGCCCAGCTCGCAGTCGAAGCCATGGGACGTGCCGGTGAGGGCCTGCCCCGACCGGAACAGACCCGTGTCATCGTCGTCGCCAACCAGAAGGGCGGCGTCGGCAAGACCACCACGACGGTCAACCTGGCCGCCTCCCTGGCCCTGCACGGCTCCCGCGTCCTGGTGGTCGACCTCGACCCGCAGGGCAATGCCTCCACCGCGCTCGGCATCGACCACCACGCCGAGGTGCCCTCCATCTACGACGTGCTGGTGGAGAGCAAGCCGCTGGCCGATGTGGTGCAGCCGGTGCCGGACGTGGAGGGTCTGTTCTGTGCCCCCGCGACCATCGACCTGGCGGGCGCCGAGATCGAGTTGGTCTCGCTGGTGGCCCGGGAGAGCAGGCTGCAGCGGGCCATCCAGGCGTACGAGCAGCCGCTGGACTACATCCTCATCGACTGCCCGCCGTCACTGGGCCTGCTGACCGTCAACGCCCTGGTGGCCGGCGCCGAGGTGCTCATCCCCATCCAGTGCGAGTACTACGCGTTGGAGGGGCTCGGTCAGCTGCTGCGGAATGTGGAGTTGGTGCGCGGCCACCTCAACCCCGACCTCCATGTCTCCACCATCCTGCTCACGATGTACGACGGCCGTACGAGGCTGGCCTCACAGGTGGCGGACGAGGTGCGCACCCACTTCGGCAATGAGGTGCTGCGTACGAGCATTCCCCGCTCGGTGCGTATCTCCGAGGCGCCGAGCTACGGGCAGACCGTGCTCACCTACGATCCCGGGTCCAGCGGGGCCCTCTCGTACTTCGAGGCGGCCAGGGAGATCGCCCTGCGGGGCGTCCCCACTGCCGGCCGGATCGATGTCTCGTACGACGCACCGCAGAACCACATGAACAGCCAGCAGAGCAGCGCCACTTCGGAGGGTTTCAGTGACTGAGCGACGCAGGGGACTCGGCCGTGGGCTGGGTGCCCTGATCCCTCCGGCAGCGGACGGCGCGGGAAGTGGGACCGCCGGTCCCACCGTGATCAGCCAGGGTGCCTCCTCGCCGACGGCGGTCCCCCAGGTCTTCACCGCCGAGCGTGGCGTGACCGCGGCGAGCCTCGCGGTCGTGGGGAACGACGTTTCACGTGAAACCGAGGGAGTCGCCGGAGCGCACTTCGCCGAGCTGCCGCTCGACGCCATCACACCCAACCCGCGCCAGCCCCGTGAGCACTTCGACGAGGACGCTCTGCTCGAACTGGTCCACTCCATCAAGGAGGTGGGCCTGCTCCAGCCGGTCGTGGTGCGCAGGACCGGGCCGGAGCGCTACGAGCTCATCATGGGCGAGCGCCGGTGGCGGGCGAGTCGGGAAGCCGGTCTGGAGCGGATTCCCGCGATTGTGCGGGCGACCGAGGACGACAAGCTTCTCCTGGACGCCCTCCTGGAGAACCTGCACCGGGCCCAGCTCAACCCGCTGGAGGAGGCGGCCGCCTACGACCAGCTCCTGGAGGACTTCTCCTGCACGCACGACGAGCTGGCCGACCGGATCGGCCGCTCCCGTCCTCATGTCACCAACACCCTCCGGCTGCTGAAGCTGTCGCCTCCGGTGCAGAGCAAGGTGGCGGCAGGAGTGATCTCCGCCGGCCACGCCAGGGCCCTGGTGAAGGTGGACGACATCGAACAGCAGATCCGGCTGGCCGAGCGCACCATCGCCGAGGGGCTGTCGGTGCGCTCGGTCGAGGAGATCGTCAGGCTCATGGAGCTGGGGGACATGCCCTCGTCCCGGCCCAAGGGGCCGCGTGCGGGCAAGCGTCTGTCTCCCGCGCTCGCGGACCTGGGGGCCAGGCTGTCCGATCGCTTCGAGACCCGGGTGAAGGTGGACCTCGGGCAGAAGAAGGGGAAGATCGTGGTGGAGTTCGCCTCGGTCGAGGACCTGGAGCGGATCCTGGGCGCGATGGCGCCGGGTGAGGGCAAGGTGCTCCAGCAGAGCCTCTCCGGGGAGAGCGACGAGGACGAGATGGACTGAATCCGACCGGGCCGTCACGGCCACGACTGGCCGGCACCGCCAGTACCGAAGGGCCGGTTCGACGTTTCACGTGAAACGTCGAACCGGCCCTTCGGCGTCCGGGGCTTCACCCAGGCGTCCGGGGCGAGCCAAGACGTCCTGGCGTGTCACCCCGATCGCGGTGTTGCCCGGCGAGGACCCATGGATACGATGCGCTCAGGAAGGCCACGTAGCTTCCCGGCTGTTGTGGAGGACTGCCATGCGTTCGCTGAGCCGCGACGGGATCGCACACTGGCCGCGCAGCGCCCTGGTGGCGACCGGGCTCGGGATCGGCGCCGTCGGAGGATTCCTGGGCGGACTCTTCCGGGACCGGCGTGGTGGCCGGATGCCCCAGGGGGTCTCCAGGCCGATGGGAACGAGGTTCTGAGGACCGATGGGACGTCGTCTGGTTCCGCTCACCCTGGACAACCTTCCGGATCTGCCGAAGCGCTGCCGCTCCTGTGTGTTCTGGGAGTTGGACCCGGTCAGTGGTGAGGCCGCGGTTCAGGCCGGAGCGCCCGAGCTGGAGAAGGAGGCATGGATTTCCGCGGTCCTGCTGGAGTGGGGCTCCTGCGGGCGCGTGGTCTATGTCGACGAGGTCCTGGCGGGCTTTGTGCTCTACGCTCCCCCGGCCTACGTTCCGCGGTCCACGGCTTTCCCCACAAGCCCTGTGTCGCCGGACGCCGTACAGCTGATGACCGCTCGGATCCTCCCGGGCTTCCAGGGGCAGGGTCTGGGCCGGGTGCTGGTGCAGACGGTGGCCAAGGACCTGGTGCGGCGCGGCTTCAAGGCGATCGAGGCATTCGGCGACGCCCAGTGGGAGGAGCCCGCGTGCGTCCTGCCCGCCGACCATCTGCTGGCGGTGGGCTTCAAGACCGTCCGTCCGCACCCCCGCTTCCCCCGGCTGCGGCTGGAGCTGCGCACGACGATCTCCTGGAAGGAGGACGTCGAGGTGGCGCTGGAGAGGCTCCTGGGCGCGGTGCAGAAGGAGCCGGTTTTCCGGCCGGTGTGAGCACCCGATGCCATGTCCGCCGCTCTGGCGGTGGCAGGCGTCGTGTTTCACGTGAAACACGACCTGTCCGCCCGTCGAGCGCGGCGGCCCCGGGTGGGCGTCGGGAGCGCGTCAGTCGGTGACGCTGGCGGGCAGGTGCAGCATCCCGGTCGGGTGGTCGTCCTCCGGAGCGAGGTAGAGCCGCTGGAGCGCCACGGCGATCGCCTCCACGGCCAGCGCCTGCACCTCGGACGAGCCCAGCTTCTTGGCGTCGTCGGCGTTGGTGAGGTAGCCCAGTTCGATGCGCACCGTGGGCATCCGGGTCGTGCGCAGCAGGGTCCAGGTCTTGCCGTGGCTGCGGTTGTCGCCGATGCCGGTCCTGGCGACCAGCTCTCGCTGGACGAGCCCCGCGAATCGGCGTCCGGTGTGGGACCAGCGCCCGTGCTGGTCGTATCCGTAGTAGTAGGTGGAGCTGCCGCTCGCCTCCTCGTTGGGGTGGCTGTCGGCGTGCAGGGAGATCGCGAGGTCCGCGTCGGTGGCGTTGGCGAACTCGGCGCGCTGGGTCTCGTCGCCCCCGGTGTTGCGGCCCCGGGTGAGATACGTGCGCACTCCCAGGGCGGCGAGCCTGCCTTCGAGTCGGGCGGCCAGCTCCCACATCAGATCCGCCTCGGTGAAGCCGTTCGCGATGATCCCGGTGTCCGCTCCACCGTGGCCGGGGTCGAGCACGAGGACCTTCCCGGCGAGCGAGGGGCCGGAGCGGCGCAGTTGCTCGCTCTCGCGCATGACGTGCGGGTGGCCGCCGACGACGGTTCTGGCGAGGCGGGCGAGGACGGTGAAGGTGGCCGGCCCACAGGTGCCGTCGGGGAGGAGCCCGGTGTTGCGCTGGAATTCCCGTAGGGCCTGCTCGGTGTCGGTACCGAAGATGCCGTCGACGCGTCCGGGGACGAAGCCCATGTCGAGCAGGCGCTGCTGGAGCTGTGCCACATCGTCGCCGACCGTGGGGTGGCTGACGGTGTGGGCGAGAAGGCGGTCACCCAGCTTCCACCGTGCCTCGTCGAGATTGCGGTAGGTCTCCCGTCCGACGACGCCGTCCGCGCTCAGTGCCCGCTGTTGCTGGAAGTGGAGGACGGCCGCTTCCATGGCCTCGTCGAACGGCTGGGTGGCGGGGTCCTCGTGCTGCGGGGACCGGTCCGCCGTCAGCAGGCCCAGGGCGATGAGCCTGGAGCGGATGTCGGCGACGGCGGGGCCGCTGTCCCCGAGCTTCCAGAGGAACATGGCTGAGGTGGGCTGCTGATGGTTCACATGCCCGATCGTAGGCAGAAGATCGGCTGTTTCACGTGAAACACGAGAGAGGCGGCCCGTCCGCGTCGGACGGGCCGCCTCTCGGGCAGGGTTCGGGGTCAGCCGATGAACTCCGCCAGGTCGCGCTCGATGGCGGCCTTGGGCTTGGCGCCCACGATGGTCTTCACGACCTCGCCGCCCTGGTACACGTTCATCGTCGGGATGGACAGGATGCCGTACTTGGCGGCCACCTGCGGGTTCTCGTCGATGTTCACCTTGGCGATGACAATCTTGTCGCTGTGCTCGCCCGCGATTGCCTCGAGGGACGGGGCGATCTGGCGGCAGGGGCCGCACCATGCCGCCCAGAAGTCGACCAGGACGGGCTTGTCGTTCTTGAGGACGTCTTCCTCGAACGACGCGTCGGTGACGGTGATGGTGTTACCGGCCACGGAAATCTCCTCAGGTGGTAGTGCGGTGTGGCAGTTGGTCGGATGCGGGCCCGGCGGACGAAGGGCTCCCGGACCCTGGCTGGGGTTCCGTCAGCCTTCGACGGTGGTGAGCTCGGGCTCGCGGGTGTGCTCGCTGTGCTCGCCGTCCGCCAGCGCCGACAGGTAGCGCTCGGCGTCGAGAGCGGCGGAACAGCCCGTGCCGGCCGCCGTGATGGCCTGGCGGTAGGTGTGGTCGACGACGTCACCGGCGCCGAAGACACCCTGGACGGATGTGCGGGTCGAGGGTGCGTGGACCTTGAGGTAACCCTCGTCGTCCAGGTCCAGCTGGCCTTTGAGGAGCTCGGTGCGCGGGTCGTGGCCGATCGCGATGAACAGGCCGGTCACGGGGAGCTCGGCGGTCTCTCCCGTCTTGACGTTGCGCAGGGTCAGCCCGGTGAGCTTGGTCTCGCCGTGGATCTCGGCGACCTCGCTGTCCCAGATGAACCTGATCTTCTCGTCGGCGAACGCGCGGTCCTGCATGGCCTTCGAGGCGCGCAGGGCGTCCCGGCGGTGGACTACGGTGACCGTCTTGGCGAAGCGGGAGAGGAACGTGGCCTCCTCCATGGCGGTGTCACCGCCACCGATCACCGCGATGTCCTGGTCGCGGAAGAAGAAGCCGTCGCACGTGGCACACCAGGAGACACCGCGGCCGGAGAGCTCGTCCTCGCGGGGCAGCCCCAGCTTGCGGTGCTGGGAGCCGGTGGCCACGATGACCGTCTTGGCGCGGTGGACGGCACCGGTGGAGTCGGTGACGGTCTTGATGTCGCCGCTCAGGTCGACGGACTCGACGTCGTCCGGGACGAGCTCGGCGCCGAAGCGCTCGGCCTGCGCCCTCATGTTCTCCATGAGGTCCGGGCCCATGATGCCGTCGCGGAAGCCCGGGTAGTTCTCGACGTCCGTGGTGTTCATCAGCGCGCCACCCGCGGTGACGGCGCCCTCGAAGACGAGCGGCTTGAGAGATGCGCGGGCGGTGTAGAGCGCCGCCGTGTAGCCCGCCGGGCCGGAACCAACGATGATCACGTTACGGACGTCGCTCACGGTGTCTACTTCCCTGTCTGCCGACTGCTGTCTGGGTCCCTGCGGGAGTCTCATCCCGCCTAACGGATCCTACGTGTCGAGCATTCCCGCTCACCGTGCGCGGCACGTCGGACACGCGGCACGGGGGTGGTGGGCAAGGGGCGTGGAGCAGGGCGGCGAGGGGGCGGCAGACGGGCGGCAAGGGTCGGTCGGCAAGGGTCGGTCGGCAAGGGTCGGTCGGCAGGCGGCGAAAGGCGGCGAGTGGGTCCGCAGCGTTTCAGGCGGGCCTCAGGAACGGGGGACCGTGCGCTGGAGGAGGACGGTCCCGGTGCCGGAGGGCGACGCGTTCGCGCAGGAGGAGTCCACGAGGAACACATTGACGCGTCGGCTGTCGGAGCGGTCGGGCAGGACCACCACGTCGACCTGCTTGCCCCGGTACACGCCCTGGTCGGTGGCCAGGGGCTGCTCGGAGGGGCGCCCTGTCGCCTTCAGTACGCAGCCCGGCAGGGACGGCCCGACAGGGTTCTTCGAGGGACGCACGAGGGGGGACCTCTCCGAGGTCTCGCCGTTCTCCCGGTGGTACTTGGCACTGGAGTCGTCCTGTCCCGAGGTGAGCAGTTTCCGCACGGTCGGCTCGAGATTGGCGTCGGTGTAGCCGTGGACGGGCGCCGTGGCCCGGTCCGCCTTGGCGCCCATGTCACTGCCGCTGTCGCCGGAGGTCAGGGCGCTGATGAAGAAGGCGCTGAAGCCGAGGACCACCAGGGCGCAGGTGAGAGCGAGGAGCACGGCCGGCGAACGGCGGCGGCGGGAGCCCCCGCCCTGTCCCCTGCCCGGTCCGCTGCGGGCACTGCGGGCAGGCCCGCCCGCGGCGTGTGCTCGGCGCTGAGGAGTGGACGCCGGACGCCTTTCCACGGGCTCCCCCGGCGTCGGCGAGGTCGCCGCGAGCAGCGTCTCGGCGGCGAGGGCGGCGTCGATGCGTCCGGCGACGTCCGCGGGCATCTGCGGGGGGCCGGGCAGCCTGCCGAGCAGGCCCCGGATCTCCTCCAGGGAGTCGCGGACATCGGCGCACAGCTCGCAGCCGAAGAGGTGGGCCCGCACCTCGTCGGTCCGGTCCTGGGGCAGGACGCCCTCGGTGAGCGCGGAGATCTCCTCGACCTCGGGGTGCTGCTCGTCGGTGCCGACGAAGTTCTGTTCGCTGTTCACGGGTTACCACCTCCGCCCTGGTCCGACCGCGGCTTGTGCTGTGCTGCCGTCGGTGTGACGGATGCGCTGCCCGTCCGGTTCCTTCCCCCCGCCGCGGCCGCGTTATCCATGGTGCCGGAGTGCAGATGCGAGAGCAGTGGGAGCAGACGCGCGCGACCGCGGGCGCAGCGGCTCTTCACGGTCCCCATCGGCACGCCCAGGATGTCGGCGGCCTCCGCGACGGGGTAGCCCTGCATGTCCACCAGGACCAGGGCGGCCCGCTGGTCGGCCGGCAGGGTGCCCAGAGCCGTGACGAGCTCGGAGTGCAGCTCCTTGCGCTCCGCGGGCACCTCGGCCGACTCGTGGGGCTCCAGGAGCTCCTCGAAGCGGTCGGAGTCCGAGACGGGGGAGGTCCTGCGGTTCTCCGCCCTGCGCAGGCGGTCCAGACAGGCGTTGACGGTGATCCGGTGCAGCCAGGTGGTGACGGCGGCCTGCCCCCGGAAGGTGTGCGCGGCCCGGAACGCCGAGACGAAGGCGTCCTGGACGGCGTCGGCGGCCTCCTCACGGTCCCCGAGGGTCCGCAGTGCGACGGCCCACAGCCGGTCCCGGTGCCGGCGGACGATCTCGCCGAAGGCGTCATGGTCTCCCGCGACGTGCCGTGCCAGGAGTTCACGGTCGCTCAGCGGCTCCGCGACTCCGTCCACCGCCCCTTGCCCTTCTCGTGGACCGGGCCCTGGGTCACTTCTTGAGCCCGGCGAACGACAGATCCGTTATTCCCTGCTTGTAGCCGTCGTTGCTGAAGTCGTCCTTCGGCGCGTGCGGCAGCTCGGTGAGCCACAACAGAACGTACCTCGTCCTGACCGCCTTGCCGCCCTGGATCTTCAGCGTCCGGTTCTGTGTGCTGCCGCCGCCGATCTTCTTCATGGACGACAGCGGGCCGCCCTGCAGGGAGTCGGTGGCGTAGAGCGCGCCGGTGGTCCGGTTGCCCGGGTACTGCAGCGAGGCCGTCACGCCGGTGACGTCCTTGGCCGAGCCCAGGTCGTAGATGATGCCCACACCGTCCTTGTAGGGGGCCAGCGGGGGCCCCGCGAGGTAGCTGCTGGTGCGCCAGTACGTCGTCTTGTCGCGGTCGTAGGTCTTCGCGACGTCGTTGGGGTGCTGCGGGCTCCCCTTGGACACGAACTCCTGGGCCCCCTGGATCCCCAGCGGCACGGTCTTCGGCTTGGTCTTGGTCTTGGTCGAGCCCGACGAGGAGGTGGAGCCCTTGGACTTGTGCTTGTCCTTGTGCAGGAACGCGTCCGCGACCTGCCAGCTGCCGAGGCCCAGCGCGGCGATCAGCAGGCCGGAGACGGCCCATTTCAGGGCCTTGCCGGTGCGGCCCGGCAGAGCGGGCGGCGGGGGCGGAGGAGCGACGGGGGAGGGTGCCGGGGTCACCGGGGTGCGCGACGGCGGCTGGCGGTAGCTGCCCTGCTGGTACGTCGTGCGCTGGTACGGCCCGAGTTCCGGCTCCGGGGGCCGGACCCTCGGCATGCCCGCGGCGGCCTTGGCCAGCTCCTCCGGAGTGGCGCAGGCCGGCTCCTGGCGGGTGGAGGTCGCCCCGTCGTTGACGAGGGCGCGCATGGCGAGCTCGGACAGGCCGCGGTGCACGCCCGCGCGCACCTGGTCGGGGGCGACGAGGCCGATGTCGCGGGGCAGCCCGACGAGCCCGTGGGCGTCCTCCGAGTAGGGCCAGCGCTGGGTGATGGCGGCGTACAGCAGCGCGCCGATCGCCTCGGTGTCCACCCGCTGCGGACGGTCGGCCTCGCAGCCGTGCAGCGCGGCGGCGACGGCGAGGCCGCGGATGCGGAACTGGCCGCCCTCGGTGCGCAGTACGGCGTGCGGGGTGAGCTTGAGGTGGGACAGGCCCTCGCGGTGGGCGGCGGCCATCGCCTCGGCGAGCTGGCGGACCATGTGGTCGGCCTCGTAGGGCTGCATGGGGCCTTCGGCGAGCACGGCGGTCAGCTCGGTGGCGTCCGGCAGCCATTCGTGGACGACGTAGACGAGCTCATCCTCCTCGACGGCGTCGAGGACCTGGACGAACCGGGGATCGCCGAGCAGGGCCGCCGAACGGGCGGCGGCCAGGACGCGCTTGGCCCGCAGATGGTCCGAGGGGAGGATGTGCACGCCCACGGCCCGGCGGAGCATCTCGTCGACGGCGCGCCAGCTGCTGAAGCCGTCGGCGCGGGTGACGCACTCCTCGAGGCGGTAGCGGCGGGCGAGTTTGTGGCCGCTGTGGAGCTCGGGCGGCTCGGGGAGCTTGGGCTCCTCCAGCGTCTCGCAGACCTTGGGGAGGTCGAGGGGCCCGGTGGAGGCGGCGACTTCGGGGAGTTCTTCCGTGACCGCGGTCGCCTCGGTGGAGGACGCCTTCGCCGTGGACGCATCGGCCGCGGACGCGTCGAAGGAGGTGTCGGCGGTGGTGGTCACCTCGTCCTCACCCGTTCGGCCCTGTAGGGGCTCCGCTTCCGTCTCGTCCTTGTCCACCGCGTCGATCGTGGCCCCGGGGGTCGCCGCGGCGTCCGCTGCCCCGTCCAGCGGTGCCCCGCTCTCATTGGCCACGTCGACGGCAGCCGTACTGCGATCCGCCACCGTCGCTCCTGCCTCCCCATCCGTTGGCGCGTCCATCGATTCTAAAAAGACGTCCGAAGCCAATTGTGCCCACTGACGACCACTGTGCACGACTCACGAGAGTGCACATTGGTTGCCCCCGAACCGCGAGTACATGCCGCTGCTCGGCGAACGCCCTGTTCAGCGCGGTGCGAGGGGTCCTCGACTAGCGTCCGAGTTTTCCACGGACCATGCCCACCAATGCGGTCATCTCATCGATTCGCATGCGCTTGCCGATGACGAGGAACAGGGCGATCAGGGCAAGTCCCCCACCGCACACCGCGACGAGCGAGCCCAGGGCTCCACTGCCCAGTCCCTGCACGATCGCGTAGGCGAACACGGCGGCGACGGCCGCGGAGGGCAGGCACGCGCCGACCAGCCGTGCGTAGGTGCGCAGGATCCTGGCCCCGTCGATGTCTCCGCCGAGCCGGTGCTTGAGGCGCTTGACCGCGACTCCCACTCCGATGGCGTAAGCGGCTCCGTAGGCGGCGGCCATGCCGGCGACGGCCCAGCGGGCGGGCAGCACCAGGTAGCACACGGCCGACAGGGCGGCGTTGGAGGCGGCGACGATGACCGTGTTGTAGAACGGCGTGCGCGTGTCCTCGTACGCGTAGAAGCCGCGCAGCACGACGTACTGGACCGAGAACGGGATCAGCCCGAGCCCGAAGCCCATGAGGACGAACCCGGTGGACCGCGCTCCGGAGACACCCGCGCTGGAGTACATCAGCGTGCACAGCGGGACGCCGACCGCGAGGAAGAGGAACGCGGCCGGCACGATCGCCACCGCGGACGTGCGCAGACCGTACGAGATGTCGTCGCGCACGGCGTGCGGGTCGCCGTCGGCGGCGGCCCGGGAGATGCGGGGCAGGACGGCGGCCATCACGGAGACGGTGATGATGGCCTGCGGCATCTGCCAGATCGCCAGGGCGTTGTTGTACGCGGTGATGCCCGTGCCGTCGAAGCCGAGGTGGTGCGCCTTCTTGCCCGCCAGCGTGGCGAGCTGGGTGACGACGATGAGGCCGGCCTGGTTGGCGAGGACGAACAGGAAGGTCCACTTGGCCAGCTTGGCGGCCTTGCCGAGGCCATGGCCGCGCCAGTCGAAGCGCGGCCTGAACCTGAAGCCCGCCTCCCGCAGGTAGGGCAGCATCGACAGCGCCTGCACGACCAGGCCCAGCAGGGTACCGACGCCCAGCAGCCGCACACCCTCGGGAGTGATGGTCGAGGAGTCCATGTGGGTCGAGGAGAACGGCCCGTAGACCCAGAGGAAGGCGCTGAAGGCGAAGATGACCACGATGTTGTTGAGGACCGGGGTCCACATCATCGCGCCGAATCGGCCGCGGGCGTTGAGGATCTGGCCCATCACCACGTGCACGCCCATGAAGAAGATGGTGGGCAGGCAGAAGCGGGCGAAGGTGACCGCGACCTCCATCTGGACGGGGTCGCTGGCCACGCTGTTCGACATCATCCTGATCAGCAGAGGCGCCGCCACGACGGTGACCGCCACGATTCCGCCGAGGATGACCATCACCAGGGTCAGCAGGCGGTTGGCATAGGCCTCGCCGCCGTCGTCGTCCTCCTTCATGGCCCGGACGAGCTGCGGGACGAAGACGGAGTTGAGGCCGCCGCCGATGGTCAGGATGTAGATCATGGTCGGCAGCACCATGGCGACCTGGTAGACGTCGCCGAGGGTGGCCAGACCGATCGCCGCCGCCATGACCAGGGTGCGGACGAAGCCGGTGATGCGGGAGACCAGGGTCCCCGCGGCCATCAGGGCGCTCGACTTCAGTATTCCGCCGGCGCGACCGCCCGTGCTCTCGGGTCTGGCCGGCTCGGGCTCCGCCGACGCGGGATCGGCGGTGGCGGTGGCCGCGCCGGGAGGCATGGGCACGGGCGGGGCGGTGGCCCCGGGGCGCTGGTCCCTGAACAGGTGCGCGTAGGCGTCCGGCTGGGGACCGTCCTCGGAGGCGGCGCTCATCAGCTCGTCGACGCCGACGTAGTCGGTGGTCTCGCGGTCTCCGTAGGGCAGGTGGCGCTCGACCGGCCCGGCGGGCTCCCCCTGCGGCGGCGCGGCCCACAGTCGGGGATCGGGCGCCGGGAGCTGCTGGGTGGCGTCGGGGTATCCCGCCCCGGGTGCGGGCGGAGGATGCGCCGCCCGGTCATGGAGCGCCGCGGCCACCGGATCGGGCCCGGGCGGCGTCTGTGTGCGGTAGGGGTCGGCGTAGGTCTGCTGGAGGTAGGGGTCCTGGGCATAGGAATCCTGCCCCTGCGGGCCCTGGCCGTACGGTGCCGGGCCCTGCGGGGCCTGGCTGTAGGGCACCTGACCTTGCGGTGCCTGGCTCCGAGGTGCTTCACCGTGCGCAATGCCGCCCTGCGGGTCCTGCGCCTGTCCGTAGGGCGCCTGTCCCTGCGGGGCGTGGAGAGAGGGATCCTGCCCCTGCGGGCCCTGCCCTTGCGGTGCCGGGCCCTGCGGGGCCTGGCTGTACGGCGCCTGACCTTGCGGCGCCTGGCCCTGCGGCGCCTGCCCTTGCGGGCTCTGTCCGTAGGGCGTCTGTCCCTGCGGGGCGTGGGGAGAGGGATCCTGCCCCTGGGGGCCCTGGCCGTACGGTGCCGGGCCCTGCGGGCCCTGGCCGTACGGCGCCGGGCCCTGCGGGCTCTGCCCGTACTGAGCGTGCCCCTGCGGGCTCTGTCCGTAGGGTGCCTGCCCCTGCGGGGACTGCAAAGTGGAACCCTGCCCTTGCGGGCCCTGGCTGTAGGGCGCCTGACCTTGCGGGGCGTGGGGAGAGGGATCCTGCCCCTGGGGGCCCTGGCCGTACGGTGCCGGGCCCTGCGGGGCCTGGCTGTAGGGCGCCTGACCTTGCGGTGCCTGGTTCCGAGGTGCTTCACCGTGCGGAATGCCGCCCTGCGGGTCCTGCGCCTGCCCGTAGGGCGCCTGTCCCTGCGGGGCGTGGGGAGCGGGATCCTGCCCCTGCGGGCTCTGGCCGTACTGAGCCTGCCCCTGCGGGGACTGCGGAGCTGCACCCTGCGCCTGTGACCCCGGGCTGTACGGGGCCTGACCCTGTGGTGCCTGGTTCTGCGCGCGTCGGCCGTACGGGGCAGGGCCCGGCGCCCCCTGCCCCTGCGGGGCCTGGCCATAAGGCGCCTGCGGGTAGGCGGTCGGGGCGTAGGTGTTCTCGGGGGGGTAGGGGTCCGCAGTGGCGCCGTACGGGGGTTCCTGGGCATGCGAGGGCTCCTGGGCGTACCCAGGGCCCTGCGCGGGCGCAGGAGGCTGCGGGACCCGGCCCGCCTCGGCCTCCCCGTCGCGCTCACCGTCGTACGGCGCGTTCATGCTGGACCCCTACTTCTCATCCGGGCGCGCGGCGCGCAGCCACGGGCTCGACTACCGGTCCACCTTCTCATCCGAGACGTCCGGCTCCGAGCCCTCGGCGCAGGTGTCCGGCTTCGGATCCGCTCCGACGGCCTCCTGGCCAGCGGATTTCGTCCCGGTATGAGGATCGTCCCCCGAAGGATCCTCCTCGCCCGCACCGTCGTCGGCCTCGGCGTCGTCCTCCCGCTCGGCGCCGTCCTCCGCCTCCGATGTCTCCAACGCCTCCGATGTCTCCGACGTCTCTTGCGCCAGCGCCGAGCGCTTGCGCTGCCGGTACATTCTCGCCCCCGCGAGCACCAGCAACAGCAGTCCGAACGCGATGACCACGAGCACGATCTCGGTCACCGACTTCACGTTGACCTCGAATGTCATCGGCTTGCCGTACGGCTCGCCGTTCTCCGTGTACAGCTGCGCCACGACCGGGACCGGTCCGTTGGCCTTCGCCGAGGTGTGGAACTTGAACGACTTGCGGTGCGCACCCGCCACCGAGACCACCTGCGGGTCCCCGACCTGGAACCGCTGGCGCTGCCCCGAGGTCAGCTCCAGATGGAGGTTCCTCACCTCCTGCGCCAGGTTGTTCTCCACCGTCACCTGTACGGTCCCGCTGCTGCCGGACAGCGTCACATCGGACTTGTCCATGACATGGACGGCACCCTGCAGCCCCTTGAGGTACCCCGCGACCGACGAGCGGTAGGTGCCCGCGCCGGAAGCGTCCCCGCGCCAGGAGTTGGACATCGAGCGCAGGACCGCGGTGTTGAAGGGGGTGATCACCCGCCGCTGCTGGGAGAGGATCGACAGCAGGGTCTTCAGGGACGCCTGGGTGTTCTGGATCTCACGGAACGCGTTTGTGCCCAGCTCCCCCTTGCGCAGCTGCGCCGGGTAGCGGCTCGAGCCGGGTACCGCGTGCTGGGCCTCGCGGTCCGGGGACGCCTTCTCCAGCGTCTCCAGGCTCACCGGCGTCATCCACTTGCCGTCCTGGGCGGCCGAGAGCGCCGTGGACAGCGACTGGGCGGCGCTCGGCGCTAGCCCCCGTGGGGGCGTGACGAGCACACTGCGCTCGGTGTTCGGTGCCTCCATGGTGATCATCAGGGTTTCGGCGAGGAACCGCTGGACCGCCTGCGTGGACTTCCCGGCCATCGCCATGTCGCCGTTGAATGTGTTCGAGAGTGTGCTGTCCGAGACCAGGGCGGTGGTGCCGCCGCCGATCGGTCGGGGGGAGTTCGGGGTGCGGTTGAGTCCGCCGGCGCCGAGCGCCGAGCTGCCGACGACCACCTTGTCGGCCCCGGCGGTGCGGGCCACGCTGACGATGGATCGGTCCACGGCTCCCTCGAAGGGCCAGGCCACGTCCGTGCGCGGTCTCACACCGAGGATGGTGTCCGTGGTCTCGGCCGCCAGGTCGGTGGCCGACTTCAGGTGCCCCAGGGTGCCCGGGACGAACCTGCCGTGGTGGGCGATGGAGGCGAGGTCGGGATCGGCGAAGGGCAGCGCGACGACCTTCTGGCTCTTCACGGTGGTCTTCAGCTCGTTCAGCCACCGCTTGGCCACCTGGCTGCCGGAGCCCGGCCGCGCCTTGTCGATGGTCTCGCCGTCGTCGGCGACCTTGTAGCCCTTGGCCATCGCGTCGACCGTGGCGAGGAGGTCGGGGTCGATGACCCAGGTCACCGGCAGGTTCTTGCCGATGGACACCATCTGCTCCAGGCGCCCGCCCGGGGCCAGCTCGGCGGCCAGGCGGTCGTCCCGGAAGACGGGGGTCTGCTGCGGATCGGAGTCGGTGCGGGCGTCGAGGTGCGGGCGGTCGACGAGCGGCCACGCCAGCGCCACCCGCGTGTGCTGGGTGTCTGCGGGGTCGGGGTACCACGGCAGGAAGGTCCGCTCGATGCCGAGGACGTGCCCGTACGGGGCGGCCCGGTCCTGGCCGTAGAGGGAGACACCGAGCTGGTAGACGCCGTTTCCGCCGAGATTCAGATCCTCGACAGGGACCTTCAGCGTGAACGGGCGGCTGATGCCGGGCGCCATGGCCGCCATCCGCTGTGTGTGGCCGGTGATCTCGCTGCCGTCCGACGCCTGGAGGCCCTTGCGCCCGGCGGTGGCCGACAGGTCACTGCGGCTGCCGAGCGCCTGTCCGCCCTGGCCGAGGCGCAGTCCGACGTGAGCGCCGGTGATGGTGGACCTGCCGTTGTTGGTCACGGTGCCGCTGACGGTCACGGTGTCGTGGTCACCGGGGACGGTGGGCGTGATCGAGGTCAGGGAGATCGCGGCGGTCTCGGACCCGGTACCGGGCTGCGAGGGGGCCTTGGCCGGGGAGGCGGTCCTCAGTGGCGCGGCGGCCGGGCTTTTCGCCGCGGCCGTCCCGGCGGCGTTCCTCCGCGGGGCGGCGGCCTGGGCGGGGTACGCGGTCCCGGCGAGGAGCAGACCGCCCGCCAGCAGCGCTCCGGCCCGGAGCAGTCGTACGCGGGCAGGGGTCGTGCCAAAATGACGTGCCGCCTTGCCCACGCGTTCGCCGTCCTCGGTTCTCGTCGGATGTGCGCCCTGGAATGGTAACGATGCGCCGGGCCGGAAAGTGCTGCGGAGTGCCCGCATGATCGTTGCGATGCGGTGACGGGCACCGCTCCAGGGTTTCGTCCGGCTCGAATACGGGAAGCTCGCGGGGCCGGGGCCACGTACCCTCTTCTGTTGTGCCGAATGCCAACAATGACAGCAGCCAGACCCCGCAGTCACCGAACGTGCTCAGCCAGGTCCAGCGCCGGGCCGTGAGCGAGCTCCTTCGGGTCTCCCCGGTCGCGGACGACCTCGCCCGCCGGTTCGAGGAGGCGGGACACCACCTCGCACTCGTCGGGGGTTCGGTTCGCGACGCGCTGCTCGGCCGCCTCGGCAACGACCTGGACTTCACCACGGACGCCCGCCCCGAGCAGGTGCTCGCCATTGTCCGTCCCTGGGCGGACGCGGTGTGGGACGTGGGCATAGCGTTCGGCACGGTCGGGTGCCGCAAGCAGGACTTCCAGATCGAGATCACTACCTACAGGTCCGAGGCGTACGACCGGACTTCGCGCAAGCCCGAGGTGTCGTACGGCGACTCCATCGAGGAGGACCTGGTCCGCCGTGACTTCACCGTGAACGCCATGGCGGTGGCCCTGCCCGCGAAGGCGTTCATCGACCCCCACGGGGGCCTGGTGGACCTGGCGGAGCGAGTGCTGCGCACGCCGGGCACGCCGGAGGCGTCCTTCTCCGACGATCCGCTGCGGATGATGCGGGCCGCTCGCTTCGCGGCGCAGCTCGACTTCGAGGTCGCCCCCGAGGTGGTGACCGCGATGACGGAGATGGCCGAGCGCGTCGAGATCGTCTCCGCGGAGCGGGTGCGCGACGAGTTCAACAAGCTGATCATGTCGGCGCACCCCCGCAAGGGCCTTGAGCTGCTCGTGCGGACCGGTCTCGCGGAGCGGGTCTTCCCCGAGATCCCGGCGATGCGGCTGGAGCGTGACGAGCACCACCGCCACAAGGACGTCTACGAGCACACCCTGACCGTGCTCGAGCAGGCGATGGACCTCGAGGAGGAGGGTCCGGACCTGGTGCTGCGGCTGGCGGCCCTGCTGCACGACATCGGCAAGCCCAGGACCCGGCGGTTCGAGCAGGACGGGCGGGTCTCCTTCCACCACCACGAGGTGGTGGGCGCGAAGATGACCAAGTCCCGTATGACGAAGCTGAAGTACTCCAATGACCTGGTGAAGGACGTCTCCCGCCTGGTCGAGCTGCACCTGCGCTTCCACGGCTACGGTACGGGCGAGTGGACGGACTCCGCGGTGCGCCGCTACGTCCGGGACGCGGGGCCGCTGCTGAACCGCCTGCACAAGCTGACCCGTTCGGACTGCACCACCCGCAACCGGCGCAAGGCGGCGGCGCTGTCGAGGGCGTACGACGGGCTGGAGGAGCGCATCGCCAAGCTTCGGGAGCAGGAGAAGCTCGACGCGATCCGCCCCGACCTGGACGGCAACGAGATCATGGGCATCCTCGGTCTCAAGCCCGGCCCGCAGGTCGGCAGGGCGTACCAGCACCTGATGGAGCTGCGCCTGGAGTACGGCCCGATGGAGCACGACGCGGCGGTCGCCGCCCTGAAGGAGTGGTGGGCGACCCAGCAGGACTCCGCGCAGGCCTGAATCCTCGGAGTCCGGGCACGCACCAGGGGCGGTGTTTTACGTTGTTTCACGTGAAACACCGCCCCTGAGCGCTGTACTGAGCCGCCGGCGCCGATGTGCCGGCGTCGGCCTACTTGTGCTTCAGGCAGAGCACGAAGTTGTTGCCGCCGCCGCTCTCGTAGTACGCCGCGTCGCCGACCGTGCACTTCTGGGTGTCACTGGTGTCGTCGATCTTCTTCAGCACGGTGTACTGGGCCTTGGACGAACCGCAGTCCACGACCTCGAGGTCCGGCTTGAAGTTGGTGCCGCTGTTGTGCATGCAGTCACCCGCCTTCGCCGTTTCGGCGTCGTCACGGCTGGCTATGTAGCCGCCGATCGCGACAGCGAGGACGATCACCGGCACGACCACCAACTTGACGATCTTGGCCTTGGAGCGGCGCTGCGGCTGCGGCGCGGGGTAGCCGCCCGGCAAACCGCCCTGCGGGCCGCCCTGAGGCTGGTTGAAGTACGGCGAGGGCTGCGGGCCCCCGGGCTGGGGCGGTGTCTGCTGGCCGTAGGGGGCGCCGCCCTGGTAGGGCTGGGGCTGGGGCTGGGGCTGGCCGTACGGGTTCCCACCGTAGGGCGGCTGGGGGGTGGTCATGCGATTCCCTCGTTGGATGTTTGTTGGTGGATCGAAAGCACGCACGCTATCGACTGCCGCGGACACCCCCGCACTCATTTCCGTAACACTGCTGCTGCAATGAAGCGCTAACCGCCCGAAACACGGTCAAACGACCGAGCCCGCACCGCCGTCGCGTACCCCACGGCCGTTAGCGCGTACAGCACCGCGACGAGGACGAGCAGCGCGGACGACCTCCCGTCGGGGGGCAGCATCAGCGCGGTGAGTGCCGCGGCGCCCACGAACGCCACGTTGAACAGCACGTCGTAGAGGGAGAAGACCCGCCCCCGGAACCCGTCGTCCACCGTCTCCTGCACCACCGTGTCCGTCGCGATCTTCGCGCCCTGGGTGACCACCCCGAGCACGAACGCCGCCGCCAGCAGCGGGTAGGGGTGGAACGGCAGGCCGAGCGCCGGCTCCAGGACGGCGGCCGCCGCTGCGCAGAAGGTGATCCAGTTCTCCAGGCCCAGCCGGTCGGTCCCCCACGGGGTCACCAGAGCCGCCACGAAGAAGCCCGCCCCGGAGAAGCCCACCGCCAGCCCCAGCATGGCCAGCCCGTCCGAGGAGCCGCCGCCGACGCCGTTGAAGGTGTAGCGGCACAGCATGAGCACCGTCACGGTGAGCGCGCCGTAGCAGAAGCGCATCGCGGTCATGGCGCCCAGCGCGTAGGCGGCGAGCCGGCGTTCGGCCAGATGGCGCAGTCCCATCGCCATGTCGCGCACGGTCGCCACCACCGCGGAGCCCAGCGGAGGCCGCTCCCGGTCCGCCTCGGGGCCCAGCAGGTCCACCGGGATCCGCCGGGCGGCGAGCGCGGCGCACAGGTACAGGAGCGCGGACAGCAGGAGCACCACCGCGTCCGAGCCCGCCCCCTTCGCCATGAAGAGGTTCACCAGGAACGCCCCACCGCCGCCCACCGTGGCGGCGACGGTGCCCGCTGTCGGGGAGACCGCGTTCGCCATGAGGAGCCTGTCCTCGGGCACGACCCTCGGCAGGGAGGCGGACAGGCCCGCCAGGACGAAGCGGTTGGCCGCGGTGACCGACAGCGCCGAGAGGTACAGGAGCCAGTCGGAGACGACGGACAGGACGAGGACCGCGGTGACCGAGGCCAGCACCGCCCGCAGGAGGTTGCAGTAGAGCAGTGCCTGCCGTCTGCGCCAGCGGTCCAGCAGGACGCCGGTGAACGGTCCCAGCAGGGAGTACGGCAGCAGCAGGACCGCCATGGCCGAGGCGATGGCCGTGGCCGAGGTCTGCCGCTCCGGCGAGAAGACCACATGGGCGGCGAGCGCGACCTGGAAAGCACCGTCCGAGGCCTGCGAGAGCAGGCGCACCGCGAACAGCCGTCGGAAGTCCCGCAGCCGCAGCAGGGCCCGAAGATCGCGGAGGAACGACACGGCCCCAGGGTCGCACAGACACACGAGGGTCCCCGTGCGATACGCACGGGGACCCTCGGTCACAGGACGCCGTTCAAGGAGTCACCGGACGCCGCTCGAGCAGCGCCGCGGCGGCCCTGCTGTCCGGCCTCGAGCCGAACGTCAGCGCTCGACCTCGCCGCGGATGAACTTCTCGACGTTCTCGCGGGCCTCGTCGTCGAAGTACTGCACCGGGGGCGACTTCATGAAGTACGAGGACGCCGACAGGATCGGGCCGCCGATGCCGCGGTCCTTGGCGATCTTCGCGGCACGCAGCGCGTCGATGATGACACCGGCCGAGTTCGGGGAGTCCCAGACCTCGAGCTTGTACTCCAGGTTCAGCGGAACGTCACCGAAGGCACGGCCCTCGAGGCGCACGTACGCCCACTTGCGGTCGTCGAGCCACGCGACGTAGTCGGACGGGCCGATGTGGACGTTCTTGGCGCCCAGGTCGCGGTCGGGGATCTGGGAGGTGACGGCCTGAGTCTTGGAGATCTTCTTGGACTCCAGGCGCTCGCGCTCGAGCATGTTCTTGAAGTCCATGTTGCCGCCGACGTTCAGCTGCATGGTGCGCTCGAGGACGACACCGCGGTCCTCGAACAGCTTCGCCATCACGCGGTGGGTGATGGTGGCGCCCACCTGCGACTTGATGTCGTCACCGACGATCGGCACGCCCGCCTCGGTGAACTTGTCCGCCCACTCCTTGGTACCGGCGATGAAGACCGGAAGGGCGTTGACGAAGGCGACCTTGGCGTCGATGGCGCACTGCGCGTAGAACTTCGCGGCGTCCTCGGAACCCACGGGCAGGTAGCAGACCAGGACGTCGACCTGCTTGTCCTCGAGGACGCGCACGATGTCGACCGGCTCCTCGGAGGACTCCTCGATGGTCTCGAGGTAGTACTTGCCGAGGCCGTCGAGGGTGTGGCCGCGCTGGACGGTCACACCGGTCGGCGGGACGTCGCAGATCTTGATGGTGTTGTTCTCGCTGGCGCCGATGGCGTGCGCGAGGTCCTGGCCGACCTTCTTGGCGTCCACGTCGAACGCGGCCACGAACTCGACGTCGCGGACGTGGTAGTCGCCGAACTGCACGTGCATGAGGCCCGGCACGCGGCTGTCCGGGTCGGCGTCCTTGTAGTACTCGACGCCCTGCACCAGCGACGCGGCGCAGTTGCCCACGCCGACAATGGCTACGCGTACCGAACCCATTGCGGTTGCTCCCTGTGTTCTCGACCAGGCCCGCGACGGAAGCGGGCCTTGTTTGGCGGTGCCTTGATTGGCTGGGTCGACCGGTGGCGCGCGGCGCGCTGCCGCTGCCGCCGAGCGGTCCTACGTGGCGGTGTCGGACGGGTCCGGGCCAGTGCCCCGGTCCCGGGCCGAGCCGTCCTTGTCTGTTGAGTTGTTGCTCGGGTTGTTGCTCGAGTTGCTGCCGTCCGCGGCCCGGCGCGCCTCGCGCCCGGCCCGCTCGGTCTCGATCAGCTCGTTCAGCCAGCGGACCTCGCGCTCCACCGACTCCATCCCGTGGCGCTGCAGCTCGAGCGTGTAGTCGTCGAGCCGCTCGCGTGTCCTGGCGAGGGAGGCACGCATCTTCTCCAGCCGCTCCTCGAGGCGGCTGCGCCTTCCCTCCAGCACGCGCATGCGCACGGACTGGTCGGTCTGCCCGAAGAAGGCGAACCGGACGCCGAAGTGCTCGTCCTCCCAGGCGTCCGGGCCCGAGTTCGCCAGCAGCTCCTCGAAGTGCTCCTTGCCCTCGGCCGTGAGCCGGTAGACGATCTTCGCCCGCCTGCCGGCCAGGGGCGCGGCGAGCGGATCCGGAACGGGGCTGTGCTCCTCGATCAACCATCCCTTGGCGACCAGCGTTTTCAGACAGGGGTAGAGGGTGCCGTAGCTGAACGCACGGAACGTTCCGAGCAGGGTGTTGAGCCGCTTGCGCAGCTCGTATCCGTGCATCGGCGACTCGCGCAGCAGACCGAGGACGGCGAACTCGAGCATGTTGGAACGTCTGCTCACCGCTCGCACCCTCCTCGTCCATCCGCGCCGGTCCCGCGTCTGCCATTGCTCGTTCCGATGCATCCGGGCGATATGCCGCCACGATGTATCGACTCGATACATCTGGACGATAGAACGGTGATCGAGATGTGGCAAGAGGGGGTGCGGTGAACGGCGTCACACAGAAGTTCTCGGAGGGCCAACTGACCGCTATACGCCGAAGGTGCGCATCAAGCAGGTTTTGACCGTGCGTACTCTTTCCCTTGCAGTCCGATGCAGTCCGAGAACTGTGGACCTGGAACCATGGGACGCTGCTGAGCGTCTGAAGTCCTCTGTGTGCCCGCTCCTTGAGCAATCGGACCCCAAGGGTCCACACTGCCGGGGCGACGGACGCCGGGGGACCGGAAGACAACTGCCGCCTTCAGGCGCTATCGCCTGCCCGAGGAGTAGCTGGAACGATGAGCGAGCACCGCCGGAAGCCGCCTCAGTCGCAGGGTGGCGGCGGCCGAGCCGCCGCGCGACGCGGAGCGCAGCCCCCGCAGCCGTCCGGTCGTCGAGCGACCCCGCCCAGCGGAGCGTCCCCTTCGTCAGGAGCTTCGAGCGGGGGGCAGCCCCGCGCCCGGTCCGGGGCCGCGCAGCCGCGTGGAGGAAGGGCCGAAGCCCGCCGTGCGGCGCAGGCCGCCTCCCGGGGCGGCCGACGCCGCGGCGCCACGACCGCCCATGCCTCGGGCGCGGGCGGAGGGCGCGCGGGCGGTGGCGGCGGTGGCGGCGGCGGTGGCCGCAAGCGCTTCATCGACTACCCGAGGGCCGGCCGCGCCGGTGCCAAGCGGTGGATGCCGTCGTGGCGGCTGGTGACCGGCATCTGCCTGTCGTTCCTCGGCATGCTCGTCGGCCTGTCCTGGATCGCCTTCCTGCTCGTCGGCGTCCCCGACGAGGCCAAGGCCGCCTCCACCCAGCAGAGCAACGTCTTCTACTGGTCCGACGGCAAGGTCATGGGCCACCGGGGTGAGACCAACCGGCAGAACGTCGACCTGGCGAAGATCTCCACCCATATGCAGGACGCGGTCATCTCCGCGGAGAACGCCAGCTTCCGCACCGACTCCGGCGTCGACCCGAAGGGCATCGCCCGGGCCCTGTTCAACATGGCCACCGGCGGTGACACCCAGGGCGGCTCCACCATCACCCAGCAGTATGTGAAGAACACCTACTTGAGCCAGGAGCAGACGCTCAGCCGCAAGTTCAAGGAGATGTTCATCTCGATAAAGGTGAGCACCACCCAGGACAAGGACAAGATCCTCCAGGGCTATCTCAACACCGCCTGGTACGGGCGCGGCGCCTACGGCATCCAGGCGGCCGCGCAGGCGTACTTCCACAAGGACGCCGCGAACCTGAACTCCAACGAGAGCGCGTTCCTCACCGCACTGCTGAAGAACGCCAACCTCTACAACCCCGACGGCGGCGTCGGCCCGGGCGCCTCGCCCCAGGAGAACCGCCAGCGCGCCGAGGGCCGCTGGAACGACGTCCTCAACGCCATGGTCAAGCACGGCAAGCTCTCCCAGAGCGAGCGGGACTCCTACAAGTTCCCCAAGGTCAAGGGCCAGACCGTCGAGCAGGGGCAGGCCGGCCAGATCGGCTACCTGATGGACACCGCCGAGAAGTACATCCTGAAGAAGACCAACCTCACCAAGAAGGACCTGGAGCTCGGCGGCTTCAGCATCCACACCACCTTCGACCGCAAGAAGGTCAAGGAGCTCGAGACCGCGGTCAAGAAGGTCCGCAAGGCCAACATCGACGAGAAGCTGCGCCCGGGCAAGGACAAGCACGTCCAGTTCGGCGCGGCCTCGATCGCGCCGGGCGACGGAAAGATCGTCGCGCTCTACGGCGGTGGCGACTACGTCAAGCACTTCACCAACAACGCCGACACCCAGGGCGTCCCGGTCGGTTCGACGTGGAAGCCGTTCGTGCTCGCGGCGGCCATGGACAGCGGCACCTACAAGTCCGACGGCCCGATCTCCCCGATGAGCAAGTACCTGGCCAACGACCTGATGAAGATCAGGAACCCGGACGGCTCGTACGTGCGGAACAAGGACGGCTCGTTCTTCCTCCAGAAGAACGAGGGGACGACGCGGTGGGGCGCCATCACGCTGCGCAAGGCGATGGAGCAGTCCATCAACGTCCCGTTCGTCCAGCTCGGCATGGACGTCGGCATGGACAAGGTCATGAAGATGGCCGAGTCGGCGGGCATCTCGCACGACAGCATGGCCGAGCGCAATGCCTCGTTCGCCCTGGGTACCTCCACTCCCTCCGCCATCCGGATGGCGGACGCCTACGGCACCTTCGCCTCCTCCGGGCTGCGGGCGGAGCCGTACTCGGTGACGAGCGTGGAGAAGGAGGGCCAGCCGCTGGCGGGCTTCGGCAAGCCTAAGACGAGCCAGACCATCGACGACAACGTGGCCAACAACGTCACCGACGTCCTCAAGAACGTGATCAAGAACGGTACGGGTAGGAAGGCGCTCGCGCTCGGCCGTCCCGCGGCCGGCAAGACCGGTACCACCGACAAGAACAAGTCGGCGTGGTTCGTCGGCTACACGCCGCAGCTGTCCACGGCGGTCACGATGTTCCGCGAGGACCCGAAGAAGCACAAGCTGCTGTCCATGAACGGCGTGGGCGGCAAGGACTCCATCCACGGTGGTGACCTGCCGACCGAGGTGTGGACCGAGTACATGAGGGCCGCGCTGGAGGGCAGGACGGCCCAGGACTTCCCGTCGGCCACCGACCTCGGCGAGGTGACGGACGGGCTGGGCGTGCCCAAGCCGACCCCCTCGGCCCCGCCGAGCAGCACCTCGCCGACCCCCTCGGACACCCCGTCCTCCCCGTCGCCGTCGCCGTCGAGTTCGCCGTCGAACTCCCCGTCCCCCTCGCCGTCGAACTCGCCGTGCCGCAACCCCGTCGACTGCACCGACGGCGGCCAGGACGGCGGCGCGAACGGAGGCCAGGACGGTGGCCCCGTGAACGGAGGCAACAGCAACAGCGGGGGCAGCAACGGAGGCAATCCGGACGGCGGCAGTACCAGCAGTTCCAACGGGACGATCTTCGGGCAGGACGGCGGCGCCTAGCCCTTCCCGACAGGGCTTCGGCCCGGCGTCCGCCCGGGCTGGGCCCGGCGCACCGGCGGCCACGGCGAGCACAGGCACCACGCTCGCCGTGGCCGCGGCCGTTCCCGGGCCGTCCCCGACCGCGGGGGCGCCGTAGGGCAGGATGGCGGGCATGACGAGCGTGCGCGAAGACCATGCGGGCCGCCGTGACGGCCGCGGCCCCGTGCTGCCGACCGCGGAGGACCCCGTCGCCGTGACCGGCAGCGAGGCGCTCGGCGGCCCGCCGGGACGGCGGCTCGTCGTCGGGAGGGGGTGGTGGACGCCCCTGCGGGTGATGGCCCTCGCCGTCATCGCGATGTTCGCGCTCGGCATGGTGCAGAAGTACCCCTGCTACGACGGGGCGTGGTTCTTCGGGGCGAACGCGCAGTACACGCACGCCTGCTACTCGGACATCCCGCACCTGTTCCAGGGGCGAGGCTTCGCGGACGGCCTCGTGCCGTACTTCGACAAGATCCCCTCGAATGTCTCGGGCGGGATGGACTACCTCGAGTACCCGGTGCTCACGGGCGCGCTGATGCAGCTCGCCGCCTGGTTCACCCCGGACGGGGGCTCCATCCAGGACCGCGAGCAGGCGTACTGGATGGCGAACGCCTCCCTGCTGATGATCTGCGCCGTCGTCGTGGTCGTGGCCGTGGCGCGCACCCACCGCAGGCGGCCCTGGGACGCCCTGCTCGTGGCGCTCGCGCCCGCTCTCGCGCTGAACGCCACCATCAACTGGGACCTGCTCGCCGTGGCGCTCACGGCGATCGCGATGTACCTGTGGTCGCGAGGGAGGACGGGCTGGGCGGGGGTCCTCATCGGGCTCGCCACCGCGGCGAAGCTCTATCCCGTGCTCCTGCTCGGCCCCCTGCTGGTGCTGTGTCTGAGGGCCGGGCGGATGCGGGACTTCGGCAGGGCGCTGTGGGGGGCCGTCGCGGCATGGGTGGTGGTGAACCTGCCCTTCATCCTGCTCGCGCCGCAGGGATGGGCGAAGTTCTACACCTTCAGCCAGGAGCGCGGGGAGGACTACGGCTCGTTCTGGCTGATCCTGATGCAGCAGCGGGGGCAGGCCCTCGACGGGCTCAACACGTACTGCTCGGTGGCGATGCTGGTGATCTGCGCGGCCATCGGCGTGCTGGCCCTGTCCACCCGTCGGCGCCCGCGCTTGGCTCAACTGGCCTTCCTGGTCGTGGCGGCGTTCGTGCTGACCAACAAGGTGTACTCGCCGCAGTACGTCCTCTGGCTCATCCCCCTGGCCGCCCTCGCGCGGCCGCGCTGGCGCGACTTCCTGATCTGGCAGGCGGCCGAGGTCATGTACTTCCTCGGCGTGTGGCTGTACCTGGCCAACAACATCGGCGACAAGCACCAGGGCCTGCCCGAGGGCGGCTACCACGCCGTCATCGCCGTCCACCTGCTCGGCACGCTGTACCTGTGCGCGATGGTCGTGCGCGACATGCTCCACCCGGAACACGACCCGGTCCGCCAGGACGGCACCGACGACCCCTCCGGCGGCCCCCTGGACGGCGCCCGGGACCACTGGACCCTCACCCGTCCCTCCCCGGGCCCCCTGGAGAAGGCGCAGTACGTCCACTGGGGCACAACCAGTCCGGGCACGGACTAACCCACCACCCGTTCGAGTGAAGCACCGTATTTAAACCCAATAGAGGGTGATTTCTGCCTACGTTTCTGTGCATGAACGACAAACCGATCGTCCCTGCACAGCGACGTACGGATGCCATCGACATCAACGATTTCGTCTTCGCGGCGACGGGCGCGAGGGTCCGCAGACTGACCCTCCCGGACGGCGAGCACTGGTTCCCGGCCGTCGACCTGTGCAGGAACCTGGGCTACGTCAACACGCGTCAGGCCGTCCTCGTACACGTCCCGGAGGAGGCGCGGCTGACGCTGGAGACTCTCGCGCGAAGCGTCTACAGGGGAGACACTTCGCACAATCTCGCAGGCCACGGGCTCAAGAGATCCATGCGCATGGTCAATCTCCAAGGCCTTGTACGACTCGTCAACGGCTCCACCAAGCCCGAGTCCGAACCCTTCAAGCGCTGGGTCACCGACGTCATCCTGACCGTCCAGCGTGAAGGCTCCTACTCCCTGCCCGGCAAGCAACCCGCCGACGAGCCCGTGGACCCGGCCCCGACCGATCGCCTCGTGGACGCGATCGCTGGACTGGAGCACGCGCATCGCGCGTCCCACCGCACGCTCGACCGAATTGCGGACTCCCTTGCGGCCATCGCCGACCGGATGCCCGTGCCCGGCACCGCATCTCCCACACCCGTGCCCGTCCCCACCCGCAGGCAGGTGCTTGCCGAGTGGCAGGCGCGGGTGCCGCTCGGTGACGACGCGTGGGCCGTGGCCGCGTACATCCTCCCGTTGCTCCTGGAGGAGGGGCAGTTGACGGCCTCACTCGAAAGGATCTCGGCGGCGACCGGGCTGCCGCGGCAGCGGGTGAACGCCTGCCTGGGGATGCTGATGCGCAACGGCTGCATCCGGCAGGCGGGGCTGATCAGTCCTCACGGGGACCCGCTCTACGTTCTCGTCCGGCCGCAGGCCTGGTTGTCGCAGGCGTAGCCGACAGGAAGGGGCCGGAGGCCGCGATGGTGCGGTCTCCGGCCTTTTCGCGAGTCAGGGGTGGGTCAGGCTCTGCGGTCGACCAGACGGTCGAAGTGGGTGGTGGTGTGGCGGAGGTGGGCCACCAGTTCGTCGCCCACGGCCGGGGGGGCCACGTCGGAGGGGAGGTAGAGGATGCTCACCTGCATGTGCGGGGGCTCGGCGAACCAGCGTTGCTTGCCGGCCCACACGAACGGCGAGAGGTTCCTGTTCACCGTGGCCAGGCCCGCACGGGCGACGCCCTTCGCGCGCGGCATCACGCCGTGCATCGCCTTCGGGGCCTCCAGGCCCACACCGTGGGACGTGCCGCCCGCCACGACCACCAGGTGGCCGTCGGAGGACGCCTTCTGCTGGCGGTAGCCGAAGCGGTCGCCCTTCGAGACGCGGGTGACGTCCAGGACCGCGCCCCGGTACTCCGTCGCCTCGTGGTCGCCCAGCCACAGCCGGGTGCCGACCCGGGCGCGGAACGTGGTCTGCGGGAACTCCCGCTGCAGCCGCGCCAGTTCGTCCGACTTCACATGGCTGACGAAGACGGTGTGCAGTGGCAGGCGTGCTCCCCGGAGGCGGTCGATCCACTGCATGACCTCGTCCACCGCGTCCGAGCCGTCGGTGCGGTCGAGCGGCAGGTGGATCGCGAAGCCCTCGAGCCGCACGTCCTCGATCGCGCTGTGCAGCTTCACCAGGTCGTCCTCGGCGATGCCGTGGCGCTTCATGGAGCTCATGACCTCGACGACGACCCGTGCGCCCACGAGCGCGCGCACGCCCTCCACCGACGAGACCGAGCGGATCACCCGGTCCGGCAGCGGGACCGGGTCCTCGCCGAGGCGGTACGGCGTGAGCACGAGCAGGTCACCGTTGAAGTGGTCCTTGGCCCTGGCGGCCTCGTACGTCGTGCCGACGGCCAGCAGGTTCGCGCCGAACCGCGAAGCCTCCTCCGCCAGCCGCATGTTGTCGAAGCCGTAGCCGTTCCCCTTGGCGACGGGAACGAGCCCGGGGAAGGCCTCCAGGACCGCGGACTGGTGTGCCCGCCAGCGGTCGGTGTCGACGTAGAGCGTGAGCGCCATGGCTGTTGGAACCCCTCTCGTTTAGCGGCGCGACATGTAGATGTCGAGTGCCTTGTGGAGCAGCTTGTTGAGGGGGAAGTCCCACTCGCCGATGTACTCGGCGGCCTGTCCGCCCGTGCCCAGTTTGAACTGGATCAGCCCGAAGAGGTGGTCCTCCTCGTCCAGGCTGTCCCCGATGCCCCGCAGGTCGTACACGGTGCCACCGAGCGCGTAGGCGTCGCGCAGCATCCGCCACTGGATGGCGTTGCTCGGGCGGACCTCCCGCTTGTGGTTGGCGGAGGCGCCGTAGGAGTACCAGACGTGCCCGCCGACGGTCAGCATGGTCGTGGCCGCGAGCGCCTCGCCCTCGTGCACGGCCAGGTACAGGCGCATGCGGTTGGGGTCCTCGGCGGTCAACGCGTTCCACATCCGCTGGAAGTAGCTCAGGGGCCGCGGGCGGAAGCCGTCGCGCTCCGCGGTGACCACATAGAGGTCGTGGAAGATCTTCAGCTCGTCGTACCCGCCCTGGTAGACCTCGACGCCGGCCTTCTCGGCCTTCTTGATGTTGCGCCGCCAGAGCTGGTTGAAGCCCTTGTGCACGTCGTCCAGGCTGCGGCCCTCCAGCGGCACCTGGAACACATACCGGGGCTGCACGTCGCCGAAGCCCGCCCCGCCGTCCTCGCCCTGCTGCCAGCCCATGCGGCGCAGCCGGTCCGACACCTCGAAGGCGCGCGGCTCGATGAAGGTGGCCTCGACGTCCCGCAGCCGCTTCGCCTGCTTGCCCGCGATGGCTTCCTTGATCACGGGGGCGTCCCAGCGCCGGATGACGACCGGCGGGCCCATCTTGACCGAGAAGGCGCCCACCGACTTCAGATGGGCGAGCATGGGCTTCATCCACTGCTCGAGATTGGGGTCGAACCAGTTGATGACCGGGCCCTCGGGCATGTAGGCGAGGTACCGCTTGACCTTGGGGAGCTGCCGGTAGAGCACGAGAGCCGTGCCGACGAGCTGCCCGCCCTGGTCGAACCACCCGAGGCTCTCCGAGCGCCATTCGGCCTTCACATCGGCCCATGCCGGCACCTGCATGTGGCTCGCGGAGGGCAGGCTCCGGATGAAGGCCAGGTGCTCCTCGCGGCTGATGGTCCTCAGGCTCAGGGTCATGCGCGGCGCTCCTCGGGGGCTGCAAGGCTGTCGCGTCGCAGCCTACTGCGCCGGGCGGGGCTCGGGGCCTGCCGCCGTAGGGGCGGCAGGCCCCGAGACACCGGATCCCGGCCGTACGGCCCCCCGCGCGGCTCACGGTGCCGGGCGGGGGTGCCGTCGCTCGGGGATCCCTCCGCGGCTCAGCCGATCACCCCGCCCCACAGGCCTCCGTGCGCCAACCCGAGGTAGAGGCCCACCGCCGACGCGCCCAGACCGAGGATGGCCACGAAGCGCTCCGCCGTCGTCGCGGAGATCATCTGCGCCCACAGGCCCGTGCAGACCCCGATCAGGCCGGTCCACGAACTCAGCAGGTGCAGTCCGGGCCAGATCGAGGTGATGGCCGCGATCAGTCCGAGCAGGGCCGTGACCGCGGCGAAGCCGTTCTCCACCGGATGGGCCTTGCCGTCGGTGTTCAGAGTCAGCGGGATGTTCCGGAACGTCTGTGCCATAGGGCACCTCCGAGATGGACAGAGGGTGCCGGGCGGGCTGCGCACCGTAACGGGTCCACCCACCCGATGTGTACAGATTGCGCGGGTTGGCGGGCGGATTTCAAGAGGCCGAACGAGTGCGGGTAGTCTGTTACGTCTGCACCGGTGTCCGCGCCGGTCCACGAGCACATTCCGAGCCTTGGCCCCGATGCGAGCTCGACTCGAAGCCCGAGTCATCCGAGCCCGGATCACGGAGCCGAGGCCCGTTGTCAGTGGGCCGCAGTACCGTTGCCGACGCAACACAACCCTCCTGCCACGGAGAGACCGTGGCCGCTGAGTCCAGAGGAGGTGGGTTCACGCATGCGTCACTACGAGCTGATGGTCATCCTCGACCCGGATCTCGAGGAGCGGGCCGTTTCCCCGCTGATCGAGAACTTCCTTTCCGTCGTCCGCAACGGCGGCGGCAAGGTGGAGAAGGTCGACACGTGGGGCCGTCGTCGCCTGGCGTACGAGATCAAGAAGAAGCCCGAGGGCATCTACTCGGTCATCGACCTCAACGCAGCACCCGAGGTCGTCAAGGAGCTCGACCGGCAGCTCAATCTGAACGAGTCGGTGCTCCGGACCAAGGTCCTCCGCCCGGACATGCACTGAGCCTGAGCGCTCAGTCAGTACCGGGTTCCGAGTAGCAGTACAGCCGAGACACCCGAGCACACCCGCCGAGAGGTCACCAAACCATGGCAGGCGAGACCGTCATCACCGTCGTCGGAAACCTCACCGACGATCCCGAGCTGCGCTTCACCCCGAGCGGTGCGGCCGTCGCGAACTTCACGATCGCGTCGACCCCGCGCACGTTCGACCGTCAGACAAACGAGTGGAAGGACGGCGACGCGCTGTTCCTGCGCTGCTCGATCTGGCGGCAGGCCGCGGAGAACGTGGCCGAGTCGCTGCAGCGCGGGATGCGCGTGGTCGCCCAGGGGCGCCTGCGGCAGCGTTCGTACGAAACCCAGCAGGGTGAGAAGCGGACCGTCGTGGAGCTCGAGGTCGACGAGATCGGTCCCTCGCTGCGTTACGCCAGCGCCAAGGTCACCAAGACCGGTGGCCGCGGCCAGGGCGGTGGCGGAGGTTTCGGCGGTGGCGGTGGCGGCCAGCAGGGCGGCGGCTGGGGCGGCAACGCTCCCGGCGGCGCCCCGCAGCAGGGTGGCGCTCCGGCCGACGACCCGTGGGCGACGGGGGCTCCTGCCTCCGGCGGCCAGGGCGGCGGCAACTGGGGTGGCAACCAGTCCGGCGGCGGCTACTCGGACGAACCGCCCTTCTAGTCCCGGGCGGGCGGCCTTCACGGCCGTCCTCGCAGGGACGGGGCGAATCCCCCACTTCTTGATCCCGTTTGGAGAGGCACAATGGCGAAGCCGCCCGTGCGCAAGCCGAAGAAGAAGGTTTGCGTGTTCTGCAAGGAGAAGATCTCCTACGTCGACTACAAGGACACGAACCTGCTGCGGAAGTTCATTTCCGACCGCGGCAAGATCCGTGCCCGCCGGGTCACCGGCAACTGCACCCAGCACCAGCGCGACGTCGCCACGGCTGTGAAGAACAGCCGTGAGATGGCGCTGCTGCCCTACACCTCGACTGCTCGCTGAGAGAGGGTGACCGAAGCATGAAGATCATCCTCACCAACGAGGTCAGCGGCCTCGGTGCCGCCGGCGACGTCGTCGAGGTCAAGGACGGCTACGCCCGCAACTACCTGGTCCCGCGCGGTTTCGCGATCCGCTGGACCAAGGGTGGCGAGAAGGACGTCGAGCAGATCCGCCGCGCCCGCCGGGTGCGCGAGATCCAGACCCTCGACGACGCCAACACCGTCAAGACGCAGCTGCAGGGCGTGAAGGTGCGCCTGCAGACCCGCGCCGGTGACACCGGCCGCCTGTTCGGCTCCGTCACCCCGGCCGACATCGCCCAGGCGATCAAGTCCGCCGGTGGTCCGGACGTGGACAAGCGCCGTATCGAGCTGGACTCGCCGATCAAGACGGTCGGCGCGCACCAGTTCACCGTGCGCCTGCACCCCGAGGTCTCCGCGAAGCTCGACCTCGAGGTCGTCTCCGCCTGACCCGGGGTCATGGCTGTCGCCGTGGTTGACGAAGGGCCGGGACCCCCGTTCTGGGGGTCCCGGCCCTTCGCCGTTGCCGCTGCCGATTCGCCGGGGTGCCGCCGCCGCTGAAACGGACCCGCGGACCCGCGGCTCGGGGGCGCGGGGGCGCGGGGCTCGGGTGCGCAGGCGCTACGCCCGCACCGCACCCGTCACGATCCACTTGCCCGAGCGCGTCCTCGCCCACAGGAACGCCATCCGGGTCGCCATGAACAGCCCCATCGCGCACCACAGCGCGGTCAGTCCGCCCCCGAGGGCGGGCACGGCCAGGGCGGCCGGCAGGAAGACGGCGAAGGTGCCGAGCATCGCCCAGGCCAGGTAGGGCCCGTCACCGGCGCCCATCAGTACCCCGTCGAGCACGAAGACGATCCCGCAGACCGGCTCGGTCACCGCCACCACCAGCAGTGCCGCCGTCAACTGGTCGCGCACCGCCTGGTCGGAGGTGAACGGAGGGATGAACAACGGCCGGGCGGCCACCACCACAAGCCCCAGGACCACTCCCGAGGCGATGCCCCACTGCACCATGCGGCGGCAGGCCGCCCGAGCGCCGTCGGCGTCGCCCGCCCCCAGGTAGCGGCCGATGATCGCCTGCCCGGCGATGGCTATCGCGTCGAGCGCGAAGGCCAGCAGGCTCCACAGGGTGAGGATGATCTGGTGCGCGGCCACCTCGACGTCCCCGAGCCTCGCGGCCACGGCGGTGGCGACCATCAGGATGGCACGCAGGCTGAGTGTGCGCACCAGAAGGGGAACTCCCGCGGTGGCGCCGGCCTTTATCCCGGCGAGGTCCGGCCTGAGCTCCGCTCCGTACCGGTGGGCGCCGCGCACCACGACGACGAGGTAGGCCGCGGCCATGCCCCATTGGGCGATGACCGTGCCCCACGCGGAACCGGCCACGCCCAGGTGGGCCCCGTAGACGAGTCCGGCGTTGAGTCCCGCGTTGGCCGTGAAGCCCGCGACGGCGACGACGAGCGGGGTGCGGGTGTCCTGGAGGCCGCGCAGCACCCCTGTGGCGGCGAGCACCACGAGCATGGCGGGGATCCCCAGGGAGCTGATCCGCAGATACGTTCCGGCATAGGGCGCCGCGGTAGCCGACGCCCCGAACAGGTCCACGATCGCGGGCGCCGCCGGCAGGGTCACCGCGATGACCACACCACCGAGCAGGACGGCGAGCCAGATGCCGTCCATGCCCTGGCGGATCGCCGACGGGAGGTCACCTGCGCCGACGCGGCGGGCGACGGCCGCGGTGGTGGCGTAGGCGAGGAAGACGAAGACATTGACGGCCGTGGCGAGCAGGGCGGCCGCGACACCGAGTCCGGCCAGCTGAGCGGTGCCGAGGTGGCCGACGACGGCGCTGTCGACCATGACGAACAGGGGCTCGGCGACCAGTGCGCCGAAGGCGGGCAGGGCGAGCGCGACGATCTCTCGGTCATGGCGTCGCGCGGGTCTGGTGGCGGCTTCGGGCATGCGCTTACCGTAGTCGTCCACAGGTAATAGGTGCAAGCCACTTTGGTCTATTACTTTGCTGACTGTGGGGTGATGGACTGCGCACCGTTTGTCGTGATCTTGGTCGCACCTGAGAAGTTTTTCTCCTGCACAGGCGGTGGATGGAGAATCCGCAGGTCACAGCCTCAAGTGGCGGTTGATTGTCTGGTTATCCACAGCGTCTTCCCCCGGCCTGTACACAGGTTGGGGCAGCTTCTCCACAGAGTTGGCCCCGTCGTCCACATGGCCTGTGGATAACCATCTTGGCTGACGGTGCCGACGGCCCTAGCGTTGGGCGTCGCGCGACGACTCGACCGACGCGCCGGACGCGGAGTCGGGACCCCTTTTTGTCACAGCCGTGCCGTAAGAAAGAGGGGCGCAGTTCTGGCATTTCGGTCCGCGGCGCGGACGGGGAGGAGGTGGCGGGGTGAACCAGCCCGAGCACGTTGGAGGGCACCTGGCCCCGCCCCCCGAGGACCCCTGGCCGGACGAGCCCCCGGTGGAGCGGCTCCCGGTCTCCCGCCGCTCCGACGACGGCGGAGACCGCGCAGACCGCGGTGAGCGGGGCGGCTACGGCGGTCGCGGCGGACGCGGCGAGCGGGGAGACCGCGGCGACCGGCACGACCGAGGGGGATTCGACGGCGGCGGGGGCTTCGAGCGCGTTCCCCCGCAGGACATCGACGCCGAACAGTCCGTCCTCGGCGGCATGCTGCTGTCCAAGGACGCCATCGCCGACGTCGTCGAGGTCATCAAGGGCGTCGACTTCTACCGCCCCGCCCACGAGACCATCTACGGCGCCATCCTCGACCTCTACGGCCGCGGCGAGCCCGCCGACCCGATCACGGTGGCCGCCGAGTTGGTCAAGCGCGGCGAGATCACCCGCGTCGGCGGCGCCGCGTACCTGCACACCCTTGTCTCGTCGGTCCCGACGGCGGCCAACGCCGAGTACTACGCGGAGATCGTCCACGAGCGGGCCGTTCTGCGCCGCCTGGTCGAGGCCGGTACCCGTATCACCCAGATGGGATACGCGGCCGACGGGGACGTGGACGACATCGTCAACTCCGCGCAGGCGGAGATCTATGCCGTCACCGAGCAGCGAACGTCCGAGGACTACGCCCCGCTGAGCGACATCATGGAGGGCGCCCTCGACGAGATCGAGGCCATCGGCTCGCGCAGCGGCCAGATGTCCGGCGTCCCGACCGGTTTCACCGACCTCGACTCCCTGACCAACGGCCTCCACCCCGGCCAGATGATCGTGGTCGCGGCCCGCCCGGCCATGGGCAAGTCGACCCTGGCCCTGGATTTCGCGCGCGCGTGCTCGATCAAGAACGGCATGCCCAGCGTCATCTTCTCCCTGGAGATGGGGCGCAACGAGATCGCGATGCGCCTGCTGTCGGCCGAGGCCCGGGTGGCCCTGCACCACATGCGGTCCGGTTCCATGACGGACGACGACTGGACCCGCCTGGCGCGCCGGATGCCGGAGGTGACGGCGGCTCCGCTCTACATCGACGACTCGCCGAATCTGACGATGATGGAGATCCGGGCCAAGTGCCGCCGGCTCAAACAGCGCAACGACCTGCGCATGGTCGTCATCGACTATCTCCAGCTGATGCAGAGCGGCGGCTCGCGCCGCCCGGAGAGCCGCCAGCAAGAGGTCTCCGACATGTCCCGCAATCTCAAGCTCCTCGCCAAGGAGCTGGAGGTACCGGTGATCGCGCTGTCCCAGCTCAACCGCGGCCCCGAGCAGCGCACGGACAAGAAGCCGATGGTCTCCGACCTCCGAGAGAGTGGTTCGATCGAGCAGGACGCCGACATGGTCATCCTGCTGCACCGCGAGGACGCCTACGAGAAGGAGTCCCCCCGCGCGGGAGAGGCCGACCTGATCGTCGCCAAGCACCGCAACGGCCCCACCGCGACCATCACCGTGGCCTTCCAGGGCCACTACTCCCGCTTCGTGGACATGGCCCAGACCTGATCGCCGAGTTGTAGGGCCTCAAAAGCCTGGCAGAATCTCACGGCAGTTGGCAGATGGATGGCAGAAATGCCACTGCCACGAGACTTGCAGTTCAGGGGCTTCACTCGTTCGGGTGGCTTGGGCGGTGGTCCGGTTCACCCAGGACGGCTGTACCGGACCCGGGCCGCGATCCTGGCGGGGGCCCGGGTCAGCGCCTCCTCTCGTACCTGGTCAGGATCACGCCGCAGGGAAGCGTCCGCGTCTCCACCAGGTTCAGGTTCACCCAGCTGTCCAGCGCGGTGAAGAACGGCGTGCCGCCGCCCACCAGGACCGGCGCGGTGGCCAGCACGTACTCGTCGATCAGCCCGGCCCGCATGGCCGCCCCGGCGAGCGTCGCGCCGCCGATGTCCATCGGGCCGCCGTCCTCGGCCTTGAGCCGGGTGATCTCGGCGACCGCGTCGCCGGTGACCAGGCGGGTGTTCCAGTCGACCTCGTCGATCGTCGAGGAGAACACCACCTTCGACATGTCCCGCCAGCGGCGCGCGAACTCGATCTCCGCCGGGGTGGCGCTGGGCTGCTGGTCGCCGGTGGGCCAGTAGGAGCTCATCGTCTGCCACAGCTTGCGCCCGTACAGCGACAGGTCGGTCGCCTGCAACTGGTCGGACCAAAACTGGAACAGCTCGTCGCTCGGCACGCTCCAGCCGATGTCGTCGCCGGGCGCGGCGATGTAGCCGTCCAGGGTCAGGTTCATGCCGTAGATCAGTTTCCGCATGGCACCAGCCTTCCGTGAGTCGGTCTCACGCGTACAGACCGGCGCGGCGCGGGAACCTCATCGGCGCGCGATCTGAGCTCGCATGTAGTCCTCGTGCTCGGTGGCTCAGCCGCAGACTCAATCGTTCCGCCGTGGAAACGGCATCGATCTGAGACCGATCTTGGGTGGCATGGCGCGGGGCGGCCTCAGTCGTCGCGCCCGGCACCGCGATCGGGTGCGCTCATGTCCCCCGTCCCGGGCGTGCCATCGGCGAGCCCGTAGCGCAGATACACGGTCCCCTTCGGACCGGCCACCGGCGGTTCGAGGAGTGTGACGTTCGTGGGCACCGCGCCACCGTCGAACACCTTCTTCCCGACGCCGAGCACGATCGGGTGCACCCAGAGGTCGAGACGGTCGAAGAGCTTCTCGCGCAGAAGGGTCTGCACCAGGTTCAGGCTCCCGACGACCTTCACGTGCTCGTGCCGGTCACGGATCTCGCGCACCGCGTCGGCCAGATCCGGGCCGAGCTGCGTGGACCCGGCCCACGAGAGGTCGGGCCTGCCGCGGGAGGCCACGTACTTCGGGACGCTGTTGAAGAGCGTGGCGATCTCGTTGTCCTCGCCGCCCTCCTGGTTCGGCCAGTAGGCGGCGAAGATGTCATACGTCCGCCGGCCGAGCAGGAGGGCGTCCGTGCCCTCGTACGCGGCACCTACCTGCGCCCCGGTGACCTCGTCCAGCAGGGGCGCCTGCCAGCCGCCGAACGGGAACCCCACCGGGTCCTCGTCGGGGCCGCCGGGCGCCTGCCCGACGAGGTCGAGGGTTGCGAACAGCTCGATGTGGATGAGGCCCATGCCTTACTCCCGATGAGTTGGTTTTTCGGTCGGAAGGTAGACCTGTGGGCGCCGCCGGACTCATCGCTGCGACGGTCCCCAGCTTCGTACTTGCCGACCGCCTCGCCCGGTGCGTCGGTCACCACCCCGTCCCGCGGTCAGCGTTCTTGCGCCGCCCGGCAGCAGGGCTCGGCAGGTATGCCGGGCGCCGTGATCCAGGCCCGCACGTCCGACCACTCGAACAGCATATGCCGACCGATCTTCGAGCGAGCTGTGATCCAGCGTGAGTGGGTAGAACGGATGGCTGCAGTCCCGCACCGACCGGCGCCTCAGCCGTTCTCCCGTGACCGGTCGGTCGCGGTCACGCTCGAGGCGACGATGCGCAGCGCCTCCGCCACGTCCTTGCCGGACGGCGCGGTCCCGGGGTCGATGAGCCACTGGGACATCACGCCGATCAGGAGCGCCTGGTAGAACGCGCCCAAGATCCGCGCCGAGTCTCCCGCGGGCTCGCGGTGAACGCCCTGGAACATCTCCAGCATGCCCTCGCGCCCCTCCGGTTGGAGGTCGGCCAGGGTCTTGCGCATCTGCGGGTCGTGCTCGGCCTGGGCGACGAGTTCGATATTGGCGGCCCACAGCTGGCGGTGGGTGGTGAAGTGCTCGACCATGCGGTTCCAGATCGTCTCGAACCGCTCGAGCGGTGTCACCTCCGGATCGAGGTCCGCGGCCATGGCCCGCTCGATCTCCTCGCCCCAGTCGCCGAGCGACTCGACGAGCGCGGCTTTCATCAGGGCGTCCTTGGAGCCGTAGTGGTAGCCGATGGACGCCAGGTTGGTGCCCGAGGCGGCCACGATGTCGCGCGCAGTCGTGCGCGCCCACCCCTTCTCGAGCAGGCAGCGCTTGGCGCCGGCCAGCAGATCCTCTCGATGTCCCATGCTCCACAGCCTAGCGCGATGGCTATACAAGCGTCTTAAACAAGCGTCCTATACAAGCGTATTAGACGTGTGTATATTCGCTGCCATGACTCAGACCAACGCAAGCGCCAAGGCCGGGCGCAAGGAGTGGATCGCCCTCGGAGTGCTCCTGCTCCCCTGCCTCCTGGTGTCCATGGACGTGTCGGTCCTGTACTTCGCGGTCCCGGCCATCACCAAGGAGCTCGAGCCCAGCAGCACCCAGCAGCTGTGGATCCTCGACATGTACGGCTTCGTCCTGGCCGGCCTGCTGATCACCATGGGCGCCCTCGGCGACCGGACAGGGCGCCGCAAACTCCTCCTGGCGGGGGCGGCCGCGTTCGGTCTCGCCTCGGTCGCCGCCGCCTACGCCCAGAGCGCCGAGATGCTCATCGCCTGCCGGGCGCTGCTGGGCATCGGCGGTGCGACCCTGATGCCCTCGACCCTGGCGCTGATCCGCAACCTCTTCCACGACGACAAACAGCGCGCCAAGGCCGTCTCCATCTGGTCGGCCGCCATGGTCGGCGGCGTCTCCCTCGGCCCGATCCTCAGCGGCTTCCTGATGGAGCACTTCTGGTGGGGCTCGGTCTTCCTCGTCAACACCCCGGCGATGCTGATGCTCCTGCTGCTCGCCCCGGTCCTGCTGCCGGAGTTCAAGGGCGCGAGCAAGGGCGGGTTCGACTTCTTCAGCTCGCTGCTGTCGATGGGGGCGCTCCTGCCCGTGGTGTACGGGCTCAAGGAGATGGCGAAGAACGGCTTCGAGGCGCTCCCGGCGCTCGCCGTCGTCCTCGGTCTGGCCGTCGGCCTGGTCTTCCTGCGCAGGCAGCGCACGCTCGACGACCCGATGATCGACCTGGAGCTCTTCCGCCGCCGCGCCTTCGGCGGATCGCTCCTGATGAACCTGATCGCGATGTTCTCCATCGTGGGCTTCGCCATCTTCACCACGCAGTACCTGCAGTCGGTCCTCGGCAAGAGCCCGCTCCAGGCTGCCCTGTGGAGCCTGGTGCCGTCCGTGGCGGTCGGCTTCGCCGCTCCCGTGGGCTCCCTGCTCGTCCAGCGGGGTGTGAACCGCGCCCATGTGCTCGCCGGGGGCTTCCTCACCGCGGCCCTCGGCTTCGTCGAGCTGACACGGGTGCGGGCCGACTCCGGGCTGTGGGTCGCGCTGACCGGGGCCGCCGTCTACGCCGGGGGACTCGTCCTGGTGATGACCCTGGGCTCGGAACTGGTGATGGGCGTCGCCCCGCCCGAGCGGGCCGGCTCCGCCTCCGCCCTGCTGGAGTCGAGCTCGGAGCTCGGCGGCGCGCTCGGCATGGCGGTCCTGGGCAGCATCGGCAGCGCGGTCTACCACCACCGGATGGGCGGGCACATGCCCGCGGGGGTGCCCACCGCGGCCATGGGCGAGGTGCGCGAGACGCTCGGCGGTGCCCAGGCGGTCGCGGCGCACCTGCCCGCGCGGACGGCCGACACCCTGCTCACCACGGCTCGGGAGGCATTCACCAGCGGGATGAACGCGGCCGCGATCGGCGCGGTGGTGGTGATGGCCGGTGCCGCCGTCCTCGCCGTGGCCCTGCTGCGGGACGCGAAGGCCGCCACCTCGACGGCGGCGGGGCCTGACGTGAAGGCCGACCGCGAGACCGACGCCGGGATGGACCCCGAGGCCGAGCGGGGGTCCTCGTCGGCCGCCGTGGAAGCCTGATTGTCAGTGGCGGGTGGCAGGCTGGCGGTCATGGTGCCTTGGACTCTGAGCGATATCGAACGAGCCTTGCGTTCCTCGTGGACAGCCGACATCTGCTCCCCCGACGACCTTCCCCAATGGCATCCGGGCAATCCGGCTCGCGGGCAGTGCGACATCACCGCCCTCGTCGTGCACGACCTGCTCGGAGGCGAGCTGATACTCGGGGAGGTGCATGTCAACGGGGTGCGGCGCGGCCACCACTGGTGGAACCGGCTGTCGACGGAGGTGGAGATCGATCTCACCCGGGAGCAGTTCGAGCCCGACGAGGTGGTCACCAACGCTCGGCTGATCGAGCGGCCACGGGGGCCGCTCGGCCGGCGCGAGAGGGAGTACGAGGAGTTGCGCCGCCGCATCGCCGACCTGTTGGGCCCACTGCCGCGCCGCATGTCGGGCCACCTGGTCTGAGCCGACCGGGAAGGCGGATGCTCCCGGACACCTTCACGGTGTCCGGGAGCATCCCACCGTCCGGCTCCGCCCCGAGAACCTGTTGGTCTCGAAGAGCAGCTGGGCACGCTCCCAGCGCCGAGGGGTGCTCTCGGGCCCGGTGTCGTAGTCGCTCTCGTACTGAGGGTACTTGGTCACGGTGACCCTCCTTCCCCACCTGAGAACATGAGTTGATCCTCAACCATTCCGGCCATTCCATCTGTTCCCACCCCCTGGCGGCACCGGCCCGCACCGTGTGCCCTTACCCTGCTGCCGTGAGTCGACTGCATCTCTTCGACATGGACGGGACCTTGATGCGCGGATCCTCGGCGAGCATGGAGATGGCCCGGGAGTTGGGGCTCATCGAGGAGTTCCGGATGCTGGAGGCCGAACTGGCCGAAGGGCTGACCGACCCACCCGGCTATGCCGCCCGCGCCTACGAGATGTGGGGGAGGCTCAACGCCGAGCAGGTTATGGCGGCGTTCGAGTCCGCGCCCTGGCTCGAGGGGATCCGTGAGGTGTGGCAGGACATCCGCGACCGAGGCGAGTACTGCGCGGTGATCTCCCTGTCGCCGAGCTTCTTCGTGACCCGCCTGCGGGAGTGGGGCGCGCACGAGGTGCGGGCCTCGGTCTTCCCCGACGTGCCCTTCGCGGGTGCGCGGCTGGATCCGCGGGGCATCCTGCTGCCGGAGTCGAAGGTGCTGGCGGCGGACGAGTTGTGCGCCACATTCGGGGTGGGCCGGGAGCGCTGCGTGGCCTACGGGGACTCGCTGTCGGACGCGCCGCTGTTCCAGGCGCTCAGGACCTCGGTCGCGGTCAACGCCGACCACCACGTACGGGAGCTGGCCACATTCGCCTACAACGGCACGGACTTGCGCGAGGCGTATGAACTCGTCCGATGAGGGCAAATACGAAACGGATTAGCCGAGTTCGGTCGCCAACAGCCTGGGGTTGTGCATTCTCCTCGGCCGGGTAGGGTCGTTTGCGATCGATCGCCGGAGACGGATACCTCAGTCGAACACCGGAGTCGAACACCGGAGACGAGCAGCGACGCGGAGGCAGCAACCACGAGTCAACCGATCCTAACGGGCGTGGAGACCCGCTTCACTGGACTTCCGGCAATATGTCCGATGCGCTACGCACTCGTGCGACGCTTTGCGCTGCGACACGCCCGACATGCCTGAACGAATTGGGAGTTCCTTCCCACTTCGGGGGGTGAGGAAGCAGACAGTGAGATGCTCGAGGCGAGGCAGACGATGGACGCTCTGACCACAACGTCGGCGCAAGCGAGGAAATCGGAGGGGGAACAGGAGCAGTCGGCAGTGGTCCCGAAGCCTGAGGAACCCCGGACCGAGGACACGGCGGACAGCAACTGGAGCTGGTTCGCCCCGGCGAAGCCGGACACCGGGTCGTACGACATCGAGTCGCAGGACCCCGGGTCGCGGGACACCGAACCACCGGCCGACCGTCCCGCGCCGAGCGCCGAGCCCCCCTCCGTGCCGCGGCAGCGAATATCACGGCACCGCGACCTCGCGGCGGCGATCAGGCCCACCGCGCTCACCGCGCCGAATCCCGCACCCGGGACAGCGCACCCGTCCCCCGCGGCACCCGCGTCCGGCACAGCGCCCGAGCGGCCCCACCCCGCGCCGCCGTCGCAGCCCCCGTCCCTGGACGACATCCGCCCGCCGGCGGCAGCCGCCGGCTCTGCGCAGCCCTCGCCCGACGCGATCCGCATCCGCCGCACGATGGACGCGATCGGACCCGTCGCGGACAAGGTGATCTCGTACTTCTACGCGGTGCTGTTCGTCAACCACCCTTACCTGCGCGAGCTGTTCCCGGCCTCCATGGACCACCAGCGCGACCGCCTGCTGCGGGCGCTGCTCACCGCCGCCAAGCACGTCGACGACAGCAGGACCCTGGGCGAGTACCTCTCCCACCTCGGCCGCGGCCACCGCAAGTACGGCACCCGGCCCGAGCACTACCCCGCCGTCGGCGAGGCGCTCATCGCCGCGCTGAGCCGCTACGCGGGCGACGTCTGGGACGAGGAGACCGAGGCGGCCTGGGTGCGCGCCTACACCGCGATCTCCCAGACCATGATCGACTCGGCCGCCGCCGAGGAGGACAAGTCCCCGCCGTGGTGGCACGCCGAGATCGTCTCGCACGAGGTGCGCACCTCCGACATCGCGGTGATCACCGTCCGTCCGGACCAGCCGTACCCGTTCCTGGCCGGGCAGTACACGACGCTGGAGACGCCCTGGTGGCCCAGGGTGTGGCGCAACTACTCCTTCGCCGGCGCCCCCAGCCCCAACGGCCTGCTGAGCTTCCACGTCAAGGCCGTGCCCGCGGGCTGGGTCAGTTCGGCGCTGGTGCACCGGGCCCGTCCCGGCGATGTGATCCGGCTCGGTCCGCCGACCGGTTCGATGGTGGTGGACCACCGCTCGCCCAACGGCCTGCTCTGCCTCGGCGGCGGCACCGGCATCGCCCCTATCAAGGCCCTCGTGGAGGACGTGGCCGAGCACGGCGTCAGGCGCCCGGTCGAGGTCTTCTACGGGGCGCGCAGCGATGTCGACCTGTACGAGCTGGACACCATGCTGCGCCTGGCGCAGCAGCATCCGTGGCTGTCCGTCCGGCCGGTCGTCTCGGACGCGCCCACGCGCGGGCTCTCCGGCCCCCTGCCGGACATCGTGCGGCAGTACGGGCCCTGGCACTCGTTCGACGCCTACCTCAGCGGACCGCCCGCGATGATCCGCAGCAGTGTGGACACATTGATGGGGATAGGCATACCGTCCCACCGGATCCGCCACGACTTCGTGGGAGACCTGGTCGGGACGGAAGGCTGAGCCGCTCGGCGGCGCCGGCCCGATGGCCGGCCCTCCCTCCGATCCGTGGCGGCGGCGTGCCTGCCCAAGGACCGCGACACCCAGGGGAAACGTTGTACCTCGATCACCGCGCACACCGTCCAGGATCGGCGGCCGAGCACGCGCTCCAGGAGGAGTTGGGCACGGTCGCGCGTGCCGAGCGCTTCTACGAGGACCAGGTGCTGGACCATCTCAACCCCCGCATGCGCGAGTTCGCCGCCTGCCAGGAGATGTTCTTCCTGTCGACCGCCGACGCCAAGGGCGAGTGCGACAGCACCTTCCGAGCCGGGCCGCCGGGCTTCCTCCACGTCTTCGGGCCCAAGTCCCTTGCCTACGCCGAGTACCGCGGCAACGGCGTGATGGCGAGCCTGGGCAACATCCGGGAGAACCCGCACGTCGGCATGCTCCTCATCGACTTCGAGCGGGACCGGATCGGCCTGCACATCAACGGCCGTGCCACCTTGCTGACGGACGGGCAGATCCGCTCCGTCCATCCGCTGCTGCCGTTCGACCCGGTCCCCGGCCGCCGCCCGCAGGCATGGGTGGAGATCGAGGTCGAGGAGGCCTACATCCACTGCTCCAAGCACATCCCGCGGATGGCCAGGCAGCCCACGAAGGGGGGCCGTGCCTGGGGCACGGACGACGTCAAGCGCAAGGGCGGCGACTTCTTCGGCGCCGCGGCCGACCGGCTCGCCGCGCTGGGCAAGCCGGAGCCGGTGGAGTCCGAGCCCCGGCAGAAGGAGCCGGAGCCGTTCAGCGGGTGGTTCCGCTGAAGGCTGCCCCGCCCCGGCCGATCCGACTCACCCGGCCCGTACCCGCTCACCCGTCCCCGCTCACGCCGGCCTGTACCCGCTCACCCGTCCCCGCTCACGCCGGCCTGTACCCGCTCACCCGTCCCCGCTCACGCCGGCCCGTACCCGCTCACGCTCACCCGTCCCCGCTCACCCGGCCCGGGCCCCGCTCACCCCAGGTCGTCGCAGAGCAGCGCCCTGACCCCCTCGATGTTCGCGGACAGGTAGGCACGCAGCGACGGCGGAACGACCTCGACGGAGGCGATCCCGGCACGCGTGAACGGGATGCGCACGATCTCGTACTGCCCGACGGGCTCGTCCACCTCGGGTCCGTGCCTGCGTGAGGGGTCCATCGACGCCAGGCGGCAGACGAAGAAGAACTGGATCTTCACTCCGCTGCGGCCGTCCTCGGCGGTGTGCTCGACGGTGTCCACGAACGCCGGGACCACATCGACGACCTTGCCGCCGAGCTCCTCGTCGATCTCCCGGTGCAGCGCGTCGGTGACCGTGCTGTCCTCGGGCTCCATGCCCCCGCCCGGAGTGATCCAGTACGGGTCGCTGTCCGGCTTGGTGCGCTTGATCAGGACCAGGTCGGGCCCGTCCAGCACGATCGCGCGGGCGGTGCGCTTGACCACGGGCCGCATCGGCGGTGCGGGGCGGGCGGTGCCCCCGCGTTCCTCGGGCTGCTCGGCTGCGGCTCCATCGACGTGCATGGACGCTCCTCCGGTCGCGTGGGCGGCACTGGATGGGAATGTGCCTTGGTCCAGGGGGTGTGAAACGTGACGGTGGCCACCGGCCTCGCCGCGGCCTACCACTCGGCCGCCGCCCGCAGCAGCCGCTCGTGCCCCAGCGCGATGTGCGGCTGGGTGAGCGTGCCGATGCGGGTCACGAGGAAGAACGTGCGCAGGGGCGGCACGGCGGGCTCCAGGAGGGCGACCAGGCCCCCCGCGGCCAGGTCGTCGCGGCACAGGTAGCTGGGCAGGACGGCGACGCCCGCGCCCGCCCGCACGGTGTGGAGGACGGCTCTGAGGTCCGGTACGACGACCGATCCGGCGACGGAGGGCTTGGTGTCGAAGACGGCCGACCAGTAGCGGGAGACGAACGGCAGGTCCTCGTCGAAGTCGATCACGGGTGCCCCCTCGAGGACGCCCGGACCGCCCTCGGCCACGGCCGGGTCGAGCCGCTCGCCCCACGAGGGGGAGGCGACCAGGACATCCTCCTCGTCGCACAGCGGCGTGGCGGTGAACAGCCGCCCGCGAGGCCGTGAGGTGGCGACGACGAGGTCGTAGTGCGCGGCGGCGAGGCCGTTGAGGTTCTCCTCGTCCCGGCCGAGGGAGACCCGCAGTCCGAGCCCGTCCGCGACGAGCACGGCGAGGGCGGGCAGCACCCGGGCGGAGGTGAAGTCACGCGGCCCGGCCAGGTGGAGGGTGCGGACGGCGTCAGCGCCGAGGTCCGCCTCGGTGATCTCGGACAGCGCGTCGAGGTGCGGGGCGACCTTGTGGGCGAGTTCGTCCCCGACGGTGGTGGGGGCCACTCCGCGGGGCAGGCGCAGGAACAGGGGGCGGCCGATCTGCCGCTCCAGGCTGCGTATCTGGCCGGTGACCGCGGGCTGGGACAGTCCGAGAAGCTGTGCGGCCCGCGTGAAGGAGCCCGCCCGGTGCACGGCGACGAAGGTCCGCAACAGGGTCAGGTCCACAGCGCCGCCTCCTCGAACAGCGAACTATAAATATATCGATAGCTATTAGGCCTAACCGTGATTGGACACTGACTCAGAGTCAACTACCGTTGGACCCGCGAGTCTCCGCGCGTTGATCATGGCCGCTCTCGGACGTCGGCCGATCCGCGCGGAGGTGGCGCACCGGGGCGTGCGGGGCCACGAGGGGGGAGGTCCCGCACGCCCCGTCGTATCCACGCCAACGGGCCGCAGCCAACGGCCCGTTGCCGAGGAAGCGCCGAACCCGCTCAAGGGGCGGCCGACCACGTACGGGCCGCCGTGTCCAGAGCCTGCCGGACGTCGGCGACCAGGTCCCCCGGATCCTCCACGCCGACCGAGAAGCGGACGAACCCCGGCGCCACCGCGTCCCCGCCCCAGCGCCCGCGCCGTTCCGCGGTACTGCGCACCCCGCCGAAGCTGGTGGCCTCACCCACGAGCCGCAGCGCACCCAGAAACGTTTCCGCGAACTCCTGGTCCGGCAGCGTGAACGAGACCACGGACCCGAACCGGCGCATCTGGCGCACGGCGAGGGCGTGCGCGGGGTCCCCGGGCAGACCGGGGTGGCGCAGCCTGGTGACCTCCGGGCGTTCCACGAGAGCGGCGGCCAGCGCGAGGGCGTTGGCGCTCTGGCGGTCCACCCGCAACTGAAGCGTGGCCAGGGAGCGGTGGGCCAGCCACGCCTCCATCGGCCCGGGGATGGCGCCCACGGTCTTGCGCCACAGCCTCAGCTGCTCGGCGAGCGCGGGGTCCCGCACGGCCGCGTAGCCGAGCAGGAGGTCGCCATGACCGCTGAGCGCCTTGGTCCCGCTGGCGACGGAGAAGTCGGCACCGAGGTCGAGGGGGCGCTGGCCCAGCGGCGTGGCCAGGGTGTTGTCGACGGCGACGAGGGCGCCCGCGGCATGGGCGGCGTCGGCGAGGCGGCGGATGTCGCACACGTCGAGGCCGGGGTTGGACGGGGTCTCGATCCACAGCAACCGGGCCCCGTCGAGGACGTCGAGCTGCGCGTCGCCCGCCGTCGGCGCCAGCCGCACCCGGGCCCCGTACGACTCCAGGCGCTCGGCGAGCTTGCGGGCGGTGTAGTAGCAGTCGTCGGGCAGGACGACCGTGTCACCGGAGCGCACCTGGCTGAGCAGGACGGCGGAGACGGCGGCCATGCCGGAGGCGAAGGCGACGGTCCCGACCCCGCCCGCGCCGCCGGACTCCAGGGTCGCGATGGCGTCCTCGAGCAGGGTCCAGGTGGGGTTCTCGTCCCGCCCGTACCGGTAGGGCCCGGTGGGCTCGCCCGGCAGGTGGTAGTGGGCGGCGAAGACCGGCCCCGGCAGGGTGGGGCGGTTGGGCTCGGCCGGGGGCAGGCCCGCGTGCGCGGCCAGGGTGCCGTCCCCCAGCGGAGTGCCGTCTCCCATGAGCGTCCCGTCCGCCCCGTCTCTCCCGTCCGCCTCTTCCCTCCCGTCCGTCCTGCCCGTCCCGTCCGCGTGGGGCGGCTGCCCCGGTGCCCGTTCCGCTTCCATGGCGAGGATTGTCTCCCAGCGGGTGTGCGTCCGCGCCTTGGGCGCCAAAGATGCCCTCGACGACGATGGCCTCAATATGGCCTCAATGGCGATGACGATGACCTCAATATCGGGTGCGCGGGGCCAATATCGGGTGCGCGGGGCCGCCGTGCCTGCCTAAGCTCGGCTGATCCGCCGGACTGTGCGTGAGACAGCCCGGCCCGGCGCCGACCCCTCCTCACAGGGGGTCGGCGCCGTCCCCGTTCCCCGGCTCCTCCGCCAGCCGCCCGCGGACCTCGTCCATGAGGCCGGTGGCGGCGGCCTCGATGAGGTCCAGGCAGAGCTGGAAGCGCTCGATACCGCCGTAGTAGGGGTCGGGCACGTCCATCTCGTCCTCGGCAGCGCCGGGGTCGAACGAGCGCAGCAGCCGCACCTTCTCCACCTCGACGGGTCCGCGCGCGAGCCGGCGCAGGGCGAGGAGGTGCCCCTCGTCCAGCGCCACGACCAGGTCCCGCTCGGCGAACCACTCGGGCCGGAACTGGCGGGCGGTGTGCTCGTCCTCGTAGCCGTTGCGGGCGAGCACCGCCACGGTCCGCAGATCCGCGCCCTCACCCTCGAACCATCCGCCGGTGCCCGCGCTGTCCACCTCGACGCGGTGCGAGAGCCCGGCCTCGCGCACCCGGGCACGGAAGACCGACGCCGCCATCGGCGAACGGCAGATGTTCGCCGTGCAGACGAAGCACACCCGGTAGGCCGGGGGTCTCTTCGGTGGTCCGGTGACCCTTCTCCGGCCTCTTCCCCGGTCCTTGCGCCGGTCTTCCGGCTGGTCGTCGCGCTGGTCGCTGCTCTGGTCCTTGCGATCTTGTTTTCCGGGGGCTCGAGAGGCGCGGCGCAGTCCTCGCGGGGACGGGGCGGTCATGCCTTCCATCATGGGCGATGGCCGCTCCCGGCGCTCCCGAGTTGTGCCCTGCCCGGCCGTTCTTCCGGAACCGGCCGGTGCCCGCTCAGTCGTCGTCCGGCAGGACCATGTTCAGGGCCCACGACACCACACTCACGATCAGGGCGCCCCAGAACGCGGCCACGAAGCCGCTCACATGGAAGTCCACCGAGAGCTTTCCGGACGCCCACGAGGTCAACCAGAGCATCAGCGCGTTCACCACGAAGGTGATCAGACCGAGGGTGAGCACGAACAGGGGGAAAGAGAACAGCTTCACGACGGGCTTGACGAGGAAGTTCACGAGCCCGAAGAGCAGGGCGACGAGCACCAGGGTCAGCGACTTGTCCCAGGTGCTGCCGCCGGTCAGCGCTATCCCGGTGACGATCCAGGTGGCCACACCGATGGCCACGGCGTTGGCCAGGGTCTTGACGAGGAAGTTCTTCATGCGCCGATGGTGGCAGGCCGGGTGGTGGAACGTCGATCAAGCGGCCGCGATTGAATGAGTCCAGCGGCATGTCGCCAGAGGCGTGCCGGGACGGGTACGACGCCCGTCGGCACGGAAGGACCACAGGCCATGCAGGTGTTCCGGCTGGACGACCTCGAGGCGGAGCGCTCCGCGAATCGGGGCAACTACCTGCGATTCCTCAACGAGCGGAATATGTCCGCCGGGCTGTACGCGCTCTCCCCCGGAGAGCTCGACACCCAGCAGCCGCACGGGCAGGACGAGATCTACCTGGTGGTGAGCGGCCGCGCCTCGATCACCGTGGGCTCCGAGACCGCCCATGTGGCGCGCGGCAGTGTGGTCTACGTTCCCGCGGGGGTGCCGCACCGCTTCCACCACATCACGGAGGACCTGCGGGTCATGGTGGTCTTCTCCCCGCCCGAGGCGTAGCCGGTCCCAACGCCGCGTCCGCCCGAGCACGGCCGGTCCGAAGCGTAGAGAGCGTAGAAGGAGCAAGCGCCAACCATGCGATCGCTGTCCGAAGAACTGTGGGCGAGCGCCGAGTCGACCTACGCGTCGATCCTCGGCCACCCCTTCCTCCAGGGGCTGACCGACGGGACCCTGCCCCGTGACGCCTTCCGCCACTTCGTCGTGCAGGACTCGCACTACCTGCGCGACTACGCCCGCGCGCTCGCGGTGTGCGCGGCCAAGGCGCCGACCGAGGACGATGTGCGCTCCTTCGCCGACGACGCGGTGGGGGCCATCGCCGCGGAGCAGGAGATGCACGCCGGGTTCATGGCCGAGCTCGGCGGCGAGCGGCCCGAGGACGCGGTCGTGCTGCCGACCACCCGCGCCTACACCAGCTATCTGCTGGCCACGGTGCACGGGGGCTCCTTCACCGACGGACTGGCCGCCGTGCTGCCCTGCTACTGGATCTACGCCAGGGTCGGCACCGAACTGCTCGCCAAGTCCTCGCCCGATCCCCTCTACGCCCGCTGGATCGCCGCCTACGGCGACGAGGCGTTCCAGTCCGTCGTCCGCAGGGTGCTCGGCATCGCCGACCGGGTCGGGCAGGACTGCTCGCCGGCGCAGCGGCGCGGGGCGGTCGAGCACTTCACCACCACCGCCAGGTACGAGTGGATGTTCTGGGACGCCGCCTGGCGGAAGGAGTCCTGGCCGGTGTGACCCGTAGGGGGCGAATCCGGGACCTATGGGGACTCGGGTGTGCCCGGGGAAGCGCCCCCCGCCCGTAGCATCGAAGGCAGGCGACAAGGAGGCCGGACGAGATGAAGAAGCTGTTCGAAGAGCTGCCGGGATGGGTGCGCTGGGGCGTGATCCCGGTGCTCGCCCTGCTGGTCTTCGGCTCCGTGATCATGAAGATCATCGGCGTCCTGGTCTTTCTGCTCTTCAAGGTGCTGCTGTTCGTGGCGGTGGTCGCCGCCGTGATCCTGGCGGCGAGGAAGTTCTCCAAGCGGGCATAGGACCGCGGGCGCCGGGTGGCGGCCGCCCTTGTCGGCGGCCGCCACCCGGCGCCTGTCCGTGCGCTACTCCTTCTCCTCCCGCAGCGGCACGCGCTGCACCGGCGGGGGAGCCGCCACGCCGTTGGCGGAGGGGGCCTTGGCGGCCTCGGCGCCATTCATCGTGGACAGCAGCTGCCGGGCCAGACCCAGCCCCGTGCCACCCATGGTCAGCGCCTTGGCGAACATGTCCGCCATACCGTCGGCGCCGTTGAGTACGACCATGTGGTCGACGTTCCTGAACGCCTCGGCGCCGGCCAGGACGATCTCCGGCCACTTCTCGGCGAGCTGCTGGGCGACGACCGCCTCCTGGTTGTCCGCGAGAGCCGCCGCCCTGGCCTTGATCGCCTCCGCCTCGGCCAGGCCCTTCGCCTTCGCCGACTCCGCGGCGGCGAGCCCCTTCGCCTTGGCGGCGCCCGCCTCCGCCTCACCCGTCGCGAGTGTCGCCGCGGCCTCCGCGGTCGCCGACAGCTCCGTCTCCTTGGCCTTCGCGTGCGCCGCGGAGATCCGTGCGTCACGGTCGGCCTCGGCCAGCGTCCGCCGCTCGTACGCGGCCGCGTCCGCGGGCTTGCGCACATCCGCCTGCAACTGCTGTTCGCGGCGGGCGGCCTCCAGCTCGGCGACCCGGGTCTCCTGGACGACGACCTCCTGCCGTGCCTGCGCCTCCGACAGCGGACCGGCCGCCCGCGCCGTCGCGGACGCCGTGTCCCGCTCCGCCTGGAATCCGGCCTGGAGGATCTCGCTGTCCCTCGTCGCCTCCGCCATCCGCGCCGCGGCCTTCTGCTCGGCCTCGGTGGCCAGCCGGTCCGCCTCCGCCTGCGCTATCCGCGCGTCCCGGCGCACGGCGGCGGTGTGCGGGGCGGCCAGGTTCTTGATGTACCCCGTGGGGTCCTCGATCTCCTGGATCTGCAGCGAGTCGATGATCAGCCCGAGCTTCTCCATCTCCGTGCCCGAGGCCACCCGGGTCTGCCCGGTCAGCTTCTCCCGGTCACGGATCATGTCCTCCACGGTCAGCCCGCCCACGATCGAGCGCAGATGCCCGGAGAAGACGTTGTGGACGCGCTCGGCCATGTGCTTCTGCTGGTCCAGGAAGCGCCGGGCCGCGTTGGCTATGGAGACGTAGTCGTCCCCGACCTTGAAGATCACGACTCCGCGCACCTTCACGGGGATGCCCTGCTGGGTCACGCAGTCCACGGACAGCGCGGCCTCGTTGAGGTCGAGCGAGAGCTTGCGCACGACCTGCACCCCGGGCATGACGAGCGTTCCGCGACCGGTGACGATGCGGAAGTCCATCCCTTCCCCGAGACCGTCCGTGCGGTGCTTGGACCCGGAGATGACCAGGGCCTCGTTCGGCTCGGCCACCCGCCACATGAGTTTGAAGATGCCGATCAGGACCAAGACTGCGGCGAGGCCAGCCCCCGCCAGGACGCCGACAACCATCGGCTCATGCCCCCTTCACGGCCTCCTCCGCGCGCCCGCCGGACGCGGGCCGGGCGAGGCCTACGCACGTGAGTGTCCGCCGGGGGAGGCGGGAGGTGAAGGACCGGGCGGGTTCTGGCGAGGTACTGGTGCAGTGCTGGGCCGAAACAATGACGGGCCAAGGAGTTTGAGGCACGGTCAGGTGTTCGAGGAGTGCTCGGCACAGGGCCTTCGGCGAGGTGGGCGAGCCGGGCGAGGCGGGGGCCGGCCGGGGGAGCCGGGGCGGCCGGAACGCCACCCACCGCCTCACGGCGGCGTTCCGGTGGCCTTCCGGCGGCGCTCCGGTGGCTTCCCGGCGGCGTTCCGGCCGGCGCCCCCGTGTCAGTCCGCCAGCGGCAGGTAGATCCGGTTGCCACTCGCCGCGAACTCCTTGGACTTCCGCAGCATCCCCGCCTCTATCTCCTCGTCGTCGGCGGTGGCGGCCAGATCGGGGGCGAACTGCTCGGTGATGCTCCTGCTGATCTTCATCGAGCAGAACTTCGGACCGCACATCGAGCAGAAGTGGGCCGTCTTCGCCGGCTCCGCGGGAAGGGTCTCGTCGTGGAAGGAGCGGGCCGTGTCGGGGTCGAGGGCCAGATTGAACTGGTCCTCCCACCGGAACTCGAACCTGGCGTCCGACAGCGCGTCGTCCCACTCCTGGGCGCCCGGGTGGCCCTTCGCCAGATCCGCCGCGTGGGCCGCGATCTTGTAGGTGATCACACCGGTCTTCACATCGTCCCGGTCGGGCAGGCCCAGGTGCTCCTTCGGCGTCACGTAGCAGAGCATGGCCGTGCCCCACCAGGCGATCATCGCGGCTCCGATACCGGAGGTGATGTGGTCGTAGGCGGGAGCGATGTCCGTCGTCAGGGGGCCGAGCGTGTAGAAGGGGGCCTCGTCGCAGATCTCCTGCTGGAGGTCGATGTTCTCCTTGATCCTGTGCATCGGGACATGGCCCGGGCCCTCGATCATGGTCTGCACGTCGTGCGCCTTGGCGATCCGGTTGAGCTCCCCCAGCGTCCGCAGTTCGGCCAGCTGAGCCTCGTCATTGGCGTCGGCGATCGAGCCCGGGCGCAGGCCGTCGCCCAGGGAGTAGGTCACGTCGTACGCCCGCAGGATCTCGCAGAGCTCCTCGAAGTGCGTGTAGAGGAAGCTCTCCTTGTGGTGCGCCAGGCACCAGGCCGCCATGATCGAGCCGCCGCGGCTGACGATGCCGGTCTTGCGGCGGGCCGTCAGCGGCACATGGCGCAGCAGGACACCGGCGTGCACGGTCATGTAGTCCACGCCCTGCTCGCACTGCTCGACGACGGTGTCCCGGTACACCTCCCAGGTCAGCTCCTCCGCCTTGCCGTCGACCTTCTCCAGCGCCTGGTAGAGCGGCACGGTGCCGATCGGGACGGGCGAGTTGCGCAGCACCCACTCGCGCGTGGTGTGGATATTGCGGCCCGTGGACAGGTCCATGACCGTGTCGGCGCCCCAGCGCGTCGCCCAGGTCATCTTCTCGACCTCCTCCTCGATGGAGGAGGTGACCGCGGAGTTGCCGATGTTGGCGTTGACCTTCACCAGGAAGCGCTTGCCGATGATCATCGGCTCGGTCTCCGGGTGGTTGACGTTCGCCGGCAGCACGGCCCTTCCGGCCGCGATCTCCTCGGCGACGACCTGGGGCGGGACATTCTCGCGCAGCGCGACGAACTCCATCTCCGGCGTGATCTCTCCCCGCCGCGCGTAGGCGAGTTGGGTGACGGCCTGCCCCGCGCGGGCCCGGCGCGGAAGCCGGGGGCGGCCGGGGAAGACCGCGTCGAGGTTGCGCAGACCCCCGCGGGGCGAGGTGTGCTTGATCCCGTCGTCCTCCGGGCGCACCGGGCGGCCCGCGTACTCCTCTGTGTCGGCGCGCCCGACGATCCAGCCCTCGCGAACCGGCGCGAGGCCGCGGCGCACATCGGTGCCGACGGCCGGGTCGGTGTACGGGCCGGAGGTGTCGTACAGCGTGACGTCACGGCCGTTGGTCAGGTGCACCCGGCGGACGGGCACCCGCACGTCCGGCCGCGAGCCGGACAGGTACCCCTTGTGCCACCCGATCTTCCGCGCGGGCTCCTGAGCGCTCTCCCGCGCGTTCCGCGCCGCGGAGTCCCGCGGAGCGCTTTCGGGCATGCGTGCATCGTCCTGCATGGTCATGAGACCTACTCCCTACGCCGGCATTACCCGGTAACAGGTTCAGCGGTCGGCGCAGCGAAGATGTGTCAGCGCCCTCTCAGCCCGGTGCTCCGAGCTCCCGCGGTTCTTGCAAAGGCGCCCCAAAACTAGCGGGTCGCTTGGCGAGGGCGCCAGGGGGCCCGATGATCGGACAGGACTCGAGCGGGAGCCGGAGAGGAGCCACGACGTGGGCGACCAGGGACATCCAGGTCATGACGGGCATCCGCACACCGGCTCGCCGGCGTCCGGGGTGGGGCTCGCCGGGCACTCCCACTCCCACGGCCAGGGCCAGGGGCGCGGCCACGGCCAGGGGCACGGGCACGGGCACGCCCACGGTCCGGCGGAACCCGTCTCCACGCATCTGCGCAAGGTGATCGCCGCCGTGCTGATCCCGTTCGCCGCGGCGGTCGTGGCGGGGCTGATCGTGCTGTGGCCCGGCGGGGCGCCTGCGCATCCGCACACCGGGGTGGGGTTCGACCAGGAGACGCAGTCGGGCCGGGTCGTCACGGTGGAGGAGAAGCCCTGCCAGGAGCTGGGCGCCGGAACGGGGAGCGAACAGCAGGGGGCCACCCCCGGGCAGACCCCCGGCCCCTCGCCGACGTCGAAGGCGGACTCCGGCACCTGCGTGCGTGCCACGATCAAGGTGACCTCGGGCAAGGACAGGGGCCGCACGTTCACCGAGATCGTCCGCCCCGACCAGCTGCGTCGCTACCACGAGGGCCAGGGCGTCGTCCTGGCCTACGCCCCCAAGGCCCCCAAGGAGCTCCAGTACTCGGTCGGCGACGTCGAGCGCGGCTTCCCCACGGCACTTCTGGCGGGGATCTTCGCACTCGCCGTGATCGTCGTCGGCCGGTGGCGCGGCGTCATGGCGCTGGTGGCGCTGGCGATCAGCTTCCTGGTCCTGACGATGTTCATCCTCCCGGCGATCCTCCATGGCTCCGACCCGCTGGTCGTCGCCGTCGTCGGTGGCAGCGCGATCATGCTCGTCGCGCTCTACCTGTGCCACGGCCTGTCGGCGCGAACGTCCGTGGCGGTACTGGGCACGCTGATCTCGCTCCTGCTGATCGGCCTGCTCGGGTCGTGGTTCATCGACTGGGCGCGTCTGACCGGCAACACCTCCGACGAGACCGGCCTGGTGCACGCCCTCTATCCGGGGATCGAGATCCAGGGCCTTCTGCTGGCGGGTGTGATCATCGGTTCGCTCGGTGTCCTCGACGATGTGACGGTCACCCAGACCTCGGCCGTGTGGGAGCTCAAGGCGGCCAACCCCGCCATGTCCGCCCGTCAGCTCTACCTCGCCGGCATCCGGATCGGGCGCGACCACATCGCCTCCACGGTCAATACGCTCGTGCTGGCCTACGCGGGCGCCGCCCTCCCCCTGCTCCTGCTGTTCTCGATCGCCCGCAGCGGTGTGGCAACGGTCGCCACCAGTGAGATCGTGGCGGAGGAGATCGTGCGGACCCTGGTCGGCAGCATCGGCCTGGTGGCGTCGGTGCCGGTGACGACGGCGCTCGCCGCGCTGCTGGCCGCCGCCGACAAGGGCGGTGGCACCGGTGGTGGGGGCAGGGAGAGTGGGGGCAGGGCCGGCGGGGGCAGGGACGGGGGCAAGGGGGCCGCCACCGGGCCCGTCCGGCGGGGCGGGGGCGGGCGGCGGCGTCGCACGCAATGAGTGTCGTCGGTTAGCCTCCGCACATGGTGGGCAGTGAGGGGCGGGTCACCGGAACGGTGGGTCCCGGCCTCGTGGGCGAGGTCATGGTCTCGGTGCGCGGTGGGGCGGAGGCCTTCCTGGCGTACCCGGTGACCCCGGGCGAACGGATCGACGTGGGCACGCTCATCGTCGTCGTGGAGTACCAGCCGCCGAGGACGGTGTATGTGACGCAGGCCCTCGCGTAACGCCGTCGCGTAACGCTCTGGGGTGAGCACCTTGCGTCAGCGCCCTCGGGTGATCGGGTGGTCGGGTGAGTGCCTGGGACGCCTCAGCGGCCGAGTCCCAACACGCCGCCGCCTCCTGGCCGTTGGCCGTCGCCCCGTTGGCCGCCTTCGCCCGCTGCTCGTCGCCCGGCTGCCGCTGTCCCGCGGGCCGCCGCACCGCGCTCGTCAGCGCGGGCAGGCCGCGTCAGCATGGAGGCGGGCGCGGTGTACGCCGATGGGGTGATGGCCCGGCCCTGAGGCAGGGCTGAACGGGTGATACCGGCGAGGGGCCGCAACCGAGGACGGCGGGGACCAGTCAAACCCCATGTCCGGCCATGTCCGGCGGTCAACCGACCCCGGGCGGCGGACAACGGTCGACCGACCGACGACCATCGAGAGGGGATCGCCGTGACCGCCACCACCGATGAGCACCGGCTGATGTTGCATGTCGCGCTGACCAGGACGGGTGTGCCTCCGGCCCCGGGCGATCTGGGGGCGATCCGTCAGCTCGCCGAGATGGACGAGGCAGCGGTCGGCGCCGTGGTGCGCTGGCTCCAGCATGCCGCGCACTCCGCGACGAGCACCCAGACGAGCGGTCCGGCCTACGGGCATGTCGCCTCGGCGTACGGCCACACCCCGGCGGCCGGCACGTCCTATGCCCATACCCCCGCGGCCGGTACGCCGTACCTCCACACCCCGGCTCCCCATACCCCGGCTCTCCATACCCCGCCGACGGGCACGGCGTGCCGCCAGGGCCCCGCCGCCGGCGCTCACTCTCAGGTGCCCGGACACCCTCACGCGGCCGGGCACGCTCAGGCGACCGGGCCCCGTCCCGCCCCGAATCCCAAGGACATCGTGGATCCGCGACTGTTGAGCTGGTAATCGGAGCTGTTTTCGCCCGGCGGTCATTTGCATTTCGGTATGTGCCTCCGGCAATCACGCATCCGGAAATGCGGGTTATGCGCGGTCCGCTCCCGGGTGGTCGGGGGACCCCGTGTCGAAGTCCGGGCTGGAGAAGTCGGGACTGGAGTAGTCCGGACTCGAGAACTCCGGGCCGCGGCGCGGGGTGCTCGGGTCGTCGGGGTTGGGACTGGAGAAGCCGGGCCGTGAGTAGCCGAGCGGCGGAGTCCGGCGGACGGTCTCCGCCGCACCGTGGGGTGCGGGCAGCTCACCCGCCGCGCTCGCCGCGAGGACCTGGTGGAGGTAAGGGCGCACGCCCCGCTCCAGCAGGGCCCGGCGCCACGCGTCACGGGCGGCCGCCACCTCGGGGGAGCGCATGACGCGTACGCTCTCCGCGTCCGCCGCGGGGTTGTGGATGGCCGTGAGCAGGAGCGCGACCATTCCGACGACGATCCCCGCGGCCGCTATGGCCGCGAAGAGCCAGCCCGCGCCGCGCAGGGGCCGGGCGATCGCCGGATCGGGGTCCATGAGCTCCAGCGCGTAGCCGGTGACGAGGAAGATGACGGCGGCCGTCCCGGCGAGTATCGGCGTCAGCACGGCCACGACGGACAGCAGGCCGGCGCCCGACGTACCGGCGGCGGCCTCGCCCGACGTGCCCGGCTCCACGGTCTCGTCGGGGCCCGTGTCCCGGTGCGTGACACCGGCCGTGGCCTCTCTGACCTGCTCGCGGATCTTCAGGTACTGCTGGTACTCGGCGGCGGCGCACGCGGCGATGGTGGACGTCGCCCCGAGTGCCAGGGTGCGCAGTTGTTCGGAGTTCAGATGTGTGGCGGAGCTCGAGAGTGCCAGACGAGTGTCCTCGTCGTGCAGGGCCTCGTCGAGGACCCTCTCGAACTCCGGTCGGTCCTCGCTCTGCAGGTGCGGAGCGCTGTTCATGTACATCCCCCGATGCTCCGTTTCCCGGGGCTTTGCCGATGCAGGGCTCTGCGGAACCCCGGTGGGGTCGGCTCGGCGGGCGGATGGAGTGGAGAGCCTGGACAGATGCCTTGATGGTAAAGCCGGGAGGTGACGAGGTGACAGAGTGTTTCCAGAATTTGGCCGTTCGCCTTCCCCGCGTCAGCCTCTCAGTGGCAATTGCGCGACGAGAAGTCGGCCGTCCATTGTCACGCCTCCGTCCATCGCGACGGCCAGGTCATCGGCGTAGATGTGCGGCCCGGCGACCACGGGAGCGCCGTCCCCGTCGCCGTTCTCGGAGCCGACCTCGCCGAGGAGGTAGGGAATCGGGCTGTGGCCGTGCACGACACGGTGTCCTCCGTAGGTGGCCAGCAGCTCCCGGACGGCGGTGGGGCCGGAGTCGCCGCGGAAGGCGAACCGCTTGGTGAACTTGCGGAACAGCTCCCAGCACTCGTCCGCGTCCGCCCGCTGGAGGACCTCGTGGACGGTGTCGTTGACGGCTTCGATGGACTCGCCGTACTCGAGGTAGGCGGTGGTGTCGGAGTGCAGCAGCAGATGGTCGTCCTCGAGGTGGGCCGCGTCCAGGCGGGTCATCCAGGCGATGTGGTGGTCCTCCAGGCGCTCCATGTCGCTCGGCTGGCCGCCGTTGAGCCGCCAGGCGGCGAGGAACGAGGCCGTGCCCGCACCGGAGTTGACCGGGGTGTCCCCGAACCGCTTGGCGCCCAGCAGGAGGAGTTCGTGGTTGCCCATGAGCGCCTTGGCGTAGCCGCCGACGGAGGCGGCCTCGGCCGACAGCTGCATCACCAGGTCGAGGACGCCGACGCCGTCGGGCCCCCGGTCGGTGAAGTCGCCGAGGAACCACAGTCTGGCGTTGCCGCCCGACCAGTGCCCGTCCGCGTCGACCAGGCCGGTGGCGTAGAGGGCGGAGCGCAGTTCGTCGAGGTAGCCGTGGACGTCGCCGACGACGAACAGCGGCCCCGGCCGTCCCGTCGTCGGCACCGCGGCCTCCGGTACGGGGGTCAGCCGCATGGTCGGCGTCTCCTGGCGCTGTATCAGCGCGGGGTCCAGCGGCAGATTGGGCTCGGTGGGGGTGTAGGGCACGGAGGGCGCGGGCGCGGACGGGGGGGCGGGGGCCGGCGGAGCCGTGGGCGTGGGGGCGGACGGTGCCATGGGGGCGGGCGGCGCCGCGTGGCCCGGGGACGTTCCCGGGCCACGCGGCGCCACGGGAACGTGCCCGTGCGGTACATCGGTGGGCGTGGCCGCCGTGGGGGGAGGCCAGCTCACTGCTGTCCGGACAACGGGTCCTGGACCGGCCCCCTGAGTCATCGACCCCTCCACCCTCGCGCCGCGGTGCGCACCGGGTGATCCACGCCCGTCGACTGTCGTGGTCAGAGGTGGCTCCACCGGTGTCATTCGCCCATCATAGGAATGACGCTGTTCGGTTGTGACGCACCTGGGGTCCGTCAATCGGGGCGCTGCCGACAATCGTGGCGAAATTTGTCGTGGGATGTGTGTGTTGGCGTGTCTTCACGAGGTGTTTCAGTGGTTCCCGCGGCCGGTTCGGCCGCGGGTTCCGAACCGTTCAGCCGGCGCCGGGGGATCTCGGCGGGCTGACCTTAGTCCGGGGCGGGCGACGCTGTGAGGACGTTCGCACGATCAGGTCGGTCGGCATCACCTGCTGGACGGGCTGGGTGCCGCCCACTCCCTCGATGGCGTCGATGAGGAGCTGGACGACGGCGGTGCCGATGCGGCCGGGCTTGAGGGACAGCGTGGTGATCGGGGGCTCGGTGGTGGCGTAGACGTCGCTCTCGCTGCAGCATACGAGCAGGAGGTCCTCCGGCACCCGCAGGCCGTACCGGCGGGCGGCGGCGAGCAGATCGGTGCCATTGGGGTCGAAGAGCCCGTAGACGGCGTCCGGCCGGTCGGGCCGGGCGAGTAAGCGGTCGGCGGCCACGGCGCCGGCGCACGGGTCGTGTGCCGGGTAGGACTCGTAGACCGGTTCCTGGCCGACGCGTTCGCACCAGGAGAGGTAGGCGGTGGTGGACAGGCGGGTGTATGTGTCGGTGCTCGTACCGGTGAGCAGGCCGATGCGGCGGGCGCCTGCGTCGGCGAGGTGGTCGAGGATGCCCAGGACGGCGGCCTCGTGGTCGTTGTCGACCCAGGCGTGCACCGGGCAGTTGCCGGGGCGGCCGTCGCTGACGACGGGGACGCCCTGGCGGGCCAGCTCGGCGACGACGGGGTCGTGGTCGGAGGGGTCGATGACTACGGTGCCGTCGAGTGCCACATTGCTCCACACGTCGTGCCGTGAGGAGGCGGGCAGGATGACCAGCGCGTAGCCCCGGGCGAGCGCGGCCGACGTGGCGGCGCGTGCCATCTCCGCGAAGTAGGCGAATTCGGTAAAGGTGAACGGTTCTTCGCCGTACGTCGTCACCGTGAGGCCGATGAGGCCCGACCTCCCGGTGCGGAGGGTGCGCGCGGCTGCGGAAGGGCGGTAGCCCAGCCGGTCGGCGACCTCGCGGACATGGCGACGGGTGGCTTCAGGAAGGCGGCCCTTGCCGTTGAGCGCGTCGGAGACAGTGGTGATCGAGACTCCGGCCGCCGCGGCGACGTCCCGAATACCCGCCCGCTCCAGCCGTCGGCCCGATGGCCGACTCGCCTGGTGGTTGCCTGCTGCTGTCATGGCGAGCCGATAGTAGGGCTCCGGCCGGTTGGACGCGGGATGGGGCTTAAGGGGGGATGGAGATAGGTTTCTGCAAGGTGATCGGACCACTCTGGCCTTCTCTCCAGTGGTAGATCCGGCTCAAAGATCGATGGTTCGTTCTCCAACTGTCGGATTGGCGGGTGAGAACACAAGGTCTCGGATCGGTATCAACTCACCTGTACGAGTGATGCGCGCCACAGCGCGCGCCACCAGCGTGCGCTGTGGCATAGAGCACCTGTCCAGCCATGCGCGCCCCTCATAGGCTGGTCACAGCAGAGCCGCGACGAGGAGGCACGCGACAGTGAGTGAGCAACAGCCCAGGCTGCGCCAGGCGCTCGACGGAATCCCGACCTACAAGCCGGGCCGTCCCGCCGCCCCAGGTCCGGACGGCGCGCCGGCCTACAAGCTGTCGTCCAACGAGAACCCGTACCCGCCGCTGCCCGGCGTCCTGGAGAAGGCCGTCGCCTCGGCCGGGACGATGCACCGCTACCCGGACATGGTCTGCGCCGAGCTCGTCGCCGAGCTGGCGGAGCACTTCGGCGTCCCGGCGGAGCACATCGCGACCGGCACAGGCTCCGTGGGTGTGGCACAGCAGCTCGTCCAGTCCACGGCGGACCCGGGAGACGAGGTGATCTACGCCTGGCGCTCCTTCGAGGCGTACCCGATCATCACGCAGATCTCCGGCGCCAGGTCGGTCAAGGTGCCGCTGACCGCCACCGAGGAGCACGACCTCGACGCGATGGCGGGCGCCATCACCGACCGGACCCGGCTGATCTTCGTCTGCAACCCGAACAACCCCACCGGTGTCGGCATCCGCCGGGCCGAGCTGGAGCACTTCCTCGACCGGGTGCCCGGCGAAGTGCTGGTGGTGCTGGACGAGGCGTACAAGGAGTTCGTGCGCGACCCGGAGCTGCCGGACGGGCTCGAGATCTACCGCGACCGGCCCAACGTGTGCGTGCTGCGGACCTTCTCCAAGGCGTACGGGCTCGCCGGGCTGCGGGTCGGCTTCGCGGTGGCGCACGAGCCGGTGGCGGCGGCGCTGCGCAAGACGGCGGTGCCGTTCGGGGTGAGCCAGGTGGCGCAGGACGCGGCCGTGGCCTCGCTGAGGGCGGAGGAGGCGCTGCTGGTGCGCGTCGAGTCGCTGGTCGCCGAGCGGGGACGGGTGCGCGAGGGGCTGCTGGCGCAGGGGTGGACGGTGGTCCCGAGCGAGGCCAACTTCGTCTGGCTCCGGCTGGGGGACCGCGCCCTGGACTTCGCGGCGGCCTGTGAGAAGGCGGGCGTGATCGTGCGGCCGTTCGCGGGCGAGGGCGTGCGTGTGACGATAGGCGAGCCCGAGGCGAACGACGTCGTGCTCAGGGTCGCGGAGGCATTCCGCAAGGAGCTGTAGGAGCGAGCCGCAGCGGCTTCGGCGGCTGTGGTGGGCAGCGCTCTGCCGGGGTCTTGTGGGACCTCGGCAGAGCGCTTTCCCATGTCCGGGCAGGTGCGGAGGCAGGGGGCGGGCCCGTGGCGACCGCCGGTCGGGACCGACGGGGACCCCCCTTTCGCGGCTGTCGAGCCCCTGTGCGATGATGCTTGTGAAAGCGTTCACATTCACAAGCTCGGGTGACGCGTCGTGCCGATCGGGGCGAGTGAGAGTGAAGGCGGCGAACTGGTTCTTTCTGCGCAAACGTAAGGAGGGCGTCCCGTGCAACTGGCTCTGGCCCAGGTCGACGTCGCTCGCTGGCAGTTCGGCATAACCACCGTCTACCACTTCCTGTTCGTACCCCTCACCATCGGCCTGTCGTCCCTGGTCGCCGTGCTGCAGACCGCCTGGGTGCGCACCGGCAAGGAGCACTACCTCAAGGCCACCAAGTTCTGGGGCAAGCTGTTCCTGATCAACATCGCCATGGGTGTCGTGACCGGCATCGTCCAGGAGTTCCAGTTCGGGATGAACTGGTCGGACTACTCGCGCTTCGTCGGAGACGTCTTCGGGGCTCCCCTGGCCTTCGAGTCGCTCTTCGCCTTCTTCTTCGAGTCCACGTTCATCGGCCTGTGGATCTTCGGCTGGGACCGGCTGCCGAGGAAGGTCCACCTCGCCTGCATCTGGATCGTCGCCCTCGGCACGGTCCTGTCCGCCTCCTTCATCCTCGCCGCCAACTCATGGATGCAGCATCCGGTCGGCTACCGGATCAACGAGAAGACCGGCCGAGCCGAGATGACCGACTTCTGGCAGGTCATCAGTCAGAACACCACCCTGGTGCAGATCTTCCACACACTCACCGCCTCCTTCCTCACCGCGGCCGCGTTCATCGCCGGTATCGCCTGCTACCACCTCGCCCGCAAGCAGCACATCAGGGTCATGCGCACCTCCCTGCGGCTGGCGCTCGTGGTGGCCGTCGTCTTCGGTATCGGCACCGCGATCAGCGGAGACCGGCTCGGCAAGGTGATGTACGACCAGCAGCCGATGAAGATGGCCGCCGCCGAGGCGCTGTGGGACACCGAGAAGCCTGCGCCGTTCTCGGTCTTCGCCTACGGCGACGTCGAGAAGGGCCACAACAAGGTCGCCATCGAGGTCCCCGGACTGCTCTCCTTCCTCGCCAAGGACGACTTCTCCTCCTCGGTCCCCGGCATCAACGACGTCAACAAGGCCGAGCAGGCGAAGTACGGCCCCGGCGACTACCGGCCCGTGATCGCCGTCACCTACTGGGGCTTCCGCTGGATGATCGGCTTCGGCATGACCTCCTTCGCCTTCGGTGCGGCGGGGCTGTGGCTGACCCGCAAGAAGCTCTGGGTGGCCCCCGAGCACCGGACGGGCGCGGACGACGTGCCGCGTCCGATGCTCACCAGAAACCGCCGCCTCGGTGACGGACTCGGTAAGTGGTTCTGGCGCGTCGGCCTGCTGACCATGGCCTTTCCCCTCATCGCCAACTCCTGGGGCTGGATCTTCACCGAGATGGGCCGCCAGCCGTGGGCGGTCTACGGACTGCTGCGCACCTCCAGCGCCGTCTCCCCCGGTGTCTCCGTCGGCGAAATGCTCACCTCCTTGATCCTTCTGACGCTGCTGTACGCGGTCCTCGCCGTCGTCGAGGTGAGGCTGCTGCTCAAGTACGCCAAGGCGGGTCCCCCGGAACTCACCCCGGCCGACCTCCGGGACCCCGGCAAGGACGACGAGGACGACGAGGACGCCAAGGGGGGCCCGGGCCCGGGCGGTGGCTCGGACGCCGAGTCGGACAAGCCCCTGGCCTTCGCCTACTGAGGCGGATTGGGAGAGACACCGTGGAACTGCACACCGTCTGGTTCATCCTGATAGCCGTCCTGTGGACGGGCTACTTCTTCCTCGAGGGCTTCGACTTCGGTATCGGCGTCCTCACCAAGCTCCTCGCCCGGGACGAGCGCGAGCGGCGCGTCCTGATCAACACCATCGGCCCGGTCTGGGACGGCAACGAGGTGTGGCTGATCACCGCCGGAGGCGCGACCTTCGCCGCGTTCCCGGAGTGGTACGCCACGCTGTTCTCCGGCTTCTACCTGCCCCTGCTCGTCATCCTGCTGTGCCTGATCGTGCGCGGCGTCGCCTTCGAGTACCGGGGCAAGCGCGACGACGCGCGGTGGAAGCGCAACTGGGAGCACGCCGTCTTCTGGACCTCCCTCCTTCCGGCATTCCTCTGGGGTGTCGCCTTCGCCAACTTCGCCCGCGGGGTGAAGATCGGCCCCCACATGGAGTACACGGGCACCTTGCTGGACCTGCTGAACCCGTACGCGCTCCTCGGCGGGCTCGTCACCCTCAGCCTGTTCACCCTGCACGGAGCGGTCTTCGCCTCGCTCAAGACACTCGGCGGCATCCGCGACCGCGCCAGGACCATGGCCACCACGCTGGGGCTGCCGACCGCCGTGTTCGCGCTCGCCTTCCTCATCTGGACCCAGATCGACAACGGCAACCTCAAGAGCCTCCCCGCGGCGATCCTCTCGGGTGCCGCCCTCCTGTCGGCCCTGGTGGCCAACGCGCGGCGGCGGGACGGCTGGGCGTTCGCCTGGTCCGGCATCGCCATCGCGGCGCTGACCGCGATGTTCTTCCTCGCGCTCTTCCCGAACGTCCTGCCGTCGACGCTCAACGACAGCTGGGGCCTCACCGTCGACAACGCCTCCTCCACCCCCTACACGCTGAGGATCATGACCTGGGCCGCCGCCATCGGCACTCCCCTCGTCATCTGCTACCAGGGCTGGACGTACTGGGTGTTCCGCAAGCGCATCGGCACCCAGCACATCCCCGGTCCCGCCCAAGCCGACCGCGCCCACCAGTCCGCGAAGCCCGAGTCCGCCCGTCCGGAGTCCACCGAGCCCGAGTCCGCCGAGCCGGAGTCCGTGAAGCCCCGGTCCGCCGAGCCCGAGTCCCACCAGTCCCAGTAACCCCGAACAACGGAGAGCCCCGTGAGGCCCGTCGACCCGCGCCTGCTCCGGCACGCACGAGCCAGCCGCCGCTTCCTCCTGGCGTCGGTCCTGCTCGGCCTGCTCGGAGCGGGCCTGGTCGTCGCCCAGGCCATGCTCATCGCCGACATCGTCGTATCGGCCTTCCAGCAGGACGCCTCAACCCACGATCTGCGCACCTCCCTCCTGTCACTCGTAGCCGTGGCGGCCGGCCGCGCCGCCGTCGCCTGGCTCACCGAACTCGCCGCCCACCGCGCCTGCGCCACCGTCAAGTCGCAGCTGCGCGCCAAGCTCCTCGACCACGCCGCCCACCTCGGCCCGGCGTGGCTGACCGGCCAGCGCACGGGCGAGCTCGCCACGCTGGCGACGCGGGGCATCGACGCCCTGGACGACTACTTCGCCCGCTACCTCCCCCAGCTCGGCCTAGCGGTCGTCGTCCCCGTGGCCGTGCTCGCCCGCATCGTCACCGCCGACTGGGTGTCGGCGCTGACGATCGCGCTCACGCTGCCGCTCATCCCGCTGTTCATGGTCCTCATCGGCTGGGCCACCAGGGCGCGCATGGACCGGCAGTGGCGCACCCTGGCCCGGCTGTCCGGACACTTCCTCGACGTGGTGGCCGGGCTGCCCACGCTGAAGGTGTTCGGGCGGGCCAAGGCCCAGGCGGAGTCCATCCGCCGCATCACGGACGACTACCGCCGGGCGACCCTGCGCACCCTGCGCATCGCCTTCCTGTCCTCCTTCGCTCTCGAACTGCTCTCGACCATCTCCGTGGCGCTCGTCGCCGTGGGGATCGGGATGCGCCTCGTCCACGGCGACCTCGACCTCTACACCGGGCTCGTCGTCCTCGTCCTCGCTCCTGAGGCCTACCTGCCCCTGCGCCAGGTGGGCGCGCAGTACCACGCGGCCGCCGAGGGCCTCGCGGCGGCGGAGCAGGTCTTCACGGTCCTGGAGACGCCGCTGCCGGAACGGGGAAGCGAGCCCGGCCCCGCTCCCGACCCGACGCGGGTCCCCATGACCGTCGAAGGGCTGACGGTCCGCCACCCCGGACGCACCGAACCGTCCCTGCCCCCGACCTCGTTCACTCTCGAACCCGGCGAGACCCTCGCCCTCACCGGCCCCAGCGGCGCGGGCAAATCCACCCTGCTCCACACGCTTCTCGGCTTCGTCCAACCCTCGGGTGGCCGGGTGCTCGTAGGCGGCGCATCTCTCGCATCACTGGACCCGGACGCCTGGCGAGCGCGCATCGCCTGGGTGCCCCAACGCCCATATCTCTTCGCAGGAACTGTGGCGGACAACGTCCGCCTCGCCCGCCCCGACGCCACCGAAGAGCAGGTGCACTCCGCCCTGCGCGACGCCGGTCTCCTGGCCTTCACGAACACCCTGCCACACGGCACTGACACTCAGCTCGGAGAAGGCGGCGCGGGCCTGTCGGCCGGGCAGCGCCAGCGGGTCGCGCTGGCCCGCGCGTTCCTGGCCGACCGTCCGCTGCTGTTGCTCGACGAGCCGACGGCGAACCTCGACGGCGAGACCGAGGCCGGGATCGTCGAAGCGGTGCGGCGGCTGGCGCGGGGGCGCACGGTGATTCTGGTGGTCCACCGGCCGGCGCTGCTGGGGGTGGCGGACCGGGTGTTGACGATCGCTGGGGGCGTTGGGGACATCAGGGGCCTGGGCGTAGGCGTGGGCGAGGGCCGGACCGGGGCTGCGGCTGCGGATGTGGTGACGGCCCCTGCCGCGGTTGCGGAGCGAAGTGCGGTGCGGGAGACGGTGAGCGTTCCTGCCGCGGTTGCGGACCGGGCTCCGGTCGCCGAGGGTGCGGCGTTCGCCGAGGGTGCGGCGTTCGCCGTACCGCCCGCGCCCGCCCGGACCCGCCAGAAGGCCGCGGTCCGGGAGGCACCCCGGTCCGGTGATGTGCGCGGTCGCGCCACCGACTCGGCTCCCGAGCCTCGCGGTGGGAAATGGCGGCGCGGTGGGAAATGGCGGCACGGTGGGGAACGGCGGCGCGGTGGGGAACGGCGAAGTGGAAAACGGCGAAGTGGAAAACGGCGACACATTGTCGCCGTTGGCGCGCTGCGGGGCCGGTTCCTGCTCGCCGGGCTGCTCGGGGCGCTCGCCCTCGGCTGCGCGGTCGGCCTCATGGCCACCTCCGGCTACCTGATCTCCCGTGCTTCTCAGCAGCCGCCCGTGCTCTACCTGATGGTCGCGGTCACCGCGACGAGGGCGTTCGGGATCGGGCGGGCGGTGTTCCGCTACGCCGAACGGCTTGTCTCGCACGACGCCACGTTCCGCGTCCTCGCCGACCTTCGCGTCGCCGTCCACCGGCGCCTCGAACGCCTCGCTCCCGCTGGTCTCGGCGAGGCCCGCCGTGGCGACCTGCTCTCCCGGCTCGTCTCCGACGTCGATTCGCTGCAGGACCACTTCCTGCGCTGGTTGCTCCCGGCCACCGCCGCCGTGTCGGTGAGTGCCGCCTCGGCCGCTCTCGTCGGGTGGCTGCTACCGGAGGCCGGGGTTCTGCTGGCCGCGGGCCTGTTCACCGCCGGTGCGCTCGTTCCCTGGCTGTCCGCGACCGTCTCCCGGCGTACCGAGCGCCGCCTGGCCCCCGCGCGGGGCGCCCTGTCCACCAACGTCGTCGACCTCCTCACCGGCACCGCCGAGCTCACCGCCGCCGGCGCCCTGCCCGCCTCCCTGAGGGCCGCTCGTGACGCCGACGCCCTGCTGACCCGTCTGGCCGCCCGTTCCTCCGCGACCGCCGCCCTCGGCGCGGGGCTGACCGCGCTTGTGACCGGTGTGACCGTGGCCGCGTGCGCGTTCACGGGGGTCGCCGCCGTCCACGACGGGCGGCTGAACGGAGTGCTCCTCGCCGTTGTCGTCCTGACTCCACTCGCCGCGTTCGAGGCGGTCGCAGGGATGCCGCTCGCCGCTCAATACCGGCTGCGCAGCCGTCGCGCCGCCGAGCGGGTGAACGAGATCCTCGACGCCCCCGAGCCGGTCGAGGAGCCGTCCGTCCCCGAGCCGCTCCCGGCCGACCCCCTCCCGGTCCTCGTGCGCGGCCTGAGCGCCCGGCACCGCGGCCAGAGCCTCCCCGCGCTCGTCGACGTGGACCTCGATCTCACGCCCGGCCGCCGTATCGCGGTGATCGGCCCGAGCGGGGCGGGCAAGACCACCCTGGCCCATGTGCTCCTGCGCTTCCTGGACCAGGAGTCCGGCACCGTCACCCTCGGCGGCCGTGATGCCCGTTCGCTCGACGGTGACGACGTGCGGCGCGTCGTGGGGCTGTGCGCGCAGGACGCGCACGTGTTCGACAGCTCGATCCGCGAGAATCTGCGCCTGGCCCGCCCCGAGGCCGCCGAGGCCGATCTGCGCGACGCCCTCGCCCGTGCCCGCCTCCTGGAGTGGACGGACGGCCTCCCGGACGGTCTCGACACCCTCGTGGGGGAGCACGGCGCCCGGCTGTCCGGAGGGCAGCGCCAGCGGCTCGCGCTCGCCCGCGCCCTCCTCGCCGACTTCCCGGTGCTGGTCCTCGACGAGCCCGCCGAACACCTGGACCTGCCCACCGCCGACGCCCTCACCCAGGATCTGCTGGCGGCCACCGAGGGCCGCACGACCCTCCTGATCACCCACCGGCTGGCCGGCCTGGCCTCCCCCGGCGCGGTGGACGAGATCGTCGTCCTCGACGAGGGACGCGTTGTCCAGCGGGGGATTTGGGACGAGCTCGTGGACGTGGAAGGGCCGCTGCGCTCGCTGTGGGAACGGGAAAGAGCAGCGGATCTGCTGCCTTCACTGCCGGGCTGAGGGCGAAGTCCCACTTTCCGCAGCAAACCGGAGTATTTAGGCTCGCGGTATGGCGGACATCGCAGGGACGGATCCGACGGAGCCGGAGCGGTCCGTGGAGCAGACGGGACCGGCCGAGAAGAGCACGCCCGCTCCAGCGCAGGCGGACAGAAAGGTCGCTGGCGGGGAGGCGGGCGGCCAGGAGGCCGCGCCCACGCGCTGGGACGGCCGGGGGGACGGTGACCCACGGGGGGACACGGACACCGCGGACACCGCGGACACCTCCGGCACTACGGACACGACCGGTACCACGGACACCACCCGTACTACGGGAACCACCGGCCTTCGGTCGGACGTCGGAGATCGCCCGGACGGCAGCGGTCGCACGCCGACGGCCCCGGAGGGAACGGGAAGGGCTCCGGATGCAACGCCGACGGCCCCGGAGGGAACGGGAGGGCCCCCGGACGGAACGCCAACGGCGCCGGAGGGAACGGGAAGGGCCCAGGGCGGAACGTCGACGGCGCCGGACGGCAGCCCTCGTGCGCCGGACGAGGGCGGGGACAGGCAGGTGGACACGCCCGCGGACGAGCACGCCGATGCCCAGGCGGCCGCCGAGGCGGCCTTTCCCGAGCTGGCCTCCCCCGACCTGTCCGGGCTGGGCCTGGAGAACCTGGTCACCGAGGTCTCCGAGCGCCTCCTCGCCGCCGCGGCCACGACTGAGCGCACCCGTGAGCTGCTGGAAGGCGTGCTCTCCGTCGGCAGCGGGCTGGAGCTGCGGGCCACGCTCGACCGGGTCGTCCTGACCGCGTCCGACCTGGTGGGCGCCGAGTGCGCGGCGCTGGGAGTCGTCGGGCCGGACGGGCACGGCCTCTCGGAGCTGATCACCCACGGCATCGACAAGAGCACCATCGAGGGGATCGGGGACGGGCATCCGCCCAAGGGGCCGTTCCTCGCCGTGCCGATCAAGGTCCAGGACGAGATCTTCGGAAACCTCTACCTCACCGACAAACGCGACGGCGACTCGTTCAACGACGAGGACCTCCAAATCGTGCAGGTCCTCGCCGCGGCGGCCGGGATCGCCGTCGGGAACGCCCGGCTGTACGAGACCGTCCGCCAGCGCGAACGCTGGATCGACGGGTCCGCCGCCGTCACCACCGCCCTGCTGTCGAGCAATGGGGCGGGTGACGCCCTCACCGTCGTCGCGGAGCAGGCCAGGCGCCTGGCCGACGCCGCGGCGGGGATAGTGCTCCTGCCGACCAGCGAAGGTGATCTCGAGGTCGTCAGCGCCACCGGCCCGGCCTCCGAGGGGGCGGTGGGAACCCGCATCGGGGCCGATGTGCCCGTCGCCGCCGCCCTGCGTGGCGGTGAACCCGTCTTCGTCTCCGACGCCAGCACCGATCCCCGTATGACCACGCACCTGGCGCCCCGTTTCGGCCCGAGCATGATGCTTCCGCTGCGCAGCGGTGGCCGGGTGATAGGGACGCTCGTCCTGCCGCGGGGGGTGGGCGCGCCACCGTTCACGGAGGCGGAGCGCACCTTGGCCACGCAGTTCGCGTCGCAGGCGGCGCTCGCGCTGGTCCTCGCCGACGCCCAGCGGGCCCGAGAACGCCTCGCGGTGTACGAGGACCGTGACCGCATCGCCCGTGACCTGCACGATCTCGTCATCCAGCGGCTGTTCGCCACGGGCATGATGCTGGAGGGCGCGCAGCGGCTGAGCGAGGTGCCGGAGCTGGGCGAGCGGATCGGGCGGGCCGTGGACGAACTCGACGCCACGATCCAGGAGGTCCGTACCGCGATCTTCGCCCTCCAGCAGGGGCCCGCCGATGCCCCGGCCGGACTGCGCACTCGCGTTCTGAGGGAGATCGGAACGGCGTCGGTGACGATGGGCTACCAGCCGTCCGTGGCGTTCACGGGGGCGGTCGACACCCAGGTGGGCGAGCTGACCGCGAAGAACCTCGTGGCGGCGCTGCGCGAGGCGCTGTCCAACGCCGCCCGGCACGCCGGGGCCACCCGGATCGAGGTACGGGTCGACGCGACCGTCCAGCTCCCGGACGGATCGCCGGGGGTGCGGCTCACGGTCACCGACGACGGGGTCGGCATCCCGGAGGAGGGGCGGCGCAGCGGGCTGCGGAACCTGCGGCGCAGGGCCGAGGAACTGGGCGGCTCCAGCTCGTACGGCACGGGCTCCGAAGGACGGGGGACGGTGCTGGTGTGGGAGGCCCCGTTCTGACCCGCGCCGTTGCTACTTGGCGCCGCCCCGGGCCCTGTGCTCGCCCCCGCCGCCCGCGTGCGCGCCGCTGTGCTCGCCGCCGTTGTCGGCCTCCAGGATCGCCTCGATGACCCTGGCGACGCCGTCCTCGTCGTTGGACGTGGTGCGGTGGCTGGTCGCGGCCAGGACCTCGGGATGGGCATTGGCCACGGCGAAGGACGTCCCGGCCCAGGTGAGCATCGCCAGATCGTTGGGCATGTCGCCGAACGCCACGACCTCGTCGGGGGTGATGCCGCGCTCGACGCAGCAACGGGCGAGTGTGGTCGCCTTGCTCACGCCCAGGGCGCTGACCTCCAGCAGGGCGACCGGGCTGGATCGGGTGAACTCCGCGTGGTCGCCCGCCACCTTGCGGGCCGTGGCCAGAAAGCCGTCGGGGTCGATCGACGGGTGCTTCGCGAGCAGCTTGAGAACGGGGGCGCCGGCGCGGTCCCCGAGGAGTTCCTCGACGGGCGCGATCGCGCAGTCGGGGGTGGGCCAGCCGTCCGGAACCGGGTAGTCGAGCTCGTACGAGAAGCCGTCGGTGCGCTCCACGGCGAACGCCACCTCGGGCAGTTCGGCACGCAGCGCCTCCACGACGGCGAGGGCGTCCTCGGGGGCGAGCGGGTGGACCTCGATGAGCTGGTCGCGGTGCAGGTCGTGGACGGCGGCGCCGTTGGCGCAGATGGCGATCCCATGGCCTGCCAGGTGCTCGCTGACCACATCCATCCAGCGGGCCGGGCGCCCTGTGACGAAGAACACCTCGATCCCGGCCTCCTCCGCGGCGGCGAGCGCGGCGACGGTGCGTGCGGAGACGGTCCGGTCGCTGCTCAGGAGTGTCCCGTCGAGATCGGTCGCGATCAGCCGGGTGCGCGCGGACCGGGCAAAGGCCGAGGGCAGGGGGGCGGACGGCGCGGTCCGGGAGCCCGACTCCGGGGTCTGGGGAGGGGGGTAGGCGAAGGTCACCCGACCATCCTCGCGCACGGGCACACAGGAGCGTCATGCGGCCGCACTCCTGTCACCGCCCGCTTAGGCTCACGGCATGCGACTGAGCACTGTGATTCTTCCCCTGTACCGCTGGGCCGAGGGCAAGGAGGTGTGGGAGCGCGCCGAGGAACTCGGCTTCCACACCGCCTACACCTATGACCACCTGTCGTGGCGGATCCCGTTCCGCGACGGGCCGTGGTTCGGCGCGGTGCCCACACTGACGGCGGCCGCCGCCGCGACGAAGCGGATCCGGCTCGGGACCATGGTCACCAATCCCAACTTCCGGCACCCGGTCACCCTCGCCAAGGACCTGCTGACCCTCGACGACGTCTCCGGGGGACGCATCACGGTCGGCATCGGCGCGGGCGGGAACGGCTTCGACGCCGGCGTGCTCGGTCGGCCGGAGTGGTCCCCGCGCGAGCGGGCCGACCGGTTCGGCGAGTTCGTTCCCCTGCTCGACCGGCTTCTCACCCAGGACGCGACCACCTCCGAGGGGCGGTTCTACTCCGCTCACGAGGCGCGCAACATCCCCGGCTGCGTGCAGCGTCCGCGCATCCCCTTCACCGTGGCGGGCAATGGGCCGCGGGGTATGCGCCTGGCCGCCGAATACGGTCAGGGCTGGGTGACCACGGGTGACCCGAAGCTGGCCGCGACGATCACCCCGCGCGAGTGCCCGGCCGCCATCCGTGCCCAGATCGACAAGCTGGAGGCCGCCTGCGAGAAGGCCGGCCGGGATCCGGACGAGCTGGACAAGGTGCTCCTGACGGCCTTCACCCCCGAGGAGCCCTTGGCCTCCCTGGACTCCTTCGTTGACTTCGCCGGCAGGTACGCCGAGCTGGGCATCGACGAGATCATCGTGCACTGGCCGGTGCCGGGCACGATGTTCGAGGCGGACATGGGGGTCTTCGAGCGCGTTGCCACCGAGGGGCTGAAGCAGCTCGGCTGACGTCCTCCTTCACTTTCACGTGTGGTGGGGCGCCCCGCGGCGCGGCGCTTTTACGGGGGCACGGCCGCGGGGCGCGGGCCGGGGTTCAGGGCGATGCCTTGTCGAGGAGGGTGCGCAGCAGCGCCGCGGTCTCATCCGAGATGGTGACCTCGACATGGACGGTGGAGGCGGCCTCCCCCTCGCTCAGCGGGTCGACCTCCGTGCCGTGCGGGACGGGATCGAAGTCGACCTTCAGCCGCCGGGGAGCGGGTGCCCGCATCACCCTCTGCCTGGGCTCGGCCACGGCCGAGCCCAGAGCGTGGTGGAGGTGACGGGTGGCCAGAAGCCGCATGGCCCGGGCCAGTTCGGCGTCCACGCTCTGCCGGGCCAGCGGGCGCAGACGGCGGATCAGCTCGGCCGCCTCCCTCGCCTCCGCGTCCGAGGGCGGGTGGTCCAGATACCGCTGGAAGACGTGCTCCGAGGTGAAGTCGAGGAACCGCTGGGCGATGTGCTCGACCTGGGCGCGCAGTTCCCGAAGATGCCCGGAGATCGCCTCCAGGGGCACTCCGGCCGAGAACAGCTCGGCCGCCACCGACAGCAGCTGCGGGCTGGGGACGACAAAGGTGTCGTCGTCCTCCGGCTCCAGGACGCCGAGGGCGACCGCTTCGGTGATGGCCTCCTCGTCCCTGGTGCCTCCGAAGGACTCGTACAGCTGCTCGCGGCCGAGCCTGACCGGAGTCTCGTCCGACCAGGGTCCTTCCACCTCCGTGAGCAGGCCCAGCACCCCGCCGAGCCCTCGCCCGCTGTCCCATGCCTCCAACAGCTCCTTGATGCTGGCCAGGGTGTAGCCGCGCTCGAGCAGGCCGGCGATCTGCCGCAGCCGAGCCAGGTGCGTGTCGTCGTAGACGTTGATACGGCCGCGTCTGCCGGGCTTGGGCAGCAGCCCGCGGTCCTGATAGGCGCGGATGTTGCGCACCGTCGCGCCGGTCTCTCGGGCGAGGTCTTCGATGCGGTACTCGGACAAACGGTCCCCCAGTTGCCTATGGCCGATCAGGAGATGGCCTCGCGGGCCAAGGCGCCCGCGGCCGCCCGTGCCGCAGGGGAGGTGGCCAGGTACTCGACGGCCCTGCGCAGCGAGCCCTCCTGCGAGGGATGGTACGACCTGCGCAGGTACCGCGGCATGGACAGGTGCAACTCCGCCCAACTCGGTATCAGGCCCTTGCGCGCGGCCGTGCGGTGCTCCTTCAGCCGGTACCCGCCTCCTCGCAGCTCGGGGTCGTGGCGCATGAGGTAGCGGGCTCCTGTGATCCACAGGTAGACCAGTGTGGGCCAGGCGAATGCCATGGCCTCGGCCCGGCGCAGATAGCGGGCCGGACCGGGCCCCGCCGCGTGCTGGTAGAGGTCGAACGCCACCGAGCGGTGCTCCACCTCCTCCGCGCCGTGCCAGCGCAGCAGGTCGAGCATCACCTCGTCCGCCCCCGCCCGGTCCAGCTCCTCGGCGGCCAGTACCCAGTCGCCCAGCACTGCCGTGAAATGCTCGATGGCGGCTATCAGGGCCAGGCGGAACCGCAGCCACTCACCCGCCGGTATGGGCAGGAGCGGCCTCTCGCCCAGCAGGACGTTGAACATCCACTCGACGTGCCTGGTGTAGCCGGTGGTGTCGAGGCCCTGGTCCTTGAGGTGGTCGAGCACATGGGAGTGCTGGACGGAGTGGGTGGCCTCCTGGCCCATGAAGCCCTTGACGTCCTTGAGCAGTGCCTCGTCGGTGATCAGCGGCAGTGCTTCCTTGAAGACCTTCACGAACCACCGCTCGCCCGCGGGCAGGAGCAGATGCAGCACATTGATCACATGGGTGGCAGTGGGCTCGTCCGGTATCCAGTGCAGCGGCGTCCGCCGCCACTCGAACGCCACTTTGCGCGGTCTGATCGGCGTCCGGGGGATCTCGGACGCGGCGCGCTCGTGTGCGGACAGCAGCGACTCGGTGAGCCGGGACGCGACAGGCCGGGCCTCGACGGGCTCGGTGGACTCGGTGGGCTCGGCGGACTCGAGCTCGGAGGGCTGATAGGGCTGATAGGGCTCGGCGGGCTCGGGCTCGGTGGGGCTTGCGCTGGGCATGGCGGGCTCCTTGCGGCTACGGCGTGAGGACTACAGCGGCGAGTCGATGCGGCCGAGCGCGCGCAGCGCCCCGGGAGAGACACGGCCGAGCATTCGGGCGGTGCGTGCCTCGGGGGTGACCGGCAGCACCGGTATGTCCTTGATCACCGCCCGCACAATGGCGTCCGCGACCTTCTCCGGTGGGTAGTTGCGCCGCCGGTACATCCGCGAGGCCTTGCGGCGCAGCCGCTCCTGCTCGTCGTTCGTGGCTCCCACGAACCGGGCGGTCGCGGTGATCGAGGTGTTCACGAAGCCGGGGCAGATCGCGCTCACCCCGATCCCGGCGGCGGCGAACTCCGCGCGCAGGCATTCGCTGAGCATCAGCACCGCCGCCTTGCTCGTGCTGTAGGCGGGCAGCGTTTTGGTCGGCTGATAGGCGGCGGCCGAGGCGATGTTGACGATGTGTCCGCCCTCGCCGCGCTCGGCCATCCGCCTGCCGAACAGTCGGCAGCCGTGGATGACCCCCCACAGATTCACATCCAGGGTGCGGCGCCAGTCCTCGACGGAGGTGTCGAGGAAGCGGCCGGAGATCCCGATGCCCGCGTTGTTGACGAGGACGTCAACGACGCCGTACTCGGTGTGGACCCGGTCGGCGAGCTTGTCCATCGCCTGTTCCTCGGCGACGTCCACCGTCTGCGCCCACGCCTCGCGCGCTCCGCTCAGCAGGGCGAGCTCGGCGGTGCGGGCGGCGCTGTCCCCGTCGCGGTCCACCGCGACCACGCGGGCCCCCGCCTCGGCGAACGCGAACGCCGTGGCACGCCCGATGCCGCTGCCGGCGCCGGTGACGAGGACGAGCCGGCCGGCGAACCGCTCGGCCGCCGCCCCCAGCGCGCCCCGTTTCAACGGTGCGTGCGACCGCGGCGCTTCCACGGCCGACTCCCCCGAACTGCGCCCGCGCTCCACGTCGTCGACGAAGTCCGTGATCCAGCGGGCCAGCAGCTGTGGCCGGGTCCTGGGCAGCCAGTGCTTGGCCGCCACCGTCCTGCGCCGCAGCCGGGGCGCCCAGCGGTCGAGGCCGTCGTAGAGGTGCTCGGAGAGGAAGGGATCCCCCGTCGGCGTGATCAGCTGCACCGGGATCCGGGCATACGCGTCCTCGCGAGGACGTAGCAGGCGCTCCCGGACATTGTCGCGGTAGAGCCACGCGCCATGGGCGGCGTCCTCGGGAAGGGACGTGGTCGGACAGCTCCCCGCGGGCAGCCGCTCCGCCCGGGCGAGCAGCTTGGGCCAGAGCCTGCCGAGCGGCCCGCGCCACGCCAGCTCGGGCAGGACCGGGGTATGGAGCGCGTACACATACCAGGAGCGGACGCCCTGCCCGAGGAGCTGGGCGAGCCGACGGGGTGTGGGGTGCCCCATCCGCTCCTTGATCCACAGCCCGAAGTGGTCCAGGCTCGGGCCCGACATCGAGGTGAAGGACGCCAGCCGTCCCTCGAAGCGTGGGCGGGTCGCGAACTCCCACCCCTGGACCGATCCCCAGTCGTGTCCGACCAGGTGCACCGGGCGGTCGGCGCCGATCGCGTCCAGCACCGCCTCGAAGTCGTCGGCCAGCTTCTCCAGGCGGTATCCGCCACGCTGCGGGCGCGGCGCCGTCGAGGCCCCGTGCCCCCGCACGTCGTAGGCGACGACGTGGAAGCGCTCGGCGAGTTCGCCCGCCACCTCCCTCCAGACCTCCTTGCAGTCCGGATAGCCGTGCAACAGCAGTACGGTCGGCCGTTCCCCGGCCGCATCGGCGCCCCACTCGGCGACGGCGAGCCGCACCCCCGCGGATTCGACAAAGCGCGTCATGCCGCTGATCCCTCCCAGCGCCGCACATGCGGCAGTTCGTCGTCGAGCCAGTAGGCGTCCGTCTCCGTGACCACCAGGAGTTCCTCGAACTTGACCCCCACCCCGCGAAACCCCAGATGCGGCTCGACGGCCCACAGGCCGGGTGTCGGCGGATGGTCGGAGAACTTGTGGGGGCTCCACAGCGGCGACCACCCGTCCCGGTGCCCGCGCACGGCGTCCTTGGCCAGCCCGCGCAGGCTCTGGGTGCCGAACCCGGCGATGTGCGGGTTGAACCGCCGCTGCCGGACCCGGTCCACCCGGTGCGCTATGACCCCGAACGGATAGGCGCGGTGCCGGTTCTCGTATCCCTGCCGGGCCATCAGACGGTCGACGTCCTCGTAGATCGTCCTCAGCGGGCGGCGCTCCCGCACGCCCCTGAGGACGAGATCCCGGTGCTCGCGCAGGTCGGCGGTCAGCCGGTCGTGCAGCGGATTGGGGCCCAGGCAGCCCGAGTAGCCGATGTCCGACGTGCAGCCGTCGAGGACGGGAGCCATGTCGAGGATGAACGGCATACCGGGCTCGAGGCGCCGGTTCGTCGGGAAGAACTGCGTGGGCAGCTTGAAGCCCGCGAACGCCGTCCGGTCTCCGAACCACGCGAACGGCAGATGGAACCAGTCCCGCACACCCCGCTCCACCAGCCAGCGCCGCGCCGCCCGCGCCGCCTGCCTCTCGGTGACTCCCGGCCTCAGCCGGGCCGCGATCGCCTGTGCGCACTCGTAGGCGAGACGCTGCACATCCCGGAAGCCTCGAAGTCCGTCTGCCATGGCTGCCCCCTCGCGACCGGCACCCGCCGGTCCTCGACCCGCCAAACGTTGACATCAGTGAATGTGACAACGCTCCGTGGCAATGTCAATGGGTTCGTCAACCGCAAACGGCCTCATCGCGGCCAAGCCACCCTTACGGGTGACTGGCTGAAAGGACTACCGGTCTTGTCCACAACCGAGCCTCAAGTCTGACGCCAGGACCGCCCGGGGCCACTACCGTCGAAGCGTGTCTGTGATCGCCACCGAAAACCTCACCAAGCGGTACCCACGGGTGACCGCTCTGGACCGGCTCACCCTGGACATCGCCCCCGGAGTCGTGGGCCTTGTAGGGGCGAACGGAGCCGGAAAGTCGACCCTCATCAAGATCCTTCTCGGCCTGTCGGCCGCGTCCGAGGGCCGGGCCCGCGTGCTCGGCCTGGACGTGGTGACCGAGGGATCCCGGATCCGTGAACGGGTCGGCTACATGCCCGAGCACGACTGCCTGCCGCCGGACGTCTCCGCCACGGAGTTCGTCGTCCACATGGCCCGGATGTCGGGGCTGCCGGCGAGCGCCGCACGTGAGCGCACCGCCGACACCCTGCGCCACGTCGGCCTGTACGAGGAGCGCTACCGGCCCATGGGCGGCTATTCGACGGGCATGAAACAGCGGGTCAAGCTCGCGCAGGCCCTCGTCCACGACCCCGAACTGGTCCTCCTCGACGAGCCGACCAACGGTCTGGACCCCGTCGGCCGTGACGAGATGCTCGGCCTGATCCGCCGTGTCCACACCGACTTCGGCATCTCGGTCCTGGTCACCTCGCACCTGCTCGGTGAGCTCGAGCGCACCTGCGACCACGTCGTCGTCATCGACGGGGGAACGCTGCTGCGCTCGCAGTCCACCGCCGAGTTCACCCAGGCCACGCAGACCCTGGCGGTCGAGGTCACGGACAGCGAGCAGCACCCGCACGGCGCCGACGCGGTGCTGAGCGAGCTCCAGGCAGCGGGGCTCACCGCGCTCGCCGACGGTCATCTCCTCCTCGTCGAGATCGCCGACGAGTCCACGTTCGACACCGTGCGCGACGCCGTCACCGGGCTCGGCCTCGGCCTGGTCCGCATGGAGCAGCGCCGCCACCGCATCGCCGAGCTCTTCCGCCCCGACGAGGTCGGCGCTCCCGCCGCCGCGGGCGCGGGAGCGACCGCCGTGGGCATCCCCGGCACGGGCACGACCGCCGACGCCACCACGACCCACGAAGGGAGCCGCAGCGATGCCGGTGCCGTCAAGCACTAGTCCCGCCACCGAGGCGGCCAAGGGCCGTATCCACAACATCGGATACCGCCACTACGACGGCCCCCGTCTGGGCCGCTCCTACGCGACCCGCTCCCTGCTCGTGCAGAGCCTGCGCGGCGCCTACGGCCTCGGCCGCTCGGCCAAGTCCAAGGTCCTGCCGATGATCCTGTTCGCGGTGATGTGCATGCCAGCCGGGATCATCGTGGCGGTGGCCGTGTTCACCAAGATGAAGGACCTGCCGCTGGACTACACGAGCTACGCGATCTACCTCCAGGCCGTCATCGGGATCTTCCTGGCCGCCCAGGCACCGCAGGCGGTCTCGCGCGATCTGCGCTTCAAGACCGTTCCGCTGTACTTCTCGCGGCCCATCGAGCGGATCGACTACGTCTTCGCCAAGTTCGCCGCCATGACGGGCGCCGTCTTCATCCTGACGGCGGCCCCGCTGGTCGTGCTGTACATCGGCGCCCTGCTGGCCAAGCTCTCGTTCGGCACGCAGACCAAGGACTTCGCGGCGGCGCTGCTCGCCGCGCTCCTGCTGTCGCTGCTGTACGCGGGCCTGGGCCTGGTCATCGCCGCCCTCACCCCGCGCCGCGGATTCGGTGTCGCCGCGATCATCGCCCTGTTCACCATCAGCTACGGCGCCGTCAGCAGCGTCCAGGCGATCGCCGGCGAACAGGGAAACGAGACCGTGGCCGGCTGGCTCGGACTGTTCTCCCCGGTCACCTTGATCGACGGCGTCCAGAGCTGGGCCCTCGGCGCGGAGCCCAGTTCCCCCGCCGGTCCGCCGAACGCCTTCGCCGGCACGGTCTTCGTCCTCGTACTCCTCGGCGCCATCGCCGGCTCGTTCGGCCTGCTCCTGCTCCGCTACCGAAAGGTCGGCCTGTCGTGACGACCATCTCCATCGACCACGTCTCGCGGTGGTTCGGCAACGTGGTGGCCGTCAACGACGTCACCATGGACATCGGCCCCGGTGTCACCGGCCTCCTCGGCCCCAACGGCGCCGGGAAGTCCACGCTGATCAATATGATGGGCGGCTTCCTGGCCCCCTCCACGGGGACCGTCACCCTCGACGGCGCGACCATCTGGCGCAACGAGCAGGTGTACCGGTCCATCGGCCTCGTCCCCGAGCGCGAGGGCATGTACGACTTCCTCACCGGCAAGGAGTTCGTCCTGGCCAACGCCGAGCTGCACGGCCTGCCGGACCCCGGCGCCGCCGCGCGCAGGGCCCTGGCCACGGTGGAGATGGAGTACGCCCAGGACCGCAAGATCTCCACGTACTCCAAGGGCATGCGGCAGCGGGTCAAGATGGCCTCGGCCCTCGTCCATGAGCCCTCGGTGCTCCTGCTGGACGAGCCGTTCAACGGCATGGACCCGCGCCAGCGGCTCCAGCTGATGGACCTGCTGCGGCGGATGGGCGCCGACGGCCGCACCGTCCTGTTCTCCTCGCACATCCTCGAGGAGGTCGAGCAGCTCGCCCACCACATCGAGGTCGTCGTGGCCGGACGGCACGCCGCCTCGGGCGACTTCCGTGAGATCCGGCGGCTGATGACCGACCGGCCGCACCGCTACCTGGTCCGCTCCTCCGACGACCGGCAGCTGGCCGCGGCGCTCATCGCCGACGCCTCCACCGCGGGCATCGAACTCGACTGGACCGAGCGCGCCCTGCGCATCCAGGCCATCGACTTCCGCCGCTTCACCGAACTGCTGCCGCGCGTCGCCAAGGAAGCGGGCATCCGGCTCTACGAGGTCTCGCCGTCCGACGAGTCCCTCGAGAGCGTCTTCTCCTACCTGGTCGCGGCGTAAGGAACCCTGATGCATCCAACAGTCGCCCGCCTCACCCTCAAGGGACTGCTCGGCCGCCGCCGCACGATCCTGCTCGTCGCCCTGCCGGTCCTGCTGATCGTGATCTCGGTCGCGGTCCGTGCCCTGTCCGGACAGGACGACAGCACCAGCGCCGACATCCTGTCCGGATTCGCCCTCGGCACGATGGTCCCGATCATCGGCGTCATGGCCGGAACGGGGGCCATCGGCCCGGAGATCGACGACGGTTCGATCGTGTACCTGCTGGCCAAGCCCATCACGCGACCGACGATCGTCCTCACCAAGCTCGTCGTCGCCATCTGCGTGACCGTGGCCTTCGCGGCCGTTCCGACGTTCATCGCGGGTCTCGCCCTGTCGGGTACGAGCCAGCGGATCGCCATCGCCTTCGGGATCGCGGCCACCGCCTCCTCTGTCGCCTATGCCGCGATCTTCCTGCTCCTCGGCGTCGTCACCCGCCACGCCGTGGTCGTGGGTCTGGTCTACGCGCTGGTGTGGGAAGGGCTGTTGGGCAGCCTGATCAGTGGAGCCAAGACCCTCAGCGTCCAGCAGTGGTCGCTCTCGCTCGCCGAGAAGATCGCCGCGAACGGGGTGGTCGACTCGGACGTGGGCCTGCCCACCGCGCTCGTCCTCATGGTCGTGGTCACGGTCGGCACCACCTGGTTCGCGGGACAGAAGCTGCGCTCCCTCACCCTCGCGGGTGAGGAGTAGACGCTCCCTCACCCTCGCGGGTTGCGCTCCCTCACCCTCGCGGGTGAGGGGGTGGAACGGCTTTGCGGTAGCGGCTATCCAGAAGTAGCGCTTCCAAGACGCCCGCCCCCCGAACTCGGCCGGACGTCGGTAATCGCCCTGCACTGCGCGGCGTTGTCCGCAGGAATCCGCACCCAGCGGTCGATCGTCGCGATGGCGGTGTTCTGCACACTGGCGATGCGGTGCTCCTGGTGGCCGCGCTGCGTTTCGACCCGACGCGGCTGGTGACCCGGGTCGAGGAGGAGCGCTGAGCCCCGGGACGAGAGGGTCAGTGCCCGTCGAGAAAGCGCTCCACGACCAGTGCGATGCCGTCCTCCTCGTTGGAGGCGGTGACCTCGTCGGCGACGGCCTTGAGCTCGTCGTGCGCGTTGGCCATGGCGACCCCGCGGGACGCCCAGCCGAACATCGGGATGTCATTGGGCATGTCGCCGAACGCGATGGTGTCGGCGGCGCCCAGGCCGAGCCGCCGGGCGGCGAGTGAGAGCCCGGTCGCCTTGGTCAGCCCCAGCGGGAGCATCTCGACGATGCCCTCGCCGGCCATCGTCACCCCCACGATGTCTCCGGCGACCCGCTGGGCAGCCGCCGCGAGCTCGTCGTCGCTCAGCCGCGGATGCTGGATGTAGAGCTTGCTGATCGGGGCCTGCCACATCTCGTCTCGCGCGAGAACGGGGACGGTGGGCAGCACTCCCATGAACCGGTAGCCGGGGCCGACGAGGATCTGCCCGTCCAGTCCGTCGTGGGCCGCGGCCAGCGTCACCCTGCCCACCTCGGCCTCCAGCTTGGACAGCGCCAGCACGGCCACCTGCCGGTCCAGGGTGACCGAGGTCAGCAGCCGGTGCTCGCCGGCGTGGTAGACCTGAGCGCCCTGCCCGCACACCGCCAGGCCCTCGTAGCCGAGGTCGTCCAGGATGTACCGCGTGCGGGAGACGGGACGGCCGGTGACAACGATGTGGGCCGCGCCCGCCGCGGTGGCCGCGGCGAGCGCGTCGCGTGAACGCTCCGAGACGGTGTGGTCCCCGCGCAGCAAAGTCCCGTCGAGATCGGTCGCTATCAGACGGAAGGGCAGGGGCCGCAGGCTCACTTGGCGACCGGCTCGAGCAGCTCACGCCCGCCGAGGTAGGGCCGCAGCACCTCGGGCACGCGCACCGAGCCGTCCGCCAGCTGGTGGTTCTCCAGCAGGGCGACGATGGTGCGCGGCACCGCGCACAGCGTCCCGTTGAGGGTGGCGAGCGGGCGGGTGCCGCGCTCCCCGCGTATCCGGATCGACAGCCGCCGCGCCTGGAACTCGTCGCAGTTCGACGCCGACGTCAGCTCGCGGTACTTGCCCTGGGTGGGGATCCACGCCTCGCAGTCGAACTTGCGCGAGGCCGAGGCGCCGAGATCACCCGTGGCCACGTCGATCACCTGGAACGGCAGACCGAGGCCGGTCAGCCACTGCTTCTCCCAGTCCAGCAGGCGCTTGTGCTCTGCCTCGGCGTCCTCCGGCGCGACGTACGAGAACATCTCGACCTTGTCGAACTGGTGGACACGGAAGATGCCCCGAGTGTCCTTGCCGTAGGTGCCCGCCTCCCGGCGGAAGCACGGCGAGAACCCGGCGTACCGCAGCGGCAGCCTGTCCGCGTCGAGGATCTCGTCCATGTGGTAGCCGGCAAGCGGTACCTCGGAGGTGCCGACGAGGTAGAAGTCGTCCCTCTCCAGGTGGTACACGTTCTCGGCGGCCTGGCCGAGGAAGCCGGTGCCCTCCATGGCGCGGGGCTTGACGAGCGCCGGGGTGAGCATGGGGATGAACCCGGCCTCGGTCGCCTGGGCGATCGCCGCGTTGACCAGGGCGAGCTCCAGCAGGGCGCCGACACCGGTGAGGTAGTAGAAGCGCGAGCCGGAGACCTTGGCGGCGCGCTCGACGTCGATCGCGCCGAGCAACTGGCCGAGCTCGAGGTGGTCCTTGGGCTCGAAGCCCTCGGCGGCGAAGTCGCGCGGCGTGCCCACGGTCTCGAGGACGGCGAAGTCCTCCTCGCCGCCCACGGGCACGTCGGGGTGGACGACGTTGCCGAGCCGCAGCAGCAGGCTCTGCGCCTCCTCGGCGGCCTTGTCCTGCTCGGCGTCGGCGGCCTTCACCGCGGCGGCGAGCTCGCTCGCCCGCGCCAGCAGTTCGGCCCTCTCGTCGCCCTGAGCCTTGGGGATCTGCTTGCCGAGCACCTTCTGCTCGGAGCGCAGCTCGTCGAAGCGGACGCTGGACGACCTGCGCCGCTCGTCGGCGGAGAGCAGGGCGTCGACGACGTCGACATCCTCTCCACGGGCGCGCTGGGAGGCGCGGACACGGTCGGGGTCCTCACGGAGCAGGCGAAGGTCAATCACACCCACCAGGCTACCGGGGCGCCGCCACCGGTTTTCCCCGGACGGGGGGCTTCGTGCTGTGTTCCGGCTGAGGGCCGCTCAAGAGTTATCCACAGGCTGATTGCGGCTATAGCACTTTGTCCACAGGGTGTGTGTAGTTTCTGTGGAAGGTGGAACGGGTCCCTCCGCCGTGCGACTGCTCGCGCATGATGCCCACCTCAAACCCCCCTCACACTCTCTTTCGAGTGGCAAATGGCCTCCCTGAAGAGTTAATCGGCATCATCGCGCTGACGAAGGTCGCATATGCCACTCAATGTCGGGAGCGTCGCCGCAGAGCGATTTGTCGACTGCATGGGATGGCAGTGTCGACTTGTCCCCAGCCTCCATTGGGCCTGTGGATAACTTGGGTGTGCCTGTGGATTACCGAGGTCGGGAAGTCAGACCCGGCCGTCGAGGCAGCGGGCGAGCCAGTCGGACGCCCGGGTGAAGTCCGCGTCCGCTGTCCCGGGGCGCGGCTTGGACGGCAGTTCGTCGGCCCGCGGATAGGACCCGAGGAAGCGCACGTCCGGGCAGATCCGGCGCAGACCCTTGAGCGCCTCCCCCACCCGCTGCTCGCCGATGTGGCCCTCGCAGTCGATGGAGAAGAAGTACCTGCCCAGGCCCTCGCCCGTGGGGCGGGACTCGATCCGGGTCAGGTTCACCCCGCGCACGGCGAACTCCTGAAGCAGCTCCAGGAGGGCGCCCGGGTGGTCGTCCGGCAGCTGGAAGACCAGGGAGGTCTTGTCGGCTCCGGTGGGCGCGGAAACCCTCGCGGGCCGGGCCACCAGCACGAAGCGGGTGATCGCGTTCTCCGCGTCGTGGATCTCGGTGACCAGCGGCTCCAGCCCGTACGTCGCGGCGGCGAACTCACCCGCGAACGCCGCGTCGAACCGGCCCTCCTGCACCTGCCGTGCCCCGTCGGCGTTCGAGGCCGAGGGCTCCCACTGCGCGTTCGGCAGGTTCTTCGCCAGCCACTTGCGCACCTGGGGCTGCGCGTGGGGGTGCGCGGTCACCGTCTTGATGTCGGACAGCCGTGTCCCCGGCCGCACCAGCAGCGCGAAGGCGATCGGCAGATAGACCTCGCGCACGATCGTCAGGGGCTCGCCGGTGGCCAGCTCGTCCAGCGTGATCAGTACCGCGCCCTCGACGGAGTTCTCCAGCGGCACCATCGCGGCGCCCGCCTCGCCCCTGCGCACCGCGTCCAGCGCCGCCGGGACCGAGACCATCGGCACCAGGACCCGTGTCGCCGCCTCGGGGAGCGTCCGCAGAGCGGCCTCGGTGAACGTTCCTTCGGGCCCTAGGTAGGTGAAGTTGCTGCTGGGCGACATCGGTGCGGCTCCTGTCGTATCGGCACTCGCAACGATAACGATCGCCGCTCGAGGCCGCCTGGGCGTTCAGCCTTCGAGAAGGCGCCGCCCGACGTACTCGCCGGGCGCACAGCCACCGGGGACCGCGAACAGGGCGCTCGACTCGTGCCGCAGGAACCGCGAAAGCCCGTCGCCGCGGTCCAGCTTGCGCTGCACCGGCGTGAACCCCTGCCGCGGATCGGCCTGCCAGGCGACGAACAGCAGCCCGGCGTCCGGCGCCCCGTCGGCGGCGAAGCCGTCGTGGAACGAGAAGCCGCGCCGCAGCATCGTGGCTCCCCCGTTGGCCTCCGGCGCCGCCACCCGGATGTGGGCGTCGCCGGCGATGGCCAGCGACCCGTCGGGCTTCTGCTTGCCCAGGTCCACCTTGGTCGTCTCGGAACCGCCGGAAAGCGGTGCCCCGTCGGTCTTGCGCCGCCCGATGACCCTTTCCTGGCGGTCCGGCGGCAGGTGGTCCCAGGCGTCGAGGAGCATCCGGATCCGGCGGACCACCACGTACGAGCCGCCCGCCATCCACGAAGGCTCGCCCTTGGCGGGAACGAAGACCTTGGCGGCGAAACCGGGGTCCGACGGCTCGGGGTTGTTGGTGCCGTCGATCTGGCCCATGAGGTTGCGGGTGGTCATGGGGCGGGCGGTGGCGCCGGGGGAGCGGTTGAAGCCGTTCATCTGCCAGCGGGGGAGCGCCACCTCCCGAGCGAGCCGCTGGAGCGTGCGCAGCGCGTTGAAGGCGACGAGCGCGTCGTCGGCGCCGATCTGCACGAACAGGTCCCCGTCGCCGCGCCTGCGGTCGAGCGCGTCGGCGGAGAACGAGGGCAGCGGGGTGAGGGCGGTGGGGACGGGCAGGCCCAGCTTCTTCAGAAAGGAGGCGCCGAAGCCGAAGGTGACCGTCAGCGAGGCCGGCCCCGCGTCCAGCGCGACCTGGTTGTCGCTGTCGGCCGCCCGGCCCTCGGTCATCGCCGAGGCGGCCTTGGTCCAGCGGCGCATCAGGGCTGTCGCCTCGGCCCGGCCCGCACCCGCTTTGAGGTCGAACGCGGCGAGGTGCCCGCGCGCCTGGGCTGGGTCGAGGATGCCCGCCTGGTGGGTGCCGTGGAAGGGGACGGCGGTCGAGCCGATGGACGCCAGTTCCAGCGGCCGGTCCGAGGCCGCGAGCGCGTGGCCGCCCGCTCCCGCCGCGGCGCCGACGGCCAGACCCGCGCCACCGGTCGCCGCGAGCACGCTGCGGCGCGACAGCTTCCTGCGCTCGTCCGGCCGGTCGCCGGGGGCCCGGTCCGTGTGGTCCGCCGCCGGCGTGGCCCGGGTGGCGGACGCCTGGGACGGCAGCGCGGCCGAGGTGTCCGCCGACGGGTCGGCCGAGGCGCCGGCCGACTCGACCGTCGCCTGATCCCGGGCCGGGCCCGCTGGATCCCCGGCCCGGTCCGTTGCCTGGGCTCCGGCCCGGTCCGTCGCCTGATCCCCGGCCCGGTCCGTTGCCCGGGCTCCGGCCCGGTCCGCCGCCTCGTCGCCGGTCTCGTTCGGGTTCTGGTCCACTTGCTGGTCTGGCACGATCTAGCCGATCTCGATCTTCTTCGTCTCGGTCACTTCGTCGATGTCGGAGGTGCGCACCGACACCGACAGCTCCCATGTGCCGGACAGGGGGAGCTGAACCCCGCCGGCCGTCCAGTGGCCGACGTCGATGTGCTCGAGGCCCACGGCGAGCGGGCCGAGAGCCTTCTTCTTCAGCGTGAACGCCACTTTCAGCTCGGCCACGTCGACCGGAGCGCCCTTGGTGTCGGTGAGTCGCACATGCAGCACATTGTCACCCTTGCGGGCGGGATCGAGGTCGACGGTAGCCGTGCCCTTGCCGTTCTTGCCGCCGGTGTCGTAGGGGATCACCGCATTGACAGGTTTGGCCGGCCGGGGAAGGGAGTTCGCGGCCTGGGCACCGCTTTCTTCCACGGTCCGGGCGGGCTCCGTCGTGGTCAGCAGCGTAGTGATCGTCAGCACCACGACGGCGATGGCGACTTCGGCGACCACCGAGCCGCGCAGCATGGACCGGTTCGGGTTGGCGTCGCGCTCGCGCTTGGCGCGGGCGGCCGCTATCGCCGCGCGCTGGCGGGCGAGCTCGGCGGCGCGGGCGGGGTTGCCGCTCTTGGCGGCGGGCTTCTTCACCTCCGCGCTGAAGGTGACGGGCTCCGACGAGTCCGAGTCGGCGACCGAGAGCGTGCGCATCCGCCTGGTCCAGCGCCGTGAGTACCAGCCCGCGCAGAGCAACGCGGCGACCGCGACCAGCTTGGCGATCAGCAGCTTGCCGTAGTGGGTCGAGCCCAGGGCGTTCCACGAGCCGACCTGCCGCCACGACTGGTACACACCCGTGCCGACGAGCAGGACGACGCATGTGAAAGCGATCTTGGAGAACCGCTCCACGGCCTCGGTCTCGATCTGCGGCCCGTCGGGGACGTAGAGGGCGGTGAGGAGCGCCGCCAGGCCGCCGAGCCATGTCGCCATCGCCACGAGGTGGACGACGTCGACGGGGATGGCCACACCCGTCTGCAAGCCGACCGAGGCGTGCTCCATGACCGCCCAGGTGCTGGCCAGCCCCACCGCGAGGACCTCGCCCGCGACGATCAGGCCGAGCCGGACGTCCCGCTGCGCCTTGCGCTCGGACTGCCCGACCAGGACCGCGAGGAACGCCCCGGCCCCCGCGAGCAGGAGCAGCCGCACCGCCAGCGCGGCGCCGGGCTTGGTCTCGAGGGTGGCGCGCAGGGCTTCCAGGTCGAAGGCGTCCCCGACACCGCTCCCGCTCTCATAGGGGCCGCGCAGCATGAGCTGGGCGATCGTGCAGACGAGGAGGGCCGACCAGCCGGTGAGGAGCAGTCGCTGCATCGGCCGACGCCCCCCGCCGTTGCTCCAGCACACCAGGGTGAAGCCGGCCGCCCCGACGAGGAGGGCGAAGCCTCCGTAGGCGAGGTACCGGGCGGTGTCGTAGAGTCCTCCGGCCGCTCCGCCGCCGACCGTCGGCGCCTGGACGGAGACCTTGGTCGCCGACTGCTTGCCGATGGAGAAGGTGAACGCGCCCGAGATCGGGTGGCTGTCCGCGGAGACCACGTGCCAGGCGACGGTGAAGGTGCCGTCCGGAAGCCCCGCGTGCAGTCTCGCCCGGGCGGTGCCGTTCCTGCCGTCCGCGTGCCGTGCGCGGCCGTCGTCGACCTGCTTGCCCTCCGGGTCGAGGACGCGCACGGAGCCGGCGGAGACGATCACGGACTCGGAGAAGGTGAGGGTCACCTGCTGGGGCGCCGTCTGCACGATCGAGCCCTGGGCGGGATCGGTGCCGATCAGGGCGGCGTGCGCGGACGCGGGCAGCGCGGAGGCGAGGAGCACGGCTATCGCGGTGCCGAGCACCACCAGCAGCGCTCCGGCGCGGCGCGCACGCGCGGGTCGCCGGGGGGCGGACACGGACGCCATCGCTGGGCTCCTCAACTGCCGGTCTTCTCGGCCGGGGGCCGGTACGTCATGGGTTCGACCGGGACCTTGACACCGATCGTGCCCGACGTCGCGAAGTGAAGTTCGAACCTCACCTTCTCACCCACCTCCGGCCGGGCGGACAGGCCCATCAGCATCAAGTGGTTGCCGCCGCGGCTGAGGACGAGCCTGCCTCCCGCGGGGATCTCGAAGCCGTCGACCTGTTCCATCCCGGCGCCGGAGGTGCGGTGCATCGTGACGTCGTCGGTGAGGTCGCTGGTCACCTCGGTGAGGCGGTCGGCGGCCTTGCCGGTGTTGCGCACGGTCAGGTATCCGGCCGCCATGTCGGCGGACGCGGGCCTGGGGACATAGGGGTCCTCGACGCTCAGCCGGGGCTTGGCGCCCGCGCCGTCGCCGGAGCCGCCGGCCCCCGACGAGCCGCAGCCGGTGAGCAGGGCGAGAGCGGCCACCGCGACGAGCGCGCCCGCACACGCGGTCCGGTCCTTCACGGGCGCCGGCTTCGTCTCGTCGCCGCCCGCCTGCGCCACTGCCTCGGCCTTCGTCCCGTCCGCCGTGGAGCTCACGGCCTGACGCCCTTCACCAGCAGGGGCATGTCGTGCTTGAACTGGGCGAGCGACGTGCCCGCCGTGTACAGCACATGTCCCTTGCCGTCGGCGGCCGAGAACGCCACCACCTGGGCGCCGTGCTCGACGGTGACGCTGCCGTCCTTCTCCTTCTTCGGCTTGGCCACATCCGCGCCGATGGTCCTGGCGGCCGCCTTGATGTCCTCGAACCTGCCGGTGAGACCGATGAACGACTTGTCCATCGCGTCCAGCCACGTCCGCAGGTGCCCGGGGGTGTCCCGGTCCGGGTCGGTGGTGACCATGACGACGTCGACCTTCTTCCGGTCGGCCTTGGGGAGCGCTTGCTTGGCGAGTGCCAGGTCGCTCATCGTCGTCGGGCAGACGTCGGGGCAGTGGGTGTAGCCGAAGTACAGCAGGGTGACCCTGCCCTTCGTCCGCGTCCGCAGGTCGAAGGGCTTACCGCTGGTGTCGGTCAAGGTCACGTCGGGCTTGGCGAACGGCTGCTCGAGCGGGGTCCCCTGGTAAGGGGTGTTGGCCTTGTCCACGGAGATCTCGGCGGGTGAGTCCGAGGAACCGGTACCGGCCCCGGAGGAACCGCAGCCGACGGCGGTGAGCGCCAGGGCGAGGGCGCTCACGGTGGCGGCGGCGAGGCGCAGGGTCTTGCTGGGGAGCATGGGAGTCCCTTGACGTTTCATGGGTTCATGGCTCGCGGGGAGCCCCGGCCCGTCCTGGCCGTGCCGGGGCCCGCCCGCGTGGGGCCGTCAGGCCGAGGGAGCGCTGTTGCGGCGGCGCAGACCGGCGAAGCCGATCCCGGTACCGATCACTCCCACGACGATGCCGACGATGCCCAGTGTGCGTGCCGTGGTGTCGCTGGTGTCGGAGGAGGCCTCGTCGTGTCCCCCGGCTGCCTTGTCGCCTCCGGCTGCCTTGTCGCCTCCGGCGGTGTCTCCCGCCTTGTCGGCGGAGTGGTCGTCCGAGGCACCGGCGGCGCCGCCGTGGTGGCCCTCACCGGTGGCCTTGGTGAGGGTGAGCACCGGGGCGGGGTTGTCGGGCTCGGCCTGGCCCTCCTCGGGCTCCTGGATCCAGCGGACGACCTCGCCGCCCGCGTACGTCTGCAGCGCCTTGAAGACCAGCTTGTCGGTGTCGGTGGGAAGCGGTCCCACGGAGATCGGGAACTCCAGGAACTCACCTGGATTGATCTTCCCTCCCGACCATGTGACCTTGGTGACGGCCTCGGTGACCTGGCCGTCGTCGGTCTTGATCGGCTTGTCCAGCTTCGCCTTGGTGACCTGCACCTTCCATCCGGCGACCGGGGTGGTCGACACGGAGGCCAGCGGGTGGTCGGTGGGAAGGTTGACCTCGACCTTGGTGGTCGCGGCGTCGTCACGCTCGTTGGGGACCTTGAAGGTCAGCTTGGTGTAGCCCCCCTGTTCGGCCTCGTCCGGGTTGACGGTGACATGCGCGAAGGCGGGGCCGGCCAGCAGGAGGACGGCGGAACCGGCGATCAGGCCGACGGTGGCGATACGGGTCTTCATGCGGACTCCATCCGGAGCGGGCACGCGCGGCCGATCGACCGGCGTGCGGAAGTGTCGTGGGGATCCCAGGTGGGAAGCGCTGCCGCGGCCCCGGACCCGTGCTGCCGAGACGGCAGGCGGAGGTCAGGCCGCGAGGGCGAGCGCGGGCGGACCGCGCAGGACGACACAGTGCTGGAGGAGTGCGGGGCGCGGACCGGCCGGTTCGGCGGTGGCCGCGGCGAGCCCTCGCGGGGAAGCGGTGCCCGGCGTCCCGTCGAGCATGGCCCGGACCAGCGCGAGCGCCGACCGCAGCGCGGACCCGGCGACCTGTGCGGCCCGCCCGGTCAGGTGCACCAGCCGCCACAGCGCCGCCTCGCCCCGGTGGAGGAACCAGCCCGCGGCGAGGGCGGCGGCGAGATGGCCGATGATCATCGGCGCGGCGGAGGAGAGCACACCGCACATCTCGGAGGGCGCGGTGGTGCTGTAGGCGCCGGAGTTGAGCGCGGTATGACCCAGGTCCTCGGTGTGCGCACCGCCGGGCACCGCTCCCGAGGGGGCGGTGTGGCCGACGGTGGGGCACAGCAGCCGAGCCGCGATCAGCTCGAGCTGGGACAGCGGATGGGAGTGTCCCGTGGTGACCTGGTTCCGAGCGGCGCCGTGGCCCACGTTCTGACCGACGCGGAACAAGGTGTGCAGGACCAACTGCCCGCCGAGGAGGGACCCCGCTATGCCGACGAGGGAGCGCTCCCTCCCGGCGAGGGACGCCGCGACGGCGAAGACGGCCGGCCAGCCCGCCGCCAGGGCCCACAGCGGCACGGAACCGCCCGACGCCGCGCCGTGCCCGGCGGCGGCCAGCACGACGCAGACCGCGGAGAACACCGCGGCTCTGGTCAGTCGCAGGTCCACTGCGGCGCGAGTGAAGGTGGGCATGGCGCGGTCATCCTCTCACCTGGCTATGGGTGGCGCAGAGGGCGGGGTCAACCTGTGGGGGCGTACGCCCTACACGTCCGCAGCCGCCTTCCGCATCCGCCGAACGGGCGGTGAGGAGGCCAAAACAGGCTTAGCACCACTTCCATCCGGCAATACGTAGTGGTATGTCGAGCCGCAGCCAGGAGGCTGAAGCATGAGCATCTGGTGGACCCTCCACTTGCGGCGCGAGGCTGCGAGCGTCCCGCTCGCCCGACGCATTCTGCTCGGCACGATGGACACCGCCGGAGTGGATCCCGACATCAGCTACGAACTCGGGGTCGCACTGTCCGAAGCGTGTGCCAACGCCGTCGAGCACGCGGCCGACGCCCGCTCGGGATCCGACGACGGATACCTCGTCACGGCACGCATCGACGGGGACCGATGCCGCATCGAAGTGCGTGACTCCGGCCCCGGCTTCCCCGAGGGCAGCCCGCTCCTGACCTGCCCGGACACCTCGCCCGGCGCCGACCGAACCGGCGCCGGGCCCGGTGCTTCAGGGGTCAATGGCGCCCGTGCCACCGGCACCGGTGCGAACCGGGCGGGGCCGAGGAGCGCTGCCGGGCCCAACGGAACAATTCTCCCAAAAGCGAAAAATGTCGCGAACGGTGCCACGTCGAACGGTCTCGCGTCGGGTGCCGCCATGAACGGTGCCGCGTCGAACGGTGCCGCTGCTCCGGGCGCCGGAGCGAGTGGCGCGGGAGCGAGTGGCGGAGGAGCGAGCGGCGCGGGAGCGAGCGGTGCCGCGTCGAACGGCGTCAAAGGTGCCCCGCCGAACGCCCCGTCGAGCCCCACGTCCGTGATCCTCGAGCGGAGCCTGGAACTCGCGGACCTCGCCGCGCTCTCCGCCGAGAGCGGCCGCGGGATGTATCTGATCGAGGCGCTGGCCGACCACGTCCAGTTCCGCAACTACCCGCCGCGCGGCGCCGTCGTCAGCTTCGACAAGGCGCTGAAGTGGCGTGACGACGCCCTGCTGAAGGCCTCGTAGCCGCGCGGCGACCCGCCCGGAGCCCCCGCGCGGCTCTGCCTCGGAGCGCCCCACTCGGGCGCTCGAATGTCAGACGTTGTCGCTGGGGCGCAGGCTCAGCACCCAGGCCTCGACCTCGTCGCCGCGGCGCGGCAGGTCGGCGGAGAGGTTCCGGTTGCCGTCGGCGGTCACCAGGATGTCGTCCTCGATCCGCACGCCGATGCCCCGGTACTCCTGCGGCACGGTCAGGTCGTCGGACTGGAAGTACAGGCCGGGCTCGACGGTGAGCACCATCCCGGGCTCGAGCGTCCCGTCTACGTACGTCTCGGTCCGCGCCACCGCGCAGTCGTGCACGTCCAGGCCCAGCATGTGGCCGGTGCCGTGGAGGGAGTAGCGGCGCTGCAGACCCAGCTCCAGCACACGCTCGACCGGCCCCTCGATGAGCCCCCACTCGACGAGCTTCTCGGCGAGCACCCGCTGTGAGGCGTCGTGGAAGTCGCGGTATGCGGCGCCCGGCTTCACGGCCGCGATGCCCGCCTCCTGGGCCTCGTACACCGCGTCGTAGACACGGCGCTGGACGTCGGTGAAGGTGCCGTCGACGGGCAGGGTGCGGGTGACGTCGGCGGTGTAGAGCGTCCTGGTCTCCACGCCGGCGTCGAGCAGGAGCAGGTCGCCGGGGTTGACCGGGCCGTCGTTGCGCACCCAGTGGAGGGTGCAGGCGTGGGCACCGGAGGCGGCGATGGTGCCGTAGCCGACGTCGTTGCCCTCGACGCGGGCGCGCAGGAAGAAGGTGCCCTCGATGTAGCGCTCGGAGGTGGACGTGGCCTTGTCGAGCACGGCCACGACGTCGTGGAAGCCGCGGACCGTGGAGTCCACGGCCTTCTGCAGCTCGCCGATCTCCCATTCGTCCTTGACCAGGCGAAGCTCGTCGAGAGAGGTCTTCAGCTCCCGGTCGCGCTCCTCGGTGTCCTCGGAAGGACCGGTGATCTCGGCCACGACGGCTTCGAGGGCCGCGTCGTGGCCGCGGACGATCCGGGTGGGCACGGCGGCGGCGGCCTTGATCTCGTCACCGGCCTTGCGCACGTCGCGGCAGGGCAGACCCAGCAGCCGCTCGGCCTCGGCGAGGCTGTGCCTGCGGCCGACCCAGAGCTCACCCTGGCCGTCGAGCCAGAACTCGCCGTTCTCCCGGTTGGACCTCGGCAGCAGGTAGGCGGTCGCCTCGTGGCCGCCGGACGCGGACGGCTCCATGACGAGCACGGCGTCCTGGGTCTGGTCACCGGTGAGGTAGACGTAGTCGCAGGACGCGCGGAACGGGTACTCGGTGTCGTTGGACCGCGTCCTCAGATTGCCCGCCGGGACGATCAGACGCTCGCCCGGGAATCGGGCGGACAGCCTGGCCCGGCGTTCGGCCGCGAGCCCCGCCTGCTCGATGGGCTCGAGGTCGCGCAGCTCGGTATCGGCCCAGCCGGACTTCATCAGGTCGGCGAGCTGGGGCGAGACCTCGGGGTAGAGGCCGTTCTTCCGCCCCTTGATCGGCTGCTCCTGCTCGCCGGTGTCAAGGGTCTCGGACTGCTGGGCCGCGTGGTCCTCGGTCACGTTCTGCCTCCTCGTTGAGTACGCCTGCCCATCGTACGTATGGGCCCATCCCGTATCGATCCGCGCGGAATGGAACGGGCCGCGGCCGCGGCTGACCTCGCCGGCGTCGGCGCGGTGGGAACGGGCCGCAGTGCGAACGGGCCTCAGCGCGAACGGGCCGCAGGGGGAGCGGGCCTCAGCGCGAACGGGCCGCAGGGAGCCGGCCTCATTCGAAGCGGGCGGCCAGCAGGACGATGTCCTCGGTGCTCTCGGCGGCGTCGGCGTCATCCGGCAGGCAGGCGGACAGCAGGTGCTCGCAGAGAAGGTCGGGATCCTCACGTGTCTCGCGCGGCGCCCGGGCGGCCGCGGTGTGCAGCCTGGCGAACGACTGGTCCAGGGTGCCGCCGCCGCGGTGCAGCAGGCCGTCGGTGTAGAGAACGAGCGTCTCGCCCGGCTCCAGCGACATCTCCACGCTGGGTGCCTCCCAGCAGCTGAGCATCCCCAGCGGCGCGGACAGCGAGGTCTCCACGAACTCCACGCGCCGCTCCCCCACCAACAGCGGCGGGCAGTGCCCCGCTCCGGCGAGCACGAGACGGTGCTGGGCGGGCTCGGCGTAGGCGAACAGCGCAGTGGCCGACCGGGCCGGCTCCGTCAGTTGGAGCAGGAGCTCCAGATCGGACAGGACGGCGACGGGGTCCTCGCCCTCCATGACGGCGTAGGCACGCAACGAGGCCCGCAGCCGCCCCATGACGGCGGCGGCGCCCGGTCCTGTGCCGGTGACCGCGCCGACGGAGAGGCCGAGCGCGCCCTCGGGCAGGGCGAGCGCGTCGTACCAGTGGCCGCCGCCGGCGGTGCCGCTGCGGTGACGCATGCCCAGGCACACTCCCGGCACCCGTGGAAGCCGCGCGGGCAGCAACCCCTCGCGCAGCGTCCGCACATCGCGCTGTGCCCGGGCCAGGCGCAGGTGCTTGGCCAGGAGTTCGGCGGCGAACGAGCAGTACAGACCGGCGAGGTGCCGCTGCCGCTCGGTCGGCTCGGCGGGCTCGTCGTACATCCACACGACGGCGCCGAGTGTGCCCGTGGTCTCGGCGGTCAGGCGCAGCGCGTAGCTGGCGCCGATGCCGAGTTGGGAGGCGACCTCGCGGTGCCGCGGGGGCAGGGACAGGTCCGCGGCGATGTCGGGGTGGAGCAGATCCGGGGGCGTCTCGCCGCTCGCGCCCTCCGTTGCGGGCGTCTGGCGGGAGGATGCGGGGATCTCGGCGTCCAGGGCCCGGCCGTATACGGCGGCCTCGCGGGGGACCGTCTCGAGGGTGCCGATGTCCGACCGTTCCAGCCCGAGGCCGACGGTGGTGTTGGGGCCCTGTCCGTCGGCGGGTTCGAGGACGGCCACGCCGCGCTGGGCTCCTACGAGGGCGGCCCCGGCCTGCAGCAGTTCGTGGAGGGTGGTGTCGAGGGAGTCGGTCCTGGCGAGGCGTTCGGTCAGCTCGTGCAGGGTGGTGAGATCGGACAACCAGGACGCCAGTCGGTCCTGCACGGCGGCGAGCTGCTCGACGGGCCGACCGGTGGTGTCCCGAGGGGCGGGGCGTTGCGCAGGAGGTTGTGCGGAAGCGTCAATTCCAGCCACTTCGGAGAAGTGCGCGCTGGTCATGGCACAGGTCTGTCTGTGCATTTGGTCTCCGCGGAGCAAATATCCCTCTTGGGGGCATTTGTGGGGTTATTGGGAACCTGGCCGTATCGGTCTGTTTCCTGCAATAGCATCGCAAACCCCCATGTTGTGCTGCTCCGCTATCAACCTCTCCACTTGTACACGCACCCACTCTGGGATGTCCAGGATTGCCCAGGTCGCGGGGCTGGTGTCGAGGGCGATCATGGTTGGCTGAAAAGCCACTCGATTGCGTCAATTCTGTGCAGTCCAGACCTTTTCGACTACGCGTCATATCGATGGCCACGGGTACGTACGATGGGAGGGCAGCGGAGGGGAAGCCGCAGCACAAGCCCGTCATCCATTGGGCGGAACTGGTAGGGCCGCCCGTGCGTCTAAACAGACAATGCGCCATGCTCGACCGGGCGGCCACAATAGACAGGCAACCCCGTGTCATCCCCCGAGTGGCAGGGTGTGAAACACCCAGGGGGCTACAGCCGCCAATCGCCACCTGTGCGCCACCCCGCGCCATGTTCCGAGCCACGTGCGGAGCGTGATGCGCTGCCTGGTACCTGGCGGTGCGGCGGTACGTGGCGTCGTTGGTGTTACGTGCGGATGATCCTTGAGCGCTAGCGGAAAGGAACGAGCGCACATGCGTGAGATCCTCGTAAGGCGACGCAGGACCAGGTCGGCGCTGCTCGGCGCCGCGCTGACCTACGCCGAGCAGTGGCAGTGGCCCGTGGTGCCGGGGGCGGGTTTGCAGACCCGCCAGGCGTGGCAGAGCCGAGGGGCCCGTGGGTCGATCCGCTCGTTCCTCGTCTCCTGCGCCCGCGGGAGCCGCAGGAGCCGGGAGAGCCCACCGCCGGTTCCACGGAGCGAGGAGCTCTGCTCCTGCCCACGCCCCGACTGCGTGGTGCCGGGCGCGCATCCGCAGGACCCCGGACTGCTCGCCGCCACATGCGACCCGCGCATGGTCCGCTGGTGGTGGACCAACCGCCCCGACGCGCCCATCGTCCTCGCCACCGGTACGAAGGTGGCCGCCGTGAGCCTGCCCGCGCCGGCCGGGGCACGGGCGCTGGCCGCGTTCGACCGGGTGGGCGTTCCGCTCGGCCCGGTGGTGGCCTCGCCGACACGCTTCATGCTGCTCGTGCAGCCCTACTCACTCGATGAGTTGGGCGAACTGCTCGATCAGCAGGACTGGGTGCCGACTTCATTGCGCTACCACGGCAGCGGCGGCTACATCGTGCTGCCGCCGTCGGAGACCGCGGGCGGGAATCTGCGCTGGGAACGGCCTCCGGCCGCCAACGGGGTGCCCTGGCTGCCGACGATCGAGTCGGTGGTCACCACATTGGTGGCCGCGAGCGCGAGTGAGCCGGACGGCAGCCGCCTGGCGTTCTGACGCACGCACGGGTGACCGGCTGCCGCACTCGTTCGTGGTGGCCGCGCCGTTCAAGCCCGGCCATCGCTGATCACCCTTGAGCCAAAAGCGGTCTGACGGCGCGTTGAGTACTGCAAACGGGTGCTCGCGCGGCGTTTCATCGTGCTTGCCCGCGCTACCCTCGGGATCTTCGGTTCCACGATTCCGGCACAGCGGGATCAATCACACATACAGGGCAGGCCCCCCATGGAGCGCTCGGCGAATCTGCGGACTGTCGCACTGGCGAGCGTGGTCTTCCTGGCCGCCGCTCTCCCGCTGGCGGCGGCGAGCGCCGGCCCCGCTTTCGACGCCATCGGACAGCACCGCTCCGGTGGCGCCGTCGAGGCCTCCCCGCGCGCGGTCCCGGCAGAGCCGGGGGAAGCATCGCGGATCGCCTCGGCGGAGCATCCCGATCCGGTGGAATCCGCCGCCCACTCCTTGTCCCTGTTCGACCTGCCCCCGCTGAGTGCAACTGATGAGGCGGGCGAGGCTGGCGAGACGGATGAGCCTGGCGAGACAGGGGAGGCAGGGGAGGCAGGCAGGACGGACGAGGCCAACGACGGTCGGACTGCGGGCGCGTCCTGCGGCCCGGAGGTCACCTCGCCGGAGGGCCTGAAGACACAGACCTGTGTGCTCACGGAGGCAGGCCGGACCTGGGCGCGTTCGTACTACCGGAACGCGACCGGTGACCCGTTGCGCATGGTCCTCACCCTGATGCGTGAGGACGGTCGGACGGTGCAGGTGCACTGCTCGGTCGCGGCCGCGAGGTCCAGCGGAACATGCGAGACGCCCCGCCGCAGGTCGTTGCCGGCACCGTCGCAGGCATCGCCGGGCGTGTCTTCGGGGTCCGAGGCGGGGGCGCCGGAGTCGGCAGGGGCGGCCGCGTCGGCCTCGGGGGCCACCGGGCTCGACAGCGCCGTCGCCGAAGTGGCGACGGAGGACGGCTCCCGGATGCTGATGCGCTCGGGGAGCAACGCTCCCGGGCAGTAGGGCCGACGTAGGCCCCGCAGCGGCCCCGAAGCGGATCCCCGAGAAGCAGTCCGCCACGAAGGCGGAGGCTCCCATATGAATTGCATTCGAGGCGGCGCAACGCTTGACGGAGCCGCCGGGTCCGGAGAAGGACCGGACATGGAAGGGCCCGGCCGCTGGCGACGGGGGATGCACCAGCGACCGGGCTGTCCAAACGGTAACAAGAGATCGCCCGTTCGCAAATTCTGGAGGGATGGTTTCTACGTCGAATGACGTGCTGGAGACGCTAGTTGTGACGGGTCTCACGTCCTCCGGGCACCTAAGGCGGGCTCCTGAATTCGCCCTGGTACGCACCGTGCTGCTAAGGCCCAAGTTCACGGAGAGAGCGGTCCCTCATAGGCATGAGGCAGCGGGGTACGGCCGATAGACCGCCTTCTCGGCGAGAAAAGACGAACTCGATCAGCCGCGATCAGCTGAGAGTGATCTGCCGGTTGGAAAGACCGCTGCGGGCACGACGCTCGTCACCGGTCAGGGACGCGTCCACCGCCAGGGCCTCACCCAGCCGCTCCGCGAATGCCGCGGCCGGCTTCTCGACCTCGTCAGCCTGCATCGAGGTCGGCAGGTCCCACACCGGCACGACGAGACCGTGCGCGCGGAACGAGCCCACCAGGCGGGTGTCCTCGCCCAGGCTGGACGCCCCGGCCGCGTGCAGGCGCGCCAGAGCGTCGAGGAGCTTCTCCTCCGGATGGGACACCACCCAGCGCAGGTGGTTCTTCTCCGGCGTCGAGCACCAGTAGGCGGCCTCCACACCGGTCAGCCGCACGGTCGGGATCGCCGCGGCGTTGGCCCGCTCCAGCGAGGCCGCGACCTCGCCGGTGGCCGCCTCCGCGTCCTCCAGCCAGAACTCGAAACCGCTGTGGACGACGGGCTCGAACGTCGCGCTCGTGTCCAGCAGGTCCTGAAGCCGCGGACCGTCGCCCGACGGCCGCTCGCCTGCGACGGGCGAGCCCGGCTCCGCGGTGAGCGCCCGCTGGAGGGTGTCCGCGAGGTCGCGGCTGATGTCGCCGGACGCGGCGTCGTTCTGCAGGCCGAGGAGCACGGCGCCGTTGTCGCGCCGGATCGCGTTCCAGGCCATCGGCAGCACCGTGGCCAGCGTCAGGGACGGCACATCCTCGGGCATTCCCTTGGCAAGGGTCAGCGTGGCCGTCGCCGCGGGCACCAACTCGCGCAGCGCCACCCAGTCGCACTCGCCCGGAAGTCCCTCGAACGGGCGCCGCACCAGATGCTGCACCGCGTGGGCCGCCTCACGGCCGTGGCAGGCCTTGTACCGGCGGTTCGAACCGCACGGGCAGGGCTCCCGTGCGCCGACGACCGGGATCTCACCGTCCGTGATCCTGGTGGACGGCTGCGCCCCACGGGCCTTGGTGTTCTGCCGCTTCTTGGCCATGGCTTGAGTCTTCTCCCGGTGCGGATACGGTACCGCCCGGAGCCTAGTACCGCTGGGCCGCCGCTCAGGCCAGGTCGTCGAAGGGATCGTCGAAGTCACGGTCGAACCCGACGGTCTCCCCCATGGCCGGAACGGTTACCGAGGGTACTGCCACCGCACCCGGGAAGCCGTGCCTGCGGGCGTGCCGGGCGCGCACCGGAAGCACCGCCCACACCGTCACCTCGCCGGGCGCGTCTCGGACCCCCCATTTCAGCGCCAGCTGTCCGACGATGCCGAGACCGCGCCCGCCCTTGGCCGTCAGCGACGGGCTCGAGGGCATCGGACGCGTGGGTCCGCCGCCGTCGGTCACCTCGAGGGTGAGCAGTCCGTCGTCGCCGACCATCCAGCCGCAGCGGATACCGCCCTCGGCGGCGTCCTCGCTGCGGGACTCCTCGTTCCTCGGCTCCCCGTTGCTCCCCCGCTCCCCGTTGCTCCCCCGCTCGCCGTGCCCCGGCTCTCCCTGCCTTGACTCTCCCTGCCTTGGCTCGCCGTGGCCCGGCTCCCTGTGCCCCGGCTCCCTGTGCCCCGGCTCGCTGTGCCCCGGCTCGCTGTGCCGCGGCTCGCTGTGCCGCGGCTCTCCGTTGAGCCGACGCCGGTCCTGCCGGACGTGGTGCCCATTGACGGCGCACGGGCCGTCCAGCGGCCGGGCATGCCGGCACGAGTTGCTGAGAAGCTCGGACAGGATGAGCACCGCGTCATCGACAACGGCATCCGGAGCGCCGCATTCGGTCAACTCCTCGCGCAGCCTGCGCCGCGCCGTGCCAACACCCGCCGGACCATGGGGAAGGGCCATGGTCGAGGTCGTCGGCACCTCCTGCGCCACCACGAACGCCACCCCCGAGACCTCCTTCACCCCACGCCACGGAGTGAATGCCCCGCCGCCACGTGGCGGAAACTGCCCTGTCCGGAACTCTTGGATCAGACCAGAGGTCGAACACGTTCCGAACGCGCCCGCGCACTACCTGTAAGGACTGGCCGCTTCCGCCAGGCTGTTCACGGCCCGTATCGCCCGTTCGGGCAAGGGCCGGCGTCCCGCGTCAGCCCCGCCCCAGTTGCCGCAGAACCTCTTTCGGGCGGTTGGTGATGATGGCGTCCACACCCAGCCGGACGCACAGCTCGACGTCCCCGGGCTCGTTGACCGTCCATACGTGCACCCGGTGTCCCTCGCGGTGCAGCCTGGCGACGAAACCCGGATGCGAGCGCAGGATCCGTATCCCCGGCCCGGCGATGCGCACCCCCGCGGGCAGCCGCCCGTCCCGGATACGCGGTGTGACGTACTGCATGAGGTAGACCGTCGGCAGCTCGGGGGCACCCGCCTGGATGCGCCGCAGTGAGCGGGACGAGAAGCTCATCACCCGCACCGCGGAGGACTCCCCCGGCCCGGGTCGGTCGAGGCCGAAGCGCCGCAGCATCTCCAGCAGCTTCGTCTCGACCTGCCCCGCGTAGCGCGTGGGGTGCTTGGTCTCGATCGCGAGCTCCACCCGGCGGTCGGCGTCGGCGACCAGTTCGAGCAGCCGCTCGAGTGTGAGCACCGACCGCAGCTCGCCCCCCTCGAAGGTGAGCCGGGTGTCGTCGGTGGCCTCCGCGTCGTCCTCCGGCTTCCACGACCCGAAGTCCAGCGCGGCCAGATCCGCCAGCTCCAGCGCGGAGACGGCGCCGCGGCCGTTGGACGTCCGGTTCACCCTCCGATCGTGCACGCACACCAGGTGCCCGTCCGCGGTCAGCCGGACATCGCACTCCAGGGCGTCCGCCCCGTCCTCGATCGCCTTGCGGTAGGCGGCGAGGGTGTGCTCGGGCACGTCTTCCGAGGAGCCGCGGTGGGCGACGACCTGGATGCTCTTGTGGGCGAGGCCATGGGGGAGGGGCACGGAGGTCACCCGATCATCGTGCCACCGCGCGCTGCCTGCCGATGACGGCCAGGGCCAGGGTGGCCGAACCCGCGGTGAAGAACGAGAACAGGGAGGCCGAGGTCCACACCGTCGCGTGGATTCCGGTGGCGTTCTGGGCGTCGGCCCAGAACCTGGGCCAGAAGTCGGCCCACCCGGTCAGCTGCGTCGGATTGATCAGCTGGTACGCGGAGAAGCCGAGCGCCCACGGCACGAGCATCACCCAGCGCACGGGTGCGTCCTGCGACATGTCCCAGCCGCGCCGTCCGCTGCCGAGGAAGAAGTCGACGGCGGTGACCGCGAACATCGGCACGAAGACCGACCCGATGAGATAGAGGAAGCTCTCATAGGTCGAGAAGTCGTCCACCATCATCGCCAGAACGGTGACCAGCGTGCCTATACCCAGGCAGAGCACCCGCCTGTCGACCTTCGGCAGGAGGTTGTGCACGGACATCGCGGTGGAGTAGACGTTCGCGAACGACTGGTCCACCTCGCGGACGACCAGGACGGCGAAGAACACCCATCCGGCGCCGACTCCGAGGAACGTGTCGAAGATCTTGTCCGCGTCACCACCCACCTGGAGCAGTGCCAGCAGTCCGAGCAGGTAGCACCAGATCTGTGCGGTCGAGTAGCCGACGAGGGTGCCCCAGAACGACTTGGCGGTGGAGCGCGAGTGGCGCGTGTAGTCGGCGGCCAGGGGGACGAACGAGACCGCGACCGCGAGCGCCGAGTCGACGGCGGGCAGGAAACCGCTCCACGACCCTTCGTTGAGCGACGGGGTGTCCTGGCGCAGCAGCTGCACGGTGAAGTACAGCATCGAGACGCCGACGGCGATCGTGACGTAGCGGCGCAGGAGCCGTACGGAGCCCAGCGGCTTGATCGTCAGGGCCGTCGTGAGTGCCCCGGCCAGCAGGACGTAGAGCCAGTGGGGGCCCTTCCCGTCCGTCATGGCCTCGACGCCGAGGGTGATGACGGTGAGCTCGAAGACGCCCCAGCCGACGCACTGGATGATGTTGAGCACGGTCGGCAGGTAGGAGAGCTTCGTGCCGAAGAGTCCGCGCAGGATCGCCATGGCGGGAGCACCGGTGCGGGTGCCCAGGATGCCGGAGACGGCGACCATGGCGGTGCCGACGACCGTGCCCACGACGGTCGCGGTGATCGCGGCGAGCAGCGACAGCTGGGGATGCCCGGAGGGGGTCAGGACCCAGGCGGCACCGGAGAAGCCGAGGAGGCTGACGCCGAGATTCGCCCAGAAGGCCGCCTGGTCGCGAAATCCGAGCGGTCGCGGGGGCTCGGTGTCCAGGACGAGCGGGGCCTCGGGGTGCCGCGGGTCCGCCGCACCGATCTTGGGCGCGTCAAGAGATGGTGGTGCCGTCATCGCGGCTTGCTCCCTACGCCGGCATTACCCGGTCAGGTTCAGGCGGTCGGCACCCTGTCTGTGCCCTCTCAGCCCGGATTCGTCCGAGCTCCCGCGTGTGCGTTCGATCGCTGCATGGTAGGCGTTCGCCTGAACGCGGCCAAGCGCCACTACCCGCTGAGCGCCATTCAGCCCAAATGTAACTATCAGGTGGAGATAAAGTCGGGTGGCCCCTTTGTAGTCGGCTGCTTACGGTGGTCCGACGGCCCTTGGGGGACTCTTGAGTGCGAAGGTCGGCGGACCTCCGTCGACGGATGGTCGAGTCTGGTCGATGGACGGTCGGCAGTCGACGGATGACTGCGCGACCGAGTGCGACTGTGCGACGAAGGAGAGAGCTGTGAGCACCGAGCACGAGAACTGGCCGACGGGCGCGGAAGAGCCTGAAGGGCCCGGCACGGACCACACCGCTCAGATGCCCACTGTTTCCGGAGCGGGTTCATCGGGCGAGCCGACTCCGCCGCACCCGGCCATGCCGCCGACGCCTCCCGGGGCCCGGCCCACGCCTGCCGACGCCCAGCAGCCCCCGGTCGGCCCGGGCCCGGGACAGACGCCAGGGCACCCCCACGCTCCGAACGTGCCGCATGTCGCGCCCACGCCGAATCCCACGTACGGCCAGGGCACGCCCTTCGCCGTTGCAGGCGGCCCGCCTCCGCCCCCGCCGCACAGCGGCTGGGGCCAGCACAACCCGCCCGGTCCCCGTGGCCGCGGCCGGGGCGGACTCGTCGCCATCGTGGCGGCCACCGCCCTGCTGGCGGGCACGATCGGCGGCGGACTCGGCTACGTCGCGGCCGACCACTCCGACTCCAGCACCACCAGCACCACCGTCTCCTCGTCGGCGGACCCCGCCGCGCTCAACCGCAAGCCGGACAGCGTCGCCGGGATAGCGAATCGGGCCCTGCCGAGCGTCGTCACCATCAAGGCCGAGGGCGGCCAGCAGAGCGGCACCGGCACGGGCTTCGTGTACGACAGGGAAGGCCACATCCTCACCAACAACCACGTGGTCGAGCCCGCGGCGGACGGGGGCAAGCTGTCCGTCACGTTCTCCGACGGCAAGAGCTACGGGGCGTCGGTGGTGGGCCGCGCCAAGGGCTACGACGTCGCGGTGATCAAGCTCGACAAGCCGGGCAGCGCCAAGCTGAAGCCCCTGACGCTCGGCAACTCCAGCCAGGTCGCGGTCGGCGACGCCACCATCGCGATCGGTGCTCCGTTCGGCCTGTCCGGGACGGTCACCACCGGCATCGTCAGCGCCAAGGACCGCCCGGTCGCGGCCGGCGGCGAGAACGGCTCGCAGCCGTCCTACATGAGCGCCATCCAGACCGACGCCTCCATCAACCCCGGCAACTCCGGAGGCCCCCTGCTCGACTCCTCCGGCCGCGTCATCGGGATCAACTCGGCGATCCAGTCCGCCGACGGCGGCGGCAACAACCCCTTCGGGGGCGGCGGCCAGGCCGGAAGCGTGGGCCTCGGCTTCGCCATCCCCATCAACCAGGCGAAGTGGGTCGCCGACACCCTCATCAAGACCGGCAAGCCCGTCTACGCGGCGATGCTGGTCCTGCGCAACGACAGCTACGAAGGCAAGGGCGCCCAGATCTCCCCGAAGGACATCAACGGCACCCCGGCCATCACCCCGGGCGGCCCCGCCGACAAGGCGGGCCTGAAGCCGGGCGACGTGATCACCAAACTCGACAACAAGACCATCGAGAGCGGCCCCCAGCTCGTCAGCGAGATCTGGACCCACAAGCCGGGCGACAAGGTCAAGGTGACCTACGAGCGCAGCGGCAATGAGCACACCACCGACCTCACCCTGGGTTCGAGGGAGGGCGACAACGGCTGACCTTCCCCGTTAGGCTGACCTCCGCGCCGTCACCAGCAGTGACGCCCGCAGGAGGGTTGCCCGAGCGGCCTAAGGGAACGGTCTTGAAAACCGTCGTGGCAGCGATGTCACCGTGGGTTCAAATCCCACACCCTCCGCTGAGGTCAGAGACAGCGCAGGTCAGAAGGGGTGCCCCGTGTCATGGGGCACCCCTTCAGCATGTGACCTGTCTCATCCGTACTCGCCGGTATCCCATTGTTGACCAGCCTGTGTGGACCAGGCGTGGACCAGATTCGGGCTAGCGTCTCCCGCTCGGAAAGCGTCCGAAGCCCGGGTGCTGGACAGTGCCGAGGCGTTGGTTTAGGTGCGGCGGCTCTTCACCCGTCCGCCTCCCTCTCTCGCCACCACGACTGTGGTTGCCGACGTCGTGCATCTGCGGCATTGGGGCCAGCCTCCCAATCGTCGACCAGGCTCTCTTGCAAAAATGAGGCCAAGGCGGAGGCCGTCTCCAAGAGTCTTTCCGCGTGCTCCTGGTTCATATCCGGAAACAGTTGCGCCTGCTCAAGTTGACGGTCTACATCCTCACTCAAGCGCCGGTGCATCGATTGGCGGCTTACGCCGTAGCGCTCAGCCAGCACATCCCAGGAGACGCCGCTCTGTCGAAGTGCAGCCACTGTCAACTGCTCTAAACGGCGAGCAGCTTGGCTGAGCTCGGGGATGAAGCGAAGCCCGAAGGCCGGGCCGTCGATCGGATGGGCAAGCATCAAAGCCGAGGTAGCCAGCTCCAACGCCTCTTCGGAGAGCGCGATCAGGAGGTTGCGCACACGGTCTTCGGCAGTCGGGTTCATAGCAGCATGCTGCCAGGCCGATGTCAGCCTGGTGCTGACATCGGCTTGCTGTGGTGACTCTCATGATGGTTGGGCAAGCAGACGGCTCCCTGAGCCAATCAGGGAGCCGTCGAAGGTCATCAAGTCATGGAGACGTCAGATGAACCAATTCCAGCCTAGTTCCTTTGTCCAGGGCCCCGGGCTTCGTCCCATGGTCAGCACTACGGCTGCAGCCACGTTCACCACGGCTGTGGCCCTTTGCGTGATGCTCAGCCTTCTTGACACCGTCGGTTCCGCCACTGACCTGCTCACGATCATCGTGATCCTGGTTCTCGTTGTGGCGCCGCGTCGTGAGGGTGGTATGCACATGTGAATGTTGCCCCGCTTGTTGCACAGTTACGGGTGCAGCGAGCGGGGCAACCGCCGTCTACGGAACCTGAGAACCGTCGATCAACTTCCCGCTTCGTCGGCTTCCTTCAGGGCCTGCTCGATCTGCTCGTTCGTGCGTTGCTGGCTGCCGTGGATGACCTTGGCGTAGAACCGGAAGAGGACGGCGATGCTGTGGCCCGCTCGGCGGGCGACCTCGGCGGGAGCGACGCCGGAGTTGAGCCAGAGGGAGACGCCAGCGTGACGCAGGGAATACGGCACCTCGGCGAGGGGCGTCTTGCACTCCCGAGGGCTGAGCACCGCCAGCCGGGCCGCTTTCCAGATCTCTCCGTACTCCTTGGACAGCACATGCCCGCCACGGTGGGCGCGAAAGAGTCGGCCGTCGTCAGCGACCCCGTACTCCGTCAGGTGCTCGCGGAGCGTGGCCACCAGCACGGGCGGAATCGGTACCGGACGGGTCGCCTTCCTGGCCCGCCGCTTCAGACCCCGCGAGTCGAACGACTCCCCGGAATCCGTCCAGCCCGAGCCAACACGGGGAGTGCTGTCGGCGAGGAGTAGTTCGCCCCACCCCGACTCGGGCAGGGTGCACGCGTTCAGGCTCAGCGCGGTCACCTCTGCCGGTCGCATCCCCGCGTAGTACAGGCAGCCGAAGAAGGCGCGAAGATGCCAACCGCGCCTACCTTGACGACCAACAGCGGCGATCAGCTTCTTTGCAAGGCGGGGCCCAGGGACGTAGCGGAAGTCGATTTCGTCGTCTGTCTCCGGTGCTTCCCAGTCCACCGTCCCCAGCGGCACCGAGCCCAGTAGCTGGCGTTCCACTGCGTATCGCAGGGCGTTGCTCAGCACGGTGAGCTTGCGGTGGATCGTGTTCGGGGCGGCGGTCTTGCCGTCGAGCCGCAGGGACAGCGCCTCCAGGGCGTTGCGTACGACGGCAGGAGTGTTGAAGTCGCTCACCTTCAGGGACTTCCGCCCTATCCATTCGAGAGCAGCCTTGATCTCGGCCGGAGGCGTCTCGGCCTCACAACGCGGCCTCAACTTGCCGTCATCGCCAACGCTGAACCGGAAGGCCCAGGAGTACAAGGCCGTCCGCAGTACAGACGGATCGGGGCCGCCGCGCTTGTCCGCCACCAGAGCCGGTGTGACCGTCGCCAGGGCATCAGCGATACCCGCCCGGTGCTTCGCCGACGCCTTCGGCCACTTCATCGCAGCGTATGCGCGGGCATGCGCGAACCACGTAGGCGACTGCATCGCGTGCAGCTCGGAACTCGGCAGGCCGGTCGCAACGTCGAACTGTTCGCGGTTGCGGAGCGCAGTCATCAGCTCTGCAAGGCGCCCCTCCGCCTGAGCCTTGATCCTGAAGCTCTTTGCATGGGGCTGGGGTCCCACGCGCCAGCGGACCTGATACGGCTTGGACCGGTCCTCTCGGTGGCGAATGCTCCAGATCTTCACGTCGTAGGTCAGCACGCCGTTTCCTCGCAGTTGGCAAACCAGGCGTCGAGTTCGGAGCGGCGAACGCGGATTTGGCCGTTCGGCAGCTTGAGGCACTTCGGCCCCTTGCCGCGTGCCCGCATGCGGTAGAAGGCCGCCCGCGACATGCGCAGCTCGGCGAGGACTTCGGGCAGCTTGAGCGTCTGGTTGCGCCCAGGCGTGGTCATCGCCATTCCTCCCCTTCGTGCTTGAGCTGGAGAGCCATGGCGCTTTCGCGGCGGACGGTTTCGGCTAGGAGTTCTTCGCCGGGGCTGTAGCCCGAGGCGAGGTAGCGCCAGTCCGAGTGGACGAGGGTGGTCGCGTCGCTCGGCTCCGGGAGCTCCAGGCGTTTGCGGGTCTGCTCGGTGCGCCAGGCACGGCGGATCTCCCGGAGCGCGCCGAGCGTTGTCGAGTAGCGGCGGGACTTGGTCGAGAAGTGGCCTCGGAAGCCGAGCATGTGGGCCCACTTCCAGAGCTTGAGATCGGCGAACTCGGGGAGTCGGCCGAGGTCCCAGCAGGTGCGGATCATCTGCCGGACATGGCGTTCCACCGCCAGGCAGGCCAGCGATTCAGCCATGCCGGTACCGCCGCAGGACCGGCATTCGATCGGGTCGCCGTCGAAGACGGGAGTGGTCATCCCGCGTCCGTTGCACAGGTGGCAGTACAGGGAGCGGTCGACCGTGCCGGAGCCCTCGGCGCCCTTGGTGGCGTACTTCGCGACGTAGGCCGCAACGGCGCGGTCGGTCAGGTCGGAATCCGCGGTGGCCCCCGCGATCTCGCGTACGTCGATCTGGCGTCCCCAGCGCAGTTCCCGCACGCCGACCGTGTCCGACTCGACCGTGAGCACGACGCGGGCCGCCGCCGACTCGATGGCGTCGGTCAGCAGCTCGGCCGTTGCCCAGGCGGGTGGGGGCGCCGTTGAGCCCTGCGGGCCGTCGAGGCGGACCACGGCGTGGAAGTGGACCAGGCCGCGTTTCTGGTATTCGGCGACCTTCGCGAAGGAGAGCCGCAGAACGTTGGCCAGCTCCTTCTGAGCCAGTCCCGCGCGGGCAGCGATCTCCCGCCGCAGGAATGTGGTGAAGCGTGCCCACAGGGCTCCGGCGTGTGCGTTGAACAGGACTGCGCCGCAGTAGTCGTACGTCTGCGGATCCACCGGCGTGCCAAGGGTCGAGTCATCGGCGGTGTGGCTCTCACCGCAGCGGCAGGGCAGGAGCTTGCCCGTCGCAGTGGTCGGGCGGTTGTGGACCCGGCCGAACGAGGGCGCGGTGAGGGTCGCGAAGACGCGCGGGTGGGCGCGGACCGTTTCGGGCACGGCCTTCCCGCCCGTAAGCCCAGCCTTGATCAGTTGGTACGTGTCGGCGGCGTACAGGCGGGAGCAGGCGGGGCAGCGGGTGGCGCGTCGGTTTCCGCATGCGACCAGGAGGCGGCCGGTCGGTTCGTCGGCGGTGCTGTAGGCGTGCAGCACGTCACGAGTCGCGGCGTCGAGGGTCACCGTCGAGCCGACGAGCTGTATCGGACGGGTGCAGCCGCCGACGCGTTCGACCTGTTCGCGGACACGGTCGAAGCGATCGAGGTTGGCCAGCTCGATCAGATCCCGGAGGTAGGGACTGACGACCTGACGCAGGTCGAGAGGGGCTGTCATTGTGGGTGCTGTCCTTCCGTGGTTCGGGAGGGCACCCCGGGCAGGAACGAGTTGGCTTGGCGGCTGTTCGGTTCCTGCTCGGGGCATGACGACATGGCCTGATGGCGGGTCGTGGAAGCGCCGGCGGTGCGGCGGTGTCAGCCGGTCGCGAGCTGGGCGTGAACGGCGTCGGCCAGGGCGGGGGCGACGCCGAGCCGTGTGCGCAGTTGGGCAGGGGTGATCTGCTGTCCATGGCGGTCGTGGTGCTCGGCGGCGATGCGACGGGCCGCCTTGAGCAGCGGATCCGGTGCGGTCATGGGCGCGGCATCGGGAGCGCTCGCCGAAGTCGGAGCCTGGGCGGGGACGGGCGTGGGCTCCGTCGTTCGGGTTGTTGCGGGAACGTGCTCGGGGGCAGGCGTGCCCGAGGCGTGCAGGTGGCGCAGAAGCGCGGGGCCGACCTTCCCCCAGCCCAACAGCAGGAGAGGGGCGACGGTGTCCAGCGCGGCGCGGCCGTAGTGTCCTGCGGTGATTGGTTCGGCGACGTTCAGGGCCAGGGTGAGAAGGCCGCACAGGTGCATCAGGCGGGTTGCGGGCTTCAGTTCAGCTTCCGGCACACCTCGCACCGACAGGTGGTGCAGCGCCACCAGGAGCCCGATCACGGACAGGTCCACCATCGGGGCGACGAGCGGGGCTATCGGCTGTGGGATGCCGAGGCGCAGGGCCAGGGCCCAGACGTTGCCGAAGGAGAAGACGAAGGCCAGAGCGGCGATGACCGCCATGACCGCGGTGATGGTGTGCCGGGTGAACCGGTCGTGCCCGGCCCCGTTGGGCGGTGAGGCGGTCATCGCGGCCATGAGGCGTACTCCTTTCTCTCAGGTGGGGGCGTGCTCTAGGAGGCGGGCACATTGGTGGCGTCCTTGGACAGCGGTGGACCGGGGAGCATCCGGGACAGCAGTTCCACCGGATCGGCTGTCAGGCGAGCGGTATTGGCCGCGACCGTGGCCGCGTCGGCGTCCGCCACGTACGGCATGCGGACCCGTGTGAAGCCCGCCCGCCCCTGGGAGACCATCGAGGCGACCCCGACGTAAGCCGGGTCCTGGAGGTTGATCGGGTTGGCGTCCGGCCAGTTCCGGATGTCCTCCCCCAGAGCGGCAACAGCCGCCTCAGCGGTTTTCTGGGCAAAGGACAACCCCACCGGGCACACGTCCCGGATGAAGGTGGGTATCGCGTCACCGGTCGCCTTCTGGGTGGCCAGGATGACCACGATGCCGACCGAACGGCCCTTCTTGACCAGGTCCTCCACGAGCCGGGCGTTCTCCGCCGACAGCGCGGCAAGTCGCTTGGTGGCGGCGTCGCTGCCCTTGTAGTCGCGGAAGTACGTGTGCGCCTCGTCAATGATCAGGACCACGAGCGGCCAGGCAGCAGAGGGGCCGACGTGCCACATGTTCGCCACACCCAGCAGGCGCCGGACGTTCGAGGAGCGCTCGCGCCGCAATTCGACCAGCTTCTTGAACAAGCCGTTCGCATGGGCCAGATCGTCACCGACGAAGGCAAAGCACCGCTTGACCATGTCGGCGTAGTCGCCCTCGTCCGCTGTGGAGACCTTCCCGTCCGCTACGGCGAACTGCATCGCGTCAGAGGGCGCCATGCGGCAGACGAGGCCGTTGATCAGGCTCGTCTTCCCGTAGCCGGGCAGGCCCGCGACGGTGATGCCGGGGATGTTCGCCATCCGCAGCGCGACCGCTTCGGCGTACTCGTCCACCCCCAGGTCCCACGACCCCAGATCCTCCGGCGCCTGTCCACTCGGCCGAAGCGTCGTGGGAAGCGTCAGGGGATCCGAGCGCACTGCCCGGATGCGAAGCCTCCCCGGGGCCAGGGGCGTGACCGAGACACGCGCGCACCGCCAGGCGTTGGCCAGGTGAGGCGCCGCCTTCTGCATCTCATCGAGCCCCACCCGAGGGAGCGTGTTCGTCGTGACGATGACGCCATAGCGGTCAACCGCCGTCTTGATCGTCGGCGTCAGCTCGCGAGGTTGGGGAGTCTGCCCCTGCTTCGTGGTCAGCGACGCCAGCAGCGTTGGCGTCCTGTCGGTCACCGACAGCCCTTGCATCTTCGCCAGCCGGGTCCAGCCGCGCCGGATACGGAACGCCTGCCGGATGCTCGCCCGCGTCTCCCGGTCCGCCGCTATGTAGCGGGCGAGCGAAACCAGGTGGATGAGGGCGAGGGCCGCCCCGACGATGATCGGGGCGACCTCCACAACGTGCTCTGGATTCACTTGCCGCCTTCCTTGCCGTAGAGGAAATGGAACAGCGCTATGTGCAGCTCAAGCAGGTCAGCCCCGACGACGAGCGGCGGGTAACCGTGGGCCTGGAGCACTTTCGCCACGTTGGACACGAGGCCGAATGTGAACCGGGGATCGGAGTCCCCCTCTGACCGGGCGACGGGGTAAGCGCGCTGCGGCGCAGGCGGAGTCACTTGACCAGCTCCAGGCCCTCAGCCCGGTAGGACAGGCCAGAGTTGACCTGGTCCCCGAACACGTTCGCCCATGGACTCGCGATGAGCTTGACGGGACGAACCGTCATCCCCGGAGCCAGCCCCTCCGGCAGACCCGGTTCAGCCACGGTGATCTTCAGAACCTGAGCCTGACCGCCCGAGGTCTCCAGCAGGTTGACGATGTACATCGCCGCCCCCGTCGCCCGGTCGGTAGCGACCTCCCCTGTCTCCTGGTTCTTGACCTTCGGCACGGGCAGCGTCGCGATCATGAACAGGGACTCGCTGACGTCCACTCGCGCAAACGGCTTAGCCACTTCTCTTCTCCTCGTCTCACCGGTCGCTCGTTCGACCGGACTCAAGTAGTACCTAGCTGACCTAGCTATGTCAACCCAAGCTAGCTATTAGATCTAGGTTGGATGGGTGTGCTGGGTGTGCTAACGCGGGCTATCCTCGGCCCATGAAGCTGCCGACCGACGACTCACGCCCGCCGTACCTGCTGGCGGCCGATGTGTTGCGGCAAGAGATCACATCCGGCCGGATCAAGCCGGGCGACCGCCTACCGTCCGCGCGTGAGCTGGAAGAACGCTTCGGCATCGCGAACATGACCGTCCGCAGTGCCCTTCGCGTCCTGCGCGAAGAAGGGCTGATCTACTCCGTTCAAGGACGTGGCAGCTACGTCCGCAACGCTCCGGAGAAGGCCGGAGGCGAAATTGACACGGCCGCCGGCCCCGAGTCGGCGAACGCGGCGACTGCCGAGCCGGGCGCGGAGTGGAGCGAGGTCATGGACCTGCTGAACACAACTCTCCAGCAGGTCAAGAGCCTCAGCGATCGGGTTGCCGAGGTGGAGTCGGAGTTGACACGGATACGGCGGCAAGAGCCTCGCTGACCACGGTGAGCCTGTCCTCCAGGTCGGCGATCTCGCCCCCGATCTGCGCAAGCAGTGCCTTGACCGCTGCAAGGCCGCTCGTCATGTCGTTCAACTGCACCCCGTGCCTTTCGTGCCGTTCTTCCGGGCCGCGCTTGTATCGAGCCGTCAGAAGCGCCTTGCTTCCGCCGGACGTGAGCCCACAACACCGCATGAAGTTGGTTTTGGTCCGGCCGCGTATCGGCGATAGAGACCGGCGTCTTTCTCCAGGAGGGCCCGCGCACTCATACACCGTCAGCCCTCGGGTGGACTGCGCGACCTGGTGAGCTGTCCTCGCCGGAACGTCGCAGCGGCGCTGGAACAGTGCCGACGTGGACGCGTTCAAACTTTCTCTACTGGATCAAGGCGACCCGCTTGCGCGGGTCGCGCGCGCGGGCGGCTGGGTCGCCGCCCGCTCCTGTCTACCGCCCCGCTTGGCGGCGCCCCCTCCACTCCGCGCGCAGATCGGCAACGGTTCGGGGTGATCAGCGCAGAAGCGCCGAACAGCCCACGCAGGCCCGCATCAGCCCGTGGTGCGACTGCACGACGAGCAGGCATCACCGGAGGCGCACCGACACCAGGGCTGCGGCCTACGAATCCGCGGTGACCCCTGACGTCCACCGAACCGACCGGCCGCAGGCGACAACAGCCCGGCGTCCACGTCGAGCGGGTAGCGGGTTGGGTTGAGTTCAAGGCCCAGATCACGGCGGAGACTTGGGAGCCGTACCCGGCGACGGGGCACGCCAGCCGGACATGCCGCCTTGTGGTCACTACGTGTGCCGTACCCGGCATGCGGCCCTCGCCTCGCGCCGTGGTCCCTTGGCTGTGGTCCCGCAGAACCACTCTGACCAACACCATCGCCACTCTCCTTCGCTTGTCTCAACGGCGGAGCCAGCAACCACGCCCGAACAGGCGTGCGTCAGGCCCCGGTACCATCGGCACCGGGGTCCTGACGGGATCCCAACCGGACCACCCCGAGCTTTCCAGGGCCAAGGGGTGGTCCGGCTTTCGTGTCTGCGCTTGTTGTCGGTCAGAGCGACAGCGGGGCGCCCCCACGGTCGCGCGCTTGATCGGCGGCCCTCAACAACATGGATCGCTCATTCGCGCCAGTAGCACCATGACCGCCACGCACACGGCCGCGTAGAGGAGCACCGCAAGCCACTGCCTCATGCAAGCGCACCCCCAGCCACGCCCCCGACCCCGTGACTCGCGAGGGCGAAGCGGCAGTAGACGACCTTTCCCCCGTCATCCGCGCGCTTCCAGAACAGGCCATCGGCCAGAGCCCTCACCATCTGGAGACCACGGCCACCGTCCGCCAGGTCGGCCCCGGGCGTCTGGGGTTCAGCCGCAGCAGGGAAACGGGGGTCGTGATCGCCGACCTCTAGGAACAGTTCATGAGGCCACGAGCGCAGCCCGATCGAGGCCAACCGGTCGTCGTCCCTTCCGGACGCGGGTCGTAACGCGTGCTTTGCCACGTTGCCCACGAGTTCGGAGGCGCACAGCACCACGTCCGCCCGCATCGCCCACAGGCCCCAGTCGGCCAGGGCCGCCACGACGAACAGCCGGGCGTTGAAGGAAGCGTTGCACTTGTCCACGTGCAGAACGCCGCCCCGGTAGACCGCCTGGGAGTTCAACCGGCCCGGCCAGACGTCACGCCAAGGTGGAGCAAGACAGCGACCGTGCCCAGCCAGCCGCACGGGCAGTTTCTCCTCTGTGGTCACTGCATTGCGCATTACGCACCACCTCACGGGACAACGGTGTGATGCGAGCAATGCTGACGCTCCAACAGGTCCCACAGAAGGCCGGTTAGGGGACTCTTAGAGGACTTATATAGGACTTCTATCGGAAGTTGCCATTGGAGGAGTCCTCAATTGGTCCCACGGCGGACTACCTTGGGCCACAGGTAGCCGCAAGTCGGAGGTAGGGATGGCACGGTCCATAGGCAACGCGAAGCTCAAGGCAGCCCGTCAGGCTGCGGGCTACTCCTCACAGGAGGCGCTGGCCGAAGCGTTGAAGCACGCTGCCCCGCAGGTCGGCATCCGCGGTCTGCACGTCAGCGTGCGCCAGGTCAGACGCTGGGAGTCAGCGAACCCGCCCTGGCCACAACCCGACCACCAGCGCGTCCTGGTCCACTTGCTCGGCCAGTCGATGGACGAACTCGGGTTCACTCCGCCCTGGAGCGGCGACAGCCACACCGAGCACGCGGACTCGACTCCTCGCAGAACGGCAGCCAGCGGCACCGCCGCCGCAATTGGACTCGCCGCGCCGCCCCTGCCCACCGCGAAGGCGGCATCCCAGCCCGCGACGGTGGGCGCCGACTTCGCCACGATCACGGCCGCTCACCGTCGCCTGTACTGGTCGGTGGAGCCAGCCCAACTCCACTCCGCAGTGGTGGAACACGCGCGACTCGGTACCTCTCTGATGGCGGAGACCGCTGGCGCCAGCAGAGTCACGCTGGCAGCGGCCTTGGCCGAGTCCTACTTGCTCGCCGGACGCATCGAGTTCTTCGACCAGCAGAAGCCGGACGCGGCCAGCAATTCATTCGTGCGCGCGCTCCAGGCCGCAGGCGAGGCCGACGACGCGCTACTCGGCTCCGCGATCCTGGCCCACACCGCGTTCATCCCCGGGTGGGCCGGGCGCAAGGAGGATGCCGAGGAGCGCATGGCCGCCGCACGGGCCTACGCACGACGAGGGCCCGCACCAGCGGCCCTGTGGGCATGGCTGGACGCCGTCGAAGCAGAATGCGAGACCCGCTGCGGAGACACCCGCACCGCCCTGCGTCTGATCAGCCACGCCGAAGACGTGCTCAAGGAAGGCCCCGAAGGGCGAGTGCCCGCGTGGATGGACTGGTTCAGCCCCGTGCGCCTGGCCGCGTTCAAGGGCAACACCCAGCTCGTGGCAGGCCACATCAGCCAGGCCCGCGAGACCTTGATGGCCGTGCTGGACCAGCTCCCCGCCGACCACGGCAAGCAGCGCACGATCGTCCTCGGCGACCTGGCCGCGGTGGAGGCCGCTGCGGAGAACGTCGAGGAAGCCTGCCGATGGGCGGGGGAGGCCCTGAACCAGCTCAGCATCACCTGGTACGCCACCGGCATGGACCGCATCCGCGACGTGCGCAAGAAGCTCCACCAGTGGCGCAACGAGCCGAGCGTGCGCGAGCTGGACGACCGGATGTATGGATGGGGAGCGACCGTCAGCGGCCTTCAGCGTTGAACCGAGCGACCAGGCCGGGCAGCTCGGCCAAGCTGTCGATACGCATGGTCGCCACCGTTTCCGCGTCCGGGTGATCGGCCTGGATGGTGCCCCACGGCCCGCGGCGGATCAGGGCAGTCAGCAGCCCTGCTTTCGCTGCGGGCCGGATGTCGTTGTCCAGCCGGTCACCCACGTACAGGATCTCGTCCGCCTCGCACGGGGCAGCAGCCACAACGTGGGAGAAGAAGGCGACGTCGGGCTTCGACACCCCCCAGTCGTCCGAGGTGGCGATGAAGTCGGTGGGCAGGGCGAGCGACCGCAGGATGCCGCCGGCCCGGACCGTCTGATTGCCCGCGATGCCTACCCACAGCCCGGCCGTCCTCAGCGCCTCCAGGGCAGGCCGCACATCCGGGTACAGGTTCTCCTCACCGAACGTTTCCGGCTGCCCCTGCTGAGCGCGCCTCTCCCGCTCCGCGTAGAGATCAAAGCCCGGCTGGAACACCTGGAACGTCTCGCGGTAGTCCCGCCCCTGAGCGATCACGGCCCCGAACATCGCCGAGAAGGTATGCCGAGGCACACCCAGCCAGTCGGCCCAGGTCCCGTACTCGCGGGACTCGTCCACCAGGCACTCACCGACATCGAACACCACAGCTCGGATCATGCGGAGAGCCTAGAACACCCCTGATCGGCACGAACCGCGGCGATCGAGTTCGAGGCCCGCATCCGTGCAGTGATCTGGTGAACCGGCCGCGTATGCGCCGTGACCCAGGTGGGTGAGTTGGCCGCCAGGGAGGAATTTTCTGGTATCAATCCTCCAGCTCCAAGGAGGATCGTGGACCACCAGTGGACCAGGCCCCCACTCTGAGCAGTCGAGGCAGCGCGTTCCCGCAGGTCGCAGCCGCATTGATCATCATAGCCCGCGCCCTCTTGAAAACCGTCGTGGCAGCGATGTCACCGTGGGTTCAAATCCCACACCCTCCGCCTCGGACAGCGTCTGGCCAGCAAGTCATCTCGCTCGCCAGGCGCTGTCTCGCCGTCTCGTGCAGCTGTGGTGATCGTTTGCTCGGCCGCAACGCAATGGATCATGAATCCATCGCCGGACGGAAGGCGCCCCCGGCCGGGCCTGGAGCGCCACCCTGCGGGGGGCGGGGATCTTCCTCGGGGTGGGGGAGACCGGGGCGTCCTACCCCTCCGCCCAGGGGACGGCCGGGGCAGCGCTCGCGCCCTTCGCCAGCCGCCTGAGCAGCTTCGTCGCGATCGGTTCCGGCAACTCCTCCACCGCCCCCTCGACGACGAAGACGTACACCGGTCTCGCCTCGGCTCTGCGTCGATCCGCCTCCAACATGGGCAGCGCTCCGCCAGGAGCCCGCCCGCGTCCAGTACCTCCTCGAGCCGCAGCACGTAGTCGTCCGTGGCAATGCGCGTGGCGGTCCCCTCGGGCACGCGCGTACAGCGTGCGCCTGGGCGGATTCAGGATCCGCTGAATGCTGCGCTCGCGGTTGCTCAACTCCGGCTTGGGCGCGCCGAACAGGCACCGTGCCCCCTTCACAGCCGTGTCCCGTCGTCCAGGCGCACCGCACGATGTGGGGCCTCTCGATCGCGTCGTCGGGGGCATGGTCACGAACCATGACGTGCCGCACACCGTGACGTCCCGGGGTGCCTGCCATCCCGTCAGGGCCCCAGGTGGGACCAGCCAGTGGATCCGTTCGAACCACCAGTCCTCGAACACTGCCCCGTTTGACTCGTCGAGCAGTTCGAGTGCCGGTTCGGCGAGCCTTGTCGGGATGCGGACGGCATCCCAGTGGCCCGGCGGGTACGGCCTGCGGCCGCCACTCCGAGTTGGGTGTCCTGGCACATCTGCGCCGGACTGATGTAGACCCCCGGGTCCTGCGAGGTCGCCCGACCCCGCCGTGCGAGGCCGGGTCTACGGCGGGCAGTGCGCCGGCTGTGCCCTTGCGGCCGAGTCGCCCGCCCACCCATCCCTTGGCCGTAGCCAGTGCGGCGCCGACCCGGTACCCACAGGGGCAGGCCGGCGAGTTCGGCGGTGACGATGCCGAGGGCGCCCTAGGCGCCGGTACACCTTGCTCGTGCTGAGCGGGACAGGAACCGCAAGGCAGTGAAAGAACATCTCAGCCGGTCGGCGATCCGGTGCCCGATCCTGCACGGATCATGCGTCCTGGAACGCAGCCCGTGGCGGGGGCTGGCGGGCCGCGGAGCGAGTGCCCGGAGCGAGAACCAGCCAAGGGTAGATGCGATCACCAAGGCAAGTAGGCGCAGTACCGACGCGGGCGGGGGCGCAGGCAAGCAGGGCCTCCCCTGAGTCCTGTCCCGTACGTGGCTTGGCGGCCGCCAAGGTGACGGCCCCGAACATCGCCGAGAAGGTATGACGAGGCACACCCAGCCAATCGGCCCAGGTCCCGTACTCACGAGACTCGTCCACCAGGCACTCACCGACATCGAACACCACAGCCCGGAGCGTGCGGAGAGCCTAGAACACGGCACGCCGAGACCCACTTGGTCACAAGCAGGCAGACGACGCCTGCTGACGACGCGGAGGCGAAGGCCATTCTGCTTGTGTGTCCGCGGCCGACCCTCGATATTCGAATGATCAGACAATCTGCAAGCATGGGTAATGTGCTTACGTGATATTCCGTGATCGCAAATGGCATTTCCTTTTTTGAATTCACTCGTATGCTTCAGATATTGATGCTGTCTGTCGGTTAATGTGGCCTTCAGCCTCCTTCCTGCAGATTTGCAACGTAGGCCGTCGACGCCCGTGTCTGCTGGGGAGGGGGTTGCGGTTCGTCGCACACTTTCCGGAACCGTAAACCGCCACCCACAGAGTAGGCCCCAAGATGACACCGAAGATCTCTGGTGCGCCTCATTGGCGCACGTTTTACGCGGGGATTGCAGCGATTGCAGCGATCGTGCTTATTGCCTTCGGCGCGGTCGCGGTGACGCCGACGCAGGCACACGCCATCGCAACAGCTGTTCCCCTTGGTACAGCGGACAGCTTCGCGGTTCTGGCCGGACAGTCCGTCACCAATACCGGCCCATCCGTCGTCAACGGAGACCTGGGAGTGAGCCCGGGGTCCGCAATCAGCGGCTTTCCGCCCGGTCTGGTGAACGGTGCCATCCACAACATGGACGCCGTCGCGCTTCAGGCCCAGAACGACCTGACCACCGCTTACAACAATGCCGCCAGCCAGCCGACGGACTCGGTCATCACCACCGACCTCGGTGGCCAGACGCTGGTCCCGGGCGTGTACACCGCGCCCAGCTCAGCCGGGCTCACGGGTACCCTCACGCTTGACGCCCAGGGCGACCCCAACGCCGTCTGGGTCTTCCAGATCGGATCGGCTCTGACGACGGCACCGGCCAGCCGGGTGCTCCTGGTCAATGGCGCCGCGCCGTGCAATGTCTTCTGGCAGATCGGCAGCTCCGCCACTCTCGACACCGACACAGACTTCGTGGGCAACATCCTGGCCCTGACCTCGATCACCTTGAACACCAGGGCGACCCTCGTCGGCCGTGCGCTGGCCCGTAATGGCTCGGTGACGATGGACACCAACACGATCACTCGGTCGACGTGCGCCACTACTACCACCACAGGTGGAGTCCTGGGTGGCGTGATCGGCGGCACCGCCACGGGTGGTACCACGACCGGCGGGGTCCTTGGCGGTGTGCTCGGCGGCTTGACAACCGGTGGGGTCCTAGGTGGCACCACGACCGGTGGAGTCCTGGGAGGGGTCCTGGGTGGTCTGATCGGCGGTGGAACCGCAACCGGTGGAACCACCGGTGCCGTCACGGGCGGCACGATCGGCGGTGGCAACGGTGGCAACGGTGGCGTGATTGGCGGCGGCAACGGTGGCCACCACGGTGACCACGACCACGGCGACCACCACGGCGAGCAAGGGGATCACCACGGCGACCACGGGCCGGGCGGCGATCACCATGGCGAGCAAGGCGATCACCACGGCGACCACGGGCCGGGCAGCGATCACCAGGGTGAGCACGGTGACGACAAGGGCAAGTGCGATCGCCAGGACAAGAACGGTGACGCCCACGGCAAGTCCGGGGACCACCAGGGCGAGCACGCCGGCTACGGCTCGGACCGTGATCACCAGGGTGAGCACGGTGACGACAAGGGCAAGTCCGGTGACCACCAGGGCGAGCACGGCGATCACGCCTCGGACGTCGGCTACGGCTCGAACGGCGATCGCCAGGGCGAGCACCGTGACGACCACGGCAAGTCCAGCGGTCGCGAAGATGAGCATGGCGACAAGCACCGCAGTGACGACGCCAAGCCCAACGGTGACGGCCAGTCGGACGAGCACTGCGACCCCTGTGACAACGCCGCCAGTGACTCATGAGCCGTAGCACTCGACTCGGGTGAACGCAGCCCATCACGTGTGACAGGCGGTGCGCGGCGGATCCTCATAACGATCCGCCGTGCACCGCCGCAACCGAAACAGCCCAGAAACAGAAGATGCGAAAACAGCCAGGATGGGGAGGCCACGTGCTGGGTGGCATGGAGACAGTGGATATGAAGGGGCCGAGTTGCGCACTCGCCGACGACACGGCTACTCCCGGCCCTGCGCCGAGAGGTGTGAACTCGCCCTCGGAATCCTCTCCGGCTGCGGGATATTCAGAACTGCCACGGTTGTTGAGGGCGGCCGTGGGTATCGGCATGACCCTGTGCCTTGCACTGTCGCTCGTTCACGTGCTGCTGGTATTTCTGCATGTGGCCCCCTCCAACCAGATCTCACAGCGCTACAGCAAACAGATCTCCGCGTGGGTCTATCCGCTGTTCGAACAGAACTGGCGGCTCTTCGCCCCGGATCCGGAGTCGGTCACCCGGCAGATCTCGGTACGGACCATGCGGACGTCGACGGGCGGCACCCCTGAGGTCAGCGACTGGTTCGATCTGAGCGCCGTCGATGATTCCGCCGTCAAGCACAATGTCGTCCCGAGCCACACAACACAGAACATGCTCCGTCGGGGCTGGACGGCCTACCTCGAAGCGTATGGCACCGACGATCAGCCCCACTCGGAGCGGGCTGTGATGTTGCAGAAGTACCTGCGCAACATCGCCGTGCAGCGCGTCGCCGCCCACCGTCCCGGGACCTTCGAGGCCGTCCAGTTGCGGGTGATCACACGACAGATCGCCGCGCCCCCCGCAGCGGGCACCCCCCGCCCGAACGCATCGACGCCCCCTGTGGACACCAGGTACCTGCCCTGGTGGAAGGTGGAACCCAATGGCAACTGAGCAGGCACCATCTGCCGTGCCGACCTCGCCGTCGTCCGCCGCGCCGCGGAGTGCTGACGCCGTCGCGCAGCGGCTGCACAACCGCCTCGTCGAGCTCCGCACCCAACTGACCGAGCACGCCGTGTCCCTCTACGCGGCGGCCGTGCTCCGCATCGGGTACGGGCTGCTCTACTTCACCTTCCTGCTGAGGGAGTTCGCGCACCGCGACGAGGTCTGGGGTCCCGGTTCACCGTGGACGCCCGCCCTGGCAACCCAGCTGTTCGACCAGACCGGCTGGTACAGCATCCTCACCGTCTCCGACAGCCGCGCATACTTCGAGGTCTGCTACGCACTTGCCCTCGTCACGTCAGCGCTGTTCGTGCTCGGTTGGCGGACCAGGGCCGTGTCCGTCCTGTTCGCGGTCGTCGTGGCCTCGTTCCACGCGAGGTCGATCTTCATGACGGACGGGGGAGACAACCTCATCCTCCTCATGGCCGTGTACCTCTCCTTCACCGCTTGCGGCAGGCGCTGGTCCCTCGACGCGCGCAGAGCCCGTCTTCGCACTCGCGCACCCGATGCCGGGAGTGGGTCGGCGGGCCGGGAAACGCCCGCCTTCTGGCGTCCCATGGGCTCTGCCCGCCGACTCTTGGTGACGACGCTGCACAACTGCGGCATGTTCGTCATCGCGGCTCAGGTGTGCTTCGTCTACGGCTCTGCCGGGCTGTACAAGGTGCAGGGCGGTTCCTGGGGCAACGGGACCGCGCTCCACTACGTCCTCAACCTCGACCTGTTCCAACCATGGCCCGCGTTGTCGCACATGGTGGACAGCCATCAGCTGCTGGTCGCCGTCGCCACGTACCTGACCGTGCTCCTCCAGGTCGCCTGCCCGTTCATGCTGTTCAGCAGGTTCAAGTACGTCGTCCTGGCCATGTTGCTCGGCATGCATCTGGGCATCGCGGTCCTCATGGGGCTCCCGATCTTCTCAGGCGCGATGATCATCGCGGATGCCGTGTTCCTCCCCGACCGCTTCTACAGGTTCCTCGGCCAGTGTGTGGGGCGCGCCTTCCGCCGGACGGCTGTCGCCGGGATGCGCGGCTCGCCCCAGGCGGGCACGTCGCTCGTACCGCCGCAGGCCGGATCGACGGGGTGAGTGCTGCGCGCGAGTGTGGAGTCGAGATGCGGTGACCTCTGCGATGGGGCGACCGGGGCAGGCAGGAGCTGCACCCTCGGGTCAGAAGTTTGCGGTGGTCCGCGCCACTCCATCGGGCGAAGCGATGCTCTGGCTCGCAATCGAGATGCCCCGATATCCGCACACGGTCTTCCCGGGAACGTGGTTCGTTCGCGACCACGGCTCATCCGAGGTGAGGGCCGAGACCTGGGGCGGCTACATGGAGTACGCGTACGACGTGGTGCTCCCGGCAGGCGGCGAGCCACTGGACGTCTCAGGAATGACGCCTCGTCGCGGCGAGACAAAACACGTCTCCGAGGGCCCTGCACCTGGCAGGAGCGCCTTGCGCGGCCGTCCAGAATATGAGAATTCGGCTGAAAAGGTTCCCTCGTCCCTGCTCTTCGCCGGTTGGTGACGTCGGTCGTGCGATCGTTTCCAGCAGCGCGTGCCCACCTTTCAAGACGTCCTGAACGCTGGTGGTCACGGGCGCGGGCGCCGGGGTAGGCAGAGCGGGAGAGTTTCGTCGTCGAGAGGGAAGGCGTACGCGATGGCCAGCGAGAGCGAGCCCCATGACAGCCCCGTCCAGTGGGTCAACGGCCACATCCGCCGCTATGTCGAATCCGACGGCGCGGACGGTCATGAGTGGCGGGGGAACACGATCCTCCTGCTCACCACCATCGGGCGCCGCAGCGGCAAGCCTCGGCGGACCGCGCTCATCTACCGGGAAGACGGCGGCCGGTATGTCGTCGTGGCCTCCAAGGGCGGCGCCGACGCACCTCCTGCCTGGTATCTGAATCTGGCGGAGAATCCCGAGGTCCGGGTCCAGGTGGGTGCCGACAAGTTCCCTGCTCGGGCGCGTACCGCGGCTGCCGAGGAGAAGCCGGCGCTCTGGGAGCTCATGGCCGAGAAGTGGCCCGATTACAACAACTACCAGGCCAAGACCGACCGTGAGATCCCCGTGATCGTGCTGGAACGGTCCTGACGCGCGCACCGCAGCACCGCGGCAGCGTCCAAGGAGGCGTTCCATGCCAGTCGGGCACACCGTGGCCGGTCCCGAACCCGGCACCGTTCTCGAACCGCGAACCGACCCCGAGGAGGGCCGCGTCTGGTACGCGGCGTACGGGTCGAACATGCATCTGTCGAGGTTCGATTGCTACATCCGCGGTGGGACGCCCGCAGGCGGAGCCCGTTCCTACCCGGGATGCCGTGATCGGCGACGGCCCGAGCGTTCGCTGTCCGTCGTGCTGCCGGGGACCATGTATTTCGCCCTGGAGTCGACGGTCTGGACCGGCGGGATGGCTTTTTACGACCCGCAGGGTGAAGGAGAGATGCCCGCGCGGGCCTACCTCATCACGCCGTCTCAGTTCTCCGACGTCTCCCGGCAGGAGATGCGCCGGGAGCCCGGCGTGGACCTGGACTTGTCGGAGGTGCTCACGCACGGGCGTGCGCAGTTGGGCCCCGGGCGGTACGAGACGCTGGTGTCCGCCGGATCGATCGACGGGCGGCCGGTGTTGACGTTCACCGCACCCCATCGCGCTGAGGAGATGGATCTCAACCCGCCTTCCGCCGCCTATCTCAGGCACCTCGTCTCGGGCTTGGCGGAAGCGCACGGCTGGGGTGTGCACCGCATCGCCGGGTATCTGGCGACGCGGCCGGGTGCGGACCGGGAGTGGACGCCGGAGTCGATTGTCACCCTCATCGAAAGGGCGGTGGATCCCGCGGTGTGATGCCGTGGTCACGCGCAGCGGATACGGTGCTGCCATGGTCGTTGGCGGGGTGGTGGACAAGAGCGCCGGACGCGGTTGCGCGTTGCTGATATCCGTTGCTCCAACCAGTAGACGGATAAGGGCCGTTGAGGAGATCGACTCCCTCGCCTGTCTGGCCGCGGTAGCGCCTTCCGCGCTCGTCGGCACGGGGGCGCCCGTCGACGTCGTGCACCTGGTCGATCCCGCCGATCCGCAGGCCGTCCTCAGCTATCTGCGGACGGCGGCCGCGGCGACCGGGCCACTGCTGATCCATGTGGTCGGGCAACTCGTCTTCGACCGCAAACAGCGCCGCCCCCACATCGCGCTCGCCAATACGACGCCCAATTCGGTGCGTTACTCGGCTCTGCCGTGGGAGTGGCTGGGTTCGGAGCTGTCACGGCGCGCACCCGGCTCGACGACGGTCGTGGTGGATCTGGTGGCGGAGCGGGAAGCGTTTTCACAGCTCGACCCCCTTGTTCTCGTTGGTGGGCTGGAGGTCTGGGGAACGATTGCTCCGCCGCCGAGGCGCGGAGGCGAGCCCCTGGGCGGATACACCCGGGCGATGGCCGGGCGGCTGAGGGGCTTCGCAACGAGGCCGGGGCCGATCGAGTTGCACGCGGCGGGGTGCGGTGGAGTGGGGGCAAACGCTGTCCTGCTCGAGCCGACCACAACTCCGGCGTCGGCGACGCTCGGGCCGACCATGTCGGCGCCAGCAGCATCGGCGCCGGCAATGCCGACAGCAACGGCGGCGCCGGCAATGCCGACAGCAACGGCGGCGCCAAGAACATCAGCGCCAAGAACGGCTGTTCCAACAACGGCGGTTCCAACACCGCCGATGCCACCAGCGCCAACACCGCCGATGCCACCAGCGGGAGCACCGCCGACGCCACCAGCGGGAGCACCGCCGGCAACGGCCATGCCGACCCCTCTGCCGTTCCCGGTGGTGCTGCCTCCCATACCTACGATGCCGCCCCTCACGGGAACCGCTTCCACAGCGGCCATGTCCACGTCGATGCCACCGGCCGCAGCGCCAACGGGCTCGTCGGCGCCGACCGGTGCGGCCGCGTCCGCCGCTCCTCCAGAGAGCTCGTCGTCCCCCCATGACCCTCGGGCCGCGATCGGGCAGGCGCTGTACGCCCGCCGCTACACCGAGGCCGCAGCCCTGGCGGCGAACTGGGAACAGTGCGTGCTGCGCACCAGCGGCATGGCCTCGATGGAGATGGTCCACGTGATCGAGGCGCAGGCGCAGATCGCCTATGAGTCGGGGCAGTTGGTCCGGGCAGCGGAACGCTGGATAGCCGCCGCCCAGGGCCGCCTCGCCTGGCACGCCCCCGACCACCCGGAGGCGACGAGCGCCGTCGACAACGCCCACCACGTCTGGCAGCGCCTGCGGGATGTGGAGGCCGCGCTGCGGCTCGGACCGCAGCTGGTCGCGCTGCGCCGCCGGGTGCCGGGGGTGTCCGGGCAGGCGTTGCGCGCCCTGCAGCGCAAGCTCGAGGTGCTGAACTCGGGGAGATTTTCGCAGGCAGGGTAGAGGAATCAGGTTTGCGCCGGATTCCTCACGCTTGCGAGGGAAATGGGGGGTCGGGGCGGATCTTGGCGCTTGGGCTGGGCAACCTCACTTTGTGACGTCGTCGTCCGGACGGCGCAGCGGCCGGCCGGCCGCTGCGCCACTCAGCACCGACATCCGATCTGGGGAGGAAACACCCATGCCAAGCATCCGCAGCGCCCGAGTCGTCGGCTTCATCACGGCAGCACCCATCGCGGCTGCCTTCTTCCTGGCGGGCACGGGCACCGCCGTGGCCGACGACGGGGCCTTCGCGGGCAACAGCTCCAACGCCGCAGTGGTCTCCAACACCGGCAGCGGGAATGTGAGCGGGGCCAACAGCGGCAACTACAACGCGACGCAGCAGGCGGCCGTCGGCACCGGCGCCTCGAACGCGAACAATACGACGGGGGTGACCGGCAACACGGGCGTCGTGGGGGTACGCCAGTCGAACGTCGATATCGATTTCGGCCCCTGGCGGTTGTAGCTCCGCCAGGGGCAACCGGGGGGTGGCGGCCCCACTGACCGGTGAGGGAAGGCAGCGCGGTGGTACGGGGAGCTGCCGCGCGGCCGACCCGCCGGGAATGTGGGAGGCACATAGGAATGCAGAGGATGCGGTGAGCGCGGACAAGGGCGTCGTGGTGGTGGGCTCGGCCAATGCCGACCTGGTGGTCCGGGTGAGCCGCCACCCGGCGCCGGGGGAGACGGTGCTCGGTTCCGACCTGGAGGTGCACCCGGGTGGGAAGGGGGCCAATCAGGCCGTCGCCGCGGCTCGGTTGGGAGCCCGGGTCGCGTTCGTCGGGCGAGTGGGTCGGGATGCTCATGGGGATCTGCTGGTGGGCACGCTGGAGCGGGAGGGGGTGGACTGCTCCGAGCTGGGGCGGGAGCAAGGCGCGCCCACCGGGGTCGCGCTGATCGTGGTGGGAGGCAAGGGGGAGAACGCGATCGTGGTCTCGCCCGGGGCGAACTCACGGGTCACCGGGCCCGAGGCGGGGGAGGCGGTGCGGCGGATCCCGGAGGCGGGTGTGGTCTCGGCGCAACTGGAGATCCCCATGGAAGCGGTCCTGGCGGCGGCGAGGGCGGCGGAGGGTGTGGGGGCGCGGTTCCTGCTCAACCCCTCGCCGCCCGAAGGTCTCCTCGACGAGGACTTCGCGCGCGAGGTGCTTCCCTTCTGCGATCCGCTGGTCGTCAACGAGCACGAGGCGCGACTCCTGGCGAGGGGAAGCCGGCAGGGGTCCGCGGCGGAGGGCGGCCAAGGGCCGCCGGAGGCAGGTGTGCAAGAGCCGCCGGAGGCAGGTGCGCAGGAGCCGCCGGAGGCAGGTGTGCAAGACCTGGCGGGAAGGCTGCTGGGGCTCGGGGTCCGGTCCGCGGTGGTGACGCTAGGGGAGCGTGGAGCACTCGTGGCCGAGGGGGACCGTCGAGTGCGCATCCCCGGGGTACCCGTGCGGGCCGTCGACACCACGGGGGCGGGGGACGCGTTCACCGGGGCGCTCGCTTGGCGGCTGTGCCTCGCCCCCGACCTGGTCGCCGCTGCCCACTGGGCGGTGCGGGTGGGCGCGGCCGCGGTGCTCGGTCATGGCGCGCAGAGCTCCTACCCGAGGGCCGAGGAGCTGCCGCACGAACCCGGCGACGCCCCAGGTGCGCCCTGACCTCGCCGAGCAAACCCTGTCCCCCTGCCCGCCCCCTGTCCGGCCCCACCGAGTGGGCACGGGTTCCCACGGCCCCCACCCGGCGAGCCGGAATCCCGCATGCCGATCCTTTATCCACAGCCTGTGGATAAAGGATCCCGACCTTGACACCCGCCACAGATCTGACGGACAGTCAGGTAATGCAGCAGTCGTCCCCGCGCGGCCTCGACGAGAAGCTCCAGGCCTATGTGGGCGAGCCCGCCGCCTCCGAGGCGTATGGGCCCGACCCCGTGAATGAGCCCATGATCCGCCACTGGTGCGAGGCCATGGGCGACACCAATCCCGTCTACACCGACCCCGTAGCCGCCGAGGCCACCCGCTTCGGAGGATTGATCGCCCCACCCGCCATGCTCCAGGCGTGGACCATGGCCGGGCTGTCCGGTCCCCGGGGCACCCGCACCGGCGCCTATGACGAACTCCTCGGCCTGCTCGACGACGAGGGCTTCTCCGCGGTCGTCGCCACCAACTGCGAGCAGGAGTACCTACGACCGCTGCGCCCCGGAGAACGCATCCGGTTCGACGCGGTCATCGAGTCCGTCTCGTCGCGGAAGCGGACGGCGCTCGGTGCGGGGCACTTCGTCACCACCTGTATGAACGTCCGTGTCGGGGCCGAGCTTGTCGGCACCCACCGCTTCCGCATCCTGAAGTACCGACCCGAGCAGAGAAAGGAGAAGAGGCCGCAACGGGAAAAGGAACAGCAGGCCGGGCGCCCCCGCCCGGTGATCAACCGGGACAATGAGGGCTTCTGGGCCGGCGTCGCCGAGCACAAGCTGCTCGTCCAGAGGTGCCGCGACTGCGACACACTCCGATTCCCCTGGCTCCCCGGCTGCAACGCCTGCGGCTCAATGGAGTGGGAGGCGGTCGAGGCGGCCGGCACGGGCGTCGTGTACTCGTTCGTGGTCATGCACCATCCACCGTTTCCTGCCTTCGATCCCCCCTACGCGGTCGCGCTCATCGAGCTCACCGAGGGCGTCCGCATCGTCAGCAATGTGGTCGGCGTGCCGCACGACGAGGTACGTATCGGTATGCCGGTCGCGGTCGAGTTCCGCGGCTACGGCGATGAGCTGACGCTTCCGGTGTTCGGGCCGAGCGAGCCGGAAAAAGCCCGGTGAGCGCCGCCGTGGGTGTCGTCGTCGGCCAGGAGCTGCCGGAGCTCCGCATACCCATCACGCGCACGCTCATCGTCGCGGGCGCCATAGCCTCGCGCGACTACCAGGACGTGCACCACGACACCGAGCTGGCCCGGGCGAAGGGCTCGCCCGACATCTTCATGAACATCCTGACCACCAATGGTCTGGTCGGCCGCTTCATCACCGACTGGGCGGGCCCCGACGCCCAGATCCTCAAGCTCTCCATCCGGCTCGGAGCCCCCAACCACCCCGGCGACGAGATGGTGCTCACCGGACGGGTGACCGGAGTACGAGGAACAGCCGCCGACATCGAGTTCACCGGAAGGAACCGCCTCGGGAACCACGTCACGGGCACGGCTCGAGTCGATCTTGGACAGGGCGTCCGGCAAACCGTCGGGGAACGGGCGGGGGAAGGAGCGTGAGCGAGCGCAACAGCCTCGGCGGCAAGGCCGCGATCGTCGGGATCGGGGCGACGGCGTTCTCCAAGGACTCGGGCGTCAGCGAGCTCGAGCTCGCGGTGCGGGCCGTCCACGCGGCACTGGGCGACGCCGGGATGACGCCGGGCGATGTGGACGGCATGGTGACGTTCGCGATGGACACCAGCCCGGAGATCACCGTCGCGCAGGCGTCCGGGATCGGCGACCTGTCGTTCTTCTCCCGTGTGCACTACGGCGGCGGCGCGGCCTGCGCGACCGTCCAGCAGGCGGCGCTGGCGGTGGCGGCGGGAGTCGCCGACGTCGTGGTCTGCTACCGGGCGTTCAATGAGCGTTCCGGGCGCAGATTCGGGTCCGGCGTCCAACGGCGCGAGCCGTCGGCCGAAGGGGTGGCGCTCGGCTGGGGCCTGCCGTTCGGCCTGCTCACGCCCGCGTCCTGGGTGGCGATGGCCGCCCAGCGCTACCTCCACACCTACAACCTCACTCCCGAGGCGTTCGGCCACGTCGCCGTCACCGACCGGCGCCATGCCGCCAACAACCCCGCCGCCCACTTCCACGGCAAGCCGATCACGCTCGCCGATCACGCCGCCTCGCGCTGGATCGTCGAGCCGCTGCGCCTGCTCGACTGCTGTCAGGAGACGGACGGCGGTCAGGCCCTCGTGGTCACCTCGGTCGACCGCGCCCGCGACCTGCCCCATCCGCCGGCCGTCGTCACGGCCGCCGCCCAGGGGGCCGCACGGGGGCAGGAGCAGATGACGAGCTTCTACCGGGACGATCTGACCGGGCTGCCCGAGATGGGCGTGGTCGCGCGGCAGCTGTGGTGCTCCAGCGGGCTGTCGCCGTCCGACCTGGACGCGGCGATCCTGTACGACCACTTCACGCCGTTCGTGCTGATGCAGCTGGAGGAGTTCGGCTTCTGCGGGAGGGGGGAGGCGGCCGGGTTCGTGGCGGAGGACGCGTTGCCGCTCAACACCCATGGCGGACAGCTCGGTGAGGCGTACCTGCACGGGATGAACGGGATCGCGGAAGCCGTCCGGCTCCTGCGGGGCACGTCCGTCAACCAGGTGCCGGACGCCGAAAGGGTCCTGGTGACGGCGGGAACGGGGGTGCCCACCTCGGCGCTGGTGCTCAGTCGCGGGCGGTGAACGTCGCGCCCATGCTCGCCGCGACCACGCAGGCGATACCGACGAGCTCCGCCCCACCGAGGATCTGGCCGAGCACCACCACGCCGACGCACGCGCTGATGCCCGGCTCGAGGCTGACCAGCACGCTGAACACCTTGCGCGGCATCTTCCGCAGCGCCACCATCTCCAGCGCGTAGGGAATGACGGGGAACAGCAGCGCCAGCCCGCAGGCCGCGGCGACGAGCATGACGGGCGAGGGCTCGGTGGTCAGCCCGTGCATCGCCGGACCTATGCCGAACGGCAGCATGACCAGCGCACCCACCGCCATTGACACGGCCAGCCCCTCGAAGCCGTCGAAGACCTTGCCCACCCTCGGCGTCAGCACGATGTAGAGGCAGAAGCACGCCGCGGCGGCGAAGGCGAAGAGCAGCCCCACCGGGTCCAGCGCCTCACCGCCCGCACCCTCGCCGATCAGCGCGAGCAGCACCACTCCACCGCCCGCGAGGACCGCCCACACCACATCGAGCAGCCGCCGTGACAGCGCGAGCGCGACCGACAGCGGGCCGAGGAACTCGATGGTCGCGGCCGTCCCCATGGGGATCCGGTCGATGGCGGCGGCGAAGAGCAGAGCCATCCCACCGCTGGCCGTACCGAGCAGTGCCACGGCGGCCAGGTCGCGCCGACTCTTGCCGCGCAGCCTGGGGCGGGTGACAACCGTGAGCACCAGCCCGGCGAAGGCCAGCCGCATGAATGTCACGCCCTCGACACCCAGCGGCCGGAACAGGGGCTGCGAAAGGGCCACACCCAGCTGCACCACCAGCATCGAGACCAGGCAGAGCACCGGCGCGGGGATCCCGAACCGGAAGCTGTGCTGGACGGACCGGGGGAGTGCGGCGGAGTTGGGCGTGGACATCTGGCCAGTGTGAGGTAAGGAGCGTAAGTGCTGCAAAGGCGTTACGAGGGGTGAGACAGGGGCGGTTGGTGCGGCCGTGCGGCAGGCGCCGGGAGGGAGCTGAACGCCGTGAACGCCGTCGGCTGGGCACACGAGGGGTGCGCCGAGCGCTGCTGGGCGAGCCTCCGCGTTACGCTTCGCGTAGTGTTATTAACTGACCGTTATGACCAGGATGCGTAGATTCACGGCCCGTGCCGCTTTGATTCTCGCGGCGATGGCCTGCCTTCTCACCGCCACTCCCAGCACCGCCCCACCCACCACAATCGACGCCACCCCAGCCGGCCAAGCTCTCCACGTCCGTCAAGCTCTCGACGCCAGCCGAACTCTCGATGCACGCCAAGGGCCCAAGCCGGCCCGCACCACCGGCGATCTGAGGGCCAAGGGCGCCCGTATCTACAGCGGCCGCGGCTTCGACACCTGCACCGCCCCCTCCCTCGGCGTTCTCACCGCCTGGCGCCGCAGTTCCCCGTACCGGGCCGTCGGCATCTATTTCGGCGGCCGCGCCAGAGCTTGCGCACAGCCCCGCCTCACCCGTGCCTGGGTCCGCTCGGCGGACCGCCTGGGCTGGAGGATCCTTCCCCTCTACATGGGGTCGCAGCCGCCGTGCGCCTGGTCGTCGAAGAAGCGCAAGTACCCCATCACCCACCCCTCCCGGGACGGACGCCGTGAGGCCCTCGACGCCGTCAGCCGTGCCCGCGCCCTCGGCATCGACCGCCGTAGCCCGCTCTACCTCGACATCGAGGGCTATGGCGTCACCAAGCTCACCTGCGCGCGCAAAGTGCTCTCCTACACCCAGGCGTGGAACAAGACCGTGCGGTCCAAGGGCTACTTCACCGGCTTCTACAGCAGCGCGAGCGCCGGAGTGATGCACATGGCGGCTGCCCTGGCGGCGGGGAAGGGCAACCTGCCGGACGTCCTCTGGTTCGCCCGCTGGAACAGCCTCGCCACCCTCACCGAACCGCTGGTGAGCCGGTCGCGCTGGATCCCCCACCGGCGCGTCCACCAGTACAAGGGCAACGTCAAGGAGCGCCACGGCGGCCGCACCCTCCTGATCGACCGCAACCGTGTCGACGCCCCCGTCGCCATCGTCAAGAAGAAGTGACAGCCCAAAGAAGTGACAGCCCAAAGAAGTGGCAGCCCGCAGGAGCGACACCCCGAAGGAGCGACAGCCCGAAGAAAGCGACACCTCCAAGTGACCACCAATACCGGCACACCGAGGAGAAACAGCACATCGAGGAGAAACGGCGCACCGAGAAGAACCGGCGCACCCTGAGCCGACCCCGACCCCGAGCCCGGCCGCGACCCTGCCACCGACCCCGAGAGGGCGAGGGCTCGTCTCCTACCCGGGTGCATGGGACACGCCGTGGGGTACGACTTGAGGCTGACTCCCGTTCGGCACCTCCGGGCGATCCGCGAAGGTAAGCCCCGCTCCTAGCGTTGGGGTATGCCAAACGCGACGCTCACCAGCGCTTCCCCGGCTCCCTCCCAGGTCGGGGAAGCCATGGCGTTCAGCGACTACGTGCAGGCCCGCAGCCCCGTCCTGCTGCGCACGGCCCGTTCCCTCACTCCGAATCCCGCCGATGCCGAGGATCTGCTCCAGACCGCGCTCACCAAGACGTTCCAGGCGTGGGACCGCATAGACGACAAGCGCGCGATAGAGGGATACGTGCGCCGGGTCCTGGTCAACACCCGCACCTCGCAGTGGCGCCGCAGACGAATAGACGAGTACGCCACCGACGAACTGCCCGAGGTCCCGCACCCCGGACCCGACGAGGCTGAACAGCAGGCGCTGCGCGATGCCATGTGGCGTGCCGTCCGCAGGCTCCCTCCGCGCCAGCAGGCCATGGTCGTGCTCCGCTACTACGAGGACCTCACCGAGGCCCAGACGGCCGAGGTCATGGGCACGACGGTCGGCACGGTCAAGAGCGCGGTCTCCCGTGCCCTGGCGAAACTGCGCTGCGACGCCGGCCTGCGCCCCGGATTCGAGAGGGACACGGGCCTGGATCGAGCGGCTTGCTGACAAGCCGGTCCCCCGGCGGCAAGAATCACGGCACGAGCAGCTCCCCACTCGAAGGAGAACCCGTGCTGAGCACCATGCAGGACGTTTCGCTCACGGTCACCCGAATCCTCCAGCACGGATCGACCGTACATGCCGGCGCCGAGGTGGCGACCTGGACCGAGTCCGGGCCGCGGCGCCGCACCTTCGGCGAGGTGGGCACCCGCTCCGCACAGCTCGCCCACGCCCTCCGCGACGACCTCGGTGTCACCGGAGACCACCGGGTCGCCACGCTGATGTGGAACAACGCCGAGCACCTTGAGGCGTACCTGGCCGTCCCCTCCATGGGCGCCGTCCTGCACACCCTCAACCTGCGCCTGCCCTCCGCCCAGCTCGCCTGGATAGTCAACCACGCCGCCGACCACGTCATCCTCGTCAATGGAACGATCCTGCCGATCCTCGCGGCGGTCCTGCCCCAGCTGGACTCCGTCGAGCACATCGTGGTGGTCGGCCCCGGCGACCGCTCGGTCCTGGAGGGCTGCCGCCCGCGCGTCCACGACTACGAGGAGCTCATCGAGGGCCGTCCGACCAGCTACCCCTGGCCGGACATCGACGAGCGGACCGCGGGCGCCCTCTGCTACACCTCCGGCACCACGGGCGACCCCAAGGGTGTGGCCTACAGCCACCGCTCGATCTATCTGCACTCGATGCAGGTCAACTCCGCCGAGTCCTTCGGGCTGAGCTGGCAGGACAAGGTGCTGCCGGTCGTCCCGATGTTCCACGTGGACGCCTGGGGGCTGCCGCATGCCGCGTTCATGGCAGGTGCCTCCCTGCTCATGCCGGACCGGTTCCTGCAGCCCGGCCCGCTCGCGGAGATGATCGAGGCCGAACGCCCCACCATCGCCGGTGCCGTCCCCACGATCTGGAACGGGCTGCTCGCCGAGATCGACGCGAAGCCCCGCGACATGACCTCCTTCAAGCGCGTCATCGTCGGCGGATCGGCGTGCCCGCCCTCGCTGATGAGGGCGTTCGAGGAGCGTCATGGTGTGCGGATCATCCACGCCTGGGGGATGACGGAGACCTCTCCCCTGGGCTGTGTCGCGCACCCGCCCTCCGGGCTCGACGTCGAGACCGAGTGGGAGTACCGGCAGACCCAGGGCCGCTTCCCCGCCTCCGTCCAGGCCCGGCTCGTCGGCCCCGGCGGCGAGGTCATGCCGCACGACGGGCAGGCGGCCGGTGAGCTGGAGGTGCGCGGGCCGTGGATCGCCGCGGCCTACTACGGCGGAGCGGGCGGGGAGCACGACCAGCCCGAGGACAAGTTCCGCGACGGCTGGCTGCGCACGGGCGACGTCGGCACGATAAGCCCCGACGGCTATCTGACCCTCACCGACCGGGCCAAGGACGTCATCAAGTCCGGTGGCGAGTGGATCTCCTCGGTCGAGCTGGAGAACCACCTCATGGCGCACCCCGACATCGTCGAGGCCGCCGTGGTGGCGGTGCCGGACGACCGCTGGGACGAGCGGCCGCTGGCCACCGTCGTCCTCAAGGAGGGCGCCACGGCCGACTTCACCGCGCTGCGCGCGTTCCTGGCCGAGCGGGTCGCGGCCTGGCAGGTGCCCGAGCGCTGGACGATCATCGAGTCGGTGCCGAAGACCTCGGTGGGCAAGTTCGACAAGAAGGTGATCCGCAAGCAGTACGCGGACGGCGCGCTGGACGTCACCAAGCTGTAGGGCGGTCACGGAAGGCGGTCGCGGAAGGCAGTCACGACATCGGTCACGGGACGCGGTGACGGGACTTCCCCCGTCGCGTCACCGCCTCGCCTCTGTCTGCGGCGCTCCGGCGCGCCGACCCCGTTCGCGCCCGCCTCGCCGTTGTCTCCGTCTCTCCCGGGCTTACTCTCCCGGGCCTACCGCCCCGGCCGACGAGCCCCGATCTTGCCCAGCAGGTCCACGATCCGCCCCTGGACCTCACCGCTGGTGGAGCGTTCGGCGAGGAAGAGCACCGTCTCACCGGAACGCAGACGCGGCAGCTCCGCCGGGTCGATGTCGACGGAGGTGTAGACGACCAGCGGGGTGCGGTTGAGCTGCCCGTTGGCGCGCATCCAGTCCACGATCCCCACCCTGCGGCGGCGGATCAGCATCAGGTCCATGACGACAAGGTTGGGCTGCACCTGATCGGCCACGGTCACGGCCTCGGCGTCGGAAGCCGCTCGGGCCACCTGCATGCCCCGCCGCTCCAGCGTCGCCGTGAACGCGGCCGCGATGTCCTGGTGCCCCTCGACGAGCAGGACCCGCGGTGGGTGCCGCTGGCTGTCGCGCGGCGCCAGAGCCTTCAGCAGCACCGCCGGATCCGCCCCGTAGGCCGCCTCCCGCGTCGCCTGCCCCAGCCCTGCGGTCACCAGCACCGGAACCTCGGCCGCCACCGCCGCCGTACGCAGCGACTGCAGCGCGGTCCGGGTGATCGGCCCGGTCAGCGGGTCCACGAACAGCGCCGCCGGCCCCGCAGCGGCGGCCGCCTGCGAGTCGTTGGAGTGCGTGGCCACCTCTTCGCGGGAGCGCACGACCACCGGGTCGTAGCCGCGGTGGACCAGCGCCCGGTGCGTCGACGCGTCGGGCTCGGGCCAGACCAGCAGACGCCGCGGGTTGCGCGGGTCCGGCTCGTCCTCGGCGCACGAGGCCAACTCGTCCAGGTGCTCCGGCCCTTCGGCGCCCTCCGCGGGCGCTCCTATCGTGAAAGCGCGCCCCTGGCTGTCACTCGCGCCGCCCCGCTCTCCCGAGGGCTCGGCGAAGCCACGCCCGTTGGTGTCGCTCTCCCTCGGCGCCGGAACGGACGCGTGGCCCCCGGGGTTCGCAGCCGCAGGCGCCGCAGGCGCCGCCGGAGCCTCCGGCCGGGCCTGGGCCTGCGCCGCCTGGGCCTGCGCCTGCCTCAGCCGGGCGGCAGCCTCCGGCCGCTCCCCCGGAGCCGCCAGCTTGCGGCGCCTGCCCGAGGGCGCGGGAACGAGTGAGTTCTGCCCGCCGTTCGAGCCGTCATTGGGCTGTGGGAAGGCCACACCCTGCCCGAGGGAGCTCATGTCCCCCTCGTACGACTGCTGTTGCGGGAACACCGCGGGCTCCGCCGCCTCCGGCAGTGCACGCCGCGCCCGCCGACCGGTCCCACCTGGGGACGCGGGCTGAAGCTGCGCCGCGTTCCCGGCGTCGGCCCGTGCGTGCTCGACCTCGGAGGCGGAGCCGCCGGCGGGCGGCAGCTCCGGTAGCGCGCTCTGCCCCTGCCCGGGACCCTGGCCGGGGTTCTCCCCGGTGCGGCGCAGCGCGCGCCGACGCCCGGTCGGCTGGTCCGACTGCTCGAGGGGCTGCCCCGTCTGGGGCTGCTGATTGCGCCGAGCGTGCTGGGCATTGGCCGCCGCCGACAGCGCCGGGGCCGCCACCGGCATCAGCCGACCGGCTGGTCCGGCGGGAAGTGGTCCGGCGGGAAGCGGTCCGGCCGGAAGCGGTCCGGCGGGAAGAGCGAGTGCCGACTCCGGCGACGCCTGGCGCTGCCTGGGCGGGCGCTGCGGCGTGATCTCCTGCGGCGTCCCGGCTGCCGAGTCCTCGTTGCGGGCCATTCCGCGCATGGGCTCGGACGGCACGGGCATGACGGTGGTCTCATTGCCGGGCGACATGGCGTTGCCGCCGTTCGTCCCGTCGCCGCCCTGGCCGTTCCCGTCGCCCCCGCCCGGGCCGCCGCCGCCCGGACCGCCACCGCCGTCACCCTCGACCCCGATGGGCACTTCGAGCACATAGGCACTGCCCTGGCCGCCCGGCACCTCGTGGACCTGGAGCACACCACCGTGCCGCTCCACGACCCCGCGAGCCAGGGGCAGGTGGACGGGGTGGCCGCCGTTCTGCGGGCCGCGCACCTCGATCCGTGCCACATCCCCGCGTTGCGCCGCCGCGACGACGATCGTGGAGTCACCCGTCCCGGCGGTCCCGGTCGCGTCCACCCCGATCGTGTCGGCGATCAGGTGCGCCAGCGCCTGAGCCATCCGCTGGCCGTCGAGCGAGACCTCCACGGGCGGCGCGTGCACCGCGTACTGGGCACGGCCGGGGCCGATGAGCTCGATGGCGCCCTCGACACCGGCGGCGACGACCTCGTCGAGGCCGACGGTCTGCCGCTTCAGCGGCTCGGCGCCGCTCTCCAGCTTCTGGAACGAGGAGACATTGTCGATCAGCGTCGTGATGCGCGCGTAGCCGGCGGCGAGGTGGTGCAGGATCTGGTTGGCCTCCGGCCACAGCTGCCCCGCGGGATCGGCGGCGAGCCCGGCCAGCTCGGAACGCAGCTCCTCCAACGGCCCGCGCAAGGAGGAGTCCAGGACCGCCTGGAGCTGGTCGTTCCTGCGCGCGACCGCGTCCAGCTGCGTCCGGTCGGTGAACGTCATGACCGCTCCGACGAGCTGGTCCCCGTCCCTCACCGGCGCGGTGGTCAGGTCGACGGGCACGGACCGGCCGTCCTTGCGCCACAGCACCACACCCCGGACCCGGTGCTTGCGGCCCGAGCGCAGCGTGTCGCTCAGCGGCGACTCGTCCACGGGCAGCGGGGTGCCGTCGGGGCGCGAGTGCTGGATCAGCGGGTGCAGCTCCTGCCCGCCGAGGTCGCTCGCCCGGTAGCCGAGGATCTGCGCGGCGGAGGGGTTGACGAGCACGACCCTGCCCTCGGTGTCCACGCCGACGACACCCTCGGCGGCGGCCCGAAGGATCATCTCGGTCTGCCGCTGCTGCCTGGCCAGTTCCGCCTCGGTGTCGAGCGTGCCGGTCAGATCGCGGACAACGAGCATCAACAACTCGTCGCCGGTGTAGTGGTCGGGCTGTGCGTAGGGGGTGCGTCCGTCCTCGAGGTTCGCGCTGGTCACCTCGACCAGGAATTCGACCCCGTCGGTCCGGCGCGCGATCATCCGCGTCGGCCGGGTACGCCCCGCCGGCTGCTCGTCGGCTCGCCGCATGGACCCTGGAATCCGCTTGCTGTCGAACGACGGCAGCAGATCCAGCAGCCCTCGCCCGACCAGCGCGGTCCCCGGAGCCTCGAAGCTCTCGAGGGCTATCGCGTTGGCGTTGACCACGGTGCCGTTGCAGTTGACCAGCAACAACGCGTCCGGGAGGGCATCGAGTATGGCTGCGAGGCGAGCAGCGCCTCGGGATGGCCTGCTGCTCACGAAGACGCGTCCTCTCTAGCTCTGACCACTGCGCCGACGGCTCATCGTGCCGTTCCCCCCAGGCATGTCACTAGGGGAGTGTACGGCGGATGCGCCGCCGGGCGGCCGTAGATCCCCGGGACCTCTTCGAAGCCCTCATGGGATCTTTCCCGGCATGCACAACTATTTTGCCGAGCCTATGGCCTGCCTAGTACCGTAGGGTCCTGATTGGTAGCGGCCCAAGTGGCTGTGCCATCATCTGGACACGCGCCGCGCGAGCGGCCGCGTGCTGGAGGCTTCGCCTAGTCTGGTCTATGGCGCCGCACTGCTAATGCGGTTTGGGCTAACCGCCCATCCCGGGTTCAAATCCCGGAGCCTCCGCGCTCTGCCAGCAGCCCCGGTCGGTACTCCGTCCGGGGCTGCTGGCATGTCCGGGCATGCCCGCTCGTGGGGCCGGTGCCGACCCGAGGTTCCCTCCATCGAGCGAAGGCCCTCTGTTCGCTCAGAGCGAACACCTCCCCTGCCCTTTCGGCCTGCGACCCGGCCCCCGGCCCCTCGAATACTCGATTTCATGTCGGGGCGCCCCTCATGTAATGTTGTCCCCGCAACGCCGCGTGGCGAGAAACCGCAGCGAGGCAGAGCAAGCGCTCGTAGCTCAACGGATAGAGCATCTGACTACGGATCAGAAGGTTGCAGGTTCGAATCCTGCCGAGCGCACCCCAGGTCAAAGCCCCCATGGAGATCACTCCGAGGGGGCTTCTTCGTGCCGTGACGGCAGCGAAGTACGGCAACCGCTGATGATCAGCCGAAGAGGTCACCGAGCTTCCGCGGTGCCTCGCGGGTCTGCTCGTCGGTGGCGTGGGCGTAGACCTCCAGCGCCATGGCGATCTTGGAGTGGCGAAGGATCTTCTGGGCGACCTTGGGATGCACCTCCAGGGCGACGAGGAGCGAGCTGCATGTGTGCCGGGTGTCGTGCGGCCGGATCACCCGTGCGCCGGTCTGCCCGTTGAAGACGCGCCACGCTTGCCTTCGGCCTGAGCATCCGAGGCGACGCCACCGGCGGCACCGTAACGGCAGCACTCCACTCGACCCCGCCTTGTCGGATGAACGGCGTGGGCATGGAGTTGGGGGGTCCAGGAGTGACAAGAGCCTGCTGGAACGTCAACTGTCGAATTGTCAATAGTCAGAATGGGCTAGTCATTTATTACTGTCGAGAGGAGAATGCTGGGATCGCCACGCGCAGGGCGGCCCCGATGGAACGGAGGGTCACACGGATGTCATCGAGTCCCGCACCCAACTCGTCCGAGCCTCAGTCGTCGCCCGGAGGCCCACCAGCCCCCTGGTGGGCCATCGTGTTGCTGATATCCATCGCCGTGGCCGCCCACGTCGTGCTCGTCGTGATCGGAAACCAGGACAGCGGCAGTACGGCTGGTTCGCTCGGCGGTCTCCTGACGGGCGTGCTCGCCGTCTTAGGTCTCGGTCGTAGATCATGAGCAGGTCTTCGACCGGCCAACATCACCAGAAACGGTAAGAAATCGCATCGCCGTGGGGCCTTGAAGAGGCCCTCGGAGCCGTGTGTCTTGCGACCCCGTGCTGGCTTGGGCCATTTAGTCTCGCCTCATGCCGACTCCACAGAGCTGTTCGGCTACGGTACGTACGGACCACGGACACTGGGGTCAGCATGGCGGACTACGACACGCATGCGAACAACGCTCGAGAGCTGCTCGAAGGAATGAAGTACAGCCGTGCCCACCCGGAGTGGGCCATTGCGGCTGCTCAAGTCGAGGCGCTTCTCGCACTCGCAGCAGCGATCGCCGACCAGCGAGCGGACCGCGACATCCGATGAGTCGGCGCCAGACCTGACCCGCAGTACAGCGGCGAATTACGGCAACGACGGCAACCAATCACGAGCGCTGCCGCCGTCGGAGGCCAGGCGACGACCAGCGGCCGTCGATGACCGATCTACTCCGAGTCACGGATCCGAACGTTGCAGGTTCGAATCCTGCCGAGGCGCACCCCAGGTCGAAGTCCCCACGGAGATCACCCGGGCGGCAGCACCGAGCAAGTCGGCGTCCGATGTGCTGCACAGGACAGTCGACGAGGTGCGGCACCACGCGGTTCACGAGCCCGCGCGCAAGCGGCCGGTCCGGGAGGCGGCGAAACGGACGCTCAAGCCCGTCGTCGAGAACGCGGACAAGGGCCCGCGTCAGGTCACCGGGCTCGTCCACGAGGTGACCGGCGTGTCCGTCCCCCTCCCGTCCCACGGGGGTTCGGGCGACGGCGGCACTCGGCCGACGCCGCACCACCCCCGGCCCGAGCATCCCGGTCACGCCGAGCAGTCGGCCCCGGCCGGTGACGAGGCGCACGCGGTCCCGGCTCCCATCCACCAGGTGGGCACGGCCGACCAGGCACCGATCCACCACACAGTCGAGCAGGGCACCCGGGACAGCGCCCGGGCCCAGGCTCCAGCCGATACCCGGTTCGCCCCCGCCAGTGGTCACGCCTCGCAGAGCGCGGTCCCCTCCGCAGGCGATCTGCCCGCCGCCCTTCCCGCCCTTCCCGCGCTGCCGTCGGCCGGAGCGCTGAACCTCTGATCGCTTCCGCATCCTGACAACGGGCGGTCCCACGGTTGTGGGGCCGCCCGGTCGTCGTTCGACCTAGAATGCAAGGCGCCTACGGGGGGTGCGGATGCGACGGCGGTTCTTCTTCGAATGCGACGGCCAGAGGCTCAGCTGCCTTGCCGCGGAACCGGACCGAGGAGAAGTACGAGGCGAAGCAGTTGAGGGCGGCGCGCCAAGGAGCGCACTGGTGCTCCATGGGGCCGGCAAGGGAAGCGAGGAACGGCTCGTCGAGCCCATGGAGGATCTCGTCGCCGACGGTTGCCGCGCCTTCGCCTTCGACTTCTCCCGGCACGGTGACAGCACCGGTGAGCTGAGTGTCGCCCGGGGCCTCAGTGCCCGTCGGACTTCGCGCACCTCGTGTTCGAGGAGGCCGTCCACCAGCTCGGCCGCTGGTTCGGCGAGAACCCGTCCGAGCGTCGCCGCTTCGCCGGCGCCCCGCTCCGCCCCTGACGCCGTGGAAGCCGTCGAGCCGTCCAGCCGTCAGGCGGTTGAGCCGTTGAGCCGTTGAGCCCTAGAAGCCCTTGAACCGCGCCGCCACCCCATCCGTGACAGGACCACGGGGCGGACGGCCGCAGAGCGGAGGAGCCTTGGCCACCGAAGACGCGCTGCCGGTCGGGGGACGGCAGTGAAACGGGGGAACGGGGGCGCCGCCGCGGTGTTCCGGGGAGCGCGCGATGTGCTGCTGGCGCATCCCGAGGACTTGGACGCCGCGCGGTCGGCGTTTCCGTGCCGGGAGCTGGCCGCCCTGACGGAGTTCAACTGGGCGCTCGACTGGTTCGACCGCCTCGCCGAGGGGAAGGGCCGGGCGACGGCCCTGCACCTCGTCGGTGAGCACGGGGACGAGACGGTGTCGTTCACCCGGCTCGCCGAGCGCTCGGGTCAAGTCGCCTGCCATCTGCGCTCTCTCGGTGTCCGCCGCGGCGATCCGGTGCTGCTCGCTCCCGGGTCGGGCCCGGCGGTCTGGGAAGCCACCCTCGCTGTCATCAAGCTCGGGGCCGTCGCCGTGCCCGCGCGCGTCGACGCGAGCGCCGCCGAGTTCGCGGAAAGGATCGCCCGGGCCGGGGTGCGGCACGTCGTGGCCGCCGCCGACTCGGCGCCCCGCTTCGGAAACGGGCCGTGGACGCGCGTGGCCGTGGGCGGCGAGGTGCGCGGCTGGGAGCGCTACGAGGACTGCCGGGCCATCGAGGAGACCTTCCAGCCGGACGGGCCGACCCCCTCCGACGCCCCCCTCGTGTGCTTCCTCACCTCCGGCACCACGGGCCGCCCCAAGATGGTCGTCCACACCCACGGCGGCTACCCCGTCGGACAGCTGACCACCATGTACTGGAACGGGCTGCGGCCGGGCGACCGGCATCTCAACGCCGCCGTGCCCGGCACCGCCGAGCATGTCTGGGGCTCGATCCTGGCGCCGTGGAACGCCGGGGCCACCGTCGTGGGCGTCACCTTGCCGGACCGGATCCTCGACGCGCGGGATGTGCTCGATGTGCTGCGCACGCGCGAGGTGACCACGTGCTGTGCGCCACCCTCCGTCTGGCACGCCATCGGCCGTGAACGTCTGGGCAAGCGCCCCGAGTGGCTGCGCGAGGCGGTCTCGACCGGGGAACGGCTCGACCCTCGGCTGGTCGAGGCCGTCCTGGAGGCCTGGGATGTGCGGGTCCGTGAGGGCTACGGGCAAACGGAGACGGTGGTGCAGGTGGGTGTGCCACCGGGGCGGTCCCCCGACCCGGCGCTGCGGTCGATGGGCTGGCCCCTGCCGGGATGCCCGGTGGGGCTGCTCGATTCGCCGTCCTCGCTGTTCGGAGAGCCGGGTGAGTCTTCGGGCGAGCCAGGTGAGACGGGGGAGCCGGGGGAGCCGGGGGAGATCGTCGTCGAGCTGCGGGAGGGTTCGCTCGGCCTGATGTCCGGGTACGCCGGAGACCTCGAGCGGACGGCCCGGGCGCGGTCCGGCGGGCGGTACCGGACGGGGGACCTGGCCGTCCCTGCCGATGACGGGAGCTGGCGGTACGCGGGGCGGGCGGAGGATGTGTTCCGGTCGTCCGATCAGCTGATCATTCCGCTGGAGCTCGAGGATGTGCTGGTCCGTCACCCGGCGGTGGTGGAAGCGGCGGTGGTGGCCTTCCCCGATTCGGTCGCGGGCTGGACTCCCAAGGCGTTCCTCGTCCTGGAGGAGGGGCGGTCGGCGGACCAGGAGCTGGCGGCCGACGTCTTCGACCTGGTCAGGCGGGAGCTGTCCCCGGAGAAGTGGGTGCGGGTGGTGGAGTTCATGGGGGCGCTCCCCCGGACGGCGACGGGCAAGGTGCGCCGGTCGGCGCTGCGGGCCGCACCCCGAACCCGGGGAGGCCCCGAGTACCGGATGCGGTCCGCGTTGTAACGGTCTCAAGCCCGGGCGGCGGCGGCCACCCACCGCACACGCCCGCCACCGCATGCCCGCCACCGCATGCCCGCCACCGCATGCCCGCCACCGCGCCCTTGCCACCGCGCCCCGGCGACGGCGCGCCGCTTCAGCGGCCGGCGTACACGACCGCGTCGGCCGGGAAGGGCCACTCCCTCACCAGCCAGTCGCTGACCGCCTCGTACAAAGGCGCGTCCAGTTCCGCGTGGTCCGCCCGCACCCAGGAGCGCACATCGACCTCGCCCTCCTTCTTCCTGGAGGGGTAGATGTAGAGGCAGCCGATGACGTCACCACTGCCGGGCTCCAGGACGGTGTAGGTGAAGCCGGTGCGCCGCTCGAAGTCATCGGCGTGCCGCACCAGGTCGTCGAGGTTCCGCTCGAGCGGCATCCCCTCGGCCGGGGGCCAGTCCCGGCTCTCGAAGCCCGGGGTCGAGCGGATGTGGTCGATGCTCGAGGTCCATGCGGCATGGTCTGCCTCGTTGTGCTGCCCGCCCAGGGGCTCGAGGCGGAAACGGTCGGTCGCCAGCTCGCGGGGGGCGGTGAAGCCGTCGGGTACGAAAGGGTTCGCGGACATGGGCGCAGGCTAATTCGGGGAACTCCCGCTTCCACCTACCTTTGTCCCCGTCCTGCACCGCGTTGATCGCGACCGGGTGCTCGTAGCAGTCGGCGAGGCGCGCCGATCCCAGGAGCGACGAGGTCCAGCGCGCCCCGCGGGCCCTCTTCCCGGACCTCGTACCGCGCATGTCGTAGGACCGCGGCGGCTGCAACCTTTCCCCACCCGTTGGCGTCAGTACGGGAGCAAGACCCAACTGGGGGGTTCGGGGGAAGGAAAGTCTGTTGATCTTCAAGGATTCGGGGCGCGGCGCGCGCGTCCTCGCGGCTTCGTTCGTCGGTGTCGCGTTGCTGGCCGGGTGCTCGTCCGGGTCCGGTTCGGGGGACGGCAAGGCGAAGTCGGTCAACGCCGGCAAGGGGACCGCGGCGCAGGTGACCGTCACACCGGGCGGCGCCAAGTCCAAGGACGTCGACCCGGGGCAGACGGTGAAGGTGGCCGTCGAGCACGGCTCCCTGACGTCGGTCGAGGTCGCCCCGGCCAAGGGTGAGGGCGCCGAGGTGACCGGGGCGTGGGGCAAGGGCCGGCAGAGCTGGCACTCGAACCGCACGATGACGCCCGGCACCACCTACGTCGTCAATGTCGTCGCGACCAACGCGGCCGGTGACCGCACCAAGGCCCGCAAGACCTTCACCACCAGGACGCCGCAGCTGTTCAACAGCGTCAATGTCGTCCCGTCCAACGGCGCGGTGGTGGGCGTCGGCCAGCCCGTCTCCATTGCGTTCGAGCAGCCCGTGAAGGACAGGGCGGCGGTCGAGCGCAGCCTGTCGGTCACCACCTCCCCCAAGGTCGAGGGCTCCTGGGGCTGGGTGCGCGATCCGCTGACGGGTGTCGAGCGGGTGGACTGGCGGCCCAAGGAGTACTGGGCCAAGGGCACGAAGGTGACCATGCGCGCCCACCTCAGCGGTGTGAACACCGGCGGGGGCCGCTATCTGCGCCGTGATGTCACGACCACGTTCACCATCGGTACCGCCCGCGTCTCCAAGGTGGACCTGAAGAAGCACACCCTGGAGATCTTCGAGGACGGTACGAAGATCCGCACCATCCCCGTCTCCGGCGGCCAGGACCGCTACCCGACCTGGAACGGCACGATGGTCGTCCTCGACAAGGCGTCGATGGTCCATATGACCTCCCAGTCGGTCAACATCACCGACACGTACGACAAGAATGTGCCGTGGGCGGTCCACCTCACGACCTCCGGGACGTATGCGCACGCGGCGCCGTGGAACGAGCCGCTGGGCTACTTCGGCCGCGTGAACATGAGCCATGGCTGCGTCGGGATGTCGGGCGCCAACGGCAAGTGGTTCTTCGAGCGGGCCGTGCGCGGTGACGTCGTGGAGGTCACCGGCTCGATCAGGGCCACCGTCTCCACGGGGAACGGCTTCGGCGACTGGAACCCGACCTTCGAGGAGTGGAGCGCGCTCAGCGCCCTGAAGTGACCCGGCCCTTGTCCCCGACCACCCCCTCGCAGTAGCGGGTGACGCGCCGCTCTTCCCCGGCCGCCCGGATCAACCGGTCCAGGTCGGCACGGGGGAGGGTGCGCGGTGGTGTCAGGCGCAGATACGAGCCGCACAGCTCGGCGAGTGAGGGCGGTGGGGTGCCGGTGGCGCTGCCCGGACCGCCGCGGTCGTCGGGAGTGACGCGGGCGTCGGGAGTGACGCGGGCGTCGGTGGTCCCGGGGCCCGTGGGCGTCACCGGGTCCAGCAGAGGGCGGACCGGTCGGGACGGGTCTCCTGGCGCTGAGGCATGGCCGCTCGCGGGTATGGCGGTCCGCGCCTGGCCGCCGCCCATCCACCCGGCGAGGACGACCCCGATCGAGGCGGCGCAGGCGAAGGCCAGCGCGATGGCGCCGACGGTTCCTCGAGACCGTCTTCGGCCAGTGCGCACCGGCTCGGAAAGGCCCTGCTCCAGGGCCTGCCTCCGGGACCGGCGCCCGGCAAGGGCACTACAGGACCGGCCCTGGGCTCCTTTCCCCCGGTACCGCCCCGCTGCCCGTACCCACCGGGACCCGACGACCGAGCGTTTCCCCGGCGACCGGCCCGCCGCACGCTCCCGCCGCACCTGCCGGAACTCGGCAAGCGCCGCACTCTCGCCGGACAACTCGCTCTCGCGGCCCGGACCTGCGGCTGCGGCGAGGACCGCGGCGAGGGCATCCATGCCGGCCTGACCGTCGAGCCGTGCTTCACGCAGCAACTCCTGTGCTGACGCTCGGCGCCGCTCGAGCCGCCGGGGACGGTGTGCGCTCATCTCAAGTCATTAAGCGTTCTAGAACCAGTTCCTGTCACGTCTTCCGCAGGACTTCCTGAATTCCCTTCAACTGCGGGAGATCCTGCGCCACGCCGTCCACCCGCGGCAGATCCTGATGAGTTGGCCCCTGACCCCGAAGCCCCCGTTCCCTTGGCCCCCGACGCCGAAGCCCCCGACGCGCTCGGCGCCCCCAGCAGCTTGGCGAGCCTGCGCAGCCCCCGGTGGGCCGCCGACCGCACCGCGCCGGTCCGCTTCCCCAGTATCCGTGCGGTGGTCTCGACATCGAGGTCGAGCACTATGCGCAGCACCAGCGCCTCGGCCTGGTCGCGCGGCAGCCGCGCGAGCAGCGCCACGGCCTCGTCCGTTCCTATGGACTCCAGTACCGCCTCGGCGGTGTTCTCCACCGCGGCCCGGGTGCCGACGAGGTCCTCCACGCGGGTGTCGGCGACCGGCCGCCGCTGCACCTTGCGCAGGTGGTCGATGGCGCGGTTGCGGGCGATCGTCGTCGTCCAGGCGCGGAAGTCGTCGGCTCCGCCGCTGAACGAGCCCATCCCGCGCACGATCTGCACCCAGCTGTCCGAGGCCACGTCCTCGGCCTCCTCGCCCACGAGCGTGCGTAAGTACCGCAGAATGCCCGGTTGCAGCGCCCGGTAGACCACTCGGAAGCCGTCCTCGTCGCCTTCGCGTGCTGCGTGGACGGCGGCGGCGAGGTCGTCGTCGTCGCCCACGGTCCCGGCACGTGTCTCGTACACCCAGGACATGATGAAGCATCCGCTGAGCAGGGCGGAAGGTCGGGGCAGGACACTGGCCGGTACGGACGACGGGCCCGACCATGATCGGCCAAAGTCATCGTCTCGCCCGTATCGCCCGGTACCTTGCGAATCGGATATGACTATTTCAATGGGCAACCAGTTCCCCTACGCTTCGCCGAAGGCATCAGGCCTGAGGTACAGCACATGGGGGGAACCATGCGCAGAACCGGCATGATCGCGGTGGCGGCGATCACGCTGGCCACCGCGCCGACGGTGGGTTCAGCGGCACACGCGGCCGAACCCGCTGCGGCACCGACGGTGGCCTTCACTTCCAACGCTCTGTCCACGTGGCAGACCGACGGCATCGTGTGGACCCTGGCGCAGCACGCGGGCACGGTCTTCGCGGGCGGCACCTTCGCACATGTGAGACCGCCCGGCTCGCCCAGCGGTTCCAACGAGCAGACGGCCACGAACTTCGCAGCGTTCGACGCGGCGACGGGCTCGCCCACCTCCTGCGAGCTCTCCTTCACCCTCGGCGGTGGGGGAACGGCGACCGTGCGCTCGCTGGATGTCTCCCCGGACGGGAAGACCCTTTACGCGGGCGGCTACTTCAGCGCGGTCAATGGAACGTCCGTGAACAGCCTGGCCGCGATCGACATCGACACCTGCACTCCGGTCTCCGGCTTCCGCCCGGCGGTCTCGGCGACGGTGCGGGCCATCCAGTCCACCGACGACACGGTCTACTTCGGCGGCGACTTCACCACCGTCGGCGGGCAGGCCCGTCAGCGCCTGGCCGCAGTCAGCACCTCCGGGGCCGTCAAGTCCTGGGCGCCGACGGCCGAGAAGTCCGTTCGCGCGCTCGGGCTGTCGCCAGGCAAGGACAAGGTGATCGTCGGCGGCGACTTCTTCACGGTCAACGGCGCCGACTCGCACGCTCTGGCCGTCGTGGACGCGGGGACGGGCGACAACTACCGCACCTATCCGCTCGGCTTCATCGAGCAGAACTCCGTCGTCAAGGACATCACGACCGACGCCACCGGCTTCTACACGGGCAACGAGGGCACGGGCGGCGGCGTCTTCGACGGCCGTATCGCCGTCGACTTCAGCACGTACGACCAGCGCTGGAGGGACACCTGCCTGGGGGCCACCCAGGCCGTCGCCGTCCACCACGGCGTCCTCTACAGCGGTTCGCACGCACACGACTGCTCGAGCATGGGCGAGTACCCGGACGGGCGCCGCCAGCACCTGCTCGCGCAGAGCACCCAGGACCCGGAACTCCTGCCGTGGTTCCCGGACACCAACGACGGCATCGGCGAGCAGATCGGGCCACGCGACATCGTCGTGTCCGGGGACGGGTCGAGCGACTACCTCTGGATCTCGGGCGAGTTCACCACCGTCAACGGCACCGCCCAGCAGGGGCTGACCCGCTTCGGCCAGGGCCCGGACCTGACCGCCCCCACGATCCCGGTCGCGAGCGCCTCAAGCTTCGAGGCGGGCAAGGCGCAGGTGCGCTGGCGCGCGAGCACGGACACCGACGACGGCACACTGACATACAAGGTCTACCGCGACGGCGGCAGCACCCCGGTGTGGACGGGCACGGCGGACTCCCGCTGGTGGTCGCGTCCGCAGGTGTCGTTCACCGACTCGGGGCTGACTCCGGGCAGCACCCATTCGTACCGGGTGGCCGCGAGCGACGGTCCCAACACCAGTGCCCTGTCGGCGGCGGCATCGGTGCAGGTCGCCACCACGACCTCGGCGTACCCGAGCCGTGTCCTGGCGGACGGCGCCAAGCTGTACTGGCGCTACGACGAGGCATCCGGCAACTTCGCGGGGGACAACTCCTCCGGCGACGACAACGGCCTCTACGTCGGCGGGCTGACCCGCCGGGTGGCGCCCGGAGCGATCACCGGTGACTCCAGCCCGGGCCTCGGCACCGACGGCTCGACCGGCTACGTCTACACCGAGCGCCGGCACGACCGGCCGTCCGCCTTCACGGCGGAGACCTGGTTCAAGACCACCTCGACCACCGGTGGCAAGCTCATCGGCTTCGGTGACGGCCAGACCAGGACCAGCGGCTCCTACGACAAGCACGTCTACATGACCAACGGCGGGCGCCTCGTCTTCGGTGTGTGGAACGGCCATCCGGACACCCTCACGACCGCGAACGCCTACAACGACGGCCAGTGGCACCATGTGGCCGCCTCGCAGGGCTCAGGCGGCATGGCGCTGTACGTGGACGGGGTGCGGGTCGGACGCAACTCCGTCGCGGACAGCCAGGACTACTCCGGCTTCTGGCGGGTCGGCGGGGACAACCTGAACGGCTGGCCCAACCAGCCCACCAGCGCGTTCTTCGGCGGCACCCTGGACGAGACCGCCGTGTACCCGACGGCGCTCACGTCCACGCAGATCGCCGACCACTACCGGCTGTCCGGGCGCACCCCGGACGTGCCGAACCCTCCCTCCGACGCCTACGGGCAGGCCGTGTTCAACGACGGTCCCGACAGCTACTGGCGTCTGGGAGAGGCGAGCGGCACCACCGCTCAGGACGCCTCGGGCAACTCGGCGAAGGCGGACTACTCCTCGGGTGCGACCCTCGGCGCCGCCGGTGCGATCAAGGGGACCTCCGACCACGCGGTGGGCCTGGACGGAACCACCAACGGGCTCGTCTCGGCGTCCGACACTTCTTCGGTCGGGTCCGCGTACTCGGCCGAGCTGTGGTTCAAGACGAACACCACGACCGGCGGCAAGCTGATCGGCTTTGGCGGAAACAAGACGGGCTACAGCAGTAATTACGACAAGCACGTCTACATGTCGGACAGCGGCCGCCTCGTCTTCGGGGTCTGGAACGGGCGGGCCGACGTGATCACCACGGCGGGCTCCTACAACGACAACGCCTGGCACCACGTGGTCGCCACGCAGGGCTCCGGCGGCATGGCGCTCTACGTCGACGGGGCCGAGGCCGGCACCAACCCGGTCAGCACCCACCAGCCGTACTCCGGCTACTGGCGGGTCGGCGGGGACAACCTGAACGGCTGGCCCAACCAGCCCTCCAGCGCGTTCTTCAAGGGAACGGTCGACGAGGCCGCGGTCTACTCCACGCGGCTGAGCGCGATCCGGATCGCAGCCCACTACGCCCTGGGCAACTCGACGGCGGACACCCAGGCGCCGAGCACGCCCACGGGCCTGTCGGCGGACGCCACGGGCGGCGATGTCGCCCTGTCGTGGACGGCCTCGACGGACAACGTCGGGGTGACCGCTTACGACGTGCACCGTTCGGCCACGTCCGGCTTCACTCCGTCGGCCGCCACGAAGATCGCCACCACGACGTCCCCCGGCTACACCGACTCGGGCCGCCCGCCCGGTGCCTGGCACTACCGGGTGGTCGCCCGGGACGCCGAGGACAACGCGAGCGACCCTTCGGCGCAGGCGTCGGCCACCGTGGTCGCCGATCCGGTCTCCTTGACGGTGGTGCCCTCGGCGGACGCGTATGTCAACCAGAACGCGGCGAGCACCAACTACGGCTCGACCGGGTCCCTGGCCTCGCGCGGCACGCCCGGCTATGTCTCCTATCTGCGCTTCCCCGTCCCCGCCGCTCCGCCGGGCACCGAGGTGAAGGCGGCACGGCTGAGGATCAGCACGACGTCCGAGACCTTCGCGGGCTCGGCGGATCCGCACACCGTGCGGGTGGCCGGGAACGGCTGGACGGAGTCGACCGTCAACTGGACGAACCGTCCGTCGGCGACGGGTGCTCTGCTGGGCACGCTGACGGGGGCCACGCAGCCGTCGACGGCGTACTCGGTGGAACTGGACGCGGCACAGGTCCAGGCGCTCCTCGACGGTGACGCGACGTTCGCGGTGGCCGGCACAGGGACGGACAACCTGTGGTTCGGCTCCAACGGCGCGGCGGCTGCGAGCAGGCCGAGTCTGGTCATCGACTTCGGTCCCGAGAGCTAGCCCGGAGTCGGACACCCGAACCAGCCCCGAGGCAGGGGCGGCCCCGTCCGGCGTCGCATCGCTGGACGGGGCCGCTGTGTCGTGGCGCTCGTTCTTCCCCTCGGATGGTCCCCGGGGAGGGTGACCGCCCTCGGCGTCGTGGCTTGGGGCGGCTAGAGTGGCGGGTGATACGTGCTCGCGGTCGGGAATGTGCTGCGGAGCTCTCCTTCGTATGGCCATGGCGCCATGCATGCGGTGAGGTTCGTGGTGAATTCGTCCAATATGCCCGAAATGTCGACCGTTGAGTCGGGCCAGCTCGAGCTGGCCGCAGACCTGGCCGATGCGGCCGATGTCCTGCACAGGGCCAATGGGCTCAACGCGACGATGCACACCGGGGCGCGGCTGGCCCGCGACCTTGTCCCCGGCGCCGAGCAGGCGGAGATCCGCGTCGTGGACCGCAAGGGGCAGACCGCCGACATCGCGTGGACCGGCGGCGGCGAGGCCGAGGCCGACGACTACCAGTGCCAGGCCCGCAAGGACGAGCGGTCCTCGCTGGCCTACGTCTTCCCGACCGCCGCCCGGGTGCAGTGCACCCTGACGGTCTACTCCGAGGCCGGCGGTGAGTTCGACGCCACCGCCCTCGAGGTGGGGCGGCTGGTGGCGGCACATGTCCGGATGGCTCTGGAAGTGGCCCGAACGATAGAACAGCTCACCGAGGCGATGCGCACCCGCGATGTGATCGGGCAGGCCACGGGTGTGCTGATGGAACGGCTCCGGCTCGACGCCCGGGAGGCGTTCGCCACACTCGTGCGCACCTCGCAGCAGGAGAATGTGAAGCTGCGGGACATCGCCCGGCGGCTGACCGGGCTGGACGGCTGGAGCCCGAACAGCTCCCCGAACTGACCCGTCACCCGGACGGTGCCGGACCCCCTCCTTCACGGCACGCCTTCAGAGGCACGGCGGCGGTCCTCGTCGTCGGCATGGTCGCCGCCGGCCCGCTCCACCGCGCCGACCGGGCCGCTGCCCCGCCCCTGGCCACGAAGGCGTCCCCGCGAAGTCCTGATCCATGGCCTGCGTACATTGAGCGGAAGACAATGGGCGGTGGGGCACCCTGGGGACGGGTGCCCCACCGCCGACGAAGGAGTGGGGCGTGGCTAGCAGCCGAAGCAACGAGCCGCAGACCAGCGTCTGGCTTCACGAACGCGCCCAACCGGCGCGCAAGGCGGCTCCGGCGGGACGGGACCGGGACCGGATCGTGGCCGCGGCCATACGGTTGCTGGACGCGGACGGCCTGGCCAAGTTCTCCATGCGCCGCCTCGCCGCCGAGCTGGGCGTGAGCGCGATGTCCGTGTACTGGTACGTGGACAACAAGGACGACCTGCTGGAGATGGCCCTCGACGCGGTCAGCGGCGAGGTGCGGCTGCCCGACCCCGGCTCCGGCACGCCCTGGCAGGACGACGTGCGGCAGCTCGCCGTCGAGTTCCGCCGGGTGCTGGTCGCCCACCCCTGGGCCTCGCGCCTGATCGGTGAATACCTCAACGTGGGCCCCAACTCGATGGAGTTGTCCACCACGGCGCTACGGGTGATGGACAACTCCGGTCTGCCCCGCCCGAAGGCCCCGGGCGCGCTGTCCGCCGTCTACCAGTTCGCCTACGGCTACGCCACCATGGAAGGCCGCTACGTGGAACGCTGCCGCGACGCGGGCCTGACCGAGGACGAGTTCTTCCGCAGGATCACCGACTGCCTCGTCGGCCGCCCCGGCTTCGAGGAGCGAGAAGCCATCATGCGCGAACGCGCCTCGGTCGGCTTCGAGGAAGGCCGCGAACGCGACTTCCTCTTCGGCCTCGACTGCGTCATCGCCGGCATCGAGGTCATGGCCGAACGGTACGGAGGCCACCGCTAGTCCTTCGCCGAAGTGCGGCCGAGGACCGCGATCACGACGCTCGACCCGCGAGCACGAAGGCGTTCATGTGCACGTCAGCGTGAGCTTTTCCTGCATGACGTAACCGGCGACGTGGCGGTCCGGGACCGTGCCGTAGTAGCGGTACTGCCGGAAGGGATGGGCCGGGGAGTCGTCCCGGGTGAACCGGTCGCCCGGTACCACCCGCCCAATGGTGCGCCCGTTCGCGTCGAGCACATTGCCCGGCCTGTCAACGGTGTAGTGGACGCCCTGGCATGTGGGGTGGCCCGCGGCAGGGGACGGCGTCCGGCGGTCGTCGGCCTTGTCCTCCCGCATCTGCGTGAGAGCGAACACCCCGGCAGCGCACGCTGCCACGACGGCGACGGCGACGGCGACACCGGCGGTGCGGGGCCGAACGCCACGGCGCGGGGGGCGAGCAACGGACCGGGCGGCCCGTGCGGCCCGCGGGACCGGATCGGCCGGTGCGGCCTGCGGGACCGGATCGGCCGGTGCGGCCCGCGGGACCGGATCGGTCGGCGGGGACAACGGTTCGGTCGCCGGGGGCGCAGGCGCGGACTCGGCAGTGGGCTTGGCGCGCATCCGCTCCAGAACCCGTTCGGCCTCTTCGAGGAGCGCCGGCGAGGTGCTCGGCACCGTCACCAGTGCCTCCAGCGCCTCGGCCGGTACAGGCCGTTCATCGCGCTGGAACGCCGACCACGACTGGGCGGAGTAGGCCGTCGACTTGGCCAGCTGCCTGAGGGGCAGGCCGGTCGCCTTGATCAACTGCCGCACGAGCGCGGCGGTCTCCTCCCGAGACAGGGCGTCGCCCTGTGCCATCCGAGCCCTCCCGGTAGCGAGTAGCTGTTCGCCCCGGCAGATTAACGACAACAAGGCTGCCCCGTGTGCCGAAGCACAAGAGCGGCTCCCGGGTCGGCAGACCCGGGAGCCGCTGTCAGGAGTCGGTCGTCAGACCTGGCGCAGGGCAGGCATCCTCATCCAGCCGATCCCATCGGGCGCGGCCTCCGTCTGCACCTGCACAAAGGTCTCGTTCTCGGACGCGTTGACCTGCGTGACGCAGAACGGCCCGACCACGTCACCGCTGTGCTTGGTCTTGAGCAACGGCGCACTGCGCGAGGGGTCGTCGTAGACACCGGCCGCCGGCCACACCACCTTCCAGTGGCACATCGTCCCGCCGTTCTCGGGAGTCGGAGCCGGAGCCGGAGCCGCGGGCGGCGTGGGCGTCGGCGTGGCGGCGGGGGGCGCCGTGCGGGGGGCCTGCGCCGCGTCGGCCGCCGGGCGGCAGGTGATGACCCGCTTCTCGACCCAGCCCCACCGCTTGGCGTTGGGCACGTTCACCTTCACCCAGTGCCCGTTGGAGCGGTGCTCGCCGGTCACATGGATCCGCCACCCGGAAGGGACATTGCCGATGACGAAGTTCGCCCGGTCCCGCAGGGTGGCGTTCGCGCAGGTGCGCACCCGGTGCCGCACGATCGGTGCGGTGGTCTCATTGAAGACGACGCCCCGCCAGTGCGACTGCGTCTGGTTGCTGCGCCCCTGCTTGATCCGGTCCGAAACCGGTCGGCCCGCCGGGTACCACTTCACGGTGGTGCGCTTCTCGTTCGGCTTCTTGCCCGTCACCCGCCACACATCGGTCTGCCGGACGGATGTGCCGATGCAGCCGCGCCGGGTGAAACCCCACCACGGATAGGTGCCCGCCCGCTTCCTGGCCGGCAGGGTGACCACCGCCCATTCCCCGTCCGCGTTGTAGCGCCACACCAGCAACTCCCCGGACGGCACGGAGAATCCCGGCTGGGCATTCCCGAGCACCCCGCTCTTGGGGAAGTTGAGGTACACGTCGCACTGGGCCTTGGTGCGGTACCGGAGGAAGAGATTGCGCACCAGCCTGCCCTTGGCGGCCGATGCGGCGGAGGCGGCGGCCAGTTGCCGCGTCGCGGGAGCGTGGCCGGACGAGCGGTCGGCGGCCGCACGGGCCGAGGTGTCCGCAGTGCCCCGGGAACGCGGGGCGTCGCCTCGGTGGGTCACGGCCACCGCTCCGAGCGCCATTCCCGCGACGAGCGCCGCGGCGAGGACCATGGGCGTTGCCGACCGGAGCCGACGCGGCCCGGCCTTCGTCCCCGACCCCGTCCCACCGTCGAGTGCCCGGTCCTGCGCGTCACCCTTGTTGACCTTGCTGTGTATCCCCAGCATCCGGAGTTCTTCCTGTCTCGGTCCCGTGCGAGCGGTCACCCGCACCGGGAGCGAGACTGGCGGCACACGGGAGCGTCCCGCAATCACTTCCGCCCGTCCCGGGACAACCCCAAGCCCTGACCTGCGGTGTCCCGCCGAGAGGCGTCCCGAGCCGGCGGTCTATCCCTCGTTGAGAACGCGGGCCGGGAAGCCGCCCGTGGCCACCGGGCCCCACCGCTGGGGGGTGACGCGGACCAGGGACTTGCCCTGCTTGAGCATCGCGGCCCGGTACTCGTCCCAGTCCGGGTGCTCGCCCGCGATGTTGCGGTAGTACTCGACCAGCGGCTCGACCGACTCCGGTGGGTCGACGACCTCGGCGATGCCGTCGATCTGCACCCAGGGCCCGTTCCAGTCGTCGGACAGGACGATCACGGAGGCGGACGGGTCACGGCGCGCGTTGCGGGCCTTGGCGCGGTCGGGGTAGGTGGAGACCACGATCCGGCCGGAATCGTCTACCCCGCAGGCAACCGGGGAGCCCTGAGGGCTGCCGTCGGAGCGGGTGGTCAGCAGGATCGCGCGGTGGCGGGGGCGGACGAACTCGAGCAGTTCGGTGAGGGAAACGGTCCGGGACGTCGCGATGTTCGGTGCCATGCGGCGAGCCTACGTCTGTCCCGCGCTCGTGCGACAGGCGGTTCTGCCTGGACCGCTGGGACGCGCAACGCCACGCGGAGCGCGGCCGTTGCCGGCCGATGCCCGGCCGCCCCGGGGAGTGTCCCTTGTCCCCAGCAAGGCGGCCGGGCATCGTTTCCTCCCACCGGACGGGCGCCTCCGCTGGTCGCCCGTCCGGCAGACTCGCCGTCCCGGACTCAGGCGTCCGGGTGGCCGGCGGGCAGACCGGCCTCGGCGGCACGCTTGCCTCCGCGGGTGGCGGCGGCCTCGGGTGCGGCCTCGGGTGCGGGTGCGGGTGCGGGTGCGGCCTTCTCCCCACTCCAGTCGGGTTCCCCGGTTCCGCCGGCCCGGTGGTGTCCGTGGTGGGTGCGCAGCGGCACCTCCTTGATGAACAGCATTCCGAGCAGCGCCAGCAGGGCGAACGGCGCGGCGTAGAGGAACACGTCGCCGATGCCGTGCCCGTAGGCGTCCTCGATCACACCGCGGATCGGGGCGGGCAGCTTGTTCAGGTCGGGGATGCCGTCACCCGAGCCGCCCGAGGGCAGCTCGATGTGCTTGGCGGCGAAGCCGTCCTCGGTGTAGTCGGTGACCTTGTTGGCCAGCACCGCGCCCAGCGCCGAGACTCCGACCGCGCCGCCCAGGGAGCGGAAGAACGCCACGACGGAGCTGGCCGCGCCGAGCTCGTGGGGGGCCACCTGGTTCTGCACGGACAGCACCAGGTTCTGCATCGTCAGGCCGAGGCCGAGGCCCGCGGTGAACATGTAGGCCGCCAGCACCCAGTAGCCGGTGTCGTGGCGCAGGGTGCCCATCATCCCGAAGCCCGCGGTCAGGAGCACTCCGCCGGTGACCAGGAAGACCTTCCAGCGGCCGGTGCGGGTGATGATCTGCCCCGAGACGGTGGAGGCGAGGAAGAGGCCGAGGATCATCGGCATCGTCATGACACCGGCCATCGTCGGGGACTCGCCCCGGGACAGCTGGAAGTACTGGCTGAGGAAGATGGTGGAGCCGAACATCGCCACGCCGACCATGAGGCTGGCGAAGGTCGCCAGGGAGACGGTCCGGTTGCGGAACAGGTGCAGCGGAACGATCGGCTCGCTCGCCATGGACTCCACCAGGACGAAGAGCAGGCCGAGGGCGACGGCGCCACCGGTCATGGTCCAGGTCTGCCAGGAGATCCAGTCGTACCGGTCACCGGCGAACGACACCCAGAGCAGGAGCAGGGAGACAGCGGCGGTGATCAGCGTGGCACCGGCCCAGTCGACCTTGACCTTGCGCTTGACCACGGGGAGCTTGAGGGTCTTCTGCAGCACGATCAGCGCGATGACCGCGAACGGCACACCGACGTAGAAGCACCAGCGCCAGCCGAGCCAGGAGGTGTCCACGATGACGCCTCCGACGAGCGGGCCGCCGATGGTGCCCAGGGCGAAGACCGCGCCGAGGTAGCCGCTGTAGCGTCCCCGCTCCCGCGGCGAGATCATCGCCGCCATGATCACCTGTGCGAGGGCGGTGAGACCGCCGACGCCGACACCCTGGACGACACGGGCGCCGATCAGCATCGAGGTGTTGTCGGACAGCCCGGCGACCGCCGAGCCCAGCACATAGACGATCAGCGCTATTTGAACCAGCATCTTCTTGCTGGTCAGGTCGGCGAGCTTGCCCCACAGCGGGGTGGAGGCCGTCATCGACAGCAGCGTCGCCGTGACCACCCAGGTGTAGGCGGTCTGGTCTCCGTCGAGGTCGTGGATGATCGTGGGCAGCGCGTTGGAGACGACCGTGGACGACAGGATCGCCACGAACATGCCGAGCAGGAGCCCGGACAGCGCCTCCATGATCTGCCGGTGCGACATGGGCGCCGAGGCGCCGGTGCCGGCGGTTGTCGTTGAAGCCATCTCGTCTTTCACAGTCCTCGGTCGGTGTCCTCGGTCAGGAACGTTCGAAGCTTTTGCGCAGCCGCCCGAGCAGGGTGGTCAGCGCGGCGACGTCGTCGTCGCTCCAGTCCTTCAGGTGGGCGGCCAGTGCCGCGGCGCACATGTCCTGCGCCCCTTCGAGGGCCTGCTTGCCCTCGGGGGTGATGCGCAGGATGCGCGAGCGGCCGTCCCCGGGGTCGGGGAGCCGGTCGATCCAGCCGCGGACGCAGAGGTGGGCCACATGGCGGCTGGTGACCGAGATGTCGATCCCGAGCCGCTCGGCCAGGTGGCTCATGCGCATGTCGCCCGTGTGGTGCAGCAACGCCAGGACGCCGATGGCGGCGGGCGGGCAGTCGGGCGGCAGGACGCGGGTGATCCCACGCCTGACGACGCTGAAGGCGCTCAGCTGCATGACCAGATCTGCGCAGTGCTGCTGGGTGGCCATGCCTGCCTCCTTCCATTGATTGCCTGAAGCAACCATGGCATAGTTGGTTGCCGCAGGCAAATTAATTGGAGGGTGGGAAGGGTAAAGAAAGCCAAAAGCCTCCGCTGGTCCCATGGAGGGGGACTGGCGGAGGCTGGGCGCTGGAGGCGCTGGAGGCGCTGGAGGCGCTGGAGGCGCTGGGACGCGGCATGCGGGGCGGGGGACGGGGGCCCGCGGGGGCGTGGGGCGGCCCGGGCAGTGGAGCTCGGGCAGTGGAGCCCGGGCAGTGGAGCCCGGTGGAGGGGCGCGGGTGTCCGGCGGCTTCGGAGCCCACGGACGGCTTACTGCGAGGCCGCCTCCAAACGGCGCAGGTCTTCCTTGGCCAGCTCCAGATCCACCGATGCCAGCAGGGGCGGGAGCTGGTCCGCGGTCCTCGCGCTGGCGATGGGGGCGGCAACGGTTGGCTGCGACCTGAGCCATGCCAGTGCCACCGTCCCGACCGCGACGCCGTGTTCGGCGGCGACCTCGTCAAGGGCGGCCAGGACCCGTCGGCCGCGATCGGAGTCCAGGTACTTGGCCGCTCCGCCCGCCCGCGCGCTGTCCACGTCGGTGTCCGTGCGGTACTTGCCGGTCAGGAAGCCCGACGCCAGGCCGTAGTAGGGGGCCGCCGACAGACCGTTGGCCGCCGCCACGTCCCGCAGACCGCGCTCGTACTCCTCGCGGAACACCAGGTTGTAGTGCGGCTGGACGGCGACGTACCTGGCCAGGCCCTCGCGCTCGGACACGGCCAGCGACTCGGACAACCGGGCGCCGGTGAAGTTCGAGGCGCCGATGCAGCGGACCTTGCCCTCGGTCACGAGGTCGTTGAACGCCCGAAGGGTCTCCTCGACGGGTGTGCCCGGGTCGTCGTAGTGCGCGTAGTAAAGGTCGATGTGGTCGACCCCGAGCCGCCTGAGCGAGCCCTCCACGCCCTTCTTGATCGTCGCCGGAGCCAGGCCCCTCAGCTTCGGATGCCCCCCGACCTTCGTCGCCACCACGATGTCGTCCCGGTTGCCCCGGGCGGCCAGCCACCGGCCGATGATCTCCTCGGACTCGCCGCCGGAGTTGCCCGGAGCCCAGGCCGAGTAGGCGTCGGCCGTGTCGACGAAATTGCCGCCCGCGGCCGCGTACGCGTCGAGGATGGCGAACGACTGCGCCTCGTCGGCGGTCCACCCGAAGACATTGCCGCCGAGGGAGAGAGGGAAGACTTCGAGATCCGATGTGCCGATACGGTTCATGAAGCCTTCCAACACCTCTGAGGAACTCGATGTTCCACTGACCGCGCTGGTTCGTTAGAGTCCCATCCCATGGCTGACAACGACTACGACCCCGCCGGCAGCACTCAGATGTTCCGGGCGTTCGTCGATGAAGGGGCCACGAGCCCGGAGCCCAGCACCGCGTCCGGCGGCCGTACCGGCGTGATCGTCGGTGTGGCGATCGCTGTCGTCGTGGTGCTCGCGGCCGTGGTCTGGCTGGCGCTCAAGTAATCCCTCCGGGCTTCCCCGCCCGGATCGCCCCCAGGCGACTCGCCTTCGGCCGACTCGCGTCCAGTCGGCCTACTTCCAGGCCACGGAGACGTCCTGGGTCTCTATGCGCATGCCCAGCGGCACGCGCCAGGCGTCGACGCAGACCTTCCATGTCTCCTCCTTCTCCGCGCCGGGACGCATCGGCACGGGGAGGTCCTCGCTGCTCTCGATCGTGGCCCAGTCGATCCCGAGCGGGCCGATGATGTGCGTGCCGAAGGTGACCGTGCCCGAGCACGCCGGCCTGCCTCCGGTTTTGGTGAAGGTGACGGTGACGTTCTGGCACCAGCGCTGAGAGGTACGGGCCCCGTCGGCCCTCCCGCACGTGGCGGGCCGGCGCCGACCGCCACATGGTCATGGCCCGTTCCGCCGCCGCACCCGGCCAGCAGAGCCACCGCGGCGGCGGTCGCCGTCATCGCGAGCAGGGGACCATGTGCAGGACGTGGCACGGCGAACGCCACCTTCCCGAGGAGACGGCGGAACACGTCAGTTTACTGACGAACCGTCAGTTGGGAAGGTGGCGTCCGACGACGTTCCAACGTCCTACGCCTCGGCGATGAGGCCTTCGCGCAGCTGGGCCAGAGTCCGCGTCAGCAACCGGGAGACATGCATCTGCGAGATGCCGACCTCCTCGCCGATCTGCGACTGCGTCATATTGCTGAAGAAGCGCAGCATGATGATGCGCCGCTCGCGGGCGGGCAGCTGGGCCAGCAGCGGCTTGAGCGACTCGCGGTACTCCACGCCCTCCAGCGCCGAGTCCTCGTAACCGAGGCGGTCCGCCAGCGAGCCCTCTCCGTCCTCCTCCGGGGGAGGGGAGTCCAGCGAGCTGGCGGTGTAGGCGTTGCCCACCGCGAGCCCGTCGACCACGTCCTCCTCCGACACTCCGAGGCAGGCGGCCAGCTCACTCACCGTCGGCGAACGGTCCAGCTGCTGTGACAGGTCGTCACTGGCCCGGGTCAGCGCGAGCCGCAGCTCCTGGAGCCTGCGCGGCACCCGCACCGACCAGCTGGTGTCCCGGAAGAAGCGCTTGATCTCACCGACGACGGTGGGCATCGCGAACGTCGGGAACTCCACACCGCGGCCCGCGTCGAACCGGTCGATCGCTTTGATCAAGCCGATCGTGCCGACCTGGACGATGTCCTCCATCGGCTCGTTGCGGCTGCGGAAGCGGGCCGCCGCGTATCGCACGAGAGGCAGATTGAGCTCAATGAGCGTGTCGCGTACGTATGTGCGCTCTGGGCAGTCCTCCGTGAGGTCGGCGAGCCGCAGGAAGAGGGAGCGGGACAATGTGCGGGTGTCGATGGCGTCGATGTCGTACACCGGTGCGCTCTGCGCGGGGTGCGCGGTCGGCGCGGGCCGGCTGGCGGGAACCATCGGGCTGCCCAGTTTCACGGACATGCCACCCCCTTTGTGAGGTCGCTTTGTCGATCACGGTTGTTGCGATCGAGCTGCCTCAACCTGAATACCGGAGCCTGACCCCCGTCAAACGCGCTTCCAGCCGAATGTCATAAGTCGGCAACACTGTGTAACGCCATATCGACAATTCTGGAGGTGCGGTTCACTCCGCTCAGCTACGGTTCGATGGGATTTGCGGAGCGCAAACGCGCAAAGCTGCGTGAAAGCAGGCGCGAGACATGCATCTGTGAGACCCCGAGCTCCGCGCTGATCTGTGACTGCGTCAGGTTTCCGAAGTAGCGCAGCAGCAGGATCCGGCGCTCCCGCTCGGGCAGTTGTACGAGCAGGTGCCGGACGAGGTCGCGGTGTTCCACACCGGTGAGCGCCGGGTCCTCATAGCCGAGCCTGTCCAGCAGGGCTTGGGAGCCCTCGCCCTCCTGCGCCGCCTCCAGCGAGGTCGCGTGGTACGCCCTCCCGGCCTCGAGGCAGGACAGGACCTCGTCCTCCCCGATCTTCAGTCGGGTGGCGATCTCGGCTGTCGTGGGTGACCGGCCGTGAGCGACGGTCAGATCCTCGATCGCGCCGCTCACCTGCACCCAGAGCTCATGGAGGCGGCGCGGTACGTGCACCGTGCGCACGTTGTCCCTGAAGTAACGTTTGATCTCGCCCACGACCGTCGGCATGGCGAAGGTGGGGAACTGGACCCCCCGGGTCGGGTCGAAGCGGTCGATGGCGTTGATCAGCCCGATCGTGCCGACCTGGACGACGTCCTCCATCGGCTCGTTGCGGCTGCGGAAGCGGGAGGCGGCATAGCGCACGAGCGGCAGGTTGACCTCGATGAGCGCGTCGCGCACCCGTGAGTGCTCGGGGCTGCCCGGCTCGAGATCGGCCAACTGCTCGAACAGCACGCGGGTGAGGGCGCGCGCGTCCACGGTGCTCGCCTTGGGCGTGCGTCGGCTTCCCTCCCCGGCTCCGGCGGGTGCGGCGGGCTCGGTCGATTCCGTGGGCTCGGAGGGGGCGGAGGGATCGCTGGACTCGGCGGCGTCGCTGGGGTCGGCGGTGTCACTGGGGTTGGTCGCCGCGGTGGACCGGGTCGATTGGGCGGACTGGGTCGATTGGGCGGACTGGGTCGACTGGGCGGACTGGGTCGACTGGGCGGGCTGGGCCGATGGGGTGGGCTGGGCCGACTGGGCGGACTGGGTCGACTGGGGGGACTCGGGGTCGGCCTCGACCTCGGAAGGCTCGGTTGGTGCAGTGCTGGCCGAAACGGACATGCCACCCCTCGTCGGACGGACCACGCCAGAATATGCAGACGTAACAGGCAAAACCGGTCATAGCATCACAAGACATGTGCACTGTGCGCAAGCACCGTATAGCGCCGTGTTGTTGGCGATTCGTCGGCGAACGGGGGAGGTGTGGCGATCGGGGAGTGATCGGCGGGTGATCGGCGGGTGGTCGGCGAGCGATCCGGGGGCGATCCTGAGCGGTCGGCAAACGGCGGAAAGCACCGTGGCCCCCGTCCGAGGGACGGGGGCCACGGTCTTGTCCGGAGTGGCGCTGGGGTGGCGCGGGGTCAGACCTCGAAGTCGGCGATCACCCAGGTGGCGAATTCCCGCCACACGGCGACGGCGGCCTGGTGGGCGGGGTGAACCGCGTACGTCTTGAGGGCGTCGAGGTCGTCGACGGCCGAGTTGATCCCGAAGTCGTAGGCGTTGGGGCGGTCGCTGATGTTCCAGTCGCACTCCCATTCCCGCAGCTCGGGAATGAGGCCGCCCAGCTCGCGGAACGCCTTCACCCCGTCGAGCACGCGCTGCTCGTCACGGCTGACGCCGTCGTTGAGCTTGAACAGGACCAGATGCCGGATCACGGGGGGCTCCTCACAGTCGTAACGTCGCGCCCGGCAACGTTACGCCGGGGCGGCGCCACGCAGGTGCCGGCTCACTTGATGACTTCGTGCATGAAGTCGCCTATGCCGCGCGCGGCCTCGGCTATGCCTTCGAAACCCACCTGCACAAGATCGGCGGCCCGGGCAGGCTCGGTGATGATCGTGTACAGCACGAAGACGATCAAGATGTACATGGTGATCTTCTTCGCCTGTGCCATCCCTGCCTCCCCAAGGCTCGCTCCCCAGCGCGGTCGGGTGAGTCTATCCACCACTTGGCCCAATAGTGATGACGGCTGCTGCCCCCGAGCCGTTCCCGAAGCCCGAGGGGAGCTCCCCGCAAGCCCCACAACGACGCAGGAGATTGCCCCTGGCCCGCTTTCGAGGTCTACGAACGGGCGTTCGGGGCGGGTTGGCGTCCGTTTGCTCGCCTGACTTGTGCGGCTTTGAACGGTCTTGTCAGGCTTCGAAGCCTCGGCTCCGTAGCTCGGCGAGCGCGCGAGCACGGGCCTCCACCACTGCCATGCGTGCTTGCCGCTCCCCTTCGTGGACGTGGGCCGCCTGGCGAGCAGGAGTCCGGTGTCCTCGGACGCGGGCAGAGCCATCCAACCGCCGAGCGCCAAGAGGAGGGCTGTCGTTGCTCCGCCCGTACGAGCCGTCGCGGCTTCTGGACGAAGTCGGCCCCTGCGCGGATGTCCTTCCGCAGCACGTCGGAGATCTGCTCGTATTTCTCGGCCGTCTGGTGCTCACCGTCTTTGATCGTCGGGCGAGCCCAGCACAGGTTCTCAACTGAGACCGGAACTGAGACCAAGGACCACGAAGGGCGGCACCCGATCGGGTGCCGCCCTTCGATTCGCACTTCGCAGCGGTAGCGGTGGGATTTGAACCCACGGAGGAGTTGCCCCCTCACACGCTTTCGAGGCGTGCTCCTTAGGCCGCTCGGACACGCTACCGAGAGGAAGCTTAGCGGACGTGCAGGTGTGGTCAGAAATCCTTACCGGCGCCGGGTGCCTTCACCGGTGCGGGGTCGGCCCGGTGGCCGTCGAAGAACGAGGTCAGGACCGCTCCGCACTCCTCGGCCAGTACGCCGGGGACGACCTCCGGGCGGTGGTTGAGGCGGCGGTCCCTGATCACGTCCCACAAGGAACCGGCCGCTCCGGCCTTGTCGTCGACGGCGCCGTAGACGACCCGGTCCACCCGGGAGAGCACGATGGCGCCGGCGCACATCGTGCAGGGCTCGAGGGTCACCACGAGGGTGCAGCCGGTCAGCCGCCATTCGCAGACCGCCTCGGCCGCCTCGCGGATAGCGACCATCTCGGCGTGCGCGGTCGGGTCGCCCACGGCCTCGCGCTCGTTGTGGCCGCGGCCGATGACCGAACCGTCCGGGCCCAGCACCACGCAGCCCACCGGCACATCACCGGTGGGCGGGGCCAGGGCGGCTTCGGCCAGGGCCAGCCGCATGGGGGTGGTCCAGCGGTCACGGACTGGGTCGGGGCGGTGCCGTCGCATGGCACCAGTGTCCGCCACATGCCGGGCGTCCACGCGGGTGGCCGCACCGGCGCCGGGGCGGCACTGGCCGACGGGCCGCGTAGCCACGGCCCGGCGCCGAACCGTTACGGCGCGACCGCCCCGGATCCGTCCGTCAGCGCACCCCCTCCAGCACCTCGGCGCAGCCGAGCGCCTCGGCGATGGCGGAAAGCGCCTCGCCCGGCACCCCGTCGCCACTGAGCGAGAGGAGGTCCTTGTCGGTGATCCCGTAGTCGGCCAGTAGCTCGGTCTCGCCGAGCGGTCCGGCCGGAACGGGTTCGTCGTCCGGATCGTCCACTTCCTCCTCGCCGTCCTCCGTGCCGTCGAGGTCGACGAGCTCATCGAGGTCGTCGGGGTCGCGCCCGAGCATCTCGTCGGTCAGCAGGATCTCGCCATAGGAACTGCGTGCCGCGGCGGCGGCATCCGAGACGTAGATCCGCGGGTCCTCCTCGCCGTCCACACGGACGACGGCGAACCATGATTCCTCTTGCTCGATGAAGACCAGGACGGTCTCCTCGTCCATGGACGCCTCACGCGCAAGATCCGCGAGGTCCGCGAGTGTTTCGACGTCATCGAGCTCTGTGTCGCTCGCTTCCCACCCGTCTTCGGTGCGCGCGAGCAGTGCGGCGAAGTACACCGTGACTCTCCCACTGGTCTCGGTAGTGCCGGGTCCTGGCGGCTTCCGCAGGGTTGGCTGCGCACCCGCCCAATCCGCATCGTGACAGAAACCTGCGCCCTGTGAAGGGTCTTCGGCCGTGCGTGGCGTGCGGTGTCTTGGATCGTTGCCGCCAATGATCATCTACGAGTCGCAGCCTAGCCGGTGACGAGGCGTCGGCAAGGCCTTGCCGGGCAACCGTCACCACCGGAACGAACGCATCCGCATCGCTTGTCTCATCCTTGCGGCCCGGGCGCGTCGCGGTTGGACCCGGTCCCGGAGTTCCCGGGCCTCGTTCAGCTCGCGCAGGAATATAGCGCGGCGGCGGCGCCGATCGGCATCGCGCTCGGCCTTGGAGCGCCTCGGGCTCACCGGTTCCTGGTCGTCCTCGGGCATGCAACACCCCCTGGTGGCGGTGGCGGGTGGCCGCTTTCTGCGTATCTCCACACTTTCCCCGAGGCATGCCGTTGATGCCAGTGCGTTGAGGCGTCCGGCAGGCGGGTTCGAGGCGTGGCGGGAGGTGCGCCGGAGACGGAGAGGGGCTGCGGATGCGATGGGAGTCGCCGGAGGCGGAGGGGCTTCGGAGGCGGAGGCAGGCCCGCCGGAGGCGGAGGGTGCTGCTGAGGCGGAGGGTGCTGAGGCGGAGGGTGCTGCTGAGCGCGAGGATGCGGGCACCCGGAGGGAGACATGGGAAAGGGAGGGAGGCTGGGGAGAGCATGCGGGACCGGTGAGCCGCCCGGAGGGTGAGGTGCTGAGGGGCTCGGTTACTGTCTTAAGTCATGCGGATCCACGTCGTCGACCACCCGCTGGTCGCCCACAAACTCACCACGCTGCGCGATCGGCGCACCGACTCGCCGACATTCCGGCGACTGGCCGACGAACTTGTCACCCTGCTCGCGTACGAGGCGACTCGCGACGTGCGCACCGAGGCCGTCGACATCGAGACGCCCGTCGCCCCCACCACCGGGGTCCGGCTCTCCCACCCCCGCCCCCTCGTCGTGCCGATCCTGCGCGCCGGCCTCGGCATGCTCGAGGGCATGGTGCGGCTGCTGCCCACCGCCGAGGTGGGCTTCCTCGGCATGGTGCGCAACGAGGAGACGCTGAAGGCGGAGACCTACGCCACCCGGATGCCGGACGACCTCTCCGGCCGCCAGGTCTACGTCGTCGACCCGATGCTGGCCACGGGCGGCACCCTCGTCGCCGCGATCAGACTGCTGATCGAGCGCGGCGCCGACGATGTGACGGCTCTGTGCCTGCTGGCGGCGCCCGAGGGCGTCGAGGTCATGGAGCGCGAGTTGTCCGGCCTGCCGGTCACCGTGGTGACGGCCGCGGTGGACGAGCGGCTGAACGCCGACGCGTACATCGTCCCCGGCCTCGGCGACGCGGGCGACCGCCTGTACGGGACCGCCGGCGCCTGACCGTTCGGGCCCCGGCCGGTCCTCAGGATCTCCGGCCGGGCCCCTGCGGACTCCACGGGTTCAGGACTTGCAGTGCTTGGCCTGCTTGGTCTCCGTCGGCGGGGGAGCCTGCGCCATCGTGGCGAGCGCCTTCGCCGCCGCCGGGGCGGGGTCGAGTGCCTTGTAGGCGCGCCCGATCACCAGGTCGACCGAGGCGTCCTTGCGGGTGTCGGCCTGCGTGCGCTCGCCGGTGACATGGGCGCCGAGCACGGACAGCACGTCCTTGGCGTCGGAGCCACCGACCAGCAGCGCGGCGTCGTCGACCTTCTTGTCGTAGACGGCCGGGGCGTTGCCCACCTTGCCGATCTTGAAGCCGCGCCGCTTCAGCTCGTCCGCCGCCTTCTTGGCCAGACCGGTGCGCGGGGTCGCGTTGAAGACGTTGACGGTGATGCCGGCCGGTTTGGGCAGGGACTGCTGCGCCGTCCGGGGCTGTGCCGACCCCTTGCCGCTCTTGTCGGCCTTCCCGCCCTTGCCGCTGGTCTTCGCGGTACCGGAGGAAGACTTGCACTCGCGCTGTGCCGCGTTCGCCTCACGATGCCCGCTGAAGACGTCGATCAGTTCCAACGTTCCCCAGGCCAGCACACTCAGCGTCACCAGGGCCGCTACCCCCGCCAGGACCCGGCGGCGGCGCCTGTGGGGTCGTCGCATGCGCGGATAGGCGTTGCCCGTGATCTTGTATTTCCCGCCCATGCCGGGGGGTGTGAGCATGCTCATCGGCGTTTCGCCCCCTTCCCTGCAGTGAAGCAGCGGCGTGGGTTGGTGGGTAGCCCGGTGTACGACCTTTCTCGCACAGATTCGCGCAGGCCGCAGGCGGAAGCGTGGTGGGGGCTTCCATAAGGGTGTACTGGATGATCAACGCCGATTGTCGTGCCACTCGAAGGGGTTAATCCAGTTCGAGGACACGGGCATGCAGCACCTGGCGCTGCTGCAGCGCGGCGCGAACGGCCCGATGGAGCCCGTCCTCCAGATAGAGGTCGCCCTGCCACTTCACGACATGCGCGAAGAGGTCGCCGTAGAACGTCGAGTCCTCGGCGAGCAACGTCTCGAGGTCGAGCTGTTGCTTCGTTGTCACTAGCTGGTCCAGGCGTACCGGGCGTGGGGCAACATCCGCCCACTGGCGGGTGCTTTCCCGGCCGTGGTCGGGGTACGGCCGCCCGTTGCCGATGCGCTTGAAGATCACACGGAAAGCCTACCGGGCGAGTGCATGTGGGCGCAGCAGTGGCGCGGTGGCGCGGGAGTGGCGTATGGGATCACAGGGAGGTGGATCGTGGCTGTTCGGAACGTTCACCTCGCCTACACGGCATTCGCGGTATTTCATGTCATATATGACGGATGAGACCCGTAAGTCCGGTGGTGAACCCGCGCCTGAGCGCATGTCCGGCGAGGGGCTCGAGCCTGTGCGGGAGCCTCCTTCCGCGGGCGTGTCGGAGCCCACAGCGGAGCCCGCGGCGAAGCCGGCACCTGAACGTGCGGCCGAGCGCGCCCCCGAGCGGGCGGCCGAAGGGGAGAACGAGGGGGAGGCCCGGAGCGAGACCCGGGAGGAGGGCGCGCGGAAAACCGAGGAGACGCCCGAGTCCGAGTCCGGGACGGAGCCCGGGACCGAGCCCCGTGCCGGGTCCGGGACGGAGTCCGGGGATGAGCCCCGTGCCGCGTCCGGGACGGAGCCTGGGGACGAGCCCCGTGCCGCGTCCGGGACCGGGGACGAGGCCGGTGTGGGGTCCGGGACGGAGCCCGGGACCGAGCACGGTGCTGGGTCCGGGACCGGGGATGAGTCCGGGGATGAGCCCAGGACCGAGCCGGGGGCCGAGTCCGGGACGGAGCCCGGGGACGAGCCCACCGCGGAGGCCGCCGCCCCGCCGCTGCCGCCCGAGGCGGCGAGGATCGCGGACGCCTACGCGTTCGAAGGTCCGGCACTCGATTTGGGCGCGCTCCTGTGGGACGGCGACACCCATCCGCCCTCGGCGGCCACAGCCCACCGCAGCGCGCCCATCCGCATCCCCCTCTCCGTGCTCAATCGCCACGGCCTCGTCGCCGGAGCCACCGGCACGGGCAAGACCAAGACCCTCCAGCTCATCGCCGAGCAGCTCTCCGCCCAGGGCGTGCCCGTCTTCGTCTCCGACATCAAGGGCGATGTGTCGGGCATCTTGGCGCCCGGTGCCGACAGTGAACGGGTGCGGGCACGGGCGGAGGAGGTGGGCCAGGAGTGGACGCCGACCGCGTACCCGGCGGAGTTCTACACCCTTGGCGGCAAGGGCACCGGCATCCCCGTGCGGGCCACCGTCACCAGCTTCGGTCCCACCCTCCTGGCCAAGGTCCTCGGCCTCAATGACACACAGGAGCAGTCGCTCGGCCTCGTCTTCCACTACGCGGACCACAAGGGCCTGGAGCTGATCGACATCAAGGACCTCAGGGCCGTGATCCAGTTCCTCACCTCGGACGAGGGCAAGGAGGAGCTCAACGGGATCGGCGGCCTGTCGAAGGCGACGGCCGGGGTCCTGCTGCGTTCACTGGTGACCTTCGAGAACGAGGGGGCCGAGGCCTTCTTCGGTGAGCCGGACTTCGACACGGCCGATCTGATCCGCAAGGCCGTGGACGGCCGGGGCATCGTGTCGGTGATGGAGCTGGCCGAGGTGCGAGAACGGCCGCGGCTGTTCTCCACGTTCCTGATGTGGCTGCTCGCCGACCTGTTCCACAACCTCCCGGAAGCGGGCGACCTGGACAAGCCGAAGCTGGTGTTCTTCCTCGACGAGGCGCATCTGCTGTTCAACGACGCGTCGAAGGCGTTCCTCGAGTCGATCACCCAGACGGTCCGGCTGATCCGCTCCAAGGGCGTGGGCGTCTTCTTCGTCACCCAGTCCGCGAGGGATGTCCCGTCCGATGTCCTGGGGCAGCTCGGCAACCGCATCCAGCACCCCCTGCGGGCCTTCACTCCCGAGGATCAAAAGGCGCTGAAGTCGACGGTGAAGACCTTCCCCGAGTCGGACTACGACCTCGGGGAGCTCCTCACCGGCCTCGGCACGGGCGAAGCGGTCGTCACGGTCCTGTCGGAGAAGGGCGCCCCCACACCGGTGGCGGCGACGAGGCTCAGGGCTCCGCAGTCCCTGATGGGCCCCGTCGAACCCACGGCCGTGCAGGGCGCGGTGAGCATGTCGCTGCTGGTCGGCAAGTACTTCGAAGCGGTCGACCGCGAGTCCGCGTACGAGAAGCTGACCGCCGCTCGGCAGCAGAAGCACGCCGAGCCGGAGCCGGAGGCGGCGGGAGCCGGCGAGGGCGCGCCCGGGAAGAAGAAGGGGCGGAAGGCGGAGCGCCGACCCGAGCGGGAGCGCCAACCCGAGCGGGAGCGCGGAGCCGTGGACCAGGTGATCAGCAGCCCCGTCTTCACCTCGCTGGCGCGCTCGGTCGGCAGTCGGCTGGGGCGTGAGATCAACCGGAGCCTGTTCGGCACCGCCCGACGCCGCCGCAAGCGCTGACGCGTGGCTGCGGCCGTGGTCACGGCGCGGTCGGGGTGTTCACGGCGGGCGTCAGGAAGCGGTGGCGCGGGCGCGTTTGAAGACCTGCCGGTCGTGCCAGGCGACGAAGGAGCGGGCGGTGGTCGGCCTGCCGGGCCGGGGGGTGGCGAGCGGCTGGCCGTCCAGGGCGTCAACGGCTCGGCCCGCGGCGCTGCGTGCGACGTAGACGGCCGAGACCTTGATGCGCAGATCCTCGGTCAGACCGAGCACACCGAAGTCGAAGAGCGCGTGATGCAGGGAGCACAGGGCGAGGGCGTTGGCCGGCTCGTCCGGTCCGTTCTGGCTGTGCCACTGGACATGGGCGGCTTCCAGCCCGACCGGGTGGCGGCCGAGTGCGCCGTCGTAGCCGCACATCGCGCAGGCGAACGCGTAGGCGTGCAGCACCTCTTCCGCGAACGACGCCCGGCGCGGGCGCCGTTGACGGGGGAGAGCGGAAAGCTCCTGAGCGGAGAGCTCCACGCTGGAGAGCTCCAGGGCGGGCAGGTCCAGGTCCGCGGCGTCGCAGATGGGGGCTTCGAGCGCCGGGGTGAAGTGCTGGTCGAGCAGGAGCCGGGCGGCCGAGGCCAGGGTCTCGGGCTCGGCGAGGAGCCGTTCGACCTCCGGGCGCAGCCGCCCGACGGCACCGTTGGCCCGCAACCACGAGCCGCGGTCGGGGGCGTTGCGCGCTATCGCGTTGCCGTCGCGGTCGCGTGGATCCCACAGGGTCCGCTCAAGATGGACGAACGGCATCGCCGCCCGCTGACGGGCCCGGGCGGGGTCGCTCAGCGGAGTGCCGAAGTCATTGATCAACCGGCTGACGGGATCCTCGGCCGCCTCGTAGGTCACCGCGGTGGTGCCGGACTCGGCGAACCGGCCGAGCAGCCACAGAAGGAGCAGCGGCTTGTGCGGGGCGCGGCGGACGCCCACCTGTGCGCGACGGAGCCCGGCCAGGGCGCTCAGCAGTTCGTCGCGGGTCACGGGGTACACCCTGTCACCGTGTGATCGCCCGCGCAGGCGGGAGGGGGATCGGCGCCGCTCGATTCCCCGGACTTCAGGCCTTCTTGGCGGCGCGCTTGGTCTCCTGTTTGTAGGCGCGGACCTTCGCCAGCGACTCCGGACCGGTGATGTCGGCGACCGAGCGATGCGAGCCTTCCTCGCCATAGGGTCCGGCCGCCTCCCGCCAGCCCTCGGGCGTCACACCGAGCTGCTTTCCCAGCAGTGCCAGGAAGATCTGGGACTTCTGCTTGCCGAAGCCCGGCAGGGCGTTGAGCCTGGCGAGGAGATCCTTGCCGTTGGCGGCGTCGCGCCAAACGCCGGACGCGTCACCGTCGTAGTTGTCGACCAGGTACTGGCACAGCTGCTGTACCCGCTTGGCCATGGAGCCGGGGTAGCGGTGTACCGCGGGCTTCGTGGAGAGCAGAGCCGCGAACGCCTCCGGGTCGTGGGCGGCGATCTCGTTCGCGTCGAGATCGTCGCCGCCCATGCGCTGGGCGATCGTGTACGGGCCGGAGAACGCCCATTCCATGGGGACCTGCTGGTCGAGGAGCATGCCGACGAGGGCTGCCAGCGGGCTGCGGCCGAGCAGTTCGTCGGCCTCCGGCTGCTGTGCGAGGCGAAGTGTGTTGTCCATGGGTGGCGGGGAGTCGGCGTCCGCGGATCGGAGCCCGTTCCCCGTCCTCCTTTCTTCCCATCCGCACGTCCTATTTTCCCGGATCCGGCCGGTCCGGTATTGATCAACACGCTCGGCGGCCGGGCCCCGCGGTCGGGACGCCGCGGTCGGGCGTTCCAGTGCGGCCGGGCCCCCCGACTCGCATCCCCGACCGTGCGGGCGTGGAGGGACGGCGTGGCCGCGCCTCGATGCGAAATGGGGCGCTGCGCACCTGTGACCTGGGGCCATCCGCCCTGCCGGGCCGGTCGGGTTGCCGCGCCGCGCCCCGCGATGTCCACTGGCCGTATCCGGCTTCGTCGCCGAAAGGGGTCTCCCATGGCATGGCGGACACACGGACCGCAGGATCTGCCGACGGCGGTGATTCCCTGATGGCCGCGACCATTGAGCGCCTGGTCACTTCCGGGACCTTCTCCTTGGGAGATGACACCTTCGGCGTGGAGAACAACGTCTGGATCATCGGCGACGCCGAGGAGGCCATGGTCATCGACGCCGCCCACGACGCCGACATCATCGCCGCGGCCGTCGGCAGCCGCCGTCTCCTGGCGATCCTGTGCACCCACGCCCACAACGACCACATCGACGCGGCCCCCGCCCTGTCGGACCGCACCGGCGCCCCGATCCTGCTGAACCGCAAGGACCTGGACCTGTGGCACCGCACGCATCCCGACCGGGTCCCCGACGACGAAGCGGACGACGGCCGTCAACTCCATGTGGCGGGAAGCCGGATGACCGTGCGTCACACCCCGGGCCACTCTCCGGGCTCGGTCAGCGTGTACGACCCGGCGCTGGGCACCGTCTTCACGGGCGACACCCTCTTCTGCGGCGGACCGGGAGCGACGGGACATCCGTTCTCCGACTTCGGGACGATCATCGACTCGATCCGCGAGCGGCTGCTGACCCTCCCCCCGGAAACAGCCGTGTGCCCCGGCCACGGCGACACGACAACGGTCGGTGAGGAAGCCAAGCACCAGGACGAGTGGCTGGACCGCGGCTACTGAGGGGCTGGGCACGATTCACGGCATTTTGGCCGCGCTGACTGCCAGGTCTGCTGACTGCCAGGTCTTGGGGCTGCCGTCCCCGGCCGGGTCGGAGATCTCGACGGCCGTGAACGATCCGTCGGACTCCTGGGGCCCGGCTCATGGGGTGAGGCCCGGGGCTCTCGTGTTCATTCGAACTGTCGCCATTCGATGGAGGCGCGGACACGCTCCACCTCCCGCTGTGTCGGAGGCGGCCCCCGACGAAGATGGTCCAGCGCTGTTGGTCCTGGTCCCACTCTCGCGGGCGCTGACGGGGATCTCGGGTTTGTCGTCCGGGTTCCAAGCCGGCCCGAGGCACGCTGCGCCCCCGCGGAACCGCTTGCCGGCTTCAGGGCGCGGGCCATCGCCGATGGAGGCCTCCGCACCGCTTCGGAAGAGTACTCCGTGCGGAACGACCACAGCCCCGACGCCGTCGGGACGGAGAACGGCGAGTGCGTGCTGGACGAACATCAGGTCGGCATTCGCGCCTGGTGTCCAGCCATACCTCATTCGCTCCGGGTAACTGACCTCCTGCCGGACGTACTTCATCGAGAACGGTGGCGCCGTGAGCACGCGGTCGAAATCGGCGCCTGCTGGTACCGCTCGCTCCGGTACCGACTGCCATGCTTGGCTTGCTTATGCCTGGCCGTAGAGGCTTGTCAGGTCGACGAGTTGAATGCTCGGTGAGGTCTCGGTGGCGGCGTATGCCCTGTCGTTGAAGCCTGCTCCGCTGAAGCACAGCAAGCGAGTGTGGGTGGTGTCGTAGCGGCCGGCCTGGGCGATGAGCTCGCGGATGTGCTTGAGGCGTTCGATGTGGGCGACGCCCATCGTGTCGTTCCACTTGGCTTCGCCGATGGCCAGAAGCGGGGGCTTGGCGTGTCCGTCGGCGATGCCCACAATGGCCACGTCGACCTCGTGGCCGGTGCGGGCTTTGGGGTCGTGGACCACTCCATGTCCGACGCGGGCGGGCAGGCCACCGAGTGCATCGGCGTCGGCGTGATGCAGAGCCCAGTCGCGGCAGATCTGCTCGAAGTGGGGCCCCAGGACGTTGCTGACGAACCGGCGGCGGCTGGCCTGCCAGACCCGGGCAGCGCTGCCGGGGCGCTCCAACTGGTCCCATACCGGGCGCATGATGGCGTGGTAGAAGCCGATCAAGGGTTCGGCGATGCGGTAGGTGGGGCGGTTGTCGCGGAAGACGTCGGCGTCCCGGTGTAGCAAACCGGCGTCCTCGAGGACGTTGATGGGGTGTGCTATGTCGGTGGCCTTGCGCTCCAGATACCCGGCCATGCCTCCACGCGTGGCGTTGCCATCGGCCACAGCCGCCAGGACGGATAGGTACAGGGCGGTGTCACGCAGGTCCGGTTCCTCGGCCAGGAGGTACCGAGCTTCGCGAAAGAGGGGTGTCTCGGGGTTGAGGATCGTACGTACGACCCAGTCGTCGAAGTCCTCCGGCCCGGCTGGGCTGTCGCCTCGGGCGAACTCACGCCGGTAGGCGGGAGTACCGCCGACGATCGAGTTGACCCGCAACGCAAGACGGGGGTCCGTGATGTCCCAGAACTCGGCGGCAAGACGGTGGTCGAGGGGGCGTACGACAAGTTCCAGTCCCGCGCGGCCACGCAGCGGCGCGTTGCCTGATAGCAGGCGCCCCATGAAGGACAGCGCTGACCCGCACAGCAGCAACCGGGTCCGGGAGCCGGTGCGCTGGTCACGCAGAGGGCGCAGGGCCTCCTGGATGATCGAGGGCAGCTCCGGGTTGGCCTTGGCGAGGTACGGAAACTCGTCGAGCACAACGGGGACGGGGCGCTCGGCGCCGAGGGCGAGCAGAGCGTCGACGGCCTCCGACCAGTTGGCGAAGTGGAACGGGCTGGCGGGGCGGACGTGGGCGGTCAGGGCGGAGCTGATCCGGCGGAGCGACTCGGCGTTTGCGGCTTCAGTCGCGCCGAAATAGAACCCACCGGCGGCACGGCAGGCGGCGGCCAACAAGAACGTCTTGCCCTGGCGGCGACGTCCGGAGACCACGCCGAGGGTCGCCCCTTGCTGTGGATCGGTGATGAACCGGCTCAGCGCTGACCACTCGTACTCCCGGTCGAACATCTCGGCAGGCTTGTCCATGCATCCCCTAGATGTAGAAGTACGGATCCATAAAACATACTCCTATATCTTGCGGGCGGCGAGCGTGGCGGACTGTCTGCGCGAGTCGACCCCAGATCGCTGCACCGTGCCCGCAGGCGTACGCCTCGAGCGGAGCCTGACCCGAGGTTCGCCGAGGCGACGCACTCCGGGTATGGGAATTGCCTTGAATGTCGTAAATAAATGAGATTGAAACTGAGACCAGGGCATGCCGAACCAGGGCATGCCGAAGAACCCGGACCGCTCAGCGGTCCGGGTTCTTCGTTGTGCCTGTTCGGCGGGTGCGGAGGATACGAGATTCGAACTCGTGAGGGGTTGCCCCCAACACGCTTTCCAAGTCTGGTGATCGCTTCCGTAGGGCCGTTCACCAGCGTTCACCTGTTGCCGCGACCGTTCCGCCCATTGGGCGGCCCCACCTCACGAACGGCCGTGGACGCCCACGTACGGCGGTGAATGAGACGGAAACTGAGACGGAGCGAGGCTTGAGAGGAAGTCGCCTCCGGCGACTGCGACCCATTGAAGCCCCGGCAGCCGGGGGGGGGAGCTGCAACACTGGAGGGACAGCCGGGACAGGTACAATCCTCGCTGTCTCGGCCATTGATGCAGGTCAGATTCACTCCGAGACAGCAGGACAGGGAAGACCCCAGTGTTCCAGCCCTGTCATGCCGACGCCTACGAGGGCTCGAGATCAGAAGCGCTGTATCAGGATGCATCGACGCGCCACGTCTCCAGCGCGGCGAGGGCTCGGGCGCGGGCCTCCACCACGGCCATACGGGCTTGCCGCTCGCCTTCCTGGACGTGGGCTGTCTGGCTAGTCACCTGTCCGGGCCACTTGCGGTAGAGGAGGCCGGTCTCGGCGGTGAACCATCCGCGGCCGACCGCGTTCAGGGCCAGGAGTAGGCCGGTGTCCTCGGACGCCGGTAGGGCCATCCAGCCGCCGAGGGCAAAGAGGAGGTCTCGCCGGACGAACAGCGTCGCGGGGTGGACCTGGGCCCGGTAGTCGTGGGCTTTCCAGTGGTCCAGGACGGCGCCGCGCTCGATGGGGCCTTCGGGTGGGTCCTGGTCGAAGCCCACCGTTGAGCCGTCCGGGAGAAGGTCCAGGACACGCGAGGTGGCCCAACTGATCCCAGCGTTGTCGGTCACAGCGCTCAGGTCACGGGCCAGCGTGCCCGGGGTGAGCATGTCGTCGGCGTCCAGAACCTTGATGAACTCGCCCTCGGCCCTGGACAGGGCCATGGTGCGGGCCATTGCGGCCCGGCCCGGTCTCCCCTGGCCGAAGGTGACGCGGGGATCGGCCGGCACGTGTGGCGTAACCGCGTCGGTCTCTCCGTCTTCCTGAATTACCCATTGCCAGTCCCAGCCGTCCGGGAGTTCCTGAGTGAGCAGCGACTTGTAAGCGTCCGGCAGGAAGCGTGAGCCCGGGGCATGTACGGCCGTGACCACGGAGACCAGCTTGGTCACGGTCACCACCTGGCCAAGGGGGTCCGGAAGACCATCTCTGTGCGGTCGCCGGGCGACGTAACGTCTGAGACCTCGACCACGCTTCCGTTGATGTCTCGGCAGGCCTTCCGGAGAAGGAGTACCGCGACACCTGCTGTGATGCCCAATTCTTCCGCCTCCTCCACTGTGGGCGGGCGGGCCGTGACGCGTTCGGTGATCTCCCCAAGCTCAATCCCGAGCGTGTAGAGCTGGTTCTGTGTTCCGCCCGGCCATGGCTCCTGAGTCTCATCCAGAAGGTCCGCGTTGGCCGCCACCACGTCATAGACGAGGTAGGAGCGGACGAGGCTGAACGGTTCACCCTCCTCGCGGTAGCGAGTCCGGTAGACCCGTTCCAGGAGGGCCGTTCCCTGCGGGACGCCGAACGCTTCGGCCAGGTCCTCATCTGCTTCGGTCCGCCTGTACTGCGCGCTGAACACCAGATCATCAATGGCCAAGCCGGTGTCGCGCTCCGTGGCGCCCGTGGATCGCCGCTCTGTTTCGTCGCCGCGTGCCCGATCCTTCTCCCACTGGTGGCGGTCGTTGCTTCGCTGTACGAGTCGCCGCGGCTTCCGGACGAAGTTGGCAACACCGTGGACCTTTTCCACCAAGCCCTCAGCCTGCAACACGCTCAGTGCTTGCCTCATGGTCGGCACGCTCGTTCTGAACTGCTCCGCCAGTGCCGTCTCGGCGGGTAGGCGATCACCTGGCTTGAGGCGACCTGCACGGATGTCCTTCCGTAGCGCGTCGGCGATCTGCTCGTACTTCTTGGCCATCTGGTGCTCACCGTCTCTGATCGTCGGGCCATCCCAGCATAGGTCCTTAAGAGGTGTTGACGACTCTCAGGGCAGCGTGCATAGTTCTCCTCAACTCCTAAAGAGGAGTTGAGGAGAAGACCTCTTCATGAGGTGTTCTCTTCCTCGCCATGCGTGCCTGAACGGCGCGAGACCCGGTGATTAGGGCCACCGGGCCTCGCTGGGGCCGTTCCGTCTGAGAGGAGCACGACCCGTGAGGTCCATGGTTGCAGGACAGGAAGCCATTACGGCATCCGAGTTCGTTGAGCTGGCGTTCGGCTTGGATGAGGCGCCGCTGGGCGTCGATCGGGAGCTGTTCGCCGGGGTGCTCGGTGAGTCCGAGCAGGAGCGCGCCGCTCGGCTGGACGTGGCGCGTGAGGTGCTGGCGGAGCTGCGGGCGTCGCACCCGCGGGACGCGGCGTTCGCTGAGGCGCTGATGCGGTCGGCGCCTCTGCCGCTGCGTCGGCCGTCGGCTGCCGAGCGGCGTTCGCTGCGGTCGGGGGTGGCAGCGTGAGCAGCGCCCTGACGGCATTGGCGGCTACTGCGCCGCTGGCTGCTGGCTGGTCCATCCACAGT
>NZ_BMMS01000009.1 GCF_014646055.1 Wenjunlia tyrosinilytica
CACGCGCTGGACGGGCTCGGTCACACCGACCGGGCAAGGGGCTGCTGGCAGGAAGCGCTCGCCCTCTTCGAGGGGCTGGGCGCTCCCGAGGCCGAGGAAGTACGAGCCCTTCTCGCGGTGGACGGCGCCATTCCCCGCTGATCAGCGGGTCGTTTATCGCTCGTTTATCGGCTGCTGATTGCCTCGATGCAGTGTAGTCGTCACGGATCCGCCGCTGCATCGCTTCGAGACTGCAACCGTTCGGAGCGAGCAGCACTCGGTCAAGGCTCGCGCGGTTACTGTGGCGCGGTCGCCAGAGGCCGCTCGGTGGCTGACGGGGGTAGTCGCCGCGCACGTCTCAGCGGCCGCGACCGCGCAGTGCCGAGGGACCGTGAGCACAGCACGGAAGAACGATCAGGGGAGAGGGAAACATGAGCACACCGACTCCGGAGACCACCGGCTCGGGGGAGCCGACGGTCACGCCCCAGCCCACGCCCGACAACTGGCACCCCGGCGACGTCAAGCCCGTCGCCCCTGTCGTGGAGCCCGACAACTGGCACCCGGGCGACATCAAGCCCATCATCAAGCCGGACAACTGGCACCCGGGTGAAATCAAGCCCGACAGCACGGACGCCAACCCGGCGTAGGGGCCGGTACCAAGCCGTTGGACGTGTGACTCACCGGAGTCACACACGGGGGGACCGGGGGAATCGGGGGAAATCCCTTGGCGTCGGGGGCGCCAGGGGGAATGAGGGAAACCCCTGGCGCTGGGGGGCGCCAGGGGTCAGCCCTCCAACAGCGGAAAAGCAAGCCGCTGTGCGACAGGGGCCCGCCCCCGCGAGGGAATCAGGGGCTCTCGCGGGGCGGGTGGCGGAGGACGGTCGTGGCGGCCGGAGGGGGAACGCCACGGTCGTCCTCCGTTGCCATGTGCGCCGTCCGCGCCCGGGACACCCCCTGCCGCAGCCGGCCCTTCACCACCTTGCCGCTCGCGTTCCGCGGCAGCTCAGCGATGAACTCCACCTCCCTGGGCACCTTGTAGTTCGCCATCTCCCGCCTCGACCACGCCATCACGTCGTCGCCGGTGAGCACCGCGTCCGGGTTCCGGACCACATACGCCTTGCCCACCTCCCCCAGCCGCCGGTCCGGGACACCCACCACCGCCGCCTCCCGGATGCCCGGGTGGCGGCACAGGATCTGCTCGATCTCCGCCGGGTAGGCGTTGAAGCCGCCGACGATGAACATGTCCTTGATCCGGTCGGTGATCCTCAGATTCCCCTCCCCGTCCAGGACCCCGACATCCCCCGTGCGCAGCCACCCCTGCGCGTCAATGGCCGCCGCCGTCGCCTCGGGGTCCTCGAAGTACCCCCGCATCACGTGGTAGCCGCGCACGAGCACCTCGCCGGGCTCCCCGGCCGGCAGGCTCCTTCCCCGACCGTCCACGATCCGCACCTCCGTGTCGGGGATCGCCCGCCCCGAGGTCCGCGCGACGGCCTGCGCCGGATCGCCCCTGCGGCACATGGTCACCGTTCCCGACGCCTCGGTGAGGCCGTAGGCGGTCAGCACGGTGCCGATCCTCAGCTCGGAGCGCAGCCGCTCCACCAGTTCCAGCGGTACGACCGCGGCCCCGGTGACCACGAGCCGCAGCGCCGACAGGTCGTGCTTGTCCCGCCCCGGGTGGTCGAGGATCGACTGGTGGAGGGTGGGCGGTCCCGGCAGGACGCTGATCCGCTCGGCGGCCACATTGGCCAGGACCGTGTCCACGTTGAACACCGGCTGCGGGACGATCGTGGCCCCCCGCATGAGCGAGGCGATGATGCCCGCCTTGTAGCCGAAGGTGTGGAAGAACGGGTTGACGACGAGGTAGCGGTCCCCCTCGGTCAGTCCGGCGAGGTCGCTCCACACCTCGTACACCCGCAGGGTCTGGGCGTGCGTGATCACCGCGCCCTTGGGGCTGCCGGTCGTCCCGGAGGTGAAGGTGATGTCGGAGGGCGCGTCCCCGTCCACCGCGTCGGCGCGGCGCCGGACCGCCTCGGCGTCCACGGCCCGCCCTCCGGCGAGGAAGTCCTTCCACGAGCGGAAGTCCTCGGGGGCGTCCCGGGACAGGACGACGACCTCCGCCAAGTCGGGCAGGCCGGACAGCGGGGCGTTCGCGCTGCCCCGGCCCGCCGCCCGCCGCAGCGAGGCCACGTAGGAGGTGCCCAGGAAGGTGCCCGTCACGAAGAGGAGGCGGGCCCGGGTCCTGGCGAGGATGTCGGCGGCCTCCGCGCCCTTGAAGCGGGTGTTGACGGGGACGAGCACCCCGCCCGCCGTGACGGCCCCGAGGGCGGCCGTGATCCACTCAGGGGTGTTGGGCGCCCAGACGGCGACCCGGTCGCCCGGCCGCACCCCGGCCGCGACGGCGGCGGCCGCGGCCCGCTCGACCCGTTCACCCAGCTCCCGGTAGGTGATCCGGGTGCGGCCGTCGCACACCGCCTCCCGGTCGGCGTACCGCCGCGCCGCGTACCGCACCAGCCCGGGTATGGAGCCCCATTGGAGATCGCCGCGCATCGGATCCACCTCACCACTAGCTGACTATCCGTCAGATTATCGGTAGCCTGACGCCCTGTCAGCACGACTGCCTACTGCCGTCACGGGCGAGCGGAGGTGCGGGCCGTGCCCGTCAAGGACGTATGCGCGATCAAGGATGTGTGCGCCATCGCGGGGATAGGACAGACCCGGTTCTCCAGGAGCCTCGACGAACCCGAGAAGGCCCTCGCCTGCCGGGCGGTCCTCGCCGCCCTCGACGACGCCGGGATCGATCCCTCCGAAGTGGACGCCTTCGCCTCGTACACGATGGAGGAGACCGACGAGGTCGAGGTCGCCAAGGCGATCGGCGCGGGCGATGTGACGTTCTTCAGCAAGGTCGGCTACGGCGGGGGCGGCTCGTGCGCCACCGTCGCCCATCTCGTCGCCGCGGTGGCGACCGGGCAGGCCTCGGTCGGGGTCGCCTGGCGGTCGAGGAAGCGGGGTTCGGGCATCCGCCCGTGGACCAGCACCGCCGTCCAACTGCCCACCCCCGCCCAGTGGACACGCCCCTTCGGCCTGCTGCGGCCCGCCGACGAGATCGGGATGCTCGCCCGCCGCTACATGCACGAGTACGGCGCCACTCGCGACCACCTGTTCAATGTGGCCCTCGCCTGCCGCAACCGCGCCAACCAGAACCCCGACGCGATGATGTACGAGCGCCCGCTGACCCGCGAGATGTACATGACGGCACGCTGGATCTGCGAGCCGCTGTGCCTGTTCGACAACTGCCTGGAGACCGACGGCGCCCTGGCCTGCGTCGTGGTCCCGGCCGAGCGCGCCCGCGACTGCCGCCACAAGCCCGTGTACATCCATTGCGTCGCCCAGGGCCTGCCGGCCCAGCACCACGGGATGGTCAACTACTGGAACGACGACCCGCTGACCGGCCCCGCCTGGACCGCCGCCCGCCATCTGTGGAAGAACGCCGACTTCGGGCCGCAGGAGGTCGATGTGGCCCAGATCTATGACGCGTTCACCCCGCTGATCCCCCTGTCACTGGAGGGATACGGCTTCTGCGGACGCGGAGAGGGCGCGGCGTTCACCGAGGGCGGGGCGCTGGAGATCGGCGGACGGCTGCCGATCAACACCGGCGGCGGCGGGCTCTCCGAGGCGTATGTGCACGGCTTCAACCTGATCACCGAGGGCGTCAAGCAATTGCGCGGCACCTCCACCGCCCAGGTCCCGGACGCCGCCACCTGTCTGGTCACGGCGGGCGAGGGCGTCCCGACCTCCGCCCTGCTGCTGAGGAGTTGACGATGACGGCTGCCTCCACCGCACCTGCCTCCACCACACCAGGGGGGATGCTCCTGCCGTGGGCCGACGCCGACGGGGCGCCCTTCTGGGAGTACGCCGGGCGGCACGAGTTGCGGATGCAGGGCTGCTCGGCCTGCGGACGGCTGCGCTTCCCGCCCCGGCCGTGCTGTCCGCACTGCCACTCGTTCGACGGCGAGTGGACGCTGATGAGCGGGCGCGGGCGCATCTGGTCCTATGTCTTCCCCCATCCTCCGCTCCTGCCCGCCTATGCCCGGCTGGCCCCGTACAACGCCGTCGTCGTCGAGCTTGCGGAGGATCCTCGGCTGCGGCTCGTGGGCAATGTCGTGGCCATCGCCGACGGGCCGCTCAACGGGGTCCCGGCCGACCGCTTCCGCATCGGTGCCCCCGTGCGGGTGTGCTTCCACGACATGGCCGAGGGCGTCACCGTCCCCCGCTGGCTGCTGGAGGACCGGTGAGCGCGTACAGCACCCTGCTCCACGAGGTGAAGGACGGCGTCGCGACCGTCACTCTCAACCGGCCCGAGCGCCACAACGCCTTCGACCTCACCATGGTCGACGAGGTCAACGGCCTGTGGCGGGCGCTGCGCTACGACGACGATGTGCGGGTGGTCGTGCTGACCGGCGCCGGGGACCGGGCGTTCTGCACCGGCATCGACCGCTCGGTCGAAGTGCCCCAGCCCAGCTCGCCCTTCATGGTCGAGGACCCGGCGCTCCGCCTCGGACCGAAGAGCGCCGATCTGTGGAAGCCGGTGATCGCGGCGGTCAACGGGATGGCGTGCGGAGGCGCGTTCTACCTGCTCGGCGAGTGCGAGTTCATCATCGCCGCCGAGCACGCGACCTTCTTCGACCCGCACACCACCTACGGCATGGTCAATGCCTTCGAGGCGGTGCACCTGGCCCAGCGCATGCCGCTGGGCGAGGTGATGCGGCTGGCCCTGCTCGGCACGGCGGAGCGCATGAGCGCGCGCCGGGCGTACGAGAACGGACTGGTCTCCGAGGTCGTCCCGGCGCAGGAGTTGCCCGGCGCCGCCGCCAGGTCGGCGTCGGTCATCGCCGGATATCCCCCGGAAGCGGTGCAGGGGACGGTCCGCGCGGTGTGGGCGGCACGGGAGATGACGCGGTCGCAGGCACTGGCCACGGCGCCGCATCTGGTGCGGCTGGGCAATCTGCCCGCCGACCGCCAGGAGGGGCTGTTCGCGTCGCGCTCGCGGGAGTTCCGCATCCGCTGAGACCGCCGGGAACGGGCGCTTGAGGGCGCCGGTCAGCCGGGTGGGAACACACGAGAACGTCGACTACCCCCCGCGTTGTTCCCGCCACACTGTGATTGCGCCCACCGAGAAAACCTCTTCCGCCCCGGCCGCCGTTTGGGCAGGCTTCGCGCATGAGGCTTCTGGTGATGGGCGGCACGGTCTTCCTGGGCCGGCACATGGTCGAGGCGGCGCTGGCGCGCGGCTGGGACGTGACGGCGTTCAACCGCGGTGTGACCGGCACCGACGTGCCCGGCGCCGAGAGCGTCCGGGGCGACCGCGAGAGCGCCGGCGACCTGGCCCGGCTGGCCGGACTCGGGCCGTGGGACGCCGTGGTGGACGTCTGCGGGTACGTCCCGCGCGTGGTCGGCGAGTCCGTGCGGGCCCTGTCCCCGGCGGCCGGCACCTACGCCTTCGTCTCCAGCGTCTCCGCCTACGCCTTCCGGAAGGCCTCCTCGGTCGACGAGCACTCACCGAGGCTGGACTGCCCCGCGGACGCGGGTCCCGAGGACGGGAACTACGGCGAGTTGAAGGCGGGCTGCGAGCGGGCGGTCGAGGAGGGGTTCGAGGGCACCGCGCTGATCATCAACCCCGGACTGATCGTGGGCCCGCACGAGAACGTCGGGCGCATCCCGTACTGGCTGCGCAGGGCCGCCCGCGGCGGGCCGTTCATCGCGCCCGGCCACCCGGACCGCTCGATGCAGCTCATCGACGCCCGCGACATCGCCGAGTTCACCATGAACGGGATCGAGAAGGGCTACGAGGGCCGCTACTTCACCACCGGCATCCACGGGAATGTCACCTGGGGCGAGCTCATCTCCACCTGCGTGGAGGCCACCGGGTCCGACGCCGAACCCGTCTGGATCGACGACGACTTCCTGCTCGACCACGAGGTGGGGGTCTGGGACGAGCTTCCGCTGTGGGCGCCCGCACGGCCGGACTTCGCCGGGGTGTGGCTGACCTCCTCCGGCAAGGCGCTGGAGGCGGGCCTGTCCTGCCGGGCCGTCGAGGACTCGATACGCGACACCTGGACCTGGCTCGGGAGCGGCGACGTCCCGGACCTTCTCCCCAGCTACCGCGAACGGCCCCGGGTGGGCATCGCCGAGGAGAAGGAACGGGACATCATCACGGCCTGGCGCAACCGCCGGTAGGCGGCCGGTCCGGGCCGCGGGCCCCGCGGGGCGTGGGCCCCGCAGGTCGTGGGCGCTGCGGGGCGTGGGGCGGGACGCCGTCCGTCCCCCGCGGGTGCTCCGGGCCGGTGCTGGACGGGTTCCAGCGGCCTCCTGTGGCGTATGCCCCGCCTGGGGCGTAGCGTCGGCAGCAGGGGAGACCGCGGAACGTGAGGATCCCCGCGATGCGCAACATCGTCGGCGCCGTAATCGCCCTCCTCGGAGCCGCAGCCGCCGTCCTGAGCCCCTTCCGTGCCGGGTACGACGGCCGCCACGGCTCGGACCTGCGTGTGCAGGATCTGTTCAACGGCATCACGATGGTGGACGCCGACCTGCTGGCGTCGGTCTTCCTGCCGATGGCGTTCGCCGCGTTCGTCGCCGTCATCGGGGTGGTGCTGCGCTCACGCGTCCTGGTCGCGCTCAGCGGGCTCCTGGTCCTGCTGATGGTGGCGCTGTGGCTGACCCGCCAGGCGGACACCCCGCAGGCGCTGCACAGCGATCTGGTGGGCGAGGGGATGGTGCTCGCCTTCGGCGGCGGGTTGCTCCTGCTGATCGGGGCGGTCGTCATGAACGGGCGGCGCCGCAGACGGGCGCGGCACCGCGCCGGGCAGGTGTACCCGCCCGAACCCCCGGCCGGAGGGCACGGGGACGGCCGGCCGCCCGAGGACACCGAGCCCGGCGGGCATCTGGACACCCCGCAGGCGTGGCGCCCGGGCGACACCAGCTGAGACAGCACAGCCCGAGGCATGTTCCGGGCGCCGCCCGGCAGGCCGCGTGACGGACCGGCGCCGCCTGTCCGGCGCTGCGAACCCGACCGCGGGAGCGCCTTGCGCTAGCGGGCCGCCGCCGCGCGCCCGCCGGCCCCCGTTCCCTTGACCGCGTCCAGCGCGTAGACGCATCGGTCCTTGCTGCACGCGTACACGACACCGTCGGCGACCACCGGCGAGCCGGTGATCTCTCCGCCGGTCTCCAGCTTCCAGCGCAGCTGCCCTCCGGCCGCGTCCACCGTGTACAGGCAGTGGTCCCTGGAACCGAAGTGGACTCTGCCCTCCGCCACCACCGGGGCACCCACCACCTCGCCCTGGGCGGCGAAGCGCCAGCGTGGGGTGCCAGTGACCGCGTCGAGTGTGTACAGGGCGTTCCCGCTGCCCAGGTGGACCGTGCCCGAGGCCACCACCACGGGCTCGTTGCCCTGGCGGCTCTCGGTGGCGACCCGCCAGCGGTCGCGGCCGTTGGCGGGGTCGAGGGCGTAGACGGTGCCCAGGTAGTCGACGGTGTAGACGCCTCCGCCGGAGACGCCGGGACCCGGGACGAAGGTGGGCCGGGTGAACATCACCGCGGGCGCGTCGAACCGCCACCGCTCCCGGCCGTCGGACGCGTTGAGAGCGAACACCCTGGTGCCCGCGGTCAGGTACACCGTGCCGTCGGCCTCGACCGGGCGGGCCGGAGAGTCCTCGCCGACCGGGAAGGTCCACCGCTCCCGGCCCGTGTGGGCGTCCACGCAGTGCAGCCGCCCGCCGCCGAACCAGTAGACCGCGCCCGCGGCGGCCAGCGGCCCCGAGTCGGGCGATTCGAAGTCCGTCTGCGCTCCCGACTGCTGCCACCGCAGATCGCCGGTCGCGGCGTCACGCACCTGGACACCGCCGCCGCGCACCCCGGTCACCACCGAGCCGGAGTCCACCTGGAGCGAGTAGACCCACCCGTCCGGCGTGGCCCGCCAGCGGTCGCTGCCGTCGTCGGCGTCGAGCGCGTACAGGCTGGGGCCGTCCGAGGCGTAGAGCCGCCCCTCGGAGACGGCCATGGTCCAGGCGACGTCGCGGGTGCGGAACTCCCGCCGCCCGGTGGCCACGTCCAGCGCGTGCACCTCGAAGGAGGACACGTACAGACGGCCCCGGGAGACGATCGGGGTGCCGTAGACGTCGTTGGACATCCGGAAGCGCCACGGGCGCCAGCGCGAGGGCGCGGCGTCGCCGTTGCGGGCGCGGGCCGAGGGGACGCCCGCCGGGGCCGGAGCCCCCGCCTTGGGGCTGCCGCCCCGGCGCACCCAGTCGGTACCCGCGGCGGGCGCGGCCGAGCGGTCGTGGCCGGAGGTGGCCCGGGGGCCCGGGCCTATGGCCACCTTGGAACCGGGCAGCCGAACCGGCCCGCCGTGCCCTCGGGTCGCATCGGGCTCGTTGTCGGGCGGCGGGGGCGGCGGCGCCACGACGGGTTGCGCGGCGGCCTGCTGGAGAGCGGCGGCCCGGCGGCCGCGGCGGGACTCGATCAGCGTCAGCGCCCGCTCGGGCAGCCACGCCGACGCCTCGCTCTCGTCGTCGCCCGTGGAGAACAGATGGGGGGCGAGCTGCTGCTGAAGGTCCGCGGGGGACGGCCGGTTCTCCGGCTGCATCTTCAGACAGGACTCGACCAGCGGGCGCAGGTCCCCAGGCAGCCCGGTCAGGTCCGGACCCTCCCGCAGCAGCATGAAGACCGTCTCGACCGGGTTGGCCCCGTGGTAGGGAGCGTGGCCGGTCGCGGCGAAGACCAGGGTGGAGCCGAGCGAGAAGACATCGCTGGCGCCGGTGACACTGCGGCTGTCGCGGGCCTGCTCGGGAGACATGTAGGCGGGGGTGCCCACGGCCACGTTGGTCATGGTCAGGCGGGTGTTGGACACACCGCTGGCGATACCGAAGTCGATGACCCGGGGGCCGTCCTCGACGACCAGGACATTGGAGGGCTTCATGTCGCGGTGGACCAGCCCGGCACCGTGGATGGACTGCAGGGCCTCGGCGATGCCCGCGGCGAGCCAGCGCACGGCCTGCACCGGCAGCGGGCCGCACTTGTCCACTATCTCCTCGAGGGAGGGCGCGGGAACGTACGCGGTGGCCAGCCACGGCACCGCGGCGCGCGGGTCGGCGTCCACGACGGCCGCCGTGTAGAAGCCGCTGACCGCCCGGGCCGCCTCCACCTCACGGGTGAAGCGGACCCGGAAGAGCTGGTCCTCCGCGAGCTCCGCCCGCACCGTCTTGATGGCCACGCGCCGCCCCGAGGCCGAGCGCGCGAGATAGACCAGCCCCATGCCGCCGGCGCCGAGACGGCCCAGCACCTCGAAAGGGCCGATCCGTCTCGGGTCGTGCTGCGTCAGCTGCTCCACTGGTAGTGCCACCTCCCCGTCGGGTCCCCCGTGCAGCGTCTCACCGCCTACCCATTGGGGGTACGGCATTGATTCTTCCTGTCCGGGGTGCCGGTTGCGAACCCAGGGGGCGTTTTCGCCGTGTCGGCGTCGTTCCGGGCGAATGCGGCGGACCGGCTCAGCGCGGTGGGCAGGCCGGGGCCGGGGCCGGTCCCAGCAGGTCCGCGGCGACGGCTGCGCGGTGGTGGCCCGCGTCGCCCCACGCGGCCGACAGCGTCCAGGAGCGGCGCATCAGGCGGGCGAGGCCGTGCTCCTCGGTGTAGCCGATCGCGCCGTGGACCTGCAGGCAGGAGCGGGCGGCCCGCTCGGCGGCGTCCGAGGCGAAGACCTTGGCCATGGAGGCGTCCCTGGCCCACGAGGGGAGGCCCCGGTCGAACGAATGAGCGGCTCGCAGCACCACCGGCCGGGCGAACTCGATCGCCATGAGCACATCCGCCAGGTGGTGCTTGACCGCCTGGAAGGAGCCGACGGGGCGGCCGAACTGCTCACGGGCGCCGGTGTGCGCCACGGCCAGCTCGAGCATGCGCAGGGCGGCTCCGAGGAGCTCGGCGGCGGCCCCGAGCGCCGCGAGGAGGGCCGCGCGCTCCACCGCCGGTCCGCACGCGGGGGCGAGCGGCGCGCGGCCGCTCGGCAGCTCGATCCTGGCCGGAGGGCGGCCGGGGTCCACCCCCGGAACGGGGACCGCGTGGCCGCTTTCGAGCGCGTACAGCTCGCCGCCCTGCCCCACGAGGACCAGATCCGCCTCCGCCCCGCCCACGGCGAAGGGCTCCGGCGGCAGCACCAACGCCAGGCGGGCCTCGCCCGCGGCGAAGCGGGGCAGCCAGTGGGCGGCCTGCGGTGAGTCGGGGGCGGCGTCGGCGAGGAGCCGGGCGGCGACCGTGTTCTCGAGCAGGGGCTCGGGCAGGCAGGCCCGGCCGGTCTCCTCCAGCACCGCGACCAGCTCCTCGGCGCCGAGGCCGAGCCCTCCGTACCGCTCGGGGACCGTGAGGGCGGGGGCGCCGACGTCGGCCAGCGCCCGCCAGGGCCCATCGGCGGCGCCGGGCTCGCCCGCCCCGGGCCCGTCGGCGGCGCCGGGCTCGCCTTCCCATGACTTACCGGTCCATGACTTGCCCGCCCATGACTTGCCCGCCCATGACTTGCCGGCCCATGACTTGCCGGCGGCGCCCGGCCCGGCGAGCAGGTCGCGCACGGTCCGCCGGAACTCCTCCTGCTCGGGCGTGGGTGCGAATCTCATGGTCGAGGCTCCCTGGGCAGGCCGAGCAGGCGCTCCGCGATCACATTGCGCTGGATCTCATTGGTCCCCGCGTAGATCGGGCCCGCGAGGGCGAAGACATAGCCGTCGAGCCAGGGGCCGGGCAGGTGGGCGTGGGGGCCGAGCAGGCGCAGCGCGGTGGTGTGCAGGTCGAGGTCGAGCTCGGACCAGAACACCTTGTTGAGGCTGGACTCGGCGCCGGTCGTCCCGCCGTCCTCGAGCCCGGTGACGGCCCGGAAGGTGTAGAGCCGGTACGCCTCGGCCCGCATCCACGCGTCCACCACGGCGTCGCGGTGGTCGTGCGGCCGACCGCCGCCGGGAACGGTTCCTTCGCACACGCCCTGGTAGAGGCCGAGCAGGCGGTCGGCGGCGGCGAGGAACCGGCCGGGTGAGCGGAGGCTGAGCCCGCGTTCGCTGCCGGTGGTGGACATCGCCACCGCCCAGCCCTGCCCCACCGCCCCCACGACGTCCTCGTCGGGCACGAACACCTCGTCGAGGAACACCTCGGCGAACCCCGTCCCCCCGCCGAGCTGCCGAATCGGCCGGACGGTCATCCCCGGCGCCGCGAGATCGACCATGAAGTAGGTCAGCCCGTGATGCCGCCGCGCCCGCGGATCGGTGCGGAACAGACCGAACATGCGGTCCCCGAACGCGGCCCGGGTGCTCCAGGTCTTCTGCCCGGAAAGCAACCACCCGCCGTCGGCGCGCTCCGCGCGCGAGCGCAGTGCGGCCAGGTCGGATCCGGCTTCAGGTTCCGACCAGCCCTGCACCCACACCTGCTCGCCCGAGGCCATGGGGGGCAGGACGCGGCGGCGCTGTTCGGGGGTGCCGTACTCGAAGACGGTGGGGGCGAAGAGGAAGATGCCGTTCTGGGTCACCCGGGCAGGGGCATCCGCGCGGTGGTACTCCTCCTCGAAGATCAGCCACTCGGTGAGGGAGGCCCCGCGCCCCCCGTACTCCTCGGGCCAGCTCACCACCGCCCACCCGGCCTCGTGGAGCCCGCGCTCCCACTCCCGGTGCCGGGCGAAGCCCTCGGCGGTGTCCATGGAGGGAAGCGGTTCCGGGGGCACATGGGCCGCGAGCCAGGCCCGTATCTCGTCGCGGAAGCGCCGTTCGGACGCGCTGTAGGCCAGGTCCATGGAGTCACCCTAAACTGACACTGCGTCAGATTGAATGGCCGGGTGCACACTGAAGACGCACACCTACTTGCCGGTAACGCGGAAACGAGGGGCAGGAACCCACCATGGGCGAGGCGTACATCGTCGAAGCGGTACGCACCCCGGTCGGCCGCCGCAAGGGCTCCCTTGCGGCCGTCCACCCGGCCGACCTGGGCGCGCACGTGCTGACCGCCCTCGTCGAGCGCTGCGGGGTCGACCCGGGCGCCGTCGAGGACGTCGTCTTCGGCTGTCTGGACACCATCGGCGGCCAGGCCGGGGACATCGCCCGCACGTGCTGGCTCGCCGCCGGGCTCCCCGAGCACGTCCCCGGCGTCACCCTCGACCGCCAGTGCGGCTCGTCGCAGCAGGCCGTGCACTTCGCGGCGCAGGGCGTGCTGAGCGGCACCCAGGACCTCGTCGTGGCCGGCGGCGTGCAGAACATGACACGGATCCCCATCGCCGCCGCCATGGCCGCGGGCCAGGAGTACGGCTTCGAGGACCCCTACTCGGGCTCCGTCGGCTGGCGCAAGCGCTACGGCGACCAGCCGGTGAGCCAGTACCACGGGGCCGAGCTGATCGCCCGGCACTGGGACATCGGCCGGGAGGACATGGAGCGGTTCGCCCTGGCCAGCCACCGGAAGGCGCTGCACGCGATCGACAGCGGCTGGTTCGACAAGGAGATCGCTCCCCTGCCCGAGCTGGCCGTGGACGAGGGACCGCGCCGGGACACCACGCTGGAGAAGATGGCCGGGCTGAAGACGCTGGCCCCGGGCGGGCGGCTGACCGCGGCCCTGTCCTCGCAGATCTCGGACGGCGCCTCGGCGATGCTGATCGCCTCCGAGCGAGCCGTGGCCGAGCACGGGCTGACCCCGCGCGCCCGGATCCACCACATGAGCGTGCGCGGCTCCGACCCGATCATGATGCTGACCGCGCCCATCCCCGCCACGGAGCACGCGCTGGCGAGGACCGGGATGTCGATCGGCGACTTCGACGCCATCGAGATCAACGAGGCGTTCGCCTGCGTGGTCCTGGCCTGGCTGAAGGAGACCGGCGCGGACCCGGCGAAGGTCAACCCCTGCGGGGGCGCCATCGCCCTGGGCCACCCTCTCGGCGCCACCGGCACCAAGCTGATGACCACGCTGCTGCACCAGCTGGAGCGCACGGGCGGCCGCTGGGGCCTGCAGACGATGTGCGAGGGCGGCGGCCAGGCGAATGTGACGATCATCGAGCGGCTGTGACCGCACACGACTCCACCGGCCCCGGGGGTGCGCCCGGGGCCGGTGGTCAGCCATCGGCGCTGCCCGCCGGCAGGTCCGGTTCCGGCGACCGGCAGGCGCGGCCACTACATCGGCGGTTCGCCCTCGGTCGTGCTGGGGTCGATCACCGCGAACACGGCGCCCTGCTGGTCGCCGACGACCGCCATCCGGCCGAACGGCGTGGTGCGCGCGGCGGTGCGCACCTGGCCGCCGAGCTTGCGGACCTTGTCCACGGCGTCGTCGCAGTCGTCGACCGCGAAGTAGACGAGGGCGTGCGACGGCACCTCGGCCGGGATGGTCTCGTCCATCTTGTAGCGGCCTGCCACGGGCTTGCCGCCGGCCTCCAGGACGAGGTAGTCGAACTCCTTGCCCTCACCGATCTGCCGCGTCTGGAGCGGGTAGACGGCCGGGTAGAACGAGTCGACGCCCCCGGTCTCCCGGACCATGAACTCGACCCAGGCGAACGATCCCGGCTCGCCGATCTTCTGGAAGCCCTTGTGGGTCCCGGCCTCCCAGACACCGAAGACCACACCGCCGGGATCCTGCGCGATCAGCATCTTGCCGAACTCGCCGACCTCCATGGGGCCCATCATCACCTGGCCGCCGTTGACCGTGATCTTCTCGGCCGTGGCGGAGACGTCGGGCGAGGCCAGGTAGACGGTCCAGGCGGGAGGGGTGCCCTCCATACCCGGCATGGTCGGGGAGACCCCCGCGACGTTCTTGCCGTCCGAGAACGCCTGCGTGTAATTGCCGTACTCGGGCGAGCCCGCCTCGAAGGTCCAGCCGAGGAGTTCGCCGTAGAAGCGCTTGCCCGCTTCCAGATCGGGGAACATCGCGTCCACCCAACAGGGTGCGCCTTCAGGGAAGTCGGCCATGGTCCGCTTCTTCCTGCTTGAGGGGATGTCTTGTTTCGCACGCTAGTGGCAGATCGGGCATCCCGCTCGGAGAGGATTCGAACATATGGTCAATTCTTCGATGCCGCCAGGCCCTCCAGCACCCCCTCCGCCTCGGCGACGATCCGGGCCAGCAGCTCCGCGCACGACGGCATGTCCTCGATCACTCCGGTGACCTGCCCCGACGCCATCACCCCCAGGTCCGCGCGGCCGTCGACCATGGCGGCGCGCAGCAGCATCGGCGTATTCGCCGCCATGAGCACTTGCGGCCAGGTGAGTGAACGCGTGCGCCGCATCGCCCGTCCCTCGCGCAGCATCGCCCGCAGCGGCGTCCCCGACAGGCGGGCGAAGCGCAGTGCGTTGCGGACCGCCCTCGGGTAGCGGGCGAGGGCGCCACCGCGCTCCAGCGAGGAGACGAAAGGGGTGGCCAGGACCCGGTGGGCGACGCCGTCCACCTCGCGCGTCACGACCGTTCCGGTGACCTCCGCCGCCAGGTAGCGCTCCCGCACGGCCGGGGGCACCGGGGAGTCGCTGGTCAGCAGGAAGCGGGTGCCCATGGCGATCCCGTCCGCCCCGTACGCCAGCGCCGCCACCAGCCCGCGGCCGTCGAAGAACCCCCCGGCGGCGACCACGCACACCCCGCTGCCGCGCAGGGCGTCCACCACCTGCGGCAGCAGGAGCGTCGTCGGCACCGCCCCCGTGTGGCCGCCGCCTTCCCCGCCCTGCACCACGACCGCGTCCACCCCCCAGGCGGCCACCTTCTCGGCGTGGCGCCTGGCGCCTACGGAGGGCATCACGAGCATGCCGTGGCCATGGGCGCGCTCGGTGAGCTCCCTGGTGGGCGCCTGGGCGAACGAGGCCACACGGACGCCCTCGCGCGCCATCAGGTCGATGCGGCGGGCGGCGTCGGGTGCGTCGGCGCGCACATTGACGCCGAACGGGCGATCGGTGGCCGCCCGCACCTCGGCGACGGCGCGGACCAGTTCCTCGTACGACAGCGTCGCCGACGCCAGGATGCCCAGCCCCCCGGCCTCGGCGGTGGCGGCGACCAGGGCCGGAAGGGCGACGTAGCCCATCCCGGTCTGGACGACGGGATGCTCGACGCCGGCCAGCCGGGTCAGCGCGGTCTCGATGCTCATGCGCTCATCCCCCCGGCACCTCCGCCTCGCGGGCCCCGGCAGGGTCGAGGACGTCGCGCAGGATGCGCAGCGCCTCCGGGTCCGGTGCGGGGGTGGTGGGCACATCGCCGGGAACGGTGAGCTCGAAGCCCGTCGCCTCCACCACCTGGTCGACGGTCACACCGGGGTGGACGGAGGCCAGACGCATCCGGGGCACGCCACCGCCGCAGCCCACGCCGCCGCAGCCCCCACCGCCGTCCCCTGCCATGGGCCCGGCAGGCGCGAAGTCCAGCACGGCGAGATCGGTTACGACCCGGCGGATCTCGTGGAAGCGGGCCGCGTACCCCGCGGACGCCGCCCGGTCGTAGCCGATGCCGCAGACCAGGTCCACCCGCGGGGTCAGCACCCGGGGCGCGTGCCGGGGGATCCAGTAGCTGGTGGTGTGGTTGACGGTGTTGCCCGGCGCTCCCCGGGCGCCCAGCAACTGCCGCTTGGGGCGCTCCCAGGGGCCGATGCAGGAGATATTTGCGTTGCCGTGGGCGTCGATCTGGACCGGGCCCATCATCACGTGGCGGCGACCGGAGGCGAGCAGGTCGAGGACCGCCCGGTACGGCAGCCAGCCCTCGACGGCCTGCTCGGCGTCGACCAGGTAGGCCTGCCCGTCACTGATCACCAGGTCGGGCTCGAACGTGGCCCTGGCCAGCCGCGCCCCGAGGGACGGCACCAGGCCCCCCATGGCACCGGCCAGGATCTCCCCGTCCCCCCGGAACGCCTCGGCGCAGGCGGCCACACACACCTCGGCACGGGTCGCGGTCACCGTGGCTCCGCCTCTCGGGACGCCAGGAAAGTTTCCACAGGCTGTGGATCGCGCACGTAGGCGGCCAGGTACTCGAGATCGCGGCCGTAGTCGGGGCGGCACTCGGTGAAGTGCGCTCCCCCGGGGGCCTCGACCACGCCATGCGTCATGTACCGGTGGATGACGAGCGCGTGCACGCATCCAGCCTGTTTGAGCAGCTCCCCGGTCGGCACGATCCGCTCGGTGGAGACATAGGCGCGGTCGGCCGCCTGGCAGAACAGGTCGTCGAAGAACTGGTCGGGGCCGGTGAGGGCGGCGTTCCCGGCGGCGTCGGCGAGGTTGGTGTGCACCAGCGCCGCGTCCAGCCGCAGCGGCTTGGCCGCCACCACCTCGTCACCGCTGCCGTAGGGGTCGGCGACAGTCCTCAGGGAGGGGTTGATCCGCAGGATGTCCGAGCCGATCCCGGCACGCACGGGCATGAACGGCAGCCGTAGCGCGGCGGCCCGCAGCCCGGCCAGGAACATCCCCTCGTCGAGTTCGACCGCCTCGACCGTCCCGGACTCGCGGGCCGCCCGGAAGTGCGGCTCCAGGGGGTGGTCGTCGAGGGAGACGAAGCCGTGGACGACCCTCCTGGCCTGCCCGGACGCGCACAGCAGGCCGACGTCGGGGCCACCGTAGGAGACGACGGTCAGATCCTTCAGCGACGAGCGCAGGACGGCCCGGACCAGTGCCATCGGCTTGCGCCGCAGCCCCCAGCCGCCGATCCCCACGGTCATCCCGTCCTCGAGGCGGGCGACCACCTCGTCGGCGGTCATCGTCTTGTCAGCCACAGCCGTCCCCCTCCAGCGCGGCCCCGGCCGTCGGCCCCTCGGCATGCCCGGCACGGTCCGCCCCAGCCGACTCCGCCCCAGCCGGGCCCGTCCCCGTCGGCCCCGTCCACGCCGACCCCGTCCGCGTCGGCCCCGTCCCCGCCGACCGGTCCAGGAAGGCGTCACGCAGCCGGTCCGAGACCCCGGTCAGATTGAGCTGGAAGGTGAACCCCTGCTCGTAGCGGTAGCTGCGTTTGACGTCCACCGGGTCGATCCCGTTCAGTGAGCGCTTCGCCGCCCGGAGCACCGCCGGATCCTTGGCGGCGATGCGCTCGGCGACCTCCAGGGCCGTGTCACGCAGCTTGTCCCGGTCGACGACGGCGAGCACGGAGCCGTAACCGTGCAGTTCGGCGGCCGTGGCACCGGCCGCCGTGTACACCATGTGCCGCATCCGCTGCTGGGGAACGAGCCGGGCGAGGTGGGTGGCCGCCCCGAGGGCTCCCCGGTCCACCTCGGGCAGGGCGAACCAGGCGTCGTGGGAGGCGAGGACCAGGTCCGCGTTGCCCACGAGGCCGATACCCCCGCCGACGCAGAAGCCCTGGACCGCGGCGATCACCGGCACCGGGCAGTCGTAGACGGCGGCGAAGGCGGCGGCGCAGCCCTCGTTCGCCCCGACGAGGGCGTCGAAGCCGGGTGTCGTCTGCATCTCCTTGATGTCCACCCCGGCGCAGAAGCCGCGGCCCTCGGCGCGCAGGACGACGGCCCGGGTCCGCTCGTCGGCTCCTGCCCCGCTCAGCCGCTCGGCGAGGTCGAACCATCCGCCGACGTCGAGCGCGTTGACCGGCGGGGCGTCGAGCACCACCTCCACGACGCCCGAGTCGAGGCGTTCCTGGCGTATGCCCATCGTCCGCCCTCCCATTAGCATCTGACACACCGTCAGCAAACGAGAGTACTAGGAGCGCGCATGGATCTGAACGGACAGGTGGCGCTCGTGACCGGCGGTGGACGCGGTATCGGCCGGGGTATCACCGAGCGGCTGCTCGCCGCCGGCGCCGAGGTCGTGGTGTGCGGGCGCAACCACCCCGGGGAGCCGCCGTCCGCCGACGGCCGTGCGGCCGTCTTCCACCGCACGGACGTACGCGACCCCGAGCAGGTCCGGGATCTCGTCTCCTACGTCGAACGATCATTCGGGCGGCTCGATCTGCTGGTGAACAACGCCGGCGGCTCGCCCCGCGCCGACGCCGCCACCGCCTCCCCCCGCTTCTCCCGGGCCGTCCTCGATCTGAACCTCCTCGGCCCGCTGCACTGCGCCCAGGCGGCCTACGCGGTGATGCGGCGCCAGCCGGAGGGCGGATCGATCGTCAACATCGGCAGCGTCAGCGGTACCCGCCCCTCTCCCGGGACCGCCGTCTACGGGGCCGCGAAGGCGGGCCTGGCCTCACTGACCCGCTCCCTGGCGGCGGAGTGGGCCCCGCGGGTCAGGGTCAACTGCCTCGTCGTCGGATTGGTCCTGACGGACCAGTCCCACGACCATTACGGGGACGCGGCCGCGCAGGCCGGGATCGGCGCGGCCATTCCGCTGGGACGGCTGGCCTCGGTGGACGAAATCGCAGGTCCCGTGCTGTTCCTGGCATCTCATGACGCACGGTATGTAACCGGGGCAGAACTCGCTGTTCACGGAGGCGGCGAACGTCCTACCCATTTGCAGGCCACCGAATCGCGCCCTGATCACCCCTCGGTAAACTGACGGCATGACAGGACAAGTTCGCACCGTCGACGGCCGGGTGGCCGGGCGGCGGGGGCAGGCGACGCGGCAGAAGCTGCTGGACTGCCTCCGCGAAATGCTCGCGACCTCGGCCTACCGGGACGTCAAGGTGATTGACGTGGCCCGGATGGCGGGAACCTCCCCCGCAACGTTCTACCAGTACTTCCCCGACGTAGAGGGCGCTGTCCTCGAGATCGCCGAGGAGATGGCCAAGGAGGGGGCGAGCCTGACCGGCCTTGTCGCCGGGCGGTCGTGGGCCGGCAAGGCCGGCTGGACGACCGCTCAGGAGCTGGTCGAGGGCTTCCTCTCCTTCTGGCGCAAGCACGAGGCGATCCTTCGCGTCGTGGACCTCGGAGCCGCGGAAGGGGACAAACGGTTCTACAAGATCCGGATGAAGGTCCTCAATCCGGTGACCAACTCGCTCACCGACTCCATCAAGGATCTCCAGGCCAAGGGCCGGGTGGACAAGGACGTCAATCCGGCGGCCGTGGCGGGTTCGCTCGTCGCCATGCTGGCGGCGGTCGCGTCCCACCAGAAGGGGTTCCAGTCCTGGGGCGTCAAGCAGGCCGAGCTCCGGCCGAATCTGGCGCTGCTGGCCCATCTCGGCGTCACGGGCAAGAAGCCCACGAAGTAGCGCCTGCCGCTGTCCTGCCTGTCGTTTCGTCACGGGCGCCGACCGGTCCTCGGGGGAGGTTGCCGGACCGGCGCCCGTGCCGCTTCACGGAGCCGGAACAGCGGTGCGGGGCGGGCCGCGGGGCCGAGCCGCGCGCTGCCCGCTCGCGGCTGCCCTCGCGCGTGAGCCCTCGCACGGCACGCGAGCCGACCTGCCCTCGGCCGTTGTCAGCCCCTGGGTGTGAGCCGGAACAGCCGGATCTGCCGGTCGGCCTTCTTCTCGTACTCCACGGCCGGCGGCCAGGTCTTCACCAGCTTCGCCCAGGCGTCCTGGCGTGCCTGCCCCTGGAGGAGCTCGCTGCGGCAGGCGATGTCGCGGCCCCGGTAGTGGACCGCGTTGACGGGCGCGTCCGGGTGCGCGACGAGGTTGGCGCTCCAGTCGGGGTGGCCCGACCGGCCGAAGTTGCTCCCCATCAGGAGGAACGAGCCGTCCTTCTCCGGCACGCACAGCAGCGGCGTCTTCCGGGTCCGCCCGCTCTTGGCGCCCTTCGAGGTGAGCATGAGCGTCACGGGCAGGAGCGGCCCGGTGATCATGACCCGCCCCCCGGTCAGGCGGTGCACGATCCGGTCCGCCACCGGGAAGACATGCGGAGCCACCTTCACGAACGCGTCAGCGTTCGCCACCCTGTGCAACAACGGTCGCCCCATCGCCGTCACCGCGTCCGCCAGCCGCGAGATCACCCGATCGCCTCCATCTCGGTCCGTTCACCCCGCTCGCCCAGTTCACCCCGCTCGGACCCTTCAGCCCGTTCGCCCCGTTCGCCCCGCTCGCCCCGCCGGAACACCCCCGCCCGCTCCGCCGCCGTCGCCCGCAGCTGATGGACGGGGCCGAACAGCAGTTCGTCCGCCGCCGCCCGCTTGAAGTACAGGTGCGCGTCGTGCTCCCACGTGAAGCCGACCCCGCCGTGCAGCTGGATGCCTTCCCCCGCCGCGGCCCGCGAAGCCTCCAGCGCCTGAGCGAGCGCCAGCGGCCCCGCCGTCCGCAGCTCCTCCGGCTCCTCCCCCGCCGCCCAGGCGGCGTAGTACGCGGCGGAACGGGCGGCCTGCACCCGCACATACAGATCGGCGAGCCGGTGCTTGACCGCCTGGAACGAGCCCACCGGCCGGCCGAACTGCTCCCTCACCCGCACATACGCCACCGTGTTGGCCAGCGCCCGGTCCGCGGCCCCGACCGCCTCCGCCGCCAGCGCCGCCGCCGCAGCGTCACCCGTTCGGCGCAGCGCCTCCGCGACGTCCGCGCCGTCGTGCCCGAGCAGTACCGCGGGCACTTCGCGCAGTTCCACCCGTGCCTGCGCCCTGGTCTCGTCCAGCGTGGCCGACCGCACCCTCGACAGGCCCTCGGCGGCGCCGTCGACGAGGAAGAGCAGTGTCCGCCCGCGGGTGTAGCCGCCGGTGTGCGCGGCCACCACCAGCAGGCCCGCCCGGTGCCCGTCGAGCACCTGGTCCACCTGGCCGTAGAGCAGCCAGCCGTCCCCCTCCCGCCTCGCCTGCACCCCTCCGGCGCGGCCTCCACCCGCCTCGCACCCGCCGGGGACCAGGCCGAGTGCCGCGCCCGGAGCACCCGGCAGGGCGAGGGCCGCGGTGAGCTCGCCCGAGGCGAGGCGGGGCAGGATCCCGTTCCGCTGGTGGTCGCCACCGAGGGCCGCGACCACCGGGGCGGCCAGGAGGGCCGTGGCCAGCAGCGGCGAGGGCAGCAGCGCCCGCCCGGTCTCCTCGCAGGCCAGCGCCAGCTCCGTCATGGAGCAGCCGACCCCGCCGTACTCCGTCGGCAGGGCGAGCCCGGGCAGTCCCATCGCCCCGGCGAGCCGCTCCCACAGCCCCTCGTCGTAACCGGCGTCGGTCCGCACCGCGGCCTTGACCTCTCCCGGTCCGCAGCGCTTGGTGAGCAAGTCCCGCAGGGCCCGCCGGATCCCGTCCTGCTCCGCGGTGAATTCGGCATCCATGGGCGGGGCCCCTCCCCTGCGGCAGATCTGACGGTCCGTCATCTTAGCCGCTCCGGGGCGATGCGCCCATGGAGCCGAACGCGCCGCGACCCTCCCCCTCCCCCTTCCCCGGCCCCTCCCCCGGCCCCGGCCCCGGAGCACTCCGCCCCGCGGCTCATCCCCGACGCGGGCGGCGCCGACGGCAGCGACCCGACAGCTGATCTGATGTACCGTCAGAAACATGGTTGACTCCGGACGTGAGGTGGCCGTGGTGGGCGTCGCGCTCGCCGACTGCGGACGGGTGGACGACAGCACGCCCTACGCGCTGCACGCCCAGGCCGCCCGCCGGGCGCTCGCGGACTCCGGGCTGCCGCGCGAAGCCGTCGACGGCTTCGCCTCAGCGGGACTGGGCACGCTCGCTCCCGTCGAGGTCGCCGAGTACCTGGGGCTGCGTCCGTCCTGGACCGACTCCACCTCGGTCGGCGGCGCGACCTGGGAGGTCATGGCCGCGCACGCCGCGGACGCGATAGCGGCCGGGCACGCCAACGCCGTCCTGCTCGTCTACGGCTCCACCGCCCGGGCCGACATCAGGGCCGGTCGCCGCACGGCGAACCTCTCCTTCGGCGCACGGGGCCCCCTCCAGTTCGAAGTCCCCCACGGCCACACGCTCGTGGCCAAGTACGCGATGGCCGCCCGCCGCCACATGCACGAGTACGGCACCACGCTGGAACAGCTCGCCGAGGTCGCCGTCCAGGCGCGTGCCAACGCCGCCCGCAACCCCGAGGCGATGTACCGCGCCCCCATCACCGTGGACGACGTGCTCGGCGGGCCGATGATCGCCGACCCGTTCACCAAGCTGCACTGCTGTATCCGCTCCGACGGCGGCTGCGCGGTCCTACTGGCGGCCCGCGAATACGTGGCCGACTGCGCGAAGCCTCCCGTGTGGGTGCTGGGCACGGGCGAGAGCCTTTCCCACACCACCATGTCGCAGTGGGAGGACTTCACCGTCTCCCCGGCGGCCGTCTCCGGGCGGCTGGCCTTCGAGCGGGCGGGGGTGCGCCCCGCCGACATCGACATCGCCGAGATCTACGACGCCTTCACCTATATGACGTTGGTGACGCTGGAGGATCTGGGCTTCTGCGCGAAGGGCGAGGGCGGGGCCTTCATCGGGAAGGGGCGCCTGCGCCACGACGGGGGGCTTCCCACCAACACCGACGGCGGCGGGCTGTCCGCCTGCCACCCCGGAATGCGGGGGCTGTTCCTGCTGGTCGAGGCGGTGCGCCAACTGCGCGGCGAGGCCGGCCCGCACCAGGTCCCCGGCTCCCCCCGGCTGGCCGTCGCATCGGCGACGGGGGGCTGGTTCTGCTCCGCGGCGACAGTGGTCCTCGGACGCGGATAGCGGCGGCGCGTCTCGGTCTGGCCGGTTTGTGGTGCACACCGGGTGACAGCCTGGCCACCGTTTGCCAGGGTGCGCTGAAGACCACTGAACGGTGAAGCAGGGGCCGCCGGGCCCCGGGGACGCACAGGCCCCGGGACCCGGCGGCCCTCCCCCGTCTGCCCTCGCCCTGTCAGGAGGCACCATGCTCAGCCACTACCCCTCCGCCATCACCGTCGCCCGCGGCCGGGACGGCGTCCTCGAGGTGTTCGCCAGAGGATCCGACGCGCATCTGTACCACGGACGCCAGAACGGACCGGACGGCGACTGGCCCGACCGGCTGTCCGCGGTGGGCGGAAATCTATTGTCCAATGTCACGGTATGCCCCCTCGTCGACGGCCTCCTGGAGGTATTCGCCCGAGGCATCAACGGGACCATCTGGCATGCCCGGCAGACAGAACCGGGCGGCGGCTGGACCCGTTGGGCCACCCTCGGCGGACCGATGACGGTGAGTCCACCGGTGGCCGTGCGCAATGCCGCCGAAGGCCTGGAGGTCTTCGTCATCGGCGAGTTCGCGTCTCTGTACCACTTCTGGCAGCGCGAACCGCACTCCAAGTGGTCCACCTGGGCCCGGTTGGACGGAACGCTGATCGGTGCTCCGGCCGTCGCACGGAATCGTTTCGGCCAGTTGGAAGTCGCCGCCCGGCGATGGGACGGCGCGCTGGTGCACGTCTCACAACGGGAGGCAGTCACCGGAGCGTGGGCCCCGTGGTCGACGCTGGAGTGCCGGATCAGCAGCGCTCCGACCGTCGCCACCAACGCCGACGGCGGGGTCGAAATCCTTGCCAGGGGCACCGACGGTGACCTTGTCTACGCGCGGCGACCTGGGGAGGCGGCACCCTGGACGACGGGCTCCATCGGGGGTTCGGTCGTGGGCACCCCGGCCGTGGCGCACCACGGCGACGGGCGGCTGGAGGTCTTCGCCCGCGGCACGGACGGGCGGGTCCACCACCTCGCCCAGAGCGAACCGGGCGGCGACTGGCAGAAGGAGTGGGCGACGCTCGATCTGCACGCCATCAGCGACCCCGCGGTCAACCGCGGCGCGGACGGCAGGCTCGAGGTCTTCGCCCAGGGGCCGGACGGGATGCTGCGCCACACCCGCCAGAGCGCGCCGGGATCCGACGACTACACCGGGCCCGTGCGCATCAAGGGCGTGCTCGATCCGCTGTGAGGGCGATGGGGGCACGCCGTCAGGACCGTTGGGGCCGTCAGGACCGTTGGGGCCGGTCCTCGGCGAGCCCCGCCTCGTGGGCGAGCAGGGCGATCTGGACCCGGTTGTTCATGTCGAGCTTGGCCAGGATGCGTGAGACATGCGTTTTCACCGTGGCCACGCTCATGTACAGGTCCGAGGCGATCTCGGCGTTGGACCGCCCCTGCCCCACGGCGAAGGCGACTTCGCGCTCGCGCTCGTTGAGCCGTTCCATCCGCGCCCACGCCCTGGTGGCCCGCTCGGCGCGGCCCGGGTCGGCGACATGGGCGATGAGCTGGCCGGTCACGGCCGGCGACAGGACGGGCTCGCCACTGGCCACCTTCCGCACGGCCGAGACGATGTCGGCGGGGAGGGTGTCCTTGAGCAGGAACCCCGCGGCTCCTGCCCGCAGCGCCCGAAGCACGTGTTCGTCGGCGTTGAACGTGGTCAGCACCAGCACCTCCGGCGAGCGTTCGCGCCCGCGCAGCCGCTCCGTGGCCGTCAGGCCGTCCACGGTCGGCATGCGGATGTCCATGAGCACGACGTCGGGGGCGAGCCGGTCCACCAGGGGAAGCACCTCGGCGCCGTCCGACGCCTCCCCGACCACGAGGATGTCCGGGGTGCCGCCCAGCAGCAACTGCAGCCCGGTGCGCACGAGGGGATCGTCGTCCACGAGCAGGACACGGACGGGCGGCTGGGACTGCGAGGCGGTCATGCGGGCCACGGTAGCCAGGCGAAGAGGCGGAAGTCACCGGAGGCGGTGCGGCCGTGCTCCAGCCGTCCCCCGGCCAGGGCGGCCCGCTCGGACAGCCCGATGAGGCCCCGGCCCGCGCCGGGGATCTGCGCGGAAGCGGGGCCGGGCGCGTTGTCCGCGACCGCACCGGCGTGGGAGACGGGACCGGCACCGGAGGCGGCGGCACTGGCTGCGCGCGCGAGGGAAGCGGTCCTGGGAACGGCCACCGGGTTGCGCACCTCGACGGTCAGCCCGTCACCGGGGCGGCCCGCCACCGTCACCGCCGCCTCCGCGCCACGCCCGTGCTTGCGTACGTTGGTCAGCCCCTCCTGCGCTATCCGGTAGGCGGTCCGGCCGGCGGCCGACGGCACGGCCCCGGGATCGTCCACCCGCTCCTCCAGCGCCACCCGCATTCCGGCCTGGCGGGACTCCTCGACAAGCCTCGGCAGGTCGGCCAGCGTGGGCTGCGGGCGGTCGCCGTCCTCCGAGGGACCGGCGCCCCCGTCCGGCGCGCGCAGCACCCCGATGACCTCCCGCAGATCCTGTAGCGCCTGGTGCGCACTGCTGCGGATGACCCCCGCCGCCCGTGCCACCTCCTCGGGGGAGGCGTCCGGGCGGTACTCCAGAGCCCCCGCGTGCAGGCTCAGCAGCGACAGGCGGTGCGCGAGCACGTCATGCATCTCACGGGCGATGCGCTCCCGGGCCAACCGCTGCGCCCCTTCCGCCCTCAGCGCCGCCTCGGTCTCGGCATTGCGGGCCCGCTCCCGCAGGGAGAGCAGGAGTTGTCTGCGCGAGCGCACATACATGCCCCATCCGGTGACGGCGAGATAGAGGCCGAGGCTCATGAGCACCTCGCCGAGGTAGGTCAGGCCCCGGTCGTGCCGCATCACGATGTAGGGGCCGGCGGCGGCGAGGTTGAACGCGCCCACGGCGGCGACCACCCGCAGCGGGCGGTGGACGGCGACGGTGAAGATCGCCACCGCCGTCGCCCCCTGGACGAGCAGGGAGAACGCCGACAGCACGGAGACCGCCAGTGCGACACCCACCGGCCGGCGGCGGCGCAGCAACAGCAGGACGCAGCCCAGGGCGCCGGCGAGCTGGTCGGCGACGAGCATGGGGTGCGGCACGGAGGGGTCGCGGGTGGCCTCCGGGTTGCTCAGCACCGCGAAGGCGGCCGCGAGGACCAGGCAGGTGATGTCCACGGCCCAGTCACGTCCGGTGCGCCGGGAGCCCCCGGCCCGGATCCGCGCGTACCAGTTCCGCGAGCCGCCCATGTCCGTTGAATGTACTGAGGGGCCGACCGGCGGGCACAGGGTTTGCCGCCCGAAGCGACCAAAGTCGCGCGACCGGATACCTTCGGCGTCTCCGTTCCCCCGAACGCCGTTCCTCGGTCGGTGCGGTGCGCCCTCATGGGCGAGGCGCGGCCGCGCGGGGCGGGCCTAGCGTCGTCGCCATGAAGAAGTTCCTCGAGACTGCCGGGCTGGCCCTCCTGCTGCAGGGGGTGGGCGGGATCGTCCACCACCGCCTCGGATGGTTCCGTTTCTGGGTGGTCCTGCCCCGGCTGGGCTTCCTCGACGGCTACGAGATCTTCGCCGGCGTCGTCCTGGCCGTGCTCGGGGTGGCGGTGATCATCGCCTCGGACTCCGTGAAGGCGTGAGGCCCCTGACGATCACTCCTGCGCGGCGAGGGTGAAGACGGGAACGGCGAGGTCGCCCGCATCCTGGCGGAAGGTGAGTCGCAGCGCCGCGCCGACCCGTAGCCGCTCCTGTGCGCAGCCGACGATCTCGGTCATCATGCGCGGGCCCTCGGCCAGATCCACCACGGCCGCGATGTAGGGAACCCGGTCGCCGAACGGCGGAAGGTCGTTCCTGTGGACGGCGGACCAGGTGTAGAGGACGGCCCGGCCGCTCGCCCGCTCCCACACCACGTCCTCGCTCCAGCAGCGCGGACAGAACTCCCGGGGGTAGTGGTGGGCCCGGCCGCAGGCGCCGCAGCGGCGGATCAGCAGACGGCCCTCCTTCGCCGCCTCCCAGTAAGGGCGGGTGAAGGGGTCGATTTCAGGCAGCGCGAACGTATCTGACATAGAGTCAGTTGACGCGATCGGCAGCCTGCCGCGCAAGGGCGCGGCATCCTGGAGTGGTAGAAAGCACGTTCCCATGGGTAACCGTCCAATAGCGATGCGCGCCCCGACCTCTCGACAGGCGGGCCGGCCGGCCTCTCCCCCTCCACCGACCGGCCCGCCGCTCTCACCTGCGCGTTCAGCGTTCCGCAGCCGAGGGAAACCGTGTTGCCGGGTCCGGACGTCCGGTGCTGAGGTGGACGGATGGACAGGGATACGGTGCTGGCGGCATTCGACCAGGAAATGCGGCGGGACGCACGGGCCGACGGGCCGGGGGCGCGGATCGAGCGCGTCGGCGCCGTGGTGCGCCAGGTCGGCGGTGAGCGCGGCTGGAACGGCGTGGTCTGGTCCGACCTCGACGAGGCCACGGCGGACGCGGCGATCGAGGCGCAGGTGCGGCACTTCGGCTCGGCGGGGCTCGAGTTCGAGTGGAAGCTCTACGCCCATGACCACCCGGACGACCTCGGGGAGCGCCTGACCGCGGCGGGGTTCACCCCCGAGCCCACGGAGACGCTGATGGTCGCGGCGGTCCAGGACCTGCCCACCGAGGTCGACCTCCCCGAGGGTGTCCATCTGCGCACCGTGACCGACGCGGCGGATGTGGACCTCGTGGCTGACGTGCACGAGCAGGCGTTCGGCACGGACGCCTCCCGTCTGAGGCACCGCCTGGTGGCCCAGCTCACCCACGCCCCCGACACCCTCCGCGCGGTCCTCGCGATGGCGGGCGAGGTCCCGGTGTGCTCGGCCCGCATGGAGTTCCACCCCGGTACCCGATTCGCGAGCCTGTGGGGCGGCGGCACCACGAAGGAGTGGCGCGGCCGCGGCATCTACCGAGCCCTGGTCGCCCACCGCACCCGCATCGCCGCCACCCACGGCTACCCCTACCTCCAGGTGGACGCCTCCGACGAAAGCCGCCCCATCCTCCAGCGCCTGGGCTTCACCCCGCTGACCACCACGACTCCGTACATCCACCTGTAGCGGCATCACGGGCGGCCGAGAACACGGACGGTCCAGCCGGCCTCGCGCCAGCGGTCCGGGTCGAGGGTGCCCCGGCCGTCGATGACCTTCGCCGTCCTGACACAGGTGGCAAGCCTTCCCGGATCGATGTCGTCGAACTGGGGCCATTCGGTGAGGTGGAGCAGGAGATCGGCGTCCGCGGCAGCGGCGACCGGGTCCTCGACGTAGTCGAGTTCGGGGTGGGCCTTGCGGGCGTTGTCGAGCGCCTCGGGGTCGGTGACGGTCACCCTGGCCCCGAGTTTGTGCAGCTTCTGGGCAACGGCGAGAGCGGGCGAGTCGCGGACGTCGTCGGTCCCGGGCTTGAAGGCGGCGCCCCAGATGGTGATGCGCTTGCTCTTGGGACTTCCACCGCACTGTTCACGGGCGAGGTCGGCCATGCGCTCGCGCCGCCGGGTGTTGATCGCGTCGACCTCACGCAGGAAGGTCAGAGCCTGGTCCGCGCCGAGTTCTCCGGCGCAAGCCATGAAACCGCGGATGTCCTTGGGCAGGCAGCCGCCGCCGAACCCGAGACCTGGCCCCAGCCCGCGCCGGCCGATGCGCGTGTCATGGCCGAGAGCCTCGGCGAGCTGATGGACGTCGGCGCCGGAGGCCTCGCAGACCTCCGCCATCGCGTTGATGAACGAGATCTTGGTCGCCAGGAAGGCATTCGCGGACGACTTGACGAGCTCGGCGGTGGCCCAGTCGGTGACGATGGTCGGGGTCCCCGCTTCGATGATCTCCCCGAAGCACTGCCGCAGCATCTTCTCGGCCCATGTGTGATGGGCGTTGAAGCCGAGAACGATCCGGTCCGGATGAAGGGTGTCATCAACGGCGAACGACTCACGCAAGAACTCCGGGTTCCAGGCGAGCTCGATCTCCTCGCCCACCGGTGCGAGGTCACGCAGGAGCTCGGCGACGCGGGGGGCGGTGCCGACAGGGACGGTGGACTTCACCACGACCACGGCCGGCGCCGTCAGGTGGGGCGCCAATTGGCGTACGGCGGTGAAGAGCTGCGTAAGGTCGTACGCGTTGTCCCCGGCGTTCTGCGGGGTGCCGACCCCGATGAAGTGCAGGTCACCGAAGGCGGCGGCTTCCGCGTAGGAGGCGGTGAACCGCAATCGGTCGCTCTCGGTGTGCTTGACCAGCAGGGCGTCGAGGCCGCGCTCGAAGAACGGTGCCTCGCCGGAGTTGAGGGTGGCGACTTTGTCCATGTCGGCGTCCACGCCCAGGACTTCGTGGCCGAGTTCGGCCATGCAGGCGGCATGGGTGGCGCCGAGGTAGCCGCAGCCGATGACGGTGAGCCTCAAGGGCTTCTTTCCCTTCCTATTGGGCCGCCGCCGGACGCCCCCTCGTTCTGGAAGGTCGGTCGGGCCGTTCGGCCAGAAAACGGTTGATCCCGTCCCTTATGAACGGCGGGATGGTGAGGATGTCGAGGTCTGCCGGGGCGACGAACTGGAGCTTGACGCCCTCGGACAGCGGCAGCCCGGTCTCGTCGCCGTCCCACGTCCCCGCGAAGAAGGTGATGCGCTGGCCGGAGCCATGGGCGTCGTGAATCTCGAAGAGCTCGACCAGGTCCGGAACTGTGAGACCGGCTTCCTCATCGAGTTCCCGGACGATCGCGTCGGCCACGGACTCGTCGCCGTCCGCTCCGCCTCCCAACAGGCTCCAGTGGGCGGGCCACGCGATGGAGTCCGTGTCGTCGCGCAGGTGCAGGAGGAGTTCGCCCCGCCGATTGGCGATGACAGCGACAGCACCGCGGGCGGTGAACGGCTTCTCGGCAGTGGCGGTGTCGGAGTGCATCCCGACACCGTAATGACGCAGACGATGGTCACGCTGCCGCCCTGACCGTCCAGTCCGAAATGCAGGCGGCTGTCATGAGGGCCTGCATCCGGGTGCGGTCGAACCGCCCGCCCGGATCGAGCCCTCTCTCGATCAATGGCCGCCAGCCGGATGGGGCTTCGGTGAGAGCGGCATGGATCCGTGCGTCGGCCCACGCCCGGAGCGGGCCGTTGAGCCAAGCCGGAACCGGGCTGGCGAATCCGAGCTTGTCGCGGCTCCCCCAGACCGCGCTCGGCAGGCCGAGAGTCCTGGCGGTGTCCCGCAGGATCCGTTTCCCCGCGACCGGATCCGCGATCTTGTACCGGACGGGCAGCCGGTAGGACAGCTCCACCAGCTCGCGTGCCAGGTAGGGGGATCGCCGCTCCAAGGCGAAGGCGGAGGCAAGCTTGTCGCTGGTCATCACCAGCGGCCTCCAGGCCGTCGCCAGATCTGCCAGCGTCAACCCCCGCGCCAGGTCCCCACACGCCCGATCGATCGAGTCCGCGACGAGGTCCCGGATCCGCCCGTCGATATCGGGGCCACGTAGGACGAGCCGGGCGACCGCCTCCGCGGGATCGAGTTCCCGGCCGGCGGTGTGCATGAGCTTCGCAGCCAGCGGCCGATAGGCATCCAGACCCGCGTTCAGCACCACGTCCGGGCCGAAGAGGGCCAGAGCGTGACGGACGTAGCCCATCAGGAATTCGTCCGGCCCGAGCCCGCCGACCACGACCTTGATACCCAGGTGCGAGACCTTCCGATAGGCCATGTACTCGGAGAAGGTCGAGGCGTTGCCCATCGGGTAGTCCAGAGCCGAGGCCATGTGCGGCAGGGCACTGACGAAGTCGGCGCTGTCCGGCTCGACCATCACCAGTTCGGCGCCGATGTCCCGGGCGACGATTGCGGCGCTCCTCGACTCGTCGTGCCGGTCCTCGCCCGGATATCTGACCGTCACGCACACCGGCGGACGCGTCAGGTGGGCCAGCAGACCGGAGTCGAGCCCGCCGGAGAGCAGCAGAGCGAAGTCACCCGCCGGAACTCTCAGTGGGACCTGCTCGGCAAGCACCGATGCGTACCTCGCGAGTGCTTCCCGGTAGTCGCCGTCGAACGGCTGCCGGTCCTCCAGCCGCCACCAGGTCTGCTGGTCGAGGGAGCCGGTGGCGACGTCGAAAGTCAGCAGGGTGGCGGGGGCGAGCAGTTGGACGCCCTGGAATGGAGTGTCGACGCCGACCGGAGTCTCCACCGCAACCATCTCCGGCCTCAGGACCAATGGGGCGGCGCCGTAGCCGGTCAGCGTGGAGACCTCGGAGGCGAAAGCCAGCCGACCGCCGTCCAGGCGCCAGTAGAGCGGCTTCTCACCGAGACGGTCACGAGCCAGGAACAGCCTGCCGACCTCCGGATCGTAGACCGCGAGAGCGAACATGCCGTCCAGCCCGTCCAAGCAGGAGGGCCCGATCTTCACCCAGGCCCGCAGGAGGAAGTGCGCGTCCGTCTCCCGGGCGGCGAGCGGGATGCCCCAGGCGACGGCCTGCCTGCGGAAGTTGTAGATCTCGCCGTTGAACGCCAGCAGTAACCCGGTCTCCTGGTCGAGGTAGGGGCCGGGCGTTGCCGACGGGTCGACGATCAACAACGTATTCATCGCCAGCACCGCGCGCCCGTCGCCCGATGCGGCGTGCCTCGTGCCGTCCGGTCCGCGGTGTGACTGCGAGCGGCCCATCGCGCCAACCGTCGCTTCATGCCGGGAGGCGTCGCCTCCGGCCAGGCCTGCGACTCCGCACATCTGGTTCACCCCCGAGCGTGTTGCATGACTTGGCGGCTACCACTGGAGGAGGCGCACTCCGTTCCGGCAATGGCCGCGGCCCTTCATCACAGCGTGGTCGGGGATCGCGGGGGAGGGCTCACAGGGGGGCTCACAACTCGCGCGGCACTCACGGCGAGCCCGGTAGGCAATACCCTCGGTGACACCGAGCGCGCCAAGCGGCGACTGTTCGACGGGACTCGCGCGCGAGAGGAAGCGGAGGAGGCATTGTGGCTGCGACGATCCGTCGAACCCGTCCCCCGAATACGGACCTTGCCCGGCTCATCGAGGCATCGGGCGCGAGCCACAAGTCCCTGGCTCTGCGGGTCAACCAGCTCGCCCGTGCCTCCGGGATCGAGACGGACTACTCGCACACTTCCGTGGCGAACTGGGCCCGGCGCGGCATGACGCCGAAATGGCCCATCCCGAAGCTCTTGGCTCAAGCCATCGCCGAGCGGCTGGGACGGCCCGTTCGGCTCGAGGAGATCGGTATGGGCGAGGCGGAGGCACCTGATGCGAATGTGGGGTTGGATTTTCCGCGAGACCCCACCGATGCCATTCGCACCGCCACTTCGTTCTGGAGCTCCGTGAACCGCCGCGACTTCCTGGCCGGATCCGGCTTCGCCGCGTCCGCGTTCACCGTCCCCGTCACTCGTTGGCTCGTCTCCCCCGCCGACGACACCGCGGATCACGCCGGCGGCAGGCGGGTCGGCCGCGCCGACCTGGACGAACTGCGCGAGGCAGCCGACGACGCCCGCCGTTGGGACTCGAGGTACGGGGGTGGCAACTGGAAGGCCGGATCGGTCACCACCTGCCTTCGGGAAAGGGCGACGCCACTGCTGCGGGGCTCCTTCTCGGACGACGTCGGCCGGGATCTGTTCAGCGTGACCGCCGAGCTGTCCAGGCTGGCCGGCTGGACAGCCTTCGACGTCGGCGAGCACGAGGTCGCGCAGCGGCACTTCATCCAAGCCCTCCGCCTCGCCCGCGCCGGCGCGGATGTGCAACTCGGCTGCTACGTCCTGACCACCATGGCCATGCAGTCACTCCTTCGCGGTTTCACGAACGAGGCGGTCGACATGGCTCAGGGCGCCTTCGAGCGCGCGAAGCACAACGCGGTGCCCAAAGTGCTGGCGTTCGCCAAGCTGATCGAGGCGCGCGCTCATGCCCGTGGGGGCGACCCCCGTTCGGCCTCACGGGCACTGGCGGGGTCGGAGGATCTCCTCGCCCGGGCGAACGAGCGCAGCGGTGACGAGCCCGTGTGGATCGACTTCTACGACCATGCCCGCCTGTCGGCGGATGCCACCGAGGTCTTCCGCGACTTGAAGGACCCCAGAGCGGTGCTCGCCTGGAACCGGCAGGCCGCCGCGATGCCGCCCGGGGTGTTCACCCGCTCCGTCGGCATGCGCCTGGCCATCGTCGGGACCGCTCACCTCCAGGCCCGCGACCTCGACCGCGGCCTCGAACTCGGCAACCGCTCAGTCGACATCCTCGCCCGCGTCGAGTCGATCCGCGCCCTGGACTACGTACGCGAGTTCAACGACGCCCTGGCCCCATGGCGGCGCGAACCGGCCGTACGCGAGTTCGTCCACCGGACCCGCAGGGAACTGGGCGTCGCCGCCTGACCGAAGACGCCCGGCCACCCGGGCGGCCGGGGCGCGTGGGTATCGGGGGCGCTCAGCCGGGTACTACTGAGTGGTAGGTCCGAGGCGTGGGTCGCATGCCGCAGAGCCGCCCGTTGCGTCAGCGTTCGTGTCGGACGGGGCTCGCGGGGACTTCCTGACGGTGTGTCAGCTAGGTAATCTGACAGTACGTCAGTTCTGGCCGGCGAGCAGGAGCGGGTGACGACCATGCTTCAGTCGACGCGAGGCACGCGCGCCACGGGGACCCTCCACGCCTATGCCGTCTCGTGCGGTCAGCGCCCCGGGCCGACCGCCCAGGGGTTGCCCGATCTCGACGTCAGCGGCAGACCCCTGCACGCGCCCGCGCCCGATCTGGAGCGGCTCTTCCACCCCCGGACCGTCGCCGTCGTGGGCGCCTCCGATGCCGAGGGGCGGCCCAATACCGGTATCACCCGGCAGTTGCTGGGCTGGGCGGAACGGGTCGGGGCAAGGCTCTTCCCCGTCAACCCCGGCCGCCGGAAGGTGGACGGACTGCGCTGCTATCCGTCCATCGCGGATGTACCGGACCCCGTCGATCTCGCCGTCCTGCTCGTCGCCGACCCGCTGCCCGTGATCGAGCAGTTGGGCGAGGCCAAGGTGCGGTTCGCCGTCGCGTTCGCCTCCGGCTTCGCCGAGACCGGGCCGGAGGGGGCGGCGGCGCAGGAGCGGCTGGCCGAGATCGTCTCCCGCTCGGGGCTGCGCCTGATGGGGCCCAACACCAACCTCAATGCCTTCGAACGGTTCCGGGACGACCTCGACGGCCCCGCCATCGCCCTGATCACCCAGAGCGGGCACCAGGGACGGCCCGTCTTCGCCATGCAGGATCTGGGTGTGCGGCTCAGCCACTGGGCCCCCACCGGCAACGAGGCCGACCTGGAGGCCGCCGACTTCATCCACTGGTTCGCCGAGCACCCCGAGGTCGGCGTCATCGCCGCCTATGTCGAAGGGCTCAAGGACGGCCGCAGCTTCACCCTCGCCGCCGACCACGCCGCCCGCCGCAAGGTGCCGATCGTGATGGTCAAGGTCGGCCGCACGGAGGCCGGAGCGCGCACCGTGGCCTCGCACACCGGCAAGCTCACCGGCGCCGACGACGTGGTGGGCGCGGCCCTCAGGCAGTTCGGTGTGGTGCGCGTCGAAGGGCTCGACGAGCTCCAGGACACCGCGGCGCTGCTCGCGCGCGCCAAGCCCCCTCGGGCGGAGGGTGTCGCCGTCTACTCCATCTCCGGCGGCACGGGCGCGCACTTCGCCGACCTCGCCGGCGCCGCGGGGCTGCCCCTGCCCCGGCTCGACGAGGCCAAGCAGGCCGAACTGCACCAGTGGATCCCGCCGTACCTGAGCGTCGCCAACCCCATCGACAACGGCGGCCACCCGGTGGGCGACTGGCGCGGCCGCAAGATCCTCGACGCGATCCTCGACGACCCCTCGATCGGCGTCCTGATCTGTCCCATCACCGGCCCCTTCCCGCCCATGAGCGACAAGCTCGCCCAGGACCTGGTCGACGCCGCCGAGTCGACGGACAAGCTGATCTGCGTCGTCTGGGGCTCGCCGGTCGGCACGGAGAACGCCTACCGGACCACCCTGCTGGGCTCCTCCCGCGTGGCCACCTTCCGCACGTCTCGCAACTGCGTCACCGCCGTCAAGGCGTACCTGGACCACCACCGCTTCGTCGCCGACTACCGCAGTCCCTTCCCGGATGTTCCGCGCACCCTGTCCCCCTCCGCGCTCAAGGCGCGCCCGCTGCTGCGCCCCGCCGAGCGGCTGAGCGAGCACGCCGCCAAGCAGTTGCTGCGGGCCTACGGCATCCGGGTGCCGCGCGAGCAGTTGGTGACGAGCGCGGCGGCGGCCGTGCGTGCGGCGGCACTTGTGGGGTACCCGGTCGTGATGAAGGCCAGCGCCCCGCAACTGGGCCACAAGACCGAGCTGGGCCTGGTCCGCGTCGGGCTCACCTCCGCGAGCCAGGTCCGGGACACCTACCGGGAGTTGACCGACACCGCCGCCTACCACGGGGTGGGGCGGCTGGACGGCGTCCTGGTCTGCCAGATGGTGGAGCCGGGTGTGGAGATGGTGGTGGGCCTCTCACACGACGAGCTGTTCGGCCCCACGGTCACCGTCGGACTCGGCGGGGTCCTCGTGGAAGTGCTCGGTGACGCCTCCGTGCGGGTGCCTCCGTTCCACGCGCGGGATGTCCACACGATGCTGCGGGAACTGCGCGGCTACCCACTGCTGGAGGGGGTCAGGGGCGCCCCGCCGGCCGATCTCGAGGCGCTGGTGGAGGTGGTCCTGCGCGTGCAGCGGATGGCGCTGGAGCTGGGCGACGAGATCGCGGAGCTCGACATCAACCCGCTGATGGTGCTGCCGCGAGGACAGGGTGCGGTGGCCCTGGACGCCCTCGCGGTGTGCCGGTGAGCGGCCACGGCCCGGTCGGCGGGACGGGGGCGGACGCCCGGCCACGACCCGAGCCCGAGGTGCTGCACCGCCTCGAGGACGCCGTCTCCTGGATCACGCTCAACCGCCCCCACGCACTCAACGCCCTCACCCACGACCAGCGCGAGCGGGTCATCGAACTGCTGGGCACCGCCAGTGCGGACCCCGGCGTCAGAGCCGTCGTGATCACCGCCACCGGCAAGGGCTTCTGCGCGGGAGCCGATCTCAAGGGGAGCGCCCCCAGCACCGATCCGGTGCCCGGCGACATCTCCCGCATGCTCCGGCTGGGAGTGCAGCGGCTCATCGCCGCCGTCATGGACTGCGAGAAGCCGGTGCTGGCCGCCGTCAACGGCACCGCCGCGGGGATCGGCGCCCATGTCGCGTTCGCCTGCGATCTGGTCGTGGCGGCCCAACGGGCGCGATTCATCGAGGTGTTCGTCCGCCGCGGCCTCGTCCCTGACGGCGGAGGCGCCTTCCTGCTGCCGAGGCTCGTCGGCCCGCAGCGCGCCAAGGAACTGCTCTTCTTCGGCGACGACCTCAAGGCCGCCGACGCCCAGCGCCTCGGCCTGGTCAACGCGGTGGTTCCCGACGACGAACTGGAGGAGACCGCACGGCGTTGGGCGGGGCGGCTCGCGGCCGGTCCCACCCGGGCGCTCGCCCTCACCAAGCGCCTGGTGAACGACTCCCTGTGCGTGGACCGAGCCACCGCCTTCGCCGCCGAGGCCGCGGCCCAGGAGATCAACATGGGCACGGCCGACGCCCGGGAGGGCATCCGCAGTTTCACCGAACGCCGCCCGCCGCACTACACCGGTCGCTGACACTGGATCCGTTCCGCAGTGAAGGAGAGCACCCCGTATGGGACACGAAGGCATGGCGGCCGCCGCCGTCCGCTATCTGCGCTCGGCGGGGGTCCCGCCGCCGGACGAGCCCGCCGCGGCCGCGCCGCCGACGCTGCTGAGGACGGTGTGCCCGAGCGAGCGGACGCCCCTCGACCCGGCTGAATTCCGGCGCGTGATGGGCCACTTCCCCACCGGGGTGGCGGTCGTCACCGCCCCGGCCGCCGAAGGGGAGTCCGGACCCGCGGGCTTCGCCTGCCAGTCGTTCTCCTCGCTCTCCCTCCAACCCCCGCTGGTCTCCTTCCAGGTGGCCAGGACCTCGGCCACCTGGCCGCGCATCGCCCGCTCCGGGGTGTTCTGCGCCAACGTCCTCTCCTCCCGCCAGGGGGAGCTCTGCCGGGCGTTCGCGGTCAGCGGCGCCGACAAGTTCGCCGGGGTGGACTGGGACCCCGCCGCCGTCACCGGCTCACCGCGCCTGCGAGGATGCCTGGCGTGGGTGGACTGCACCATCCAGGCGGTGCACACCGGGGGCGACCACCTCATCGTCGTGGGCCGGGTCGAGGACCTCGACGCGGCGGGCGGTGACCCCCTGCTCTACTTCCGGGGAAGCTTCCACCTTTTCGACCGATAGGAAAAAGGGAAGTCATATGGCGCATAATCCCCTTCCGCTTGTGAAGAGGACGCGGTGCGATAGCGACGGCCTCCCTACCGCCGTCGTACCGGATCGTCGGATGGACGCACTGGGTTGACATCGCCAACTGGAAGGCCCCGCCGGATGCCTGCGTTCTCCCCTGGTCCGCACCACCGCACGTCCCCCCGCTCTCCCGCGCCGTCCGTCGTCGGGACGCACTCGCCGCACGACGGCGCCGACACCGTGCTCGTGCCCGGCGGCCCGTTCGTCGCCGGGTCCTCGGGAGCGGCCGAGCACACCGACGACCCCTTCGGCACCCGGGAGACCGACAACCCCCAGCGGATCGCCGAGGTCACGTCGTTCCGCATCGACCGGACCGCCGTGACCAACGAGCGCTACGCCCGCTTCCTCTCCGCCTGCGAGCATGTCCAGGACCGCCCGAGCCCCTTCTGCCACCCCGACGAGCCCGAGGGCAAGGACCACATACCCGCGCACTGGCTGGACCCGCGGTTCAACCAGCCCTCGCATCCCGTGGTCGGGGTCGACTGGTACGACGCCTGGGCCTTCTCCCGCTGGGCCGACGGGCGGCTGCCGTCCGAGGACGAGTGGGAGAAGGCGGCCCGCGGCGAGGACGCCCGCAAATTCCCCTGGGGCAACCACTGGAATCCGGCGATGGCGCAGAGCGTCCTGAGCGCCTTCGGCCGCGACGCGCTGCGGGACCGGCTCGATCTGGAGCGGCTGCTCGCGCAGACCTCGCCGACGTGGCCGCCGCGCCCGGTGGTCCCCGCCGACTCCATGCCGCAGGGGGCCAGTCCCTACGGCGTGCTCAACATGGCGGGAAACGTCTGGGAGTTCACCCGCACCAACTTCTACACACGGCGGGACATGAGGCCCGCGTTCAAGTCCCGACGCTCGTCACTGGCGCACCTGCCCGAGGCGTTCCCCGCGATCAGGGGTGGCACCTGGACCTCACCCTCGGTGTGCCTGACCACCTACTACCGGGGCCGTGAACTGCTGACCGCGCGCAGCAACACGGCCGGTTTCCGCTGCGTCTACGACGCCGCCTGAGAACGCCCGCCGGTCAGCGAGGGCTTGACGAGCCGCTTCACCAGCGGGCCCGTGAGAGCGGGCACGTCATGAGACGGCCCGGAAGTCGGCGGGGCCGGCGGCCGGCCGGAAGGTACGGCGGTAGACCATCGGGGAGACCCCGATCACGGCGTGCAGATGCTGGCGCAGGGAGGCCGCCGTCCCGAAGCCCGTCCGGTGGGCGATCAGGTCCACCGTCAGGTCGCTGGACTCCAGCAGCCGCCGGGCCTGCTCGACCCGCTGCCGGGTGAGCCACTGGCCGGGGCTCACCCCCACCTCGTCGCGGAAGCGCCGGGTGAACGTGCGCACGCTCATCCCCGCGTGCGAGGCCAGTTCGGTCAGCGGCAGCGGCTGGTCGAGCCGCTCCATCGCCCACGCCCGGGTGGGCCCCGTGGTGGCCGCGGTCGGCGGGGGCAGCGGCCGCTCGATGTACTGGGCCTGGCCGCCGTCGCGCCATGGCGGGACCACGCACTGGCGGGCGATGCGGTTGGCCACGTCCGTCCCGTGGTCGCGGCGCACGATGTGCAGGCACAGGTCGAGCCCCGAACCCACCCCGGCCGAGGTCAGCACATCCCCGTCGTCCACGAACAGCACCTCGGGGTCGACCTTGACCTTGGGGTAGGTCCGCTGGAAATGGTCGGTGTGCTGCCAGTGGGTGGTCGCCGGGCGGCCGTCGAGCAGTCCCGCGGCGGCCAGGAAGTAGGAGCCGGTGCAGATCGACACCATGCGGGTGCCTGGCCGGATGTGTTCGAACGCCTCGGCCATCGCGTCGGACAGCCTGCCCTCGGTGCACTCCGGGCCCTGGTCGTGCGTGGCCGGGATGATCACCGTGTCGGCGGTGGCCAGGGTCTGCGGGCCCCGCTCCACGACGATCGGGAAGTCCATGTCCGTCTCGACCAGGCCGGGCACGGCGGCGCAGGTCACCACGTCGTAGAGGGGGTCACGGCTGCCGCCGAAACGGCAGCCGAAGATCCGCGAGGGGATACCGAGTTCGAACGGGATGACGCCCTTGATCACCAGCACGGCCACCCGGTGCCTGCCGGTCACTCCATCGCTGCGCATGGCCCGATCCTTGCATATCTCGGCCATCAGGCCACTCGTTACCGGCCCAGCGCTCGCCCAGGATGGGCGCGTGACCGAGACGACCGCCCTCACCACGCCGGCCGATGCTGCCGCCTCTCCCCGTCCGCCCCGGATCCACCGAGCCTGGTGGGTCGCCGCGGTCTCCTTCGTCGCGCTCGTCGGCGCGGCCGGCTTCCGTGCCACACCGAGCGTGTTCATCGACCCGTTGCACCACGAGTTCGGCTGGTCGCACGGAACGATCTCGGCGGCCGTCTCGGTCAATCTCGTTCTGTACGGGCTGACCTCGCCGTTCGCCGCCGCCCTCATGGAGCGGTTCGGTATGCGGCGGGTCGTCGCCTCGGCGCTGGCGCTGGTCGCGGCGGGCAGCGGGCTCACCGTCTTCATGGGGGCGAGCTGGCAGCTCATCCTGTGCTGGGGCGTGCTCGTGGGGCTGGGGACCGGCTCGATGGCGCTGGCGTTCGTGGCCACGGTGACCAGCCGCTGGTTCGTCAAGCGCCGGGGGCTCGTGACCGGCATCCTCACGGCGGGCGGCGCCGCGGGGCAACTGGTCTTCCTGCCCCTCCTGGCCGTGATCGCCGACCACCGCGGCTGGCGGACGGCGGCGCTCACCGTCTGCCTGGCGGCGCTGGCCGTGGTGCCGCTGGTGCTGTGGCTGCTGCGGGACCGCCCGGAGGACGTCGGGACAACGGCCTACGGAGCCGAGCCGGCGATACCCGTGGTGGCCGCGCCCACCGACGTGCCCGCGACGGCACCCGCTCAAGCACCCGCGAAGTCACCCGCTCAAGCACCCGCAAAGTCACCCGCGCAGGCACCCGCCGTCAGGGGCGGCGCCGCCGGGCGGGCCCTGGGCGCCTTGTTCGGCGCGGCCCGCACCAAGGCGTTCTGGCTGCTCGCCGGCACCTTCGCCATCTGCGGCGCCACCACCAACGGCCTGGTCGGCACCCACTTCGTCCCGGCCGCGCACGACCACCTCATGCCGACGACGACGGCCGCGAGCCTGCTGGCCGTGGTCGGCGTCTTCGACCTGATCGGCACCATCGCCTCGGGCTGGTTCACCGACCGCTTCGACTCGCGCAGGCTGCTGGGCGTCTACTACGCCCTGCGCGGGGTGTCCCTGCTGTTCCTGCCGGTGCTCTTCGCCGAAGGCGTGCACCCCCCGATGCTGTTCTTCATCGTCTTCTACGGCCTCGACTGGGTCGCCACCGTCCCGCCGACCGTCGCGCTGTGCCGTGAGCACTTCGGGGACGACGGCCCCATCGTCTTCGGCTGGGTGCTCGCCTCCCACCAGGTGGGCGCCGGCCTGGTCGCCTTCCTCGCCGGTTTCGCCCGCGACAGGCTCGGCGACTACGACGCCGCCTGGTACAGCGCGGGAGCGCTGTGCGCGGTCGCGGCCGTGATGTCCCTGGTCATCCGCCGCCGCACCACGGCCACCGCGGTGCCGGTCCCGGCCTAGAGACCTCGCGGCCCGCAGACCTCCCCGTCAGAAGGTCAGCACCCCCCGGGCCACCCTCCCGTGGTGCGCGTCGTCGGCGGCCTTCGCGAAGTCCTCGACCGGATAGGTCGCCGTCACCAGCTCGTCTAGCTTCAGCACGCCTTCCCGGTACAGGTCGGCGTACAGGGCGATGTCGTGCTGGGGGCGGGAGGAACCGTAGCGGCAGCCGAGGATGGACTTGTCGAGGTACATCGAGGAGACCAGGAACGACGCCTCCGCGTCCGCCGGCGGCACACCGAGCAGCACCGCCTGCCCACCCCGGTCGAGCAGGTCGACCGCCTGGCGGATCAGCGCGGTGCTGCCCACGCACTCGAAGGTGTGGTCGGCGCCGGTGGGCAGGATCTGCCGGACGGCGGCCACCGTGTCGGGGACCTCGGCGGCGTTGACGAAGTGGGTGGCGCCGAACTCCCGGGCGGGGGCCTCCTTCGCCGGGTTGGTGTCCACGGCCACGATCCGCAGCGCTCCACCGATCCGGGCGCCCTGGATCACATTGAGGCCGATGCCCCCGGTGCCGATCACCACCACCGAGTCGCCCCGGCCGACCCGGGCGCGGTTGAGCGCGGCGCCCACACCGGTCAGGACACCGCAGCCGATCAGCGCGGCCGAGGTGAACGGGACGGCGTCGGGGATCCGCACCGCCTGGACGGCCTTGACCACCGTCCGTTCGGCGAAGACCGACGCCGAGGCGAAGGTGAAAAGCGGCTGCCCGCCCCGGCTGAACGGTTGCCCCGGCCGCCCGATCGCCCGTCGGCACATCGTCGGACGCCCCCGGTCGCACTGCGAGCAGGTACCGCAGCTGGCCAGGGTGGACAGCGCCACATGGTCACCGGGGCGGACATGGCTCACACCGGGCCCCACCGCCTCGACCACACCCGCGCCCTCGTGCCCGAGCACCACCGGCACGGGGAACGGGATGGTGCCGTCCACGACGGACAGATCGCTGTGGCACAGGCCGGCTGCCGCTATCGCCACCAGGACCTCGCCGGGTCCCGGACCGCGTACCTCCAGGTCGTCCACCACCCTGGCCCGCCCGCCGTCGAAGACCACACCTCGCATCACCACACCACCGCCTGGAGTTCGCTGTACGCGTGCAGTCCGAACGAGCCCCCGTCCCGCCCCACCCCGCTGTCCTTGAACCCGCCGAACGGGGTCTCGGGGTGGCGCTGCACGGTGTTGATGCCGACATTGCCGCTGCGCAGCCGGGCGGCCAGCCGCCAGGCCCGGCCCGTGTCGGCCGAGAAGACGTAGTCGTGGAGGCCGTAGGCGGTGCCGTTGGCAATCGCAACGGCCTCGTCCTCGTCCTCGAACGGCATGGCGACGACCACCGGCCCGAAGATCTCCTCCTGGGCGACGGTCGCGCCGGGGGCCGCGTCGGCGACGAGCGTGGGCGCGACGTAGAAGCCCGGCTTGAGGTCGGGCCGGGTCCCACCGGTCACGATCCTCGCGCCCTGCTCGCGGGCGCCCGCGATGTACGCCTCGACGCGGTCGCGCTGCGCCGCGCTGATCAAGGGTCCGACGACCGTGCCGGAGCGCAGCGGGTCGCCGATCTCGAGCGCGGCGGCGTAGCGGCGCAGCCCTTCTACGACATCGGCGTAGACGCTTCGGTGGGCAAGGACACGAGTCGGAGCGGTACAGATCTGGCCGGAGTGGAACGCCCATGTGGAGCCCGCGCTCGCCACCGCGGTCCGCACATCGGCGTCCTCCAGGACGATCGCGGCGCCCTTGCCGCCGAGTTCGAGCAGGAGCCGTTTCATGGTCCGGCCGCCCGCCTCCGCGATCCTCTTGCCGACCGCGGTGGAGCCGGTGAAGCTGATCATGTCGACGCCCGCGGAGGCGACGAGCGCCTCGCCCGCGGCCGGTCCCGAGCCCGTGACCACGTTGAACACCCCGTCGGGCAGCCCCGCCTCCTGGAGGATCTCACCGAGCAGGAGGCACGAGAGGGGGTCCTGCGGGGCGGGTTTGGCGACGACCGTGTTGCCCATGGCGAGCGCGGGGGCGATCTTCCCGGCGAGGTTGACGACGGGGAAGTTGTAGGACGTGATGCAGCCGACCACACCGACCGGGCGGCGGAGCGCGGCGGCGCCGATCAGGCCGCCGGGCGCGAGCGGGCCGGACCGCGCCGGCTGCGGCGGCAGCGGTATCGAGTCCGGCTCCAGTGCTCCCCGTGCGTACCGGCGGAACCTGTCAACAGCGGTTGGAAGCTGCATCGTCGACGTCACGCGGATGGTGGCACCGGTCTCGGCCTGGAGAAGGGGGGCGACTCCGGAGGCCCGTTCGCTCAGCAGGTCCGCGGTGCGGTCAAGGATCGCCGCCCGCTCGCGTGTGTCGGAGCGAGACCATGTCTCGTACGCGCGGCGGGCGGCGAGGACCGCCTCCTCCACCTCGGCCGGTGATGCCTCGGGGGCGTGGCCGACGACCTCCTCCGTCGCCGGGTTGACGACCGGGTAGCGGCCGGCCGGGGGTTCACGCCACCGGCCGTCGATCCAGAGCCCGTGGTTCTCCATGACGCCTGCCTTCCGGTCCGAAGGTGCCCGCCCAGGGGTGCGGGTGCGAAGGTGCTCGGTTCAGGGGTGCTCTACGGGTGCTGGGAGGAGACCGCGACGACCTCGCCGGTCATGTAGGAGCTGTAGCCGCAGGCGAGGAAGACGATCACGTTGGCCACCTCCCACGGCTCGGCGGGGCGGCCGAACGCCTCGCGGGAGGCCAGCTCGGCCAGCAGTTCGTCACTGGTGACCCGGGCGAGGTTGGTGTGCATGGCGAGCGAGGGGGCCACCGCGTTGACCCGCACGCCGAACGGGGCGGCCTCGACGGCGGCGCAGCGCGTCAGCGCCATGACCCCGGCCTTGGCGGCGGCGTAGTGGGCCTGCCCTGCCTGCGCCCGCCAGCCGAGCACCGAGGCGTTGTTGACGATCACGCCGGTGCCGCGGGGCCGCATATGGCGCAGGGCGGCCCGGGTGCAGCGGAAGGTGCCGTTCAGCGTCACGTCGAGGACGGTGTGCCACTGCTCGTCGGTCATCTCGGCCAGGTGAGCGGTGCCGCCGAGACCGGCGTTGTTGACCAGGACGTCGAGGCCGCCGAGTTCAGCGGTGACCTCGGCGAACAGATGCCGTACCTGGTCCTCGTCGGTGACGTCGCAGGGGACGGCGACGGGCCGCTTGCCCATCATCCGCTCCAGCTCGCCCGCCGCCTGCCCGAGACGCCGCTCGTGCCGGTCGCTGATGGCGACCACCGCGCCCTCCTCGGCGCAGCGCCTGGCGGTGGCGAAGCCGATACCGCTGCCCGCGGCGGCGGTGACCAGCACGGTCCGCCCGGCGAGCAGGCCGTGGGGCGGCTCGTGGTCGGGGCGTGTCCGCCCGCTCACCGCGGCTCCCTGGGCAGGCCCAGGACGCGTTCGGCGATGATGGTGCGCTGGATCTCGTCCGAGCCGCCGTAGATGGTGTCCGCGCGGCTGAACAGGAACTGCCGCTGATCGGTGTCGAGTTCGTAGGGCAGTGCCCGGCCGACGGTGGCCTGCGCGCCGCGTACGGCCATGGCGAGTTCACCGAGACGCTGGTGCCAGCCGCCCCACAGCAGTTTCGCGGTGCTGGCAGCGCCCGGGTCCGCGGTACCCAGGGTCCGCAGGGCGTTGCACCGCATCACCTTCAGCTCCGCCCAGGCGCGCACGACACGCTCGCGCAGCACGGGATCGTCCAGCGCCCCGCTGGCGCAGGCGAGTCGCACCACCCGGTCCAGCTCCCTGACGAAGCCGATCTGCTGGCCGAGGGTGGCCGCGCCCCGTTCGAAGGCCAGCAGTGACATGGCGACCTTCCAGCCCTCGCCCTCCTGCCCGACGCGGGCCTCGGCCCTGGCGCCGTCGAAGAACACCTCGTTGAACTCGGCCGTCCCCGTCAGCTGCCGGATCGGCCTGACCTCCACACCGGGCTGGTCCATGGGCACCAGCAGGAAGGACAGGCCGCGGTGGCGGTGGGAGCCGGGGGTGGTGCGGGCGAGGACGAAGCACCAGTCGGCCTCGTGGGCGAGCGAGGTCCACACCTTCTGCCCGGTGACGACGTACCGGGGCTCGCCCCCGGCGCCGTCACCGTCGCGGGCGGCGATCGTGCGCAGCGAGGCGAGATCGGAGCCGGCGCCGGGCTCGCTGTAGCCCTGGCACCACAGTTCCCGCCCGCGCGCGATGGGCGGCAGGAAGCGCTCGCGCTGCTCGGGGGTGCCATGGGCGACGAGGGTGGGGGCGAGGAGGTTCTCGCCGATGTGGCCGACGCGGGCCGGGGCGGCGGCGCGGGCGTACTCCTCGTTGAAGACGACCTGCTGGGTCAGCGGCACCCGGCGGTTGCCGTAGGACCCGTCCCAGGACAGGCCGATCCAGCCCGCCGCGCCCAACTCGCGCTCCCACTCCAGCCGTTCGCCCACACCGATGTGCCCGGTGCCGGGGCCGCCGAGCCCGCGCAGATGGGCGAACCGGCCGGTCAGTCGCTCCCGGAGCCATTGCGCGACCTCGGCGCGGAACGCCTCGTCCTCGGGCCCGAAACGGAAGTCCATCGCTCGCCCCCTAGGCGTTGGGCCGCTGGCCGTCGGCCGCCGCCTCGGCCATCGCCTCGAGCCGCTCCAGCATGGGCATGGGGTCGGTGCCGACGGTTCCGGGCAGGAAGGCCGCGATCTTCTCGGGGGTCCAGCCGCCGTCGGCGTACCCGGCGCGCAGTTCACGCGGCTGGGCCCATACGGCGATCTTCGGCCCGGCGACCGTGTAGACCTGCCCGGTGATCCGGCGTGCCGCGTCGGAGAGCAGGTAGACGACGAGGGCGGCGACGTCCTCGGGCTCGCCGATCTCGGTGAGCTCCATCGGCACATTGGCGGACATACGGGTACGGGCCACGGGGGCGACGCAGTTGGCGGTGACCCCGTACTTGTGCAGGCCGAGGGCCGCGCTGCGCACCAGCGAGATGATGCCGCCCTTGGCGGCGCTGTAGTTGGCCTGGCTGACGCTGCCCTGGTGATTGCCGCTGGTGAAGCCGATGAGGGTGCCGCCGCCCTGCTTGCGCATGAGGGCCGAGGCCGCACGGAAGACCGTGAACGTCCCCTTGAGATGGGTGGCGATGACCGGGTCCCACTCCTGCTCGGTCATGTTGAACAGCATCCGCTCGCGCAGGATGCCGGCCACGCACACGACGCCGTCGATCCGCCCGAAGGTCTCGACGGCGGTGCGGACGATGCGCTCCCCGCCCTCCATCGAGGAGACGTCGTCGGCGACGGCGACGGCCTCGCCGCCCGCGGCCCCGATCTCCTTGACGACGGCCGCGGCGATCTCACTGGTGGGTTCGCTGCCGTCGACGCCGACCCCGTAGTCGTTGACGACGACCCTCGCGCCGTGCGCGGCGGCGGCGAGCGCGACGGCCCGTCCGATGCCGCGGCCCGCGCCGGTCACCGCGATGGCCTTTCCCTGGAGGAAGCCGCTCACGCCTTCACCTTCCCGCGTTTCTGACGGACCGTTAGATTCTAGGAACGCAGAAGGGATAACGCCATGCCGCTGCCGCAGCAGTTCCACGACATCGCCGAGCGGGTCAACAACTGGGGGCGCTGGGGCCCCGAGGACGAGATCGGCACGCTGAACCTGATCACCGACGAGACCGTGCGGGCCGCCGCCGCGTGCGTGAGGACCGGCCGCCGCTTCCAACTGGCGCTCCCGCTGTGCCAGGACGGGGTGCAGACCGGAGTCGTTCCGGGCCGGGTCAATCCCCTGCACACGATGGTCGCGCTCAACCTCGAGATGTTCGGGCCGGACACGGTGGCCACCAGCGACGACGTCGTGACCATGGGCCTTCAGGCCGCCACCCACTGGGACGGGCTGGCGCACGTCTCGCACTCCGGCCGCCTCTACAACGGCCGCCCGGCCGACTCGGTGACCGCCCACGAGGGAGCGCGCTTCAGCGGAGTGGAGAAGGCGACCCGCGTCCTCTCCCGAGGGGTACTGCTGGACACGGCCCGGGCCGCGGGCGTCGAACGGCTGCCCGGTGACAAGGCGGTGGGCCCCGAGGAACTGTCGGCGGCCGAGGAGTTGGCGGGAACGAGGGTGCGGGCCGGGGACATCGTCCTGGTCCGCACCGGCCAGATTCAGGTCCTCCTCGCCGGGGACAAGCACGGCTACGCCCATCCGTCACCGGGCCTTTCGGTGCGCGCGCCCGAGTGGTTCCACGCCAGGGACGTGGCCGCGGTCGCCAATGACACCCTGACCTTCGAGATCTTCCCGCCCGAGATGGACGACCTGTGGATGCCGGTGCACGCCCTGCACCTCGTGGAGATGGGCATGCTCCAGGGACAGAACTGGAATCTGGAGGAACTGGCACTGGCCTGCGCCGACGACGGGGTCTACGAGTTCCTGCTGGCCGCGAACCCGGAGCCGTTCACCGGGGGGAGCGGAAGCCCGGTGGCGCCGGTGGCGGTCAAATAGGCACCACCCGTGAGCGGCCATGCGAACATGGGAACAGTGCGGCCACGCGAGCGCCTGGCAGTGCGGCCACAGAACACGGGACAGGGCGGCCGCGCGAACAGGGGACAGGGCGGCCGCGCGAGGGCTGATGCCGGGTGGCGGGGAGCCGTGCACACCTCGAGCGCGGTACGGCACTCCACCACCCGGCTCCGGCGAGCTGCCCCGACCTTTGGACATCAAAGGCGCTGCGCCGTGCCGCGACCCGCACTCGCCGAGGACTTGGTTCTGCCACCCCTCGACGTCCCCTCGCAACGAACCGCTCAACCCCAGGGTGAACAGCCGCACACGTCACGTCAACGGGCGTCCCGCAGACGGCCCGTTATGTACAGGAAAGCGACGGTCGGTCAGAGGCTCCAGGTGGCCGTGACCCTGCTGTCCAGCCCGGCGGCGCTGTTGATGAACGCGGGCGCGCCTGCCGCGAACGCCGCGGCGGTGCGGTCCACCTCGCACCAGATGCGCTTGCCGGCGCCGTCCGGATGCCAGCCCCAGCGGTCCGCCAGGCCGTCCACCAACTCCAGGCCGCGCCCGCCCGTCTCGTCCCGCTCGGCATGACGCGGCCTCGGCGGGCAGCCGCTCGCGTCGCAGACCTCGACCCGCACGGTGCCCTCCGGGCAGCCGGAGGGGGCATCGCCGAACAGCAGGCGCAGGACAGCCGGACAGCCGGTGTGCACAACGGCGTTGGTGACCAGCTCGGAGATGATCAGGACCAGGGTCTCGGTGAACGGCTCATCGGGTCCGACCCCCGATCCCGCCAGGCGCGAACGCGCCCAGCGCCTCGCGCGGCCGACCTCGGCCGGGTCGGGTTCCACCGTCAACTGCTCCTGAAGAACCTGCACCGCTCACACCACCCGAACCTGCGGACACACAGCCCCACGCTTTCGCAGCGCTACCGAGAGTGACTCGCGCGGATCCAAGGATGATTGACGGACAGTCACCCCGACAAGCGCTTCGGGCCCATTCCGACGCGAAAGGCCGCGCGTGCCGCACACTGTGCGGCGCTCCTCGTCGAGCAGCATCGACCGGCAGCCCGCGTCCGCGGCACCACCGGGATGTTCATGCAGCCGAGCCCTTCGCACCCGATGGAGCGTACCGGCAATCGAGGCCACATCCAGCCCGTGACGAGTCACGCTACGGACACAACCGGATATCGGCGACCGATCATCGATTGGCGGGCCATTGGTGACCGTCCGCAGCGGCCCACTGATCGATGTTGACTACATCCAGCCAACGGACAGTGACATCGACGCAACGAACATCGAACTTGGTCCAAACCATTGACCAGTTTGGTCTAGTCCAACTACCGTGACCGGGATTTCAGCCCCATCTCCTGACGCGGCGTCTCCTGCCGCCCCGCCCCCCAAGGAGAACGATGCTCGGATTCCGAACCCGCTGGCGCAAGGTGCTCGCCTACGGCACAGCCGCGGTCATCGCACCCGTCCTGGCCTCCGGCGCTCTCACCGGCCCCGCCTCGGCCAAGATACCCGCCCACTCCCCCGGCCGGGCACCGGCCGCCGTGTCCGCCCCGGCCTCCCCCACGGCCGTGGGGGGCAAGGTTCTCGGCTACTTCACCGAGTGGGGCGTCTACGGGCGCAACTACCACGTGAAGAACCTGGTCACCAGCGGCTCCGCCGCCAAGCTGACCCATATCAACTACGCCTTCGGCAACGTCACCGGCGGCAAGTGCGCCATCGGCGACGCCTACGCCGACTACGACAAGTTCTACGACGCCGCGTCCAGCGTGGACGGCACCTCCGACACCTGGGACAACGGCGCCCTGCGCGGCAACTTCAACCAGCTGCGCAAGCTCAAGAAGAAGTACCCCAACATCAAGGTGCTGTGGTCGTTCGGCGGCTGGACCTGGTCCGGCGGCTTCGGTGAGGCGGCCCGCAACCCCGCGGCCTTCGCCGACTCCTGTTACAAGCTGGTCGAGGACCCGCGCTGGGCCGATGTCTTCGACGGCATCGACATCGACTGGGAGTACCCCAACGCCTGCGGCCTCAGCTGCGACACCAGCGGCTCGGCCTCGATCAAGAACCTGCTCAAGGCGCTGCGCGGCCGGTTCGGCTCCGGCAACCTGGTGACCGCCGCCATCACCGCGGACGGCACCTCCGGCGGCAAGATCGACAAGGCCGACTACGCGGGCGGCGCCCAGTACGTCAACTGGTACAACCCCATGACCTACGACTACTTCGGCGCCTGGGCCGCCAATGGCCCGACCGCCCCGCACTCGCCCCTGACCTCGTACTCGGGCATCCCCACCCCCGGCTTCTACTCCGACGCCGCGATCCAGAAGCTCAAGAGCAAGGGCATCCCGGCGAGCAAGCTCCTGCTGGGCATCGGCTTCTACGGCCGCGGCTGGACCGGTGTGTCGCAGAAGGCCCCCGGAGGCACGGCCTCCGGCCCCGCGGCCGGGACCTACGAGCAGGGCATCGAGGACTACAAGGTGCTGAAGTCCAAGTGCCCGTCCAACGGGACGGTCGCCGGGACGGCCTACGCCCACTGCGGCAACAACTGGTGGAGCTACGACACCCCCGCCACGATCAGGTCGAAGATGAGCTACGCCAAGTCGCAGGGACTGGGCGGCGCCTTCTTCTGGGAGTTCAGCGGCGACACCTCCAACGGTGAGCTGATCGGCGCGATCAAGTCCGGCCTGGGGTAACCCTCACGGTCCCGGGGGCGCACACCAGCCCTTACCGCCGCAGCGCGGCCGCGAGCGTCTCCTCGTTCGCGGCCGCGTCGGCGTACTGGGTGGCGTGCACCCAGGCCCGTTTGAGGAACAGATGCACATCGGCCTCCCAGGTGAAACCCGTGCCGCCGTGGACCTGGAGGCAGTCGCGGGCGTTGCGCACGGCCGCCTCGTCGGCCAGGAGCTTGGCGGTGGCCGTGTCCACGGCGTCCCCGGTGACGGAGGCCGCGTAGACGGCGACCCTGGCGACCTCGGCCCGCCCCAGCATGTCGGCGCACAGGTGCTTGACCGCCTGGAAGGAGCCGATGGGCCGCCCGAACTGCTCGCGTTCACGGGCGTGGGCGACGGCCGACTCCAGAGTCCGCAGCGCGATACCGAGTTGGAGGGCCGCCGTCAGCAGGGCCCCTTGCCGCCGAAGCGTCCGCACGTCGGTGTCCAGGACTGCGAGGGATTCCATGGTGTGCGGCCCGCCCCGCACCCGGTACAGCGGGGTCAGCGGGTCGAGGCAGGGTTCGGGGACTGGGTCGAACGCCGCCGGGTCCGCCCGCCGTACCCGTTTCCCGTCGAGCACCAGCACCGCCTGCGCGTCCGCCAAGTGCTCTGCGAGCAGGGGCCTTCGGGTGGTGTCCACCACGGCGACCACGGCCTCGTCCAGGAGTCCGGCGGCGAGATGGGTGGCCACCAGCGGCCCCGGCAGCAGCGCCCGCCCGGCTTCCTCGAACACCAGGACCGCCTCCGGCAGCCCCAGTCCGGCGCCGCCCTCCGGCTCCGCAAGACGCATGGAGAACATCCCGGCCCCGGCGAGCTCCGCCCACAGCCCCCGGTCCAGGTCCTTCGCCTCGACCGCGGCCCTCAGCCGCTCACGTCCGAAGCGCCCGGCCAGCAGCTCGCGCGCACCGGCTCTCAGGGCCTGTTGCTCCTCGGTCAGCCGGAAGTCCACGCCCGGCCCCCTTCCTCGCCGTGCGTCTCACGGTCCTTTCGGCAGGCCGAGCAGCCGCTCGGCCACGATATTGCGCTGGATCTGCGAGGTACCGGCCGCGATCGTGTAGGAGAGCGAGGACAGCCGCTCATGCGTCCAGCGGTGCGCCGCCGAGAGCGAGCCGCGGCCCAGCACCTCGGCGGCGGCGTCGAACAGCTCCTGCCGGGCGTGCGAGTAGCGGAGTTTGAAGACCGAGCCGCCGAGTCCCGGCGAACCGTCGCCCGCGTGGGAGACATTCCACGCGATCAGCGACCACAGTGCCGAGAACTCGGCGGCCAGGCGGCCCAGCCGGCGCCTGACCACCGGATCGTCCCAGGCGCCGTTGGAGCGGGCCTGCGCCGCGACCTCGCCCAGAGTCCTGCGGCATGCCACCACCTCACCGGCGAAGGCGGTGCCGCGCTCGAACGACAGCGTCACCATGGTCACCCGCCACCCGTCGTTCTCCGCGCCGAGCCGGTTGGCGACCGGCACCCGCACCTCGTCGAGGAACACCTGCGCGAACTCCGTCGATCCGGCCAGGGTGCGCAGCGGCCGCACGGTGACACCCGGGGCGTCCATGGGCATCGCGAGCCAGGTGATGCCCCGGTGCCCGGGCGCCTCGGGGTCGGTGCGCACCAGCAGTTCGCACCAGTCGGCCACCTCGGCGTGGGAGGTCCACAGCTTGCTGCCGGTGACCACATAGGTGTCGCCTTCGCGGACCGCCCTGGTGCGCAGGGAGGCGAGGTCCGAGCCCGCCTGCGGTTCGCTGAAGCCCTGGCACCACACCTGCTCGCCGCGCAGGATCGGCGGCAGCCAGCGCCGGCGCTGCTCGGCCGTGCCCTCGGCGGCGATCGTGGGGCCGGCGTGCAGGAGCCCGACGAAGTTGGCACCGACGTAGGGCGCTCCCGCCTTCTCCGTCTCCTCGAGGTGGATCAGGTGCTCGGCGGGTCCCGCCCCACGCCCGCCCACCTCCTTCGGCCAGTGGATGCCCGCGTATCCGGCGTCGTGGAGCATGCGCTGCCAGGCGCAGTCGTAGGCGCGCCGGCCGGGCCAGTCGCCGGGGTCGGGAGCGGGCGGCAGTTGGGGCAGGACATGGGCGAGCCACCGCCGCAGTTCGGCGCGGAACGCCTCCTCGGCCGGGGTCCGGCTCAGGTCCATCACCGTTCTCCCGCCGGGCTCGATCCATACGGCGGTTCGGGGACCGGTGCCTCGGCCAGCAACGTCGCCACGACCGGCCCCAGTTCCTCGGGCGCCCAGCGCCTTCCCGCGTCGGCGTGCGGGCCGTGCCGCCATCCGGTGGCCACCGAGATCCTTCCGCCCTCGACCTCGAAGACCCGTCCGGTGACCTCGCGGGCCTCGGGGCTCGCGAGCCAGACGACCAACGGGCTCACATTGCCGGGGTGGTAGTGGTCGAAGCCGGTGGCGGGCGCGGCGACCGTGCCGGGCATGGCCTGCTCGGTCATCCGGGTGCGCGCCGCCGGGGCGATGGCGTTGACCGTCACTCCGTAGCGGGCCATCTCCACCGCGGCGACCTGGGTGAGCGCGGTGATCCCGGCCTTCGCCGCAGCGTAGTTGCCCTGCCCGACGCTGCCCAGCAGCCCCGCCCCGGAACCGGTGTTGACCACCCGGGCGTCCACGCGCTCCCCCGCCTTGGCGCGGGCGCGCCAGTGGGCGGCGGCGTGCCGGAGCGTGGCGAAGTGGCCCTTGAGGTGGACCCGCACGACCGCGTCCCAGTCGTCCTCCTCCATGGACACGAGCATGCGGTCGCGCAGGATTCCGGCGTTGTTGACCAGGACGTCGAGCCGGCCGAAGGCCTCCACGGCCGCGTCGACCACGGCCTTGGCGCCCGCCCATGTACCGATGTCGTCTGCCGAGGCGGCCGCCTGCCCGCCCGTGTCCCTGATCTCGGTGACGACGTCGCAGGCGGCGTCCCCGAGATCGTTGACGACCACCTTCGCGCCCGCGCGGGCGAAGGCGAGGGCGTGCTCGCGCCCGATTCCCCGCCCGGCGCCGGTGATCGCGACGACTCGCCCCTCAGCGGTCAAGGTCGAGTCCCAGCATCCGGATGGCGTTGCCGCGCATCAGCTTGTGGACCGTCTCGTCGTCGAGCCCCTTCATGTGCTCCTCGGCGACCTGCTTGGTGTGCGGGAAGGTCGAGTCGACGTGCGGGTAGTCGGTCTCGAAGGTGGCGTTGTCCGCGCCGATCACATCCAGCGAGGCGACTCCGTGCCGGTCGCGGAAGAAACAGCAGAAGATCTGCCGGTAGTAGTAGCTCGACGGCGGCTCGGGAACGATGTCCTTGACCCCGCCCCAGGCCCGGTGCTCCTCCCACACGTCGTCCGCGCGCTCCAGGGCGTACGGGATCCAGCCCATCTGGCCCTCGCTGTAGGCCAGCTTCAGACGGGGGAAGCGCACCAGCACTCCGGAGAAGAGGAAGTCCATCATCGACGCCATGGCGTTGTTGAAGCTGAGCGACGCCTGCACGGCGGGCGGTGCGTCGGGGGAGGCCGCGGGCATCTGCGAGGACGAGCCGATGTGCATGTTCACCACCGTCCCGGTCTCCTGGCAGGCGGCGAAGAACGGGTCCCAGTAGCCGGAATGGATGGACGGCAGCCCCAGGTACGTCGGGATCTCGCTGAAGGTGACCGCGCGCACGCCCCTGGCCGCGTTGCGCTCGATCTCGGCGACCGCGAGGCCGACGTCCCACAGCGGGATCAGGCACAGCGGGATGAGCCGGCCGCCGGAGTCGCCGCACCACTCCTCGACCATCCAGTCGTTGTAGGCGCGCACGCAGGCCAGCGCCACCTCCTTGTCGCGCGCCTCCGCGAAGGTCTGCCCGCAGAAACGGGGGAAGGTGGGGAAGCACAGCGAGGCCTCGACATGGTTGAGGTCCATGTCGTCCAGGCGCGCCTTGGGGTCCCAGCAGCCGCGCCGCATCTGCTCGCGGGTGATGCCCTCGAGGGTCATCTCGTCGCGGTCGAAGCCGACGGCGGCGATGTTGCGCTTGTACGGGGACTTGAGGTCCTCGTAGATCCACCAGTCGGTCGGCGGGCCGTCGGGGTCCATGGTGATCTGGTACTTGCCGCCGATGTAGGCGAGTTCGCCTATTCCGGCGGTGATCGCCCTCGGGCCCCGGTCGTGGTACTTCGCCGGGAGCCATCGCTCGAAGAGGTGGGCGGGCTCGATGACGTGGTCGTCGACACTGATGATCTTCGGCAGCTCGCTCATCGACGCCTCCGGGAACCGGCTCTGATGGAATCTGATGGTCCGTCAGTTCTTGTGTTCAGAGGCTATCCCCGGCGCCCGATCCGGGCAATGCTTGCACTGACGGACCGTCAGGATTCGCTGCCGGGGAGTGGCGAGAAGGGGGCAGGCGATGGACACGGGTTCTCCGGCCGGGGCACGGACCCTGTGGGAGCTGGTGGCACGGCGAGCGGCACTCAGCCCCGACGCGCCCATGCTGCTGGACGAGCGCGACCGGCGACTGACCTTCGGGGGGTTCGCGGCGGCGGCGGAGCGTGTCGCGGCCGGGCTGCACGGCCTCGGCGTCGGCGCCGGAAGCCGCGTCACCTGGCAACTGCCCACCCGTGTCGAGACCGTGGTCGTATCCGCCGCGCTGGCCCGCCTGGGCGCGGTGCAGAACCCCGTCATCCCCGTCCACCGCGACCGCGAGGTCGGCTTCGCCCTGCGGCAGACCGACGCGGAGTTCTATCTCTCCCCCGGTGACTGGCGCGGCTTCGACTTCACCGCGATGGCCCGTCGCCTGGAGGCGCCTCGGGTGCTCGAGGCCTACACCGCGCTGCCCGAGGGCGACCCCTCCTCGCTCCCCCCGCCGCCGGAGGCGGCCGAGGGCGGGCAGGTCCGGTGGATCTACTACACCTCCGGAACCACCTCCGACCCCAAGGGCGTCCTGCACACCGACCGCAGCCTCATCGCGGGCGGCACATGCCTCGCCTCCGCCCTCGGCCTCGGCGCCGACGACATCGGCTCGATCGCCTTCCCCTACGCCCACATCGGCGGACCCGACTACTTGGTCACGCTCCTGCTGCACGGCTTTCCGTCCCTGCTGATCGAACGGTTCGCCCTGCCGGACGCGCTCGACGCCTACCGGCGCCACGGGGTGACGACCGCGGGCGGCAGCACCGCGTTCTACTCGGCGTTCCTGGCCGAACAGCGCAAGCTGCCGGAAGGGACGAGGCTCCTTCCCTCCCTGCGCCTGCTCGCCGGAGGCGGCGCCCCCAAGCCGCCCGAGCTGTACCACGAGGTCGTCCATGAGCTCGGATGCGCGCTCGCCCACGGCTACGGCATGACCGAGGCTCCGATGATCACCATGGGCTCGCCCCACGACACCGTCGAGCAGCTCGCACACACCGAGGGCCGTCCCCCCGCCGCGATGGAGATCAGGATCGTGGACGGCGAAATACGGCTGAGGGGCCCGGCCGTCTGCCAGGGGTACACCGATCCGGCGCTGACGGCCGAGGCATTCGACGACGAGGGGTTCTTCCGCACGGGCGATCTGGGGCATCTGCGGCCGGACGGGCATCTGGTGCTCACCGGGCGGCTGAAGGACGTGATCATCCGCAAGGGCGAGAACATCTCGGCGAAGGAGATCGAGGAACTGCTCTACCGGCATGCGCGCATCGGCGACGCGGCCGTGATCGGTCTGCCGGACCCGGCGCGGGGGGAGCGGGTGTGCGCGGTGGTGGAACAGCCCGAGGGGGCACCCGCGCTGACCCTGGCCGAGATCGTCGAGTACCTCGAGGGGGCCGGGCTCATGCGGCAGAAGATCCCCGAGCAGCTCGAGATCGTCGAGGCGCTGCCGCGCAATGAGACGCTGCGCAAGGTGCTCAAGCACAAACTCCGCGAGCGCTTCGCCGGCCGGCCGTGGCCGTGAGGCGCGGCGTGAAGGTCCGTCAGGCGAGGAGGTCGACCGGCTCGGCCTCGTCGTCGACGGCGGTCTCCAGCTCGCGGTAGATGTCGAACAGGCTGCGCACCCCGAGGGCCGCGAAGACCCGGTTGACGTGGGCCCCTTCCTCCGGCATGACCAGCCTCAGCCCGCCGTTGCACGACCGCATCAGCCTGCGCGACGCGATGAGCACGCCTATGCCGCTGGAGTCGCAGAACTTCACCTGGGAAAGGTCGAGCACGACGCGCCGCCGGCCGTCCGCAACGGCTGCGTGCACGCGCTGGCGTACAGCGGGAGAGGACACGAGGTCCATCTCCCCTTCGACCTGGAACACCGTCCAGCCGCGCCGCTCGCCATCGGTCACTGTCAGCGTCACGCGGTCGATCTCCTTCGTCCGGCAGGTTTCACTGTCGCCTTCCCCCGATCCGGGCGGGTGCACACAGATTTTCCGCAACCGGAAGCGACCTTACGCTGTGCCGAGCGCGGGTAACAGAGTGCCTACTGTCCGATTACCGCAAAGGAGCGTGCGCCGACGGGCCGCGCCGATACATTCGACCAAGAACCTCAGCACATCGCAGCATTCGAGCACTGCTGACACGCACAGCGCACTGGAGGAACGGCACACCTCGGCAGAGCAGGAACGGTGGCATCCATGGCAAGCCCAGCACCGCTTCGTTGGGACCGGCAGATGCAGCAGCGCCTCGCCCGGGGCGAGGAGTCCGCGCTCGGTGAGCTGTACGACCGGTTCGCCTCACTGGTGCACCACCTCGCCAATAAGATCATGGACGATCCCGAGGCCGCGGAGCAGATCACCCGAGAGGTCTTCGGCTACATCTGGGAGAACCCGGACGCCTTCGACGCCAAGCACGGCTCGCTGCGGTCCTGGGTGGCCGCGCTCACCCACCGGCAGGCGGTGAACCGGTTGCGGCAGGTGGCCCATGGCGCGACCCGTGACCGGGAGGCGGTGGAGGCGAAGGTGCACGCGGCCTCGACCGCCGCGCGCGCCGACTACATCGTCTCCTCCATGCCGTATCCGCTGCGGCAGGCGCTCGACCTCGCCTACAAGGGAAAACGCAACTACCGGCAGGCCGCCGCCGAGCTCGGGGTCTCCGAGGACGAGGCCCGCCGCAGGCTCCGGCTGGGGCTCCAACTGCTGTCCACGGCCGCGGACGACCCCGAAAGGCAGCTGTGACGCCCCGCCCCGGTCCCTTCCCCGGGGACGACGAGCCTCCCGAACAGGTGGGAGCGCGAGAGCCCGGGGAGTACCGCATCCCCCGACCGCGGGCGAGCTCCCACGGCTCGCGGGGCACCCGGGGATCGCTCGGCTCCGTCGCCGGTTTCGGCCCGCACGCCGCGGACCACCGCGCTCTGCGCTCCCTGCTCGGTGCCTGGGCGCTGCACGCCTGCTCGACCGAGGAGGCCGACTCCGTCGACCGGCACCTTCCGCACTGCACCGCCTGCCGCGACGAGGCCGAGCGGCTGCGCGACGCCGTGCGCTGGCTCTCCCCCGACGACCCGCTCGACCTCGACCCCCTGCTGCGGGCCCGGGTGCTCGAGGTCTGCCTCGGACGACGGCCGCCGCGGGTGCCCGTCCCCGACTGGGCCGCCCCCTACACCGCGGAGTCGGCCAGGCTGGACGCGCTCCTCGGCTCGCTCGGCGACGAGGAGTGGGACACCGCGGTGGGGCTCGTGTGGCTGGGCGGCGCCCGCGGATTCAGCGTCTCCGGCGTGCTCGGCCACCTCGCGGCGGTCGACGGTCTGGTGGCGTCGGTGCTCGGGCTGGCCGACCCTCTCGGCGAGGGCGCTCCCCGTGAGACCGTGGCGCGCACCGACGCGTTCGCCCGGCAGCACGCGGACCGCACACACGAGGAGGTACGAACCCTCTGGCGCCGCCAGACGCACTCGATCGTGCGAACGGCGGCCTTCGCGGGATCCGGTGCGAGCCGGCTGAGCGTGAACTACGGCGAGTTCGCCCTGCCCATGCGCGAGGCGTTCCTCGACCGCGCCTTCGAGTGCTGGATCCACGCCGACGACATCGCGAAGGCGATCGACTACCCCTACGACGCTCCCGCGCCCGAACACCTCAAGCAGATGATCGACGCCACCGCGAGCCTGCTGCCGGTGGCCGTCGCCGGGCGGCGCAGGCAGGGACTGGCCGCGTCACGGGCGAAGCTGGTCGAGGCCGGGGCGCCCGGCCGTTCCATCCGGCTGGAGATCGAGGGGCCGGGCGGCGGTGACTACTACGTACCGCTGGACTCCCCCGCCGCCCTCGCGACGGCGGAGGAGAGCGTGGCGCACATCGCGCTCGACGCGGTGGAGTTCTGCCAGCTCACGGCAGGGCACCGGGATCCGGAGGCCATAGCGGCGGGAGTGGACGGCGACCGGGACGCGGTGCGGGACGTCCTCTACGCGGCGGCGTCGCTGTCCCGCCTGTAGTCGTTTGTCCCGTAGCCGCTGTCCCGTAGCCGTTTGTCCCGTTGTCGTTTGTCCCGTAGCCGCCGTCCCGTAGCCGCCGTCCTGTAGCCGTCGGACAGGGCGCGGGCGGGCGCGGGGCGCCTCAGGCGAAGACGACGGTCCTGGTCCCGTTCAGCAGCACCCGGTGCTCGCTGTGCCACTTCACCGCGCGGGCCAGCGCCTGGCACTCCACGTCCCGGCCGACCGCGACGAGCTGCTCGGGGGTGACCCCGTGCCCGACCCGCTCGACCTCCTGCTCGATGATCGGCCCCTCGTCCAGCTCGGCCGTCACGTAGTGGGCGGTGGCACCGATCAGCTTCACCCCGCGGGCGTGTGCCTGGTGGTAGGGCTTGGCGCCCTTGAAGCTCGGCAGGAACGAGTGGTGGATATTGATGATCCGCCCCGACAGCGCCCGGCACAGGTCGTCGGAGAGCACCTGCATGTAACGGGCGAGGACGACGAGCTCCACGCCCTCGTTCTCCACCAGCTTCAGCAGCTGCGCCTCGGCCTCCGCCTTGTTCGCCTTGGTGACCGGGATGTGGTGGAACGGCACGTTGTAGCTCGCCACCAGGTCCTGGAAGTCGAGGTGGTTGGAGACGACGGCGGCGATCTCGACGGGCAGCGCGCCGATGCTCGTACGGAAGAGCAGGTCGTTCAGGCAGTGCCCGAACTTGCTGACCATGAGGACGACCCGCATCTTCCGGTCCGCCTCGTGCAGCTGCCAGTCCATGCGGAACGAGTCGGCGACGGCCGTGAAGCTGGCCCGCAGCTTCTCCAGGGTGGCCGGATGCTCGGCCGAGAAGTGCACCCGCATGAAGAACAGACCCGTGTCGTGGTCCTTGAACTGCTGGCTGTCCTCGATGTTGCAGCCGGTCATGAACAGGTAGCTGGACACGGCGTGCACGATGCCCTGCTTGTCCGGGCAGGACAGGGTGAGCACGAACTGCTCGGGCTGTGTCTGCGCCTGCGGCTGCGCCTCGGTCACCTGGTGTCCCTTTCGCGTTCCTCGTGGATCTCTAAGCGTCCCATACCGGGTGCGTACACCGGGTCGCGTCTCGCTCGGCGAGACCCGCCCCGGACGGGACGGCCCGGCGCGGCACCGCCGAGACGGCTGGGAACGCGCCCGGACGGGACGCTCCGGCCCCGCCCCGGCGGACCGCTCAGGCCGACCTGGTGATGATCTTGAGCACGTCCAGGGAGCGCGGGGGCACGTCCGGGTCCTCGCCGTCCGCCGTCGCCAGCCGGACATGGGCCTCGCGCGCCGCCCGCACCGCCTCGGGCCAGGCGTGGTGGTCGAAGTACGCCTGCGCCGGAGCGTCGGCGCCGACCTGGTGGAGGATGCGCAGCACCCTCAGCACGGCCACATCGACGAGCGCCGCCTCCTGGGCGTCGCGGAAGATCGTCCCGACGTACTTGTCCGCCGACCAGCTGTCCAGCCAGGTGTCCTCGACCAGGCGGTACACGGCGTCGGTGACGTCGCCGTAGCCGGGACGGCCTTCCAGCCAGCAGGCATGCTGGAACTCGGGGTCGCTGAGCATGTGCAGCGCGGAACGCACATTGCTGCGCCAGCGCCACCAGGGCATGTCGTTGAGCGGCATACCGGCCATGGTGGATGAGCGGGTGCCCCGTCGGGAAGAGTTCTCCGTAGCTCGCACGAGGGTCGATCGTACGTTCTCTACGCACGGCTGCCGCAATTCACCTCCGCGTCACCTTCCGTTGTCATTCGGTGACGTCGGCGTTCGGGATGTAGGGGAAGCATGGGAGAACGTGACCGCCGCGAACCGGGAAGCCCGGATTACCTCCGTACCCACCGTTCCGCCAGGCACGTCCTCTGGCCGATGCCGCCCCGCTCAACGCTCACGCATACGCTTTCCCGGCCTGCGGATTCCGGCCATACCCGTTCCCGGCCTCCGCATTCCGGGCATTCCTGCGGGCAGCATCCGCCTTCCCGGTTCCCGTGTGCGCAAAGCCCTCGCGGCGGTCGGGGTGGCCGGATTGGCCGGGGCCCTCATCGCCGGGACCGCCGGCTGCGGTGCCCTGCCGGGCACCGGGGCCTCGAGCGACCCGATCGTCCTCATGACATGGGCCCCGCAGGGGACCAAGGGCACCAATATGGCCGGAATGCCCGCCATCGCCCAGGTCTTCGCCAAGGAGGTCAACGCCCGCGGCGGCATCAACGGCCGCAAGCTGAAGATCATCACCTGCAACGAGGGAAATGACTCCCACAAGGCCGCCGACTGCGCCAACGAGGCCGTCGAGGCCAAGGCCGCGGCGGTGGTCGGCTCCTACAGCCAGTTCGGCAGCAGCTTCATGCCCCTGCTGGAGACAGCGGGCATCCCGTACGTCGGCGGCTACGGCATCACGACCGACGAGTTCAGCAGCGCCCTGTCCTACCCCGTCAACGGCGGCACCCCGGCCCTCCTCGCGGGCAACGGCCGCCAGCTCGCCGACTACGGCTGCGACACCGTCTCCCTGATCCGCCCCGACACCGCCGCAGGCGACCTGATGCCGCTCTTCCTCGACGGCGGCCTGCACGCGGGCAGGCGCCCCCGCGCCGTCGACATCAAGGCCCTGGACGACGCCACCGACTACACCCCCGAGGCCCGGCACTCCGTCGGCAGCGATCTGCGCGGCCACTGCGTGACCGCCGCGCTCGGCGACCGCACCAGCACCTTCTTCGACTCCTACCGCCGCCTCGAACCCCGCCACACCAAGCTCAGTTCGGTGCTCGGCAGCATCCGCCAGTCCCTCGTGGACGCCACCGGCGGTGCCTCCGGTCCGCTCGAAGGCGTCTATGTGACGGGCTGGTACCCGCCCGCGGCCGACCCGCGGTGGGACCCGATGAAGGAGGCGGTGCGCGAGTACGGGTTCAGCGACCAGCGCATCGACACCGCCGACCCGGGCGCGCAGACCACCTGGGTCGCGTACACCGCCTTCGAGGAGATCGCCCGCACGATCCAGGGCGAGGCCATCGACTCGGACACCGTGCGCCAGGCGCTCGACAACCGCAAGGGCATCTCCACCGGCGGCCTGACTCCCCCGTTGAGCTGGCGCTTCGAGGACATGCTCCCGCTGCGCGACCACTCCCGGATCGTGAACACCGCCGTGACCTACCAGGTGGTCAAGGAAGGCCGCCTGGTCGCCCTGCGCAAGGGCTTCGTGGACGTGCACAAGCTCCTGGAGGTCGACGTGGAGGACGCGACGGGCTGAGCGTCGCCGCAGACGACCGGACCCCCGTGGGCCGACCCGTTTCCGGGTCCGGCCCACGGGGGTCCGTCAGTAGCCGGGGGGCTGTGGCCGCGTGGGCAGTGGCCGCGTCGGCTGCGTGGTCCTTGGGACCGGCGTTCACGCCTTCCGGCGGCAGGTCCCGCGGCCTCTTCAGAGATCGGTCCTGGTGCGCTGGGGAAGCCCGTACCTCTTGGCGATCCCGTTCCACAGGTCCGCGGCGCGCTGCTTGGCCTGGGAGGCGTTGCCGCTGGCGCGGTCGCCCTCATGGCGGTGCAGGGTGACCCTGGCACGGCCCTTGCGGCAGCCGTGCTTCCTGTCCACCTGGTCGGCCCAGGAGGCGTAGTGGTTGTCGGCGGAGGCCGAGGACGCCCAGCCCTTGTTCAGAGCGGAGGTGAGCTCCGCGTGGTTCGGCAGCTTGGACAGGTCCAGCTCGGAGAGCTTGGAGACCAGGTCGTTGCGCTGGGCGGCGGCGTCGCGCAGGTTCCGGGCGGCGTCCCGCAGGTCGTCGCAGCGCCTGATGTCGTTGACCGCGGAGATGACCGTCGAACGGCTCTGGTTGCTGTCCTTCAGCAGGGCGTTGAGGTCTTCGGCCTGCGCCTTGACCGGGTCCTTGGCGTCGCGCTTCGGCGCGGTCGAGGAGGAGCCGGCGTTCTGCTTGGCGTCGTCGGGCCGGCTGTCGCCGTCACCGCCGGAGCTGAACGCCGCCGCGGCGCCGAGGCCGACCGCGACGCAGCCGACGACCACGAGGCTGACGAGGACGGCGGGCGGCAGGCGGCGGCCGCCGCGCGAGGGGCCGGAAGCCGCCCTGCGCGAGCGGGGCGGGGGCGGCGGACCCGGGGGCACCGGGTCGGCCACGGGCGGTGCGGGCTGGTACTGCGGCGTGGGCACGGGGGCCCGGTGCTGCGGCTGCGGCTGCGGCTGCGCGTGCGCCTGCGGGGCCGGCGGGTAGCCGGGAGCCGGCGCCGGCGCGGGGGTGTCGGCGGTGACGGGCGGCAGGACCCTCGTCTCGTCCGCCGAGCCGTCCTCCTCCTCGCCCGGGGTCACATAGGAGGGCTCCTCGCCGTAGGCGCCGGAGGGCAGCCCCGGCCGGATGGTGAACGGGGAGCCGCCGGCGGGCTCGTTCGCCTGGGAGCGCTGCTGTTGTGTCTGCGGCTGCTGGCGGTGCGAGCGCGGCGCCGAGGGTCTCGACGGGCGCGGCGAGGGATTGGCGCTGACCTCGGGGGGCGCCGTCGGGATCGGCGGAACCGGCGGGAACGACTGGGGTATCTGCGGTATCTGCCGGGTCTCGTCCGCGGCTCCGTCGGGGAACCCGCCCGGGTGGGCACCGGTGTCCGGGTAGCCGCTGGTGCCCGGGTGTCCCGCGCCGGGGTGGCCGGTCGGGTGGCCGCCGATCGGGTGGCTGTCGGCCGAGTGGCCGCCGGACGGTTGTCCGCCGACCGGCGAACTGCCGTCCGAGTACGGAGCGATGAGCTGCGTTTCGTCGGCGGAGCCGGGATCCGGCTCCGGGGCCGTGCCCTGCGGCGCGCCCCACGCCTGCCCCTGCCACGGCTCCGCCTGCTGCCACTCCCCGAACCCGCCCTGGGGCGCCGGGGGCTGCTGGACATGCGGCGGCTGCGGCTGCTGGACGTGCGGCTGGACCTGCGGCTGGGCATACGGCGGCTGGGCCGACGGGTAGTGCGGCTGCTGGTAGTGCTGCGCCGCCTGCTGGGGCTGACCCGGCGGCTCGGGACGGAAAAGATCGTCCAGTGTCAGCTCGTCAGGGTCCACACGGCGGTGCCCTCCGGGGCCCCCCGTCTCGTTTCCCCGTCCGCTGTTCGTCACCGGAACTCCTGCCTCGGTACCTGGACCCTACGGAATCGTCGGCTCACGCTACCCGCTCCCGTCCACGCTCGACCACGCACCCGAAAGCAGGTGCGAGGCCCACGCGGTGTGAGCCGAATCGAATCGTCCAACTACCCCGTCAGAAGTCCCCTATGCCACGTGGCCGCCGTCACATTCACAATCGGCCATACCGGCTGGAGCCCATGGGTAAGCATCACTGGTTACGCATGAGTAGTGCGCTGGTGAGCGGTCCTGCCGACCGGTGACCAGCGACCGCCGACACCCACCCGACGCCGGCGGCCCCTGTTTCGGACGGTTTTCGCACAGCCGCGCGGGGCGGCCGTCGGACGACCGCGGACGGCCGTCACGCCGTTCAGGAACCCGTCATGTTCAAGCGGCCATCTCCTCCTCGACCAGCCGGGCACTGAAGTCCCGCACCACGGACTCCTCGCGGAACGGCTCCAACCGCCGCCGGAAGTCGTCGAGATACTCGGCGCCCCGGTTGGAGCGCAGCCCGGCCAGCAGCCCGACCGCCCGCTCCGCCGTGGAGCACGCCTCCTCCACCTCGCGCTGCTGGACCTGCGCCGTGGCAAGCAGCAGGAGATCGACCGCGCGCCTGCGCACCCGTTTCTCCGGGTGGGCGTCCAACGCCTCCTGCGCGTAGCGCTGCGCGGGACCCGGCTGCTCCAGATCGCGGTGGCAGTGGGCCAACTCGTCCGCCAGATAGGCGTGGTCGAAGTGCGCGATCCAGTCCGGGTCGTCGTCCGGGCGGCTGCGCTCCATCGCGTCCAGCGCCCTCGCGGTCGCCAACTGGCAGGCCCTGGAGTCCCCGAGCTGGGCGTGCCCGCGGGCCTCGGCGGCGAAGAACATCGCCAGCGTCGTCGGCGTGACCTGTCCTCGCGCGCCCTCCTGGGCCGCCCTCGCCAGCTGGGCGATCTCCCTGGGACTGCCCAACTGCGCCGCGAGATGGCTCATCCCGGCCGCCAGGACATACCCGCCGTAAGCACGGTCGCCCGCCGCCTGAGCCATCCTCAGCGCCTGGATGTAGTAGCGCTGGGCCAGTCCGGGCTGCCCGGTGTCCACGGCCATGTACCCGGCCAGCTCGGTCAACCGGGCGACGGCGCTGAACAGCTGACGCCCGGTGGCCTCGGTATAGGAGCCCCCGAGCAGCCCCGACACCACGCTGTTGAGGTAGTGGACGAGGATCGGCCTGATGTGGCCGCTGCCGAACCGGTGGTCGAGGTCCGTCAGTGCCTGTGTCGTGGCCCGCACCGCCGCCACGTCGGCCCGCCCCACCCGGGGCCCGGCCGTGCGCCCCACCTGCTGGTCCGGTCCGGTGATCAGCCAGTCCCGGCTGGGCTCCACGAGCGCGGACGCGGCCACGGAGGCTCCACTGAGGAAGTCCCGTCTGCCGACGTCGCTGCGCCACAGCTCGCACGCCTGCTCCACCGCCCCGACGACCGTGGGCGCGAACTGGAGCCCCACGCCCGAGGCGAGGTTCTTTCCGTCCGCCATCCCGATCTCTTCGAGGGTGACGGCGCGGCCGATCTTCCGCCCCAGGGCCTCGGCGATTATGGCCGGGGCGCGGCCTCGTGGCTGTTGGCCACGTAGCCATCGGGCGACGGACGTCTTGTCGTAACGCAGGTCGAGACCGTGCTCCGCTCCGCACATGTTGACTCGGCGGGCCAATCCGGCGTTCGAGCAGCCGGCTTCCTGGATCAGTGCCTGCAGCCGTTCGTTGGGCTGTCGTGCGACCAGCGGTCTTGCGGCCATGGCCCCTCCTTCTTGTTTAGGGCCTCATCGCTCAATCCTGGAGAAATCCTTCCCACCGAAATCCACTGAAATTCTCCACCATATGTGGCGTTTTCGGTGCACGCGCAGTCGAACACACCATCACCGGCATACCCACGAGCGGCATCGGCCCCTCCCCTGCGCCCCCGCCGGTGCACCCATGCGCCCCTGCGTGCACGGGCATTGGCCCACTTAAGTGGCCGACGAGTGGCCGTAACCCATAGTCAGCAACGGAGTTGTGCAGCACGTGGAAGACAACGGAGCCCCATCCCCACAGCAGGCCGAGGGCCTGCTGGAGTCAGCCGTCCGTTATGCGGAGGAACGGCACTGGGATGTCCACCCGGGGACCTGGCTGATCGAGGACGACGGCCCGCTCCGGTGCTCCTGCGGCGAGCCGCACTGTCCGCGCCCCGGCGCCCATCCGGTCGAGGACGACTGGGTCAACCGGGCCACCGGCGCCCCGGCCGCCATCCGCCGCCTGTGGACCGAGCTGCCGCGCGCCTCGGTCCTCATGCCCGCGGGCCGCACCTTCGACGTACTCGACGTCCCCGAGGTCGCGGGCTGCCTCGCCCTGGCCCGGATGGAGCGCATGGACATCCCCCTCGGCCCGGTCTGCTCCACCCCGGACCGGCGGCTGCAGTTCTTCGTCCTGCCCGGCGCGAGCGCCAAGGTCCCCGACCTCCTGCGCCGCCTCGGCTGGATGCCGGGCTCGGTGGACCTCGCATGCCGCGGCGACGGCGAGTACGTGGTGGCGCCCCCGTCCCGCACGGTCACAGGCGGCGCCCTGTGGGCCCGGCGCCCCACCTCGTCGAACCGCTGGCTCCCGGAAGCCGAGGAACTCATCGGCCCCCTCGCCTACGCCTGCGCCCGCGAAGCCGCCGCCACCCGCAATCGCTGACGCCCGGCCCTGCGCATGGCGCCCGCCTCGCACCCACGCCCTTCAGGCCGGGACGAGCGTCCGCAGGAAGGGCTCCACCGTCTGGCGCCAACTTGTGGGCTGTTCGTAGTGGAGGAGGTGGCCCGCGTCGGGGATTTCGGCGTAGCGGCCGTGCGGGAGGACGCGGACCATTTCCTGGGCCTCCGCGCGGCCGAGGTCGCCGTCGAGGGCGCGGACGACGAGGGCGGGGCAGGTCACATGGGCCAGCTCCTCCCAGTGCGCCTCGTCCACCCAGGGTTCGCGGGTGGCCAGCATGTGGTCGAACGAGAAGCCGGGCCGGTAGCCGTCCTCGCCGTCGTGCATGAGCTCGACGAAGAAGTCGCCGCGCGCCGGGCGGGGCCGCTCCAGCGCGGGGTCGTCCTCGGCGAACCAGCGGCGGGCCTGGCCCAGCGAGTCGAACGGCAGCGGCCAGCTCGCGAACCACTCCCACCACTCGCGCTGGCTGGTCTCGCCGTACGCCGAGGCGCGCATGTCGGACAGGACGAGGCCGCGCACGAGATCGGGGCGGCGGGCGGCGAGCTGCCATGCCGTGAGCGCGCCCATCGAGTGGCCGACGACGACCGCCGGGCCGAGGCCGAGCTGCTCGATCACCGTCTCGGCGTCACGGATGTACGCCTCGCGGGAGTAGGGGCCGTCCGGCTTGTCGCTGTGGCCGTGCCCGCGCTGGTCGAGCGCGACCGTGCGGAAGCCGGGGACGAGCCATTCGGCCGTCTGCGCCCACGTGGAGGCACGACCCATCAGGCCGTGCAGCAGCAGGAGGCACGGCCGGGAACCGCCGTCGCCGCCCTGGACGGCCTTGGGACCGTCGCCGAACTCCCAGGTGGCGAGCCTGACGCCGCCGGGGCCTGTCACATCAGTGCGCCGAACCATGTCGCACCCCCATTCGCTTCGAGGCCACGCTATCGAACTTTTATTCGAACACGTGGGTTCGGATGCCAAGATCGCTCGTACGAGTGACGGCGCTCAAGGATTGCCGGGCCGTGCCGAGGGGAGCCTTGAAGCGGGAGGGGGTCCGGATGGGGAAGCCGGACCGCGGTGAGAAGGGGAGACCCGGTGAGCTCGGGGTTCCGGGTATCCCTGGGGGAAATGAGGGAGGGCGGGGCGGCCTGGGCCGCCCCGCCCTCCCTCGTGCCGGTGCCGGTTTGGGTGCCGGTGCCGGTTTGAGTGTGCCGTTTTGGGTGCCGGTACCCGACGCGGGAGCGCCGGGCGGTGCCTGACGCGCGACTACCGCTTGGCGACGAAGACGTGCGAGGCGACCTCCGCGTCGAGCTCGGCCGCCTCCCCGCCGCTGCCCACGAGCACACCGCCGGCGGACTCGGTCACGCTCACGACCGCGCCGGGCTGCACTCCGGCCCGACGCAGTGTGTACATCAGCTGGGCGTCGGTCTGGATGGGCTCGCCGATGCGGCGCACCACGACCGTCTTGCCCTCGGCCCCGGGAGCGAGCTCACCCAGGCTGACCAGTCCGTCGTCGAGGAACGGGTCGGCCTCGGCCTTCTCGCCCAGCTCCTCCAGGCCGGGAATCGGGTTGCCGTAGGGGGACTCGGTCGGATGCCGCAGGAGTTCGAGGACACGGCGCTCGACCGCCTCGCTCATCACGTGCTCCCAGCGGCACGCCTCGGCGTGCACCTGCTCCCACTCCAGGCCGATCACGTCCACGAGGAGGCACTCGGCGAGGCGGTGCTTGCGCATGACGCGCGTGGCCAGCCGCCGCCCCTCCTCGGTCATCTCGAGATGGCGGTCCCCCGCCACATTCAGCAGGCCGTCGCGCTCCATGCGCGCCACGGTCTGGCTCACGGTCGGTCCGCTCTGGTCGAGGCGCTCGGCGATGCGGGCGCGCATGGGGACCACACCCTCCTCCTCCAGCTCCAGGATGGTGCGGAGATACATCTCGGTGGTGTCGATGAGTCCGGACATGCGTGCCCCTCGATCTGCTCGTGGTCCTGCTCCAATTCTGACGCATGGCGGGGACAACGCGGGCCGTCGAGCGGTATTGACAGGGCGCGGCACAACGAGCACCGTGAGCGACCATGACTGACGAGCTGTCCGAGCGGTACTTCGACGCGGCCATCGGCCTGCTGCAAAGGGTCAGGGACGAGGAGTCGCGGAACATCGCCGCGGCGGGTTCCCTGATCGCCGATGCCGTTGCCGAGGGCGGCCGGATCTTCGTCACGGGGGCGGGCCATTCCTCGCTCCCGGCCCAGGACGTGGTCTACCGGGCCGGCGGCCTGGCCTTGATGAACCTCCTCGCCGTGCCCGGCGCGGTGGGTGTCGATGTGATGCCGGCAACGCTGGGCAGCGCCCTCGAGCGCGTCGACGGGCTCGCGTCGGCCGTGCTGGAGACCAGCCCCGCGCGCGAGGGCGACGTGCTCGTGGTGATCTCGCTGTCGGGGCGGAACTCCCTGCCGGTCGAGATGGCGATGAAGGCGCGAGCGCTCGGCCTGAAGGTGATCGCGGTCACATCGGTGGAGTACACGAAGGAGACCACGTCCCGCCACTCCTCGGGAACGTTCCTGAAGGACCACTGCGACGTGGCGCTCGACAGCAAGATCGCGGTCGGGGACGCGGAGCTCGAGGTCGAGGGGGTGCCGACGCGGTTCGCGTCCGCCTCCACGGTGGTCACCAGCGCCATCATGCAGTCCGTGGTCGCCTCCGCCGTCGCGGGGCTCGCGGAGCGCGGGATCACCCCGCCGATGCTGCGCTCGGGGAATGTGGACGGCGGCCACGACTGGAACGGCCGCATCATGCGCGAGTACGGCGACCGGATCTTCTACCACGCGTAGAGCGGACGGCCCCGGATCCGCCGCCGCACCCGAGGACGCCGCGCCCCGTGCGCTCAGGGGGGCGGCCTCAGAGCTGCTGGGCCAGGTCCAGCGCGGCGGCGATCCTGACCGCCACCTCCTCCGCGTACGCGGCGTCCGCCCGGTCGAAGTGGCGTCGGCTGGGCCCACGCAGGAACGTGACCGCCCCCAGCGTCCGGCCCCGGCTGCGCAGCACCGTGCTGAGGCCGTGAACGGTGCCCTTGGGCCAGCGCCTGGCCTCCGCCCACCGCTCGCCCTCCACCTCGGCGCCCTCGGGGGCCCGGCCGACGCTGGTCCTCACCGACCCGCACCGGTTCACCGCCTGGAGGGCCGGGTGGCCCTCGTCGTAGCCGACGGGGATCCCGCCGGGCTCGGACGGGACGCACGGCCCCGCCGCGTCCGTGGGGGTGGCCGCGACCCGCACGAGACGCCCGTCGCGCGTGGCGACGTCGATCAGCGCGTGGTCCGCGAACCCGGCGAGGGCGAAGTCCAGGTGGACCGTCACCGCCTCCATCGGGTCGTCGCATTCGGCGGCGGTACGGGACGCCCGGCGCAGTTGGTTGCCGCGGAAGCGCAGGAGCGCCGACTCCTGTTCCGCCTGCTTGGTCTCGGTGACGTCCTGGAAGAGCCAGGCCACGCCCAGCGGCACCGGCTCCTCCCCCAGCGGCGAGCCGAGCCGCAGGAACGTGCTGCGCCAGCAGGAACGGGCCCCGGTCTCGTCCTCGCGCAGACTGATCCACAGCTCCACGGGGGCCTGCGGGGTGCCCTCGCCGAGCACGTGGTGGACCGCGCTCTCCAGCTCCTCCGCCCCGTCCCTGAGCAGTTCGGCGATCGGGCGGCCCAGCAGCGATTCGCGGCCGGTGTGCAGCGAGCGGGCCGCGACCCCGTTGACGACCGCCGGGCGCAGATCGGCGTCGATCACGATGACCCCCCACGGGGCGTCGTCGAAGAGCGCCTCGGACAGGGCGAGGGAGCGCTCGAGCTCGATCTGGGTGTGCACCTCGGAGAAGGCGCAGTAGACGCCCGCGGGCTCGCCGTCCGGATCGCTCACGACGGCGGACTGGGTCCGCACGAGCACCCGGCGGCCGTCCTTGGTCAGCAGGGCGAACTCATGAACACGGCGGCGCGGCCTGTCCATCACGGAGAGGAGCTGGTCGCGCACCTCGTCGGCGTCGGCCTCGCGCACGGCCCATCCAGCGAAGCCCTGGCGGCCGACGGCCTCTTCCGCCGTCCAGCCGAGGATCTTCTCGGCCTCGCGGTTCCAGTGGGTGACCGTCCCGTCGGCGTCGAACGCGCACAGGGCGACGTCCATGCCGTCGAGGATCGCGGTCAGCAGGTCGGTGTCGGCCGGGTCCGCCGAGGAGGAGAACTCCGGCTGCGGATCGGGGTCGCCTCCCCGCCCGGCGGCTGCCGGGCCGTGCCGTGTCCCATCCTGCCCGGACGGCTCCTGCGGATCCTGCGTCCCCTGGCGCGGAACCTGACGGGCCGCGCTCATCGCGCGACCCCCTGGACTGTTCGCTCGCTCCGCTCGCTCATGGGGCATCCCCTGCACTCTCGCGGCTCGACCCTGGGTGGCTCTGCGTCACGGCAAGTGGCGCCTGACGTCACACAGCACAGCCGAGTGATATTCAACTCGGCTGTGACGCAGCCCACACGCAATTCAGCGAAATCGGCACCCCGATAAATTCCCTTGCCGCTGCCCGGGGCGGTGCTTAGTGTGGCCCTACACACGAAGGGAGGTGGTCCGAAGAATGCTTGCTCATCGGACGCGTGAGGTGGCTACCAGCTAGCCGCACGCTCGCTACGCGAGAGCGCGGCGGGCTATTCCCAAGTAGCTACCCGACCCGTGGGCTCGCCGGATCGTCCGTCCGGTGCCTGGTGGATCCGCGAGGATCTCCAGGAAGTGGCCCACGGGTTGTCCTTTTTTCCACCCGGTTTCGCCCCGTTCCCCTCCTGCGGAGTTCCCCCCCGGCGCGAAGTTCCCCCTCCCGGGAAGTTCCCCCTCCCGCGAATCAGGGCGACAGCCGCTCCACGGTCCACCCGGTGGGCGCCTCGGGGGCGCTGCGGTAGCGCAGCCGGTCGTGGAGCCGGTTCTCCCGCCCCTGCCAGAACTCGATGGTCTCCGGCTGGACCCGGTAGCCGCCCCAGAAGCGGGGGACCGGCACCGGCTCACCGCCCTCCGGGTAGCGCGCGACCAGCTCGGCGTACCGCCGTTCCAGCTCCTCGCGCGACCCGATCACGGTGGACTGGGCGCTCGCCCACGCCCCCAGTTGCGAGCCGTGCGGCCTGCTGCGGAAGTAGCGCTCCGTCTCGTCCTCACCGACGCGGGTGACACCGCCGTCCACGATCACCTGCCGCGCGATCGGGTGCCAGGGGAACAGCAGCGAGGCATGGGGATTCTCGGTCAGTTCCGTGCCCTTGCGGGAGCCGTAGTTGGTGAAGAACACAAAGCCCCGGTCGTCGAAGCTCTTGAGCAGCACCGTGCGGGAGCTGGGCCTGCCCTGGGCGTCGGCGGTCGAGAGGACCATGGCGTTGGGCTCGTCGATCCCGCCGGCCGCCGCGTCGGCGAACCAGTGGGCGAACTGCCGCAGCGGGTCCGCGGCCAGTTCGGTCGCCACGAGCCCCTGGGCGCGGTACTGCTTCCGCATCGCGGCGGGATCTGGGTGATGCACGGGCACATTGTTGCAACACGGACTCGCATGCCGCCGCCGCGGATGCTCGCGCGCGCCCGGCAGTGTGCCGGAGATCACGGTGCGCCGCATGTAGCGGTACCGCCAAAATGCGAACCCGCTCACTGTGGCATCTTGACATCGAGAGATATCGTGTCTGTCCGGCACGACCCGTACAAGCGCTACCGGCGCGCGACTCGCAAGCACCCTGGGCGAGTCCGTGACCACCTCGACTGGGTGACCAACACCTGAGCGGGGCATCACCGGGATACGTCGCGGGGCCGAGGCCTCGCGCGGGGCGCCGACGGGCGCTTCGCACAACAACCCGACCTGGCCACAAGTCACCCGTCGAACACATCATGAGGAGCCGCCTGATGTCCGACTTCGTACCCGGACTCGAGGGAATCGTCGCGTTCGAAACGGAGATCGCCGAACCCGACAAGGAAGGCGGATCCCTTCGCTACCGAGGCGTGGACATCGAGGACCTGGTCGGTCACGTCTCGTTCGGCAATGTCTGGGGCCTGCTGGTCGACGGCAAGTTCAACCCCGGACTGCCGCCCGCCGAGCCGTTCCCGATCCCGATCCACTCCGGCGACATCCGCGTCGACGTGCAGAGCGCGCTCGCGATGCTCGCCCCGGTGTGGGGTCTCAAACCCCTGCTGGACATCGACGACGCGACCGCCCGTGAGGACCTCGCCCGCGCCGCCGTGATGGCGCTGTCCTACGTCGCCCAGTCCGCCCGCGGCCTGGACAAGCCGATGGTGCCGCAGAGCCAGATCGACAAGGCGCAGACCATCGTCGAGCGCTTCATGATCCGCTGGCGCGGCGAGCCCGACCCCAAGCACGTCAAGGCCGTCGACGCCTACTGGACGTCGGCCGCGGAGCACGGCATGAACGCCTCCACGTTCACCGCGCGCGTCATCGCCTCCACTGGCGCCGATGTCGCGGCCGCCCTGTCGGGCGCGGTCGGCGCGATGTCCGGACCGCTGCACGGCGGTGCCCCGTCCCGTGTCCTCGGCATGATCGAGGAGATCGAGCGCACCGGCGACGCCCGCGCCTACGTCAAGGGCATCCTCGACCGCGGTGAGCGCCTGATGGGCTTCGGTCACCGCGTCTACCGCGCCGAGGACCCGCGGGCCCGTGTGCTGCGCCGCACGGCCAAGGAGCTGGCCGCTCCCCGCTTCGAGGTCGCCGAGGCTCTGGAGCAGGCGGCGCTGGAGGAGCTGCACAACCGCCGTCCGGACCGTGTCCTGGCGACGAACGTGGAGTTCTGGGCCGCGATCGTGCTGGACTTCGCAGAGGTTCCGGCGCAGATGTTCACCTCGATGTTCACCTGCGCCCGCACCGCCGGGTGGAGCGCGCACATCCTCGAGCAGAAGCGCACGGGGCGCCTGGTGCGTCCCTCGGCCCGCTACATCGGCCCCGGCACGCGCGACCCGCGCGAGGTCGAGGGCTACGGCGACATCGCACACTGACAAGGCGGGGCACACTGACAAGGCGGGGCACACCGACAAAGCGGGGCACACTGACAAGGCGGGCGGAAAGGGCGCAACGGAGCGCTCGTCGGAGGTCCGCGGCGCCCGCCTGATCGCTGGCGGCCGGAACCGAAACGGTTCCGGCCGCTACGGCTTCTCGTACCCGGAGTCCCCGGAGTCCCCGCTTGCGTCCCCGGTTGTGCCCCTGGGGCCCCCGCAGTCCCCGGACCGCTCCTCGAGCCCCTGCGCCAGTACCTCTGCCAGGTGCCGGGCCCGTGCCCCCGCCAGACCCGCGATCTGCGTCCGGCAGGAGAAGCCGTCCGCGAGCAGGACCGCCTCCGACGCCGCCTCGCGTACGGCCGGCAGCACCTGCTCCTCGGCGCACGCCGCCGACACCGCGAAGTGCCCCTTCTCGAAACCGAAGTTCCCGGCCAGTCCGCAGCAGCCGCCCGCCAGTTCCCCGGTGATCCCGGCCCGGTCGCGCAGCCGCCGCTCCGCCGCGTCACCGAGCACCGCGTGCTGGTGGCAGTGGGTCTGCCCGACCGCGGGCCGGTCCACCCGCGGCGGCTGCCACCCCGGCGCCAGTTCCTCCAGTGCCTGGGCGAACGTCCTCACCGAGGAGGCGAGCATCGCGGCCCGGGGCTCGTCGGGCCCCAGGAGTTCCGGCAGATCGGTGCGCAGGGCCGCCGAACAGCTGGGCTCCAGGCCGACGATCGGCAGTCCCGCGTCCAGCGCGGGCTCCAGGACGTCCAGTGTGCGCCGCATGACCTTGCGGGCCCTTCCCAGCTGGCCCGTGGACACCCAGGTCAGCCCGCAGCACACCGGCTTCGGCGGAATGACGACGCGCAGCCCGGCGTCCTCCAGCACCCGCACCGCCGCCCGCCCCACGCCGGGGCTGAAGTAGTTGGTGAAGGTGTCCGGCCACAGCACCACCGCGTGCCCCGTCAGCCGCCGCTGCCGGGCCGTCGCCCGGAACCACCGGGTGAACGGTTCCGTGGCCAGTACGGGGAGGGAGCGCTGCGGCGCGATCCCGCCCACCCGCTTGGCGAGCCCGGCGGCGGGGGTGCGCGCCAGTGCGTTGAGCAGGCCCGCCGCCGGAGCGGCCGCGCGCAGCCACACCGGCAGATACCCCATCGAATAGTGCGCGGCCGGGCGCACCCGCCCCTCGTAGTGGTGATGCAGGAACTCCGCCTTGTACGTCGCCATGTCCACCCCGACCGGGCAGTCCGAGCGGCATCCCTTGCACGACAGGCACAGGTCCAGCGCCTCCCGGACCTCCCGCGACCGCCAGCCGTCCGCGACCACCTCGCCCGCCAGCATCTCGTGCAGGAGCCTCGCCCGCCCGCGTGTGGAGTGCTGTTCGTCGAGCGTGACCCGGTAGGAGGGGCACATCGTGTCCGTACCCGGCGTCGTGGTGCGGCACTTGGCGACGCCGACGCACCGGCGGACGGCCGCCGAGAAATCGCCCCGGTCGTGGGGATAGGAGAACTCCACATCCACGGGTTTGCGAGGCAGGACCGCGAACCGCAGATTCTCGTCGATGCGGTAGGGCCGGATCAGCATGCCCGGGTTCATCCTCCCGTCCGGGTCCCACAGGTCCTTGAAGCCGGTGAACAGCTCCATCACCTCGGGGCCGAAGATCTTGGGCCACAGTTCCGCCCTCGACTGCCCGTCGCCGTGCTCACCCGAGAGCGAACCGCCGTGCGCCACGACGAGTTCGGCCAACTCCTCGGAGAACACCCGGAATCGCCGGATTCCCTCCTCGCTCATCAAGTCGAAGTCGATTCGGGCGTGAATACAGCCGTCACCGAAGTGCCCATAGGGCGCACCGCGCAGGCCGTGTTCCTTCAGAAGGCGCCGGAATGCCCGCAGATAGGCGCCGAGCCGCCGCGGCGGGACGGCGGTGTCCTCCCAGCCGGGCCAGGCCTCGGAGCCGTCGGGAAGCCGGGTCGCGGTCCCCGCGGCCTCCTCCCGGATCCGCCACAGCACCCGTTGCCGGGCGGGATCGGTGACGACGAGCTGCCCGGTGGTGCCCTGGGCGGCCTCCCGGCACAGCTTCGCGGCATTGGCCTCGGCCTCGGCGGGGGTGTCCGCGCCGACCTCGACGAACAGCCACGCCCCTCCCGCGGGAAGGCTCGCCGCCGCCCCGCCCGACGCCAGTGCGGCAAGCCCCGCGTCCATGCCCTCCACCGCCAGGGGTTCGAGCGGCAGCAGCGCCGGGGCCGCGTCGGCCGCCGCTCCCTCGTCCTCGTACCCGAGCACGGCCAGCGCCCGCGCCCGCGGCGACGGCACCAGGCGCACGGTCGCCTCGGTCACCGCGCCGAGCGTGCCCTCGCTTCCGGTGAACGCCCTCGCCAGATGCGTTCCCTTCTCCGGCAGGAGCTGGTCGAGCAGGTAGCCGGACATCCGGCGCGGCAGATCGGGCAGGCCGGTGCGCAGGACGGCGAGGTTCCGCTCGGTGAGGTCGCGCAGCCCGGACCAGAGCGCTCCCTCGCGCCCCGCCCGTCCGGCGAGGGCGTCCAGCCCGCCGGCGCCGACGGCGGCCAGCTCGAGCCGCAGCCCGTCGTAGGTGAGCACCTCCAGCGTGTGGACGTTGTCGGCGGTGGAGCCCCAGGCCACGGAGTGGGCGCCGCACGAGTTGTTGCCGATCATTCCGCCGAGGGTGCAGCGGCTGTGCGTGGAGGGATCGGGGCCGAAGGTGAGCCCATGCGGGGCCGCGGCGGCCCGCAGGGTGTCGAGCACGGCGCCGGGCTGCACCCGGGCCGTGCGCGCCTCGGGGTCGAGGTCCACAATGCGGTCCATATGCCGGGTGAAGTCGAGAACGACCCCCTCCCCGGTCGCCTGCCCGGCGAGACTCGTGCCGCCGCCGCGGGGCACCACCGCGGCGCCGTGCTCCCGGCAGACCTCCAGCGTCCGAGCGGTGTCCTCGGCGTCCAGCGGGCAGACCACCCCGAGCGGGACCCTGCGGTAGTTCGAGGCGTCCATGGTGTTCAGCGCCCGCCGCGCGGCGTCGAACGCGACCTCTCCGCGAACCCGTTCCCGCAACGCCTTCTCGAGACCGCCCATGAGATCGCCCATCCGTCCATGGTGGCCCTCGCCGCCTGGCGCGTGCCAGCGCAACGCCCTCTGGGGTGGCCGCCGCCCGCCACAGGACGGGACCACTGGCAGAGTAGTCCGCCAGCTGATCACCTCATCTCACTAACTGGACTCTCCCTTGGGGCGCGAGGAGCGCCGACTAGGCTTCGACCGTGGCCGACATCCAGATTCCCGCTGACATCAAGCCCGCCGACGGTCGTTTCGGTTCGGGCCCGTCCAAGGTGCGTAGCGAGGCGCTGAGCGCCCTGGCCGCCACCGGCACCTCTCTTCTCGGCACCTCCCACCGCCAGGCCCCCGTCAAGAACCTGGTGGGCCGGGTCCGCGACGGAGTGCGCGCCCTGTTCTCCCTGCCCGAGGGGTACGAGGTCGTGCTCGGCAACGGCGGCTCCACCGCGTTCTGGGACATCGCCGCGGCGGGCCTGGTGCGCGAGAAGTCCCAGCACCTGTCCTTCGGCGAGTTCTCGTCGAAGTTCGCGGCGGCGACGAAGGCCGCCCCGTGGCTGGCCGAGCCGACCGTCGTGAAGTCCGACCCGGGCAGCCACCCGCAGCCGCACGCCGAGGCGGGCGTGGACGTGTACGCGTTCACCCACAACGAGACCTCGACCGGCGTCGCCGCCCCGATCCGGCGTGTGGAGGGCGCTGACGCCGGCTCTCTGGTCCTCGTCGACGCGACCTCCGGCGCGGGCGGTCTCCCGGTGGACATCACCCAGACCGATGTCTACTACTTCGCGCCGCAGAAGTCGTTCGCCTCCGACGGCGGCCTGTGGATCGGTGCCTTCTCCCCGGCGGCGCTGGCCCGCGCCGCCGAGATCGCCGACAGCGGACGCCACATCCCGGCGTTCTTCTCGCTGCCGACCGCGATCGACAACTCGCTCAAGAACCAGACCTACAACACCCCGGCGCTGTCCACCCTCTTCCTCCTCGCCGACCAGCTCGACTGGATCAACGGGCAGGGCGGGCTGGAGTGGGCCGTCTCGCGCACGGCCGATTCCTCCTCGCGGCTGTACGGGTGGGCGGACAAGTCCGAGTACGCGAGCCCGTTCGTCACCGACCCGGCCAAGCGGTCGCAGGTCGTCGGCACCATCGACTTCGCCGATTCCGTGGACGCGGCGGCGGTGGCCAAGGTGCTCAGGGCCAACGGGATCGTGGACACCGAGCCGTACCGCAAGCTCGGCCGCAACCAGCTGCGCGTGGCCATGTTCCCGGCCGTCGACCCTGCGGACGTCGAGGCGCTGACCGCCTGCGTCGACCACGTCATCGAGCGCCTCTGAGGCTCGGGCTCACCGCTCGCCTCCGACGCATGGGCGCAGCCCCCTCCCGGCAGTCCGGCCCTTCCCGGCCGGTCCGGGAGGGGGCTGCGCCGCGTCCGGCTCCTTCCCGCGCCCCCTCGGGGGTGCGGACTCCTTCCGGGGGCAGGCCCCTTCCGGGGGCAGGCTCCTTCCGAGGGCAGGCCCCTCCTGAGGGCAGGCCCCTCCCGGGGGCAGGCCCCTTGCGAGGGTGCGGTCTCCTTCCGGCGCGCCGGCTTACTTCCGACGCGCGCGCCGCAGCCCGAAGAACGCCAGCAGCGCCGCCACCACGACCGCCAGGCCGATCTTCGCCGTGCTCCCGGAACCCTGGTCCCCGTCCGCTCCCGCGTCCTTGTGCCCCCTGCCCGGCTTGGACGACTCCTTGGCCGCGTCGTCGGGCAGCATGTCGCCGCCGAGCCCGACCCTGAGCACCTCGCTGCCCTCGCCCTCACTGCTGAAGAGCACCGAGCGCCCGTCCGCGCCGAAGGTGACGCCCTCCCCCTGCGGCTGCACCGACAGCGGAAGGCTCTTCCGGTCGGACATCACCCCGTTCTTCCACCGGTACTCGGCCGCCCAGAAGTACCCGCGCAGCACCAGACGGGAGCCGTCGGGCGAGAACGAGCCGTCGGTCACCCAGGGCACATCGGCCACCCTGCGGAAGACATTCACCCTGCTCTCGGAGAGCGTGCGCGGCCCGCGGTAGAGCCCGCCGCCGCCCTCCTTCTTGCTGGCGATGTAGACCCGACCGGTGACGGGATCGACCATCATCGCCTCGGCGTTGCGCGGCCCGGCCCGGTACTGGACCCGATAGCGGACCGCGTCCACGGTCGTGTCCTTCAGCACCTTCGGCTCGGTGAAGCGGTAGATCCACACCTCGGGCCAGGTGCCGCCGAGGTTGTCCCCGATGTCGCCCACATAGATCTGGTCGTCCGGCCCGATGGAGATCGCCTCGACGTCGCGGGGGTCGATCCCGCGCAGCGTCACCCTGGCGACCGTCCGCCCCTTCCCGTCCACGGCGTAGACGTAGGGCCCGTCGCTGCTGTCGTTGTGCGTCCAGTACACCCCCGGATGCCGGCGGCTCGCCGCGATGCCACTGGACTCCTTGATCCTGCTGTCCTGGAACGAGAACGCGACCTCCGGCCGCCCACTGTCCGCCGAAGCGGGCAGCGCGGCGGGACCCGCGACGGCAGCGGCAACAGCGAGGGCAACCGCACACACAACAGACGCACGCATGCGCCAAGCCTGCCACCCCCGCGCCACACTCCACCCACGTCCCATGGATGATGTCCGAGTGCGTTTGATGTTCGTCGGCGATTCCATGACCGTTGGCAGCGCCGGTGACCACACCTGGCGCTACCGCATGTGGCAGCACCTGTGCGCCACCCTCGGCGGCCCGTTCACCATCGTGGGGCCCCGCCACGAACTCCACGACCCATGGGCGGACGCGCCCGTATCCCTCGACTACGCCGACCCGGGCTTCCCGCGGAAGGCCCGCCACCATCTGGCGGGGTGGGGCGAGGGCTGGTGCCATATGACCCCGCTGATACGCGAGACGGTGGCCCGCCACCGCCCCGATCTCCTGCTGGTCTCCCTCGGCCTGATCGACCTCGGCTTCTACACCGACGCCGCCGACACCGCCGAGAACCTGCGCCTGTTCATCGCCGAGGCCAGGGCCGCCAACCCGGGCATCCATATGGTGCTCCTGCCGGTGATCCCCAACACACGGGCACTGACCGACCCGCTGTTCCTGGCCGAGTGCGACCAGCTGAACGAACGCATGGCCAAGGCCGTCGCCGACCTCGACACCGACGCCTCCCCCCTCCTGCTCGCGTCCCCGCCCCCGTACTGGGACCCGGACACCCACACGTACGACGGCACCCACCCCAACGCGCTCGGCGAACACCTTCTGGCCGCGGCCTTCGCCGACGCCATGCACCAGGCATGGGACCTGGGCGGCGAGTACTCCCCCGGCGTCTAGGGCCGAAGCCGCGGCCGCGGCAGCCCGCGAAGGCATGCCCCTTGCTTCGAGTGCACTCGAACGACTGGGATGGGGGCATGGAGTACACAAAGCTCGGCAGGACCGGACTCTCCGTGAGCCGTCTGGTGCTCGGCACCATGAACTTCGGCCCGCAGACCGACGAATCCAACAGTCACGCGATCATGGACGCCGCACTGGACGCGGGCGTCAACTTCTTCGACACGGCGAATGTGTACGGGTGGGGTGAGAACAAGGGCCGTACCGAAGAGATCATCGGGTCCTGGTTCGCCCAGGGCGGGGGCCGCCGCGAGAAGACGGTCCTGGCCACCAAGGTCTACGGCGACATGGGGGAGTGGCCGAACGAGGGGCGGCTGTCCGCCCTGAACATCCGCCGCGCCGCCGAGGCCAGCCTCAAACGACTCGGCACGGACTACATCGACCTCTACCAATTCCACCACATCGACCGGCGCACGCCCTGGGACGAGATCTGGCAGGCCATCGACGTCCTGGTCCAGCAGGGCAAGATCCTCTACACGGGATCGAGCAACTTCGCCGGATGGCACATAGCCCAGGCCAACGAGGCCGCGAGCAGGCGCCACTCGTTCGGTCTGGTCAGCGAGCAGTGCCTGTACAACCTGGCGGAGCGCCGCGCCGAGATGGAGGTCATCCCGGCGGCCCAGTCGTACGGCCTGGGCATCATCCCGTGGTCCCCCCTGCACGGCGGCCTGCTGGGAGGGGCGATCCGCAAGGAGCGCGAGTCGGCGGGCTCTCGTTCGACGTCGGGCCGCTCGGCGGACGCGCTGAGCAGTGCCAAACAGCGCGAGCAGATCCAGGCGTACGAGGACCTTCTCGAAAAGCACGGTTTGGAACCGGGCGAGGCCGCCCTGGCCTGGCTTCTGACCCGCCCCGGCGTAACGGGCCCGATCGTGGGCCCGCGCACGGCGGAGCAGCTGACGTCCGCGTTGCGGGCGGTCGAATTGGACCTGAGCGACGACCTCCTGGAGGAACTCGACGAGATCTTCCCGGGCCCGGGCCCCTCCCCGGAGGCCTTCGCCTGGTAGGTCAGCGCCCAATGTCCCGCCGGGGCCGCCCCCGGCGGGACATTGGGAACCTGCGGTTTATGCGACAACGCGCATAGTCGCGTGAGCGCATGGACGATCCCGCCGCAGCCCTCGTACCGTCATCGGATACAGGGCCAAGCAGGCCCCGAATGAAGGGGTTTTCGCGTGTCTGAGCGAGCAGGGCTGACCCGCCTGACCGGTAAGGCCGAAGGTGATGGTGGCGGCAACGGCGAGTGCGGACAGTCGGATTGTCCGAACGTATATCGCACCGAGAAGGGGACGTTAGTCGTCCAGGGAGACGTGTTCAAAGGCTTCACTCCGCCTGAGGGTGAAGGGCTTGTCGAGATCCCGGAGAGCGTGCTGCGGGAGGCGTTCTATGCTCTTGGACGGTGACGAGTGGACGGCCAAGTTCCAAAAGTTCGAGACGGAAGCCTGGCGGCTTGAGACGATGCCCCACTATCACGTTCCCCAAGAGGCGGACGAGTTTTCTCGGTTCCTCACCGGGGAGCGATTCTCCGAACCCATCGAGGACTCCTGGACTTCCCTCATCCGGAATCATAGGGAAGCCGGGAGGACTATCGGGCGCGTGCACGTCGTGACTCGCCCCCTTTCCCCGTATCTCCAGTTCGAGTTCGCACGCTACTACCAACACCAGGCAGCGATCGGGGAAGACATCCGAATCCTCGATGTGACCGAACGAGAAAATCCCCTGCCGGACGTCCAGGACTTCTGGATGTTCGACAGGTCAACGGTCGTCCTCATGCACTTCGAGGAGGACGGCAGGCAACTCGGCCGCGAACTGCACGCGGGAGACCTCGCCCCGTTCTGCGAGTATCAGCGAATCGCCCTCGCCGAATCTGTTCCATTTCAGGAGTACGTGGCGGGGTGACGCTCGAACCCGAGCAGATGGGTCAGTCGCAGCAGGAGCTGGCCTACATGCTCAAAGCACTCCGAAAGCGGGCCGGTCTCTCCGGAGACCGGCTCGCTGCACGTTGCAACATATCTCAGTCGAAGATCAGCCGGATCGAGAACGGCAGGGTGCGGCCGAGCCTCGTCGACATCGAACGCATCTTGACTGCCTTGGATGTACCCCCGCGCGTAGCGGCGGAAGTGTCCGCCCTGGCGCGCATCGCGAACACCGAATGGCAGGACGCGCGGGCCATGAGGCGCAAAGGGCTGGACAAAAAACAGTGGGAGCTGGCCGGGTTGGAGTCCTCATCGACGGAACTCCGCTACTTCCTGCTCTCGATGATCACAGGGTTGCTCTCCACCCCGGAGTACATCCGCGCCACCCTGTCGCACGTTCCCGGCGACCACAGCAATACCATTGCGAAGAAGTTGGAGCGGCAGGAAGTCCTCTACGACCGCTCGAAGCGGTTTACGTTCATCCTCACCGAGCAAGCGGCTCGCTCTCCCTTCGTGTCGCCCGACGCGATGGCGGTTCAGCTTGATCGCCTGGTCTCCTTGAGCCGCCTCCCCAATGTGCGCCTGGCGGTACTCCCGATGGAAATTCCTTTGCCGGGTTGCCCGCTGAATACCTTCACCATTTACGACAGCCGCCTGTCGACGGTCGAGATTTCGACGGGCGTCATGGTCTTCCGAGACCCCAGGGACGTGCGCGACCACTTCGACGAGTTCTCGGGCTACGAGCGACACGCCCTCTTCGGCGACGAAGCCAGGGAGAAGATCGAGGAATGGTCGGCGGCCTTCCGTTCATGATTTTCAGTCCGAAACGCGAAATGTTCTGGAATTCGGCACCCTCGACCCGACAGCATTGCGACAAGCCGAGTCCGATCCGATGCCAGGGAGGAACCATGGCGCAGTACGAGTTCCGGACCGCTGCCGCGTGCGGTGGGCCGTGCACCGAGGGGTGTGTGGAGGTGGCGACGAACGTCAGCGGCATCGTCGCGATACGTGACACGAAGACCGAGGCCGTCATGCAGTTCACCCCGCGGGAATGGCAGGACTTCCTGGCGGGCGCGAAGGCCGGGGAGTTCGACCTCGCCTGACCCCTGGCACCGCTTTCACAACCCAGGCGCGGCCCTCGGTCCTTCCCCCAAGGACCGAGGGCCACACGGACTTCACGGACAGGTTGCGTCGTGCATCACCATGGCTATCTCTGGCTGGGAGACAAGGCCCGATTCGACACCGAGAGCATTCGCCGCCCCGCGCCCGGGGTTGAGCCCGCGCCGACCAGTCCCCCCGAGGTGGTGGAGCGGTACCGGCAGGCGGTGGGTGAGTTTCCGGTGTCGGAGGTGCCCCCGATCGAATCGGCGTTCTGGTTGCTGAAGCCGTCCAGGCTCATTCGCGGCACCTGGGAGGAGCCGAAGGAAGCTGCGCAGTGGCTGAGCCGTCAACTCACCGAGTACGCACCTCGGTTCTCCTCCGAGTATGACCAGGACAGAAGCCGCTTGGAGCTCCACGTCACCTCAGCCACGGAACGACTGACGTGGGGCGGCGACGTGACCCTCGGCTTCTACCTCGGGCAGGCTCAGTTCCTCAGCCTCTCCGTCGTGACGTGCTCCCCCAACCGCGCCGCCCCCGAACTGGCCTGCCCGGCCCGGTAGCGGACGGGCTATGGCTCCGGGTGCGAGAACGCCCACGCCGCCAGGGCCGCGATATTGGCCCTGATCTCGTTGTCCACCCGCAACGGGCCGAGGCGGCCCACCTGCTCGGCCTCCAGCATGGGAAGTGCTTCCTTGAACAGCCCTCCGGCGTCGAGCACGTCGTCGAGCATCAGGAGGTAGCTCTCCCCCGGCACCCTTCGCCCGCACTCGACCATGCCGATCATCCCGCCCGAGTAGTGGAGCAACTCGGCCAGTTCCTGCTGGGTCAGCCCCGCCCGGCGGCGGAAGTGCGTGGCCACGGCCCCGAAGAACGCGAGCGCGGGCGTGATGGGGGGTTCGGGCTTGCGCGGGCTCACAGGTCCGCCACCCCGAGCGCATTCCGCCGACCGCCCCGGCCCAGCCGGTCCGCGCACCGCGCGCACCGGCAGGGAGGCCAGGGCCCATTGGCCGGCGCGGTAAAGGAGAGCGGCCCGCGCGCCACAGCCGTGACAGTCAACGGACGGCTGACCACCCCGTACCGGTCCACCTGATACACCCTCATCGTCATATTGCTGATCGGCGCCATCAAGCCGACTCCCCGATGTCAATCGTTTGGCGTGTATCCGGATCATCGCCCGACGTACCGATGAGTGCGCCTCCCAAGTAGCGGACCGTCAGGCGGCCTTGGCGCTATGGTCAAAGACGCCCAAACGTCGCGGGGAGGAACATTGAACACTGCGTTACGGCGTGCTATGGACGACCGGAAGGTCTCCCCTCGGCAGCTTGCCGCCCGAGCGGGGGTCACTGCGAAGACGGTGGAACGATGGCTCTCTGATCCAGAGCTCGTTCCGCACCCTCGGAGCAGAGCCGACGTCGCCGAGACGCTAGGGGTGAGTGAGGACATGCTGTGGCCGAAATCCGTCAGGTCGGCCGTCAAGACGGGACACGACCGGGAAGTCGTCAGCGTCTACCCCTACCGCGCCGCCTGCCCGTCGACGGTGTGGGCCGAGCTCATCGCCTCCGCGGAGCGCGAGCTCATCTTCGCCGGCTACACGAACTACTTCCTCTGGCTGGAGCAACCGGCCTTCCACGCGACGCTCAAGGCGAAGGCGCGGACCGGCTGCCGGATCCGCTTCCTCATCGGCGATCCCGACAGCGAGCTGACAAGGGCCCGCGAGCGGATCGAGGACGTCGCCCTGACCGTCGGGACGCGAATTCGCATCACCCTCGAGAACCTCGACAAGCTTCGGCAGGCCGAGGGAATCGAAATGCGCTTCTGCGGTCCGGACGACGCCCCGAACTTCATCTCCCTGAGCGTCTTCCGATTCGATGACGACGCGCTTGTGACGCCCCACCTGGCGCTGCTGTCCGGGCACGATTCGCCCATGATGCACCTGCGCAAGCGCGACGAGGGCGGGCTGTTCGACCGGTTCACCGAGCATGCGGACGTGCTCTGGTCCCGCGCCATCGAACCCCCGGCACGTTGATCCCAACCAGCAAGGGAGGCCGTAAGCCATGCGAACCACCCCCGACCTGAGCGCCGCCGTGTGGCGCAAGAGCAGCTACAGCAATACGAACGGGGGGAACTGCGTCGAGGTCGCAGACGGCCTCGACAGCGCCGTGCCCGTTCGCGATTCCAAGGATCCCCAGGGGCCTGCCCTGCTCTTTCCCACCGCCGCGTGGGCCTCGTTCATCGCAGGGATCAAGACAGGCGACTTCCCCACCAGTCCCTGAGGGGCGGGGCGCGGCCGCGGTGCGCCGAATCGCTACCTGGCCACCTGGCTGACGATCACTACCACCAGGAGGAGGAGCAGGCATGCGCTGAGGACGCGGGTGCGGGTCTTCGGGTTCACGCATTCAACGGTAACCGCACGCCGGTCATCCCTTGTCCGCCCCCTTGCCCAGAGGCCACCGCTCCACCGTCTCGTACACCGGGGGCTGCCCCACTCCCGCCGTGGTGCTGCTCATCAGCCGGATCGAGTCCGCCGGCCAGGCACTGCCCTCGAAGCCCTCCAGCGCCCGCCGGAACGGCCGCAGATCGACCGGCGACCGGCTGCGCGCCAGCGTCAGGTGCGCCTTGAAGGGGCGCTCGTCGGCGTCGATGCCCGTGCGGCGGGCCGCGGCGGCGGTGGAGTCGGCGAGGCGGCCGAGGGCCCGGCGGCCGTCGGTGACGCCCGTCCACAGGGCCCGGTCGGCGAAGCGGCCGCCTCCCGCGAGGCGCAGTTCCATCGGCTCATGGCGGTGGGCGGCGCGGGCGAGGCGGGTGCCCAGCTCGGGCAGGAGGGAGGGGTCCACGTCGCCGAGGAAGGCCAGTGTGAGATGCCACCCGGCCTGCTCGGTGAACCGCAGCCGGTCGGCATCGGGGAGCTTGTGGAGCGGAGCGAGGGCTGCCGCCAGCTCGGCGACGGCGGCCGGGGGCGGCTGGACCGCGACGAAGAGCCTCATGCGGACAGTCTCTCCATTTCCCCGGCTTCCTCGATACGGTCGCCGCTATGAAGATCAGACCGCGGAGGTCGACCCAGGCGTCCCGGCGGGGGCGCGTTCACCGAGCGGGGAGTGGACGGGTCGGCTCCTGGAGATGAGGCTCTGACCCAGCCGGGCCGGACAAGGGCCCGGCTGGTCTCACAGCCCGACCGGCGGCCCCTTGGAGCTCACGCCGCCGCGGTCAGCTTCTCTCTGGGGACAAAGGCGATCAGCGGGTGGCCCTTGCCCCGGTGCAGGTCGACCTTGACCCGCAGATTGCCTATTCGGGCCAGGACCAGGCCCACCACGACGGCCGCGCCGACGGAGACCAGGCCGCCGGAGAGAAAGCCCACGCGGGCGCCGTACGTGTCGGTCACCCAGCCGACGATGGGGGCACCGATCGGGGTGCCGCCCATGAACACCATCAGGAACAGGCTCATCACCCGGCCGCGCATGGCCGGGTCGGTGGCCAGCTGGACCGAGGAGTTCGCCGTGGTGTTGAAGGTCAGGCCGAACAGCCCGATCGGGACCAGCAGGGCGGCGAACAGCCAGAACGCCGGCGAGAGCGCCGCCGCGGCCTCGAGCACGCCGAAGATCAGCGCGCAGCCGACCAGCATGCGCATCCTCGTGGTGCCGCGCCGGGCCGCCAGCAGGGCGCCGAGCAGGGATCCCGCGGCCATGAGCGTGTTGAGCAGGCCGTAGGTGCCCGCCCCGGCGTGGTAGACGTCGTCGACGTAGGCGGTCAGCCAGATCGGGAAGTTGTATCCGAATGTGCCGATGAAGCCGACCAGCACGATCGGCCAGATCAGATCGGGGCGTCCGGCCACGTATCGCAGGCCCTCGCGCAGTTGCCCCTTCTCGCGCGGGACGCGCGGGATGCGGTGCAGCTCGGACTCCCGCATCAGCATCAGCGCGGTCAGCGGCGCGATGAACGACACACCGTTGAGCGCGAACGCCCAGCCGCTGCCGACGGCCGCGATCAGCACACCCGCCACGGCGGGGCCGATGATGCGGGCGGTCTGGAAGTTGGCGGCGTTCAGACTGACGGCGTTGCGCACGTCCTGGGGGCCGACCATCTCGACGACGAACGCCTGACGGGTCGGGTTGTCCACGACGGTGGCGAGGCCGAGCAGGAACGCGATCAGGTAGACATGCCAGACCTCGACGGTGCCGGAGAGGGTGAGGACGGCGAGCGCCAGACCCAGCAGGCCCATGGTGGCCTGGGTGATCAGCAGGAGGGTGCGCTTGGCGTACCGGTCGGCGATCACTCCGCCGTACAGGCCGAACAGCAGCATGGGGAGGAACTGAAGCGCCGTGGTGATGCCCACGGCGGCGGAGGAGCCGGTCAGGCTGAGGACCAGCCAGTCCTGTGCGATCCTCTGCATCCAGGTGCCTGTGTTGGAGACGACCTGGCCACCGGCGAACAGCCGGTAGTTGCGGACCTTGAGCGAGCTGAAGGTACCGCGCTTGGTGATGGGTTCTTCGGGTTCGGTTGCGACTTCGGCTGGTTCTGAGGCCGAACTCAACGGGGCATCTCCTTAACCTACGTGCACCTGTGTGCACCTGCGTGCACCGCTGTGCATCCACATGCGTACAAACGTGCGGCGGCTACATCTCGGCGAGCTTCTCCAGGATCGGTGCCGCCTCACGGAGCTTGCGCCACTCGTCCTCGGTCAGTCCGCTCGCCAGCTCCGCCAGCCAGGCGTTGCGGCGACGGCGGCTCTCCTCAAGGATCGCCTCGGCCTGCTCCGTCTGCGACACGACGATCTGCCGTCGGTCGTCCGGATGGGGCTCCCTGCTGACCAGGCCCTTGGCCTCCAGCATCGCCACGATGCGGGTCATCGAGGGCGGCTGGACGTGCTCCTTGCGCGCCAGTTCCCCCGGGGTGGCCGAGCCACAACGGGTGAGCGTGCCGAGCACGGACATCTCCGTCGGGCTGAGCGACTCGTCGACGCGCTGGTGGCGCAGTCGCCGCGACAGACGCAGGACCGCCGCTCGCAGGCTGCTCACCGCGGTGAGGTCGTCCTTGGACAGTTCCGCCATGTCGTTAGCGTAACTCATTACCCTCGCTAAGGAAAATGCGAACAGGAAGGAATGCCGGAACAGACCAAACCCGACCGGACCGATCACACTTTGGGCGGACTACGGCGAAAACGAGAGAATCCATCGCATCCGTGCTCACCGCGCGCGAGCATGACCGGTATGGGGACGACAGTGCTCAGCCTTCGCCTCGACAGCGATCTGCTCGAGAGGATCAGGATGCGCGCGGCTCAGCGCGGCACGACCGTGCGGGACTACGTGCTGGACACCCTGACGCGCGACGACTTCGACCAGCGCTTCAGCGCCTCCGTGGAGGAGGCCCAGGAACTCTACGGGGACGCCTCCTAGGCGCCCCCGTCGCACATGGGTCGGCCCAGGCACGGAACGTCCGTTCCCGCCCCTGGGCCGACCCGTGCCGCTACCGCCGGACGAACAGCATCTGCGCGCGTAGACACCGGGCCGACCTTGTGCCTTCGTCCAAGCCCTAGGCTGAGCCTCATGGCCAAGACCCCGCTCCGCCCGGCCCCCGAGCCCCTCGAGGCGAACGATGTGGCGATCGTCACCGGAGGCACGATCCTCTGGTTCGTCCTCTTCCTCGTCCAGCTGCCGTTCTACGGCTGGTTCGACGACCACGGGCACGCCTGGTGGGTGTGGACCTGCCTCGCCGGAGCCGGGCTGGGCCTGATCGGCCTGTGGTATGTGCGGCGCAGGCGGGACGCCATCCGCCGCCACGAGCGGTCCGGGAACGGGCCGGGGAACGGGAACGGGAAGGGGCCGGGGAGCGGGCCGGGGGCCGGTCACGACGGCGGGCAGGAGAGCGGCCCGGACAGCGGACGGTCCGGACAGGACCCTGCGACCCGGGGATGATCCGGGTCCTCCTCCGGTACCGTTCCTGGCCGCCACCACAGGCATTCACGACCGACCGCCCGTAACGTCGGTGGCATGACCGATCGGACCGGGACCGACGCGGCCGTGCCCGCGGCCCGTGTCAGCGGGCTCACCGAGGCCGAGGTCGGCGAGCGGGTCGCCCGCGGAGACGTCAACGACATCCCCGTCCGCTCCTCCCGCAGCACCGCCGAGATCGTCAAGGCGAATGTCTTCACCCGCTTCAACGCGATCATCGGCGTGCTCTTCGTGATCATCGTCGCGGTCGCGCCGATCCAGGACGGCCTGTTCGGCTTCGTCATCATCGCGAACACCTTCATCGGCATCATCCAGGAACTGCGCGCCAAGAAGACCCTGGACGGCCTCGCGCTCATCGGCGAGGCGAGACCCGTCGTCCGCCGTGCGGGCCGCGCCCTCGAGGTGTCGACCGCCGAGATCGTCCTCGACGACGTCGTCGAACTCGGCCCAGGCGACAAGGCCGTCGTCGACGGGGTTGTGGTCCAGGCAGAGGGGCTGGAGATCGACGAGTCCCTGCTGACCGGCGAGGCCGACCCCGTCCTCAAGAACGCGGGCGACGAGGTGATGTCCGGCAGCTTCGTCGTGGCCGGGACCGGCGCCTTCACCGCCACCAAGGTCGGGCGCGAGGCCTACGCGGCGCGACTGGCGGAGGAGGCCAGCCGGTTCACCCTCGTCGCTTCCGAGCTGCGCAACGGCATCAACACCATCCTGCGGTACGTCACCTATCTGATGGCCCCTACCGCCCTCGCGCTCATCGCCAGCCAGCTCTACGTCGAGAAGCACGACTGGAAGGAAGCGGTGCGCAGGATGGTCGGCGGCATCGTGCCCATGGTCCCCGAAGGGCTGGTGCTGCTGACGTCCGTGGCGTTCGCGATCGGGGTCGTGCGGCTCGGCCGCCGGCAGTGCCTGGTGCAGGAACTGCCCGCCATCGAGGGGCTGGCCAGGGTGGACACGGTGTGCCTGGACAAGACCGGCACGCTCACCGAGGGCGGCATGGACGTCAAGGAGCTGATCGTCCTGGACGGGGAGGAAGGCCGCGCCCATCGTGCGCTGGGCGCCCTCGGCGCGTCCGACCAGCGCCCCAACGCCAGCCTCCAGGCGATCATCGAGGCGTACCCCTCCGGCTCGTCGCCCCCCTCCGGAGAGGGTCCCTCGGGCTCCCCCGGCCCTCCCGGCTCGTCGGGCTCCCCCGGCTCGTCGGACTCGCACGGCTCCTCGGGCTCCTCGGGCCCCTCGGGTGACGGCTGGCGGGCGGTGGAGACCCTGCCGTTCTCGTCCGCGCGCAAGTACAGCGGAGCGACGTTCGCCGAGCCCTCCGGCGAACGCAGCACCTGGCTGCTCGGCGCCCCCGACGTCCTGCTGCCCTACGAGCACGAGGCCCTGCCGGACATCGAGCGGCTCAACGAGCAGGGGATGCGCGTCCTCCTGCTCGCGCGGACGCGTGAGCGGCTGACCGATCCGGAGGCGGGGACACGGCCAGCCCCCGTGGCACTCGTCGTCCTCGAACAGCGGCTGCGCCCCGACGCCTCCGAGACGCTGCGGTACTTCGCCGATCAGAATGTCAGGGCGAAGGTGATCTCCGGCGACAACGCGGTGTCGGTCGGAGCTGTCGCCGCCACCCTCGGGCTGCCGGGCGCGGACACCCCGGTGGACGCCCGGATCCTGCCCGCCGAGAAGGACGCGATGGCGAAGGCGCTGGAGGGCGGCACGGTCTTCGGCCGGGTGACGCCCCAGCAGAAACGGGACATGGTGGGCGCGTTGCAGTCGCGCGGGCACACCGTGGCGATGACCGGTGACGGCGTCAATGACGTCCTGGCGCTCAAGGACGCCGACATCGGTGTGGCCATGGGCTCCGGGTCGGAGGCGACCCGGGCGGTGGCGCAGATCGTCCTGCTCAACAACAGCTTCTCCACGCTGCCTTCGGTGGTCGCCGAGGGACGGCGGGTCATCGGCAATATCGAGCGAGTCGCCAATCTCTTCCTCACCAAGACCGTCTACTCGGTGCTGCTGGCGCTGCTGGTGGCGATATTCCAGCTCCCCTATCCGTTCCTGCCCCGCCATTTGACGCTGCTGTCGACGCTGACGATCGGCATCCCGGCGTTCTTCCTGGCCCTGGCCCCGAACAAGGAGCGGGCGCGGCCCGGCTTCGTGCGCCGGGTGATGCGGTACGCGCTGCCCGCGGGGATCATCGCGGGGCTGGCGACCTTTGTCTCGTATCTGCTGGCGAGGCATCACTACTCGGGGCCGGAGGCGCTCCAGGCGGAGACGAGTGTGGCGACGCTGACGCTGTTCCTCGTGGCGATATGGGTGCTGGCGATCATCGCCCGGCCGTACACGTGGTGGCGGATCGGGCTGGTGCTGGCGATGGGCCTCGGGTTCTTCGTCGTGCTGGTCACCCCGTATCTGCAGACGTTCTTCGAGCTGAGGCTGGTCGGCGTCGAGGAGCCCTGGATGGGCGTGGGGGTCGCCGTGGTGGCGTCGGTGGTGCTGGAGTGCGTGTGGCGGCTGGAGGCCCGTGCGGCCAGAGCTCACCCCACCCACTAAGGTCTGCGTTCATGACAATTAACGGGGCACTTCGGACGACGGGCGGGATACTGGCACGCGGTCGTCGTGGCGGTCACCACTACCACCACTACCACGGGAGCGGCAGCGGCGGCGGCGGCTCGATGCCGACATGGATGTGGGTGCTGATCGCCCTCGTGGTCATCGGCCTGGTCGTGTGGGGCTTCAGCCGCAGCCAGTCCGACTGAGTCATCAGAGCGGCGGGGCCCCCGCGCCCCGCCGGGCGCTCGGGCCGCTCGGCGGGCTCCGCGTGCTCGGGGCCGCTCGGCGGGCTGGGCGGCTATTCGAACCAGCGGGCCTCGGCGAGTTCCGCCGAGCGGTCCGGCTCCGCCAGGAGTGCGGCGATCTCGAAGCGGCGCTGCCACTGGCCGGCCGCCCAGGCCAGGCCCGCGGCGACCCCCTCCAGGGTCGCCGCGTGCAGCACCCCGTCGACGTAGCGCCAGTCCACCTCGACATCGCCGGTGACGCGCAGTTCCTCGTGCTCGAAGTAGCTCTCGGGGGCGCCCGGCAGGACGGCGAGCACCTCGGCCGGCACACCGTGGGGCTCTCCCTCGGTGACGATCTCGGCGGTGTGCGCGTCGCCCGCCTTCCGCACCTGGAGGAGCTCGGCGAGGTCGTCCGCCAGGCGCGGCGGCACCGGCAGCAGGGGTCCGTCCGCCGCCAGCGGCAGCAGGTCGGGGGCATCGGCGATGACGGCGTCGGCGGCGTCCACGACCTCCGTCGAGCCGTCGACCACGGCCCGCAATTCGTCGGGCAGGGTCAGCGTCTGCGGGTCGAGCTCGGCCAGGGCGGCGTAGATGCCGTGCAGTTGCGAGGGGCTGACCTCGCGGTCGGGGTCGGCGAGGCGGGCCAGCAGCTCGGCCGGGCCACCGGGCTCGTCCAGGAGCGCGGCCACCGACGTCCGCACGCCGAGGCAGCGCAGCACCTGGTCGTCGGGGAGCGGGTGCTCCACGTCGACTCCGGCGTCGTCGTAGAGCCCTTCGAGCAACGGGTCGCCACCCGCAGCCCGCAGACCGACCGGGCGGCGGCCGTCGAGCACCGGGTGGTCGCGCAGCCACCAGGCGGTGTACGGGCGGACGTTCTGCGTGGAGCCGTCCGGCAGGAGCACCCGCACCGGGGCGATCAGCGCGTCCCGCAGCGGCGGCTGGGCGAGCATGGACAGCGCCTGCGGCCAGGCGTCGTCATCCACGAGGTCGAGGTCGCGCACAGCCACCAGCTCGGTGGCCACGGGCGGGACATCGGACTCGGGCAGCTGGTCGAGCACGTCCTCGCACCACACGTCCACGGCGTCCAGCAGGCCGACGTCCTCGGCCCAGGGCTCCAGGCCCTCGTCGGGTTCGAGGTCGTCGGGGTCGAGGACGACGTCCTCCGCGCGCACCAGCGCGAAGGTGGCCAGGACGCCCAGCGCTGTCAGCGGACGCTCCCCCCACCGCTCCAGCAGCTCGACGTCGCAGGCGGCGAGCTCGCCCTCGCGGATGACGGCCTCGAAAGGGCTGCCCGGCAGGACCAGCTCCGCCGCGGGAGCGAGCTCCCCCTCGTCGTCGGGGAGGGCCAGCGCGCCCAGCCACGGCTCCTCGCCGGGACCGATACCGCTGGCCTGGACGAGCCGGAGGACCACGTCCGCCAGTTCGTCGGCGGCCAGCGGGCCCTGGTCCTCGTCCCACGCCTCCTCGGCGTCGAGCGAGTCGGCGACGGCGGCCCTCACCTGGGCAGTGGTCAGCACCGCGCGGGCGGTGGCCGGAAGCGCGCCCAGCTTCTCCAGCAGGGGATGGGCGGCGTCGGGATGCGCGACCTTCAGCCCGAGACGAGCCAGGCGGGCGGGGTCGATGCCGTGGTGCTCGGTGTTCGGGTCGTTGGCGTCGGGCAGCGGCAGGAGCACCTGGCGCGGCCCGGTGACCGTCCGGCCGTCGGCGAGCGGCACGGGAAGCCCGCCGAGCAGGTCGGGATCGGTGCCGGAGAGGGCGCCGTACAGCCGGTACCACCAGTCGGCGGGGCGTTCCAGACCGGCGAGGCGGTCGATCATCTCGCCGAGCGGGACACGGTGGACGCCGAGGGTGCGCAGCTCCACCCGGCGCTCGAGGCCACCGGGGATCAGGGTGTGGAAGACCTCGGCGAGAACGGCGACGGTGGCGGCGTTGGCGCCCTCGACGAGTTCGGCGTCGGCGGGGCGCAGCGCGAGAGGTACGTCCTCGTCCTCCGGCGGGGCGGCGGCGGTGGGCAGGAAACGGGTGCTGGGCAGGAGTTCGAGCACGCCGCGGCGCAGGCGGGCGTCGAGCTCGCCCTTGCCCAAGGGGCCGGGTACGAGGCTGAGGGTGCCCACACCGACCGGCTCCCAGTCGCACAGGAGCTTCACATAGGCCCGGGCGGCCTGCGAGAGCAGGAACTCGGTGAGCGGGCCGGGGGCGGCATGGCGGCGGGTGGGGTCCAGGGGCAGGCTCGCGATGAGGAGCGCGGGCACCCCGAGGGGTTCGTCGGTGGGGGTCGGGGCGTGCACGACGGGTGCGGTACGGGTGGCGGCGGGGGCGCCGTCGCTGCCCACGGGAACGGCCCAGGTCAGCGCCCAGGAGGGACGCAGGCGCTCCTCGACGGGGCGGTCGGCGAGGAGCTCCGCGGCGATGGGGCCCTGGGCACTCTCGACGCGCCAACGGGTGGTGCCGTTGGCGGAGTCGGTGACGACGACGATGTTCTGCTCTTCGCTCCGGATGAGGGTGCGCACGCCCTCGGGGGTCTCGACGACGACCTCGGCCAGGCCGGGGAGGGTGAGGAGGAGGGCGTCGTCGATCGCGGCGAGGAGGCGCTGGACGAGGTCCTCGGCGGCGCCGTCGCGCAGGGGCAGGACGACGACGGTGTCATAACCGTCGGGAGGTGTGCCCTCGGCGGGCAACGGCAGTCGAAGGAGCGGCACATGGCCGTCGCGGCGGCGAAGTTCGTCGCCGAGGCCGGAGCTTGTGCGGGCCGTCTCCTCGGCCAGTTCGCGTGCCTCGGCGAGCGACCAGCGCACCCCGCCGGAGCGGCCGATGACGGCGGGCTCGTCGGTGACGGCGAGGACGGCGGAGAACCCGACACCGAAACGGCCGACGGTGGGCTGGGTGTCGTCGCGCTTGGCGGAGGCGCGGAGGGTGGACAGGGACTCGACACCGGCGGCGTCGAGCCCGGCGCCGGTGTTGGCGGCGGCGAGCATGGCCGGCTGGCCGCCGTGGGCGGGGTGGAGGATGAGCCGGAGACGGCCGGGGACACGGGCGCGGGCGGCGGCGTCGGCGGCGTTCTGGGCGAGCTCCACGACGAGGCGGTCACGGTAGCCACCGAGGACGAGGTCCTCCTCGGCGTTGGCGTCCTCGCGGAAGCGGGCGGGCGAGGCGGCCCAGGCATCGAGCACGGCCCCGCGCAGGTCAGTGGTCCCGAAGGGGTCGGCTCCGCCGGACTGCCCTTGGACCAACGACGACAAAAACGATGCCGTTCCCACTGCCGCTCTCCTCCGCCACCGACGCCGAGCTACCTGGTCCGGTGAAGGTACAGCCGAACCGCCCTGGGAACATCATCGCCCTTGTGGGCGGCGACGGGGACCGGAGCCGGGGGGCGAGCTGGTGACGCTGGTCCGACGGTCTCGTTTGCCGGGCGGCGGTTCGATCTGCGCGCTGCCGCGCGAAGGACAAAGGCACCAGCAACGGCGGAAGGTGGGCGAGGGGCCTGCTCCGGCAGCCGGGCGGCGGCTTCGAAGCGCCGCTTCGCGGCGATAGTGACGGACAGGCGCCGCCGGTCCGACGGTCTCGTTTGCCGGGCGGCGGTTCCATCTGCGCGCTGCCGCGCGAAGGACAAAGGCACCAGCAACGGCGGAAGGGGCCGGGGCCCGCTCCGGCAGCCGGGCGGCGGCTTCGAAGCGCCGCTTCGCGGCGATAGTGACGGACTGGTGACGCTGGTCCGACGGTCTCGTTTGCCGGGCGGCGGTTCCATCTGCGCGCTGCCGCACGAAGGACAAAGGCACCAGCAACGGCGGAAGGGGCCGGGGCCCGCTCCGGCAGCCGGGCGGCGGCTTCGAAGCGCCGCTTCGCGGCGATAGTGACGGACTGGTGACGCCGATCTGACGGCTCCACCACCGGGCGGCGGTTCGATCTGCGCGCTGCCGCACGAAGGACAAACGCGCCAGCAACGGCGGAAGGGCGGGCGAGGGACCTGCTCCGGCAGCCGGGCGGCGGTTTACTAGCGCCGCTTCGCGGCGAGGGGACGGGTGGCAGGGGTACGGGGATGCCGTTTTCAAAACTGGTGGTGAGAATTTGGCCGCGCGCCCCCGCGCACACCCCCCTGGGCACAAGTGAAATTGCACCACCAATTTCAGAAACGGTACCCATACCCCCGGCCCGTGCACGCCTCACCGACGCGAAGCGGCGCGCGAAAACCGCCGACCCGGCGGCGCGGCCGCACCTCGCGCCCACTTTCGCCGTTGCCGACGCTTTTATCCTTCGCGCGACAGCGCGCGGACCGAACTGCCACCCGGCAAAGAAAACCGTCACACCAGCGCCACAACCCCGACCCCACAACCCCGACCCACAACCCCGACCCACGAACCAGACCCGCCCGACGGGGCAGGCCCACCCCGCGCCCGCCTCTGCCGTTGTCGGCGTTCCTGTCTCACTCGCGCGGGAAGTGCGCAACCCACGCCCCGCCCGGCGGCGCCGCCGTCGCGGCGACGCCGGCCCGCGTCCCCGCGCGCCGCTCAGCTGTGGCCCAGTTCCTCCGACTCGGCGCCTTCTTCCACCGATCCGCCGGTCCGCTCCGGATGGAGCGACATCGGGTCCACGTCGTGCATCTCGTCCAGCACCGGCTCCGCCGGCTTCGGCGGCTTCGGGACCACCGCCGCCTCCGAATGCGCCCCGCAGCCGAACGACAGTGACACCACATGCCCGTCGGCCGGGCCGTACTCGTTCGCGCACACCCCGAACGCCTGCCGCAGCGACCCCGCGATCGGGACCAGGAAGCCGCAGGTCGCGCACTTGGCCGGCGCCGCCTGCGCCATCGGCGTCTTCGGCCCGAACTGCTCCTCCCACCGGTCCGCGGCCGCGTGCAGCCCGTAACGGGACAGCACCCTCGGCCGCGCCATGCCGATCTCCTCGGCGACAGCCGCGATACTGCTCACACCCGGAGCCGGCTTCGGCTCCACATCCGCGTCCTCGGCCTCCGCCAGTTCCGCGACCTCCGGCGACACCGCGGAGTTCGGCGGCGGCTCATCGGCCCCGGTGAACCCCGGCTCCAGCCGGAGATCGTCCGCCTCCGTCGGCAGCAGATCACCCGGCCCCAGGTCACCGGGGCGCAGCCGCTCGCTCCACGGCACCCACTCGGGCGCGAGCACCGCGTCCCCGCCCGGCAGCAGCACCGTCTCGTCGACCGTCACCTGCTTGCTGCGGGACGCGCGGGCCAGCGTCACCGCCCAGCGCCAGCCGCGGTAGGCGGCCTCCTTCGTGGCGAACGAGTGCGTGACGACCCGGTCGCCGTCCGCCACCACACCAAGGTGCTCGCCCACGCCGTCGGGGCCTGCGGCGTCCTCGGCCGCGGCACGGGCGAGCTCGACGGCCTCGGCACACAGGCGGTCAGGGGTACGGCTTCGCATCGCAGCACTCACAAGAACGATTCTCTCCTAAGCCGCAGATCAATGGCGCCCTCCGGGTGGCGGAGCGGATATCTGGATCCGCATCGACGCGTGCACCGGCAAACGCTTGTCCCGACCATTCTGCTGGACCGGGAGCGGTGCCGTTCACCGGACGGCTGCCTCGTGCACGGTACCTGGCTCCGACAGCACCGGGAAAGCACCTGCGGAAGCGCGACCGCGAGGATCCGCAAGCCCCACCGCAAGGAGGAGACTGCCTGCGGTTTGTCCACTAGTCGGCCGTCGTCCGCCTCAGTTGAGGCAGTATGGCCAGGTGGCAGCCGACAGGAGGACCGACGGCGGGCCGGCGCGCCGGTCCGAGAGCACGCTTGCCCGCGGCGGGTCGCGATTCTTCGGCGGATTCCGACGGGCGGGCCGTGCCGTGGGCGGCCGGATCCGCAAGGCCACCCATGCCCAGGGGGCGGGTGAGTCCGGCCTCGGCAAGCTGATCGAGCTGCACGCCGTGAACTCCGCGGGCGACATGCTCATCACCATCGCCCTCGCCAGCACCGTCTTCTTCTCCGTCCCGACCGGCGAGGCCCGCGGCCGGGTCGCCCTGTACCTGCTGGTCACCATGGCCCCTTTCGCCCTGCTGGCACCGGTCATCGGGCCGCTCCTGGACCGCGTCCCCCACGGCCGCCGCACCGCGATGGCCATGGCCATGCTGGCCCGCGCGGTCCTGGCGTGGACGATGGCGAGTTCCGTCGCGAACGCGGGGCTGGAGCTGTATCCGGCGGCGCTGGGCGTCCTGGTGGCGTCCAAGGCGTACGGGGTCGTGCGCAGTGCCGTCGTGCCACGGCTCCTGCCGCACCGGGTCACGCTGGTGAAGGCCAATTCCCGGGTCACGCTGGCCGGACTCGTGGCCACGGCCGTCGCCGCTCCCCTGGGCGGCCTGCTGCACATGATCGGCCCCGGCTGGCCGCTCTACGGGGCGTTCGGCATCTTCGTCCTGGGCACCGTCCTCGCGTTCTCGCTGCCGCACAAGGTCGACTCGGCCAAGGGCGAGGAGCGCGCGCACATGGTCGACCTGCACAAGCGCGACACCGGCGCGGCCACGCTGAAGAAGCGGCGGGCCCCCGGCCTGCGCAACGTCGGCTCCTCGGTCCTGAACGCCCTCCAGGCCAACTCCTCGCTGCGCGCCCTGTCCGGCTTCCTCACCCTCTTCATGGCGTTCCTGCTGCGTGAACATCCGATAGGGGGGCTCAGCGCCCCCGTCTCGCTCGGCGTGGTCGTGGTGTCGGCGGGCCTGGGCAACGCGTTCGGCACCGCCCTCGGCTCCTGGCTGAAGTCCCGGGCGCCGGAGGCGATCATCACCACCGTCCTGGCGCTGGCGCTCGGCGCCACGATCGCCGCGGCGATCTGGTACAGCACGGTCACCGTGGCCCTGGTGGCCGCGACCGCCGGCCTGGCGCAGGCACTCGCCAAGCTCTCGCTGGACGCGCTGATCCAGCGCGATGTGCCGGAGGAGGTCCGCACCTCGGCGTTCGCCCGCTCGGAGACGGCGCTCCAGATGGCCTGGGTGGTCGGCGGCGCCATCGGCATCATGCTGCCGCTCAACGGGGAGCTCGGACTCGGTGTCGCCGCCGGGCTGGTGGCCCTGGGCTTCGTGACGACGGTGCGCGGGTTGCTGCTCGCCGGCCGACGCGGCACACCGCATCCACGGACCGTCTGAGACGCACGGCCCCGCAGGGTGTCCCCTCTGATGTGGGCGCGGCACGCCGCACCCCCGCGTGGTGGCGCGGGTGGCGCCCGGTAGCCTCGGGCCATGACCATTCGCCGCCGTGCCGCCGTGATCGGCGCCGTTGCTGTCGGGCTGGCCACGCTTGCCGCCTGCGACAAGCCCACCCCGCTCGCCTACATCACCTCGGGCACCGACTCGGTCCACGCCGAGGCGCAGTGCTACGACGACGGGGACCAGATCTCGCTCGGCCGCGTCCGCCAGTGCCTGAACGCCAAGCCGAAGAAGACGATCACGGTGCACCTCGGTGAGCGGATCCGCTTCGGCGTCGACCCGACGATCGCCAAGGAGGGCTGGTCGCTGGGCATCGAGGGCCAGCAGATCAACGACCCGACGAAGGACACCTACCACAGCTACCCCGTGGACGGTTTCTTCCAGGCGGACCAGACCACGGGTCAGCGGGCGAAGTCGGTGAATGTCTCGATCATCGAGAACTCGCTGAAGAAGAAGGAGTACTACGGCGTGTGGAACTACAAGGTCAAGCTGGCCGACTGACACGCCGCCGCGTCCCGTGCGACTGCTCGTCGTGACCGCTGTGGCGGCGGAGCTGGACTCCGTCGCCCAGGGACTGCGCGCCCTGGAAGACAGGGGAGTGCATCCGCTTCCGGGCCACCGCCTGCGCCGACTGGGCGTGGCAGGGGGCCCGTTGCGCGCCGACCTGCTGGCCGCGGGTGTCGGCCCGGGCGCGGCCGCCGCCGGTGCGGCCTCGGCGCTGGCCACCGCGTTCCTGGCCAACGAGGCCTACGACCTGGTGGTCGCCGCGGGCATCGCGGGCGGCTTCGGCGGTGTCGCCCCCGTGGGATCGGTGGTGGTCGCGGACGCGATCGTCGCCGCCGACCTGGGGGCGGAGACCGCCGCCGGGTTCCTGCCGGTCCAGAAGCTCGGCTTCGGCACCTCCGTGCATCTGCCGCCGCAGCCCCTGGCCGGTGAGGTGGCGCGTACGCTCGAAGCGGTGACGGGGCCGGTGCTCACCGTCTCCACCGTCACCGGTACCGCGCGGAACGCCGAACTGCTGGCCGCCCGCCACCCGGGCGCCGCCGCCGAGGCCATGGAGGGTTTCGGCGTCGCGGAGGCCGCGGAGGCGCACGGCGTACCCGTCCTGGAGATCCGCGCCGTCTCGAACACCGTCGGGCCCCGTGACCGCGACGCCTGGCGGATCGGCGACGCGCTGGCCGCGCTCACCGACGCGTTCGGGAAGCTGCGCCCGCTACTGGAGAAGACATGAGCCTGCGGATCGCCTACTCACCCTGCCCCAATGACACCTTCGTCTTCCACGCGTGGGCGCACGGACTGGTGCCGGGCGCGCCCGAGCTCGATGTGACCTTCGCCGACATCGACATCACCAACGGCATGGCCGAGCGCGGCGAGTCCGACATCCTCAAGGTCTCCTACGCGGTGCTGCCGTGGGTGCTGGAGGAGTACGCCCTGCTGCCGTGCGGGGGAGCGCTCGGCCGCGGCTGCGGGCCGCTGGTGCTCACCCGCGAGGAGAGCGATCCGGCGCGGCTGGCGGGTGGGACCGTGGCCGTGCCGAGCGAGCGCTCCACCGCCTACCTGCTCTTCCGGCTGTGGGCGGCGCGCGCGGTGCCGGGCGGTGTCGGCAGGATCGTCGTCATGCCGTTCCACGAGATCATGCCCGCGGTGCGCGACGGCGGGGTGGACGCGGGACTGGTCATCCACGAGGCCCGTTTCACCTATCAGGAGTACGGCCTGCACTGCCTCGCCGACATGGGCGAGGCATGGGAGGACGAGACCGGGCTGCCCATCCCGCTGGGCGCGATCATCGCCAAGCGGTCCCTCGGCGAGGAGCGGCTGGTCGAACTCGCCGAGGCGGCGAAGGCCTCGGTGCTGCTGGCGTGGGACGACCCCGAGGCGTCGCAGGCCTATGTGGCCGAGCACGCCCAGGAGATGGACCCCTCCGTGGCACGGCAGCACATCGGGCTCTATGTCAACGAGTTCACCGCCGACCTCGGGGTGGACGGCTATGCGGCGGTGCGCGGGCTCCTCACCCGCGCCGCCGCCGAGGGCCTCGTCCCGCCGATCAAGCCCGACGCGCTGCGCTTCCCCGGATAACGCCCCCGGACAAGCGCGCGTCCGGAAAAGCTCCTTGCTTCCCCGGACGGCCGTCCCGCCTTCCCCTGCCGGCGCCCCCGCTCAGACGTCCAGCTGGTCGGCGACCGCGCGCAGGACCCCCGCGATCTTGCGCCCGTGCGTCTTCTCCGGGTAGCGGCCGCGCTGGAGCGAGCGGGCCACCTCCTCCAGCAGGGTCGTCAGGTCCTGCACGATCGGCAGCAGTTCATCGGGCTTGCGGCGCTGAGCGGCCGCCACGGAGGGCGCCGGGTCCAGCAGGGTCACCGAGAGCGCCTGGTCCCCGCGCTGGCCGGCGACCACGCCGAACTCCACACGCTGGCCGGGTTTGAGCGAATCCACCCCGCTCGGAAGAACCGACGAGTGCACGAAGACGTCGCCGCCGTCGTCGCGGGAGAGGAAGCCGAAGCCCTTCTCGCTGTTGAACCACTTGACCTTGCCGGTAGGCACGTCAGACCTCGTCCCTCGTCCTCGCGTCGGAAAAACTGAAGCGCGATTGGCGCTCGTCACTCACTCGAATACGCGTCGAAAAACAGAAAAGCTCGGGTAACACATTGTCGCGGGTGACCGGACGACCGGTAACCCGCTCCCACCAGGCTAATGGTCCCCCACCCCGTGGCAAGATGCCCGCGAGTTCTACCCTGGTCCGGTGAGCAACGAAACCAATGCGCAGCCCGGCGATCTCCTCGTCCGTATCGGGGTGATCGTCTTCATTGTCGGAGCGGTCGCCACGGTCGTCACCGTGATACCGCTCCTGCTCGGTCTGGACCCGCTGCCGACGGCCGCCTACCTGGTGTCCATGCTCATGCCGACGGGCTTCGCCCTCGCCATCGCCGGGACGGTCCGATCGGTGCTGTCCCAGCGCCGGGCTCAGATGAGGGCTTCCTCGATCTCGTCGGCCGCGTAGGAGTCCAGCCAGGCGGGGAAGCGCGTGAGGTCGTCGAGCACCACATGGGCTCCGGCGCCGCGCAACTCCTCCGCCCCGCAGGGCCCGGTGGGCACGGCCACGCTCAACGCCCCGGCGGCGTGCGCCCCGCGCACGTCCCCGATGTGGTCGCCGACGTAGACCGAGGCGCCGTGCTCGCGCAGCGCCTCCGCCTTGGCTTCTGCCCACAGCCAGCCGATCACCGAGTCGGCGGCGATGCCGAGGCGGTCGATGTGCAGCTGCGCGTTGGGCTGGTGCTTGGCCGTGACGACGATGGCCTTGCCGCCGTGCCGGTGCACCGCGTCCACCGCCTCACGGGCCCCGGCCATGGCGGCGGTCCCGGCAATCGCGTGCACCGGATAGAGCTCTCGGTACCGCAGGGTCATGGCCTCGATCCGCTCGGCCGCGAACCAGTGCGCCAACTCGATCTCCAGCGGCGGCCCCAGCCGGGTGACGACCAGGTCCGTGTCGATGAACGTGCCGGTCTCCTCGGCGAGCGCGTCGAACGCCGCCTTGATGCCGGGCCGGGAGTCGATCAGCGTCATGTCGAGGTCGAAGCCGACGGTGAAGGGGCGTGTGCTCGCTCTCGTGGGCGCGGCGGGGCCAGGTCGCGTCATGGGCATGGGGCCCATTGTGGCTGACGGGGCCGCCGCCCCTCGAACGGGTTCGCCCCAGCCGAGTCGCCGGCGACGGCCGGCCCTGCGCGGGCAGGGTGCCCGGCCCCTGCGGGTCGGCGCTCAGCCCCTGCGGGTCGGCGCTCAGCCCCTCCGGGCGCGGCGGTCCGCCCGCCAGACCAGGTACACGGCCGAACCGATCGCCGCCACCCGCACCATCACCGGCAGCGCGTCCTGCAGCGCGGGCCCCATCCTGCCGTCCTTCAGCGGCTCGCCCCAGCGGCCGGTGTTGCGGCCCCAGAGCCAGGTGAAGGTGCCGGTGGCGGTCAGGGCCGGGATGCCGAGCGCCGCGACCTGGGCCTCCATCCGGGTCAGCCGGGACGAGTAGTAGGCGACCAGCCAGCCCGCCGCGACCACGAACAGCGAGCCGGTGAAGGTGCCCACCAGCAGGAGCGCCGCGGCAAGCCACTCACGCCAGAAGACCCCGCGAGCCGGGGAGAAGGCGGCCGCGTTCCGGCGTCGGCGCAGCAGCCCTCGCCGCCGCTGCGGCTCCGCCTGCTCCACCGCTGTCCCGGGGTCGGGACCCGGATCGGCGGGGCTGAGCGGGCTCCACCAGTGCTTGCGCGCCTTCTTCTGCTCGAAGCCCCGCTGTGCCGGTACATCCGTGGTCTTGCCCACACCTCCGAAGGTCGACTTCGACGGGGACACCACGGTCGGCTTGGGAAGGAAGCCCGGGGGAAGCGAGGACACATTGAGACCCGGGTCGGCGGGATCCGGGTCGGCGGGCTCGGAGTCGGCCGAGCCCGAACGCTGCTGCGGCAGCCGCCACCACTCGGCGGCCACGGCCACCTCGGCGGGATCGACCAGCACCTCGCTGCCGGGGAACGGAGGAGCGTCCGGATCGTCCTGCGGGGTGTCGCCCCAAGCCGCCGCCCGTTCCACCACGGTGTCGGGGCTGCCCAGCTTCCCCAGGATCCGCCGTACCGCCGCCGGGTTGTCGGCCTGCCCCGCCGACCGCTCGCGTTCCCGTTCGATGTCCTGGCGCAGCTGGGTCACCAGCCGCAGGCGCTCCGCCGCGGGCAGCGCCGACTGAGCCAGGTCGCCGACCCGGCTCAGGTAGTCGTAGATCAGCTGCTCGCTCTCGATCCCCATTGTCCGACCCCCGCCTGTGCCGGTCCTCGTCATGGCCGGCCTTCGTCGTGGCCTGTCGGCCCATCCGAAACGATAGAGCCCGCCCACGCACAAGCCTCCCCCGACACAGGGCGGCTAATGTTGAGCGGATGAGCACAGAGCAGAGCACCGCGCCCCGGACCCTGGCCGAGGATCTGCGCGCCCGCGACGACGAGGCGCTGTCCGGCCTGCTTCGGGCGCGTCCCGATCTGCTCTCTCCCGTGCCCAACGACCTCACCCAGCTGGCCACTCGCGCCGGGACCCGTGCCTCGGTGGTGCGGGCCCTGGAGCGGCTGGACCGCTTCACCCTCCAGACCGCGGAGGCCATGGCGGTGGGGCCGGACGGCTGCGACCTGGGTGTTCTGGGCGCGCTGATGCCGGACGTGGAGGCCCCGGCGGTCGAGGCGGCCGTGGAGCGGCTGCGGGAGCGGGCCCTGGTGTGGGGGTCGGACGAGCGGCTGCGCCTGGTGCGCACCGCCCGCGACATGCTCGCCCCGTCCACGGGCGCGCCCTCCCCGACCGGCCTCGGCCCGACCGTGGCGGAGGCCACTTCCGGTACGTCGCCGGGCCGGATGCAGGAGCTGCTGGCCGACGCCGGGCTGCCCGCGACACACGATCCGGTGAGCGCCGTCGCCTCGTTGACGGCCCTGTTCAGCGACGCCGAGCGCATGGACGTCCTGCTCGCCTCGGCGCCCCGCGGCACCACGGAGGTGCTGGGCAAGCTGACCTGGGGGCCGCCCTACGGCGAGACTCCGGACGCCGGGCGCCATGTGCGGGCCGCCGACGCGGTGACCCCGGTCCAGTGGCTGCTGGCCCGGGGGCTCCTGCTGCCATCAGGTCCCGGCAATGTCGTGCTGCCGCGCGAGGCCGGACTGTACTTGCGCGGGGGCCGGGCGCACCGGCACCACGAGCCCGTTCCGCCGTCGGTCGAGCCGGTCGAGCGTGATCCACAGGCTGTGGACGCGGCCGCGGCCGGGCAGGCGTTCACCGCCGTTCGCACCGTGGAGGAACTGCTCAAGCGCTGGGACACCGGCGGGCCCGCGGTGCTGCGGGCGGGAGGCCTGAGCGTGCGCGACCTGAAGCGCACGGCGGCCGCGCTCGACCTGAGCGAGCAGACGGCCGCGTTCTGGCTGGAGGTCGCCTTCGGCGCCGGACTGCTGGCGTCGGACGGCGATGTGGACGAGGAGTGGGCGCCCACCCCCGCGTACGACGAGTGGCGGCAACACCCCACGGAACGCCGCTGGGAACAGCTCGCCGCCGCCTGGCTCACCGCCACCCGCGTCCCCGGTCTCGTGGGCACGAAGGACAGCAAGGGCAGGGTGCTCGCCGCCCTGGGCCCGGACCTGGACCGCTCACTGGCCGCCGAGGTGCGCCGCCGACTGCTGGCCCTGCTCGCCGGCCTGCCCGAGGGCGGCGCGGCCGGCCGCGACCAGCTGCTCGCCCGGCTGCGCTGGGACCGGCCGCTGCGCGACGGCGCCGACGGGCTGCGCGAGCAGATCATGGACTGGACGCTCCTCGAGGCCGAACTCCTCGGAGTGACCGGCCGCGGCGCCCTGTCCTCCCACGGCCGCGCCCTGCTCTCCGGCGGCCACCCGGCACCGCTGCTGGCCCCTCTGCTCCCGCAGCCGCTGGACCATGTGCTGCTCCAGGCGGATCTGACCGCGGTGGCACCCGGTCCCCTGGTCACCCATCTCGCCGAGACGCTGGCGGTGGCCGCCGATGTGGAGTCCAAGGGCGGGGCGACCGTCTTCCGGTTCACTCCGGAGTCGGTGCGTCGGGCGCTGGACGCCGGACGCAGCGCCTCCGACCTTCACGCCTTCCTCGCCGAGCACTCGAGGACGCCCGTTCCGCAGCCGCTGACGTACTTGATCGACGATGTGGCCCGTAAGCACGGCCGTCTGCGGGTGGGCGCCGCGTCGGCGTATCTGCGCTGCGACGACGACGCCCTGCTCGCCGAACTCCTCGCCGACCGCCGCTCGTCGGGCCTCGGTCTGCGCAGGCTCGCGCCGACCGTGCTGGCGGCGCAGGCCCCGCCGGATGTCCTGCTGGAGCGGCTGCGGTCGATGGGCTGCGCCCCGGCGGCGGAGTCGGCCGACGGCGATGTGCTCATCGCCCGCGCGGACGCCCACCGCACGCCGCCCCGTTCCGCGCCCGTTCCCGTCCCCGAGGGGCCCCCGGTCCCGGACGCCGTGCTGCTGGGGGCCGCGGTCAAGGCGATCCGGGCGGGCGACCGGGCGTCCACGGCCACACGCCGGCCGGCCGTTCCGGCGCCCGCCGACGGAGGGCTGCCGCGGTCGGCGGCGGCCGAGACCCTGGCGGCGATGCAGGCCGCGGTCATGGTCGGGGAGACCGTCTGGATCGGCTACGTCAACGCGGACGGGGCGGCCAGCCAGCGGGTGATCGCCCCGGTCCGTGTCGAGGGAGGGTTCGTCACGGCCTACGACCACACCACCGACGAGGTGCGGACCTTCGCCCTGCACCGCGTCACGGGCGTCGCGGAACTGGCCGACGAGCCCGCGTGAAGCGGTGCCACCAGTGGTGGCGGCGGGGGTGGATGGCCCGGCCCAGGCGGCGGCCGAGGACCAGGTAGCCCAGCAGCGCTCCCACGGTGTTGAGGATGACGTCGTCGATGTCGAACGCCCGGCCCTCCACGAGCATGCCCTGGACGGTCTCGACCATGACCATCACCACGGCGGTGAGGACGCAGACCCTCAGCAGCCCGCGCGCCTTCGGCCACACCACGGGCAGGAGCACACCGAACGGCACGCCCAGCAGGATGTTCCCGCCGATCTGCTTGAAGGTGTCGCGCAGCGCCGGCTGGTCCATGTAGTCGCGGATGGAGTCGCCGGGGCGCAGGTTGGTGTGGGTCAGGGGCACCGAGGCCTGGGACGGAACGAGGGTCAGCCTGGCCAGCACCACCGCGAACGCCACCATCGCGGCGAAGGCCGCCAGCATCACCAGGACCCGCACCGCGAGGGGGGCCGGGGCCTTCGGCGCGGCCGCAGCCTCGTCCCGCTCCTCCTCCCGCACCCTTTCCGCCGCTCCTGCCTTGCCGGTCCTGTCTCTGCCGAACACGAGGCTGCGCGCCACGGTCCACCCCCCGGGGGTCGGTTGTGCGGTGTCGGTCCGCGTCCGCGTCTGTGTCCGCGTGCGGAAGCCCAGTCGCGGGAGCTCTGCCGTGGGGGCGGCTACCCAGGGTGAGAGCTCGCATGCGGCGGGGGCGGGTACTTGCGCCGATGAGCGACACTGGTTGTTTGGCTGCACCACCCACCGAGCCACCGAGCCAGCCATCACCCACCGAGCCGGAGGAAAGGCCCAGCGCGTGAACGACGGACCGCTGATCGTCCAGAGCGACAAGACACTCCTGCTCGAGGTGGAGCATCCCAAGGCCGACGAGTGCCGCCGCGCCATCGCCCCCTTCGCGGAGCTGGAGCGCGCTCCCGAGCACATCCACACCTACCGGGTCACCCCGCTCGGCCTGTGGAACGCGCGGGCCGCGGGCCACGACGCCGAGCAGGTCGTCGACGCCCTGGTGACGTTCTCCCGCTACCCCGTCCCGCACGCCCTGCTCGTGGACGTCGCCGAGACCATGTCGCGGTACGGGCGCCTCCAGCTCCTCAAGCACCCGGTGCACGGCCTCGTGCTGACCTCCAGCGACCGCCCGGTCCTGGAGGAGGTCCTGCGCTCACGCAAGATCATTCCGCTCGTCGGGGCGCGGGTCGACCCCGACACCGTCGTCGTGCACCCCTCGGAGCGCGGGCAGATCAAGCAGTTCCTGCTGAAGCTGGGCTGGCCCGCCGAGGACCACGCCGGGTACGTGGACGGCGAGGCGCACCCCATCGAGCTCGACGAGACCGGATGGGCGCTGCGCCCGTACCAGCGCCAGGCGGTCGAGGGCTTCTGGCACGGCGGCTCGGGTGTCGTGGTGCTGCCGTGCGGCGCGGGCAAGACGCTCGTCGGCGCCGGGGCGATGGCCACGGCGAAGGCGACCACATTGATCCTGGTGACCAACACCGTCTCCGCCCGGCAGTGGAAGCACGAGCTGGTGAGGCGGACCTCGCTGACCGAGGACGAGGTCGGCGAGTACAGCGGCACCCGCAAGGAGATCCGCCCCGTCACCATCGCCACCTACCAGGTGATGACGACCAAGCGGAAGGGCGTCTACCCGCACCTGGAGCTGTTCGACTCCCGTGACTGGGGCCTGATCATCTACGACGAGGTGCACCTGCTGCCCGCGCCGGTCTTCAAGTTCACCGCCGACCTCCAGGCGCGGCGCCGCCTCGGCCTGACGGCCACGCTCGTGCGCGAGGACGGCCGTGAGACCGATGTGTTCTCCCTGATCGGGCCCAAGCGCTTCGACGCCCCGTGGAAGGAGATCGAGTCGCAGGGCTACATCGCGCCCGCCGACTGCGTGGAGGTGCGGGTCAACCTCACCGACCACGAGCGGCTCACCTACGCCACGGCGGAGCCCGAGGAGAAGTACCGCTACTGCTCGACCACGGCGACCAAGCAGCATGTGTGCGAGGCCATCGTGCGCATGCACACCGGCGAGCAGACCCTGGTGATCGGCCAGTACATCGACCAGCTCGACGAGCTCGGCGACCACCTCGGCGCGCCCGTGATCAAGGGCGACACCTCGAACCCGCAGCGGGAGAAGCTGTTCGAGGCGTTCCGCCAGGGAGAGATCTCGGTCCTGGTGGTCTCCAAGGTCGCGAACTTCTCCATCGACCTTCCGGAGGCGGCGGTGGCGATCCAGGTCTCCGGCACCTTCGGATCACGGCAGGAGGAGGCACAGCGGCTCGGGCGGGTGCTGCGGCCCAAGGCGGACGGCCGGGCGGCCCGCTTCTACTCGGTCGTGGCCCGCGACACGGTGGACCAGGACTTCGCCGCTCACCGGCAGCGCTTCCTGGCGGAGCAGGGCTATGCGTACCGCATCGTGGACGCGGACGAGCTGCTCGCCTCGGACTGAGCCCGCATCGCCGTGCGGGCGAGGAAGGCCAGGCCCAGCAGCGGGTAGGGGGCGGCCAGCGGTTGCTGCCACCAGGGCAGGCGCAGATCGAGGACGCCCGCGTGCGGGACGAGCCACATGGTGCGGGCCAGGAAGACGGCCGTCGCGCCGAGAGCGATCCCCGGGGCATCGGCGGCGAGCAGGGCCAGCAGGGGCACGCACCACACCCAGTGATGGGACCAGCTGATCGGGCTCACCAGCAGGGCGGTCACGGCGCACGCCACGACCGCCCAGGGCTCGTCACCGCGCCTGCTCGCCCGCGCGGCGACGGCGAGCCCGGCGGCGGCGGTGGCGACGGCCGCGGCCGACCACACCGGGCCGGGCTGCGCGGTGTGCAGGGCGCGGGCGATCAGCCCCTGGAGCGACTGGTTGTCCACGATCCAGGGCTTGCCGACGCGTCCGGTCTCGAACAGGCGCAGCGTCCAGAACTCCACGGACGCCGACGGCAGCAGGGCCAGGCCCACGGCGGCCGTGGCAAGGAAGGCCCCCGCGGCGGTGAGCCCCGCCCGGGTGCGGCCGGTCAGCAGGAGGTGCACGGCGAAGATCGCGGGAGTGAGCTTGATCCCCGCGACGAGGCCGACGGCCAGGCCCTTGCCGCGGGCGCCGTCGGGGCGCGAGAGGTCCCACAGGACGGCGGTGGTGACGAGCAGGTTGACCTGGCCGAAGTGCAGGGTCTGGAAGACGGGCTCCAGCCAGATCCCCAGGGCGATGGCGGCGGGTACCGCGATCCGGCGCGCGTGCGGGGCGGGCCAGTTCGCCAAGCGCAGCGAGAGATGGACCAGGAGCGCGAGCAGGGCCGCGTTCCCCAGGGTGACCGCCACCTTGAGCGCGGGCAGACCCAGCCAGGTGGTGGGAACGAAGAGCAGGGCGGCGAACGGCGGATAGGTGGCGGGCAGATCCCACTCGGTGACCCGCAGGCCGTAGAGGTCATGGCCTCCGGCCGCGGCCGCCGCGCCCTCCGCGCGGTAGACGAGCATGTCCGCCATCTCGGCGGGGACAACCGTCGCGTGCAGGGCCGCGTAGGCGGCCAGGGACAGCAGGGGCAGGGTCCAGATCAAGCGCGCGGCGGGGCGCGTTTCACTGCGGAGCTCGGCGATCACGCGCGCGACCCTAGCGCGGCCGGGTGACGGCAATCAGTACGTGGAGTACTTGACGCCCTCGGAGCCCAGGACGGTCACACGGAAGGCCGTCTCGGCGAAGATGCCTATGGCGCGCAGAGCGGAGCCCACGAGGTGCCGGGGGCGGTTGTGCGTGCCGGTGACCGCGGTGCTGCCGCGGACCCGTGGCACGGGCGGACGGTTCATGTGTGCGGTGCTCATACCCCCAATGTACGAACCGCTCCACATGGAACGCATGGGCCACCGGGCCCGGAATCCGTGGCGCGCCGGACGCCCGCTCGGGAGCGCCGCGCCTGCGTCCGCGCCCCGGCCCGCGAGCGCCGGCGGCCGAGCGCCGACGGCCGGAAAACAAGTCGCGGGGGTCCGGAAGCCGCACTACACTCTCCGCTCTTGCCGCCTCCCGAAGCACATCCGCGGGAGGGCCGCCCGGACGGAAACCGGTCGGCGTCTCCATGTTTTCCCCGGCCGCGGTGGGCCCCGCCCGCCGCGTTCCGCCGCCATGCGTGAAATTCCGGAGGCCACACCCGTGCCCACGCACGCCCGACCCGACGACCCCGGCATTCCCCACGAACCCGACATCCCCGACGACCCCCTGGGCCGCGAACGCTCCCACCTCGCCGCCTCCCGCGCGGCGCTGTCCGCCATGCGCGCCGACGTCCAGGCGCTCGACCTCACCGACGTCACGGGGAACTGGGTCAACGCCCGGATCCTCCAGCGCGAGATCACCGCCCGGATCGCCGCGCTCGCCGATCTCGCGGACACCCCGCTGTTCTTCGGCCGCCTCGACTACCTGCACACGCCCGGCGAGGCGGACAGCCCCCTGCCCCAACCGTCCGCGGACGAGCACGGAACGCGCTTCTACATCGGCCGCCGCCACGTCCACGACAAGGACGGCGACCCGATGGTGATCGACTGGCGGGCTCCGGTCTCGCAGCCGTTCTACCGCGCCTCCCGCGCCGAGCCGATGGATGTGGCGCTGCGCCGCCGCTTCGGCTACACGGGCGGGGAGCTGACCGCCTACGAGGACGAGCACCTCAGCGATCCGTCCGAGGCGGACACCGGCGGCGCCCTTCTCCAGGCGGAGATCGAACGGCCGCGCGTCGGCCCGATGCGCGACATCGTCGCCACCATCCAGCCGGAGCAGGACGAGATCGTGCGCGCCGGCATCTCCGGGACGGTCTGCGTCCAGGGGGCGCCGGGCACGGGAAAGACCGCCGTCGGCCTGCACCGCGTGGCCTACCTGCTCTACGCCCACCGGGAGCGGCTGGCCCGGACCGGCACCCTCGTCGTCGGCCCCAACCGGTCGTTCCTGCACTACATCGAGCAGGTGCTCCCGGCGCTCGGCGAGCTGGACGTTGCGCAGGCGACGGTCGAGGAACTGGTGGCGCACGTACCGGTGCGCGGCACGGACTCGGCGGCGGCCGCGCAGATCAAGGGCGACGCGCGGATGGCCGAGGTGCTGCGGCGCGCGGTCGGATCCGGGCTGCGGATGCCGACGGAGGGCCTGGTGGTGGTGCGCGGTTCCCGCCGCTGGCGGGTGCCGGTGTACGAACTGGATGAGATCGTCACCGAGTTGCGCGAGCGCGACATCCGCTACGGCGCTGCCCGCGAGGCGCTGCCCCAGCGGATCGCCCACGCGGTGCTGGTGAAGATGGAGCTCGGCGGCGAGGCACCCGACGACCGGGTGCAGGACGCGGTGGCCCGCACCAAGGCGGTCAAGGACGCGGTCAAGGAGCTGTGGCCGCCGGTCGACCCGGCGAAGCTGGTACTGCGGCTGCTGTCCGACGGGGAGTTCCTCGATCAGTGCTCGGAGGGGGTGCTGACCGAGGACGAGCGCAAGTTGCTGCTGTGGTCCAAACCGGCCAGGGGGGTGGGGTCCGCGCCGTGGTCCTTCGCCGACGCGGTGCTCGTGGACGAGGTCCGCGATCTGGTCCAGCGCACCCACAGCCTCGGCCATGTGGTCGTCGACGAGGCACAGGACCTGTCCCCGATGCAGTACCGGGCGGTGGGACGGCGCTGCTCGACCGGATCGGCGACGGTCCTCGGCGACATCGCCCAGGGAACGACGCCGTGGGCGACCGGATCGTGGCAGGAGGCGCTGTCCCACCTCGGCAAGGCCGAGGCCAGGATCGAGGAGCTGACCCGTGGCTTCCGGGTGCCCCGCTCGGTGATCGACTACGCCTCGCGCCTGCTGCCGTCGATCGCGCCCGGACTCGCCCCGGCCACCTCGGTGCGTGACTCCCCCGGCTCGCTGGACATCCGTACGGTGGAGGCGGCCGGGCTGGACTCGGCGGTCGTGGCCGCGTGCCGGGAGGCGCTGACCCATGAGGGGTCCATCGGTCTGATCGCCGCCGACGCCAGGATCCCCGGGCTGGCCGAAGCACTCGACGCCGCCGGGCTGAGCCGGCTCGAGCCCGGCGAGGAGACCTCCCGGCAGGCCCGGCTGACCCTCGTACCGGCGTCCCTGGCCAAGGGCCTGGAGTACGACTACGTGGTCGCCGACGAGCCGGTGGCGATCGTCGACGGCGAGCCCGACGAGCGGACGGGGCTGCGGCGCCTGTACGTCGTCCTCACCCGGGCGGTCTCCGGACTGACGATCGTGCACGCGGCCCCGCTGCCGCGGGAGTTGGACAGCGACGCCCGGTGAGCGGTCTCAGACGGGGACGGCGGGGGCGTCGAGGAGGGAGCGCCACTCCCGCACCAGGGCGGGGTCGACCGCGCCCGACCAGCCGCCCTGCCTGACCGCTCCGCCCACATGGAAGGCGTCGATCCCCGCCGCCCGCAGCACGGGCAGATGGTCCAGGCGCAGGCCGCCGCCGACCAGGAGGCGGGGCTCATGGCCCGGTGCGCCGCTGTCCGATGCCGCGGCCTCGGCGAGGAGGGTGGCGAGGCCGTCGTCTACACCGCGGGCCGAGCCGGCCGTGAGGAAGGTGTCCAGACCTGGGTACCCCTCGAGCTGGGACCGCAGCCAGTCGCGGTCGGCGCTGTGGTCGATGGCGCGGTGGAAGGTCCACCGGCATCCGGGCACGGCGCCGGTCACCGCCCGGACGGAGTCGAGGTCGAGCCCGCCGTCGGGGCCGAGGAAGCCGAGCACGAACTCCTCGGCGCCCTCGGCCCGCAGCTCCTCGGCGGTGGCGCACAGCCGGTCGGTGTCGCCCGCCGCGAAGCCGTCCTGGAGCCGCAGCATCACCCGCAGCGGCAGGTCCACGGCGGCGCGGATCCGGGCGAAGAGCTCACGGGGTGGGGTGAGGCCGTCGGCGGCCATGTCGGTGACCAGCTCGAGCCGGTCGGCCCCTCCCGCCTGAGCGGCCACGGCATCGTCGGCGCTGACCGCGATCACTTCGAAGATTGGTCTAGACATGTAGCACAGCGTGCCACAGCCGGGCACCTGGGGGCGAGCGGGGATTGCGACAATGCGTTCATGGCTGCCACGCACCCGGCGCACTCCGCGCTCCTCGACCGCTGGAACGAGCTCCTCGGCCGTGCCCGCGGCGGTACGAACCCTACGGACGAGCCCGACGGCGGCGAGGGCCACGAACCCGCCGCCTACGGTGAGCGCCTGCTCTCCGCCTGGGCCGAGCCGCAGCGCCGCTACCACACCACCGACCATCTGATCGCGGTGCTGGACCGCGTGGACGAGCTCGCCGAGTACGCGGCCGACGCCGACGCCGTGCGCCTGGCGGCCTGGTTCCACGACGCCGTCTACCTGCCGGACCGCTCCGAGAACGAGGAGCGCAGCGCCCGTCTGGCCGAACGCGCCCTGACCGAAGCGGGTGTCCCGTCCCGGACCGTCGCCGAGGTCGCCCGGCTGGTCCGGCTCACCGCCACCCATGACCCGGCGCGGGGCGACCGGGACGGCGAGGTGCTCTGCGACGCCGACCTCGCGGTGCTCGCGGGCGGCCCCCAGGAGTACGCGCGCTACGCGGCCGCGGTACGGGAGGAGTACGCGTTCGTCCCCGACGACCTCTTCCGCCAGGGCCGCTCCGACGTGCTGCGGCAACTGCTCGGGCTGCCGCGCCTGTTCCGCACCACGGCCGGCCACGACCGCTGGGAGGCCAAGGCCCGCCGCAATCTGTCCACGGAGCTGGAACTGCTCGGCTGAGCCGGTCCGCGCGTCCGCGGCTCGTTCAGGAGGGATCGATCGGGGACGCTCAGGGGAGAGCGCGGTGCTTGGGGCGGCGCAGGCCCGCCTCCGTCAGCCGCCTCAGAAGTTCCTTGCTGCCGACCTCGATGGCACCGCAGCGCACCGCGTCGGCGTAGCGCTCGGACGGAATGTCGTAGTGGTCGCGCTCGAATGCCCTCGGCGGGCAGCCCGCCAGGGCCGCGAAGGCATGCAGTTCCTCGAACGAGACATCGCTGACCAGGTGCGACCACAGCCGGCCGTGCCCCGGCCAGGTCGGGGGATCGATGTAGACCGCCACGTCGCCCTACCCCCGTTCCCCACGCTCGGCGCCGAGCCGTCCCACCGCCGCGACCACGATCGCGTCCCTGCCGCAGACCCAGTGCGGATCCGGGCCCAGCTCGGGCTCGATCTGCAACGCGTGCGGGTCGCCCTCGTCCTTGTGCAGCGGGCACAGCGGCCACCGGCCGTAGCGTTCCAGCAGGGCGTCCTGGACATCCTGCGCCACCAGACCGGCCAGGTACTCGGCGCCCTCCGGCCACTGCTCGACCCACCAGCGCCGATGCGCCACCGCGTCCTCGACCAACGACACCACGGTGGCGTCGTCGACTTCGCCCGCGGCCAGGTCGCTGAGCACCAGGGCACGGGCCCCGTGCAGGGCGGCTTCCAGATCCATGCCACCAAACGTAGCGGCAACACCGTTTCCAAGGGTTGACCTGACCCCCGGGACGAAAATACCTTCCAGGCCATGGGTCAGAGCCTGAAGGAAACTTTCGCACCGGCACCCGGAGTGCTGCGGTCCAAGGTGCGCAGCCTCGCGCCGACCATGACCCGGTCCATGCAAAGGGTCGCCGAGACCGTGGCCGCCGACCCGGCGGGCTGCGCCCAGCTCACGGTCACCGCGCTGGCCCATCGCACGGGCACCAGCGAGGCCACGGTCGTGCGCACCGCGCGCACCCTCGGCTACCCGGGCTACCGGGATCTGCGCCTGGCGCTCGCCGCGCTCGCCGCACAGCAGGAGGCCGGAACCACGCCGTCGGTAACCGCCGACATCACCGTCGACGACCCGCTGCCCGAAGTGATCGCCAAGCTGGCCCAGGAGGAGCGGCTGTGCCTGTCGGACACGGCCGCCCAGCTCGACACCACCCAGCTCGAGGCCGCCGTCACCGCGCTCGCCACGGCCGGGCGCGTCGACATCTACGGCATCGCGGCCTCCGCCCTCGTGGGGCAGGACCTGGCGCAGAAACTGCTGCGCATAGGCATGCTCGCGCACGCCCACTCCGATCCGCATCTCGCCGTCACCAACGCGGTCCAGCTGCGGCAGAGCGATGTCGCCATCGGTGTCTCGCACTCGGGGAGCACCGTCGACGTCATCGAGCCGCTGAGGGTGGCGTTCGACCGCGGAGCCACCACGATCGGCATCACCAGCCGTCCGGACGCGCCCATCGCCCAGTACTCCGATCTGGTGCTGACCACGGCGGCCGGGCGCGAGAGTGAGCTGCGCCCCGCGGCCATGTCGAGCCGCACCAGCCAACTCCTCGTGGTGGACTGCCTTTTCATCGGCGTCGCGCAGCGCACCTACGACACCGCGGCGCCCGCGCTCTCCGCCTCGTACGAGGCCCTGACCCACCGCCACCGACTGTGAGACAAGCCCCTGATGACTGACGAACTCCCCAAGCTGCGCCGCCAGCTCGACTCCCTCACCACGGAGGCCCACCGCACCGACCTCGCGGACATCGACCAGCTGCCCACGCTGGAGATCGCCAGGGTGATGAACGGTGAGGACGCGGGCGTCGCCTCCGCGGTCGCCGCGCAGCTCCCGCGGATCAGTTCCGCCATCGACGCCATCGCCGAGCGGATGGCCGCGGGCGGACGGCTGGTCTACGCGGGAGCGGGCACGGCCGGTCGGCTCGGGGTGCTCGACGCGAGCGAGTGCCCGCCGACGTTCAACACCGCGCCGGGAGAGGTCGTCGGCCTCATCGCGGGAGGCCCGGCCGCGATGGTCGCCTCGGTGGAGGGAGCCGAGGACCGTGCCGACCTGGCCGCGGCCGACCTCGACGAGCTCAAGCTCAACCCGGACGACACGGTTGTGGGCATCTCCGCCTCCGGCCGCACCCCGTACGCCGTCGGAGCGGTCGAGCACGGCCGCGCGCTCGGCGCCCTGACGGTGGGTCTGTCCTGCAACGCGGGCTCCGCCCTGGCGGCGGCCGCGGACCACGGCATCGAGGTGGTGGTGGGGCCCGAGCTGCTGGCCGGCTCCACGCGGCTGAAGGCCGGGACCGCCCAGAAACTCGTCCTGAACATGATCTCGACCATCACCATGATCCGGCTGGGCAAGACCTACGGAAACCTCATGGTCGACGTCCGCGCCTCCAACGAGAAGCTGCGCGCCCGTTCGCGCCGCATCGTCGCCCTGGCCACCGGGGCCGGGGACGCGGAGATCGAGGAGGCGCTGACGGCGACGGACGGCGAGGTCAAGCAGGCGATCCTGGTGGTCCTCGGGAGCGTCGGCGCTCCGACGGCCGCCGCACTGCTCGCGCGAAGCAGGGGGCATCTGCGCCCGGCGCTGCGGGAGGCGTTGGGCAAGGGCTGACTTTGCGGCCGACGCGGAGACCGACGCGAAGACCGCGAAGTGGAAGCCACGTGGAAGAAGGCGCGGACGCCGACGTGGAAGCCGAGGCGGACGCCGACGTGGAAGAGGGCGGTGCGGGAAATGCCCGAGGACGGCACCCCCGGTGGGGATGCCGCCCTCGGTCCGGTCCTGCGAACCTCTGATCGAAGGATCAGAAGTCCATGTCACCGCCCGGCATGCCGCCGCCCGCGGGGGCCGCGGCCTTCTCCGGCTTGTCGGCGATGACGGCCTCGGTGGTGAGGAACAGCGCGGCGATCGACGCGGCGTTCTGCAGCGCGGAGCGCGTCACCTTGGCCGGGTCGATGATGCCCTCGGCCACCAGGTCGACGTACTCGCCCGTGGCGGCGTTGAGGCCGTGGCCCGGGGTCAGGTTGCGCACCTTCTCCACCACGACGCCGCCCTCGAGGCCGGCGTTGACGGCGATCTGCTTCAGCGGGGCCTCCAGGGCCAGCTTCACGATCTGCGCGCCGGTCGCCTCGTCACCGTCGAGGTCGATCTTCTCGAACGCGGCGGACGCCTGGAGCAGAGCCACGCCACCACCGGCGACGATGCCCTCCTCGACGGCGGCCTTGGCGTTGCGCACCGCGTCCTCGATGCGGTGCTTGCGCTCCTTGAGCTCCACCTCGGTGGCCGCGCCGGCCTTGATGACGGCCACGCCGCCGGCCAGCTTGGCGAGGCGCTCCTGGAGCTTCTCGCGGTCGTAGTCGGAGTCCGACTGCTCGATCTCCGCACGGATCTGGTTCACGCGGCCCTGGACCTGCTCCGGGTCACCGGCGCCGTCCACGATCGTGGTCTCGTCCTTGGTGACGACGACCTTGCGGGCGCGGCCGAGCAGCTCGAGACCGGCGTTCTCCAGCTTGAGGCCGACCTCCTCGGAGATGGGGGTGCCACCGGTGAGGATGGCGATGTCCCCGAGCATGGCCTTGCGGCGGTCACCGAAGCCGGGAGCCTTCACCGCGACGGACTTGAAGGTGCCGCGGATCTTGTTCACGACCAGGGTCGACAGGGCCTCGCCCTCGACGTCCTCGGCGATGATCAGCAGGGGCTTGCCCGACTGCATGACCTTCTCCAGCAGCGGGAGCAGGTCCTTCACCGAGGAGATCTTGCCGTTGTAGATGAGGAGGTACGGGTCGTCGAGGACGGACTCCATACGCTCCATGTCGGTGGCGAAGTAGGCCGAGATGTAGCCCTTGTCGAAGCGCATGCCCTCGGTGAGCTCGAGCTCGAGCCCGAAGGTCTGCGACTCCTCGACGGTGATGACGCCTTCCTTGCCGACCTTGTCCATCGCCTCGGCGATGAGCTCGCCGATCTGCGGGTCAGCGGCGGAGATGGAGGCCGTGGAAGCGATCTGCTCCTTGGTCTCGACGTCCTTCGCCAGGTTGAGCAGCTGCTCGGAGACGGCCTCGACGGCCTTCTCGATACCGCGCTTGAGCGCCATCGGGTTGGCACCCGCGGCGACGTTGCGCAGACCCTCGCGTACCAGCGCCTGGGCCAGGACGGTCGCGGTCGTCGTGCCGTCACCGGCGACGTCGTCCGTCTTCTTCGCGACCTCCTTGACCAGCTCGGCGCCGATCTTCTCGTAGGGGTCCTCGAGCTCGATCTCCTTGGCGATGGACACACCATCGTTGGTGATCGTGGGGGCGCCCCACTTCTTCTCGAGGACGACGTTGCGGCCCTTGGGGCCGAGGGTGACCTTGACGGCGTCGGCGAGCTGGTTCATACCGCGCTCGAGGCCGCGCCGCGCCTCCTCGTCGAACGCGATGATCTTGGCCATGTGAAGTGGTCCTCCCAAACGGGGTGGATTGCTCCGGACCGCGCTGGCGCCCGCGACGGACGGCCCCGACCCCGGCGGTTCCTTCCCGCCGCGCCCGTGGGCCTCACCCACCCGGTCCTCGTTGTCACTCTCACCTTCAGAGTGCTAACGCCAATGATTAGCACTCGCCCCCTGCGAGTGCAAGCCAAGGAAGGGGAAGCTTCACGGGTTCCCTACCCACGATCGAGCCCGCTCCCCCGTCGCAGCGCCCTCCGCTGGGGCAGAGGGAGGGGCGACGGGCGGGCGCAAGCCAGTCAGGGGTTGGTCAAGTCTTGCGGCCAGCCACCATCAAGCCCCACTCCCGTCGCAGCGCCCTCCGCTGGGGCGGAGGGAGGGGCGACGGGCGGGCGCAAGCCAGTCAAGGGTTGGTCAAGTCCTGCGGCCAGCCACCATCAAGCCCCACTCCCGTCGCAGCGCCCTCCGCTGGGGCGGAGGGTGGGGCAACGGGCGGGCGCAAGCCAGTCAAGGGTTGGTCAAGCCCTGCGGCCAGCCACCATCAAGCCCCACTCCCGTCGCAGCGCCCTCCGCTGGGGCGGAGGGAGGGGCGACGGGCGGGCGCAAGCCAAGGAAGGGGAAGCTTCACGGGTTCCCCACCCACGATCGAGCCCGCTCCCCCGTCGCAGCGCCCTCCGCGGCGCCCTCCGCCTCCGCGCGGCGAAGGGCCCGCACTCCGGTGGAGTGCGGGCCCTTCACTGAGAAGACCGTTGTTGCCGTTCCCCGTACCAGTGATCCCCTGACGCCGCGCACGGGACCGTGCGCCGGCGCCTGCCCTGAATCCTGTGGAGATCCTGCGGCGCTGCGGAGCCCGGAAGGCTCAGCCGGTCACGCGGACCATGTCCGCCTGCGGCCCCTTCTGGCCCTGCGAGATCTCGAACTCGACCCGCTGGCCTTCTTCCAGGGTGCGGTAGCCGTCCATCTGGATCGCGCTGTAGTGGACGAACACGTCCGCACCACCGTCGACCGCGATGAAGCCGTACCCCTTCTCCGCGTTGAACCATTTGACGGTGCCCTGAGCCATTCCTAACTCCCCTATTGCTGGCCCTTTCACGGATCAGCACTCCGCGGATCCGGGTCGTCTCGTTTCATCGGAACGGGCCGACCGCCGCTGAATGTATCCGCACAGATGCCCTCTGCAACAGGTCAATCGGACGAGAATTCCCGAGCGGTTCGAACGGGAATATTGCAGCAAATGCAATCAAATGCGGTCAACTCGGACCAGGCATAAGGGATTCGACTGACAATTCGCTTCGCCAGTTCGAGCGTAAGTTGACGTACGAGTCATACGCCCGTAGCAAGCGTCCTGCCCCGCACCGCACTTGGGAGTGCGGCAATGTGCTCCGCGGGGTTTGAAGGGTGGTGCGGCGGTACAGGAACTCAGTGCGGATGTGCTGTGCCTGTCCGGGGCGGAGCGCATCTTTTGTCGCGCGCCCACCGCCGTGGGCAACTCTACCGCGCCTCAAAAGGTGAACGTGCAACCGCCCCGCCCGCCCCTTAAGGGCGAACGGGGCGGCAGGGCTCTTGTCGGACCGTTACCGGCCGGCAGTCCAGCAGATGCCGAGCTCCCGCACAGGAGGCATCGAGCAGGATCAGCAGCCGCCCGCGACCGCGGGAATGATCGAGACTCCGGCGCCGTCGGGAGTGGGCGTGTCCAGCCCCTCCGCAAAACGAACGTCGTCATCGTTCACATACACATTCACAAAGCGGCGAAGCTTTCCCGTGTCGTCCAGCACCCGCGCGCTGATACCCGCGTGATTGGACTCCAGGTTCGCGATGACCTCCGCGAGGGTCGCCCCCTCCGCCTTCACCTCGGCCTGACCGCCGGTGTACGTGCGGAGGATCGTCGGAATGCGGACGCTGACGCTCATGCGAGGCCTGCCTCTCGGAAGGAATCCAGGTTCGGGCGGATGGTCGCGGACAGACCCGTCGTCGGGGCGACCGCGTCGAGGGTCTTGAGGCCGTCACCGGTGTTGAGGACCACGGTCTCGGCCGCGGGGTCCAGCTTGCCCTCGGACAGCAGCTTGCGCAGCACGCCGACGGTCACCCCGCCGGCGGTCTCGGCGAAGATTCCCTCGGTCCGGGCGAGCAGCTTGATCGCGTCGACGACCTCCGCGTCGGAGACGTCCTCGACCGCGCCGCCGGTGCGGCGGGCGATGTCGAGCACATAGGGGCCGTCCGCCGGATTCCCGATGGCGAGCGACTTGGCGATCGTGTCCGGCTTCACCGGGCGGACCACGTCGTGACCGGCCTTGTAGGCGGCGGAGACGGGCGAGCACCCGGTGGCCTGGGCACCGAAGATCTTGTAGGGCTTGTCCTCGACGAGACCGAGGGCGATGAGCTCCTTGAGCCCCTTGTCGATCTTGGTGAGCTGCGAGCCGGAGGCGATGGGGACGACGATCTGGTCCGGCAGCTTCCAGCCGAGCTGCTCGCAGATCTCGTACGCGAGCGTCTTGGAGCCCTCGCCGTAGTACGGGCGCAGGTTCACATTCACAAAGCCCCAGCCCTCGCCCAGCGGGTCGCCGATGAGCTCGGAGCAGAAGCGGTTGACGTCGTCGTAGGTGCCCTCGATGCCGACGAGCTCACCGCCGTAGACGGCGGCCATGACGACCTTTCCCGCCTCAAGGTCGTGCGGGATGAACACGCACGAACGCAATCCCGCCCGCGCGGCGGCGGCACCGACGGCACCCGCCAGATTCCCCGTCGAGGAGCAGGACAAGGTGGTGTAGCCGAAGGTGCGGGCCGCCTCCAGGGCGATGGCCACGACCCGGTCCTTGAACGAGTGCGTCGGATTCCCGGAGTCATCCTTGATGTGCAGGCCGCCGGTGACGCCGAGCTCGCGGGCGAGGTTGTCGGCCTTGACCAGCTTGGTCCAGCCGGGGTTCAGATTCGGCTTGCTCGCCACGTCGGCCGGGACGGGCAGCAGCGGGGCGTACCGCCAGATGTTCGCCGGGCCCGCCTCGATCCGCCGGCGCAGGGCCTCGGGGTCACCGGTGGGCAGCTCGTAGGCGACCTCCAGCGGCCCGAAACAGATCTCGCACGCGAAGACCGGGCCGAGTGGGAAGCGCTCGCCGCACTCGCGGCAGGACAGCGCGGCGGCGGGGCCGAAGGCGGCGGGGGCGGTGGTGTCGTGCTCAGTGATGGTTGGCGTAGCCAAAGCGAGGCCTCTCTCCTCATCTTCCCCGGGCGTGTTTCGCCGCAGGACGGACTTGGCACCTTCCCCGCCGGGGCCTCGCGCTGTTCGCTTGCGAGAACCGGCTGGAGGGTTGCCGGGGCTTCAACGGGCCGTTCCCTCTGCCCCTCTGGATGAGCGGTATGACGCCCGGTCGTACGGACGTGTTTGTCGCGCGGGACCACCGGCATGCGATGGTCGTGGCGCTTGTTCAAGACTGTAACCGACAGGTCGGACACCGGTCACCGGCGTCCGTACCGCGAGATGGACCCCCCATCCGTCGAGATGGGCACCCATCCGTGACGACAGGAGCCGGCACGTGCTTGACGAGGTGGACCGCTGGCTGCGGCGGCGGTCCTGGGCGGCCGGGGACCGGGATCCGGACCGGCTGGTGGCCGCGAAGGGCGCGGCAGGGGCCGGGGGGACGATCAGCGTGGTGCTGCCCGCCCTCGACGAGGAGCCCACGGTCGGTGAGATCGTCTCGGTGATCCGCCGCGACCTCGTGGAGGCGGTCCCGCTCGTCGACGAGATCGTGGTCGTCGACTCCGGCTCGACCGACCGCACGGGTGAGGTGGCCGCCCGGGCCGGCGCCCGTGTGGTGCACCGCGACGACATACTGCCGCGGGTGCCCTCCGTGCCAGGCAAGGGCGAGGTGCTGTGGCGCTCGCTGCTGGAGACGCGCGGCGAGATCGTGTGCTTCATCGACGCCGACCTGCGTGAATTCGAATCGGGCTTTGTCTCGGGGATCGTCGGCCCCCTGCTGACCGAGCCCGACGTGGACTTCGTCAAGGCGATGTACGACCGGCCGCTGGAGACCGGTGACGCGGTCGTGCCCGCGGGCGGCGGCCGGGTCACCGAGCTGGTGGCCCGTCCCCTGCTGAATCTGCACTGGCCCCTGCTGGCCGGGTTCGTCCAGCCGCTGGGCGGGGAGTACGCGGCCCGCCGCTCGCTGCTGGAGCGGCTGCACTTCCCGTGCGGCTACGGCGTGGAGCTGGGGCTGCTGGTGGACGCGCTGGAGACCGTCGGCCTCGACGCGCTGGCGCAGGTGGACGTGGGGGTGCGCCACCACCGCCACCAGGACGGACAGGCCCTGGGGCGGATGGCGGCGACGATCTACCGCACGGCGCTGGAGCGGCTGGCCCGCACCCACCGGCTCAAGGCCGAGGACGATCTGCTCTCCCCCCTGCTGACGCAGTTCGACCGCGTGCCCGGCAATGGCTTCGTTCCGCACACCCACCGGGTGATGGCCGAGGAGCGGCCGCCGATGCTCTCCGTGCCCGAGTACCGGTGGCTACGCGGTGAGCGCGGCTAGCTGGTCCAGGAACCACTTCTGCGGGGGCAGCGCGGTGGCCGCGGCGGCGAGCCGCTTGGACCGGGCCGCACGCTCCTCGGCGGGCAGCGTCAGGGCCTCGTGCAGCGCGTCGGCGGTGGCGATCACGTCGTACGGGTTGACCATGACCGCGTCCTCGGCCAGCTCGGCCGCGGCGCCCGCCTCGCGGGACAGGACCAGCGCGCAGCCCTCGTCGGAGACGACGGGCACCTCCTTGGCGACGAGGTTCATCCCGTCCCTGATCGGGTTGACCAGCGCCACGTCGGCCATCCGGTAGGCGGCCAGCGAGCGCGGGAAGTCGTCGTCGAGGTGCAGGAGCAGCGGCGTCCAGGACTCGGTGCCGAACTCCTCGTTGATCTCGTCGGCCACCCGCCGCACGGCCTCGGTGTACACGCGGTACTCCGGCACGTCCTGGCGGGAGGGGTAGGCGAACGCTATGTGCACGACCTTGCCGCGCCACTGGGGCCTGGTGCGCAGCAGATGCCGGTAGGCGAGCAGGCCGCGGACGATGTTCTTGGACAGCTCGGTGCGGTCCACGCGCACCACGGTGCGGCGCGGCACCCCGTCGTCCTGGCCGACCCGGGAGCGCAGAGCGGCGAGGCGCTCGTCCACGTCCGGCTTGCGCGCGCGGGAGCGCAGGAAGTCGGCGTCCGCGCCGAGGCCGTGCACCCCCAGGCGCGTCGTGCGCCCCTCGTGGGTGACGGCGAGGTCGGCCGCCGGGTCCGCCGGCCGCTCCACGGACGCGCCGAGGACGGCCTCGCAGCAGTCCGCGAAGGCCCCGGCCCAGCGGCGGGTGAGGAAGGCCGCCCGATCGGCGCCGAGTATCCCGGTCAGTACCTGGCGGCCGATCGCGTCCGGCAGCATCCGGTAGTAGTCCGGCGGCGCCCACGGGGTGTGGGAGAAGTGGCCGATGCGCAGGTCCGGGCGGCGCTCGCGCAGCATCCGCGGGGTCAGGGTCAGGTGGTAGTCCTGGACGAGGACGGTGGCGCCCCGGGCCGCCTCGGCCGCCAGGGAGTCCGCGAAGGCCGCGTTGTAGGCCTCGTACGAGGACCACTCGCGTCGGAAGTCCTCGTCGAAGACGGGCTTGAGCGGGGTGTCGTAGAGCAGGTGGTGGACGAACCACAGCACCGAGTTGGCGACACCGTTGTAGGCGCGGTCGAAGGTGCCCGGGTCGATGTCGAGCATCCGGACGGCCTGGCCGCCGGTGTCGTGGCCGGCGGCGTCCAGGCGGCCGTGCGGCGCCTGGCGGGCGGCCCTGCGGTCGGCGTCGGACAGTGCCGCGCACACCCACACCGACGACGGGGAGGACTCGCCGTGGCCTATGGCGGACAGACCGGAGACCAGGCCGCCCCCGCCCCGGCGCAGGGTCAGGGTGCCGTCGTCCTCCTCACGGAACGAGACGGGGCCGCGGTTGGACGCGACAAGGATCTGAGCTGCTGCGTTCGCAGTGACCATGCGGCGAGCCTTGCCCTCCGTGATGGGAAGCAAACTTGTGTACGTATCCCGAGCGGCAGTACGTGTGCCTAGATCGACAGTACGTCGGCCAGGGCCTCCAGCAACGCAACGACCCCTCCGGGGCCGTCCACGACCAGATCGGCCCGGCGCGCCAGCTCGGCGACGGTGGGTTCGCCGCCCTCGTCCAGCGCTCCACTGCACACCAGCAGTCCCGGCAGTCCCTCTGCCCGCAGCCGTTCCACGGCCCCGAAGGCGGCCAGATCCCCCAGGTCGTCGCCCGCGTAGAGCACGGACCCGGCTCCCACCTCGTTCAGGTACTCCGCGAGTGCCACACCCTTGTCCATGCCGGGCGGGCGCAGCTCCAGCACCATCCTGCCCGGTTCGAGGACCAGGCCGTGCCGCTCCGCCAGCTCCCCCAGGGGCCCCTTGAGCAGGTCCAGCGCGGCGTCGGGGTCCTCGGTGCGGCGGGTGTGCACGGCGACCGCGCGCCCCTTGTCCTCGAGCCAGGTGCCCTGCCAGGCGCCGATGCGGTCCAGGAAGCCGGGCAGCTCGGCACGGGCGGTCAGCACCCCCGGGTGGACCGCGGGCGCGTGCACCTCGCCCGTCACCGCGTCCCAGCGCTCGGCGCCGTAGTGGCCCAGGACCACCAGGTGCTCCAGGCCCGGCACGCCCGCGAACCCGCCGTGCCGCACGGCCACGCCCGGAGGGCGCCCGGTGACGACGGCGACCGACCGCACACGCGGCGCGAGTCCCGACAGCGCCCGGACCGCTCCGGGGTGGGCGCGGGCCTGGTCGGGGTCCGGGACGATCGGTGAGAGCGTTCCGTCGAAGTCGAGCGCGACCACGGCGCGCCCCGGCTCGGCCAGCAGCGCCGCGAGCCCTTCCTTGCCCTGCGGCGTGGTCGGCGTGGGGATACCCATGTCGCCCGACCCTACCCAAGGGCTGCCGGAGCATGTGAGGCGTACGGGAGCACGGCGCGGCCGGACCGGCCGCTTCCCCGGGCACCTTCGACGGCCCGTGAACCGATCGGGGCGGCCGTTGCGATGTAGGGGCGTGACAACGATGAGAGACGGGCCGAAGCCCTCGGACGTGGAGCTGGTGACGGCCGCCGCGGACGGGGACCGCCGGGCCTTCGAGGAGCTGTACCGGCGGTACGCGGTCTGGCTGTCCCTTCGGCTGCGGGGCCGCTGCGCCGACGCCGCGCTCGTCGACGACGTCGTCCAGGAGACCTTCCTGGCGATCTGGCGCGGCTCGGCCCGGTACCGCCACGAGGGTGATGTCGCGGCCTGGCTGTGGCGCATCGGCTCACGGCGGCTGATCGACGCCCTGCGCGGCGCCGGAGCGCGCGGCCGATTGCGGCAGGCGCTCTCCCGCGTGCGCGGCAAGGACGAGCCGTCCGCCGAGGAGCAAGTGCTGGCCGGTGTCGAGCACGGCGATCTGGCCGGCTCGCTGGCCAGGCTCTCGCCCGAGCTGCGAGCGGTGCTCCAGGCGACGGTCATCGACGGCCTCACCACCCGTGAGGCCGCGGTCCTGCTGGGCATCCCGCCCGGAACCGTCAAGACCAGGGCGATGCGCGCCCGCAGGCAGCTGCGGCAGGAGCTGGCATGAGAGGAGGAACGGACATGGAGAGCTGGCACGTTCCCGAGGACGATCTGACCGGCTACGCCGAGGGCTCGCTGGCCGCGCCCCGGCTGTGGTCCACCGAGACCCACCTCGCGGGCTGCGCCCACTGCCGGGAGCGGTTGAACACCGCGGTCGGCACGGCCGCCGTGGACGCGGGCTGGGCCCGGTTGGACGCCGAGCTCGACGCCCCGCGCCCCGGCCCGGTGGAGTCGCTGCTCGTGCGGCTCGGCGTCGCCGACCACACCGCGCGCCTGCTGGCCGCCACCCCCGTGCTGCGGCGCGCCTGGCTCGGCGCGGTCGTGCTGACCCTGCTCGTCGCGGTCGCCGCGGGGCACGCGATGCGCGGCGGCTCCGCGCTGATGATGCTGCTGGCCACCGCGCCCCTGCTGCCGCTCGCCGGGGTCGCCGTCTCCTTCGGACCGGGGCTGGACCCGACGTACGAGATGGCGGTGGTCGCGCCCATGCACACCTTCCGGCTGCTGATGCTGCGCACGGTCGCGGTGCTCACCACGACCACCACCCTCAGCGCCCTCGCGAGCCTGGCCCTGCCCTCCTTCGGGCTCGCCGCTCTCGGCTGGCTGCTGCCCGCGCTCGCCCTCACCGCTCTCGGCCTGGCCCTGATGCCCCGGCTCGGCCCGGTCGTCGCGCCATCGGTCGTCGCCGTGGCCTGGCTGACCGCGGTGTCGCTCGGGGGCCTGTGGACGGGCCCGACCGCGGCGCCGTTCACCACCGCCGGGCAATGCGCTCTCGCCGCCATCGCCGTCGCCGCCACGGCGGCAGTGCTCATCGCCAGGGACCGGTTCGACAGCAGCCGCCACATGAACGCCCGCGTTCGGATCAGCGCCGGGAGGCTTTGAATGACCGCGCCGCCAGCATCGAGGACCGCACCGCCCACCGTTTCCGTCTCCGGACTCACGCTGCGCTATCGCGGCACGGTCGCCCTGGACGATGTCTCGTTCCGCCTCGGTGAGGGCGTCACCGGGCTGCTCGGCCCCAATGGCGCGGGCAAGACCACGCTCCTGCGCATCCTGGCCACCGCGACGCCGCCCGACAGGGGGGCGCTGACCGTCCTGGGCAACGACCCGAGCACCGTGGCGGGCCGCCAGGCCGTCCGCCGCACTCTCGGCTACCTGCCGCAGAGCCCCGGCTTCCACCCGGGCTTCACCGCGTTCGAGTTCGTCGACTACGTGGCGATCCTCAAGGAGCTGACCGACCGGCGGCAGCGGCACCAGGAGGTCCGGCGCAGGCTGGACGACGTGGGGCTGGCCGATGCGCGCGGCAAACGGATCAAGGCGCTGTCGGGCGGGATGCGGCAGCGGGTGGCACTGGCGGCGGCCCTGGTGGGCGACCCGTCGTTCGTGGTCCTCGACGAGCCGACGGTGGGCCTGGACCCCGAGCAGCGGATGCGGTTCCGCGAACTGATCGCCGAGGCGGGCCAGGGGCGGACGGTCCTGCTGTCCACCCACCAGACCGAGGACGTGGCGATGCTCTGCCACCGGGTCGTCGTCCTCGACCGGGGCAGGATCCGCTTCGACGGCACACCCGCCGAGCTGACCGCCGCGGCCGAGGGCAGGGTGTGGAGCAGTGACGCCAAGGCCCAGGGGGCGCTGGCGGGATGGCGCACGGGCACGGGCGAATTCCGCAACCTCGGCGATCCGCCAGGGGGCGCGGCCATCCTCGAGCCGACCCTGGAGGACGGCTACCTGATGGCCATCGACGGCGCCGCCGAAGGGGCCATGGCATGAACGCACTGACCGCGGTCCGCGAAACCGTGGACGCACCCGCCGCGAACCGCCGACGGGCCGTACTCGCCCTGGCGCGCTTCGAGGCGGGCCGCCTGCTGCTCCATCCACTCGTCTTCACCGCCGCTGTCGTCTACTCGGTGTGGCTGCTGTGGCCCGGCGGTTCACCGCAGGAGAGCTTCCCCGTCCTCCAGGACATGGACCGCGAGACGCAGATCGGCCTGGAGCTCATCGGCCTGGCGGCCCTGGTCGGCGCGAACGGGGCAGTGCTGCGCTCGCGCCGGCACGGCACAGAGGCGCACTTCGGCACCCTGGTGCTGCGACCGTGGCAGCGCACCTGCGCCCACCTGCTGTCCCTGGTGCCACTGGTCCTGCTGACCGCCGCGGTCGTGGCCGCCCAGCTGGTCCGGGCACTCACCCGGCCCGGCGTGGTCGGGCACGCCAGCGTCAACGAGCTGGCAACCGGGCCCGCGCTGGTGCTGCTGTTCGCCGTGGTGGGTGTGCTGCTCGGGCGTGTGTTCCGCTCGTCGTTCGCCGCCCCGCTGGCCGTCGTCGTGGTGATCGCGCTCACCTTCGTCTTCGGGGTGGGCGCCTCGGGCGCCGAGGGGTTCCGCAGGCTGTCCCCGCTCGCCTTCGACGAGGGGGGAATGCCGCTGCCCTCGCACCTGATGGGGCGGCCCGCCGGGTGGCATCTGCTCTACCTGGCCGGGCTGGTGACGCTGACCGGTGCGGGGGCGGTCCTGGTCAGCGGCGGACGCAGCGCGGCCGTGAAGGCAACGGCCTTCGGCGCGCTGGCGGTCTGCTCGGTCGGCGCCGTCCTGCAGAGCCTGGGCCCGTCCGACGCGCTGCGGGCCGCTCGCGAGGAGGCGACCGACCGCCCCTCCTCCATGCAGGAGTGCCATCGCCGCGGTCCGACGACGTACTGCGCCTTCCCCGAGTTCACACCGTGGACGGACGAGTGGGACACGGTGGTGCGCGGGGTGCGCGGGCTCGCCCCCGACGGCGTGAAGGAGCGGCGGCTCTACGTGCGGCAGCGGGTCTTCGCCACGGACGGCCCGAGCGGGCCGGGCTCGGGGACCCGTCCGGCGGTGCCCTCCGGCCTGCACTGGGCCGAGGACGACCGTGCGGCGGGCACCCCGGACGCCATCGCGGCGGGTACGGCCTGGGGCGGCGGGGAGAAGGAGATCGCACTGGCGGCGGCCGTTGCCCACCAGCTCGTCATGGGCCACGGTCCGCGGGCGTCCTCCGCCGTCATGTGCGACGGGCGGGGGGTGCTGGTGTTCTGGCTCGCGACACAGGCCACCGAGCACACCGAGGGCGGTCTGCACTCGATCCTGGCGCACTCCTTCGGCGGCGGGGCCTCCATCCCCTCCCCCGCCGACGGCCTGAGCGCGGGCCTGGTGCTTCGCGACCACGAGTACGCGGTCGTGCGTGCCCTGCTCGACAGACCCAGGGCCGAGGCCGGCGCCCGCGTCAAGGCCGAGTGGGGGCAACTGACCGCCGAGGGCGTCAGCACCGAGCGCGCCGCCGAACTCCTGGGCGTCAAGGCGCCGCCGCTGACCGACGACGACCGGCAGTGGGGGTGCCAGTGATCCGGGCGCTCGTCGTCGCACTGCTCGCTCCGACGTGGCGGACCCTGCCGTGGGCGCCGCTCGCCGCAGGCGGGACGCTCGGACTCGCTCTGGTAGGGGCGCCCGCGCTGCTCCCGCTGACGCTGCCCCCCGTGGTCCTGGTCGACCTGGTGCGGGTGGCTGCCCTCTCGGGCGCGCTCGGTGCCGCGTTCCTGCTGGACGACCCCGCCGGGCACACCACCGGCGCCGTGCCGACCCCCCGGCTGCTGCGGCACTCGCTGCGCACGGCACTTCTGCTGCCGCTCGCCGCCGGGTGGTGGGTGGCGGTGCTCGCCGTCGCCCGGCTGGCACCGGCCTCCGGAGCGGGGCTGCCGTACGGCGCCCTGACCGTCGAGGCGGCGGCTCTGACGGCCTGCTCGGTCGCGTGCGCCGCAGGAGTCCTGCGGTGGGGCGGCGGTACGGCGGCGGGTTCGACCGCGGGCCCGGCGGTGATCGTGTTGTCGGCATCGCTGGCCGCCGTTCCGCACCGGTACCGGCTCTTCGTGGCCGTCGACGATCCTCACTGGGCCGATGTGCACCGCTACGGCTGGGCCGGTCTGCTGGCGGCGGCGGTGTGCGGGTGGTTCGCGTGGAGCCTGCAACCCACGACCCGCCGGCCGGTCAGCGGCGGCTTCGGCGGGCGTCGCGCATTCGGCGCAGCCGGTTCACGGTGACCGGGTCGTGCTCCAGGGCGTCGGGGGTGTCCAGGAGGGCGTTGAGCACCTGGTAGTAGCGGGTCGGCGACATGCCCAGCTGCTCGCGAATGGCGCGTTCCTTGGCACCGGGACGGCTCCATGTGCGACGGGCCAGGTCGAGCACGGCACGGTCGCGGTCGGAGAGTCCGCCCCGCGCCGGCTCGGCGCCGTCCTGATCGGCCCCCTCCTGCTCGCCCCCCTCCTGCTCGCCCCCCTCCTGCTCGGGGGCGGCGTGCTCGGCGTCGACGTCCTCGGCGCCGGCGTGCTCGACCCCCACGTGCTCGGCCCCCAGGTGCTCGGCGCCCGCGTCCTCGGTGCCGCCGTGCTCGGCGCCCGCGTCCTCGGTGCCGCCGTGCTCCCTGCCCGCGTCCTCGGCGTTGTGCTCGCTCGACACGGTGCCGCTCAGCTCTTCGTCTTCGCGTCCGCCGCCTTGAGGTCGGTCACCCGGTGGTTGGCGTAGGTCTGAAGCTGCTGGAGGACCTGGCGGGGGTCGCCGGTGACCGCCTTGCCGAGCTTCTTCTTCATCTCCGTGCTGACCGCGCCCCAGGTCGGGTCGCCGAGCGGGTACAGCCGGGCGGTGCTCAGCTTCTGCAGGAACGGCTGCACGGGCTTGAGCGAGGGGTCCTCGCTCATCGCGTCCGACGCCGTCGTGGTCACCGGCAGCAGGTCGTACTTGTGCAGGAAGTCGACGGTGTTCTTCTGGTTGTAGGCGAACGCGAGGAACTCGCCTATCTGGTCGCGGTGCCCGTTCTTCTTGAAGCCCATCATCCAGTCGGCCACGCCGAGCGTCTCGCTCAGTGCCGCCCCCTTGCCGGGGATCGGGGCCAGCTTGTACTTGATCCCGGCCTTCCTGGCGGCCTCGGTGAGCGTCGGGTGGCCGTTGAGCATGCCGACCTTGCCCTTGAGGAACTTGTCGAAGACGTCCTGACGGTTGGTCTTCGCCGGGTCGGACCCGGCCAGTCCGGGGGTGACGAGATTGTCCTTGACCCACTGCAGCGCCTTGATGTTCTGCTCGGAGTCGAGGGTGTAACTGCCCGTCTGGTCGGTGTAGTCGCCCTCGCCGCCGAGCAGCCACATCATGGTCTCGGCCTGCGCCTCCTCGGGGCCCATCGGGAGGCCGTAGGGCATCTCGACGCCGGCCGCCTTGAGCTTGAGGGCGTCGGCCTTCAGCTCGACCCATGTCCGCGGGGCGCCCGTGGTGATGCCCGCCTTCTCGAACAGCTTGGTGTTGTAGAAGAACATCCGCGAGCTGGAGACGAACGGGATGCCGTACTGCACGCCCTTCACATCGCCCGCGTCGGCCAGGGACGGGATGAAGTCGGACTGCACGGGGATGGGCAGCAGGTCGTCGGCGCTGTAGAGCATGCCCTTGGCGGCGAAGTCGGCATAGGAGCCGGTCTGCAGGATGTCCGGCACGTCCCCGCGGTCGAGCATCGCGGCGACCTTCTGGTCGATCGTGTTCCAGCTGACGACGTGGACGTCGATCTTGATGTCGGGGTGCTGGGCGGTGAAGTCCTTGGCGAGGCTGTCCCAGTACTTCTTGGAGCTGCTCTCAGGGGTCGAGCCGTAGTCCGCGGCCACGAGCTTGAGGGTGACCGAGCCCGAGGAGCCCGTGCCAGTGCCACACGCCGTGAGCGTCAGGGCCCCCGCGAACACCACCGCGGTCAAGCCGATCAATCGCCGCTGCACCTGCTGTACCGCCTTATTTCTGCTCTGCCCTGCAACCGAAGCGCCTGAGTCTCCCCTGAACGCCACCCCTAGGTCTACACCAGTCGCGACTTCACTGGAAATATCGCTCCCCTTCCCCAAGCGGAAGCCCCGCCGCCACCCGTGCGTGCCCTTCCCTCCGGCCCGAGTTGACCGCGGAAGCACGCACCGGAAGGGCCGACCGCCACCCCGGTCACGTGGGGAAAACGACGCCGACCACGTGAGTGGACTAGACCTATTGCGGGTAGGGACGAGACACTGTTGCCGTGAGACACGTCATCGCCCTGGATGTGGGCGGCACCGGAATGAAGGCAGCCCTGGTCGCGGCGGACGGAACGCTTCTGCACGAGGAGCGCCGGCCCACCGCCAGGGAGCGGGGACCCGATGCCGTCGTCGAGACCGTCCTCGATTTCGCCGCCGAGCTCCGAGGGATCGGCGAGCGCACCTACGGTGAGCCCGCCGCCGCGGCGGGCGTCGCGGTACCCGGCACCGTCGACGAGGAGAACGGGGTCGCCGTCTTCTCCGCCAACCTCGGCTGGCGCGACGTGCCCATGCGCGAGCTGCTGAGCAAGCGGCTCGGCGGGGCGTCGGTCGCGCTCGGCCACGACCTGCGCACCGGCGGCCTCGCCGAGGGCAGGCTCGGCGCCGGACGCGGCCAGGACCGCTTCCTCTTCCTCGCGCTCGGCACCGGCATCGCCGCCGCCATCGGCATCGAGGGCAGGATCGAGGCCGGGGCCCACGGCTCCGCGGGTGAGCTGGGCCATGTGGTGGTCCGTCCCGACGGGCCCGTCTGCGGCTGCGGTCGCAACGGATGCCTGGAGGCCGTCGCCTCGGCGGCGGCGGTCACCCGCGACTGGGCACGGGCGGGCGGCGGCCCCGGCGCCGACGCGGCGGACGCCGCCCGCGCCGTCGAGGCCGGTGACCCACGGGCGCTGGCCGTCTGGGACGAGGCGGTCCGCGCACTGGCGGACGGCCTGGTCATCGCCGTGACCCTGCTCGACCCCCGCGTCCTCATCGTCGGCGGCGGCCTGGCCGAGGCCGGGGAAACGCTCTTCGCGCCCCTGCGCGAGGCGGTGCGGGAACGGATCACGTTCCAGACGCTGCCCCACATCGTTCCGGCGGAGCTGGGTGACACGGCCGGGTGCCTGGGCGCGGGTCTGCTCGCCTGGGATCTGCTCTCCAAGGAGGTGACCGCGTGAGCGACGCACGCGAGGCTGCCCGTCCGCACGGGACGGAAGGACCGCACGCCGGTCCCTCCCTGCCCAACGGCGGGCGCGAGGGGCCCACGGGCGCGGATGCGGCGGCACCGCTCCGGCGTCGTGCCGCAGATGGCACGAAGGGGCGCACCGTGCTGAGCGGCGCACGGGTGGTGCTGCCCGGAGGCACCGTCGAGGGCGGGCGGCTGGCCGTCGAGGACGGCAGGATCGTGCCGGACACCGGCCACGGCGCCGGGATCGACCTGTCCGGCCACTGGATCGTGCCGGGCTTCGTGGACATCCATGTGCACGGCGGCGGAGGCGCCTCGTACTCCTCCGGCACCGCCGAGGAGGCGCTGAAGGTCGCCCGCCTGCACCGGGCGCACGGCACCACGACGACGCTGGCCAGCCTGGTCACCGGCGACATCGACGACCTGGGCCGCCAGGCCGCCGCCCTGTCCGAGCTCGTCGAGGACGGCGAGCTGGCCGGTATCCACTTCGAGGGCCCGTTCATCAGCGCCGCCCGCTGCGGCGCCCATGAGCCGTCCCTGCTGCGTGACCCCGACCCCGCGGTGGTGCGCAAGCTCGTCGACGCCGCCCGTGGCACCGCGAGGATGCTCACCCTCGCGCCCGAGCTGCCCGGCGGCCTGGACTCCGTCCGTCTGCTGGTCGAACACGGCGTCATCGCGGCCGTCGGCCACACCGACTCGACCTACGAGGGCTCGCTGGAGGCCGTGGAGGCGGGCGCCACGGTGGCCACGCACCTGTTCAACGCGATGCCGGGCGTGCACCACCGCCACCCCGGTCCCGTCACCGCGCTGCTCGAGGACGAGCGGATCACCGTGGAGCTCATCAACGACGGCATCCATCTGCATCCGTCCGTGCTCAACCTCGCCTTCAACGAGGCCGGTGCCGACCGCGTGGCCTTCATCACCGACGCCATGGGCGCGGCGGGGATGGGCGACGGCCTCTATCCGCTCGGCCCGATGCAGGTCCGGGTGGACGAGGGTGTGGCACGGCTCGTGGAGGGCGGGTCCATCGCGGGCAGCACGCTCACCCTGGACACCGCGCTCAAGCGGGCGATCGAGGTCAATGGGCTGTCCATCGAGGACGCCGTGCGGGCACTGTCGGGCAACCCCGCCAGGCTCCTGGGCATCGACGACCGCGTGGGCTCCCTCGAGCCGGGCAAGGACGCCGACCTGGTCGTCCTCGACCGCGACCTCGACCTCGTGGCCGTGATGCGGCACGGGATGTGGATCGCCGGGGCGGAGCGCCTGCCACGGTAGATACTCTCCCCGCATGACCGAGACGATCACCCCCGTGCCGTCGCCCGTGCTGTCCTTCCTGACCGACTACGGGCTGCAGGACGGCTTCGTGGCCGCCTGCCACGGGGTGATCGCCGCCATCTCCCCCAGCGCCCGCGTCATCGACATCACCCACCTGGTGCCCCCTCAGGACGTCAGGCGGGGATCCGCCGTGCTGGCCCAGACGCTCCCCCATCTGCCGTCGCGCACCGTACACATCGCCGTCGTGGACCCCGGCGTGGGCACGGCGCGCCGCTCCATCGCCCTGGCCACCGCGCGCGGTGACATCCTCGTCGGCCCCGACAACGGAATCCTGCACCCCGCCACCGACAGTCTCGGCGGAGTCGTCTCGGCGCACGAGCTGACGAACCCCGAACTGATGGGCGCTCATGTCTCCTCGACCTTCCACGGCCGGGACGTGTTCGCCCCCGTCGCCGCGCATCTGGCCAATGGGGTTGCGCTGGCCGAGGTGGGTCCCGCGTTCGCCCCCGCGGAGCTGGTGCGGCTGCCCGCGCCCGAGCGCCACCTCGACCTCGACGCGGGGCGCGCGGAGGGCGAGGTGGTGACGGTGGACCACTTCGGCAATGTGCAGACCAGCCTCGACCCCGAACTGCTCGCGCAGCTGGGCCTGCGGCCGGGGCCGGGCGCCGCCGTGTACGTGCGCACACCCCAGGCCGGCGGCGAGGTGCCGTACGCCGGGACGTTCGCCGATGTCCCGGCGGGCGGCCTGGTCGGCTACACCGACTCCGCGGGGCTGTTCACGGTGGCGGTCAACGGCGGCAGCGCCGCCGCCCGCCTCGGTCTCTCCCCCGGCGACCAGGTGTCGGTGGGCGCGCCCGGAGCGGCTACGGCCACTTCGCCGGGTAGCCCGACCTGGTGAGGGCGATCTGGTCGAGGTTGAATTCGCACTGGTCGTCCGAGCCGCAGGTGACCGCGATGGTGTTCTTGCCCGCCTTGAGCGTGACCAGGCCGTAGGACTTGGTCCACGCCTGCGACCAGTCGTCCTTGTGCGTGTAGTTGTCCAGGCCCAGCTTCTGCGGCTTGCCGTTCACGACCAGGGTCGCGGTGGCGTCCTCACCGGCGTTGCCGTAGTGCACGTTGAACCGGTACCGCCCGGCCTCGGGCACCTTGACCTGCCAGGTGGCGGCGGCGCCGGGGGTGTTCATGTGGTCGACGTACACCCCGTCCTTGCCGAGGGCGCCCGTGCGCTCGGTGCTCTTGGCGGCACCGCCCTCGAGGACCATCGCCGACGCGTCGGTCACCGGCGGCAGCTCGTCGACGGGCTTGTCCGTCGGCTTCTTCGTGTCGTCCTGGCTCGGCTGGTGCGACGCACTGGGACGGGGGTTGTCGGCCTTGTCGTCCTTCCCGTTGTCGCCGACCAACATCACGATGGCGATGACGACGGCCACCGCCGCCACGACCGCGACCGCGCCTATGAGCAGACCGCGGTTGCCGTTGCCGCCGCCGGAGCGCCCCGCGCCGCGCCTGCCGCCGCTTCCGCCGCCGCTGTAGGCGGGGTCGGCCTGGGGCTCGGGGGCGTACTGCGGCTGGGCGTACGTCGGCTGCCCGTAGTCCGGCTGCCCGTACTCCGGCGGCGCGGACTGGGCCTGCTGGGGCGGGTAGCCGTACCCGCCCTGCGGCGGCGACTGGGGCGGGTAGCCGTACCCGCCGGTGCGCTGGCCCTGGCGTGAGGTGTTCTGCCCGACGCGCGTGACCTGGTTGTACGAGGTCCGCGGAACGCCCGGCTGCCCGTACTGGGGCTGCACCTGCGTCGCGGCGTCGGCGCTGTGGCCCTCGCCGCCCTCCTGGCGGTACAGGTAGGCGAACGGATCGTCGTCCTCGGGCGTCCCGTTGCCATGGCCGTTGGTGCCGGCAGTCATCCGCTCGTCAACCTCCCACTGAAGCTGGCCTTGGCGCACTCGCGCCCGTCAGCCGTATCAGGGCCGGGGTGCTCGGGGGAAGCAGATCTTCTGCGCGATGGCCAATGTTCATGATCGTTCAACCGGTGGCAGCCCTCACGGCGTCTGCCGACCGCAGCGTTGCGGACATACCTGACCCGCTGCACCCTACCCCGAACGGAGGAGTGCCAGTATCCACGTTCGGCAGACGGACGGGTTCAACCGGCCCTGCGGTGGTTGCGGGAACGGGATCTCTTGTCGACGTACATCCGCTGGTCGGCACTGTGCAGCACCTCTTCGGCGGTCATCCCGCAGGCGGCCCAGCCGATGCCGAAGCTCGCCCCCACCCTGACGGCCCGGCCGTCCACACGCATCGGCGGCGACAGCGCCGTACGCAGGCGTTCCGCGAGCTCCGAGGCGTCGGCCCTGCCGAGCCCGTCCGCGAGCACCACGAACTCGTCACCGCCGAGCCGGGCCACCGTGTCACCGTCGCGCACGGCGTTGGACAGCCTGCGCGCCACCTCCACCAGGACGGCGTCCCCGGTGTGGTGCCCGAACCTGTCGTTGATCGACTTGAAGCCGTCGAGGTCGCAGAAGAGCACCGCGACGCCCTTGATCCCGCGGTCGTCGCCCTGGCCCTCGACATCCGGGTCGGCGGACTCCCCGTCCGGCGTCACCGCGTGGACATGGCCGTCGTAGCCCGTCGGCATCGTCAGGCCCTCGAGGCCGAAGCTGTCGAACGCGTCCGCCAGCCCCGTGTCCAAGGTCGTGACCGAGCCTATGCCGGCGGCGTCCGGCTCATGTGCGCGATCACACAGCCGCCGCCCGAGGCGGGAGCGCAGCTCGGCGCTGTTCGGCAGCCCGGTGAGCGCGTCGTGGCTGGCCCGGTGGGCGAGCTGGAGTTCGTGCCGCTTGCGCTCCTCGATGTCCTCGACGTGCGTGAGCAGGTAGCGTGGGCCGTCGGCGGCGTCGGCGACGACCGAGTTGCGCAGCGAGACCCACAGGTAGCTGCCGTCGGGGCGAGAGAGCCGAAGCTCCGCCCGGCCGCCCTCGGCCGAGGTGCGCACGAGCAGATCCAGGTCCTCGAGGTGGACCAGGTCGGCGAAGGAGTAGCGGCGCAGGATCGTCGCCGGGCGGCCGAGCAGGCGGCACAGGGCGTCATTGGCGCGGTGCAGCTTCCCCTGCTGGTCCCCGCTCATCTCGGCGATGGCCATGCCGCTGGGGGCGTACTCGAACGCCTGGCGGAAGCTCTCCTCGCTGGCCCGCAGCGCCTGCTGTTCGCGCTCGAGGCGGACCAGGGCGCGCTGCATATTGGAGCGCAGCCGCGCGTTGCTGATGGCGATGCCGGCCTGGGAGCTGTACATCTGCAGGGCCTCGCGGACCCAGGGGCCGGGGCGCTTGCCGTTGCGCGGCCGGTCGACGGAGAGCACACCGAGCAGCTCGTTGCTGCTGTACATGGGGGCGAAGAGACGGTCGTTCGGGTGCCAGCTGTCCGGGTACATCGGCGACGCCGGGCCCTCGCCCGGCCAGGAGGGCACGTCGTCGCCGTCGAGGCTCCAGCCGATCTCGTACGGGATGAAGCACAGGGTGCCCCACACCTCGCCCATGGAAAGACGCCGGTCCCAGGCCTCGCGCGAGCCGACCCGCCCGGCCATGAGCGCCTCTGCGGCGGCGCTGCCGGACACCGCGGCGACCACGAGATCGCCGTCCGGGCCGACCAGGTTCACGACGGCGATCTGGAATCCGAGCCCGGACACGACACCGTCCGCGACCGCCTGCAGGGTCTCGGCCAGGCTGCGGGCCGCGTTCAGCTCCGCAACAACTTGGTGCAGCTGACGCAGGGTCCCCAGCCGGACATACTGCTCCGACTCGGCTTCCATTGATCTCCCCGAGCCCTCGACGTCGTCTCCTGACATTTCCTATGGTCCGATCGCAGAAGCAACTGAATCACAGCGAGCAGTGCGCTCGGTACGCAGGGTCAACAATTAGTGGCGCTTGTGACTCACCTCACAGCATGTTGTGTGCAAGTTGTGATGGAGTTGCCCGGTTCCGGCACGGTTGCGGTGCTGATCCTGCGCCGTTTCGGCATTTGTTCGATCGTCCTCGACCGGCCTCGGTCGAAGGTCTTGCCTGCGCATACACCCCTGGCCCCTTATCCCACGTATGCGGCGGGGATAGCGTTCAAAGTGTGCGACAGATTGTGCAGGACACCTCACAGACGACCACGGCCGACCCCGCCGAGCCGACCGACCGCCATGCTGGAAGCGTGCATCCCGACGACTACAGAGCCGCGCTCTCCCGCCTCGCGGGAGGCGTTGTCCTCGTCACCGCGCACGACCCGGAGGACGGGCCCCGCGGTGAGGACGTGGGGATGACCGCCACGGCGTTCATGTCGGTGTCCCTCGATCCGCCGCTCGTCACGGTCAGCGTCCGGAACGACTCGCGCATGGAGGAACTGCTCTCCCGGCAGCCGCTGTGGGCGGTGTCGGTGCTCTCGGAGAGCCAGCGGCACATCGCGGGGCGGTTCGCGATGCGCGGGCGGATCAGCGACCGGCTGCTGTTCGAGGACATCCCGTACTACCGCGGGGAGGAGTCGGGGGCGCCGATCCTCGGCGGGGCACTGGCGGTGCTGGAGTGCCGGACCGAGCAACTCGTCCCCGCCGGTGACCACACCCTCGCCATCGGGCTGGTGCTCGCGGCGCAGACCCCGAGCGCGGACGGCGGGCCGCTGGCGTATTTCCGGGGGAAGTACCGGTATTTGTCGAAGTAGGGGGATCCAAGGGCGACGCGGATCCGCGCCGCTCGAAACCTGGCTGTCGCTCGTGTTCCCGTGCCGGCCGCCAGGCCAGGCAAGCGGGAAGCGGGATGCGCGCCGGGTCGTGGCCGGATGCTTGCCCGGGCCGGGTCGTGGCCGGATGCTTGCCCGGGCCGGGTCGTGGCCGGATGCTTGCCCGGGCCGGGCGGGCTTGGCGCCGCTGAGCGCCGCAGGCTACGTCTCGTAGCGGCCGCTGCGCCCGCGTTTGATCTGGCTGCGGCGGCGCTTGTTCTCCAGCCGGCGCTCGATCATCCCGCGGGTCGGCCTGGTCGCCCTGCGGGGGCGCGGCGGGGGCGCGGTCGCCTCGGCGAGCAGGGCGCCCAGCCTGGTGAGGGCAACCTCGCGGTTGCGCCACTGCGAGCGGTGCTCGGACGCGCGCACGGACACCACGCCGTCGACGAGCCTGCCCGCCAGCCGCTCCAGCGCGCGCTCCCTCCACACCTCGGGCAGCACGGCCGAGTTGGCTATGTCGTAGCGCAGCTCCACCTGGCTGTCGCTGGTGTTCACATGCTGGCCGCCAGGCCCGGACGAGCGCGAGAAACGCCACTGGAGCTCGGCCTCCGGGACGGAGACCGAGCCGCGGATGTGCACGGGCCCGGACATGGTCCCAATGATCGCGCAGCCGGGCGCGCGCCGTCACGGCGTTTTCTCCCCCAAGGGAACCGCGCATCCCCCTGACGGCGTTCTGTGGGTTAGCGATAGCGTCGGCGCAGTCGTCGTCGACCCTGACACGACGGACGCTCGACACAAACGGAGGAAGGTACCCCCGATGGCTGTAAGCCTGTCCAAGGGCGGCAATGTCTCGCTCACCAAGGAGGCCCCCGGCCTCACCGCCGTCACGGTCGGCCTCGGCTGGGACGTCCGCACCACGACCGGTACCGACTTCGACCTCGACGCGAGCGCCATCGCGGTGAACGCGACGGGCAAGGTCGTCTCGGACGGACACTTCGTCTTCTTCAACAACAAGTCGACCCCGGACCAGACCATCGTCCACACCGGCGACAACCGCACCGGCGAGGGCGCGGGCGACGACGAGGCGATCAACGTCAACCTCGCGGGCCTGCCCGCCGACGTCGACAAGATCGTCTTCCCGGTCTCGGTCTACGACGCGGAGAACCGCGGCCAGAACTTCGGCCAGGTCCGCAACGCCTACATCCGCGTCATCAACCAGGCCGGCGGAGCCGAGATCGCCCGCTACGACCTGACCGAGGACGCGGCCACCGAGACCGCGATGGTCTTCGGCGAGCTGTACCGCAACGGCGCCGAGTGGAAGTTCCGCGCCGTGGGCCAGGGCTACGCCTCGGGCCTCTCGGGCATCGCGAAGGACTTCGGCGTCAACATCTGACAGCGCGCCGAACGGCCCCCTTCACCCATTCGGGTGCACGGGGGCCGTTCGGGTTGTCACTGCCGGGCTGTCGCTGCGGTGCTGTCGCTGCCGGGCTGTCGCTGCCGGGCGGCGGCTAGACGCGGGGGAACCGCGTGGCCAGCAGCCACAGCGCGGGGTTGGCCGCGAGGCCCTCGTGCATGTCGTTGAGGTCCTCGATCAGGTCGTGCAGGAAGTCACGGGCCTCGCGCCGCAGGTCCTCGTGGCGAACGGTCAGCCGCTCGTCCTCGACCCAGTCCGCCCGGATCTCCACCCATCCGAACCTACGGGCGAACCGCAGCCGGTCCGCCGTCTCGGTGAAGTCCAGCTCGGCGCTCTGCACCCTGGCGCTGCGGCTGCCCGCGGGGTCCTGGTCCAGCTCCTCCACGATGTCGCACAGCGCCCAGGCGAAGTCGAGGACCGGCACCCATCCCCAGGTTGTGGACAGCTCCGCCTCCTCGTCGGCCACGTAGACGTCGCCGGAGAACAGGTCATGACGCAGCGTCCGTACGTCCGCCGTGCGGTAGTCCGTCTGCGGCGGGTCGGGGAAGCGCTTGGACAGGGAGTAGCCGAGCTCGATCACGGCCCGATGGTGTCACGGTTGGCGCCGGGAGCCGTTGCCCCTGCCCCGCGGCTCGTTCGAGCGGTCACCGCTCCCCGTGTCCGCCGCAGCTCCTCGTGTCCGCCGCCACGCCGACGCGCCGCCGCATCCCCGCGCTCACCGTTCGACGCCTGCGCTCACCGTTCTCCGCCTGCGCTCACCGAAGGACGTCGAGATCACCGACGGCCACAAGCCCTTCATCCTTCCGGCCTTCCTGCGCCTTCTGCCCGAGCCGTCCGAGCCGTCCGAGCAGGCCGAGCCGTCCGAGCAGGCCGAGCAGGCCGACGTGCTCAGGCGCAGGCTCGCCTTCCGCGACATCCCCCGCGAGCTTCCTCTACAAGGACGGCGAGCCGGTGCGCATGGCGGAGGTCGACGACCCTTTCCGCTAAAGCATGCTGCGGGTGGGCCCGCGCCACCGCCCCCGCCGAGCGCGAATGGCTCAAGGAAGCCATCTCCGACCTCGAAGCCTCCGCCCGACGGCCACTGCCGGGCGCCCGCCAACTGACGTCCGTTGCTGAAAACCGGCGCCTGAAAACCGGCGCCCGAGTACCGGCGCATGAAGACCGGCGCCTGGCGCCTGGGCCCGACTGCCCGCGGCCAACCGCCCCGAGCTCCGCTACTTCACATCCTGACGGATCGTCCAACGCCCCTCGGCCACCTTGGGGGCTGAGCGGCCGTCGGCACCGCCGCTGCCCGGCATGGGTTTGATCGCCACATAGACATGCTGGCCCTTGGTGAGCCCCTTGCTGAAGGGGACGGGCAGGAAGTCGCTGCCCGACGTCGAGGCGTGGTCGAGGATGATCTCCGTCCAGACCCCGTGCGACTTGCCGTCCTTCCAGTCGTGCACCTGGTACTGCACCTGGACGCTGTCACCGGGCTGGGTGCCGCTGATCACGAGGCGCCCGTTGAAGTCCGCCCATGACGTCGCCGGAGCGACATAACCGGGATGGTTGCCGTCGGCGTGGGCCTTCTGCGGATCGCCGTGCTCGACATTCCAGGTTATGGGGGTGAACTCGCCCCAGGGCAGGCTCTGTTCCTTTGTCTTGCCCAGGCTCGTGCGGTACGCCACGTCGTCGTCCTCGGGGTCGGTTTCTGCAGGTCCGCCGTGCGCCCAGGAGCGGAACGCGGCGGCGGACAGGTAAGCGATGCTCCGGTCCAGCGGGGTGCCCGTGAACTGCCAGATCAACGGGTGTCCATGTCCTTGGGGCAGGGTCGGCCGGGAGTGGTCCTCGGCCTTGGAGTAGCTGCCGTTGCGACCCCACGGGTACTCCGGGTACCACAGTGTCGTTCCGTGCGGCACATGCCCGGCGGACAGGTCGGATCGGCTGGTGTAGACGCCGGTGCGCTGACCGGGGAACGCCTTGCGGACGGCGGCCAGCCAGTGCGCCACATAGGAGTGGATATGGGCGGCGCTGCGGCCGCGGTAGTTGCGGCCGTCCTCGTAGCGCTCCAGATCCAGCCAGTGCACAAAGCCCTTGCCCGCGTGCGGCTTTACGGCGGCTATGTAGTTGTTGGCCTCGACCGTGGCGCTCTGGTTCGGCCAGGCGAAGTGATAGGCCCCCGGCACCAGGCCCGCCGCTTTGATGGCCTTGATGTGCATGGTGAAGTGCGGGTCCCGGGTGTGCTGGCCCTCGCTCGCCTTGGCGAAAGCGAAGGTCACACCGCCCCTGATGTGCTTCTTCCAGTCCTGCGCACCCTGGTGGACCGAGACGTCAATACCGCGCGTGGCTGCCACGCTCCTGTGATACCCCCCCTTCCGACGGCCGATTCATGTGCCATTGAGGTAAGCCAGCACTGCCAGAACCCGCCGATTGTCATCGTCCGAGGGCGGCAGCCGGAGCTTCCCGAAGATGTTCGATGTGTGCTTTGTGACGGCTCTTTCGGTGATGACGAGACGCTGGGCGATGGCGGCGTTCGACCGGCCCTCCGCCATCAGTTCGAGCACCTCTCTCTCACGTGGTGTCAACCGGCCCAGCGGCTCGTCCCGGGCGTTACGGGCGAGGAGCTGGGAGATGACCTGGGGATCCATCGCCGTGCCGCCGGCGGCCACCCGGCGTACCGCGTCGATGAACTGGTCCGCGTCGAACACGCGGTCCTTGAGCAGATATCCCACCCCACCGCTGCCGTCCGCGAGCAACTCTCCCGCGTACAACTGCTCCACATGCTGCGACAGCACCAGCACCGGAAGACCGGGGGTCTCCCGCCGTGCGTGCAGGGCCGCCTGAAGCCCCTCGTCCGTGAACGACGGCGGCAGACGCACATCCACGACCGCCACATCCGGCTTGAGCTCGGTGAGCGCCCTCGCCAGCTCCGGACCATTGTCGACGGCGGCCGCGATCTCGAAGTCGTACGCCTCGAGCAACCGCACCAAACCGTCCCTCAGGAGGAAGAGGTCTTCGGCGAGGACAACACGCAAGGCAGCTCCATCGTGACCATCGTCGGACCGCCCGGCGGGCTGCTCAAGGCGAGGACTCCGTCGAATGTACCGAGTCGGCGCTCCACCCCGCGCAGCCCCGTGCCCCTCTCGAGGTCCGCGCCGCCTTGGCCGTCGTCGACAACTGCTATGCGCAGCATGCCGCCCTCGTGCCTGATGTCGATCCAGATCTGCTCCGCGCCCGAGTGCTTGGCCGCGTTGGCCAGTGTCTCCGACACAGCGAAGTACGCCGCCGCCTCAACGGGTGCGTCCGCGCGGCCGGACAGCTCGACCGTGACCTCGGTCCTGATGGGTATCCGCAGCGCCAGCGCGCGCACCGCGTCCCCCAGACCGCGCTCGGCCAGCACCGGCGGATGGATGCCGCGCACCAGGTCGCGCAGCTCGTGCAGCGCCATCGCGGAGGACTCCCGGGCCTGGGCGAGGAGCAACTTGGCCCGCTCCGGGTCCCGTTCCATGAGCCGCTCGACCGCGCCGAGGCTCATCCCCATGGCCACCAGCCGTGCCTGGGCGCCGTCGTGCAGATCCCGCTCGATGCGGCGCAACTCTGCCGCCGAGGTGTCAAGGGCATCCGAGCGGGTCTCGGTGAGCCGCTCGACGCGCAGCTCCAACTCCCGCTCGTGGTTGGGTCCCAGCAGAGCGCGGGCAACCAGGGCCTGGCCGCGTGTGATCGCCGGGCCGAAGCGCAGACCTGTCGCCAAGAACACGATGCCGAGGCCCGCCGCCATGAACGCGCTGGTCTGGCTCGTGACATGGATGAAGCCGTACCACTCGCCGCCGCCGGCGTCGTAGACCGGCTTCCACACACCCGCGGCGAGTACGAAGCCGTACACGCCCTCGCCGATCAGCGCCAGGGGCAGGATGCCCAGAGTGAAGCCGACGGAGGGGTCGATGAACATCCACAGCAGATCCCGCCAGGTCGCCGGGTCCCGCAGCATCCACTGGCAGCGCTGCGCCTGACCGATGACGCCGCCCTGGAACCGCGGCTCCTTCCGGTAGGGGACGGCGACCTCCACGCCGAACCACTCATCGGAGATGCGTCTGCGCATATTGAGTTGGGCGCGTGCGCTCTGCATGAGCACGGGAGTAGTGAGGACACCGATCCCGATCGGGATGAGAGCGATGGAGACCGTGACGAGGATGTAGTGGGCCAGGGACACAGCCATCGAGAGCACCGCGACGGTGAATCCCCGTACCGCCGCGAGTAGTCCAGCCTTGACCGTCATGCCGCCTCCCAAGCCGATGTCGTCGTGCACGGCCAACACTGCCGCATGGGCGCAGGCGGGTCACTGGGCCTTGCACCCCAGTGGGGGTGTAGCTGAGTGCACCGCGGATCGGGGATCTGGACGGCTGGGGGCGGGGCCGTCGAATTCGTAGCGTCGACGGCGACATCACATCGCTGGGGAGACGTCATGAGAGACAATCTCGCTGCCAGGCTCGGCGGCTGGAGCGCCCGCCACCGAAAGACGGCGATCTTCGGATGGCTGTTGTTCGTGGTCGCCGCCGTCCTGGTCGGCGGCATGGTCGGCCAGGACAAGATGGACGACTACGAGAACGGGGCGGGTGACTCCGCCCGCGCCCAGCGCATCCTCTTCGACGCGGGGATCAAGGACCCGGCGAGCGAGATGGTGATCGTCGGCTCCACCGAGGCCGGCGGCTGGCGGGCGGCGGCGAAGGCCGTCACCGAGGGCATCCGCCACACCGGCCGGGCGGTCGGCATCAAGGCACCCGTGGTTTCGGAGAACGGCCGTGACGCCCTGATCCGATTCGACCTCACGGGTGACCCCGACAAGGCGGGCGACCGGGTCGCCCCGATCCTCGACGCCGTGAAGAAGGCGCAGGCCGACCACCCCGAGGCGTCGATAGGGGAGTTCGGCGACGGCAGCGCCCAGCACTGGCTCGACAAGATACTCGGCGACGACTTCGCCTCGGCCGAGCTGACCGCTGTGCCCGTGGCCCTCGGCATCCTGCTGGTGGCGTTCGGCGCTCTGATGGCCGCGGTGCTCCCGGTGGGCCTGGCCATCACCGCGTTCCTCGCGGCCAATGGGCTTCTGGTCCTTGCCAGCCACACGATGCATGTGGCCGACACGACGGCGTCGGTGATGCTCCTGATGGGCCTCGCCGTGGGCGTCGACTACTGCCTGTTCTACCTGCGCAGGGAGCGGGACGAGCGCGCCGCCGGGCGGGACAAGGAGACGGCGCTGCGGATCGCCGCGGCCACATCCGGCCGCGCGGTGCTGGTGTCGGGCCTGACCGTCATGGTCGCCATGGCGGGGATGTTCTTCTCCGGCCTCCTGCTGTTCAAGGGGTTCGCGATCGCCACGATTCTGGTGGTGTTCATCGCGATGCTCGGCTCGGTGACGGTGCTGCCCGCACTGCTCTCCCTGCTCGGCGACAGGATCGAGTTCGGCAGGATCCCCTTCCTCAACTCCCGCAAGCGGGCCGGGCGTCCGCGCGGCCGCTTCATCGGGGCCGTGCTGCGCCCGGTGCTGGCCCGTCCGAAGGTGTTCGCGCTGGTCGCCGCCGGAGTACTCCTCGCCCTGGCCGCTCCTGCCCTGGGCATGAAGACCGAGCAGATCGGCCTCGAGCGGCAGGTGGCCTCCGACCATCCGCTGGCCACCTCGTACAAGCGGATCACCCACTCCTTCCCTGGCGGCCCGGCCCCGGCCCAGATCGTGGTCGAGGCCGATGACATCCGGTCGCCGAAGGTCCGCGACGCCATCGCGGATCTGGAGTCGGCTGTCGCGAGGTCCCAGGAGTTCGGCAAGCCGGTGACCGTGCGGGTGCATCCCGCGCAGAACGTCGCACAGATCGACATTCCCCTGGCCGGCGACGGCACGGGCGCGGTCTCACGGCACGCGCTGTCCACCCTGCGCGAGGACGTGGTGCCGTCCACCGTCGGCAAGGTGTCCACGGCCTATGTGGACGGTGAGCTGGCCGGTTCCCTCGACTTCTCCGACCAGTTGGGCAAGGACATCACTCCGGTCCTGCTCTTCGTCACGGGAGTGACCTTCCTCCTCATGCTGGTGTCCTTCCGGTCCGTGGTCGTCGCGGCGACGTCCATAGCGCTCAACCTGCTGTCGGTGGCAGCCGCTTTCGGAGTGATGGTCGCGGTCTTCCAGCACGGGTGGGGCGCGGACCTGTTCGGCACGGAGAAGGCCGGTGCGATCGAGTCGTGGATGCCGCTGTTCGTCCTCGTTGTCCTCTTCGGACTGTCGATGGACTACCACGTGTTCGTGGTGTCCCGCATACGCGAGGCCCGCGACCGGGGTATGACCACCGCCGATGCCGTGGCCCACGGGGTGCGCTCCACCGCCGGAGCGGTCACCAGTGCCGCCGTCATCATGGTCGCCGTGTTCTCGGTCTTCGCGACCCTGTCGATGCAGGACATGAAACAGATGGGCGTCGGACTCGCGGTGGCCGTCCTTCTGGACGCGACCGTCATACGGACGCTGCTCCTGCCCGCGCTGATGACCCTGCTCGGCGAGCGGAACTGGTATCTGCCTCGGTGGCTCGGATGGCTGCCGCACCTCTCCCATGGTGAGGAGTCCGGTCCCGACGCGCAGGCCGATGGTCCCGGCCACGCCCTGGTGCCCCCGATACCGGTGCGCACCCAGCGGTAGCCGACCGACGGGTGCCGTTCGGGGGAGGGTGCCGTTCGGGACAGGGCACCCTCCCGCCGGGTCCTGCCGGACACCGTGGCCACTGCCCAGTGACTAGAGGGCCACCAGGGTGACCTCGGTGGCCTTCACGCTGGTCCACACCGGGGTCAGCTCGGCCAGACCCAGCTCGGCGGCAGCGTGCGGGGTGATCTCCGCGACGATGTCCGGGACCTCGTCGGAGGCCACCAGCACCCGCAGGCGGCTGCCAACGGTGGTGATCTCGCGGATGCGGCCGGGCCAGACATTGCGGGGGCTGCCCCGGGGGCGGTCGCGGTGGAGCGAGACGGCCTCGGGGCCGATGATCGCCAGTGCTTCGGCACCCTCGGGCAGCGGGTCGGCGACGACGATACGCCCCTCGCCCGGCAGCGCGAGACCGTCGTCCGTCGTCATGCCCGCCCAGGCGTTGCGGCCGAGCATCCGGGCCACCCAGGGCGAGCGCGGATGGCGGCTTACTTCGGCGGGCGGGGCGTAGTGGAGGGCACGGCCCTCGTCGAGGACCAGGACCCGGTCGGCGAGGGAGACCGCCTCCACGGGGTCATGGGTGACGATCAGGCAGACGCCGCCGAAGCCGGAGAGATGGTGGCGCAAGGTGTGCCGCACACGGGCGCGAGTGGTCTGGTCGAGCGCGGCGAGTGGTTCGTCCAGCAGGAGGAGCCGGGGACGGGCCGCCAAGGCGCGGGCGAGGGCGACGCGCTGGGCCTGACCACCGGAGAGCTGGGTGGGCCTGCGGTTGGCGAGGTGGCCGACGCCCAGCCGGTCCAGCCACTGCTGGGCGGCCCTTCGGGCTTCGGCCCGGCCCGTGCCATGGGCCCTCATCCCATAGGCGGTGTTGCGAAGGGCGGTGAGATGAGGGAAGAGGGCGCCGTCCTGCGGGACCCAGGCCACTGCCCTGCGGTGAGGAGGAAGAGCGGTCACCTCGCGGTCGCCCAGGCGGAGTTCGGCATGGGAGCGGTTGGTGAGGCCGAGCATGGCACGCAGGAGGGTGGTCTTCCCCGCGCCGTTGGGGCCGACCACGGCGATGGTGGTCCCGGGCTCGGCGTCCAGCATCAGGTCGGTGAAGCCGGTGACGCGGGCGCTGAGCGACCACCGCTCGCTCTCGGCGGACACCCGCCCGTCCCCGGCGACGGGCTCGCCGCCGCCGACACGGGCTCCGGGCGTATCGCCCACTGCCACGGCGACGGGCTCTGCCACACCGCCCGCCGCCACGCCGCCCGCCGCCACCGCGACGACCGCGACCTCCGCGTCATTCGCAGCGTCGGTCGCCGCGTCTGTTGCCGTGACTGTTGCCGTGACTGTTGCCGTGTCGGTCGCGGTGCCGGTCGCGGTGTCGGTCGCCGTGCCGGTCGCCGTGCCGGTCGCAGCGTCGGTCGCCGCGTCATTCGCAGCGTCGGTCGTGGTGTCGGTCGGCGTCTCCGCCTCTGGACGGCGCCGCCGCCGACTCGCCGGTGCCGCGCCTGTCCACCGGCCGCGCAGCGCCACCAGCACCGCCATGGCGATCACCAACAGCAGGAGGGAGACAGCGGTGGCGCCTTCGGGGTCGTCCTGGAGGAGGAGGTACACCTCAAGAGGCAGGGTCTGGGTGACCCCGGGCAGATTCCCGGCGAAGGTGATCGTCGCCCCGAACTCCCCCAGCGCCCGCGCCCAGGTCAGCGCCGCCCCGGCGGCGAGGCCGGGGGCGACCATGGGCAGCGTGACCGTGAAGAAGACCCGCACCTGGGAGGCGCCGAGGGAGGCGGCGGTCTCCTCGTAGCGGGGATGGAGGCCCGCGAGCGCGCCTTCGAGGCTGATCACGAGAAACGGCATCGCGACAAAGGTCGCGGCCACTACCGCACCAGAGGTGGTGAACGGCAAGGTGACCCCGAACCAGTCCTCCAGAGTCCCCCCGAGAATCCCCCGCCGCCCGAAGCCCAGCAGCAGCGCCACCCCGCCCACGGTCGGCGGCAGCACGAGCGGCAGGAGGACGAGCGAACGCACCAGCGTCCTACCGGGAAAGTCCACCCGGGCGAGCAGCCACGCCAGTGGCACACCGAGCAGGAGGGACAGGCCCAGGGCCCAGAGCGAGACGACCAGCGACAGCTTGAGCGCCTCGACGACCTCGGGTCGGCCCAGGTGCTCGCCGAGGCCGCTCCACGGAGTGCGGGTCAGCACGCCGATCAGCGGCAGCAGGAGCAGGGCGACAGCGGCCGCCGCCGGAATGGCGAGGGCCACCGGGGCTCGGCGGGTGTCTGATCTCATATCGCTGCCAGGTGTGCTCCGGGGGCCGCTGGGGCCCGGAGGAGCCTGTCCGTCCCCGCTCGGGCAGGCTCCCCGTCCTGTGCCGGATCAGGGCTTCTGGAATCCGGCGTCGTGCAGGATCTTCTGCGCCTCGGCGGAGCTGAGCCACTTCACGAAGTCGGCGGCGGCCTCCGCCTGCTTGGACTGCTTGAGCGTCACTGCGGGATAGGAGGCGATGGCGTTCTGGGCGTCCGGGATCGTGACGGCCTCGACCTTGCCCGGAGCGGTGGCGGCGTCGGTGACGTACACCAGGCCCGCGTCGGCCTCGCCGAGCTCGACCTTGCTGAGCACCGCCCTCACATTCGGCTCCTGCGAGACCGGCTTGACCTTGACGTGCTGCCCGTCGAGCACCTTCTTGCTGTAGCGGCCGACGGGGACCTCGGGGGCGGCCAGGACCACCTTGAGGTTCTTGTCGGAGAGGTTCTTCAGGCCTTGGACCTTCTTCGGGTTGCCCTTGGCGACCGCGATGACCAGGCGGTTCTTGGCGATCACCGTCGGAGTGCCGGTGTCGGCCTTGAGCGCGTCGACGGTCTTGGTGTCGGCGGTGACCAGCGCGTCGGCCGGGGCGCCCGCCTTGACCTGGGCGGCGAGTTCCTGGGAGCCGGCGAAGGAGAACTTCACCTTCGTTCCCGGGTGCTCCTTCTCGTAGGCGGCTCCGGCCGTCTTGAACACGTCGGTGAGCGAGGACGCGGCGAGCACCGTGAGGTCGGCGCCCTTGTCCGAGCCGCCCGAGGAGGAGGCCGCGGGCGAGCCCTTGTCGGCCTTGCCGGAGTCGGACTCGTCGTCGCTGCCGCAGGCCGCCAGCGGCACGAGGAGGGCGGCGGTCAGTGTGGCGGCCGCGACACGGCGGCGGGACAGCAGAGGGGACATGAGGGTATGGCTCCTTGCATGGGAGAGCCCCCCGGGGGGACGGCCCGGGACTGGCGAGCCGCGTCAGGCGCGGTCGATATGGACGCTGGTGGACTTCACGCGGGCGGTGGCCTCCATGCCCACCTCCAGGCCCAGTTCCTCGACGGCCTCCCTGGTCAGCAGGGAGACCAGCCGGTGTGGACCGGCCTGGATCTCCACCTGGGCGGCGATGTCGCCGAGCTTGACCGCGGTGACGATGCCCGGAAACGCGTTGCGCACCGAGGTGTAGGAGGGTTCGTCGTCGCCTCCGGCGCTCTCCGCCAGCGACACCGAGAACGCCGCCAGGTCCCGTCCGTCGATCAGCCGCCGCCCGGACTCGTCGCGATGCGTGGGCACCCGCCCGGCATCCGCCCAGCGGCGGGCGGTGTCGGGACTGACGCCGAGCAGGCGCGCCGCCTGACCGATGGTGTAGGACCGCATATGCGGCACTTTAGAGCCGAGAAGCTCGCATCTGCAAATAGGCTGGATGATCCAGGCAGCAGATGCACCGATGGTTGGGTCATCACCCGGTCGAGCAGCTCACGGCCCGAGCGCCGCCCCGCCGCGCGGCCGCCGCCGCCCCGCCGCCACCGCCGCGCCACAGCGCCGCCGCGCCACAGCCGCCGCCACCACCGCCACCGGGAAGTGATGCCCCGGACGTCACCCGGCGTGCCGTTTCGCGTCCGCAGGGGCACCATGTCGAGGAGGAGGTGCCGCCATGGAGCATGAGATGCGCGCCGAGATCCACCCGGGGTCGAGCCGAGTGAAGATCTGGCACATGGTGCGCAAGACCGGCAGTGTGGCCATGTGCGGCCGCGAGCTCGAAGCCGGCTCCCCCACACGGAGCGATGAGGCCTGGGGGAGCACGGAGGAGCCGTTCTGCCACTCGTGCGGGGCCATGTACCTGCGCGAAGTGCCGTAACGGCTCCGGTCCCCCGTGACCGGCCCCGTTCGCTACAGCCAGTCGCGGCGTTTGAAGACCAGGTAGAGCACCAGGCAGACCACGGCCATCAACAGCAGGGCGAACGGGTAGCCGCCGAGCCAGTGCAGCTCCGGCATGTGGTCGAAGTTCATGCCGTAGACGGTGCCGATGAGCGTGGGCGCGAAAAGGATCGCCGCCCAGGAGGAGATCTTCTTGATCTCGTCGTTCTGCGCGTTGCTGGCCTCGGCGAGACGGCGCATCTCCTCGTTCTGCGCCTGCGTCACCAGCGTGGCGTTGACCGACATGATGTCGGTGAGCATCTGCCGGAAGCCGTCCACCCGCTCCACCACCGTGGTGGCGTGGTCGGCGACGTCCCGCAGGTAGCGCTGGAGTTCCTCGTCGGTGCCGTACTTCTCGAAGCCCGCGGCGAGCCCCTCCAGCATCTCCAGCAGCGGCCGGGTCGCCCGCTGGAACTCCACGACCTCCCGGGACAGCTCGTAGATACGCCGGGAGACCTTGGGGTCGCCGCCGAAGACCTCGGTCTCGATCTCGTCGATGTCGTTCTGGAGCCCCGCCACCACGGGGGCGTAGCCGTCGACCACGGCGTCCAGCACCGCGTAGAGCACCGCCTCCGGCCCCAGCCGGAGCAGATCGGGGTCGTCCTCCATCCGGCGGCGCACGGCGGCGAGGTCCGGGGCCTGGCTGTGGCGCACGGTCAGCACAAAGCCGGGGCCCACGAACAGGTGCAGCTCGCCGAAGTCGACCTCCTCGGCGGCGTCGATGTAGCGGGCTGCGCGCAGGACGACGAAGAGGGTGTCGCCGTAACGTTCCAGCTTGGGCCGCTGGTGGGCCACGATCGCGTCCTCGACCGCCACCTCGTGCAGCCCGAACTCGTCCGCCGCCGCCAGCAGCTGCGCCTCGGTCGGCCGGTAGAGCCCGATCCAGGCCAGCGAACCCGGGTGGTCGGGCAGCCGGCGCCAGGCGTCCGCGAGCGTGGGCGGTGAGTCGATGCGGTGGCCGTCGCGGTAGATCGCGGCGTCGATCACACTGCGCTCGACGGGAGTGGCCGCCGGTGTCGGACGGGGGTCCATCTCGTGCTCGGGCGCGGTGGGCACGGCTGGGGGCGGGGCACCGCGGTGGGAGCCGTCACCGGCGGGGTTCGCCGCGTTGGAGCGGCTGCCGCGCTTGGTGGGCAGGAGGGCACGAGGGCGCCAGTCGGACATGGGGACCTCCGAGGCGAGGAGAGCGCTGCGGATGCTTCGGGCAACCAGGGCAGCTTCACCGCTGCGCTGATGAGAACCGTTCGGCTTCAGTGCGTACTGGGAGGTTGGCTGCTCATGGCGGGCCCCACCTCCTGTGTCTCCTCGTGGATTCTCGGCCGGGGTCAGGCTATACCAGTGCGGACGGGCGGACAGCCCAACGCCCAACCCGAAGGAGCCCGCCATGTCGATGATCCGCAGTCTCCGGAAGGCGGTGCGCCTCCCGCACCGCCGACCGAAGGTCGACCTCAGCCATCCCGCCCGCTCCCCGCTGGGCAGCTCGGTCGTGAACTGCGTGGTCTACCTCGACGGCAAGCGGCAGACCGGCCACTGCCCGGCGGGCGAGGCCATCGCCCGCGTCCGCAAGTCCGGCAACGGCTTCGTCTGGATCGGCCTGCACGAACCCAGCCAGGCGGAGATCGCCGATGTCGCCGAGCTGTTCGGGCTGCACCCGCTGGCCGTCGAGGACGCCGTCCACGCCCACCAGCGGCCCAAGGTGGAGACGTACGACGAGACGCTGTTCACGGTGGTCAAGACCGTCCGCTACGTCGAGCACGACCGCCTGACCGCCACCAGCGAGGTCGTGGACACCGGCGAGATCATGGTCTTCACGGGGCCGGACTTCGTCATCTCGGTCCGCCATGGGCGGCACGGCTCCCTCGGCCCGCTGCGCGAGGAACTCGAGGCCGACCCCGCCCGGCTGGCCAAGGGCCCGGCGGCCGTGCTGCACGCGATAGTGGACCACGTCGTGGACGACTACCTCGTGGTCACCTCGGCCGTTCAGGACGACATCGACGTGGTCGAGACCGACGTCTTCGCCCACCGATCCGGCCGTGGCACCGACCCCACCCGGATCTACCAGCTCAAACGCGAGCTGCTGGAGCTGAAGCGGGCCGTGGCACCGCTGGACCGCCCCCTCCAGGCGCTGTCCACCCAGCCGGTCCCCATGATCGACCTGGACACCCGCAAGTACTTCCGCGACGTCTCCGACCACCTCGCCCAGGTCACCGAGCGGATCACCGCCTTCGACGACCTGCTCAACTCGATCCTCCAGGCGAATCTGGCGCAGGTGACCGTCGCCCAGAACGAGGACATGCGCAAGATCAGCGCCTGGGTCGCGATCATCGCCGTCCCCACCATGGTGTGCGCCATCTACGGCATGAACTTCGACCACATGCCGGAGTTGCGCTGGACGTACAGCTACCCCGTCGTCATCGTGCTGATGGTCGTGGCGTGCGTGGTCATCCACCGCGGATTCCGGCGCAACGGGTGGCTGTGACCTCCTGATCCGGGGATCATCGCTGGTATGACCGACTCCGCTCCCGGAAGCGTCCGTCTCTCCGAGGCGAGGGGGCGGTGGGTATTGACGACCACCGTTCTCGGCTCCGGCATGGCGATGCTGGACAGCACGGTCGTCAACGTCGCCCTCCCCCACATCGGCGAGGACCTGGGCGCGGATCTGGCCGGCCTCCAGTGGACCGTCAACGCCTACATGCTCACGCTCGCGGGACTGATCCTGCTCGGCGGGGCGCTCGGGGACCGCTTCGGGCGTCGCCGGGTATTCGTCCTGGGCGTGGTGTGGTTCGCGCTGGCCTCCCTGCTGTGCGGGATGGCGCCGAACGCCGGGGTGCTGATCATCGCCCGGGCGCTGCAGGGCATCGGCGGTGCGCTGCTGACGCCGGGCTCGCTGGCGCTGATCCAGTCCACCTTCCATCCCGACGACCGGGCGCGCGCTGTCGGCGCCTGGTCCGGGCTCGGCGGGGTGGCGGCGGCGGTCGGACCGTTCCTGGGCGGCTGGCTGGTGGACGGTCCCGGCTGGCGGTGGGTGTTCCTGATCAATCTGCCGGTCGCGGCGGTGTGCGTACCCGTGGCGCTGCGGCACGTTCCGGAGTCGAGCGATCCCCGCCAGGCGGGACGGACCTTCGACGTCACGGGGGCGGCGCTCGCCGCGCTGTCCCTCGGCTCCTTGACGTATGCGCTGATCGCGGCTCCGGGGCGGGGCGCGTCGGCACAGGTGGTGCTCCCGGCGGTGGCCGGGGTGCTGCTCGGTGCGGCGTTTGTGGCGGTGGAGCGGCGCCGGGCGGACCCGATGCTGCCGCTGGAGATCTTCCGGTCCCGCCAGTTCACGGCCGTCAACGCCGTCACCGTGTGCGTGTACGCGGCCTTCGGCGGCTTCTTCTTCCTCGCCGTGCTGGACCTTCAGGTGGTGGCCGGGTACTCGGCGCTCCAGGCGGGCACCGCGCTCCTGCCCACAACGATCATGATGCTGCTGCTGTCGGCCCGCTCCGGCCAGCTCGGGCAGCGCATCGGCCCGCGCATCCCGCTCACCGTGGGCCCGCTGCTGTGCGCGGCCGGCATGCTGTTGATCACCCGGGTCGGGCCGCACGCCGTGTACTGGCGCGATGTGCTGCCGGCGCTGCTGATCCTCGGCCTGGGCATGGTCGCCCTGGTGGCCCCCCTGACCGCGACCGTCCTGGCGTCCGTGGACGTGGGGCGGGCGGGTCTGGCCAGCGGGGTCAACAACGCCGCCGCGCGGGCCGCCGGTCTCATCGCGGTGGCCGCGCTCCCGCTGCTGGCGGGGACGAGCCCGGAGGCCTACCGGTCGGCGACGGAGTTCTCGCGGACCTTCCGCCGGGCCATGCCGTTGTGCGCGGGGATCCTGGTGGTGGGCTCGCTGATCGCGTGGTTCACGGTCCGCTCGAATGTCCTGGCACGCGCCCCCGAGGAGGAGGGCGCCTGCGCCCCGGAGTGCCGGATGCACTGCGGGATGGTCTCGCCGCCACTCGACCCCGGCCACACACGGACGACGCCGACGCACGCGTCCTGACCACCCGTACGACGCCGGGGCCATCAGGGCCGGGCGCCGCGGGTCGGCGCGTCGGCGGGTCGGCGGGGCGCGGGCAGCCGATGAAGGCGCCCGCACCCCCGCCCACGAAGGAGCTCGGCGCTCGAGGACCTCGGTACTGAAGGGGTCGGCACTGAAGGGGTCGGCACGAAAGTCGCTCGCGCGAACGAACCCCGCGAACTCAAGCCGCCTTGGTGCCCGTCAGATGCGCGAACACCACGATGTTGTCCGCGTAGTGGTGCGCCTTCGCCGAGAAGTCCCCACCGCAGGTGATCAGGCGCAGGCCCGCGTGATCGAGGTTGCGGTAGACCTCGATGGTGGGAAACCTCTCCTTGGCGTAGCGGGCGGTGCGGTCCACCGTGAACACGGCCGTGGTGCCGTCCTGGCGGCCGACCTCGACGGTGTCGCCCTTCTTCATCTGGGCGAGGCGGAAGAACACCCCGGGCGAGCCGTTCCAGGTCACATGCCCGGCGATCACCGAGGGGCCGAGGGCGCCCGGTGTGGGACCGGGGGTGAACCAGCCGGCCTTGTCGGGGTCGCGAGGGGTCTGCATGGCCTGCTTGGCGTCGAGGCCGAGGCGCTCCAGCGACGAGGAGACATTCAGGCTCGGGATGCTGATCTGCTCGGGGGCGGACGCCTTGAGCACCGTTCCCCTGACCTTCGTTCCGGCGCGGGCCGAGTCGTGCCCCTGGTGCTGTCCCTGCTGTCCCTGCTGCTGTGCGGCGGGGCCCTGCGGTGGAGCCGGGTCCTGGCGGCCCATGGCGACCACGATCAGCGCGACGGCGACCAGGGCGAGGACTGCTGAGCCGATGTAGAGCGGGCGGCGGCCACGTCGTGGTCCGGCCGCGTGCTGGGAGGAGTTGGCCATCGTCGTGTCCCGTCCGCCCTCAGCCTTCTTGTCCTTGCTCGCGCCTGCGGGCCAGGAACCAGGCCCCGGCCGCGCCCGCGAGCGTCACCCCGCCCACACCGAACATCGCCGGGGACTCGATTCCCGCGGTGGACCCGGAGCCGGTCTCCACACCGCCTGCGGGCATGGCGCCGACCGAGGCTCCCTCGACCTCACCGCAGTCGGTGGGGGCGGTGGCCTCCTGGGGCAGCTTGGGGTCGAGTTCGCTCTTGCCCTTGCCGAAGTCGTACTTGCCGTTCTTGTTCGGGTCGATGCCGTGCTGGACGATGTGCAGGTCCTGGATGTGGTCGGCGACGTCCTGCGAGACGGCGATGGTCCGCTCGTAGGACAGGTGCCCGGTGCTGTCGGCGTTCGGCATACGGTCCACCGCGAGCCCGCTCTTCGCCGAGGTGTCGCCTTCCGTGGTCAGCGAGATATTGATGTCGCCGTACATGGGCACGGCCTCGGTGGTGGTGACGATGCCGTCGCCGTCGGCGTCCGCGCTGGCGTCGGGGCAGTGGAAGTTGTGGCCCTCCGTGGAGCCGTGGAGGTGCTGGGCGTGCGGGGCGCCCGGGGTGAGGCCGTCGGCCTCGATCTTCACAGTCAGCTGGGTGCCGTTCACCCCGAGCATGACGGTGCCGGTCGCACCGCTGTTGTTGAGCGACTCCAGATTGATCTGGAACGCTGAGCCCGGGGCCGCGCTCGCGGGCGCCGCGGCGGCGAGAGCGAAGATGGTGGGCAGGGCGGCAAGCACGGCGAACCGCGCGGTGCGCTTGGCTTTCACGGTCTCTCATCCCCTTGATCGCGGCTGCCCCTCCGTTGAGGACAACCACCCGGTGGTCGTGGCACAGGCGCGGTGTTTCCTTGCCTGCACTCTGGGTTTCGGAGCGGGAAGGGGCGTGGATTGGTCCCGGCGGCAACTTCCGTCCCGGACATGTCGTCAGGGCCCGGGTCGCGCAGGTCAGTCGGGGGTGGCCCGCGGGGAACCGGGATCGGCGCAGGCGATTTCGAGGACGAGCCCATTCCCCGAGTCGGCCAAACCTTTGAAGTAGATGGGCACGATGCCGGCACCCGGGTTGCCGACGGGGGCGGTGAACGGGGCGGCAACTGGGGCGGTGACGGGGCGGTGACCGCGGAACACCGAACGCCCCGGACCACTGGGGTCCGGGGCGTTCGCCTACGTGCTCACCCTAGGTACACACACGGCACAGGGCCGCGCGGGACGGTCAGGTGTCGTTGCCGACCTGGTTGTACAGCTTGCGGACAGCCTCACCGAAGTAGGGGCTCTCGTTGCCGACCTTGTCGTAGTCAAGGGTGCTCTGGACACCGTTGGCGTAGCCGAGCATCGAGGTGGTGCTGAACTTGCGGAACCACGGGCCGCCGCTCGAGCCGCCGTTGAGGTTGCAGTTGGGGAGCTTGAGCCGCCCAGCCGAGTTCTCCTGCTGCGTGGTGCCCTTGCACAGCCACTGGGTCCGGCCGTCGAACGGGCTGGCGGCCGGGTAGCCGTACACTCGCACGCTCACCTTGTGCGGGTAGTTGAACGAGATTCCGTTACCGCCCACACGGCTGACCAGGGTCTTGCCGTTCTGCTTGTAGACCGTCACAAAGCCGACGTCGTAGCGGAAGTCGGTCTTCGTCGACCAGGCGCTGAAGGTGTTCAGGCGCTTGGCGGAGAAGCGGCCGTAAGGCTCCTTCCCCTTGTAGTACTTGGGGACGAAGATCCACTTTTGCATCCACTTCTTGCCCTTGCCGCCGTGCACGCAGTGCCCGGCCGTCAGGACAAGCAGCTTCGAGGAGCTGTTGATCGCGCTGGCCGAGCAGACGTAGTTCTTCTTGTCGCTCGGGTTGTAGAAGAAGACCTTGCCCACGGAACGCACGCTCTTCGCGCGCACCGCACGCCCGCCGGCACGGTCGGCGGCCGAGTCGGACACCGCGTCCGCGACCGGAGCGGAACCGGCGTAGCTGGTCGGCGCGCCCTTCTCGACACGCTCGCTGATCGCTCCCGGGTTCACCTTCGGGGCCTTCGGGCCGGAAGCCGGGATCGCCTGACGCATGCGCTCGGGCGTCCAGTAGTCCTGCGCACGCTGCGAGTCGATCGCGGAACCCGCGGACGAGGAGACAACGGTGTCCGCGGCGGTGTGCTTCGGAGTGCTGGCGTGTCCCTGCACCCCCGTGGTGAGGACGAGCGCCGAAGAGGCAAGAGCTGCAACGGCCCAGGTTTTCCGCCTGATTGACCGATTTGTCACTGATTCCCCCATGCTTGTGGTCACTGACGGTAGTAAGTGAACCACGATGGGATCTTCATATGATCAACATTTAGCAACGGGTATTCAACAGCCCTGTCCCGAACGGCATATGGCGCCGAACCCGCACGGCGAGACCGACGTCGGGCCCAACCGGAACGGTGAGGAGGGAACGCACCGGCGCGTGGAAACCCCTTCGCTGCCAGGGCCGCCACCCCCGCGACAATCCCGCTCATGGCTGCCCGATCCCCGCGTCTGCGCTTCGAGTCGGACCGGCTCGACGACCACCTCGTCGCAGACGCCGTCATCGACCACCATCACCCCTCGATCCGCGAGAGCGCGGTCGCACGGGACCCACACGACGACATCACACACGACGACACCGCGCACGCCGACACCGCGCACGCCGACACCGCGGTGGCCCGAGCGGCTTTCGAGTTCGTCAGGGACGAGGTGTCGCACTCGGCGGACGTCGGCGAGTGGAGCGCGGCCTACGTGGCCTCCGACGTCCTCCGCGAGCGCAATGGGATCTGCCACGCCAAGTCCCACCTCCTGGCAGCGCTCCTGCGTGCCCGGGGCATCCCCACCGGCTTCTGCTACCAGCGCCTGACCGGTGCCACTCCCGGCAGCTTCGCCCTGCACGGCCTCACCGCGGTCCACCTGGTGTCCGCGAACCCCTGGATCCGCCTCGACGCCCGCGGCAACAAGGAGGGCGCCGACGCCCGCTTCTGCCTGGAAGGCGAACACCTGGCCTGGCCGGTCGCCCCTTCCCGGGGCGAGATCGACTACCCGCTGGTCCATACGTCCCCGCCCCCCGCCGTCGTGGCGGCCCTGGCCACCGCCCGCCCGGGCATCGCGGGCTAGCGGTGGCCAGGCGACAACCTCCCGACGCAGCTGTGGCCCCGAGGCACGGCGAGACCCGCCGGCTCGAGATCACATCCGGGAAGAGCCCGCGCCGCCGTCCGCGACGGGCCGCACGAGGCTCCGGAACCCCACGCCGAACGCCCGGACCTTGATCGGTCCGGGCCCTCCGCGTTCTGGATCCGCCAGCCGCCTGCCGGGGTCGAACCGGCCACCCGAGCCGTCGCAGCGCATGATCCGCCGGCCGCGATTAAGCTTGCAGAGGTGGCGTGGCCGGTCATTTTCGTGGTGGAACACGACCCGAGCTCGTTTGATGTGCTGCTCACCGATCTCACGCGACGGTTCGGCAGAGCATTCGCGGTGAAGGGCGCGGGCTCGTCGAAGGCTGCGCTGACCGCTGTCGAGGAACTGGCGCGGGACGAGGAACCCGTCGCACTGCTGCTGGTGGACGACGGCTCCGACGACGTCCTCATACGGGCCCATGAGCTGTATCCGCGCGCCAAGCGTGTGCTGCTCGTGGACCGCGACTACTCGTCGACGAGTCCAGCGGTCCAGGCGATCGCACTCGGCCGCGCGGATTACCACCTCGTGCGGCCATGGATGGACAACGAAACGATGTACCGCGCCGTGAGCACGTTCCTCTCGTCGTGGACGAAGGAGCAGGAGCCGACCTTCGAACTGTTCCGCATCGTCGCCCGGGAGGGCGACAGCCGCGTGCTGCGGCTACGCGATGTGATGACGCGCTTCAGCATGCCGTTCGGGGTCTATCCGGTGGAACGGGAGGCCGGACGACGTCTGCTGCGCGAGGCCGGGCTCGACGCGTCGCGGCTGCCGGTGGTGATTCGCCACGACGGCCACGTGTTCGTCGATCCGAGCCTGCCCGACCTCGCCCGTACGATCGGGGTCAGCGTCACGAACGATGTGAACATCTGCGACGTCGCCATCGTGGGTGCCGGGGCGGCCGGCCTGACGGCGGCCGTCTACGCCGCCTCCGAAGGGCTCGACACGGTACTGCTCGAACAAGCCGTCTCGGGCGGGCAGGCCGGGACGAGCCCGCTGATCAGGAACTACCCCGGGTTTCCCCATGGCATCAACGGTGGCGACCTCATGGGGCAGACCTGCGAACAGGCGTGGCTCATGGGCGCGCACATCGTCTTCGCGCAACAAGCGATCGGGCTCGAACGCCGCGGCGACCGCCGAGTGGTCCACCTGCTGGACGGCTCGGAGGTCAGTGCCCGTGGGGTCGTGATCACCACCGGTATCGACTGGCGGCGCCTCGGTGTGCCGAGGCTGGAAGCCCTCGTCGGCTCCGGCGTGTTCTACGGCGCGGCCGTGAGCGAGAGCCGGGCAATGCAGGACCAGGACGTGTTCATCGTCGGCGCCGGGAACTCGGCCGGGCAGGCCGCGGTGCATCTGGCCAAGCACGCTCGCACGGTCACCTTGGTCGTCCGGGGCGACAACCTGGCGAAGTCCACATCGGCCTATCTCGTGCGTGCCATCGAGGCGACGCCGAACATCATCGTCCGCCATCGGACCGAGGTGGTCGACGGCGGCGGCGACGGGCACCTCGCATATCTGACGCTCGCAGACCGCAAGGCGGACGCCGTCGAGCGGGTACCGGCCACCGCGCTGTTCATCCTGATCGGCGGTGAACCGCACACGCAGTGGCTCCCGGACAGCATCGCCCGCGATGACCAGGGCTACCTCCTGACCGGACGGGACATTCGCGAGAGGTCCGGAGCACACCGCCATCATGGTCGCGCCCCCTCGGTCCTGGAAACGAGCATGCCCGGCGTCTTCGCCGCGGGAGACGTACGGAGAGGCTCGATCAAGCGCGTCGCCTCCGCGGTGGGCGAGGGAGCCGCGGCCATCCGCCTGGTGCACGACTACCTGGGCACCTGAGCCGATCCGGTCTCGTATGGTCCTCGGCCGTCGGCACAACAGTCGCCTTCCCCCGTGGTGTCGTACGAAGGGACGCCTGCTGCCGGATCCGCGCCCTCCCGATGGCACGCGAACGCCCCGGACCACGTTCGATCCGGGGCGTTCTCTTCGTCCCGAGCCACAGGTAGGGGTGGCCGCTGAGGTTGCGGTGGTTGCTGTACTCCGCTGCCGTACAGCAACCACCGCAACCGAGCCGATCTCGTCGCACTCGGCTCCGGAGGGCCCGCGCGCTCAGCATTTCAGCAGGGCGCGAACCTGCGTTTGCCCTTTCGGGCGATGTCTTGTCCACAACTAGTCCACGGCACGAGAGCCTGGCCACGGAAGGGGTGCTGGCAATTGTCTGAACCAGCGCCCAGCGCCCAGCGCCCAGCGCTCTGCCTTGGAAGTCGGTGTGCGTGCGGTAGGTTTGAGCGCCACTCAACGGTCTCGACATGGCCGACGAGCCCCGCGGAGTAGTGCGGCTTCTCTCCCAGTTCCTGGTGCGTCAGCCGCGCACGGACACGGAAGTGGCGGGCCACCTCCCCGAAGTACTTCAGCGCTTCGGAGGGTTGTGCCGGGCCTTCGCCGATCACGATTTCTCCCACGGTGATCACTTGTGTTTGCTCTGCAGTGACCCGCTCCGGCCGGCCGCTGTCCTTCCATCGACAGCCGGAGCGGGAGCTAGAGGGTGCTGTGCCGGACCGCCAGCACCACCAGCACGGCAGGCGCGGCAACCCAGAACACGAGCAGGGATGCGATGAACAAGCACTGCCACACCTCAGCCCACCTGCCCCGGCCCGGCTTGGCGGATGCGCTCCGCCAGGCGCCGCAACGACTCCTCCCGGAACTGCCCGTGTCTTGACCGTAAGGTGAGCCTGGTGCGGCGAGGGGTAGAGGCGCTACCCCTTCGCCGAGAGGTACAACCTGTACCCGTCTACGCCGGCACGCCGAGCCGACGCGTCAGGTCGCGCACGTCATCGCGGATCATCGCGCTGCCCGTCGAGGCCAGCTCCGAGACAGTCGAGCGGGCGAAGATGTTGAACCGCGTCGTCTCCGGCGACACCTCGTATGCCTTCTTCAACAGGTGGACAACCGCAACGTTTTCTCCCTGCATGCTGTACGCCCTTGCCGTTTCCGCCAGGTGGAAGCTGCGGCGCGTCGCCGACGGCATCGGCCCGAGGTCGATGCTCGTGGCTGCCTCGATAGCCGCGCCCGCTCGCATCAGGTCGGCGTTCATCGTCACCGCGTAGGCGTCGACCATGCCCCTACCGAAGATCAGCCACGGGTGCGCGTAGCCGTCGCCGAGTCGGCGAGCGGCCTCGTCGGCGCGGTCCCAGTACCGCTCCGCATCGCCACGCCGCCCCACCCGCGCGTAGGACAGGGCGGCGGCCAGCTGGAGCAGCCCCCAGCGCGCCAGCCCCTCCGGGCCGCGGTCCGGGTCGAGCAGGCTGGCCGCTTTCATGGCGAGGTCCACGCGGGCCTCATGGCGCTCGCCAGCGTCGCGGAAGACGTGGTTCACGTACCAGGCCGCCACCGCGATTGCGTGCGGGCTGTCGGCATCCGGCGCTGCGGCCATGGAGCGGTCACCGGTGAGCATCACCAGTTCCGGAGCCGGCTGGAACGCCAGGAACAACTGCGCCGGGTGGTAGGTCTGCGCCAACGCCACCTGCGCGCCTCGCCGTTCGGTGCCTTCGAGGGTGCGGGCAGCGTGCTGACAGTCGGCCAGCAGGTCCGGCAGCAGGAGGGCGCTGCGGGTCCGGTGGTCTCCGCTGCCGTGCCACATCTGCCAGGCTTGCCGGACCCGGGCCCCCAGCTCGGCCGCTGTCTCCGGTTCTGCGTCGTTCGCGAAACGGTAGGTGGTCAGAGCGGCCTTCACCGCAGGCAGGGACTCGTGCACCGCCTTGGTGTAGGTCGCGGCGGCCAGCCGTTCTTCTCCCGTGAGTTCGGCCAGGTCCTCGATGCCCAGGACTTCCGCGAGGCGCAGGAGCAGCGGCAGGCGCGGCATGTGCAGTCGGCCGGTTTCGATGAACTTGACCCACTCGGTAGAGCGGCCCACAAGCCCCCCGAGGACCGGGCGGGTGAGACCGGCTCGTTCACGGGCGCGGCGAACTCGCTGGCCGAACGTAAGGGGGGTGTTGTCAGCGTGCTCGGGCATACGGACTCCGTTCTGACCTCGACACTCAAAACGGTATCCCCGGCCGATGTCGGGGAAGGACGAACGGCCCCGCTCCGGCGGAGGCCATCGTGCTGCAGGGGGGACGACCAAAGCGCCTCCGAGTCCCGAAGGACAGCGGGGGCGCGTTCACTTGGTCAGCAGTCCGTAGAGGGTCAGCAGTGGCGCGGCCACTCCGGTCAGTGCGGCCAGGGAAGGTAGCGGCCAGCGGGTGCGCTCGAGGGTGTGCAGGCGCGTCTCGTGATCCGACACGTCGTCGGTCACGTCCTTGCAGTCGGCCCGAAACGCGTCGAGATCGGTCTCCACCCGGGATGCCGCGTCATGCAGGGCCCTCGGGAGCTGGCTGCACGATCTGCGCCATGGGGGGCAACGCTGATCCACGCCGCGGGCGGGGACATGCACACGATCAAGGAGACGCGGGGGCACTCGGGTATCGCGATCAGCTCGGACACGTACACCACGCTGCCACCCCAGGTTGATGCCGAGACCGCGGAGGCGGCGGCGAATCTGGTCCCGCTGGAGCCTTTGGGCGGGCCCGGCGGGACGCCCGTTCACGCACCGCTCAGGCACAAGGCCCCGGACGCGATGTCCGAGGCCGGTCTAAACGTCTCCTCTGGGGATTCCCTGGCTGGTCAGCCGGGGTCCCGGTGGTTGAGCCGCCTGTCGGGTTCGAACCGACGACCCTCGCTTTACAAGAGCGATGCTCTGGCCAGCTGAGCTAAGGCGGCGTGGCCTCGCCGGGGCGGGGCCGTCTGCAGTGTACTCAACAGGGGATCGGAACCGTTACTCAAATCGGTCGGCGTCCGGTACTGACAAACGAGGACGGCTCCGGGTAGCGTCACACGCAGTCTACGGCCAGTGGACTAGACAACCATCTCCTTTACTCGGATCGTCCGGCACGTTCCTGCCGGTGAAGGGACCTGATCACCATGGCCACTGTCACCTTCGACAAGGCGACACGCATCTACCCGGGCTCCGAGCGGGCCGCCGTCGACGCACTCGAGCTGGACATCGCGGACGGTGAGTTCCTCGTTCTCGTCGGGCCCTCCGGCTGCGGGAAGTCCACCTCGCTGCGCATGCTCGCCGGGCTCGAGGACGTCAACCAGGGCGCGATCCGCATCGGTGAGCGCGACGTCACCCACCTGCCGCCGAAGGACCGGGACATCGCCATGGTGTTCCAGAACTACGCGCTCTACCCGCACATGACCGTCGCCGACAACATGGGCTTCGCGCTCAAGATCGCCGGGGTCAACAAGGCCACCATCCGCCAGAAGGTCGAGGACGCGGCCAAGATCCTGGACCTCACCGAGTACCTCGGCCGCAAGCCGAAGGCGCTCTCCGGTGGCCAGCGCCAGCGTGTCGCGATGGGCCGCGCGATCGTCCGGGAGCCGCAGGTGTTCCTCATGGACGAGCCGCTGTCGAACCTCGACGCGAAGCTGCGCGCCTCCACCCGTACCCAGATCGCGACGCTCCAGCGGCGCCTGGGCACCACCACCGTCTACGTCACCCACGACCAGGTCGAGGCCATGACGATGGGCGACCGTGTGGCGGTGCTCAAGGACGGCCTGCTCCAGCAGCTCGACACCCCGCGCAACATGTACGACCGCCCGGCGAACCTGTTCGTGGCCGGGTTCATCGGCTCCCCCGCCATGAACCTCGTCGAGGTCCCGATCGTCGACGGCGGTGTGAAGTTCGGGAACTCCGTCGTGCCGGTCAACCGCGACGCCGTGGCCGAGGCCGCCGCCAAGGGCGACCGCACGGTCACCGTGGGCGTGCGCCCGGAGCACTTCGACATCGTCAACGGTGAGGCCAAGGGCCTGTCCAAGGACGAGGCCGCCGGTGTCCCCGTGACGGTCAACGTCGTTGAGGAGCTCGGCTCCGAGAGCAACGTCTACGGCACCGCGCACCTCGACGGCGACGACAAGGAGCTGGTGGTCCGCGTCCACGGCCGCAAGGTGCCGGAGAAGGGCGAGACGGTCCACGTCGTCCCGCGCGCCGGCGAGACCCACGTGTTCTCGACCAGCACCGGTGAGCGCCTCACCGACTAGTCTCCCGCCGCCTCTCCCGCCGGCCCCTCAGTGTGATTCGGCCGCCCGTCCCGTCCCCGGGGCGGGCGGCCGTCCGCGTTGTGGCGCAGGATGACCGCATGCGAAACATGACCGACGCCGAATGGCGCGAATTCGTCCTGACCGGCACCCGCACGGCGAAGGTGGCCACGACACGCAAGGACGGCCGCCCGCACGTGGCGCCCGTGTGGTTCCTGCTCGACGGCGACGACCTGGTGTTCAACACGGCCAAGGAGTCGGTGAAGGGCCGCACCCTGCGTGCCCCCGGGGCACGGGCCGCGGTGTGCGTGGACGACGACCGCCCCCCGTACTCGTACGTGATGCTCGAGGGGGCGGTGACGGTCTCCGAGGACCTGGGCGAGGTGCGGACCTGGGCCGCGAGGATCGGCGGCCGCTACATGGGCGAGGACCGGGCCGAGGAGTTCGGCGAGCGTAACGGGGTGCCGGGCGAGCTCCTCGTCCGCGTGCGCATCGACAAGGTGGTCGCGCACGCGGACATGGCCGACTAGCGGGGACACGGAAGCCGGGGAACGGGCTCCGCAGAGCGGAACAAAGGGGGCAGAAAGGGGTTTGGAGGCGGACTGCGTCAACATCATGCATCCGAGCCGGGTGAAATCCATCGCTCGTCGGGGTGACTAAATGTCGCCATATCATCACTGAGCGATACGCTTCCGGACGTGAACCAGGCAGCCCGCCGCATCGGCAAATCCATCGCATTCGTCCTCCCGGTCGTCATGGTGCTCTCCGGGACCCTCGCGGTCACCCGGGTTCCGTGGGCGACATCGGGCTCGGACGCACAGGTACTCACCGCGGCGTCGCACGACAAGAGCGCCATCTCCTCGGACGCCGCAAGCAGGGCCGCCACCCCGCAGGGTGCCCTGCGGCAGCGGCTGCTCAACGAGCTCCAGAGCGACGGCCCCGGCGTCGCGCTGACCCACCTCCAGCAGGAGATGGCGCGCACGCCGTCGCTGGCCAAGTACTGCACCTCCATCGCCCGTTCCCTCGGCCGAGCCACCGTGGCGCTCTACGGCGGCAACACCTACCGGGCGCAGAAGTGGTCCCGGCCGGTCTGCGACACCGCGTTCGCGACCGGGGTCATGACCGCGCACTGACCGACCGCGCGCCGCACCGAGGTGGCCCACCGGATACGGTCCGACCCGCCGGGTCGGCACCCCGGTTCGGCACCGCATAAGGTGCCGGTCATGAACGGTGCCCACCACCCCTCCCCGCCCGTCACCCAGGCTGTCCTGCTGGCGGGCGGACAGGGCTCCAGGCTGCGCCCGTACACCGACGACCGGCCCAAGCCGATGGTCGAGATCCCCGGCACCGGGATCCCGATCATCGGCCATCAGCTCAACTGGCTGGCCGAGGAAGGCGTCACCGACGCCGTCGTCTCCTGCGGCCACCTCGCCGAAGTCCTCCAGGAGTGGCTTTCCGGCGCGGACCTCCCGCTGCGGGTCAGCACCGTCGTCGAGAGCGAACCGCTCGGCCGCGGTGGCGGCCTGAAGTACGCGGCCGCGTCCCTGCCGCGCCCCGACGAGCCCTGGTACGCGACCAACGGCGACATCTGGACCAGGTTCCGGCTGCGGGACATGGCCGCCTTCCACCACGAGCGCGCGGCGACCGCGACGCTCGCCCTCGCCCGCCCGCGGATCCCGTGGGGCGCCGTGGAGACCAATGAGTTCGGGCATGTCCTGGACTTCATCGAGTCCCCGCCCTCGCCCTACCTGATCAACGCGGGCGTCTACGTCTTCTCCCCCGAGTTCACCCGCCTGCTGCCCGAGCGCGGCGACCATGAGCGGACGACCTTCCCCCGGCTCGCCCGGGAACGCAGGCTCGCCGGGTTCCCGATCCCGCAGGGCGCCTACTGGCGGGCGATCGACACGGCCAAGGACCTCACCGAGGCGGCCAAGGAACTGGGCCAGAAGGAGAAGTAGGGGGCCCGGCCCCAGCGGCAAGCGAACGCCGCAGCGCGGCGAGTGAACGGCTTGGCCCAGCAAGCGGACGCCGCAGCCCGGCAAGCGAACGGCGCAGCCCGGCAAGCGAACACAGCGGCGGCCGACCGGAATCCATCCGGTCGGCCGCCGCCCGCTACGCCGCCTTCACCGCTCTCGCGCCGACGCCGACGTGGACACCTACCTCACGCCGACGTCGACGAGCCCGGCGAGCGGCCCGGCATCCCCAGCAGATCGCTGCCGAGGATTCCACCGAGAGCGCCTCCGCTGGAGCCGCCGCCCGTGCCACCGCCGCCGCCTCCACCGCTGCCGCTGCCGCTGCCGCTGCCACCGGACGGCGGGGCCGGGTCCGGAGCGTGGCTCGGGGGTGCCTGCGTCGGCGGCTGGTGCTGTTGCAGCGTCCCGCTGCCCTGCGTCGGCTGCCCCGCGCCGGCGGTCGCCGCGCCGGAACCGGTGGTGGTGCCGGCCGTCGGCTGCCGCACGACCGGGGGCTGGGTGGCCGAGTGGGTCGGCGACGGCCGGTCGGCGGACGGAGTCGAGCTCGGCGACTGCGACGGCGCGTGCGAGCGCCGGGGGTGGCCGGGCGGCTCGGTGACGGGGAGCGGGGAGCCCTGCTGGTTGTTGGTGGGCAGGTCGCTGGGGCCGGGAACGTCGGTGTGGAACGTGCTCGAGCGCACCGCGCCACCGAGCAGCGAGCCGATGATCAGGGTCAGTCCCGTGACCACCGTGGTCATCGTGGCGCCGCGCCGCAGCACCCAGCGGCGCACCGAGTACGCCGAGGCCCGCGGCCCGAGCTTGCGCCAGGCCCGGGCGGCCAGCCGCCCGTCGAGCGAGTAGTAGGGCGCGCCCGCGATGAGCAACGGGCTCCAGGCGGCCAGGTAGATGATGTCCGGGGCGTCGTAGGCGGGCGCGGAGCGCCAGCTCACGGTCAGCAGCAACACCGCCGACAGGAGCATCCCGACGACGGCCGCGGCCCGCTGCCAGAGCCCGAGCACGGACAGCATGCCGACGACGATCTGGAGGAACGCCACCGTCAGGCCCGCGCCGACGGGGTGGGCCAGCGCGAGGTCACGCAGCGGTTCGGCCGCGGCCCACGGGTGCAGGCCGGACAGCCACTGCACCATGGAGCCGCGGTCGCCGCCGTCGAAGAAGACCGGGTCGCAGAGCTTGCTCATCCCGGCGTAGATCGAGATGCCGCCGAGGAAGATGCGCAGCGGCATGAGGACAGGGCCGGGGTTGCGGCGGGGGCGGGCGTGGTGGGCGGGTTCGCCGGAGCGCTCCCGGGCCCGCTCGCCGTAGTCGTCGTACCCGTCGTCGTAGTCGTCCTCGTAGCCGTCGTCGTCCCCGCCGTCGGGCTCGTGGTCGTTCCCGGCGAACGGGCGGCCGGGCAGGTCGCCCCCGGCCTCGGGGCCGCGGGGGCGGCCGATGAGCGACGTGCGGGCCGCAAGCGGTTCGGCGTCGAGCAGGCCCACGCCGACGCGCGGCACGAGCCGGGTCGCGCCGCCCTGCACCGCGTCGAGCAGTTGCGTCGCCGCGAAGTCCCCCGGCTCGGTACGGCCGCTCCACATCACCGGGGTGACCCGCGCGCGGCTTCCCGGGCGCGCGCCCGGGCCGATGCCCGCGCGCGTACGCGAAGCGCCCGCGAGCATGCCGGAGGCCGGCCGTCCCGACGCGGGTACGGCCGGCAGCGGCGCGGTGTCCTCCGACACGGTGTGCGCCGGTCTGGAGGTCCCCCACAAGAGCGGCCGCGAGAACTGGTCCGTCCTGCGGGAGCGCAGGGGCTGCGCGAGCTTCACCCGGAAGCTCGCGTGATTGACGATGACCTGGGCAGGGTCGCTCGGCACCTTCACGGCGCTGATGGCGGGTTCGTCTATCCCCTGAGCGCGTCCCCCCGACGGGCGTGGGGCTGTTCTGGTGTCCACGTCCCACTAACCGAGTGAACTCGGCAGAGGACACGCAGTAATTGACGGGCCGCCGTCAACCAAGATCAGCGAAGGCCGGGCGCGGATCGGCGACGGTCACGCGCGGCGGCGCGCGGCCTCGTACAGGACGATCCCGGCGGCGACACCGGCGTTGAGGGACTCGGCCCCGCCCGGCATGGGAATCCGGACCGTCAAGTCGCAGGTCTCGCCCACGAGTCGGGACAGTCCCTTGCCCTCGGAGCCGACCACGATCACGACGGGGCCCTCGAGCGCCTCAAGCTCGGTCAGCTCCAGATCGCCGTCCGCCGCGAGGCCGATCACGGTCATGCCGGCCTTCTGGTAGGTCTCCAGCGCCCGGGTGAGGTTGGTGGCCCTGGCCACGGGCACCTTGGCCGCCGTGCCCGCCGAGGTCTTCCACGCGCCCGCGGTCATCCCGGCCGCGCGCCGCTCCGGCACCACCACGCCATGGCCGCCGAAGGCCGCGACGGAGCGGACCACGGCGCCGAGGTTGCGCGGGTCGGTGACCCCGTCCAGCGCCACGATCAGCGGGTCCTCGGAGACGTCGAAAGCGCCTTCCGGCAGGTCATCCGGGTGCGCGTACTCGTAAGGCGGCACCTGGAGCGCGAGGCCCTGGTGGTTCATGTGGTTGGTCATCCGGTCCAGCTCGGGGCGCGGGGCCTCCATGAGCGGGATGCCGCGGTCGTTGGCGAGGGTGAGCGCCTCACGTACGCGGTCGTCGTTCTCGATGTACTGCTGGACGTACAGCGCCGAGGCGGGCACCCCGGCGCGCAGTGCCTCGACCACCGGGTTGCGGCCGGTGACCAGCTCGGAGCTGGTGCGGCCGCCGCCGCGGCGCTGCTGCGGGCGGCGGGTCGCCTGCTTGGCCCTGGCGTTCGCGGCACGCTGCTTGGCGTGGCCCTTGCGCATCTCGGCGGGCGGGGTCGGGCCCTTGCCGCGCAGCGCCTTGCGGCTGTGCCCGCCGGTGCCGACCTGCGCGCCCTTCTTGGACGAGGTGCGGCGGTTCCTGCGCTGGCTGTTCCCGGCCATGATCTGCACTTCCTTCAATCATTACGGCTGGAAGGCCGGGTGTGGTCCCGGCGAGACACAGCCTCAAACGTCGATCACAGCGCGACGGCGGGGCCGCCCCCCGGCGGCGGCCGACTGTCGGCCGCCGCCTCGATGGGGTCCTGGCCCCGCCCCCCGCTGTAGCTATTCCTGGCGCTGCAGCTTTTCGTGGAGCTATTTGCCGCTGAGCTGCCAGCGCGGTCCGGACGGGGTGTCCTCGATGACGAGGCCCGACTGGGCGAGCTGGTCGCGGATGGAGTCCGCCGTGGCGTAGTCCTTGCGTGCCCGTGCCGCCTGGCGCTGCTCGAGCACCAGGCGGACGAGCGAGTCGACCACCCCGTGCAGATCGTCTCCCCTGCCGGCTCCGGCCCACTGCTCGTCGAGCGGGTCGAGACCCAGCACTCCGAGCATCGCACGCACCTCGGCCAGACGGGCGACCGCGGTCTCCTTGTCGTCCGCGGTGAGGGCGGAGTTCCCCTGGCGGACGGTCGTGTGCACGATGGCGAGGGCCTGCGGCACGCCCAGGTCCTCGTCCATGGCCTCGGCGAAGGCCGGCGGCACCTCGGCCGCGGGTTCCACGGGTCCAGCCTTCTCCACCACACGCTGCACGAAGCCCTCGATGCGCGCGAACGCCGACTCGGCCTCGCGCAGGGCCTCCTCGCTGTACTCGATGGTGGAGCGGTAGTGCGGGGTGCCCAGGTAGTAGCGCAGCACGATGGGTCGCCACTGCTTGACCATCTCGGAGACGAGCACCGAGTTGCCCAGCGACTTGCTCATCTTCTCGCCGGACATGGTCACCCAGGCGTTGTGCGCCCAGTACCGGGCGAACCCGTCGCCGCACGCCTTGCTCTGCGCGATCTCGTTCTCGTGGTGCGGGAAGACCAGGTCCACCCCGCCGCCGTGGATGTCGAACGCGCTGCCGAGGTACTTGCGGACCATGGCCGAGCATTCCAGGTGCCAGCCGGGCCGGCCGCGGCCCCAGGGGGTCTCCCAGCTGGGCTCGCCGGGCTTGGCGGCCTTCCACATGGCGAAGTCGCGCTGGTCGCGCTTGCCGAGCTCGCCCTCGCTCTCGGGCTGGCGGAGGTTCTCCAGCTCCTGGTTGGACAGGTCCAGATAGCCGGGGAACGAGCGCACGTCGAAGTAGACATTGCCCTCGGACTCGTACGCGTGACCGCGCTCGATGAGCTCGCGCATCATCTCGATCATCTCCGGCACATGGCCGGTGGCGCGGGGCTCTATGGTCGGCGGCAGGCAGCCGAGCGCGTCGTAGCCGTCGTTGAACGCCCGCTCGTTCTCGTAGGCGATCTGCCACCACGGCCTGCCCTGCTCGGCCGACTTGCGGATGATCTTGTCGTCGATGTCCGTGACGTTCCTGACGAACGTGACGTCGTAGCCGCGGTAGCGGAACCACCGCTGCATGATGTCGAAGTTCAGCCCGGACCTGATGTGCCCGATGTGCGGCGGTGCCTGGACGGTGGCGCCACACAGGTAGATCGAGACGCACCCCGGCACGAGCGGTGTGAAGTCACGGACCTGCCGGGCGCTGGTGTCGTACAGGCGAATAGTCACGCTACAAGGGTAGTGGGCGTGCGGCAGTGCCCCGCGACCTTTCCGGGCACGGGGACTCAGCCGTCACGTTTGCGTTACGAGGGTCTACGGGCTCGCGGCACCGCCGGGGGTCGGGGAGCGGTCCGCGCGGGGCTCAGATATTGCCGACCACCTTGCGCGGGGTGACGCGGACCACCACGCGGACGGTGTCCGGGGTGTCGTACGCGTAGTCCTTGCCCATGTACTTGCGGGACAGCTCGTCGATGAGCTCGCGCCCGCCCTCGGTGGTCATGGTCGCGGTGCCCCGGATCTCGGCGTACACGTAGGGGTCGGCCTCGTCCTTGAGGAGCAGGCTCAGCCTCGGGTCGCGCTCCAGGTTCTCGTGCTTGCGGCGTCCGGCGACCGTGGAGAACAGCACGTCGTCGCCGTCACGCTTGGCCCACACGATGGACAGCTGGGGACTGCCGTCGGGCTGGATGGTCGCCACACTGGCGAACGCCTGGCCGTTGAGCAGCTTCTTCACGGTGTCCGGCAGTGCAGTCGCCACCTTGGGTCGCCTCTTCCTCGAGTCTGGACGCGGCACGGGACGCGGGCAGGCACGCGGGTGCTCTCCTCGGTCCGCCCAATCCGTACCCAACTCTGCCCCCGCCTTGCGCATTCCCGCGACGATCAACCATCTGCGTCATAAAGCCGGAAGCCGTTACGGCGAGGCAGCCACCGGGCAGCGCGGGCGCGGCGGCGCGGCGCACGCGCAGCCGGCATGGGCGCAGCCGGCATGGGCGCAAGCCGACGGGGCGCAGCCGGCGCAGGCGCATCCGGCGGGGCCGGCGGGTCCCGCCGGGACCCCGGCGGGACCCGGCGTCAGGAGGCCGGGGACTCGACCGGGTAGACCAGCGCGGTCGCAATCGCGGCCAGGCCCTCCGCCCGGCCGGTGAGGCCGAGCCCGTCCGTCGTGGTACCGGAGACGGAGAAGGGGGCGCCGACCGCCGCCGAGAGCACCTTCTGCGCCTCCTCACGGCGTTTGCCGACCTTGGGGCGCACACCGATGACCTGGACGGCCACATTGCCGATCTCGAACCCGGCCTCGCGCACGATCCTGGCCGCCTCCGCGAGCAGGGTCACTCCGGAGGCTCCGGACCACTGCGGGCGGTCGGTGCCGAAGTGCGCGCCGAGGTCGCCGACCCCGGCCGCGGAGAACAGGGCGTCGCAGGCGGCGTGCGCCACCACATCGGCGTCGGAGTGGCCCGCGAGGCCGTACTCGGCGCCCTCCCACTCGAGCCCGGCCACCCACAGCGGGCGGCCCTTCACGAAGGCGTGCACATCCGTGCCGATGCCGGTCCGCGGCAGCGGCGGGCGCCGGAGCGGCTGCCGCGGGAGCTCAGTACCCATCGTTGGCCCTCCGCCTGGCCAGGACGGCCTCCGCGAGTACGAGGTCCAGTGGGCGCGTGACCTTGAACGCCTCCTCGTGCCCGGGGACGACGACCACGGGGGTGCCGAGCCGCTCCACCATCCCGGCGTCGTCGGTCGCCCCCTCGCCGGTGGCGGCGACGGTCTCGTGGGCCTTCACCAGGATGTCCCGGCGGAAGCCCTGCGGGGTCTGCACGGCCCGCAGGAGGGCGCGCTCGGGGGTGCCCACGACTGCCTCGGGGGCGCCCTTGGCGGACCCCGCGGCCGGCTCGACCTGCTTGACGGTGTCGGCGAGCGGCAGGCCAGGCACGACGGCCGGGGCGCCGGCGCGCACGGCCTCGGCGACCGCGTCCACCATGTCGACGGGGACGAGCGGGCGGGCGGCGTCATGAACGAGGACGGTGTCCACGGCCTCCGGGAGCGCGGCGAGACCGAGCCGCACCGACTCCTGGCGCGTGGCGCCGCCGGCGACGACCCTTATCTCCTTGCTCTCCGGCAGGCCGTTGCTGTCGAGGAGGGCGCGGACCTTGTTCACACCGTCCGGAGGGGCGACCACGACGACAAGGGTGACCGCGCGGGCGCGGATGAGCGCGCGGACCGCGTGGACCAGCATCGGGACGCCGCCCAGCGTGCGCAGCGCCTTGGGCGCCCCGGGGCCGAGACGGATTCCCTTGCCTGCGGCGGGAATGACTGCTGCGGTACTCAGGTTTGTGTCCTTAACCGAAGTGGGTATCGCCTCAACGTGCCGGGTACGGCACCCTGTCCGGCCCCTTCCGTGCAGACCGGCGCAGGGACGGCACCCGGTGGTTCTCGGTGGTTCTTGGCGGGTGCGTGCCCGGCTGGCACCACTATGGCGCACGCGTCACCGTGGCACGTACGGGACGGCGCGTACGGGGTCGCGCGTACGAGGAGGGACGGGGGACGGCCGGTCGCGGCCGCGTTGTCACAGGCCATTGTCACGGGCCGGTTCTGTCACAGGCCGTTTGTCTTTGTCACAGGCTGATTCCGGGCCGTGTGGCGGACGACACATGTGGCTCACGGACACGTCAACGGCATGCCACGCGGACATGCCACCACGCGGACATGCCACAGTGCCCGGCTGCACTGTGGAGAGCATCAGCCGAGCACTGCCGCATCGAGCGTCAGGACGCGAGCACCTCGTCGAGGAGGGCCTCGGCCTTGTCCTCGTTGGTGTTCTCGGCCAGCGCGAGCTCGCTGACCAGGATCTGCCGGGCCTTCGCCAGCATCCGCTTCTCACCGGCCGACAGACCGCGCTCACGCTCGCGGCGCCACAGGTCGCGCACTACCTCGGCGACCTTGATCACGTCACCGGAGGCGAGCTTCTCGAGATTTGCCTTGTAGCGGCGGGACCAGTTCGTGGGCTCCTCGGTGTAAGGCGCGCGAAGCACCTCGAAGACCCGGTCCAGCCCCTCCTGGCCGACCACGTCGCGCACGCCGACGAACTCCGCATTGTCCGCGGGCACGCGTACCGTCAAGTCGCCCTGGGCGACCTTAAGCACCAGATAGGTCTTGTCCACGCCCTTGATCTGCCGAATTTCGATGGCTTCGATCAGCGCGGCCCCGTGATGGGGGTAGACCACGGTGTCGCCAACCTTGAACGTCATGTGACAGGTACCCCTTCCGTGGCTTTCCAGGGTAACACGGTTGCGGCGTCTTCTGAATGGCGTTTCCGCAGGTCAGAGCGTATCTCGGGGCTTGACAAGAGCGCCCGGACCATGCTCATACCCCCTTCGGGATCACGGTCTGCGCAGGTGGGAGCCGTTCTGGGGAAGCCTTGAAACGCGCCCGTTACACATGTTTGGAGGACGCGAACAGGAGCCGAAGAGTCCGCGTTGTCCAGACCTTGGAACCGATCGGGGCACTCCGTTCAGCCGTCCGGAGCAAGATCGACGGCAAATGGGCGACGAGTGGTTCTCGAGCTGTTTTCCGCGGGTGTTCATGGAACGCGTTCACGGCCCAGAATTCGATCTTGGATTCGACGCCGGGCGCCTTCTCGGGGCGGTCCCGGGGACAGTTCGAGCACGGCCCCTGCGGCGCACGGGTGGGGCGGTGCGGGCGCGGCAGGGCGGATCGGTAACCTAAGCGGGCTGGAAGATCCTTGGACATCTGAAAAACCACCCCCGAAGGAGAAGCCGCCGCCGTGAGCCGCAGCCTTCGACGCGGCGTCCTCGCCGCCTCTCTCGTCCTGGCCGTCGCCCCGCTGTCCGCCTGCGCGGCCAGCAACGACGCGACCACACTGCAGGTCCACCCGGACAATCCGGAGGCCTCAGTGGGCAGCATCCAGGTACAGAACGCCGTGGTGATCGTGCCCGCGGACGGCGGCCCGGACGCCGTCTCCGTCTCCGCCGCGCTCGTCAACAACGGCGGCAGGGCCCAGACCCTGAAGTCGGTGACCGTGCAGGGGCAGTCCCAGCCGCTCAAGCTCGCGGGCCCCAATGGAAAGGGCGGGATCACCGTTCCCGCCAACGGCCAGGTCGTCCTGCTCGGCGGCAAGGACCAGGCCTCGGCGACCCTGCCGGGCGCCGCCGCCCGCGCGCGCAAGGACCTCGGCAGCTTCGAGAAGGTGACGTTCACCTTCAGCTCGACCGGTGAGGTCCCGGTCGACGCGAGCGTGGTTCCGGCCGAGGGCTACTACGAGCCGTTCGGCCCCTCTCCGCAGGCCGCGTCCGGGGCACCGAGCGAGTCGGCCTCGCCCAGCGGCTCGGCCTCCCCCGGGGAGAGCTCGAAGCCGGGCAAGCCTGGCTCGAGTGCCGAGCCGGGCTCCGGCGAGAGCGGCTCGTCCACCCCCAGCGCTCCGCCGAGCCCGAACCCGTCGCAGTCGGCCTCGGGCTGAGCCACGGCGCCGAGCGGCCACAGCGCTCGAAGAGCCCACGACGAGGGCGGGGCACCTCCGGTCCGGAGGTGCCCCGCCCTCGTCTTGCCAGGTGATGCGCGGTGTCAGGTGATGCGCGGCTTCGGATAGTGCGCGGCTTCGGATAGTGCGCGGCTTCGGATAGTGCGCGGCTTCGGATAGTGCGCGGCTTCGGATAGTGCGTGGCTTCGGGTGATGCGCGGCTTCGGGTGATGCTCGCCGTTCGCTGCCGGCGCGCGTCCGTCGGCGGCTTACGGCTCGAACTTGTAGCCGAGGCCGCGCACGGTCACCAGGTAGCGAGGCGCTCCCGGGTCCGGCTCGATCTTGGCGCGCAGCCGCTTGACGTGGACGTCCAGGGTCTTGGTGTCCCCGACGTAGTCGGCGCCCCAGACCCGGTCGATGAGCTGCATACGGGTCAGCACACGGCCCGCGTTGCGCAGCAGCATCTCCAGGAGGTCGAACTCCTTGAGCGGGAGGTCGACCTTGGCACCGCTGACGGTGACCACGTGACGGTCCACGTCCATCCGCACCGGGCCGGCCTCCAGGGCCGCCGGTGTGATCTCCTCGGGCTCCCCGCGGCGCCGCAGCACCGCGCGGATGCGGGCGACCAGCTCCCGCGAGGAGAAGGGCTTCGTCACGTAGTCGTCAGCGCCTATTTCGAGACCGACGACCTTGTCGATCTCGCTGTCCTTGGCGGTGACCATGATCACCGGGACATTGGAGCGGTTGCGCAGCTGGCGGCACACCTCGGTACCCGGCAGGCCGGGAAGCATGAGGTCGAGCAGAACCAGGTCGGCGCCGTTTCGCTCGAACTCGTCGAGCGCGTCCGGGCCGGTGGGAGCGATCGCGACCTCGAACCCCTCCTTGCGGAGCATGTACGAAAGCGCGTCACTGAACGACTCCTCGTCCTCGACGACGAGCACTCGGGTCACGGCAGGACCTCCGGGGCAGGAGAAGCGGGGGTTGCGGGGGTGGTTTGGCGCTGCCGGCCGTTGTGGTCCGGTGCTGAGTCGGATGCGGACGGGGAATCGGGGGTGGAACCCGTGCCGGAGCAGGCGCGGGAAGTCTCGTCGTACGGGTCACCGGGTCCGGGGTACGCCAGGTCGCCGGATTCCGGACCGGGGTACGCCGGGTCGTTGGACGCGTGGGCGCGTCCCTCGCGTCCGACCACAGCTTCGGGGAGGCGGAGGGTGAAGGTGGAGCCCTGGCCCTCCGCGCTCCAGACCGTCACCTCTCCCCCGTGCGAGGCGGCCACGTGCTTGACGATGGACAGGCCCAGCCCGGTGCCACCGGTGGCACGCGAGCGGGCCGGGTCCACACGGTAGAACCTCTCGAAGATCCGCTCGCGGTCGCGCTCGGGGATTCCGATGCCCTGGTCGGTCACGGAGATCTCGATGAGGTTGCCGCCGGGGGCTGCGATGCGGCGGCCCGCGATACCGACCCTGGTACGGGCGGGGCTGTAGTTGACGGCGTTCTCGACGAGGTTGCCGAGCGCCGCGGCGAGCTGGCCGCGGTTGCCGAAGATGTGCAGGTCGGGGGCGGCGCCGGTGGCCATGGTGATCTGCTTGGTGTTCGCCTGGTGGCGGCAGCGGTCCACTGCCTCGGCGACCAGGTCGTCCACGGAGACCGGCTCGGCGTCCTCCATGGGGTGGTCGTTCTGGACCCGGGAGAGGTCGATCAGCTCCTGGACCAGATTGGTCAGGCGGGTGGCCTCGATCTGCATGCGTCCGGCGAAGCGGTGGACGGCCTCCGGGTCGTCGCTGGCGTCCATGACGGCCTCGGACAGCAGCGACAGGGCGCCGACCGGGGTCTTGAGCTCATGGCTCACATTCGCGACGAAGTCCCTGCGCACTGCCTCGATCCTGCGGGCCTCGGTGAGGTCCTCCACGAGGAGGAGGACCAGGCGCGAGCCCAGCGGAGCGACGCGGGCGGAGACGGCGAGGGCCTCGCCCCGTCCCGTTCCACGCCGCGGCAGGTCCAGCTCGACCTGCCGTATCTCGCCGTCGCGGCGAGTGTCCCTTGCCATCTGGAGCATCTGGTCGACCGAGAGCTTGCCGCCGCGGACCAGGCCGAGCGCGTACGCCGCGGAACTCGCCTTGACGACGGTGTCGCCCTCGTCGAGGACCACGGCCGAGGAGCGCAGCACCGACAGGACGGTGTCCACGCCGGGCGGCAGTACGGCCTCGGTGTGCAGGGACGTCCGCGTGAGGCCGGCTTGCTCGCGCTCGCTCCACCTGATGGCGAGCGCGGCGACGAGGCCGGTCACCAGACCGGCAATCGCGCTGGCTGCGGCGACTGCCGCGTTGACGTCCATGTTCTCCAGCGTAGGCGGGGGGAGGGGGTGCTCCGTAGTCGTCCGTATGGGCACTCGAACACTCGTTGCCAAGAGTTCACCCTGGTGTCGGTGGTGGTTCACTCGTGGAGCCCTGCTGGGACAAACGGGCAACGCAGCGTTGAGGACACGCGGCGACACACGGCCATCGAAGGGGCAGACTCGGGGCTGAAAGGCGTGTCGAACGTGACCCAGGCACGAGGAAAGGAAGACAATGCGCGACGCATACCACGAGGAGCTGGACTCGATCGGTGACGGTCTGGTCGAGATGGCCCGGCTCGTCGGGTCCGCGATCGGCCGCGCCACGACCGCGCTCCTGGACGCCGACCTGAAGATCGCGGAGAGTGTGATCGCCGCGGACGAGAAGGTCGACGACCTTCAGCGCGACCTGGAGCAGCGGGCGATCGCGCTGCTCGCCCGCCAGCAGCCCGTGGCCACCGACCTGCGGATCGTGGTGACCTCGCTGCGGATGAGCTCCGACCTCGAGCGGTGCGGCGACCTGGCCCGGCACGTGGCCAAGGTGGCCCGGCTGCGGTACCCGAACTCGGCCGTCCCCTCCGACCTGCATCCCACCATCCTGGAGATGGGGCAGCTCGCGCAGCGGCTCGTCGCCAAGGCGGGCCAGGTGATCACGACCAAGGACGTGGACGCCGCGATGCAGCTGGAGCAGGACGACGACGAGATGGACCTGCTGCACCGCACCCTCTTCCAGCACCTGCTGGACGACCGGTGGAGCCACGGCATCGAGACGGCCGTGGACGTGACGCTGTGCGGCCGCTACTACGAGCGCTTCGCGGACCACGCGGTGTCGGTGGCCAAGCGCGTGGTGTACCTGGTGACGGGTGAGCACGCGGACGAGCTGACGACCACGGCCTGAGCAGCGCTCCGGGAAACGGTGCACCGGGGAGCGCGAGTGTCGATTTGCGCTCCAATGCGCCGTTGATGCGCCTACGGGGGATGGGTGTTCCCTGGAGGGTGGCAGCGTCGACCGCACCGCATTGGAGGGCATTCGATGACCGACTCCCCCACTGTTCCTGGATCGCGTGACCAGCCTTCGACAGATCAGCCGACGCGGCTCGTCTCCACCCCGCTGCCGATTCTGGGAGCGTGCGGATGCGGGGCAGGCTGCGGCTGCGGGTGCCAGTCGGGTGGCTCCTGCCAGTGCGGCGGCTGCTGCGGCTGATCCTCCGAACAGACCGAACGAGCACGGACGACTACCGGACCCATCACACTCCACGCACGAAGGGCCCCACTCCACGGAGCGGGGCCCTTCTCGCTGCGTCCCGAGCGCCGTCCAGTCGGCCCATGAACGGCGACGGCCCTCATCTGCGCCGAACGCGCAGGTGAGGGTCATGATCACAAAGGCTACTTCTTCTTGCCCTGGTTCTTGACGGCCTCGATGGCCGCGGCGGCGGCGTCGGGGTCGAGGTATTTGCCGCCCTTCTCGACGGGGTGGAAGTCGCTGTCGAGCTCGTAGTACAGCGGGATGCCCGTCGGGATGTTCAGGCCGGCGATGTCGGCGTCGGAGATGCCGTCGAGGTGCTTGACCAGGGCCCGCAGGCTGTTGCCGTGGGCGGCGACCAGCACGGTGCGGCCCACCAGCAGGTCGGGGACGATGCCGTCGTACCAGTACGGCAGCATGCGGTGGACGACGTCGCGCAGGCACTCCGTGCGCGGGCGCAGCTCCGGCGGGATCGAGGCGTAGCGGGCGTCGTTGGCCTGCGAGAACTCGCTGTCGTCGTCGATGGGCGGCGGCGGGACGTCGTAGGAGCGGCGCCAGAGCATGAACTGCTCCTCGCCGAACTCCTTGAGCGTCTGGGCCTTGTCCTTGCCCTGGAGCGCTCCGTAGTGGCGCTCGTTGAGGCGCCAGGAGCGCCGTACCGGGATCCAGTGGCGGTCGGCCTCGTTGAGGGCGAGCTGGGCGGTGCGGATCGCCCGGCGCTGGAGGGAGGTGTGGACGACGTCCGGGAGGAGCCCGGCGTCGCGAAGCAGTTCGCCGCCGCGGACGGCTTCCTTCTCCCCCTTCTCATTGAGGTTGACGTCGACCCAACCGGTGAACAGGTTCTTCGCGTTCCACTCGCTCTCGCCGTGGCGGAGGAGGATCAGCTTGTAAGCAGCGTCGGCCATGGCCCGAGCTTATGCGACCCGCTCAAAACCCGGTGGTGCAGGTCCCCCTCCGACAGTAATGCCCACTACCGCCATTCACCACTTACGCCACCATGTGCGCCACGGGGTCCACGGGGGAGCCTCAGCATGCCTTCAAGTCCTGCCGTATCCGGCCTCGGACGTGCCGTCCGCGAGACCGTCCCGGGCCTGCCCCGCCAGCCCTGGTGGCTGCGGACCAGCACCCTGGTCGGCTGATCGTCCTGCTCCAGATCCCGGTCACCCGGATCATCACCGGCCGCAGCCCCGCCAAGCTGCTCGCGCTCTCCGCACTGCTGTGCGGCTACGGCTTCGGGCCGACCGCGTTCGCCGGGTCGATGGGCGGCGGCCTGGTGCTCGACCGCTTCGGCGGCGCCACGCTGTGGAGCGCGAGCGCGGTCGTGGGCACGGTGGCCGCGCTCGGCTACTGGACCCTGCTGCGCACCCGCGCGAGCGCGGCGGCCGCGAAGCTCCGGGCCCCGAGCCCTGCCCGGCGCCGGAGGCGGCGGCCTAGGACTGGCCGGGCCCTGGGGCGGCGCAGCGTTCCCGCCGAGCCTTCCGGCAGGAACCGGCGCCGGGGGTCATTCGCCGGACGGGCGGCGGGAGGGGTCCGCCAGATGCGCGAACGCCTCCAGGTTCCGCAGGCTCTCGCCGCGCTTGACCCTCCAGTCCCACTCCTTGCGGATGGAGGTGGCGAACCCCAGCTCCAGCAGGGTGTTGAAGCTGCCGTCCGCGTTCTCCAGCACCGTGCCGAGCAGCCGGTCCAGTTCCTCGGCGGTGACGGCGGCCAGGGCGAGCTTGCCCACGAGGAAGACGTCGCCGAGCCGGTCGATCGCGTAACTCACCCCGTACAGCCGGGTGTTGCGCTCCAGAAGCCAGCGGTAGACGGCCTCGTGGTTCTCGTCGGGACGGCGCACCACGAAGGCGTTGAGGGAGAGGGTGTGCCCGCCCACGACGAGCGAGCAGGTCGTGGAGAGCTTGCGGGTGCCGGGGAGAGTCACCACGAACGAGTACGGGTCGGGCCGCTCCCAGGCGAGCTCCGCGTCCTTCAGCGTGTCCTCGACAAGCTGTGCGACGCGCTCGCGCTCCTCCGTGTCACCCATGGGGCGATGGTAGTCAGACGTGGACGGGTCGGCGTCCCGGGGCGGTCACGTCGGCGTACACATCGGCCATCGCCGAGGCCGACGCGCCCCAGCCGAACGCCTCCGCGTGCCGTGCCGCCGCCTCCCCGAGGGAGCGGCGCAGCCGCGGCCGGTCCACGAAGCGGCGCAGCACCCTCGCGTAGTCGGCGGGGTCGTGCCCATCGACCAGGAATCCGGTGACCCCGTCGCGCACCGCCACCGGCAGTCCGCCGACCGCGGCCGCGACCACCGGGGTCCCGCAGGCCTGCGCCTCGATGGCCACGAGGCCGAAGGACTCGCTGTAGGAGGGGGTGACCAAGGTGGTGGCCGCGCGGTACCAGTCGGCGAGCTCGCGCTGGCCGACCGGGGGCTGGAAGCGGACGACGTCGGCGATGCCGAGGCGGGCGGCGAGCTTGTGCAGATGCTCCGGCTTGGCCAGTCCCGTTCCGCTGGGACCGCCGACGACCGGGACGACGAGCCGGTCGCGCAGGCCCGGGTCCTGTTCGAGCAGGACGGCGACCGCACGCAGCAGGACGTCGGGGGCCTTCAGCGGCTGTATCCGGCCCGCGAACAGCGGGATGACCGCGTCCTGCGGCAGTCCCAGCCTGCGGCGGGCGGCCGCACGGCCGTCCGCACGGCGGAAGAGGTCGAGGTTGACGCCGGGGTGGACGACCTCGATGCGGTCCGCGGGGGCGTCGTAGTGGAGGGCGAGTTCGTCCGCCTCCTCGGCGGTGTTGGCGATGAGCCGCTGGGCGGCGTCCACGACCTGGGTCTCGCCGATGATCCGCGCGGCGGGCTCAGGGGTGTCCCCCTCGGCCAGGGCGGCGTTCTTGACCTTCGCCATGGTGTGCATGGTGTGCACCAGCGGCACCCCCCAGCGCTCGGCGGAGAGCCAGCCGACCTGCCCGGAGAGCCAGTAGTGGGAGTGCACGAGGTCGTAGTAGCCGGGCCGGTGGGAGGCCTCGGCCTGCAGAACGCCGTGGGTGAACGCGCACAGTTGCGCGGGCAGCTCCTCCTTGGCCAGTCCCTCGTAGGGGCCGGCGTCGACGTGCCGCACGAGCACACCGGGGGCGAGGTCAACGGTCGGCGGCAGCGCCCCGGTCGTGGCACGGGTGAAGATCTCCACCTCGACGCCGAGCTCGGCGAGCCGCTTGGACAGCTCCACGATGTAGACGTTCATTCCGCCCGCGTCGCCCGTGCCGGGCTGGTGCAGCGGCGAGGTGTGGACGCTGAGCATGGCGACCCTGCGGGGTCTGCGCGAGTAGCCGGAGAAACGGCGACGCAGGGCCCTGGCGGGGCGTACGCCCGCGCGCCTGCCCAGCCGAGCAACGTGCTGGCTCACCTCGAGCGACCTCCCGTGTTGCGCCCCGAGCCACGCTGCCCGACAGCTGATGTGCTTGCCTGCCCACCTTTGCCCCCGCATGCGGACGGGGATGTCCACCGAAGCTGAACAGGCTGGAGGCCGCACACATTTCCTCGTTACCCAATCGTTACCATCGGATCGCGACAGGAGGCCGCACAAGGGCCGCCTCGGGTCACCTCGTGGCATAAGGGACGACCCGAGCGCCTTACGCTTCTGCGCATGGACAAGCCGGTGGGGACGGTGACGCGGGGGACCACCAATCCCAACCGGTTGCGCCGCATGGATCGCTGGGTGGCCGCGTGCCACGCCGCGCCCCTTCGGCATGCGGTGGACCCGGTCGCCGTCGACCTCGGATACGGCGCGGCGCCCTGGACCGCCGTGGAACTGCTGGACCGGCTCAGGAGGGTCCGCCCCGACACCGAGGTGGTCGGCATCGAGATCGAGCCGGCCAGGGTGGCCGCGGCCGGACGCTTCGCGCGGCCCGGACTGTCGTTCCGGCGGGGCGGCTTCGAGGTGCCGCTGGGCGCGGGTCGGCGGCCCGTCCTGATCAGGGCGGCCAATGTGCTGCGCCAGTACGACGAGGGCGAGGTCGCCGCCGTGTGGGCGGCGCTGTGCTCGCGGCTGGCACCCGAGGGCCTGCTCGTCGAGGGGACCTGTGACGAGATAGGGCGGCGGCATGTGTGGGTCGCGCTCGGGCCGGAGGGGCCGCGCACCGTGACCTTCGCCGCACGGCTGGGCTCACTGGCGGCACCCTCCGACCTCGCCGAGCGGCTGCCCAAGGCGCTGATCCACCGCAATGCGCCCGGGGAGCCTGTGCACGCCTTCCTGCTCGACTTCGACCGGGCGTGGGCCGCGGCGGCGCCGTTCGGGGCGTTCGGCGCCCGCCAGCGGTGGGTGCAGGCGGTGCGCTCGCTGGCCGGGGCATGGCCGGTGGTGGACGGCCCGGCGCGCTGGCGGCAGGGCGAGGTCACCGTGGCGTGGAGCGCGCTCGCCCCGAGGGACGGGGCCCTCTCGCTTCCGGTTTGACGCGGGCCGTGGCACCATCCGCCCACTGAGTGACGGACCATCAGATCATGGGGGGCCGTGCCATGGGGAGGACACCCGGATCCGCGGCGGGCCGTGCGGCCGCGGCGCTGGCGCTCTCGCTCACCTTCGCGCTCGGCGGCACGGCCGAGGCGGCTCCCGCGCCGGAGCGGCCCCTCACCCTCGAACAGCTCCGCGCGCGGGTGGACTCCCTCTACCGTGACGCCGAGCGCGCCACCGACGCCTACAACGGCGCCCAGCAGGAGATCGTCCGCCGGCAGAAGGACATCGTCACCCTCGCCCGCGCGATCGTCGCCGCGCAAAAGCGCGTCACCACGCTCAGGACCGAGATCGGCTCGTTCGCCCGCGCGCAGTACCGCGGCTCGGGGATGTCCGCCGAGCTGGAACTGATGCTCTCCGCCGGCCCCGACGAGTACCTCGAGCGTGAGCCGCTGGTCCAAAAGGGCGCCCATGCCGCGGCGAGCGCCCTCTCCCGTTTCCGGCGGGCGAACCGCGAACTCGACGCCTACGCCAAATCCGCCACCGACCGGCTGAGCGGGCTCCAGCGGTCGCGGCGCGCCAAGGCCGCCGCGAGGAAGAGGATCATGACGCGGCTGGCCCGGGCCGAGACGCTGCTCTCCCGCCTGGAGACGCACGAGCGGGACCGTCTCCAGCGGCTCGAGGACGAGGCCGCGCACCGCTCCCAGGTGACCTGGCTCAAGAAGACCCCGGGCGTCGGTACCCACGGCCCGGTGTCGGACGCGGCCGGGCGGGCGGTGGCGTTCGCCAAGGCGCAGCTCGGCAAGCCGTACCGGTGGGGGGCGCAGGGACCGGACGCGTTCGACTGCTCGGGGCTGACCTCGCAGGCGTGGGCGGCGGCCGGGCGGCCGATCCCGCGCACGTCCCAGGCGCAGTGGGCCGCGCTGCCGCGTGTGCCGGTCACCGGTATGCGACCGGGCGATCTGATCGTCTACTTCCACGACGCCGGCCACGTCGCCCTCTACATCGGCGGTGGAGCGGTCATCCACGCCCCCCGGCCCGGCCGCTCGATCACCGTGGCGGGCGCGGGCTCCATGCCGATCCTGGGCGTTGTCCGCCCGGACGCGTGAGGGGTGAGGAGTTCGCGGTGTCCACCGCTGGGGCGCTCGCGGTGTCCACCGCCGGGGCGCTCGCGGTGTCCACCACGGCGCCGACTTCCTGTTGGGTGATGTCCTCGCGACCGGCGTGATGTTCGTCATGCCGCCGATGGTCCTGTCCGATCGCCAAATGGCGCTCCGACCACCGCATATGCCATGGGCGGCATTACGCCATGCGACCCTCTCCCGCCCCGGCGGGCGGCTAGGGTCTGCGGCAATGCCCTCAGGGGAGCGAAGGATTTTTCGACGATGACCAGCCCTGAACGGGAGATCGAACGGCTGCGGACCCCTGGCCTCGGGAGCCCGCTCCCAGCCGTGCCCAGGCAGCGCCAGGAGGAACCGGCGTCCGTGCCCGCGCAGTTCCCGCAGGACTGCCTGACGCTCCTCGTTGTCGGCGACGATCCGCAGGACGCGTTCACCGTCGAGCAGGCGCTGGCGGCCGCGGGCACCCGGGTGCGAATACGCCGGGCCCGCAACCTCACCGAGGTGGGCCGGCTCCTCACCGACGACGTGAACTGCATCATGCTCGATCTGGACCTGCCCGGACGCCAGGAGCTCGAGACGCTCCACGAGGTGCTGCGGCTCGCCCCGCGCACGGCGGTCCTCGGCATCACCGGCGAGGCGGACACGGGGCGCGGCGCCGAAGCGGTGCGGATCGGGGCGCAGGACTACCTCGTCAAGGGTGAGCTGGGCGGCAGCTGGCTGACCCGGGCCATCCGCTACGCGGTGGAGCGCAAAAGGGCCGACATCTCCCAGCGGCAGCTCGCCGAGTCCCGGCTCAGAGCCCGCGAGAACGCCCGCCTCGAACGCGGACTGCTGCCCAACCCCCTGCTCGGCGGCGCGGGACTGAGCTTCGCCGCCCGCTACCGCCCGGGCCGCAGCCGCTCGCTGCTCGGCGGGGACTTCTACGACACCGTCCGCTCCCCCGACGGCACCGTGCACGCGATGATCGGCGATGTCTGCGGTCACGGCCCGGACGAGGCGGCGCTCGGCGTGGAGCTGCGTATCGCCTGGCGGGCACTGACCTTCGCCGGTATCGGCGGCGAGGAACTCCTGACAACGTTGCAACAGGTCCTCGAGGCCGAGCGCCCGGACGACGAGATCTTCGCGACGCTGTGCGCCGTGGACATCGCCCCGGACGCGCGCAGCGCCGATCTCTATCTGGCCGGCCACCCCGTTCCGCTGGTGAGCCGGGCGGGCTCAGCGCCCGAGCTGCTGCCGTACGAGGAGGGCGGTCCGGCGCTGGGCCTTCTGCCCGGCGGGCACTGGCCCCGGCGCAGGGTGGAGCTCGGCGACGCGTGGAGCCTGATGCTCTACACGGACGGCCTGATCGAGGGCCGGGTCGGCGAGGGATCGGCGCGCCTCGGACAGGACGGCATGGTCGACGTCATCGGCCGCCTGCTCCGCGAGGGGCTGAGCGGGCAGCATCTGCTGGACGCGGCGCTGGTCGAGGTCGAGCGGCTCAACGAGGGCGTGCTCACCGACGACGTCGCGATGGTGCTGCTCGACCGCGGCTGAACGACGAGCTGAACGGACCGGGGCAACAGACCGGGGCAACGGACCACGGGAACAGTCCGGCGGAACGGCCGCTCGACAAGCCCTTACCAGGGGCCGTACGGGCCCATGTGGTCGCCGTTGCCCCTCTTGCGTCCACCCGTGATCTGCTTGACCGCCGGACGGACGTCGACGACGTACACGATCGCGGCGATCAGGCCGATGATCGGCAGGAAGCTGCGGATGTCGAAGCCGAAGAACCAGTCGGTGAAGGTGAACAGGCCGAGGATGATCAGCCAGAACGGCTTGGTCTGCTTGCCCGCCGCGGTGAAGGCGTCCTTGCGGCGGAAGGCCGCGTCGACGAACGCGAACAGTTTGAAGACGAAGAGTGCGAAGCCGAGAATGACCAGCCCGTCCTCGAAGCGGGGGACCAGCTGCAGCTGGCCGGCGGCCATCATCACATTCATCGCTCCTCCACGAACGGCCGGGCACGGCTGGACTCACCGTACCCGTGCAACGGACCGGGCACCCGTGAGGTGCCCGGTCCAGCTTCGACCGTTCTGTCGCATCGGCCGTTCTGCCGCATCGGCCGTTCTGTGCCGTTGCGGTGCTCCGGTCGCCCGGCCGCCCGATTACTCGGCGGACTTGGCCGGGGCGGTCTTCTTGGTGGCCGGCTTGCGTGCCGGGGCCTTCTTGGCGGCGGGCTCGGACCCGGCCGCGGAAGCGGAGCCGTTCTTCTTGGTCTGCGGGTCCGGCTCGATGGCGACGGCGACGTCCTCGACCTGCTCGGCGGCGTCGCCCCGCAGGTTGTTCACGACGACACGGCCGCGCTCGGCCAGCTCGTCGTAGGCCTCGCGGGCCTTGACCGCGGCCTCGGCGGCGCGGCCGACCTGCTGGAGGGCGAAGTCCTGAGCGGAGTCACGCAGCTGCTTGACGTCGACGGACGACACGATCTCGTTGAACTTGACCTGGGCTTCCCGGGCGCGCTCGGAGACCTTCTCCGAGACGACCTTGGGGTCGGCACCGGCGCGCACCGCCGCGAACCGCTCGGGCGCCTCCGCGCGCAGCTTCTCGATGAGCACGGGTACCTCGCGGGCCTTCTCGACGCTCAGGTCGATGGTGCCGGCGACGGCGTAGAGCGGGGTGGGGTCGGTGAGGGTCTTGCGCAGGTCATCGGCGATGGCCATGACGGGGGTCCTCCGTGACGTCTTGGGTGAGGGTTCTCGGGTGGGGGGATTTGGGGGATTTCGGCGGTTGGCTCAGGCGTGCGGGTCAGGCGTGCGGGTCAGGCGGTGGAGGCCGCGGCGGCCTCGTCGCCGCCGGCGGTCCCTTCCGCCCTGGTCGCCCTGGTCGCTTCGGTGGACCTGCGGGGCGAGCGCACGGCCCGCCCGGCCACCTTCTCGGCGACCTTCTTCGCGGTCTTCTTGGCCGCGCGCTTGACCGGTGCGACGCCGTCGCCCTCGATCGAGGGCTTGCGCGCGGTCTTCGTCGCGGTCTTCTTGACGGTCTTCTTCGCAGCGCGCTCGCGCGCGGGCGGCACGGCGGCGGTTTCGCCCGCCACCGCCTCGGCTGGGTTGTCCGGGACACCCTCCGCGAAGCCGTTCTCCTTGCGGAACGACTCATAGATCTGGAGCAGCACCTGCTTCTGCCGCTCGTTGATCGTGGGGTCCGTCAGGATGGCGCTGTGCACCTCGAGCGCGTCGCGGTCGCGCTCGTCGAGTATGCCGGCCTGCACGTACAGGCTCTCCGCCGAGATCCGCAGTGCCTTCGCGATCTGCTGGAGGATCTCCGCGGAGGGCTTGCGCAGCCCGCGCTCGATCTGGCTCAGGTAGGGGTTGGACACCCCCGCCGCGTCGGCGAGCTGGCGCAGCGAGTACTGCGCGCTGCGGCGCTGCTCGCGGATGTACTCGCCGAGGGAGCCGACGTTGAGTGAGGCCATGTCCTCGATACTGCACGCTCGTGCTAACTATTGCAAGCGAACCGCTTGCAACGGTGCTGTTTCAGCCAGATGACGTAGCGCGTCAGGGAACTCCTGACGCCCCGCCGGACACGGATGGCCCAAGCGAAGCCGCAGCTCAGAGCCCCGCACCAGGCCACCCGGAAAGCCGAGCCGGACCATCGAGGACCGCCTGGCGGTCTGCGCCGGGGCATCCATGCGCCGACGCCGGCCCCGCTGTCCGCCGGCCCACTGTCCGCCTGCCCGCTGTCCGCCTGCCCACTGTCCGAGGGCGGCACGCACCGCGTTCGCGGCGCAGGCGCCCGCGGCAGGCATGGGCTCCGGCCTCCTTCCTGGCCGCCCGGGCCAGCATGAGCGCACCCTCCAGCAGGGCGATCGTGGAAATGCTCAAGCTCCGGGCCCCCTCCTACGGGATGCCCGCGGCGGCGTACCGCTCGGCCGGCGCCGCGATCCACGTCTCGAACACCTGCGCCGTGGCCGGCCGCAGCGGCTCGTTCGTACCCGCCACCTCCAGGGCGACCGTCCCGATCGGGCAGGCGTCGGTGTGGTGCGTCTCCGCCAGGACCCGCGCCGCGCCCGCGAAACAGTCCTCGATCCCCGCGACCGCGTCCGACGCCGCGTCGATGACCGCGGTCACCAGCTCCAGATACCTGGCCCCGGACCAGCGGACGACCTCCCCGCCGAGCTGTTCCTTGCCGCCGGGGAAGAAGGGGTACAGCGAGCCGAACGGAGCCTGCGCCTCGGCCACGACCTGCTTCATCCCGGTGCCGGTGAAGCCCCGGCGGCGGAAGGGCTCCGCCCGCGGCATCCATGATCCGCTGCCTGGTGCCGACCGCGCCGGCGTCGCTCCTGCCATCACTGCCTCCCCTGGGACCGCTCCTCCCAGCCCAGCGCTGGAGCGATCTGTCCAATACGATCCGTCACCACCGAGCAGGCGGTGAACACGGCACGACGAATACGGCAGGACGCACGGGGAGGAGAGCTCGATGCCCACCACGGAACTGAGCGCCGGAGTCCTCGAGTACGAGGACACGGGAGGCGACGGCCCGGTCGTGGTCCTCCTCCACGGGCTCGCGATGGACGGCTCCTACTGGCGCAAGGTCGTTCCCGAGCTGAGCCCGGACCACCGCGTCGTCGTCCCGACGCTTCCCCTGGGCAGCCACCGCGTTCCCATGCGGCCGGACGCCGATCTGTCCTCGCGGGGCATCGGCCGTCTGCAGGCCGAGTTCCTGGAGCGCCTGGACCTGCGGGACGTCACCCTCGTCGGCAGCGACTCCGGGCTCTTCCAGTTCGCCGCACCCCTCGCCCGCGACCGCGTCGCCCGCCTGGTGGTCACTTCCTGCGAGGCCTTCGAGAACTTCCCACCCGGCCTGCCCGGCAGGGCCATCCACCTCGCCTCCAAGATCCCCGGCGGCATCGCCGCGGTCGCCGCCTCGCTGCGCCTTCGGCCGCTGCGCCGCACCCCGGCGACGCTGGGGCGCATGACGAAGCGGCCCATCCCTCACGAGGTCACCGACCGGTGGTTCCAGCCGCTCATCGGCGACCCGGACATCCGCCGCGACCTGACCAGATACCTCAGGTCCGTACGCCCCGGCGACATGCTGGAGGCGGCCGAGGGCCTGCGCACCTTCGACCGGCCGGCCCTCGTGGTGTGGGCGGGCGAGGACCGCTGCATGCCGCTCGCGCACGGCCGGCGGCTGGCGGATCTGCTCCCGAACGCCCGGCTCGTGGAGATCGCGGACAGCGGGACCTTCCTGCCGGAGGACCAGCCCGTCGCCCTCGCCCGAGCGATCCGCGAGTTCACCGAGAAGCCGCTGGCCTGAAGCGGTCGCGGGCGTGTTGCCCGACCGCCGCCTCCCCCACCGGCGAGACAATCGGGGGCGCACCCCTGCACAATGCACCACAAGCTCAGGGAGAAGGCGGAACAGCATCGTGACGACGGCAACGGCGGCCACCACGGCCATCCACCGCAGGATCGCCGAGGAACTCGGCGTGCGCGAAGGGCAGGTGACGGCGGCCGTCGACCTGCTCGACGGCGGGGCCACGGTCCCGTTCATCGCCCGCTACCGCAAGGAGGCGACCGGCACCCTCGACGACACGCAGCTGCGCACCCTCGAGGAACGGCTGCGCTACCTGCGCGAGTTGGAGGAGCGGCGCACCGCCGTGCTCGACTCGATCCGCGCGCAGGGCAAGCTCGACGAGGCGCTCGAGGCGCAGATCCTCGCCGCCGACTCCAAGGCGCGGCTGGAGGACATCTACCTGCCGTTCAAGCCCAAGCGCCGCACCAAGGCGCAGATCGCCCGCGAGGCCGGGCTGGAGCCGCTGGCGGACCGGCTCCTCACCGATCCGTCGAACGATCCCCAGGCGGCCGCCGCCTCCTTCGTGGACGAGGACAAGGGCGTCGCCGACGCAGCCGCCGCGCTCGAAGGAGCGAGGGCGATCCTCGTGGAGCGGTTCGCGGAGGACGCCGACCTCGTCGGTGAGCTGCGTGAGCGCATGTGGGAGCGCGGACGGCTCGTGGCCAAGGTGCGTGAGGGCAAGGAGGAGGCGGGCGCGAAGTTCGCGGACTACTTCGACTTCGCGGAGCCGTTCACCAAGCTCCCCTCGCACCGCATCCTCGCGATGTTCCGCGGGGAGAAGGAGGAGGTCCTCGACCTCACCCTGGAGCCGACGGAGTCGGACGAGGACGAGGCCGCCACCGGCTACGAGATCCGGATCGCCTCGCGCTTCGGCGTCGCCGACCACGGGCGGCCCGCAGACCGCTGGCTCGGCGACACGGTCCGCTGGGCCTGGCGCACCCGCGTCCTGGTCCGGCTCGGCCTGGACCTGCGGACGCGGCTGCGGCAGGAGGCCGAGGACGAGGCCGTGCGCGTCTTCGCGGCGAACCTGCGCGACCTCCTGCTCGCCGCCCCCGCCGGAACCCGCGCCACGATGGGCCTCGACCCGGGCTTCCGCACCGGCGTGAAGGTGGCCGTGGTGGACGACACCGGCAAGGTCGTCGCCACCGAGACCGTCTACCCGCACGTCCCGCAGCGGCGCTGGGACGAGTCGATCGCCGTCCTCGAACGCCTCGCCCGCGAGCACCGTGTGGACCTGATCGCCATCGGCAACGGCACCGCGTCCCGGGAGACCGACAAGCTGGCCGCCGACCTGATCAAGGCGCACCCGCAGCTGAAGCTCACCAAGGCCGTCGTCTCCGAGGCGGGCGCCTCGGTGTACTCCGCCTCCGCGTTCGCCTCGCAGGAACTGCCCGAGCTGGACGTGTCGCTGCGCGGCGCGGTCTCCATCGCCCGCCGTCTCCAGGACCCGCTCGCGGAGCTGGTGAAGATCGACCCCAAGTCGATCGGTGTCGGGCAGTACCAGCACGATCTGTCCGAGCTGAAGCTGTCCCGTTCGCTGGACGCCGTGGTCGAGGACTGCGTGAACGGCGTCGGCGTGGACGTCAACACCGCCTCCGCTCCCCTGCTGACCCGGGTGTCCGGCATCGGCGCGGGACTGGCGGAGAACATCGTGCGGCACCGTGACACCAACGGCCCGTTCCGCTCCCGCAAGGCGCTCAAGGAGGTGCCGCGCCTGGGCGCCAAGGCGTTCGAGCAGTGCGCGGGCTTCCTGCGCATCCCGGACGGCGACGACCCGCTCGACGCCTCCAGCGTGCACCCGGAGGCGTACCCGGTGGTGCGGCGGATCCTCCTGACGACCGGTGGCGGGCTCAAGGAGCTGATCGGCAACGACCGGGTGCTGAAGTCGCTGAAGCCCACGGACTTCGTGGACACCACCTTCGGTCTGCCGACCGTGACCGACATCCTCAAGGAGCTGGAGAAGCCGGGTCGCGACCCGCGTCCGGCGTTCAGGACCGCCGAGTTCAAGGAGGGCGTCGACAAGATCGGCGACCTGGAGCCGGGCATGCTCCTGGAGGGCGTGGTGACGAATGTGGCCGCGTTCGGCGCGTTCGTGGACGTCGGCGTCCACCAGGACGGCCTGGTGCACGTCTCCGCCATGGCGAAGACATTCGTCAAGGACCCGCGTGACGTGGTCAAACCGGGCGACATCGTGCGGGTGAAGGTGCTGGACGTGGATGTGCCGCGCAAGCGCATCTCGCTGACGCTGCGCCTTGACGAGGAGACCGGGCGCGGGGACCGGCCGGACCGCGGAGGCCGTGGCGGCCGGGGCGAGCGCGGAGGCCGGGGCGAGCAGCGGGGCGAGCGTGGAAGGGGCGGCGGGAACGGCGGCGGGGGCAGCGGCAGCGGCGGGAACCGCACGCCGAGGCCGCGCGGCTCGAACTCCAACACCGGCTCGGGCGGAGGCGGCGCCCTCGCCGACGCCCTGCGCCGGGCGGGCCTGGTCAAGGACTAGCGGACGCCGGAGGGCGCCTTCCGGTGCCCGGAGGGCGGTGGAGCCGGTAACCGCGTGCGACCGCGCCCGAATCGAAAACCACTGGACAGTGGATCACCGCGGCCCTTTATCGTGCGCCATGGACATCTCGACCGACCCGGCCAGGCTCGACATACCCCGCATCCACACGTGGCTCTCCACGGACGCCTATTGGGCTCTGGGCCGCCCGCTGGAGAAGGTCGAGCAGAGCATCCGCAACTCCCTCAACTTCGGCGTCTACTCCTGCGACGGCGAAGGCGAGCAGATCGCTTACGCCCGCGTCGTCACCGACCACGCCGTCTTCGCCTTGCTGTGCGACGTCTACGTCGCCCGCGAGGCGCGCGGCCGGGGCGTCGGCGTTCGCCTGGTGGAAACCGTCCGCGACCACCTGGCCCCGCTGGGCCTGCGCCGCGTCCTCCTGGCGACAGCGGATGCCCACGGGGTCTACGAGAAGGTGGGCTTCACCCCACTGGCGAGGCCAGAACGCTGGATGGCGCTGGAGGCGAGCTGAGCGGGGCCGACCGCGACCGGTGCCAGTCCCGCAGAAGGTCCTCGATCCGGGGCAGCACCGGAATTCGCTCCAGGGACAGCGGCCCCTCGGCCCGCACGAGTGCTCCGTGGACGGCTCGGGCCGCCCGCCGCAGCGCCTCCGGTTCCGCCCAGGGACCGAGGCCGCGGGCGGCACGCATGATGTCCGGGTAGACCGACTGGGCCCGCTCGAAGTCGACGTAGCGGTCGAGGTCGCGCTCCATCCCCTCGACCAGGTCGGGTGAGACCTCGCCGACCGCCCGCTGCCAGCGGTGCACCACCTCGTCCCACTGCCCCGGCCGCGGATAGCTCATCCGGCACAGATGGGTCGCCAGGTCGTGCACGGGGTCGCCGAGCATGGCCAGTTCCCAGTCCAGGACGAACAGGCTCCCGTCGGGCCTGACGATGAGATTGTGCCGGTGCACATCCGTGTGCAGGAGCACGAAGGGGCGGGACACAAGGCCGCCGAGCCTCTCCCCGAAGGCAAGCAGGGCAGTCTCGCGGACACCGAGGCCGTCGAACAGCGCCCCGAACTCCTGACGGTTGGGGCGGTGCACCTCCTCCTCGGCGAACCGCAGCAGCCGCAGCAGAAAGCCCGTGGAGTCCCCGTCCTTCGGCCAGTCCTCGGGCAGGGGGGGCAGAGCGGCGGTGTCCAGCGCGGCCAGCGTGCCGAACAGTTCGAGGATCTGCGACACGTACCGCTCGTCCACCGGCTTGCCCGCCGCGCACAGCCTGGCCAGGGGCTCGCCGGGAGCGTAGGTGTGAACGGTGAAGTCACCGCGGTCGGCCAGGCAGCGGGGGATGCGGGGCACCCGGCGTTCGAGCGCGCCGAGGACGTCGGCCTCGCTCGGCCATACGCGCAGGACCACCTTGAGGGCGTCGCGGATCGGAACGCGCAGCTTCACCTGTTCGCTGTCCCGCGGCCGTGCGCGCACGAGGTAGTTGCGATTGTGATGGCCCACCAGTGGTTCGACGTCGCGCACGGCCCAGGCCAGGAGTTCGTCCCAGGGGGGGTCGGGTTCCGGACGGGAGGCGTCGCCGGGTACGCCCGTAGGGGGAGCTGGCATCGAGTGACCTGACCAAGTGGAAGTGCTGCGTGGTGCGGGCCGTTGCGCACCGTGGCCGACCCGGGTGGAGTCCTGGTCGAAGCCGCTGATCACCGGGGTGTCGTGTACAGCGCTTCCCGCAGGTAGCCCAATGAGCTCACGACGACATCGGCGTCGGCGGCACGCAGCACTGTGGCCTTGTGGGGAGTGCGGGCGTACCCGATGAACCGTACGTTCGCGCTCTTGGCGGCGTTCACGTCCGATGGCGAGTCACCGAGCATCAGACAGGCATCGGGCAGCATATCGAGAGCCCTCATCGCCCGGTCAAGGCAGTCGGGGCTGGGCTTCATCTCTTCGACCCGTTCGGCCTCGCGACCGAACACGTATGGCCCAAAAAGTCCGGCGAGTCCACTGGAGTTGAGATACTCCCGCGCGGCCGCCGGAGCGTTGTTGGTCGTGATGGCGATCCGCACCCCCATCCCGACGAGGTCGCGCACCAGTCCCTCGGCATGGGGGGTGGCGCCGGCGGAGCGGGCGGCGGTGATCTCCTCCGCCGTCAGCGCGGCGTTGATCTCGGCCACCAGCGCCGGACGCGCACCGGATCCCGGAGCGGCCAGGGCACGCAGCACCTCGTGCGGGTCGTCGGTCGCGTCCGGTGGGCAGAGCTCATGCCCGCGCGCCCGCACCAGGGCCTTGAGCCGGGCACCGACCTTGGGTGCGGGGTGGTTGGCGAACAGACGGCACAGCGGACCGTCGAAATCGAACAGCACGCACTCCGCCCCCTTGAGCAGCGGATGCAGCACCGCGAAGTCGGGCCGCTCGGACCAGTCGGAATCAGTCGGTGTCACTCAGAAAGTTTCAGTTCCTCGGCGATTGTTGACCAGAGCGAGGTGAACCACGCCTGGGACTCTCGGACAAAGATGCCACTGGGGTCGTTGTCGTCGTCGGGGTTCTTCGCATGCCAGAACAGGGTCGAGCCCAGCCCCAGCACGTCGTAGACCGGCCCCCACTCGGGGTTCTCCGGGATCGAGCGCTCCACCACTCGGTAGAAGCCCACCAGCACATCGTTCTCATTGAGCACGTACAGCTTCTGGACAGGGGTGATCGGGACCGAACGGATCTCGACCGAGACCTCGGGGGCGTGCGCGACCATCTGCGACTCCCCCAGGGCCAGCAGCTTATTGCGCAGCAGGTAGGCATTGTTGTTGATCAACCGGTTGAGCCGCTTCAGCGGTTTGGCGTCGTCGGGGTCCGAAAGCCGTTGCGGCAGGGCGAGATGGGCCCCCGGACTCGGCAGCAGGACCCGCAAGGTGATGGACTTCGGCCGCAGTTCCCCCGCGTAGATGCGCCGCAGCGGCCTCTCGAACGCCCCGTGCAGGGTCTGCGTCGTCAGGCAGAAGGCGTCGATCCGCACATGCTCGGCGGCGAAAGCCGATTCGAGGTGCTGCACGAGGGAGACGACGGCTGCCTGGGGCTGGTGCAGATCCTCCGACGGGGGGTGCCGGTTGGCGACGACCGCGGCCCTGCCGCGCTGCGAGTCGAGGTAGCCCTCGTCCTGCAGTTCCTGGATCGCCCGCTGAACCGTGGAGCGCGAGACATGGAAGCGCTCCTTCAGCATTTCCTGCGTGGGCAGTTGGTCGCCGACCGCGAGAGTCCCTTGCAGGATCTCCTGGCGCAGCTCCTCGGCCACGCGCTGGAACGGCGGACGCCGGGTCTCCACCGAAGACTGCTCGCTGTCCATGGCGCCAACCGTACAACTGCTGGACTTGCCCGAGACCTTGCCTGACCCAACTTTCCCGGCCACTCGGGCGGAAGTGGGCGGACCACCAGCTCAAGTTGGGCAATCCGGCAGTCTTTGAGACCACTACCTCGCCGTCGGTCAACTTCCCACTACATAGAGCAATATGCCTGGCTCAAGTTTATCGATCTGCCATTCAAGGGGACAACATGATTGAGAACAGTCGGTCAACTTGCCTCACTTGATTGAGAGTTGACTATCTCGGAGTGGTGTCCCTCCCCGAGTTCACAGGTGTGCGGCGGAGGGCACCCCGATGTCCTCGCCTGCCTCGAGCAGTGCCCTGCGTGGAGGGAAATGGGGGATCACAATGCCCGTCCTCGCGTTCACCTTCGAGCAAGTCATGCAGTTCCGGTTCGGGGTCGGCGGCGCCACCCTCGCCCTGCTGTTCCTCGCCTACCTCAAGGCCAAGAACGAGCTCTACCAGTGCATCGCCATCGCCGTCGTCCTGCTCATGATCTTCTGAAGCCTCAGAATATGTCGGGGCACCACGGGCGCCGGCCGGTGCGGAACATCGCGTCGACCCGGCCCGCGGCGTTCGCGGTGGACTCCTCGACCCGGCCCACCACCGCCAGCCTCGTTGCCGTCTCCTCGCCCAGGTACAGCGAGCCCAGGGCGGTCGCGTCCAGCGTCAGGTCGGCGGAACGGGTGGTCCGCTCGCAGGTCGCGCCGACCGGAGACCCGTCGAGGAGGAAGCGTCCCGCCGCGTAGCCGTCGCGGTCGTGGACCTCGAGGACCAGCGCGTCGGCGGCCGAGTAGGCACGGGCCGCCAAAATGGCGGGAACGTCCAGCGGCCGCAGCCACATGTAGTCCGCGTACGTGGTCCGCGTGACCGCACGGGGGTCGCCGAGGAGCAGGGGCAGGATGTCGTCCGGGGGGCGGTGTCCGGCGGAGACGGTCCACACCCAGTCGACCGACATGGCGTAGCGCCACAGCTCCGCCTCGGCGGCCGGGGTGGCCGCGATCAGCTCGACGACATTCAGCTTGTCCCTGGGCACCTTGGACTCCCAGCGGTCGTCCACGGTGTAGGCGAGCAGGCCGTCGACCTGGCCGGAGGCATCGCGGTACAGCACCCTGAAGGGCTCGGTCCAGGGCTCGCCCGGCATCCGCAGATGGCCGGCCGCCATCTGCCACCAGCGCTCGTTGCGCGGCATCGCCCCCGGGCAGGTGAGCCGGAAGCGGTCGTACAGTTCGGGGCCGTACTTCAGCATCTCGGCAGCGTCCACGAGGTCCAGGCGGCCCTCGGACGGGGGCGCGCAAGGGCCGAGGGCGGCTCGGGCCAGATCGACCTCGTAGTCGACGGACGTCGTGGCCTGGCCGAAGCCGTAGCGGCCGTAGATCCCGTACTCGGCGGCGATGAGCACGGACACCGGCTCCTCGCGCTCGGCACTGGCCCGCAGTTCCTCGGCCATCATCCGCGTCAGCAGGCCGCGGCGGCGGTGGGTGGCGGTCACGGCGACGTTGGAGATCGCGGAGGCGGCCACGGTCCCACCGCCGGGCACGGTCACCTCGCTGGGAAAGCTGCGGAACGTTCCCACGCAGCGCGCCCCGTCGAACGCCCCCTGGGTACGGGCCGGGATCACCCGCAGGCGCCGGATGTCGGCGGCGCCCTCGTTGTAGGGGCGCAGGAAACCGGTGTCGAGCGCCTTCGACCACTCGGGTATGTCGCTGTCGGTGATGTAGCGGACGTCGAGGGCGTCCCCGCGTTCGGTCATCCGAGCAGGCTAGAACGCGGCTCGAAGCGGGCGCATCCGAGTTTCCGCCGCCGCCCGCGCCCCTTCCCGACCGATGGACCGGCGGCCCGGTGACGGCCGACCGGTGACGGCCGACCAGTGACGGCCGACCAGTGACGGCGGAGCGCCGACCGCTGACCGGCGGTCCGGCTCAGAAGGCCGCGCGGACCTCTCCGACCCGTCTGCCGCCCCCGCACAGCGGCGAGTCCCCAATCTTGTCCAGTACCGCGGCCTCGACACCCATACGGCGCAGGGCCTGCGCCAGCACGGGGCCGATGGCCCGCTTGGCGCCGTCGTCGACCTTGAACGCCAGCGCCCTGCCGTCCTCCAGCGCCACCGCCTGGACCGCCTCGGCGCCCATCTTGGCCATCGACCCGGGCACCTCCTCCATCAGCCAGGTGTCTATGCGCCGGGTCCCGGCGACGAACGAGGGGTGGGCGCGCATCGCGTCGGCCACCCGCCGCTCGGGGGTGCCCGGCTCGGCGAGGACGAACGCGCGGAAGGCACGGGCCAGGCCGGTCAGGCTCACCGCCATCAGCGGCGCTCCGCAGCCGTCCGTGCCGATGTGGTCGACGGGGTCGCCGGTGAACTCGCGCACCACCCGCAGGATCTCCTGCTGCACCGGGTGGTCGATCTCCAGATACGTCCTGGTGGGCCAGCCGTTGGCCACGCACACGGCGAGCATGGCGGCGTGCTTGCCCGAGCAGTCCATGAGTATCGGCTCGCGCTCGCCCCCGGCCCTCAGATGCAGCTCCGTCTCCACCTCGTCGAGGGGGAACGAGTGCGGGGTCTGCAACGCGCTCTCGTCCAGTCCCGCGGAGGCCAGGATGGCGCGGACCCCGTCACGGTGGAACGTTTCCCCCGAGTGGCTGGAGGAGGCCAGCGCCAGGAGCTCCCCGTCGAGGTCGAGCCCGAGGCGCAGCACCGCGGCCGCCTGCATCGGCTTGGTGCTGGAGCGGGGGAAGATCGGCGCGTCCGGCTCCCCCAGCGCCAGCTCCACCGAGCCGTCCGCCGCCAGCGCCACCACGGAACCGCAGTGGCGTCCCTCCACGAAGCCGGAACGGACGACCTCGGCGAGCACGGGGTGCGCGGCGGTGTTGGCGTTCATCTACGGGCCCTCCGGGGGTTGGTGGATGCGGCGCGGCCCCGCCCCGGAGCCGGGATCACCCTCCGGAGAGCAGGTCGTCGACTCGTGCTTCTCCTTCACGGTACCTGCGGGCGATTTCGGCACTGCATCCGTCGGCCGTGCGCTGGAGCCGCTGCCTGCGCTCGGAGACCTCCTCCTCGTGTCCGGCCAGGCGGCCCATCGCCTGCCGCAGCTCGTCGTCCGTACGGGCGTCGAGATCGGACAGCTCCACCTCGGCGAGCATCTCCTCGGCCAGCCTGCGGTGCTCCTCCCCGCGGGGGGTGCTCAGGGTGACATGGCGGGCGGAGGTGCGCACGCGGGAGGGGACGTCGGCCAGGATCTCGGGGAGCTGGTCCAGCAGGTTGGCCCGGGTGCCGGTGCGGCGGGCCAGCTCCGCGCGGAGGATGTCGATGCGCCCCTGGAGGAGACGGCGCAGGTAGGAGAGGTCCGCCTCCTCCTGAGTGGCACTGCGGCGCAGGTCGCGCAGTTCGTCGAGGGTCAGTCCGCTCAGCGCCGGCGCCACCGGTTCGCACGCGCGGTCCTTGAGGGGCGCCCTCGGGCCGGGGGCCCTGAGGTAGGGCGGTTCCGCCGTCATGTGCACTCCTCGTTGCGGGGCAAACGGGCCATGCCAGGCATCGTGCCACTCAGTGGACGAGGCGCGCAGCGACTCCGCCCCCCAACAGCCCCGAACGGCCCTCTGGAAATGGCCGGGTTCGCTCCCTGGAAGGATGTCCGTCATGCGTGCAGTGGCTCAGGTGGTGACCCAGGCGAGCGTGACGGTCGACGGCGAGGTGGTCGGGGAGATCGACGGTCCCGGCCTGTGCGTCCTGGTGGGCGTGACCCACGACGACACCCCGGCGAAGGCCGATCAGCTCGCCCGCAAGCTGTGGAGCCTGCGCATCCTGCCCGACGAGAAGTCCTGCTCGGACGTGGGCGCACCCCTGCTGGTGATCAGCCAGTTCACTCTCTACGGTGAAGCGCGCAAGGGCCGCCGCCCCACCTGGAACGCCGCCGCCCCCGGCCCGGTCGCCGAACCCCTCGTGGACGAGGTGGTGGCCCGGCTGCGGGCACTGGGGGCGCGGGTGGAGACGGGCAGGTTCGGGGCGGACATGAAGGTCGCGCTCGTCAACGACGGCCCGTTCACCGTGATCGTCGAGATGTAGACCGCCCCGCTCGCCCCCGCAGGCGTTCGGCCCCTGCCTTCGCGTCGGCCGCTGTCTTCGGTCGGCCGCTGTCTTCGGTCGGCCGCTGTCTTCGGTCGGCCGCTGTCTTCGGTCGGCCGCTGTCTTCGGTCGGCCGCTGTCTTCGCGTCGGCTGCTGCCTTCGCGTCGGCCGCTACTGCGGGACGACCACCTCCTGGGCGGCGGCGACGCCGCCCGCGAGCAGGGGGGCGTCCACGGGGGTGTTCCGCTTCACCAGCGCCAGCGCCACCGGACCCAGCTCCCAGTGCCGGGCCGAGGAGGTGACAAAGCCGATCTGGCGGCCGTCCTCCCCGTCCGAGGCCAGCCGCACGGGGGCGCCATGAGTGGGCAGGGACACCTCGGTCCCGTCCAGGTGCAGGAAGACCAGGCGGCGCGGGGGCTTGCCCAGGTTGTGGACGCGCGCCACGGTCTCCTGGCCGCGGTAGCAGCCCTTCTCCAGGTGCACGGCGGACTCCAGCCAGCCGAGCTCGTGCGGGATGGTGCGGTGGTCGGTCTCCATGCCGAGGCGGGGCCGGTGGGCCTCCACCCGCAGAGCCTCCAGCGCCCAGACGCCGACGGCCGGACCGTTCGCCTGAGCGAACGCCTCCAGTTCCCCGCGCGGCAGGAACAGGTCCCGGCCGTAGGCGGTCTCCCGCACGGCGGCGACGCCCGAGGGCTCGGCGATGCTGCCCGCGGGCAGGTGGACCACCGCGTACTCGCCGGTGGCGTCGGCGACCTCCACCCGGTAGAAGAACTTCATCGACTCCAGGTAGGCGATCAGCTCCTCCTGGGTCCCCGGCTCGACATGAACCCAGGTCGTGGAGCCGTCGTCCACCAGGTAGAGCGCGTGCTCGATGTGCCCGTGCGCGGAGAGGACCAGCGCCTCGGTGGCCTGGCCCGCCGGGAGGTGGCTCACATGCTGGGTCAGGAGCAGATGCAGCCAGGCGAGGCGGTCGTCACCGGTGACCTTGACGACACCCCGGTGCGAAAGGTCGACGAAACCGGTGCCCGAGGCGAGCGCGCGCTGCTCGCGGAACAGATCGCCGTAGTGCGCGGCGACGCCTTCATCGGGGCCTTCCGCGGGGACGGCGGAGGGCAGCGACAGCAGTGGGCTCTTCATGCCGTCCAGCGTACGCGGGGACCTACTTGGGAGTTTCGGCGCCGGTGGAGCCCCGGGCGCCGCCGGCCGGCTCGTCACGCGGCGGTTCGCCGGGGCGGTCGCCCGGCCCGTCCTCTCCGGCCTTGGCGGTGCAGTCGGCGCAGCGCCCGAAGATCGCGAAGTGCTTCATGTCGGTGTCGAAGCCGAACCGCTCCCGCAGCGCGTCCACCAGCGGATCGGCCACCGAGATGTCCGCCTCGATGATCGAGCCGCAGTCCCGGCAGACCAGGTGCATGTGGTGGTGCCGGTCGGCGAGGTGGTACGTCGGCGCGCCATGGCCCAGGTGGGCGTGCGAGACCAGGCCGAGCTCCTCGAGGAGTTCGAGGGTGCGGTAGACGGTCGAGATGTTCACACTGCTGGCCGTTCTGCGCACCTCGGTGAGGATCTCGTCCGGGGTGGCGTGCTCCAGGGTGTCGACCGCCTCCAGTACCAGCTGGCGCTGCGGAGTCAGCCGGTACCCCCGCTCACGCAGGTTGGCCTGCCAGTCGGTGCCGTGTGCGCTGCTCACCTCAGGTCGCACCCTTTCGGCTCTCGGCGCGGGCCGGGGACCCGGGCCCGCCCAGGCTCAGCGGAAGAAGGCGATGCCGTCGTCCGGCAGGTCCTTGATGTCGTGGATCCACTCGGCCGGGTTCACGACCTTCTTCAGGTGCGCCGACATGTAGGGGCGCAGCGGGACCTGGGGCGTGGCCTTCTCGAAGACCCACATGAGATCTCCATTGACCAGACCGTACAGCCGCTTGCCGCCGGAGTAGTCCGACGCCGAGGGGATCCGGGCGACCGCGTCGGTGACGAGGTCGATCTGCGGCTTCTTGTCGGCGAGCTCGCCGTACCAGATCTCGATGACCCCCTCGTCGCGGACCATCACGATCTCGAGCTTGCGCTCGCCGTCGACCCGCCAGTAGCCGCTCTCGCTCTCCAGCGGGCGTACCTTCCTGCCCTCGCTGTCGAGCGCCCAGGTGCGGGAGGTGTACTCCAGGAACGGCCGGCCGTCGTGCGAGAAGGTCACTTCCTGGCCGAAGTTGCACTTCTCCATGCCTGGGAAGTCGCACACTCCGGCGCCCTGCCAGGTGCCGAGGAGGAAGGCGATGGGCACATTGGCCGGGTTGAGGTCGGACGGGATCTCGATCATGGGTGCCTCAGTCCTCCTGCGGAACCGCGGTCAGCGCTGGCCCTGGTACAGCTTGGCGACGGCGTAGACGGCGAAGCTCGCGATCAGGACCGACACCAGGGCCAGAAGAGCGGTGAAGAAGTTCTCAAGCACGGGTGTGCTCCTAAACAGGGGAAACCGACGGGCAGGCCGTACCCGAGTCTAGTCGGCCCCCAATGCGCGGGTCGTACGAGGTCAGTGCGTGCCGCGAAGCCGTTGGTACTGGGCCTTGAGGAGCTCGGCGACGCGCGCTCCCGTGGGCGGGGTGGCGCTGCTGATCGAGATCGTGATCTGGACGTTCCCCTCGTACGAGACGGCGACCAGCGCGCCGGTGCTCTCCGCGCTCGCCGACGGCAGGCGGGTGGCACGGGCACGCGCGTCACCGGGAACGGTGACCTCGGGGCCGTGGAAGTGCGGTGCCTCGGCGAACGCGCGGGCGCCTTCGGACGAGGTGAAGCGGATCAGCTTGACATTGACCTCGGAGCCCTGGTCGGCCGTGGTGAACCCGCGCACGGCGGCGTCGCGGAACGAGGCCCTGCGCAGCGCGTCGTCGGCGCCCGGCTCGAACCCGATGGCGGCCTCGTCCAGGCTCATGAGCTCGGCCGGGCCCTCGCTCTGCGCGCCCTCGGGGACGGGGAGGAGAAGGCGGCGAAGGTCGTTCGCGCGCCTACCGGGGCGGGCGGGACTCGACGGCCCGGCGCCCGTCGGGCGTGGCGACGCGGAGTGCGGGACGCCCGGTCTCGGCTGCGCCTTCGCGGAGGGCGAATCGGAGGAGCCGATCACGGCGACCGTGCCCGCGACCACCGCGGCGAGGGCCACCGCCCCCGCACCGAACGCCGTCTTCCCTGCCCTCACAAGCCCCCCATGGCGTTGCCCTTGTCCCGGCTTCCGGGCACTTCCCGGCACTTTCCGGCTTCCCGGCACTTTCCGGGCGCCGCTCACCACCGGCGATGATCACGAGTGCGACAGCGGGATTATGCCGCACTACAGTGCGCGTATGGCGAAGAGACTGGTCATCAAGGTCACCGCGGGCGAGGAAGCACCCGAGCGCTGCTCGCAGGCGTTCACGGTCGCGGCGGTCGCCGTGGCGAGCGGGGTCGAGGTCTCGCTCTGGCTGACGGGTGAGTCGTCGTGGTTCGCGCTGCCGGGCCGGGCGGCCGAGTTCAAACTGCCGCATGCCGCCCCGCTGCCCGACCTGCTGGAGTCGGTGATCGCCGGTGGTCGGGTGACGCTGTGCACGCAGTGCGCGGCACGGCGGGAGATCACCGAGAAGGACGTCGTCGACGGGGTACGGATCGCGGGTGCGCAGGTCTTCGTCAGCGAGGTCATGGGCGACGGGGTCCAGGCGCTCGTGTACTGAGCGCCGACCGCTGAGGTCGACCGCTGAGACCGACCGGCGGGCCCGGACGACCGCTGAGGCCGTCCGGCCAGCCCGGACGGCCGCGGGCCTTCGTCTCGCCGGGCGCCCGGGGGGGCGCCTACGGGGAGTCGTGCCTACGGGGAGTCGTCCGGACGTTTCCTCGCCGCCCGCTCCTTGGCCGCCTGCTCCTCCCGCAGCCAGGTGTCGTCCTCGGGCTCGTCCTCGAGCCAGCTGTCGTCGGGGACGTCCCACCATTTGTCGTCGGGCTCACGCCGGTTCGCCATGATCGCCGCGACCGGGGGGATGATCATGGCGACCACGCACATGCCCACCGCGAGCGGCACCGACCACAGGCGCACCACACCCCACGCCAGGACGAAAAGGGCCAGGCAGAGCCCCATCATGACGAAGTAGCGGCGGCGTCTGCGCGCGTACATATAACAACGGTACGTCAGCGGGGCCCGGCGTACACCCGCACGAAGGCCGCGCCCCCGCGACGTGCGCGGGGGCGCGGCCTCGCCGTTCAGCGGCCCTGTCGGCGTACCCGCCCGAGCCCTCGGCTCGCGCCGGCCTCAGACCGCGATGGCGACCTCGGCCAGGCCGCCCTGCTGGGCGACAACGGTCCGGTCCGCGGTCGCGCCGGGAACCAGGGCGCGCAGCGTCCAGGTGCCCTCGGCGGCGTAGAAGCGGAACTGCCCGGTCGCCGAGGTGGGGACCTCCGCGGTGAACTCGCCGGTGCTGTCCAGGAGGCGGACGTAGCCGATGACGGGCTCGCCGTCGCGGGTCACCGAGCCCTGGATCGTGGTCTCACCGGGCTTGATGGATGCCGCGTCCGGGCCGCCGGCCTTTGCTCCACACATACGTTTTCCTCTTTGGGGTGAAGGGGGATCAGTCGGGGTCAGGAAGAGGCGCCGAGCTCGATCGGCACGCCGACGAGGGAGCCGTACTCGGTCCAGGAGCCGTCGTAGTTCCTCACGTTCGGCTGGCCGAGCAGCTCGTGCAGGACGAACCACGTGTGAGCGGAGCGCTCACCGATGCGGCAGTAGGCGATGGTGTCCTTGGCCAGGTCCACGCCCGCGGCCTCGTAGAGGTCCTTGAGCTCGGCGTCGGACTTGAAGGTGCCGTCGTCGTTGGCCGACTTCGACCACGGGATGTTGCGCGCGGTCGGGATGTGGCCCGGACGCTGCGACTGCTCCTGCGGCAGGTGGGCCGGGGCCAGCAGCTTGCCGGAGAACTCGTCGGGCGAGCGCACGTCGACGAGGTTCAGCGTGCCGATGGCGGCCACGGCGTCGTCGCGGAAGGCGCGGATCGAGGAGTCCTGCTCCTTGGCCTCGTACTGCGTGGCCGCGCGGGTCGGGACCTCGGCGACGAGCTCGCGGGAGTCGAGCTCCCACTTCTTGCGCCCGCCGTCGAGGAGCTTGACGTCCTCGTGGCCGTACAGCTTGAAGTACCAGTACGCGTAGGAAGCGAACCAGTTGTTGTTGCCGCCGTAGAGGACGACGGTGTCGTCATTGGCGATTCCGCGCTCGGACAGGAGCTTCTCGAAGCCCTCCTGGTCGACGAAGTCGCGGCGGATCGGGTCCTGGAGGTCCTGCTTCCAGTCGATCTTGACGGCATTGCGGATGTGGTTCTTGTCGTACGCCGAGGTGTCCTCGTCGACCTCGACGAGGACGACCTTGGGGTCGTCGAGGTGGGCCTGGACCCAGTCGGCGTCCACGAGGACGTCACTGCGGCTCATGCTGTTCTCCTCCGGGGCAGTTGCGGCGGGCGGCTGCGGTCTGGTGCGTCGAAACCGCGCGCGTTCGCGCGGTGCTCACATGGCACGGCGGTGCGGGGCGTAGCGGTCGGGGGAACGGTGTCCGTCGGGAGCGCCGCCGGGATCGGACGGCAGGGCGCGACGGCCCGTCAGGCCATTCGACACAGGCAGGCGGCCACGCGGCACAGGTCTACTGCCCGCCGCTTGGTGAGAACCGCCTGTCGCTTCATGCCACCGATCGTAGGGAGTCCGCCCGGGAAGTGTCAGGGGTGTTTCAGGATTCGAGACAAAATCGTCCGTATGGCGGGAATAAGATCACAAAGACGCCCCACCGCACCGTTTCCGAGGCCTTCGTGGAGCGGGCGGGGGGTTGATTTCACCGGTGTGCGGACAACGCTGTCTCAGCAGTCGGACATCGGTCCTCACCGACTCAACCGCTCAGCGAGACACCCTTGCCCGCCAGCTTGATGGTTACCCCGTCCGGGCCCGCCTCTAGCTTCTGGAGCTCGATTCCCGAGGGAAGGCCGGTGATCTTCTTCGAGAAATCGATCCGCTCGCGCACGAGGCCCTCCAGTCCCGGGATCTGATCGGCGCCCGGGATGGACCTGGCGCGCAGCTTCACCGTGCCGCCGTCGACGAGGCGGACCTCGCTGGTGACGCTCTTCTGCCATGTGCGGCCGAGGAGGCTCAGGCGGCCGATGACCTTGACCTCGCCGGTGCCCGGCTCGGAGCCGCTGCCGCCGTAGGAGACGGTGACACCGTCGGGAGCGGCCGCCGTCAGATCGGCGTAGGTGATGAGCACGGTGCCGGTGAGGGTCTCGGCCGTCGCCGTGGTGAAGCCGTTGGAGAACTTCACATCGTGCAGGTCGGCCTTGAACCGGTCGATCCGCACCGAGGTCCCCTGGTCCTGCGCCCGCATACCCCTGGCCGAGGCATGGACCTCGTCGAGCTTGCCGCCGAGGAGCTGGGTGAGGAAGGGAAAGCCGTCGATGCTGATCTCGGGGTCACCCTCGACGGGCTGGGCCTGGCGGAAATGGTCCGCCGCCTCCGACTCCGCGACGGCCACGGCTATTCGGTCCGCCGCGACGAACAGGACGCCGAGCACGACAAGCGCGATCAGCAGTGGACGAAGAACTCGCATGCGCTACTGCTCCCCCGGATCAGAGACTTCAAGGAGCCTAACCTCGGCGATCACGGGCAGGGCTCAACCGGCGATCACCCGGCCGATCAGGTAGACGGCGGGGGCGGCCGCGGTCAGGGGCAGCGAGACCCCGGCGGTGAAGTGCACGAAGCGGGACGGGAAGTCGTAGCCGGCCACCCGCAGCCCGATCAGCGCGCAGACTCCGGCGGCCAGTCCCAGCAGCGCGCCCGACGAGCCGATGCCCACGGGGCCGCCGACCGCCACACCGCAGCCCGCGGCGGCCGCCAGGGCGGCGAGTATGGAGACCGGCTGCGGCAGCGGGAGGGCTTTGACCAGCACCGTGACGGCCACGGCGGCGGCCCCGACGACGACCGGGGCGCCGTCCGACCAGTCGCCGCTCGCGCCCCGGGAGTGCGGGTGGCCGATGCTCCAGGCCGCGAGCAGGCCGGCGGCCAGGACCGTGACGACGGTGGAGGAGGCGGTGACGGTGAGCGCGTAGAGGCGCTCGTCCGCGCCACCGCGATGCCGCATCTGGAGGAGCAGGACCAGCAGGAACCAGGCACCGAGGGTGCCGATGGCCGCGGTCGGCGCGTGCTCCTCCCCGACGGCGAGGGTGGCCGCATCCGCGGTCACTCCGGCGGCGAGGGCGAGCAGGATGCCCTGGCGGGCGGGCCACATCCCGTTGAGCCGGAACCAGCCAGCCGCGGTGACGGCCTGGAGGACCAGTACGGCGGCGCCGAGGGCGGGACGGCCCAGGGACGCGGCCAGGGCGACCACACCGCAGAGCACCGCGGTGATCGCGGCGGGCCGCAGACCGGGATCGATGATCGGCGACCCCGTCCTCAGTGGTGTGACGGGCGCGCCGGCGGTGGCCAGGGCGGTCGGGGACGGTGCGGCGGACCGGGAGGGGGACGGCGGGGGCGCCGTGACGCGCGGGCCCGGAACATCGGCGGCGGAGGAGCGCCATGCCTGGCCACTGCCGTCGCCGCCGTGGCCGACGCCGCCATGGCCGTCAGCACTGTGGCCGCCGGGACCGTGCCCGCCAGGGCCGTGGCCGCCGGGGCTGTACCCGTCAGCGCCGGGGCCGCTCTCCGGGGCCGGCTGCCGTACCGCGCGAAGGGGCTGGGTGTGGTCGGGCGCCGCCGAAGGCTCATGGCCGGAGCGGTCCGGGGCCGCGGAGTGCTCGTGGCCCAACGCGCTCGGCCGACGATGCGCGCCACTGCCGGGGGCCCACAATGGCCCGGAGCCGTGCTGGGCGGCGGCGCTGTCGTAACCGCTCACGCCATTGCCCTGCCCGGAGGGTCCCCGGTGTCCGTACCCCTCGGCCGAGTCGGCCGGGGCGCCGTATCCGGTCGGCCCGCCGTAACCTGCCGCCGCGTCGCCGTAGCCGGTCGGCTCGCCATATCCGGCACCGTCGCCGTGGACCGTGGACTCGCCGTATCCCGTCGGCTGACCGTATCCAGCGGCTTCCCCGTACCCGGGATACCCGGTCGGCTCGCCGTAACCGGGCTGCCCGGCCGGCTCGCCGTACCCGGTCGCGTCGCCGTAGCCGGAGGGCGCGCCGTACCCGGTCGCCTCGCCGTACCCGGTCGCGTCGCCGTAGCCGGTCGCGTCGCCGTAGCCGGAGGGCGCGCCGTACCCGGCCGGCTCGCCGTACCCGGCCGGCTCGCCGTGTCCCGAGCCCTGGGCGTAGGGGTTGGCGGTGAGGGGGTTGGCGGTGGGGGGGCCGGCGGTGGGGGGCTCGGCCGCATCGGCCCCGTATCCGCCGGCGTATCCGTCGTCGTAGCCGCCGTCGTGGGGACCGGCACCGGGCCCGGGGGGCGGATCCGGTTCGTAGCCCTGCTCCGGCCCCGGCTTCAGCCGGTGGCGGGGGCCGCGGGGGGGCCTCGGGGGCTCGTTCCAATCGGAGGTCGACATACCGGTGGTCCTCACCCTCCCGCGAACGGCGGCAGGACCTCGACGGTGCCGCCCTCGGCCAGCTCCACGCTCCCGTGCTCCCGGGTGCCCACCGGATCGCCGTCCACGAGGAACGAGCACCGCGACAGCACACGCGCGAACTCCGGCCGGTCTCCGTGCCGCTTGCGCGCGGCCGCCAGCGCGTCGGCCAGCGTCCGCGCCCGGTACGGCTCCTCGGCCGTGCCGGCGGCGGCCTTGGCGGCGGCCCAATAGCGGATGGTGCCGCCGGGCCCGGTGCCCGTCACGCTTGCGGCCATTGCGGCTCCTCGACTCGTGCGGCTGCAACGCGGCGTTGCAGGGTGTCCATCATGGCGGGTTTCTCCACGACCCCCGCAACAGCCTGTGGACAACTCGGCGATGGCCCAGGTCAGCCGGTGTGCCCGCCCAGCCAGACGCCGATGCGGCGCAGGAGCTCCGGAGCCGCCGCGTTCTCCGCGTGGCCGAAGCCCGGCTCGATCCACAGCTCGCATCCGGGCCCGGCCGCCTCGGCGAGCGACCTCGGATGGTCCAGCGGGAAGTAGGCGTCCCGATCGCCGTGCACGACGAGCAGGGGCGTGGGCCCCATCCGGCACACCGCCTCCACGGGGGACAGCGGCACCGGGTCCCAGTCCTCCGGGTGGATCCTGGTCCCCAGCCCCAGCCGGGAGACGATCCGGCCGCTGGGCCGGGTGACCACCCAGTGCAACCGGCGCATGGGGGCGGTTCCGCGGTAGTACCAGCGCGCGGGGGAGCTCACCGACACCACCGCGTCGGCATGTGCTTCCGTGCGCCCCCCAGTGTGCGCGCCCTCTCCCCCGCGCGGCCCCATTCCTCCCCCGTTGAGCCCCGCCTGGCGCAGCACGACCGAACCGCCCATGGAGAAACCCACGGTCGCCACCCGTTCATGCCCCAGGGACCGGGCCCAGACCACCGCCGCGTCGAGGTCCAGCACCTCCCGGTCACCCACCGTGGAGCGCCCGCCGGAATTCCCGTGGCCGCGAAACGAGAAGGTGACCACCGCCCCGTACTCGCAGAGCACGGCGGCCGCCCGCCGCACCGCCGGTCTGCGCAGCGCTCCGGTGAACCCGTGGGCGACGACGATCGCCAGGTCAGCGGCCGGATCGGCGGCCGCCCGCAGGGCCGGTCGGTAGGCCGCTTCGATCCTCACGCCGTCGTCGGTCAACAAGGCCGCGAGGCGTCCACCGTCAGAACGGGGAGTGTTCGTGCGTATACGGGCTCGTACCGGGTGGGTCTCTGCTCCGGGCTCCATGTGGGCTATTCTCCTAGCCAGAGGGATCCGGGCAGTGTTGCCCCCGGGTCCCTTTGCGCTTTCACGCACGTCCTACGGGGGCACCGGGAGCCCCCGTAAGGGCGCCGGAGGAGTGCAGTGTCACGAAGAAGGAACGATTGTTGAGCTGTGCCGCCGTAACGCTGAGGTCCCAGCGGGGACCGAGGAGGGTCGCAATGGGCAAGCGAAGTGTGCAGGACCGACCGGACATCCGCAGAGACCGTGCTGCCCGCAACCCGAGGGGTGGGGCCCGATGAGCTCTCTGCTGCTGCTGACCAACGCTCTCCAGCCGTCCACCGAGGTCCTGCCCGCGCTGGGCCTGCTCCTGCACAGCGTCCGGGTCGCCCCGGCCGAGGGCCCCGCGCTCGTCGACACCCCGGGCGCCGACGTGATCCTCGTCGACGGCCGCCGCGACCTGCCGCAGGTACGCAGCCTGTGCCAGCTGCTGCGCTCCACCGGCCCCGGCTGCCCCCTGATCCTCGTCGTCACGGAGGGCGGCCTGGCCGCCGTCACCGCTGAGTGGGGTGTGGACGACGTCCTGCTCGACACCGCGGGACCCGCCGAAGTGGAGGCCCGGCTGCGGCTCGCCGTCGGGCGTCTGCAGGTCGTGGCCGACGACAGCCCGATGGAGATCCGCAGCGGCGACCTGTCCGTGGACGAGGCCACCTACAGCGCCAAGCTCAAGGGCCGTGTGCTCGATCTCACCTTCAAGGAGTTCGAGCTGCTGAAGTACCTCGCCCAGCACCCGGGCCGGGTCTTCACCCGCGCCCAGCTCCTCCAGGAGGTCTGGGGGTACGACTACTTCGGCGGCACCCGCACGGTGGACGTCCATGTGCGGCGGCTTCGCGCCAAATTGGGCCCGGACAACGAGGCGCTGATCGGCACCGTGCGCAACGTCGGCTACCGCTTTGTCACCCCCGAGAAGCCGGAGCGCGCCGAGAAGCCCGAGCGCTCCTCCGACAGCGAGGACCGCTCCTCCGGTGGGACCGAGCCCGGCGAGGAGGCATCCGTGGCCGTCGCACCCTCCAGAGGTGCCGATAAACCCGCGTAGACTGCTGCCGTGCCCAAGGTGACGCGCGACGATGTGGCCAGGCTGGCGGGAACCTCGACCGCGGTTGTCAGCTACGTCATCAACAATGGACCCCGGCCCGTGGCCCCGGCGACCCGGGAGCGGGTGCTGGCGGCGATCAAGCAGCTCGGCTACCGCCCGGACCGGGTGGCCCAGGCCATGGCGAGCCGCAGGACCGACCTCATAGGCCTGGTGCTGCCCGACGCCCGGCAGCCGTTCTTCGCGGAAATGGCCCACGCCGTCGAACAGGCGGCGGCCGAGCGCGGCAAGATCGTCCTGATCGGCAACAGCGACTACATCGACGAGCGCGAGGTGCACTACCTGCGCGCCTTCCTCGGGATGCGTGTCTCCGGTCTGATCCTCATCAGCCAGGGCCCCTCCGAGCACGCCGCCGAGGAGATCGCGGCATGGGACGCGCGTGTGGTCCTGCTGCACCGCCGCCCGGACGCGATCGACGACGTGGCGGTGCTGACCGACGACGTCGGCGGCGCCCAGCTCACCACCCGGCATCTGCTCGAGCACGGCCATGAGTACGTGGCCTGCCTCGGCGGCCCCGAGACCACCCCGGACACCGGCGACCCGGTCACCGACCACGTCGAGGGCTGGAAGCGGGCCATGGCGGAGGCGGGCCGCTCGGTGGAGGGACGGCTGTTCTCGGCGCCGTTCAACCGCTACGACACCTACCGGGTCGCCCTGGACCTGCTCAGTGGCCCCTCCCGCCCGCCGGCGATCGTCTGCGCCACCGACGACCAGGCGATCGGTGTACTGCGCGCCGCTCGTGAGCTGAAGCTCGACGTTCCCGGCGACCTGGCAGTCGCCGGGTTCGACGACGTCAAGGAGGCAGCACTCACCGATCCTCCGCTGACCACGGTCTCCTCCGACCGGCAGGCCATGGCGCGTGCCGCGGTCGATCTCGTCCTCGACGAGTCGCTGATGGTCGGGGGCGCCAAGCGGCAGCGGGTGCGGCAGTTCCCGTCGCGACTGGTGATCCGCCGCTCCTGCGGCTGCCCGTAGGCTCCGAGGGCTACCGGGGGGAGCCGGCCCGCGACGGCCTCTCGGCTCTCGACCGGGTGGCCGCCCGCGCACCGGACGCGGTCGTTGGTTCGTCCCCCGGGGGCGCGGGCTGTCGATCGCCGCGAGGGCGGCGGGCCCGGCGCCGGCATCGGTGCGGATGCCGACACCGAGCCCGATGGAGGCATCGGTGCCCCTGGAGGAACTCCCGGAGCGCCTGCTCGACGACCTACTTGATGATCGTGATGCGGTCGGCCGCGGGCGGGGCCAGCGGGGACGCCGCGGAGGAGTGCGCGGTCAGATACCCGGTGAACAGGTCGAGGTCGGAGGCGCCGACCAGTTTGTTCTTGCCCTCCTTGAAGGCGGCGAAGCCGTCGCCACCGCCGCCGAGGAACTCGTTCATCGCCACCCGGTAGGTCTTCGCCGGGTCCAGCGGCTGCCCGTCGAGCTTGACCGAGTCGGTGACGACGCGGGCGGCACCGGTCTTGGTCATGTCGAGGGTGTAGGTGAAGCCCTTGGAGACCTGGAGGATCCTCGGGCTGGCCTCGTTGGAACCGCTGACCTGCTGCTGGAGCGCCGAGACGATCTGGGCCCCGGTGAGGTCGAAGACGTTCATCATGTTGGTGAACGGCTGCACGGTGAAGGCCTCGCCATAGGTGACGACGCCGTCCCCCTCGCTCCCCGACGCCTTGTAGGCGAGGTCGGAGCGGATACCGCCCGGGTTCATGAAGGCGATCCGCGCACCGCCCTTGTCCGCTGCGGCCGTGCCCTCCAGTTGGGCGTCGGCGATGACGTCGCCGAGCGGGAGTTCGGGGGAAGCGCTGCCGCGGCCGTTGATGTCGGCGGAGATGTAGCCGACGGAGCGCCCGGCGATCGGGGCGGCAAGCTTGTTCCACCGCGCGATCAGGTCGGTCATGTCCGCGGCCTTGGGCTGGTCACGGCGCACGACATGGTTGGCCGCGGCGACCGAGGTGCGCACGATGTCGTGCGTACACCGGTCGTACGTCATCTCCAGGTCGGTGTAGAGGCGGCCGAACGAGGCGGCGCTGGTGACCGTGCGGGGGTTGCCGGCCGGGTCCGGGACAGTGCACGCGTACGGCTGGTGGGTGTGGCCGGTGACCAGGGCGTCGACCTGCGGGTCGATGTTCTTGGCGATGTCCACGATCGGGCCGGAGATGCCGTTGCCCGGCGCGTCGCAGTCGAAGTCGAACGTGGTGTTGGCCGGGGGCAGACCGCCCTCGTGGATGAGCGCGACGATGGACTTCACGCCCTGGCGCTCGAGCTTCTTGGCGTACTTGTTGATCGTCTCGACCTCGTCGTGGAACTTCAGCCCCTTGACGCCCTCGGCGGTGACGACGTCGGGGGTGCCCTCCAGTGTCACGCCGATGAAGCCGATCTTGACCCCGCCGGGCATCCGCTTGACCCAGTACGGGTCGAGGATGGGGCGGCCGGTCTTCTCGTTCGTCACATTCGCGGCGAGGTAGGGGAAGTCGGCGCCCTGGAAGGCCGGCTTTCCGTAGCAGCCGTCCTTCGGGTGGCAGCCGCCCCGCTGCATGCGCAGCAGTTCGGCCCTGCCCTCGTCGAACTCGTGGTTGCCGACGCTGGTGACGTCGAGGCCGAGCTTGTTCATCGCCTCGATCGTCGGCTCGTCGTGGAACAGACCGGACAGCAGCGGGCTGGCACCGATCATGTCGCCCGCGGCGGCGGTGACGGAGTACCGGTGGCCCTCGCGCGCCTTGCGCAGCGAGGTGGCGAGGTACTCCACGCCGCCCGCCGGGGTCTTGACGATGTTTCCGGCCGCGTCCTTCTCGGTGACCGTGCCGGAGGAGCCCTGCGGCGGCTCGAGGTTGCCGTGGAAGTCGTTGAACGACAGCAGTTGCACATCGACGGTCCGGCTGTGCGGGTGGTGCCAGTCCTGGTGCGCCTCCTGGCCGCTGGCCGAGGGCGTCGCCGCGACCAGCGAGCCGATGAGGACGGCGACCCCGGCGGTCGCGGCGGCCAACGGTCTGCGTGAGGTACGGCGCTTGGGTGTCGCGGACATGAGTCCCCTTCTCATGAGCGGGATGGTGCTGTGGTGCTGCTACTCACCGGTTCGGTGCGGGCCGAGCCTACGGTCAACGCGCGTAGCCTGTCAGGAGACGGACGGTAACGAGCAGGTTTCCAATCCCCCTTCTCGGCCACATCCCGGGCGCGGTCGTAGAGTCGCCACATGACCGCAGCACGGGACGCCATCCGCAGTGTCGAGATCCTCGACGAGCTTTCGCCGCAGGCCGCGCAGGCCGTCTTCGACCTCATCGAGGAGGCCGCGGAGCACGACGGGCAGTCGGCGGTCTCGGAGCAGGGCAGGCTGCAACTGCGCAGGCGCCGCGAGGGCGTTCGCCATCTACTGCTGCGCCAAGGCGGTGAACTCGCCGGGTACGCCCAGCTCGAGGACACCGACCCCGTCGAGGCGCCCGCCGCCGAACTCGTCGTCCGCCCCGCGCTGCGCCACCGCGGCCACGGCCGGGCGCTCGGCCAGGAACTGCTCGCCCTGTCGGGCCGCAGGCTTCGCGTCTGGGCCCACGGCGGCCATCCCGCGGCCCGCCATCTCTCGGGGGCGCTGGGGCTGGCCCTCTTCCGCGAGCTGCGGCAGATGCGCCGGCCGCTCGACCGGGGACCGGAATTGCCGGAGCCGGTGCTCCCCAGGGGCGTCACGGTGCGCACCTTCGTTCCCGGCAAGGACGACAGCGCCTGGCTCGCCGTCAACGCGGCAGCCTTCTCCCACCACCCCGAGCAGGGCTCATGGACACGTGAGGACCTCGCCGACCGCTTCGCCGAGCCGTGGTTCGACCCCGAGGGCTTCTTCCTCGCCGTCCGCGGGGGCGGGGAAGAGGGCAGTGAAGGGGAAGGGGGAGGGGACGGGGAGCGGGTCGTCGGCTTCCACTGGACGAAGATCCACAAGCAGGAGCAGCTCGGGGAGGTCTATGTCCTGGGCGTCCACCCGTCCGAGCAGGGCACCGGTCTGGGCAAGGCGCTCACCGCGATCGGCCTGCGCCACCTCGCCCTCACCCAGCCGACCGCGATGCTGTACGTGGACGCGGACAATGTGCCCGCCGTCACCGTCTACGAGCGGCTGGGCTTCACGGTCCACGACGTGGACCTGATGTACCGCACGGAGACCTGAGCGCCGGCCCCGTTCTCCGCCTCCCCGCCTACCCGCGGCCCCGCTGCCGCCCGTTCTCCCCGGTCCGCCCGCGCCGGCGGCCCGAACCGCTGCCGGACCCTGCCGCGCACCACCCGGACCCCGCCGGACCAGCCAGGATCCGGTGGGTGCCCCGGAAGGCTCTCTCCCGCTTTCCTGTGCGCCATGTCCTCGTTACCGTCGGTTCAAACTCGGTTGCGAACATCGGCCAATGCAGCCCGTAGTCGCCTGTGCGCCGCGTCGCCCCGGCGCGCTCGCGCCGACGTCTCCGACACCGTTCGACAAGACAACGTTGGACAATGAGATCAACGCGGTGGAGGACGGGCGCGCAGTGGACGGCCCGGTCCGCCACACCGCACCGGAGGAGGAGCAGGCCGCTATGAACCACCCCAGCTCTGCGAGCCAGGCGGCTGGAACAACGGGTTCCGGTTCCACCACGACCGGGCGGGTCAAGCTCGTGCCCGACCTGGAGACCAACGGGGCCGCGGTCCTCCCTGACGGCACCGCCCCCGCCGAGGGCGCGCTCGAGGAGCTTCCCAAGAACCGCTTCCTCGACCGTGAGCGCAGCTGGCTGGCGTTCAACGAGCGGGTGCTCGAGCTCGCCGAGGACCCCGCGACCCCGCTGCTGGAGCGCGCCGCCTTCCTGGCGATCTTCTCCAGCAACCTCGACGAGTTCTTCATGGTCCGCGTCGCCGGCCTGAAGCGGCGGATAGCCACCGGTGTCGCCCAGCGTTCCGCCTCCGGCCTCCAGCCGCGCGAGGTGCTCGACTCCATCTGGTCCAGGAGCCGTGAGCTCATGGCCCGGCACGCCGCCTGCTTCACCCACGAGGTGGCGCCCGAGCTGGCCGCCGAGGGCATCGAGATCATCCGGTGGAGCGAGCTGACGGAAAAGGAGCAGTCCCGGCTGTTCTCCCTGTTCCGCCAGCAGATCTTCCCCGTCCTGACCCCGCTGGCCGTCGACCCGGCCCACCCCTTCCCGTACATCTCCGGGCTCTCGCTCAACCTCGCGGTCGTCGTCCGCAACCCGGTCAGCGGCCACAAGCACTTCGCCCGTGTGAAGGTGCCGCCGCTGCTCTCCCGCTTCTACGAGGCGTCCCCGCAGCGCTACGTCCCCCTCGAGGACGTGATAGGCGCCCACCTCGAAGAGCTCTTCCCCGGCATGGAGGTCCTGGCCCACCACACCTTCCGGGTCACCCGCAACGAGGACCTCGAGGTCGAGGAGGACGACGCCGAGAATCTGCTCCAGGCCCTGGAGAAGGAGCTCATGCGGCGCCGCTTCGGCCCGCCCGTGCGCCTGGAGGTGGAGGAGACCATCGCCCCCGACGTCCTGGACCTGCTCGTGCGCGAGCTCAAGATCAAGGACGCCGAGGTCTACCCGCTGCCCGGCCCACTGGACCTGACCGGCCTGTTCGCCATCGCCGGGCTCGACCGGCCGGACCTGAAGTACCCCAAGTTCGTCGCCGGGACCCACCGCGACCTCGCCGAGGTCGAGAGCGCCTCCCCGCCGGACATCTTCGCCGCGCTGCGCGAGCGGGACGTGCTGCTGCACCACCCCTACGACAGCTTCTCCACCTCCGTGCAGGCGTTCCTGGAGCAGGCCGCGGCCGACCCGGACGTGCTGGCGATCAAGCAGACCCTGTACCGCACCTCCGGCAGCACCTCCGGCGACTCCCCCATCGTGGACGCCCTGATCGACGCCGCCGAGTCCGGCAAGCAGGTGCTGGTGCTGGTGGAGATCAAGGCCCGCTTCGACGAGCAGGCGAACATCAAGTGGGCGCGCAAGCTCGAGGAGGCCGGCTGCCATGTCGTGTACGGCCTCGTGGGCCTCAAGACGCACTGCAAGCTCTCCCTGGTCGTGCGCCAGGAGGGCGACGTACTGCGCCGCTACTCCCACGTCGGCACGGGCAACTACCACCCCAAGACCGCCCGGCTGTACGAGGACCTCGGCCTGCTCACCGCGGACCCGCAGGTCGGCGCCGACCTGTCCGACCTGTTCAACCGGCTCTCCGGGTACTCGCGCCGCGAGTCCTACCGGCGCCTGATCGTCGCCCCGAAGTCCCTGCGCGACGGCCTGGTCAACCGGATCATGAAGGAGATAGCGCACCACCGCGCTGGCCGTCCCGCGTATGTGCGCATCAAGGTCAACTCGATGGTCGACGAGGGCGTCATCGACGCTCTCTACCGCGCCTCCCAGGCGGGTGTCCCCGTCGACGTCTGGGTCCGCGGAATCTGCGCGCTCAGACCCGGCGTCCCCGGGCTCTCCGAGAACATCCGGGTGCGCAGCATCCTCGGGCGCTTCCTCGAGCACTCGCGGGTCTTCGTCTTCGGCAACGGCGGCGAGCCCGAGGTGTGGATCGGCAGCGCCGACATGATGCACCGCAACCTCGACCGGCGCATCGAAGCCCTGGTCAAGGTCACCGACCCGGCCCACCGGGCCTCCCTCAACCGACTGCTGGAAATGGGCACCTCCGACGAGACCGCGTCCTGGCACCTGACCCAGGACGGCGACTGGATCCGCCACAGCACCGACCCCGAAGGACGCCCGCTGCGTCATGTGCAGGAGTTTCTTATCGACGTCGCCCGGAGGCGCCGACGTGGCACGGCAGCACCCTGACGCGCAGGTAGCCGCCACTGCCTCCGCTCAGCCCGTAACCCTCTCCGTCCTGGACGGCCTCACCGACGGCCTTCCCGAAGGCGCCACCGCGGGCGCCCTCCTGACCCGCTACCTCAACGAGCACGCGGCGGCCTTCCTCAGGGCCCTGCGTGCCCGCGCCGAGGGCACCGTGCCCGGCGGCACCGAGGACGAACCGCTCGAACTCCTGCTCGGCGCCGCCCGCAGGATCGCCGCCACCCTGGAGACCTACCAGGGGCTCACCGACGCCGTCTGGGCGGCCACGCTGCGCGACGAGCTCGGCTGGCTGGTCTCCACCATCACGCGCGAGCACGAGTACGCGGCCCGTCTGGCCCGCCTGCTCACCGCACTTTCGCGGCTGGCCGGCGGCACGGACGCGGAGCTGCCGGTCGCCGGTGCGGCCAGGGCCGGGGCCCTGCTCGACCGGCAGCTGACCCTCGCCCGCACCCGCAGCCATTCGGCGGCGCTGCAGGCGCTCGGTTCCTCCCGGTTCCACGCCGTCGCCGACGCCGTGGCCGTGCTCGCCTCCGAGGTCCCGCTGTCGGCAGCCGCCCAGGCACCCGCCCGGGAAGCACTGCTGACCCCGGCCGAGGCCGCGCACAACCGTCTGGCCGAAGCGGCGACCGCCCTTCCCCTGGGGCGGGCCGCGACGGCCTACAACGGTGAGGCGCTGCTCGCCGCCCTGCACCAGATCCCGGCGCAGTCCAGCGGCACCGTGACCGCCCCCCGGTCCGCGCCGTCGGCCGCCCCGCTGCCCAGGGGGGCCGACGCCGAGCAGGACGCGCCCTGGCACCGCGTGCACGACCTGGCCGCGTCGTGCCGGTACGCCTTGGAGGCGTGCGGCGGCCCGCCCGAGGACCCGCGCTGCGAGCGGCTGCGCCGGGCCGTGCTCGTGCTGGAGCTGCACCGCGACGCCGCCGAGGCCGCCGCCGCTGCCGCCGCGGCGGCACGCACCCCGAGGATCGCCCCGGCGACCGCGTACGCGCTCGGGGTGCTCCACGCGGACCAGCGCCGGGAGGTGGAGTCGGCCCGCTACACCTTCAGCCGCCTCTGGCACCGCCCCACCCCGCCGGTTCCCTGACCCGGGGCGCCGGGCAGGCGCCGCGCCCCGGGCCACCGCAGGAGGCAAGCACGAGGCAAGGAGGAGAACCCATGACCGATACGGCACCGGGCACTCGTACCGCCGTCCTCGCCGCAGGGGCCGTGGTGTGGCGCGAATCGCCCTTCGGGGACCACATCGAACTCGCCCTCGTACACAGACCGAAGTATGACGACTGGTCCTTTCCCAAAGGGAAGCTCCACCGGGGCGAGAGCTTCCGCCAAGCGGCGCTTCGCGAGGTCAGGGAGGAAACTGGCCTCGACTGCGTATTGGGCAGGCAGCTGCCCACGGTCCACTACCTGGCCAACGGTCGGCCGAAGGAGGTGCGCTACTGGGAGGCGGTGCCGGTGGGTGGCTCCTTCGCCCCGTCCCACGAGGTGGACCGCATGGTGTGGCTGCCCGTGGGCGCGGCCCGAAGGCGTCTGACGCACGAACGGGACGAGAACCTTCTGGGCGCTCTGCTGGAGACGATCAACCATCCGTGATCGGGTATCCCCTCCCGACAGTCATGGTTCACCCGCCGTTCATTCAGTGCGGTCGGCTGCTTCACCTGATCGGCTTAACGTTCCCAACGTCAGCGGTCGAATGGCCGTTTGGATCATGCATAGACCTCAGCCGGGTCGATCAGGGGCCCGCGGGTTTTCCAGTAAGGGGACACACAGTGAAGCTCCAGCGCAGCGGTCGCAAGGCCCTGGCTCTCGGCGCCGTGGCGGTCGTCAGCTCGCTGACGCTCGCGGCGTGCGGCTCGGACGACAACTCGGGCAAGGGCGACTCGTCCAGCGCTCCCACCACCAAGGCGTCCGACATCAAGTGCGGCGACAAGGGCCAGCTCCTCGGTGCGGGCTCCACGGCGCAGAAGAACGCCATCGACCAGTGGGTCAAGGACTACCAGGCCGCCTGCGCGGGCACGACGATCAACTACCAGCCCAACGGTTCCGGTGCGGGCATCCAGAACTTCGTCCAGGGCAAGGTCGCCTTCGCCGGCTCCGACGCCGCCCTCAAGCCCGAAGAGGTCACCGCCTCCAAGAAGGTCTGCAAGGGCGGCCAGGGCATCAACCTGCCGATGGTGGCCGGCCCGGTCGCGATCGGCTACAACCTCGAGGGCGTGGACAACCTCGTCCTCGACGCCGACACCCTCGCCAAGATCTTCGACTCGAAGATCAAGAAGTGGGACGACGCGGCGATCAAGAAGCTCAACCCCGACGCCAAGCTCCCGAGCACCCCCATCCAGGCGTTCCACCGCTCGGACGAGTCCGGCACCACCAAGAACTTCACCCAGTACCTCGGCAAGGCCGCGCCGAACGACTGGAAGTACGAGGCCGACAAGAAGTGGCTCGCCAAGGGCGGCCAGTCCGCTGACGGCTCCGCCGGTGTCGCCTCCCAGGTCAAGCAGGTCAACGGCGCGATCGGCTACTTCGAGATCTCCTACGCCGACGCCAACCAGATCAAGACCGCCAAGCTCAACACCGGTGCGGCCGAGCCCATCACCGTGAGCGTCGACGCCGCCTCCAAGGCCGTCGCCGCCTCCAAGATCGTCGGCACGGGCAACGACCTGGCGCTCGACGTCGACTTCACCACCAAGGCCGAGGGTGCCTACCCGATCACCCTGGTCACCTACGAGATCGTCTGCGACAAGGGCAATGACCCCAAGTCGCTGAAGTCGGTCCAGGCCTTCCTCGGCTACACCGCCAGCGAGGCCGGCCAGAAGGCGATCTCGGACAAGGGCTACGCCCCGATCCCGACCGAGATCATCGAGAAGGTCCGCAAGGTCATCCCGACCCTCTCGTAACGCTCTCCCGGGCCTGGGCCCGCCCCGCCCCCAACGCCTTCCCACATCCGGGAGGCGGGGCGGGCCCCCCGGCCCCGTCCACGACACGAACCGCGTCCGGTGCACCGCCGCCAGGAGCCCGCCCCCACTCCCCGGGGCATGCTCCGCCAGACCGGAGAAGCCATGGAAATATCACGCTCAGCACCCACCCAGGCAAAGGCCGTCGTTCCACCGGAAAGCGGCCCCCCGAACCTTCGGCAGACCCCCGTCGAGCCCCCCGCACCGCAGAACAAGGGCAAGGTCCGCCTCGGCGACCGCCTGTTCAGCGGTGCCTCGCGCGGCTCCGGCATCCTGCTCCTGGTCATCATGGCGGCGATCGCCGCGTTCCTGACCTACCGGGCCGTCGGCGCCATCGCCGATGACCACGGGAACTTCCTGACCACGAAGGAATGGAACGCCAACGCGACCCCGCCGGTCTTCGGCATCGCGGTCCTGGCGACCGGCACCGTGATCAGCGCGGTCATCGCCATGGTCATCGCCGTCCCGATCGCGGTCGGCGTGGCGCTGTTCATCTCGCACTACGCCCCGCGCAAGCTGGCGCAGCCGCTGGCCTACCTGGTCGACCTGCTCGCCGCCGTCCCCAGCATCGTCTACGGCCTGTGGGGGGCGCTCTTCCTCGTCCCGCACCTTCAGGGCACGACGCAGTGGCTGGACTCCTTCTTCGCGTGGACGTACGTCTTCGACGCGAGCCAGCCCGAGGTCACCCCGCGCAGCCTGTTCACCGTGGGCATCCTGCTGGCGATCATGATCCTGCCGATCGTGACCAACGTCAGCCGCGAGGTCTTCCTCCAGGTGCCGCGCATGCACGAGGAGGCCGCCCTGGCCCTCGGCGCGACCCGCTGGGAGGTCATCCGCATCTCGGTGCTGCCCTTCGGCCGCTCCGGCGTGATCAGCGCCTCGATGCTGGGCCTGGGCCGCGCGCTCGGCGAGACGATGGCCGTGGCCACCGTCCTGTCGCCGTCGGCGATCCTGTCGCTGCACATCCTCGACCCGGGCGGCGGCACCATCGCGCAGAACATCGCCAGCGGCTTCGGCGAGGCCTCGCCCTTCGGCCGTGACGCGCTGATCGCCTCCGGCCTGGTCCTGTTCGTGATCACCCTCGTGGTGAACGGCGCCGCCCGCCTCATCATCGCGCGCCGCAAGGAGTACTCGGGGGCCAACGCATGAGCGCCGTGACCGACAAGACGCCGCAGGGCGGGATCCACCCGTCCGCCCCCTCGCTCAAGCATGCCCGTCTGCCCAAGTGGGCTCCGGCCGCCACAGCCGTCGGTGCGATCGCCGTCGCCGTCGGGATCGGCATGGGCGCCGAGCTCTCCAGCAAGATCCAGTGGGGCCTCATCGCGGTCCTGCTGTTCGTCGGGACCCTGCATGTGCTCTCCAGCAAGGTCGAAGGCACCCGCCAGGCCAAGGACCGGCTGGCCACCAGCCTGCTCTGGGTCTGCTTCATCCTCGCCGTGATCCCGCTGTTCTCGCTGATCGAGTACACGATCGCCAAGGGCCTGAAGGTCCTCGACGCGGCCTTCCTGTCCCACTCGATGAACGGCGTCATCACCACCGAGACCGGCGGCGGTATCTACCACTCGCTGATCGGCACGCTGGAGCAGGTGGGCATCGCCACCGCCATGGCCGCCCCGATCGGCCTGCTCACCGCGATCTACCTGGTCGAGTACGGACGCGGGAAGCTGGCCAAGACGGTCACCTTCTTCGTGGACGTCATGACCGGTGTCCCCTCGATCGTGGCCGGCCTGTTCATCCTGTCCTTCTGGATCATCTACCTGGACTTCAACTTCTCCGGTTTCGCGGGAGCCATGGCACTCGCCATCCTGATGATGCCGGTCGTCGTCCGCTCCACCGAGGAGATGCTCAAGCTCGTCCCCAACGAGCTGCGTGAGGCCAGCCTCGCCCTGGGCGTGCCCAAGTGGCTGACCATCCTCAGGGTCGTCCTGCCCACCGCCATCGGCGGCATCGTCACGGGTGTGATGCTCGCGATCGCCCGGATCACCGGAGAGACAGCCCCCGTGCTGCTCCTGGTGTACGGGTCCACCGCGATCAACAACAACCCGTTCGACGGGCCGCAGGACTCGCTCCCGCTGTACGTCTTCCAGCAGTGGAAGAACGGGAATGAGCCCTCGTACGACCGTGCCTGGGCCGCGGCCCTGGTGCTGATCGCGCTGGTCATGGCGTTCAACCTGCTGGCCAGGGGCATCGCCCGCTGGAAGGCCCCATCCGGAGGGCGCGGCTGAGCCGACGCGGAGGCCGGGGGTCGCCGCCGAGGGACGAGGAGGCGGCACCCGGCCGGAGCGGAAGCGAAGCGAAGCCCGACCAAGACGACCGACACACGCTTCGAAGAGGACGAGAAGAGAACCATCATGGCCAAGCGAATCGACGTCAGCGGCCTCTCCGCCTACTACGGCTCCGCCAAGGCGATCGAGGACATCTCGATGACGGTGGAACCCCGCTCCGTGACCGCCTTCATCGGCCCCTCCGGCTGCGGCAAGTCCACCTTCCTGCGCACGCTGAACCGCATGCACGAGGTCATCCCCAACGCCCACGTCGAGGGCAAGGTGATGCTCGACGACGAGAACCTCTACGCCTCCGGCGTCGACCCGGTCGCGGTGCGCCGCACCGTCGGCATGGTCTTCCAGCGTCCGAACCCGTTCCCCACGATGTCGATCTACGACAACGTGGCCGCCGGGCTCAAGCTCAACGGAATGCGGCGCAAGGGCGACCTGGACACCCTGGTCGAGAAGTCCCTCAAGGGCGCCAACCTCTGGAACGAGGTCAAGGACCGGCTCAACAAGCCCGGCGCCGGGCTGTCCGGCGGACAGCAGCAGCGCCTGTGCATAGCCCGCGCTATCGCGGTCGAGCCGCAGGTCCTGCTGATGGACGAGCCCTGCTCGGCCCTCGACCCGATCTCCACCCTCGCCATCGAGGACCTGATCGGTGAGCTGAAGGAGCGCTTCACGATCGTCATCGTGACGCACAACATGCAACAGGCCGCCCGGGTCAGCGACCGCACCGCGTTCTTCAACCTCGCGGCGGTCGGCCAGCCCGGAAGGCTCATCGAGATCGACGAGACCGAGCGGATCTTCTCCAACCCGTCCGTGCAGGCCACCGAGGACTACATCTCCGGCCGCTTCGGCTGATCCACCGGACCGCCCGGTCCCCCGAGCTCCCCGTGGCGCTGCATGGCGGTGCCGCCGCGGGGAAGCAAAAGCCAGGGCCCGTCTCCTGCCTGGGGAGACGGGCCCTGGTGTGCTCCGTGGAAGGGGGGCGCCGCGCGGCCGGTGACGGGAAGGGCGAGCGATGGGGCGGCAAGGCTCCGGTCAGGGTCAGCCCACCGCCAGATCGGTGGCCCACCATATGAGCCCGGCCACGATGCCCGCGGCCGGCATGGTGAGGAACCAGCCGACGACGATGTTCTTGGCGACGCCCCAGCGCACGGCGGAGACCCGCTTGGTCGCTCCGACGCCCATGATCGCCGAGGTGATGACATGCGTCGTGGAGATCGGCGCCTTGAAGATGTAGGCCGTCGTGTACAGGATCGACGAGGCCGTGGCCTCGGCGGCGAAGCCCTGCGGGGGGTCCATCTCGATGATCTTGCGGCCGAGGGTGCGCATGATGCGCCAGCCGCCCGCGTAGGTGCCCAGCGACAGCATGAGCGCGCAGGTGATCTTGACCCAGACCGGGATCGAGTTGCCCTCCTGGTAGCCGCCCGCGATGAGCGCCATGACCACGATGCCCATCGTCTTCTGGGCGTCCTGGATGCCGTGGCCGAGTGCCATGGCGGCCGCCGAGACGGTCTGCGCGACCCGGAAGTGCCGCTTGGCCTTGTGCGGATTGGCCTTCCGGAACATCCACAGGATGGTCAGCATCACCAGGTAGCCGAGCACGAGGCCGACCATCGGCGAGAGCACCATCGGGATGACGATCTTGTCCAGCACACCGTTCCAGTGGACCGTGCTGGAGGCGGCGAGCGCCGCGCCCACCAGGCCGCCGAACAGCGCGTGCGAGGACGAGGACGGCAGCCCGAAGTACCAGGTCAGCAGGTTCCACGTGATCGCGCCGACCAGCGCCGCGAAGAGGATGACCAGCCCGTCGTGCCCCTCGGGTGTGGCGATGAGCCCCTCGCTGACCGTCTTGGCGACCCCCTCGCCGAGGAAGGCGCCGAGGAGGTTCATGACCGCGGCCATGGCGAGCGCGGCCCGGGGGGTCAGCGCACGCGTCGATACGGAGGTGGCGATCGCGTTCGCCGAGTCGTGGAAACCGTTCGTATAGGTGAACAGGAGTGCGACGCCGACGACGACAATGAGTCCTACAAGATCCACGGAGGTCAGGACTCCTTGACGGCGATGGTCTCAACCGTGTTCGCCACGTGCTCGAACGCGTCCGCCGCCTCTTCCAGGACATCGACGATCTGCTTGAGCTTGAGCACCTCGATCGCGTCGTACTTGCCGCTGAAGAGGTGGGCGAGCAGCTTGCGGTGGATCTGGTCGGCCTGGTTCTCCAGCCGGTTGACCTCGATCCAGTACTCGGTGAGGTTGCTCATCGTGCGCAGGTGGGGCATGGCCTCGGCGGTCAGCTCCGCCGCGCGGTTGAGCACCTCGACCTGCTGCTCGACGCCCTTGGGCAGTTCCTCCACGTTGTAGAGGACGACCAGGTCGACGGCCTCCTCCATGAAGTCCATGATGTCGTCGAGGCTGGACGCGAGGGAGTAGATGTCCTCGCGGTCGAAGGGCGTGATGAACGACGAGTTCAGCTGGTGGAAGATCGCGTGCGTGGCGTCGTCGCCCGCGTGCTCCGCCGCCCGCATCCGGTCGCCGATCTCGGAGCGCGCGGATGCGTCTGCGCCGAGCAGTTCCATGAGGAGCTTCGAACCGGTGACGATGTTGTCCGCGGACGCGGCGAACATGTCGTAGAAGCTCGTCTCCCTGGGGGTCAGACGAAAACGCACGTGAGGTCTCCGGGTTGCTTCGGGTGCGGTCTGGATGATGCTAGGCGCTTCGGACACCGACTGTTCAAACCGGGGGGCCTGCACCCTCACCATGTACCCGTTCGCATCCAGTCGCACGCGTACGGCTACCGGCGGCCTTCGAAATATGCTTCGAAGACGTGGCCTGCCTGGCTTCGCCCCAGTCCGGGGCCTGGGCCGAACCTACCCGGTGTGACGGATCGGGCCGGTGCCCCGCTCCCGTCGCCCAACCGCTCCCAGCAGGGTAGGATATACCCATAGGGGGTATATCGGGGCATGTTTGACGGGCTATGACGGGCTACGGGAGGGACGGGAGGACCTGTGGACACGCAGGCCGCACACGAGGTACCTGAGACAACGGACACACCCGGCGCCGAGAGCGGTGTGCACGGCTACAGCAAGCAGAAGGACCAGCACCTCAAGCGGCTGCGCCGGATCGAGGGCCAGATCCGCGGTCTCCAGCGAATGGTCGAAGAGGATGTGTACTGCATCGACATCCTCACCCAGGTCTCGGCCGGAACCAAGGCCCTTCAGGCGTTCGCGCTGAGCCTGCTCGAGGAGCACCTCAAGCACTGCGTCGCCGCCGCCGTCGAGCAGGGCGGGCCCGAGGCAGACGCCAAGGTGAGCGAGGCGACCGCCGCCATCGCCCGGCTGCTGAGGAGCTGAGCCGCCCAGGGCCTTCGATCGGGACCGGGCACGAGCCGGGACCGGGCACTGGCCAGGACACCGCACGAGCCGGGTAGCACGAGCCGCGTACGGGCTGGAGCCGCGCAGACGAGCCGGGCCGGCGCCCAGGGTGGCGCGGGCCCGGCCGGTCCGCTCTGTGGTGCGCGGTGCCTCGGCGTCCGCCGACGCCTCGGTCCCTTGGTGCCCTGGTGCTCAGCGGTGGGGGGCCGCCGTGGAGCACAGCCGCTGACCGCCGTCGGAGCGGCCCACCTGCAGGACCTCGTCGATCAGGTCCGAGCTGAGCCGGTCCCCGCTCGCGGCCGAAGCCGCGATGATCAGCTCACCGCACATCTCGATCTCGGCGAGGGCCACGTGGTCGTGGACACCCGCGCCGCGCGGCGAAGTCACGTGCACCACCTCCTCGTCATGGACGACGGCATTGAAGCTGAGCTTCCAGACTAGGTTCCGGTGCACCGGCCGCGCATGGCACGGACGGACCATTTGACGCGGTCCCGCAGGGTCAGCTTCCAGGCGTCCCCGACGCCGCCGGGGAAACGATCTTCCCGTTCCAGATGTCCGCCGACCGCGGCACCGAGAACGACGCCCTGCTGCCGAAGTCGAAAAGCTCGGTGACCGACACCACCCGCACGTCGTTGCGCACCCCCGGAGCCCCGCTGGCACTGCGGAACCGGAACACCTGCCGGACCCTTCTCAGCCGCCCGTTCTCGTCGAGGTACACATCGAACGGGACCCGGCTGACCGTGAAGCTGCGCGCCGCCGCCCGTAGCGCCTTGGCGCTGTCGTCCGGGGCCCGGCCGGCCGCCACCAGCATGTCGGCCGCACCCCGGAAGTGCCGCACCCGCACCCCGTCCAGCCTCTCCGTGCCCACCAGCCGGACGTCACGCGCCCCACGCAGCAGATCCGCGGCCGTGACCGGGTCGGTAGCGCCGCCCGTCACCAGATTCCCGTCCGCGAGCCGGGCCGTGCGCACCCGCACCCACTTGTCCGTGGGCACCCCGGCGCCCCGGTTGCGCATGTACACCGCGCCGGGCACCACCAGTTCGGTGATCGGCCCCTGCTCCATCCCGGCGGTCTCCGGCAGTGTCACGCTCAACTGCCCCTGCCGACTGGTGTAGTCGAACGTTCCCTTGCCCACGATGGTCACCAGCGTCCCGCCGGTCGCCATCTCCATCGACGTCCGCGTCCTCGACGAGCCCCAGCGCCGCAGGACATCGGGCGCCGCCCGCACCGCCTCGTCCGGATCCTCGGCGATCCGGCCCGAGGCCACCGCCACCGGCTCGTTCCCCGACGCGTCCCCCGAACAGCCCGCCAGACCGCCGAGCACCACCGCTGCGACAACCCCCGCCCCCGCAGCCATGGCCGCAGCGAGGAGTGGAGGCGCGGACTTCCCGCGCCCCGGCTCGGAAGTGGGCTTGTCGATCATGGCCCGGACAACCCCCTGGGAGTGCGCGTCCCTCCGTGCGTCCGGAGAAGGACTCCCTTCCTCTAACGAGTCCTTTCGCCGCCGGTCACGGCGGCCCCACCATGCGTGACCCCTGGGTTACCGTGGATGTGTGCCAAGTCACCCGCCGGCTCAGCCGACGAAGGCCGAGGAACAGGAACACCGCACCCACACCGTCGAACACGGGCGATTCTGTGTCGCCCGCTGCGCCTGCGGGTGGTCGGGCCCGGCACGCCGCAGCCGCGAGAGGGCCCGCCGCGACGCCTCCGAGCACATGGGCTAGCCTCGCCCGCCTCCCGTGGGGTCCACTTGACCTCCAGCGCATGGGGCGAGTGACGGAGGCAGCGCATGGGCGAGCCGGACGAGGCCGAGGAGCCGTCGACGGGCACCGGGCGGCGTTCGGTGCTGCGCGGCGGTGCCGCTGCCGCAGCCGGACTGCTACCGGGGCTGTCCGCCTGCGGCTCCGGTTCGGATTCCGGTTCCGGCCACCCGAAGCCCAAAGCCTCTGCGGCACCGTCGCGTTCGGCCACCGCCTCGCACCGCCCGAGCCCCCTGCCCACCCGTCGCGCGGACTGGGGCGCGCTCGCCAAGAGCCTCGACGGCCGGGTGGTACGCCCCGGCGGCCGCGGCTACGACGACGCCCGCCGGGTGTTCAACGCGCGCTTCGACTCGGTACGCCCCGCCGCCGTCGCCTACTGCACCCGGCCCGAAGATGTGGCCGAATGCCTGCGCTTCGCCCGCTCGACCGGCACCCCGTTCACCGTCCGCAGCGGCGGCCACTCCTACGCCGGATGGTCCACAGGACGCGGCCTCGTCGTGGACGTCTCCGAGCTGTCCTCCATATCCGTCAGCGGCGGCACGGCCACCATCGGCGCCGGGGCCAAGCTGATGTCCGTCTACGACAGGCTCGCCGCCCGCGGTGTCACCGTCCCCGCGGGGTCGTGCCCGACGGTGGGCATCTCGGGACTGGCCCTCGGCGGCGGCCACGGCGTGGTCAGCCGCGCCTACGGGCTCACCTGCGACAGCCTCAGCGGCGCCGAGGTCGTGCTCGCCGACGGGAGGATCGCCCAGGTGTCGGCCAATCGCGACAAGGAGCTGTTCTGGGCGCTGCGCGGCGCGGGCAACGGCAACTTCGGGGTCGTCACCGAGCTGCGGTTCACCACCCACCCCGCCCCGGACTGCGTCACCTTCTCCCTCACCTGGCCCTGGGCCCGCGCCGCCGAGACCGCCCGCGCCTGGCAGGAGTGGCTCACCTCCGCGCCCGACCGGCTGTGGACCCACCTGGTGCTCAAGGCCGGCACGGGCGGGCGGCCCACGGTGAGCGTCGGCGGCCTCCACCTCGGCGACGAGGGCGACCTCTACAACCATCTGGACCGGCTCTCCGACCGGGCGGGCGCTCCCACGACCTCCTCCGTCACCACCAGGACGTATCTGAAGGCGATGTACTACATGGCGGGCTGCTCGGAGACCGCCGTGTGCCTGCGGCAGACCGCCGCCCCCTACACCGGGCGCTCCCACTTCCACCCGGGGCCGCTGTCCTCGGACGCCCTGGCCACCCTCACCGACCGGATCGGGCGGCTGCGCGGCCTGCCGGCGGGCGGGGAGGGAAGCGTCCAACTCTCCGCGCTCGGCGGGGCGGTCAACCGGGTGGGGGCGCACGAGACGGCATTCGTGCACCGGAACTCGTTCCTGCTCGGCCAGTACCTCGTCTCCTGGCCCCGCGACGCCTCGAAGTCCGCCGTCAACCGCAGCACCAGCTGGCTGGACGCCACCCACTCCGCGCTGCGCCCGTACACCCGCGGAGAGGCGTACCAGAACTACACCGATCCCGGGCTGAGGGACTGGCGGCAGGCGTACTACGGGGACAATCTGCCGCGCCTGGAGAAGGCGAAGGCCACCTACGACCCGGACCGCCTCTTCCGCTTCCCGCAGGCCATCTGACGGCCGCTCGCGGCGCGGACCCGGCCCCCGACCAGGTCTGCCGCCACCGGCTCAGGCCGCGAGGCCCGTGTCCTTGCCGACCGGCTCCGGGAAGGGCTCCCCCTTGGGCGCCCGCTCCCGGGCGACCACCAGGGGCCGCAGCCTCGTACGGGCAACGGCCGTGCTCAGCGGGGTCAGCAGCGCCATCGCCAGCGGCGCGAGCAACAGGGCCGTCGCCGTGCCCAGCGCGAAGCCCCCGGCGACGTCCGAGGGGTAGTGCACGCCCATGTAGACACGGGCGAACCCCTGCACCAGCGCGACAGCCACGGCGGCCAGGCCCAGCTTCCGGCTGACGAGGAACAGCCCCACCGCCATCGCCATCGCCAAGGTCGCGTGGTCGCTGGCGAACGAGAAGTCGGTCTTGCCTCCGACCAGGACGTCGAGCCCCCTGTGGTCCACGAAGGGCCTCGGGCGGGCCACCAGGCCCCGTACGGGGATGTTCAGCAGGAGGGCGATGCCGGCGGCCAGCGCGGCCCACACCACGCCCGCCACGGCCGCGGGGGCGTCGGGACGGCGGCGGGCCACGAACCAGCCGAGGACGGCCAGCATGGACAGCGCGCCGATGCAGCCGTACTCACCGATCACCTCGACCGTGCGGTCGGCCCAGTGCGGGGCACGGTCGGCCACACCGTTGATGTCGTAGAGCAGGCCGACATCGGGGTTCGAGCCGTCCCATTCCAGCCCAGTCATGCACACCCCTCGCGGTCGATCCGTAACGGCCTGCCCCCACAGCGACAACGCCGCGACCGGTAGCCGACGTTCCGCTCCCGGCACCCGGAGCATCGGAAGTTACCGAATGGTGATCAGATGTCCCGCGGCACCCGGCACCCCCGCCCAGAACCGGCGCCCGGCACCGGGGGTCGCCCCGGGGCTCAGGCGGTCTTCGGCCTCGGCAGCGCGGCGGCACCGTCGCGGGTCACGCGGGTGGCACCGATGTAGTCCGGGGTGTCGATCTTGTCAAAGCGGATCACGGCACCCGTGTGCGGGGCATTGATCATGTACCCGCCACCCACATAGATGCCCACGTGGTGGATGCTCCGCGGATTGGTGAGATCGTACGCGAAGAAGACCAGGTCACCGGGCTGGAGCTCATCGCGCTTGGGGTGCTGCCCGGCGTACCACTGGTCGTTCGCCACCCGGGGCAGCTCGATGCCCACCGAGCGGTACGACGCCTGGGTCAGGCCCGAGCAGTCGAACCGTCCGCCCTGCTCGGGCGTGCCGTTGCCGCCCCACAGATACAGCGTGCCCAGCTTGCTCTGGGCGAAGTAGATCGCCCCCGCCGCCTGCTGGGAGACCGCCACGGGCCGCACGGGGGCCGCGAAACTCTTCGCGAGGGAGGTGATCTGCTTCACATAGTCCTTGGTCTCGGCGATGTCCGGCACCCCCCCGGCGGCGATCACCCGGTAGGGACCGGCGTTGTAGGCGGCCAGCATGTTCGCCACCGGGTCCCCTCCCACCCCGCGCACATCCTTCGCCAGCGTGCAGTCGTAGGAGGCCGCCGAGGGGATGGCGTCGGCCGGATCCCACACGTCCCGGTCCCCGTCCCCGTCCCCGTCGACACCGTGGGTGGCCCAGGTGCTCGGGATGAACTGGGCGATGCCCTGCGCCTCGGCCGGGCTCACCGCGTTCGGGTCGAAACGGCTCTCCTGGTACAGCTGCGCGGCCAGCAGCGGAGGCGAGAGCTCCTTGCACAGGGAGCCCCACTTCTGCACAAGTCCCGCGTACGCGGCGGGTACTGTGCCCTTGGCGAGGTTCATCGACTGACCGTTCGCCACACCGGACCCGGAGGCAGCGGAGTACGTGCCGACGACCAGGAGCGTCATGAAGGAGAGGAACAGCGCCAGCACCCCGCCGACGCCGAACCAGACCTTGCGTCCCATCGAGGGCCGCCCCCTCCCCGTTGGCCAAGAACCCCTATGACACGTGCATGTGACACCGTCTCCGACACCGCTGGTGACACCCGCGCCCATTCTGCGTCGGCTTGTTGCTCAGCGCAATCGCCCGTGATACACAGAGTTAGCTGCCCACCCTCGTTCGAAAGCGCCCGCTCCAGTGTGACGCCAACCCGTCGCCGGCGTCCGGACCGAACGGGGAACAGACCGGAAAAGCCGTCAAGTCGACATCGCCGGACGGGGTTCCCGTCCACGATAGTGGGCCAGGATACTGAGGGTGCCCTCGCAAGCCCGGCGAGACGCATCAAAACCGAATCGGGGTGGTGAGAACCATGAATCTGAGTGCCCAAAAGGGCGACATCGACGTCATCATCGGCGGTATCGCGCCGGACTGGGGGCCTTTCGGCACCCTGGGCACCGAGGCTCGAGTGATGGTCGAAGTCGTCATGGCCGTCGCCATCCTCGCGTGTCTGGCCATCGCCATCTGGGGGGCGGCCAAGCAGCGCATCGGCGCCACGGCGCTGCGCGACACCTTCAGTGCCGAACAGGGCAAGGGGCTGATCATCGCCGGACTCACCGGCGTCTTCATCATCGGGTCGCTCGGCACCCTGTTCACCATCGTGTACGGCATGGCCGTGTAGTCCCGGACCGCCCACGCCGACATCCCATCAGCCACCGACGCCGCCGACCACCCGAGCCGGTCCCACCGCGGCAGCGCCTGTCCCCTCGAGGTCCTCTGCATGTCCAGCAGTGACGACGGCCCCCTCACCCGAACCGTGCTTCCCGAGGACGAACAGGGCGGCACGGCGAGAAGGCCACGCCCGCTGCGCTCACTCCTGATCGTCCTGGGCGTGGTGGCCCTCCTGCTCGCCGCCATCGCCGTCGCCAACCGTGGGGGCGGCGGCGCGGCCGACGGCAACAGCGGAAACGCCGACGGGACCGGCCCCGAGGGCAGGACCAACCCCACCGCCCCCACGGGCGTGGCACCGGTCACCGGCTCCCGGGGCGGCATCGCCAAGGGCTTCGCCCACACCGAGCAGGGAGCCCAGTCGGCCGCGGCGAACTTCGCGGTCGCCCTGGGCTCCGACGGGATGTTCAAGAAGGCCCAGCGGCACACCCTCGTCGACTCCGTCTTCACACCCCAGGCCGCGGCCCCCCTGAAGGCCCAGCAGGACCAGGCGTACTCCACCGACTTCCTCAAGAAGGTCGGCCTCGACGCCGAGGGCAACGCCCCGAGCGGAATGAACTTCATCTCCCGCACCGTCCCGGTCGGCACCAAGGCGGACGCCTACCAGGCCGACACGGCCACCGTGTCGGTGTGGTGCACCGGCCTGATCGGCATGGCCGGGACCGGGTCCGAGAACCCCGTGCGGACCGACTGGCTCACGTACACGTTCGAGCTGCGGTGGACCGACGGCGACTGGAAGACCGTCAAGGCCTCGCAGAAGAAGGGTCCAGCGCCGGTCGACGGCGACGTACCGGTGTCCGGCGCGGAAGAGATCGCCGGAGCCGTGAAGGAGTTCGGGGGGTTCACCTATGCCCGGTAGCGCGCGCCGCCTCGTGACCGCGGCGGTCACCCTGGCGCTCACCGCCCTGCCCACGGCCGTCGCCGTGGCGGCACCGACGCCGGATCCGTCCAAACCGCCGAACCCGTCGCCGAGGCCGAGCACGGGTGGCAACGTCGACTGCAGTGGACTGTTCGGCGAGGCCAAGGAACTCTGCCTGAAGGGTGACAAGGGTCACCTGCCCGGCACGGCCGACCCGCTCAACCCCCTCGACTCCCTCGCCGACGGCTGCGCCGAAGCCGCCCGATGGGTCATCAAACAGCTCTCCAAAGCCGTCAACGAGACCACCCAGGTCGACTTCACCAACGCCGGCTTCCTGCGCCAGTACGCCGTCGTCTTCGCCGCCTCCACCATCCTCACCCTCGTCCTGTGGATGCTGGCGGTCATGAAGCGCGCCGTGCGCGGCGTCCCGCTCCACGAGGCGTTCACCGAGGCCGTCGGCTTCCTCTGGCTGACCGTCGTCGCCTCCGCCTTCACCCCGCTGGCGCTCTACTCCCTCGTGAAGGTCACCGACGGGGTGACCGAGGCCATCGCGGTCGGCACCAAGTCCGACACCTCGATGTTCTTCGACAACTTCTCCAAGGCGCTCCAGCCGGGCAAGGACATCGGCGGCGGCCCGATCATGCTCATCGTGGTCTCGATGGTCTCGATCCTCGCCGCCGCCGTCGTCTGGCTCGAACTCCTCATCCGCGCGGCCCTGCTCTACGTCGGCGCGCTGCTGGGCACGGCCGTCTACTCCGGCCTCGTGGACAAGAAGCTGTGGGGACACGTCCGTCGCTGGGCGGGCATCATGGTCGCCGTGCTGCTGGTGAAACCGGTCATCGTCATCGTCCTCGGCCTCGCCGGGGCGATCTCCGCCGGCACCGGCGACGACAAGTCGTTCTCCGCCGTCTTCTCCGGCCTCGCCATCATCCTGCTGACGATCTTCGCCAGCTTTATGATCTACCGGTTCGTGCCCGGCTTCGGCGACGACATGTCCAAGCTCCTCGACGCCCGCAAGGGCGCCCTGCAGGCCCCCGCGGCCGCCGTCATCAACAGCCCCGCCACCATGCTCCGCCAAGGCATCACCGCCCACAGCACCCGCCCCGACGCCCAGAGCAACAACCAGCGGGCGAGCGGCAGCGGGGGCTCGGGCGGGGGCGGCGCCGTCTCCTCCGGCATCGCCGCCCACAGCACCCGCGCCAACGCCAACGGGAACGGCTCCGCGGGCCAGGCCACGGCCACCACCCCCGCACCGCGCACGCACCGAAAGCCCGGAGGTGACCAGTGAGCACTCAGCCTCTCGCCCCGCGGCGCACCTATCTGATCGGCAAGGCCCGCCCCAACGCCATCATCGGCAAGAACCGTGAGACCGGCGAGATCGCCGTCATCATCGCCGGTGCCTTCCTCGGCATGATGTGCGGCCTGCTGATGCCCCTGCTCCCTCTCCGGCTCGCCGGCCTCGTGGGCTTCCCGCTGCTCGCCTTCGCCGCGGTCTACATGCCCTACCGGCGGCGCACGTTCTACAAGTGGGTCGAGATCAACCGCACCTTCCGCCGGACCACCCGGACCACCCCCACCTGGCGCTCGGCCGCGCCCGAGGCGGGCACCCGCATGGCCGACGGCCGCGAGGTCGAGATCGGCCCGCCCCCCGGCATCGGCAAGGTCAGCTGGCTGTCCGCCCCGTTCGGCCCGGACGAGATCGCCGTCCTCCTCCACCTGGACAGGCGCACCGTCACCGCCGCCATCGAGATCGAGGGCCCCGGTGTGGGCCTGCGCGACTCGGAGGACCAGGAGGCCCTGGTCGACCGGTTCGGCACGCTCCTGAAGCACGTGGCCAACGGGGACGGGTTCGTCACCCGCCTCCAGATGCTCGCGCGCACCCTGCCGGCCGACCCCGACGCCCATGCCAAGGACGTCGAGCGCCGCGGTGACTCCGGCGCACCCGGGTGGCTGCAGGACTCCTACGAACAGCTCCAGTCCATGGTCTCCACCTCGAGCGAGCAGCACCGCGCCTACTTGGTCGCCTGCATGCACTACACCCGCGAGCTCGCCGCCGAGGCCAATGCCGTGGCCAGGGGTTCGCGTCTGCCCCGCGGGGCGGTGAACAAGGACGCGGGCCTGGCGGCCGTGATGTCCCGTGAGCTCACCGACATCTGCGCCCGCCTCGCGGAGGCCGACATCCGTGTCCGCCAGCCCCTCGGCCAGGCCCGGCTGTCCTCGCTCGTCCACTCGATGTACGACCCGGACCACCCGATGGACCACATCCAGGCCATGACCCGACGCAACGCCTGGCCCGCGGAGCTCGACGCCACCCACCCGCAGTTCCTCCAGGCCAAGACCCGCGAGTCGGTCACCCGCGAGCCCTGGTGCCACGCCACCGCGTGGATCAAGGAGTGGCCGCTCACTCCGGTCGGCGTCAACTTCCTCGCCCCGCTGCTCGTCCACACCCCGGACGTCATCCGCACCGTCGCCGTCACCATGGACCTCGAGCCCACCGATGTGGCGATCGAGCGCATGCTCACCGAGAAGACCAACGACGACGCCGACGCCAGCCGCGCCGCCAAGATGCACAAGGTCGTCGACCCCCGCGACATCGCCCACACCGGCCGGGTCGACCAGCGCGGTGAGGACCTCGCCAGCGGCGCCGCGGGCGTCAACCTCGTCGGCTACATCACCGTCTCCTCCCGCAGCCCGGAGATGCTGGCGCGCGACAAGCGCACCATCCGTGCCTCGGCCGGCAAGAGCTACCTCAAACTCGAGTGGTGCGACCGCGAGCATCACCGCGCGTTCGTCAACACGCTTCCGTTCGCCACCGGCATCCGCCGCTAGGATCCCTGAACCCTGCAGGAGGGCCGATGCCCGGCTTCGAGCCGCTGACCGCACTCACCGAGGCGTTCACCAGTTTCCTGTTCGGGAAGGTGGAGACCACCAGGCTGCCCGTGCGCACCTCGACGGGCCAGGCCCAGGCGGTCTACCTCCCGACCGCCGCCCCCGGCCTCGGCGACTCCGGGGTGATCATCGGCCGCGAGGTCTACTCCGGCAAGGGCTACATCTACGACCCCTTCCAGCTCTACGGACAGCAGCTGCCCGCCCCCCACTGGCTGGTCCTCGGCGAGTCCGGCAACGGCAAGTCGTCCCTGGAGAAGACCTACGTCCTGCGCCAGCTGAGGTTCCGCGACCGCCAGGTCGTCGTCCTCGACGCCCAGGGCGAGGACGGCGTCGGCGAGTGGAACCTCATCGCCCAGGCCCTCGGGATAACTCCCATCCGGCTCGACCCCATGGCGGCCATCGACAGCGACATCCGCCTCAACCCGCTGGACCCGGCGATCACCTCCACCGGGCAGCTGGCCCTGCTGCGCACCATCATCGAGGTCGCCATGGGCCGCGGTCTCGACGAGCGCGCGGGATTCGCGCTGAAGGTCGCGCACGCCTATGTGCACGACACCGTGACCGACCGTCAGCCGGTCCTGACCGACATCGTGGAGCGCCTGCGCCACCCGGTCATCGAGTCCACCGAGACGATGAACGTGGACGCCGAGGACGTGCGCAACTGGGGCCTGGACGTGGCCCTGGTCATCGACCGGCTCGTCGACGGCGACCTGCGCGGCATGTTCGACGGGCCGACGACCGTGGGCATCGATCTCGACGCCCCGCTGATCGTCTTCGACCTGTCGCACATCGACCGCAACTCCATCGCCATGCCGATCCTCATGGCGATCGTCGGCGTCTGGCTGGAGCACACCTGGATCCGCCCGGACCGCAAGAAGCGCATCTTCCTGGTGGAAGAGGCCTGGCACATCATCAACAGCCCCTTCGTGGCGCAGCTCTTCCAGCGCCTGCTGAAGTTCGGCCGGCGCCTCGGCCTGTCCTTCGTCGCCGTCGTCCACCATCTCTCGGACGTCGTCGACGGGGCGGCGGCCAAGGAGGCCGCGGCCATCCTGAAAATGGCCTCGACCCGCACGATCTATATGCAGAAGGCGGAGGAGGCCCGTGCCACGGGCCGGGTACTCGGTCTGCCACGCTGGGCGGTGGAGATCATCCCCACCCTCACCCCCGGTATCGCGGTGTGGGACGTCAACGGCAATGTCCAGGTCGTGAAGCACATCGTCAGCGAGGCCGAACGCCCCCTCGTCTACACCGACCGCGCCATGACCGAGGAGTCGCCGGTCGAACGCGGCGGCGACAAGCAGTTGGCCGACGACGCGGTGGCGTGATCGCCGATGACCACAGCGCCTCGTGACCGCCGCAACGAGTCCACGGCCCAGCGCGGGATCCCGGACGGCGCCCTCATCGGCTTCCTCCTCCTGCTCCTGGGAACGGTCGCCCTCACCTGGGTGGCCACCGGGCTCGCCGGGTTCGTCCAGTACGGCAGCTGGCCGGACATCAAATTCGCCCACACCGCCCTCGCCCTGCGCCGCCTCGCCACGCGACCCTCGGATCTGGAGGCGGCCTGGAGCCACCCGGACCCGGTGCCCGGCCTGCCGACCCCGACGGCGTTCTGGACGACGCTGTTCATCCTCGTGGCCGTCCTGCTGGCCGTTTCGGTGCTCGGGATGACGGCGTGGACCCGCTTCCGGGCACCGGTGAAGGCCCAACAGGCCCGGGTCAGGGCGGTGCAGGAGGCAGCCGAACGAGCGGCGGCGGCCCCCGCTCCGGCCGCGGTTCCGATGCCCGTCCAACCACCTCGGCCGCAATCGGCACCGCGGCGACCGGCCCGGACGGAGACCGTGCCGGTGCCCCAGCCCCCGCTCGAAGCGCGGCCCGAGACACCGGCTGAGCGGCCGCCCGCCGTCCCCGTGGAGGCCGCGGCACCCGTGGCCGCCCAGGTTGCCTCCCCGGCGCCCCGGCACCCTCTGGCGGAGCAGGCACTGGTCTCCAGGGCCAGGGCCATCCGCCCCGAGATCCCGGTCATCGGCCGGTCCCTGCACGATGTGCTGGCCTACGCCATCGGCCTCGGCCACGACAGCGCCGACGGCACTGAGCTCTTCGGCGGTCTCGACCAGACGTTCAGCGTCTACGGCTCCCCCGGGACGGGCAAGAGCTCCCGCCTGGTGCACCGCGCGGTCACCCATGCCCCCGGCCCCGTCCTGGTCACCTGCGACGGGCCCTCGACCCTGCACGCCACTTCCGGGGCCCGCGAGAAGACCGGCCCCGTCCTGGTCTTCGACCCGCTCCAGCTGTCCGACACGGCACAACGCCTGCGCTGGTCGCCCGTGCAGGGCTGTGAGGACCCGTCGACCGCCGAGTCCCGCGCCCGGGCGCTCCTCGAACCAGTGCGGCCCCTGGCCCGCACCCTGCTGTCCGACGCCAACACCCAGCAGACCGCCCACACCCTCCTGCGCTGCCTCCTGCACGCGGCGGCCCTCGACGGCCGCCCGATCCGCCAGGTGCACCGCTGGGCCAATGGCCAGGGGACCCGTGACGCGGTCAAGGTGCTCAGGACGACCAAGGACGCGGCTGCCGACTGGGCGGGCTCCCTGGAGTCGACGCTCTCCGGCCACCCCCAGCAACTGGAGGCGGGAAGGGCCCTGACGGCCCGTGCGCTTGACTTCCTGTCACAACTCCATGTGCTCAACTCGTGCACGCCCTCTGGATCTGAGCAGCTCAACGTGGAATCGTTCCTTTGTGAACGGGGAACGCTTTACCTGGTGGGTGAAGCGTCCGAAGACCCCCGCTCCCACCCGGGCGCGATGCCTCTGCTGACCGCGCTCGCCGCGCACGTGGTCGAGCACGGCCGGCGCATGGCCGCCAGGTCATCCTCCGGTCGGCTCGACCCACCAATGCTCTGCGCCCTCGACGACGTGGCGACCCTCGCCCCGCTCCCTGTCCTGCCGGAGCTGATGTCCGTGGGCGGCAAGGTGGGCATCCCGACGCTCGCCGTCCTGCGCTCCGAGGAACAGGCCCGCCACCGCTGGGGCGACCGCGGCGCGACGACCATCCACCAGTCCTCGGGCGTGCGCGTCACGATGGACGCGGATACGGCGGGGACCGCGAAGCTGGAGCTGAACGACGGGCACCGGGTCGTCGCTCGGCTGTAGTCGTCAAGCCGTGGCGGGCCTGAGAATTCCGGCCGGAACGCAAAAAAGCTCCGGCTCCCGCGATCCTGAAAGGACCGGGGAGCCGGAGCTCAACAATTGTTCGGCGGCGTCCTACTCTCCCACAG
>NZ_BMMS01000010.1 GCF_014646055.1 Wenjunlia tyrosinilytica
TCCAGCAGGTCGAGGATGCCGCGCCGGACCACCTCGTGGTCGTCCAGCAGGAAGACCCGGATCGGCCTCTCCCGCGAGAACTCCACTCCTTGATCCACGCCGACTCCCGTTTCACCGTCGCAGTGACGCGTCCTTCGATCATGACTCGTCCGGCACCCGAGGACCATGGGCCGAACGGCCCCATGGGATGCCCGGCGGCGCACCGGTCGGCGGGGCCGGCCCGCGCCGCTCGATACGGGTCGGCCCCCCCTTGCCCCCGTGTCCGGCTCCCCACAGCCGCGCCCTCCAGCTTGCCGACCCCGGGCACCGCGGTCACAGTGCCGAAGAGGGCACCCCTGGGGCCGTTCGGCCCCTGCCGGGGGAGACTGCGGCGGGTCCCCGGGGCCCGACGCCGGGACCCGGCAAGGGACCTGCGGGCCCCGCCCGGGTCCGAGGGCCCATGGCCCCCGGTGCCGGCCGGTGGCACGGTTCGGCTGAGGGCCCCGGCGGTCCGAGGGAGCAGGCGGTCCGAGAGAGGTGGTGAGGCCGTGGACCTGCCGCTGGTGGTCGGTGTCGACGGATCGGAGTCGAGCCTGGCGGCGCTGGACTGGGCGGTCGACGAGGCGGCCCGCCACGGGCTGCCCCTGCGGCTGGTGCAGGCTTCGCTGTGGGAGCGCTACGAGGGCCTGACCTCCGGCCCTCCCGAGCCGTCCGAGCAGGAGATGGCCGAGCGCGTCGTCTCCTGCGCCGTGGAGCGGGCGCGGCTGCGCAATGCGGAGGTCGAGGTCTTCGGGGAGGTCCTGGCCGAGGACCCCGCCGAGGCCCTGGTCCACGAGAGCAGGCACGCCTTCGCGGTCGTCGTGGGCTCCCTCGGCCACGGGCGGCTGGCGGGGATGCTCCTGGGATCGGTGGGCCTCGCGGTCGCGGGCAGGGGCCACTGCCCGGTCGTGGTGGTCCGCGGTCCGCGGATCAACAGGGAGGGCCGGTTCCGGCGGGTGGTCCTCGGGGCCGCCGACGACACCCCGCCCTCCTCCCCGGCGGTCGCCTTCGCCGTGCGCGAGGCGAGGGCGCGCGGCGGTGAACTGCTCGCCCTGCACATCCGCCGCCCCTTCGGGAACGAGCCCGGGCTCAACGACCTCGAACGCGCCCTCGGTGAACGGCTCGGCGACGACACGGCGGCCCACGCGCGCCTGGAGACCGCCGAGGGCTGCGCGCGCAAGGTGCTGCTCGACACGGCGAGCACCGCCGACCTCCTCGTCGTGGGTGCCCGCAGGCGCCATGGCTCCGCCGGGCTCCAGCTCGGCCGCGTCAACCACGCCGTCCTGCACCACGCACCGTGCCCGGTGGCCGTGGTGCCCGAGGAGTGACAGCAGTCACATCCCGCGGACGACGGGCCACGGGGGAGGCTGGGCAGGAGACGGTCGCCGCCCTTCAGCGGTGCGGCGACGCAACGACGGGGAGGTGCGCACGATGGTGCGACCGGTCATCGCGGGTGTCGACGGCTCGCCCGAGAGCCTGGCCGCCGCCGAATGGGCGGGAAGGGAGGCGGCGCGGGACGGTCTGCCGCTGCGCCTGCTGTGCGCGGGGGAGCCCCCGGAGGCGGAAGCCCCGTCCCCCCGCGGCGCCGAGGCCCGGCGGCGCTGGGCCGAGGACCGCCTGCTCGCCGTGCGTGAGCACCTGGCCGAGCACCACCCCGGCCTCGAGACGGAGGTCGAGCAGGTCCGCGACCTCCCCGCCCCGGCGCTCCTGAACGCCGCACGGGACGCGCGGATGGTGGTCCTCGGGTCGCGCGGGCTGAGCGGGTTCACCGGCTTCCTGCTCGGCTCCGTGGGCCTCGCGGTCGTCGCCGGCTCCCCGGCGCCCGTCGTCCTCGTGCGCGCCGGCGAGGACGCCCACGTGGTCGAGCGGGGCATCGTCGTCCTCGGCCTCGACCTGCGGCACGACGGCGGTGCCCGGATCGACTTCGCCTTCCGGGCGGCGGCCGCCAGGGGAGCCGTGCTGCGCGTGGTGCACGGATGGAATCCGCGGCTCGCGTACGGATACGCCGCGGAGCCGCTGCCCCGCGAGCTCGAGGCCGAGCTGGAGGCGCGGGAGGTGCGCTCCGTCGCCGAGGCGGTGCGGCCGGGGCGGGCCGCGTTCCCCGACGTCCCGGTGGTCGAGCAGGTGGCGCCCGACAACCCGGCGCAGCTCCTGGTAGCCGCGGCCGCCGCGGCCGACCTGCTGGTGGTCGGGCGGCGGGAGCACCGCTCCGCGCTCGGACCCCGGATGGGCCATGTCACCCACGCCGTCCTGCACCACGCGGCCTGCCCCGTGGCCGTCGTCCCGCACGACTGACGCCGAGCACGCGCGCGCAGAGCACGCCCGCACAGCACGCCCGCAGAGCACGCGCGCAGAGCACGCGCGCCGGGCGCACTCGCCGATGCCCCTGCCACCGAAGGGTTCTGACTAGGCTCCAGCCATGGCGCGAACCCGGCTCTACCGCGACGGCACCCTGGTCCTGGAGGACTTCCCGGTCGCCGACATCTCCGACCACCTCGCCGACCCCTCGTCCGTCGTGTGGCTGGACCTCTGCATGCCCGGGCCCGAGGACTTCGCCATGGTCGGCGAGGAGTTCGGGCTCCACGAGCTGGCCCTGGAGAGCGCCCGGAACCAGGGCCAGCGGTCCAAACTCGACCACTACCGCACCCATGAGTTCCTCAGCGCCTACGCCCTCTTCGTCGACCCGAGGAGCGGAAGGCTGTCCACCAGCGAGATCGCGGCCTTCATCACCCCCCGGGCGCTGATCACCGTCCGGAAGGACGACAGATTCGACCTCGAGGCACTGGTCGCCCGATGGGACGAGTCACCCGACCTGACCCGGTACGGAGTCGGCTTCCTGCTGTACGGCCTCCTGGACCACCTCGTCGACGGGCACTTCGAGGCGGTGCACGCCATGGACGACTCCATCGAGCAACTGGAGGACCTGCTCTTCCAGGAGGGGCGCCGCCAGATCCACGCCGTGCAGCGCCGCTCGTTCGTGCTGCGCAAGTCACTGGTCGGGCTGCGCCGCGTCGTCCTGCCCATGCGCGAAGTGGTCAACTCCCTGATGCGCCCCGGGACGCACCTGGTCCCCGAGCCTCTTCTGCCCTACTTCCAGGACGTCTACGACCAGGTTCTGCGCGCCACCGAGTGGACCGAGTCCCTGCGGGACCTGGTGACGTCGGTCATGGAGACCAATCTGTCGGTCCAGGCCAACCGCATGAACCTGATCATGAAGAAGGTGACGAGCTGGGCGGCCATCATCGCCGTCCCCACCGCGATCACCGGCTTCTACGGGCAGAACGTGCCCTACCCCGGCTTCGGCAAGGAGCCGGGGTTCATCGCCTCCAGCGCCGTGATCGCGGTGTCGTCCGTCCTGCTCTACCTCGCCTTCAAGCGCAAGGACTGGGTCTGAGCGCCCGTGTCCGGGCGGCGGTGTGAGCGACGGGGTGTGAGCACGGGGCTCACTCCGTCACCCGCACCGGCCGCATCATCTCGTTGTCCTCGTGCTCGAGGATGTGGCAGTGCCACACGAACAGACCCGGCTTGTCGAACCGGAGGCTGATCCGCGTGGCCTCGAGCGGATGGGCGATGACGGTGTCCTTCAGACCCGTCTCCCATGCCTCGGGCGGCCTCAGGTCGCCGCCGCTGAGGCGTCGGCGGCCCAGGACCTCGAACTGCGCCTGATGGATGTGGACCGGGTGCGCGTCCTCGGTGAAGTTGCGCAGTTCCCACACCTCGACCGTGCCCCGGACCGGGGTCTCCGTGATCGTGTGGTGCCACTCCAGGGGCCCACCGGAGCCGTCGGCGTTCACGGCGCCGAGCAGGGCGGCTCTCGGCCCGACGCCGCTGAGGACGGCGGAGTCGGCCTGGTACATCGCCAGTGTGCGGGTCACCGTGGCCGTACCGGGCTTGGCCGGAGAGGGCAGCTTCAGCTGATCGGGCGGGGTGCTGATGTCCTCGTCGACGAGGGGCACGACCCGGAACCGCATGACCTGGCCGGTGGTCGCGACGTCGGCGGGGGTGAAGTCGGTGCCGGGAGTGCCGCCGCCGTAGGCTCCGTCCGGGCCCTCGTTGACCAGGTGGAGCAGGGTGCCGGGCGTCATGCCGGTGAAGTCGACCAGCACGTCCGCCCGCTCCGAGGGCGCCATCAGCAACTGGTCCAGCCGGGCCGGCGCCGGGAGGAAGCCCCCGTCGGCGCCGATCTGCCAGAACGGCAGCGCGGGGGAGACGGGCCTGGGGGCGGTCGCGTCCGCGGCCAGTTTCAGGACGAGGAAGCGGGCGTTGGCCGCGTTGAGGAACCTGAACCGGTAGCGGCGCGGCTCGACCTCGAGCTCCGGCCAGGTGCGGCCGTTGACCACCATCGTGTTGCCGTAGAACTCCGGATTGGCGATCGGGGAGATGTCGCTGGAGGGGATGTACGGGCCCCCGAAACCGTCGAAGAAGTTCCGGCCGGACGGGTAGAACAGCGACCCGTCCGCGTTGAAGGACCGGTCCTGGATCATGACCGGGACCTCGCGGTAGCGGACCCCCGGAGGGTCGCCCTCGCGCGGCGCGGGCGTGGGCAGCACGTCCGTCGGGAGGTCGTGGGCTCCGCTGCGCAGGTTGTAGAAGCCGGCCAGTCCCGCGTACACGTTGAGCCGGGTCATCCCGATGGTGTGGTCGTGGAACCACAAGGTGGCGGCCGGCTGGTCGTTGCCGTACTGGCAGACGGCGGTGCCCGGCGCCCAGTTCTGCTGGAACTTCTCCTCGAAGGTGGTCCTGAACCCCTCGTGGTACGTCCCCGCGGCGGCGCACCCGGCGGGGATGTCGTTCGCGGCGGGCAGGTACCACGCCTCGGGGTATCCGTCGCTCTCCTGTTCGGTGTGCCCGCCGTGCAGATGGGTGACCAGGGGAACGGGGCCCCGGTACGCCTGCGGTGTCTGCGCGAACGCGGGGCGGCTGTCCCGGCCCTGGTCTCCGCCGGCCGGGTTGGCCCAGTGCAGGGTGGGGTCGACCGGCAGCAGGTGCGGAAGGAACCCGCCCCGGCTGTCCACCAGGTCGTTGACCCAGGTGATCCGCACCGGCCGCATCACCTGCGCCTCGATGGTGGGCCCCGGGTAGGCGAAGGTGTCCGGCGACGAGGGGGAGCCGTATCCCCACACGGTGGTCTCAGGCAGGCCCGCGGGCAGGATCTGCTGGGTGAACTGCCGCACCGCGACCGTGTAGTGGTCGACCGTGCCGCTGCCCGGAGCGGAGGGCACGGGGCCGCGCGGCATGACCCGAGGGATCAGGAGCGGTGAGGTGTATTTCGGGATCGTCGTCGGATCGAGTGTTCCGCCCGGCAGTGGGGCGGCGGCGGCCGCCCGGCTGCTCGGGGCGAGCACGAGGGACGTCGGCAGCATCGCGGACAGCCCTGCGGCGGAGCCGAGCAGCAGGAGGGTCCTTCGGTTGAGTTCGGGCATCGCTTCCCCTCGCCGGTGAACGGATCGACCCAGGTGATGGCACCACCGACGCAGTCCGGGAGCGAACACATCCAGGCGCCCCTCGGCTTTTGGGGGCCAACAATCCCCCCGACAGCGCAATGGACGAGCTCCGGCGAGGAGTGTCACAAGCGTTGACGCCGACCGTGCCGGGTCAGCAGAATCCCCCTATGAGAGCGCTCTCATAACCGCCCCGTGTGCTCCGAACCGCCCGTGTGCCCCGAACCGAAGGGAAGCTCCGCCATGACCAGCGAGGCCCGACATGAGAGTGATCCGCGTGCCGTCCGACGCCAGTGCCCGCCCATGAGCCGCCGAAGACTCGTCGGCACCGCTGCCGCCGTGACGGTCGCCGCCACGCTGGGCACGCTCCCGGTGCCCGCGTTCGCGGCGGGCGACCGGCGGACGACGACCCCGCCGCCCGAGCGGCGCGGCTACGCCTTCCTCGGCGCGGCCATGGACGGCTACCCGGACAAGGGCCCGATCACCCTGGCCCAGAGCTACACCGACCAGGCCGGCCTGTTCAGCACCGCGTTCACCTACGACAACGCGATAGCGGTCCTCGCCCTGCTCGCCGACGGCGGCGAGGCCTCGCGCAGAAGGGCCGTGGCCCTCGGCGACGCGCTCTTGCACGCCCAGGCGCACGACCCGGACCACGACGACGGGCGTCTGCGCCAGGCCTACAACGTCGGGCCGTACACCTTCTACGACGGCTCCGCCCAGCCCGACGGGTTCGTCCGACCGGACGGCACCGTGAACGTCGGCACCCAGTTCGGCTTCACCGGTACGGCGGTCGGCGACATGGCCTGGGCGGCCATTTCGCTGGCGGCGCTGACCCGGCGGACCGGGGCGCGCCGCTTCCTCGCCGGAGCGATCCGGATAGCGGAGTGGGTGGAGCGCAACGCCCGCACCGACGAGCCGCTCGGCGGCTACAAGTTCGGCGTCGACGGGGCGAACGCCAAGCTGCCGTTCACCTCGACCGAGCACAACATCGACCTGGTGGGACTGTTCGGGCAGCTCGCCCGGCTGACCGGTGACCCGGTGTGGCGCGGCAGGCGGCGGCGCGCCGAGGCCTTCGTCGAGCGGATGTGGGAGCCGTCCGGCGGGTTCTTCTACACCGGGACCAACGACGGGGTCACGATCAACACGTCCCCCGTCCCGGAGGACACCCAGACCTGGAGCCACCTGGCGCTCGGCTCGCGCTCCCACGCCCGTTCGCTCGACTGGGCAGCAACGCATCTGCACGTCCTGGACAACGCCGACCGCAGGAACAGCACCGTCCCCGCGGGGCAGTCGTACGAGGGGGTCACCTTCAGCTCGGCCGCGCTGGTCGCCAACGAGGACGCGCCCATCGCGCCGTTCCAGCCCAAGCCCGACCGCAACGGGGTCTGGTTCGAGGGCACCGCCCATCTCGCGCTGGCGCTGCGCAAGCGGCACAGCCACGGCGACGAGGGGCTCGCCGCACGGTTGATCGCCTCCATCGAGCGGGCACAGGACCGGCTGGGCGGCGGGCAGACCATCGGGGCCAAGGCGCTCCCCGAGCGGGCGGGTGTGGTCTCGGCCAGCAGTCCGCTCGACACCGGCTTCGGGTTCGGCTACTACCCCTACCGGCACACGGGAGCGACCGCCTGGTACCTGCTGGCGGCCGAGCGCGTCAACCCGCTGAGCGTCTGAGGGCGGCGCCGCCCCGGAGGACGGGCACGGCGGTCGGGCCGAGGCGCTCAGGCCGGCGCCCGGGTCGGCGCGCCCGGGTCAGGTGGCCTCATGTGCCCACGGACTGCCGTGCGCCCTCCTCCCGCCGGACCGTCCTCACCGGGATGACGGCGGCCACCCGCCAGCCACCGCGGCCGCCGGGCCCCGCACTGAAGGTGCCGCCCAGCAGCTCGACCCGCTCCCGCATGCCGACCAGCCCGAATCCGCCGCCGATGCGGGGCTCGGCGGCCAGGGCCGGTCGGCCGTCGTCGGTGACGGCCACCTCCAGGTGCTCTCCGGTGCCACGGACGGTGACCGTCACGGCGGTCGCCGCGTGGGCGTAGCGCCGGGCGTTGGTCAGCGCCTCCTGCACCACCCGGACGACAGCGTTGACCAGCGGCGCGGGAAGACACGGCGGCAGCGGGTCCGGTATCTCGATCCGGACCGGCAGCGCGGCGGCGTGACCGCTCTCCGCGAGCTGCCGCAGGGCCTGTTCCAGGTGGGCCGGGGCCTGCGCCGCGTCGGGCCCGCGCAGGGTCTCCACGAGGCGCCGCATCGCCGCCAGGGCGTCCGCCCCGGCGTTCTGGATGTCCCGCAGATGCCGGGCCAGCAGCTCGGGGTCGCGCGCGATCACCTCCCGCACGTGCTGCAGGGCCTGGGTCTGCACCACGATGCCCGTGACCTGGTGGGCCAGCGTGTCGTGCAGGTCGCGGGCCAGCGCCAGACGCTCCAGATGGCGCACGCTCTCCTCGTGCCGGGCGCGGGCGGACTCCCACAGCCGCACACACCCGCCGAGCGCCATCGCCATGCCCAGCAGGGGCAGCACGACGGGGACCAGCCCGGTGCTCCCCTCCCGTACGGCGGCCGAGGCCACCAGGGCGGCGGCGACGCCCGCCGCGGCGCGCACCACCTGGGCCGTGCTGCCGTTGCGCACCGCCACCCCCGCCAGGGTGACGAGCGCGACGCACTCCGCGGTGCTGGACTCGCTGGTGAGCATCGCGGGAGGCAGCACCGTGACGAAGCCGATCGTGGCGGCCAGGCTGGCCGCGGCGGCGATCGCGGTCGCCGTCCGCCACGCCGACGGGTGGCGGCGGATCAGCACGGCCGACGCCGCGGCGACGGCGATCACCCCGGCCGCGACCGGCAGCCAGTCGCCGTACGTCGGGACGGCGTCGTAGGGGGCCAGCGGCAGGCGTTCCTCGACGTCGCCGGCGATGCAGCCCCCGAACACCGCCAGCAGGAGGAAACGCCCCGCGCCGCTCAGCACAAGCGCGGGGCGCGGGCGGGGGAGTCCGGGCAGGGCGGAAGTGAAGCGTGCCATCCCGGCACGGTAGTGCGCGCGGCCCGCTCGCGCCTCCCCCGGACGGACGAAGCGCCGCCGGGAGGCACCTCACTCGCACCCCGTCCCAGTCGAATCAGCCCCAGTCGGACCAGCTCAGCTTCCACCGGTCGACGCAGCCGGCGTCCTGGGCGTGCTCGGCATCGGCCGGGAGTGGCCGGCCTGATGTACGGCGGCCGGACAGCCGGGTACCGGTGGCGGCGGTTGCGGTCCGCCGGTGGGACCCCCGGTCGCGGGGTCCCACCGCCGACGTGGGGTCAGCCGCAACGGCGACCGCTGTTGATGCAGGTCACCGCCTTCTTCATCAGGCCGTCCGAGATCACATTGACGAAGTCGCCGTGGTCGGTCCCCGGCTTGTGGAGCTGCTCGGGGAAGCTGTCGACCGCGATCCGGCGGTTCTCCGGGTCGACGTCGTAGGTGATGCGCTGCACGAGCTGCGGGATGGCCCTGAAGCCCCTGGGGCAGACACCGTTGGCCTGGGCGAAGGCCACATGGGTGCGGTGGTTGGCGCTGTCGATGTTCTGGCCGTCCCAGCAGCTCTGGAAGTTGAACGTCCGGACCACCCTGCTGTCCTCGGGGCAGAGCGGGTACTTGTCCTTGAGCCGGCGGTTCTCGAAGCCGGTGCAGCTCCACGAGGCATTGGCGTTGGCCGGGCCGTTGGTGAAGGACTTGGCGTCACCGGTGATGATCCGCAGGAAGCGCGGCATGGCCGTCACCTTGCTCCTGGGGCTGCCCCTGAAGAAGATCGAGACGGTCGCCGGGCGCAGGATCTTGCCCACGTTGGCGTCCTTGCCGCCGCCGGGCGCGTTGGCGTCGCCCTCCTGGCGGCCGTCGCGCAGGCGCAGGACCGGCCAGTAGTAGGCGGACTGGTCGCCGTTGCTGCACGTGGTGTCGGCGGCGGCGAGGCTGTCATTGGTGGAGAAGCCGTCGGCGGAGGCGTTGCCCACGTAGTCGTGCATGTGGTGGGCGCCATTGCTGACGCCGGGCGCGACGATGACGTTGTCGGGGTTCAGATGACGGGTCTCGTTGCGGCCGCAGCGGGAGATGAACAGGCCCTTGGAGGCATTGCGCCCGGGGCGGGGCTTTTGGACGTTGGGCCGGACCCTGGTGATGTCCACGAAGTCGTCGGGGGAGGGGCCCTGCTGCTGTCCCTGCCCCTGCTGTCCCTGCCCCTGCGACTGGCCGTCCTGGTTCTGGCCGTTCTGGTTCTGGCCGTTCTGGTTCTGATCGGCGCCGGTGGTGTCGGCGACCGGCTTGATGGTGCACGGCGCCGAGGCCTCGAGACCGCTCGGGCGCTGCCCGGACCGGCCGATGGCCGTGGCGATGCGGTCGATCGTGGCCGTGCGCCTGCTCTCCAGCGGGCCCAGGATCGAGTTCCGCACGAAGTCCTCGCCGCCCTGGCCGCGTGAGGCGATCAGGCGCTGGTACGCGTCCGCGACCTGGCTGTCGAGCCGGGAGAGGTTGCGGTCCACCTCGGTGCGCGCCTGTCGCGGGACGGCGGGGAGCTTGAGCCCGACGTCGGGGCAGTCGACCGTACCGGCGGTCCACTTCTGCTGCTGACCGGACCGCGGCGCGGTGTCCTGCGACGAGTCACCGGCGTTGGCGTTGGCGGTGACGACGGCTATTCCGCCGCCCCCCAGCGTCAGAGCGGCAACCCAAGCGGCGGTCTTGGTCATGAACGGTGAACGCCGGTGACCTCGTTGTCTCATGATCGCCCTTCACTTCGGTCGTTCGGAACGCACGTATGCGCCCGGGCGGGATGGGGGAGCACCGCCCGAGCGCTTGATGCACCCACTGGATACGGATCCGGCGCCCCTCGTGCTCAACCGTCCGGCACATTCGTTTGAACGGGGCTCCCACCTGCGCCGACCGCGGGGACGGTGGACCGTCCGGAGGGCGGGCCGCGTAGCATCGCGGCCCTGGAACGGCCGTCCCCGCGGGCACCCGGTGGTGAGCGCGGCGGCGGGTGAGCGGAGGTGCGCATGGCCGGTGAGGGCGGTCGGGTGCTGGTGGTGGACGACGACGCGGCCATCCGGCGCTCGCTCGAGCGGGGGCTGCGGCTGAACGGCTTCTCGGTGACCTCGGCCGACGGCGGCCGCCGGGCGCTCGCCGGGATTCGCGACCAGCCGCCGGACGTGGTGGTCCTGGACATCTCCATGCCGGACCTGAGCGGCATCGAGGTGTGCCGGACCCTGCGTGAGGACGGCAACGAGGTGCCCGTCCTCATGCTCTCCGCCCTCGACGAGCTCTCCGACCGCGTCGCCGGACTGCAGGCGGGCGGCGACGACTACCTCGTCAAGCCGTTCGCCCTCCAGGAACTCGTGCTGCGGCTGCACGCCCTGCTGCGCCGCCGCCCGCCCGCCGCCATGGACCGGGTGTGCGTCGGCCCCCTGGTGATCGACCCGGGGGCCCGCGAGGTACGCCTGGACGGCACGGAGCTGGCGCTCACCCGCCGGGAGTTCGCCCTGCTGGAGGTCCTCGCGCGCAACGCCGGGATCGTGCTCACCCGCGATCAGCTTCTCGACCGGGTGTGGGGCTACGACTTCGACGTCCGCACCGACGCCGTGGACACCTTCGTCAGCTACCTGCGGCGCAAGCTGGAGGCGGGCGGGCGGCCCAGGATCCTGCACACCGTGCGAGGGGTCGGCTTCGTCCTGCGGGACAGCCGGGACGGGGACACGTCATGAGGCTGTCGACGCGGATGGCGCTGGCGGTGGGCGCCGTCGTCCCCCTGCTGGTCCTCGCGTCGGGTGCGCTCCTGCTGCGCCTGGTCGCCGGCGACCTGCACGCCCAGCAGGACGCCCATCTGCGCGAGCGCGCCGCCGTCGTCGCCAAGGACGCCAAGGCCCTGCTGCGCGCCACGGCGGCCGGGCGCCCCGCCGCCGCGCAGGTCCGCGAACGCAGGCTCTACGCCTCCGCCCTCGACGTCGGCATCCGGCTCGTCGGCCCCGGGGGAACGGTCTCGGGCGGCCCGCAGCCCGGCTCCTCCGCGCCGCTGCCGGCCGAGGCCCCGGTGCCCGTCACCGTGCGGGACGGTGGAGCCGGCTGGCGGGTGCTGTCCGTGCCCGTCGCCGGGGTCCGGCCGGGTGTGAGGGGAACGCTCTGGCTGTTCTCCCCCGACACGGCGGCCGACAGCCAGCTGCGCCTGGTGCGCCGGCGTGTGGTCGCCGTGGCGCTGCTCGCGGCACCGCCGGCGGGCGCCCTCGCATGGGCGGTCGCGGCGAGGGCGACCCTGCCGCTGCGCAGGCTCCAGCGGCGAACCAGCGGCTTGGACCCCAGGACCAGCGGTACCCGCCTGGACCACACCCCGACCCGGATCGCGGAGGTCGACGACCTTGCGCACACCCTCGGGACGGTGCTCGCCCGCTACGACGAGCAGGCCGCCAGGACCGCGGAGGCCCTGGCCACGGCCCGCTCGTTCTCGGCCACGGCGTCGCACGAGCTGCGCACACCGCTGATGAGCATGCGCACCAACCTCGACATCCTCGCGGAGCATCCCGGCCTCGATCCGGTGGACCGGGCCGAGGTCGTGGACGATCTTCGGCGTGAGCACGCCAGACTGCTGGACCTTCTGGTGATGCTGCGCGCCCTGGCCCGTGGCGACCTGGTGGAGGCGGACGCGTTCGCCCCGCTGGACCTGGCGGAGGTGGTCGACGCCGCGGTCGGCGACCTGCGGCGCAGGCACACCGAAGTGGAGGTGACCGTCCGCACGGCGCCGGGGCTGGTGGTGCACGGCTGGGAGCAGGGTCTGCGGTCGGTGGTGGACAACCTGCTCGCCAACGCGCTGGCCCATGGGCGCCGCGACGGCGGGCCGCCCCGGGTCGAGGTGACGCTGCGGCCGGGCCGGGAGGAGTCCGGCGCCCCGGTCGTCGTGCTCACCGTGGACGACGAGGGACCGGGCATACCGCCGCAGCTGCGGGCGGCGGTCTTCCAGCGGTTCCACCGCCGCCCCGACAGCCCGGGGTCCGGGCTCGGGCTGACGCTGGTGGCCCAGCAGATCGCGCTGCACCGCGGGTGGATCCGCGTCCTGGACCGGCCCGAGGGACGCGGCGCGCGCTTCGAGACAAGGCTCCCGCCGGCCGGGCCGGGGGCGGTGGAGACCTCGCTGGCGCCGCTGCGCCGGGACTGGCTGGCGGTACCCGCCGGGAAGTCACAGGAATTCCACAAGGACGGTCCCTAACGTCTCGCCGTGACGGGCAAGGAGCCGCGTCCGGAAAGCATGGGGAAGGACGACAGCATGCAGCGCAGCAGGACCGCCGCCATCGCCCTGGCGGCCACCGCTTTGGTCGCGACGGCCGGCACGGCCGCGGCGGACGCGGGCGACCCGGCACCGGGCAAGGGCGCGGACCGGGTGTCCGCCGGGGGGAAGAAGCCGGCCGGGGACGGCGCCCGGGCGCTGTGCCGGCGGGCCCCGAGGATCGACAGGCGGATCGACCGCGCTCTCGAGCGCCTCCGGGGCCCGGCGTCGGAGCGGGGCTCCATCGCCCGCCTGGAGAAGCGGGTCGACCGGGCGAAGGCGGCGGGGCACGACGCCGTCGAGACGTTCCTCAACGACAAGCTGACCTTCCGCAAGTCCCTGGTCACCACGCTCAAGGAGCGCAAGAAGGATCTCGCCGAGGTCAAGGACTGGTGCGAGTCCCACAACAACGGAGCGACGGCGTGAACCGCAGGACCGCGGCCTCCTCCGTGACCGCCGCGATGCTGTGCGCCGCCCTGGCCACGGCTTGCGGCAGCGGTGGCGGCAACGGCGGCGGCAAGGAGTCCACCCCGGACCGCCCGGCCGCGAACCGCACCGCCCCGACCACGTCCGGCTCCGAACTCCAGCGCCTGACGCAGCTGGTGGACAAGGCGGAGACGGCGGCCCGGTCCTCGGAGAAGGACGCCGCCACCGACAATTGAGGGCGGCGGTGGCGTCAAGGGCTCCCGGCGTCCAGCGGGCGGCCGCAGCGGAGGTTCCATCTGCCGCCCCCGCCCGTGACTTCGGTCAGGGACAGCGGGGGGACGTCCAGGCGCCAGAATGCCGCCGGAGGCAGCCCCAGGGCATGCACCAGGGCCGCGCGGACCACACCTGGTTCCACCACGGCCAGCACGCGGCCGCTGCCCGACGGGACGGTGTCCAGCCACGCGCCCACGCGGGAGCACAGGTCCAGCAGGGACTCGCCGCCATGCGGGGCCGCGGCCGGGTCGGACAGCCAGGCCGCCACCCCCTCGGGCTCGGCGGCCGACAGTTCGTCCAGCCGCCGCCCCCGCCAGCGGCCCATGGCGCAGTCGCGCAAACCCGGTTCGGGGGCGGCCTCCACCCCCAACGCGGCGGCCGTCTCCCGGCACCGTGCCGACGGGGAGGAGAAGCGGCGTGAGGCCATGGGCAGGGCCGCCGCGGCGGCGACCGCGCGGCGCCGCCCGACCGCGGACAGGGGGCCGTCGTCGTCGACCCGCGCCTCGCGCAGTGCCCCGCTCTCGGCCGGTGAGACAAACATCACCCGCGCCGCCATACCGGTCCCTCCCTGTCCGCCGTGCCCGCCCGCGCCGCCGCGCCCGCACATCATGCACGTCCATGCGCCCTTGGCCGAGACCTCCGCCACGCGGTACGGTCCCCCGGACAAGACAAGGCGACGGTGGGACGGAAGTCCGGTGAGATCCCGGCACGGTCGCGCCACTGTATGTCCGGCACAGCGAAGCCCTTCCTCGAAGCGGCGGATGCCGGTGAGTCAGACCCGACTCCGTCGTCAACGGCTCCATCGAGCGGGACGCGTGTTCCCGAGGAGGTTGTGCCATGGCCCAGTCCGCTGCCCCCGCAGTCTTCCCCCAGTCCTCTGCCGCACCGGCACCGATCACCCTGCCCGTCCGAGCGATCGTGCCCTGGGCCGTCTTCCTCGGTGTGCTCATGCTCGCCCTGCTCTACTTCGTCGGCGCCGAACAGGGCGCCACCGCACTGGTCTCCGGTGAGAACGTGCACGAGTGGCTGCACGACGGCCGCCACCTGCTCGGCTTCCCCTGCCACTGATTCGGAGTGGGCACGTGAACTCTCCGACTGTGAGAGCCCTGCTCGTGCGCGGCATGCTCGCCGGTCTCGCGGCGGGCCTCCTGGCCCTGGTCGTCGCCTATCTGCTCGGTGAGCCCCGGGTGGACACCGCGATCGCCTACGAGGAGTCGCACGCGCACGAGCACGGAGTGGAACTGGTGAGCCGGTCGATGCAGTCGACCGCCGGCCTCGCCACCGGAATGCTGATGTTCGGCGTCGCCGTCGGCGGCGTCGCCGGCCTGGTGTTCTGCTTCGCGCTGGGCAGGATCGGCGGCTTCAGCCCTCGGGCCACGGCCGTCCTCGTCTCGGGCGCCGCGCTCGTCACCGTGTATGCGGTGCCGTTCCTGAAGTACCCGGCCAACCCGCCGTCCGTCGGCGAACCGGACACGATCGGCAAGCGCACGACGCTGTACTTCCTGATGATCGCGCTCAGTGTCCTGCTGGGGCTGGCCGCGGTCGTCCTCGGGCGGCGCCTCGCGCCCCGACTGGGCAACTGGTACGCCACCGTCGTGGCAGGAGCCGCCTTCGTCCTCGCCGTGGGTCTGGCGTACGCGTTCCTGCCGTCGGTCAACGAGGTCCCCAAGGACTTCTCCGCCACGCTGCTGTGGCAGTTCCGACTCGCCGCACTCGCCATCCAGCTCACCCTGTGGGCGGCCTTCGGCCTGCTGTTCGGCCACCTCGCCGAGCGGCTTCTCGCGCCGAAGCCCGCCACCGCGGTCGACGAGAGCGCGGCAGCGCCCCCGGTGGCCGCATCGACGGGCTGACATACCGCGGAGAGCTGACATACCGCGGAAAAGCAGCGGAAGAACAGAACAAGCGTGACCAAGGACCCGTCGGACGAGCCCGGCGGGTCCTTCGCCTTCCGGTCCGCGGCGAACGCTCCGGGTGGGCTGGTGGGCGCGCGCCCCTTCTGGTTGTTCCGGCCCTCTGGTTGTTCCGGCCTTCTGGTCGGCGCCGCCGGCGCGGTCCCACAGATGGGTGGGCGAGCCGTCGACCGCGCTGCCGGCGGGTCCGTCGAAGTCGTCGGCGAGATGGTGCGCGCCTGGCGGCGGCGGTGCTCTCCCGGCTGAGGGAGGAGGCCGCGGCCCGCCGGCGGTACGCGGGGCCCACCGGCGTGCGGCGGCGCGTGGCGGAGGAGATCCGCCACGCGCCGCCCTAAGCGCNCCCTAAGCGCCCTCATCCAGAGCCGGTTGCTTCATGAGGTGACCTCTTCGGGGCCCTGGGGGAAGCGAGCCTCGCAGGGGACGCCTCAGTTGCACCTGCGACCGCTGTTGATGCAGTCCACGGCCTTGTTCATGAGGTCGTCCGACATCACATTGATGAAGTCGCCGTGGTCGGTCACCGGCTTGTGGAGCTGTTCGGGGAAGCTGTCCACAGCGATGTTCGTGCTGCCCGGCTCGACGTCGTAGACGATCCGCTGGACCAGCTTCGGGATCGCCTTGAAGCCGTTCGCACACGAACCGTCCGCCTGGGCGAAGGCCACGTGGGTGCGGTGGTTGGCGCTGTCGATGTTCTGGCCGTCCCAGCAGCTCTGGAAGTTGAACGTCCGGACCACCTTGCTGCCGTCGGGGCAGATCGGGTACTTGTCCTTGAGCTGGCGGTTCTCGAAGCCGGTGCAGCTCCACGACGCGTTGGCGTTGCCGGTGCCGTTGGTGAACGACTTGGCGTCACCGGTGATGATCCGCAGGAAGCGCGGCATCGCGGTCACCTCGCTCACCGGGCTGCCCTTGAACCGGATCGAGACCGCGGCGGGGCGAAGGATCTTGCCCACGTTGGCGTCCTGGCCACCGCCGGGCTGGTCGGCGTCCCGCTCCTGGCCGCCGTCCTGCACACGCAGCACCGGCCAGTAGTAGGTCGACTGGTCGCCGTTGCCGCACGTGGTGTCCGCGGCGGCGAGGCTGTCGTTCGTCGAGAAGCCGTCGGTGGACTCGTTGCCCACGTAGTCGTGCATGTGGTGGGCGCCGTTGCTCACGCCGGGGGCCACGATCACATTGTCGGGGTTGAAGTGCTCGTTCTCGTTGCGGCCGCACTTCGAGCTGAACGAACCGGTCGAGGAGTTCTGCTGGTTGTCGACCCTCTGGACATTCGGCTGGACGGTCTTGATGTCGACGAAGTCGTCGGGCGAGGGGCCGCCCTGTTGCTGGTTGCCGTCGTCCTGGCCGCCGTCCTGACCCTGGTCCTGGCCGCCGTCCTGGTCCTGGTCGTCGTCCTGGTCCTGGCCCTGGTCCTGACCTTGATCCTGATCCTGGTCGTCGTCCTGGTCCTGTCCTTGGTCCTGGTCGCCGTCCTGGTCCTGTCCCTGGTCCTGGTCGTCCTGGTCCTCGTCGTCGTCCTGGTCCTCGTCCCGATCGCTCGTCGTGCTCGCCTGCTTGACCGTGCAGGGTGCCATCGCCTCGAGCCCGGTCGGCCGGTCGGCCCCGCGCTCGATGGCGCTCGCGATACGGTTGATGGTGGCCGTGCGGCTGATCTTGAGCGGCTTCAGGATGGAGTCGTCCACGAAGCTCTGGCCACCTTGGCCCCGGGCCGCCGCCAGGCGTTTGTAGGCGTCCGCGACCCCGCTGTCGAGGAGCGCGAGCTCCTGGTCGACCTCGGCACGGGACTGCTGCGGGACCTCGGGGAGCTTGTCGCCCACGTCGGGGCAATCGACCGTCCAGACGCCGGACGCCTGCTGTTGCTGGTCCGAGCCCCGGTCCGAGTTGCCTGCGTTGGCGTTTGCGGTGATGACCGCGATACCGCCGCCTCCCAGCGCCAGGGCGGCGACCAGCGCGACTGTCCTGCTCACGGCTGGTGAGCGTTTGTGAGCCTGTTGTCTCATCGGAGCCCTTCACTTTTTGTCGTTCGGGAGCACACTCCCGATGGAGTACGGATCCCGGGCTTCCGGTGCTCAATCACACGCCACATTCGTCTCAGGCGCCGCACGAGTGGCGTGCGTCAGGGCTCAGCCGGAGTGCTGATGCGACTGGTCGGAGCCATGGGAGGCACCCGCCTCGATGGTTCCGCCGAGCTTGTGGCGCAGGCCGTCAAGTGTGGCCGTGGGCTGGGCCGTTATCGCCCAGCGCTTGCCCACGAGATAGGTGCCGCCGTACGCCTGCGCCTCCTCCAGCCAGGCGTGCTGTCCGGTGTCGGTGGCGAAGGTGACCATCCGGTACCTCGTGCGCCGCGACTCGCAGGCGGCCTGGCGCAGTTCCTTGGCGTCCACCGTGATGTCGGCCTTGCAGCCGATGGTGGAGGCGATCTTCTCGATGCTGGACGGCTTCGCGGGCACCGGCTTGTCCCCGGCCGTCTTCTCCCCGGTCCCCCCGGCGGACTTGTCCGCCGTCGTTCCGGGGGCCGACGTCTTGCCGCCGAGGGTGGCCACCAGGAGCGCGGCCACCGCGAGGACGGCGACGGCGGCGGCAGCCACGAGGAGGGCACGCGGACTGTTCTTCATCGGATCTTCTCCCATACATACGCGGATGCGAGAACGCCCCCCGGTCCGGGCAGGTTAGACCGGTCGGCGGCGCCCGTGTCGGCGGATCACGGGTTTCAACCGGTCGCCATCGGGTTATCGGCAAACGTGCCGGTTCGCGGTGACAAGGGACGGATGTCGGAGGGAGAGGTGCGGTCATGGGCGCGCTGGGCCACGCGACGGCGGTCACCCTGCATGTCAACGGAACCACGCGGGAACTGACGCTGGACAACCGCACCACCCTCCTGGACGCCCTGCGCGAACACCTCGGCCTGATCGGCGCCAAGAAGGGCTGCGACCACGGCCAGTGCGGCACCTGCACGGTGCTCGTCAACGGAAGGCGGATGAACAGCTGCCTTCTGCTGGCGGTGAGTCAGGACGGCGCCCGCGTCAGCACCGTCGAATCGCTGAGCGAGCTCACGGAGGACGAGGCGCTGCACCCCGTCCAGGCGGCGTTTCTCGCCCGGGACGCCTTCCAGTGCGGCTACTGCACTCCGGGGCAGATCTGCTCGGCCCTCGGCGTACTCGACGAGATGGCCGCCGGGCGCCCCAGCGCGGTCACCGCGCCGGATCGGGGGAACGGCAGCCCCTCCGAGGAGCCCCTCGACGTCACCGACGACGAGATCCGTGAGCGCATGAGCGGCAATCTGTGCCGCTGCGGCGCCTACGCCAACATCGTCCGGGCCGTGGCGGACGCCGCCCGAGAGATCACGGCACGATGAGGGCCGTCCGGTACGAGCGGGCCGCCGACGCCTCGGCCGCCGTGGCGGCCCTGGCCGGATCGCCGCACGGACGGTATCTGGCGGGCGGCACCAACCTCGTGGACCTGATGAAGCTCGGCGTGGAGACACCCGACCTCCTCGTGGACATCACCCGGCTGCCGCACGACAGCATCGAGACCGTGGAGGACGGCGCGCTGCGCATCGGTGCCGCGGTCCGCAACAGCGACCTGGCCGCCGACCCCGTCGTCCGCGCCCGCTGGCCGGTGCTGTCGCAGTCCCTGCTGGCCGGCGCGTCGGGGCAGCTGCGCAACGCGGCCACCGTCGGCGGCAACCTCCTCCAGCGCACCCGCTGCCTGTACTTCCAGGACGTCGGCAAGCCCTGCAACAAGCGCGAGCCCGGATCGGGGTGCCCCGCGCGCGAGGGCGTCCACCGGGATCTGGCCGTCCTCGGCGCCTCCCCGGCGTGCATCGCCACCAACCCCTCCGACATGGCGGTCGCCCTGGCCGCCCTCGACGCGCAGATCCACGTCCACGGCCCGACCGGCCGCCGGACCGTGCCGCTGGACGAGCTGTACCGGCTCCCCGGCGGCCACCCCGAACGCGACACGGTCCTCGAGCCCGGCGACCTCATCACCCATGTCGAGCTCCCCGCGCTCCCCGAAGCCGTGAACTCCGCCTACCGCAAGGCCCGGGACCGGGCCTCGTACTCCTTCGCCCTCGCCTCCGCGGCCGCCGCGCTGGAGGTGCGCGAGGGAACCGTCCACCGCGTGCGCCTCGCCTTCGGAGCGGTCGCGGCCAAGCCCTGGCGGGCGTACACCGCCGAGCAGCGGCTGACCGCAGGCCCGGCCACGGCGGAGTCGTTCGCCCGGGCGGTGGACGCCGAACTCGCCGCCGCCGTGCCGCTGCGGGACAACGGGTACAAAGTGCCCCTGGTGCGCAACCTGGCGGTACGGGTGCTCACCGACCTCGCCGAGCGTAGCCGGGAGCCACGATGAGCGGCGCCACGAGCGCCGGGGCGTCCGGCCCGACGTCGGGCCCGACGCCAGGCGGGGCCTCGGGCGCCCCCGCGCTGGGCGCGCCGCTCCAGCGCCTGGAGGGCCGGGAGAAGGTGACCGGGGCGGCCAGGTACGCCGCCGAGTACTTCCCGCCCCGCTGTGTCCACGCCTGGCCGGTCCCCGCGACCGAGGCCAAGGGCCGGATCAGCGCTCTCCACGTCGACCGGGCGCTCGCCGAGCCCGGGGTGCTCGCCGTGCTCACCCACGACAACGCCCCCCGCCTCGCGGAGACCGAGGACCGCACCCTCGCCGTGCTGCAGTCCCCGCGTGTCCTCCACCGCGGCCAGCACATCGCCCTGGTCGTGGCCGAGACCCTGGAGGCCGCCAGGGAGGGGGCCGCCGCGGTCCGTGCCGAGTACACGGTGGAGCCGCACGACGTCGAACTGCGCGCCGACCACCCCGGCCTGTACGTGCCCGACGAGGACAACGGAGGCTTCGACGGGGCCCGGTCCATCGGCGACTTCGACACCGCCTGGGCCTCGGCGCCGGTCACGGTGGACGCCGTCTACCGCATCCCCGCCCTCCACAACCACCCGATGGAGCCGCACGCCGCCACGGCCGTGTGGGACGGCGGCCGCCTCACCGTCCACGACTCCAACCAGGGCACGACAGCCGTTCAGCGCACCCTCGCCGAACTGTTCGGCATCGAGGCCGAGCAGGTCACGGTCATCGCCGAGCACGTCGGCGGCGGCTTCGGGTCGAAAGGCACACCGCGTCCCCATGTGGTCCTCGCCGCCATGGCCGCGCGCGAGGTCGGCCGACCGGTCAAACTCTCCCTCCCCAGGGCGCAGATGGCCGCCGTCGTGGGGCACCGTGCCGCCACCGAGCAGCGGGTCCGCCTCGGCGCCCGCCCCGACGGGCGGCTGACCGCCCTGGCCCATGAGGTGGTCACCTACCGCTCCACCCTGCGCGCCTTCGTGGAGCAGGCCGCCACCGCGACCCTGTCGATGTACGCGGTCCCGCACGCCCGTACCGTCCACCGGGTCGTCCACCTCGATGTGCCGAGCCCCTCGTGGATGCGCGCGCCCGGCGAGTGCTCCGGGATGTTCGCCCTGGAGTCGGCGATGGACGAACTCGCCGCCGCCTGCGGCGTGGACCCCGTCGCGCTGCGGGTGCGCAACGAGCCGGACACCGACCCCGACACGGGACGCCCGTTCAGCAGCCGCCATCTCGTCGAGTGCCTGCACGAAGGGGCGCGCCGCTTCGGCTGGGGCGGCCGGGATCCGCGGCCGGGAGTCCGCCGCGAGGGGCGGCTCCTGGTCGGTACGGGCGTGGCCGCCTCCATCTACCCGGTCTTCGTCATGCCCTGCCGGGCGCAAGCCGTGGCCGAACCCTCCGGGCGCTACCGCGTCCGAGTCAACGCCACCGACATCGGGACGGGGGCCAGGACCGTCCTCACGCAGATCGCGGCCCGTGCGCTGCGGGTGCCGCCGGAGCGCGTGTCGGTCGAACTCGGGTGCAGCGACCTGCCCCCGGCCTCGGTCGCCGGCGGCTCGTCCGGCACCGCCTCGTGGGGCTGGGCCGCCGAACTGGCCTGCCGCACCCTGCTGCGCCGCTTCGAGGAGCACGAGGGCCCGCTGCCCGGCGACGGGCTGACCGTGAGCGTGGACACGTCCGAGGAGGTCGAGGCGACGGGCAAGGAGCACGCCAGGCACGCCTTCGGGGCGCAGTTCGCCGAGGTGACCGTGGACGTCGACACCGGGGAGACCGCGGTGCGCAGGCTGCTCGGCGTGTTCGCCGCCGGACGCGTCATCAACTCCCGTACCGCCCACTCCCAGTTCATCGGCGCCATGACCATGGGGCTGTCCATGGCGCTGATGGAGGGCAGCACGATGGACCCCGCCTTCGGCGACCACGCCGAGCGGGACCTGGCCTCCTATCACATCGCCGCCTGCGCCGACGTGCGCGACATCCAGGCCCACTGGCTGGAGGAGGAGGACCGCCATCTGAATCCGATGGGCGCCAAGGGCATCGGTGAGATCGGGATCGTCGGTACGGCGGCGGCGATCGCCAACGCGGTCCACCACGCGACCGGTGTCCGGGTGCGCACGCTCCCGATCCACCCGGACAAGGTGCTCTCCGCCCTGGAGGAAGCGGCGCGCCGGGGAGGGTGACAGCGTGGGAGCGCGTGGGCGAAGGCGGGGGCGGTACGGGCGCGCGGAACCCCTCACGGCCCGTCACCATCCGCTGGTCGGCGGTCACTCGCGACGGCCGCCGCCCGTCCGCCAACGATGTCTTTGTCCGGCTATGTCCATGGGTAGGGTCGGGGGCGCGCTCGCTGTCTCGTTCATGCCTATACGCTTGCCACGCGGCAACGGTCCGGGACAGCTCGGCCGTCGCCGTAGCGGCGTCCCGAGGCGGGGCCGCTCCGAAGGCGGCCCGCACGGCGCCGACTGGAGGCCGGGGCGAGTGTGGGGCGAGGGATGGACGCAGGGATGGACACAGTAGGCGCACCGCAGAGAGGTACCCCGCAGAGAGGTGCCCCGCAGAGAGGTGCCCCGCAGGCTCTGGGGGATCTGCGGATCCTCCTGGTCGAGGACGACGCGGGTGACGCGCTGCTGGTGGAGGAGCTGCTCGCCGACAGCGACCTGGCCGCCCGTCTGACCTGGGCCACGTCGCTGGCCGAGGCGCTCGTCGCCCTGCCGGCCGCCGCGCCCCAGTGCGTTCTGCTGGACCTGCACCTCCCCGACGCGCTCGGACTCCAGGCGCTCGCGGCGCTGCTCCGGGCGGCGCCCACCGCCGCCGTCGTCGTGCTCACCGGGCTCGCCGAGGAGGGAGCCGGGCTCAGCGCGGTCACCGCGGGCGCCCAGGACTACCTGGTCAAGGGCAGGGTCGAGCCCGAGCTGTTCGGCCGGGCGATCCGCTACGCCGTCCACCGCAAGCAGGCCGAGCACGCCGCGGCCGCCCTCCAGGCCGAACGGATGCGGGCCCAGGAGAACGCCCGGCTCGAACGCGGCCTGCTGCCCTCCCCGCTCCTGAACGGCGCCGACGTCGACGTGGTGGCCCGCTACCAGCCGGGACGCTCCCAGGCACTGCTCGGCGGTGACTTCTACGACGTCGTGCAGGCCGACGACGGCATGGTGCACGCGGTGATCGGCGACGTGTCCGGCCACGGCCCCGACGAGGCCGCGCTCGGGGTGTGCCTGCGCATAGCGTGGCGCACCCTGGTGCTGTCGGGGGTGACCGGCACCCGGCTCCTTCGGCAGCTCGAGCGGATCATGACCGCGGAGCGCTCGTCCCCCGAACTCTTCGCCACCGTGTGCGGCATCGCCCTGCACCCCGACTCGCGCAAGGTGCGGGTCCTGCGCGCCGGCCACCCCGGCCTGCTCCTGCGCCGACCGCCGGCCGCCGACGGCACCGAGCCGGAGGTGGAGCTCCTCGAACCCGCCTTCGGTCCCGCCCTGGGCCTGCTGCCCGGCCTCGCCGCCTGGCCCGAGGACGAGATCCGGATCCCCGACGGCGGGTCGCTGGTGATGTTCACCGACGGGCTCTTCGAGGGGCGCACCTCGGCGTCCGGTCCCGAGCGCCTCGGTGAGGACGGCCTGATCGCCTTGGCCCGGCGCCACGCCCGGCTGCCCGGCCCCCGCTTCGTCGACGCGCTGATCCACGGCGCCGAGGAGGCCGCCGCGGTGGGCGGCGGCCTCGCCGACGACGTCGCCGTCGTGCACATGGAATGGAAAGTGACCCCGTGACCCCGCCAGACGCCACCGCCCCCACCCGGCCCGGCGGCGACCGGAACGCCGGCCGAGGCCTGACCGTCCAGGCGTGGTTCCATGTCGTCATAGCCGTGATGGCGGTCATGGTGATGGCGTGTGCCGGGATCGGCGCCATGCTGCTGTCCCGCACCGACGACGTGACCCGTGACCTGGCCTACCGGGCCTCGCCCGCCCGTTCCGAGGCTCTCGGCCTCCAGGCGGCGCTCATCGACCAGGAGACCGGTGTGCGGGGCTACCTGCTCACCCGGGACCCGCGGTTCCTGAGCCCCTACGAGGAGGGCAGGAAGGCCGAAGGCGACGCCGCCCGAAGGATCGCGCCCCTGCTCGAGGGCGACAGAAGGCTCGTCGACGACCTCGCCGCCGTCCGCGACGCCGGGCGCCGGTGGCGCCGCGACTACGCCGAGCCCCTCATCAAGGCCGCCCAGGGCAAGCAGGCTCCCGACACGACCGCGATCGACCGCAGCAAGCGGGCCTTCGACCGCATCAGAGGCCTCATCGACGTCCAGAACCGGCATCTGCGCGAGGCCCGCGACCACACCCGCCATGAGCTGAGGCGGACCGAGCGCGTCAGGGATCTGGCCCTCACCGCGATGCTCGCCGTGTTCCTGCTCTCCGGCGTGGTGCTGGCCGTCCTGCTCCACACCGCCGTCGGCAGACCCCTGGCGGTGCTGCGCGCCGCCTCGCGCCGGGTGGCGGGCGGAGAGTTCGAGCACCGCATCCCGGCCCAGGGCCCCCGTGACATCCACGAGGTGGCCGAGGTGGTCGAGGAGATGCGCACGCGCATCGTCGCCGAGCTGGCGACCTCCCGGGAACAGCAGGGGCTGCTGAGCCGGCAGGCCGCCGACCTGGACGCGCAGACTGCCGAGCTGCGCCGCTCCAACGCCGAGCTCGAGCAGTTCGCCTACGTCGCCTCGCACGACCTCCAGGAACCGCTGCGCAAGGTCGCCTCCTTCTGCCAACTGCTGGAAAAGCGCTACGGCGACAAGCTCGACGAGCGGGGAGCCCAGTACATCGACTTCGCCGTCGACGGGGCGAAGCGGATGCAGGTCCTCATCAACGACCTGCTCACCTTCTCCCGCGTCGGCCGGCTGAACGACACCAGCGAGGCCGTCCCCCTCGGCCGTGTCCTCGACAAGGCCATCGTCAACCTGGCCGCGGCCGTCGAGGAGTCCGAGGCGCGCATCGAGCGGCCCGGCGAACTGCCGGAGGTGCTGGGTGATCCCACCCTGCTGACGATGCTGTGGCAGAACCTCGTCGGGAACGCCGTGAAGTTCCGCCACCCCGACCGGCCCCCGGTCCTGCGCATCACCGCCGAACCCGAGGAGTCCGGTACGAGCTGGCGCTTCTCCGTGACCGACAACGGCATCGGGATCGGCGAGGAGTTCGCCGAGAAGGTCTTCGTCATCTTCCAGCGCCTGCACGGCCGCGACGTCTACAGCGGAACGGGCATCGGGCTCGCGCTGTGCAAGAAGATCGTGGAGCACCACGGCGGAAGCATCTGGATCGACACCGGCCACACCGAGGGGGCCCGGGTCCGCTTCACCCTGCCCACCGCCCCGGCCGCCGAGGCCCCCGAAACCACCGACGCCGCCCCGGCCGCCGGGGCAGACGCCACCGAGGCCCCGGCCGCCGGGGCCCGGAGCGCCGCCATGGAAGGAAAGCCCGTATGACAGACCCCGCCGCTCAGCCCATCGAGGTCCTTCTCGTCGAGGACGACCCCGGGGACGAGCTGATGACCCGTGAGGCCTTCGAGGACAACACGGTCGGCAACACCCTCCACGTGGTCCGCGACGGCCTGGAGGCCCTGGACTTCCTCTACCGGCGCGGCGAGCACACCGGGGCCCCGCGCCCCGACCTGGTCCTGCTGGACCTCAACCTGCCCAAGTACGACGGGCGGCAGGTCCTGGAGCGGATCAAGTCCGACCCCGACCTCAGCCACATCCCCGTCGTGGTCCTGACCACCTCCTCCGCCGAGGAGGACATCCTGCGCAGCTACAAGCTGCACGCGAACGCCTATGTCACCAAGCCCGTGGACCTCGACCAGTTCGTCGGCGCCATCCGCCAGATCGACGAGTTCTTCGTGACCGTCGTCAAGCTTCCCCGTCGCTGACCCGGCGTCGCCGACCCCGGCGTCGCTGACCCGGCGTTGCCGACCCCGGCGTCGCTGACCCGGCGTCGCCGATTCGGCGTCCCGACTGGATAGTTGCCGTCCGGCAAGTGTATTCTCCTGCCGGCAGTCTTCGCCCGGTGAGCCCTTCAGCGCACCCGGGCGGGCCGTGACCGGGGGACGGGAGGACACCGATGGGCTAGGCGGTACGTGCCGGTTCGTCGACGGCGCCGGGCGCCCCGCCGCTTGTCGCGGCCGCGGCCTCGTCGGCCGCGGCGGTGGCCGCGGCCCGGAAGGACTCCAGCCCCTCGACCAGTGCCGCCCGCCGGTTGGACGGCATGGCCGCGATCACGGAGCGCAGCTCCGTCTCGCGGCGCCTGCGCAGATCGCGCAGGAAGGTCCGGCCGCGGTCGTTGAGCCGGAGCTCCAGCTCACGGCGGCTGCTGGCACTGGGTGCCCGCTCTATGTAGCCGACCGCCTGGAGCCGGTCGCAGAGCCGGCTCACGGAGGGGGGAGTGGAGCCGAGGGCTTCGGCCAGGGCCCGCAGATTGATGCCTTCCTTGTCCTCGAGCACGAACATGGCGCGCAGCTGCGAGGCCGACACCGGCTTGCTGTCCACGTCACGGCCGCGCTCCCACAGCACCTCCAGCAGCTCCACGACCGAGCCGACCGCACGGGCGGCCTCGTCGGCTCGGGGGCTGGGCGCGGAGGGGGACATGTTCACCACTGTGACATTTTCGCACTGCCGCTGTCAGCCTGATGCCGCCCGTAACCCGCGGGCCCGCACGGGACCGGCACACGATCCGTACCGCGCCGCCGTACGGGCGCATTCCTCGGAAAAGGCGTAGAAAACCCACGTGAACAGATTTCTGACGGTCGACCGGGCCCTGCGCTCGGCCGCTCCCCACGCGCTCCTCGACGTGGCGGGCTCAGCACTCGCGCAGCACTACGCCGCCTCCTCGGTGGACCTGCTGATGGCCGACTACAGCAGGAAGGCGCTGCAGCCGGTGACGCCGATTCCCCGCAGCGCGCGCCCGCTGCCGCTGCACTCCACCCCGCAGGGCAGGGCGTTCGGCGCCCAGGAACCGTGCACGGCGGCCGACAGCGCAGGCGGGACCGTCGCGGTCCATGTGCCCGTCAGTGTGCACGGCGACCGCCTCGGGGTGCTCTCGGTGACGCTGCCCGGTACCTCCTGCCCGCCCGAGGTCGCCGAGGAACTCACCGAGATCGCGCAGGTGCTCGGACGCGAGATCCTCGTGGCCGACCGCAGCTGCGACCTCTTCCTCCTGGCGCGGCGCAAGGAGCGGCTGACCCTGGCCGCGGAGATGCAGTGGCAGCTCCTGCCCGGCGGCTCGTGCGCGCAGCGGGAGTACGCCATGGGCGCCCAGCTGGAGCCCGCCTACTCCATCCACGGCGACGCCTTCGACTGGGCCGTGTCCGCCGACCGGCTGAGCCTCACGGTGGTCAACGGCATGGGCGAGGGCACCGACGCCTCCCTGCTGACCACCCTGGGGGTCAACGCGCTGCGCAACGCCCGGCGGGCCGGGGTGCCGATCGCCGACCAGGCGGCCCTGGCCGACCAGGCCGTCTACGCCCAGCACCGGGGAGCCCTGCATCTGTCGGCCCTCCTGCTGTGCGTCGACCTTGCCTCGGGCCGGATGCAGGTGGTGGACGCCGGGTCGCCCAGGATGCTGAGGATGCGCCGCGGCGCGGTGGTGGAGACCGTCGACTTCGAGGCCCAACTGCCCCTGGGGATGTTCGAGGAGACCGTCTATCTGGCGCAGGAGTTCCATGTCGAGCCCGGAGACCGCCTGGTGATCGTCAGCGACGGTGTGTACACGGTGGCCGACGCCGGGGGAGAGCCCTACGGCGACACCGCCCTGGCGAGGGCCATCGCCACGACCCGCCTCCTGCCGGCCGCCGAGGTCCCGAGCGCCGTGCTGCGCGAGCTGACCTCCTACCGGGGCGCCCCGGAGCTGGACGACGACGCGCTGGTGGTCTGCCTGGACTGGTTCGGCCGTTCGCCCGCTGCGACCGGCCCGGCAGGCTGAGCTTCCAGCCCGCGTCGATCGTCGGCGGTTAGCCTGCCGGAGTCAGTCGGTACTCAGGCGGTTCGGAGGCCAGAAATGAGCAATCACGTTTACCGGGTTACCGAGATTGTTGGAACGTCGCCCAACGGTGTTGACGATGCCATCAAGGTCGGCCTCGCCCGCGCGTCGTCCACCCTGCGCGAGCTGGACTGGTTCGAGGTGACGCAGATCCGCGGATACATCCGCGAGGGTGAAGTGAACCATTTCCAGGTCGGCCTGAAGATCGGTTTCCGCCTCGAGGAAGCGGACGGCGAGGGCTGAGCGCCGCCGGGACCGGCCGCGGTCCAGATGATCGCGGCCGGTCCGCAGCGGATGCGTCAGCGCACATCCACGTAGTCGGAGGGGCCGGTCACGCTGAAGTGCGTGGCATCCCCGACGTGGACGGCGCGCCAGTATCCGTCCCGAGCCGCCGTCACCGTGCCGGCGAAGCGGCCCCTCGCGTCCGACGCCACGGTGGAGATCCTCTGCCAGGTGCCGGAACCGCTGGGCCTGAACCAGATCTGGACCGCCCGCCCGCCGTACCCGGCCCAGCCCCCGCCGGACGGCTTGTGCTGGAGCACGCCCTCGACAAGCAGTTTCCCGCCCTCGTCCACCGGTTCGGGCGAGGCGTCGAAGTCCCGCACCCTCGTCTCCACCCGCCGCAGCGGCTTGGCGTACCCGATGTCCCCGGCGCAGGAGTCGGTCTCGGCGTGGTGCCAGCGGTAGTACCCGTTGGCCGACCCGGGGACCTTGACGGAGGCCTTCCCGTGCTCGTCGGTGCGGACCTCGGCCACCTTCTTCCACCCCGTGCGCCCGTCGGCCGACCACTGCAGGGCCGCGCGCTGACCGCCCGCGTCGCAGTCGCCCCTGCCCACCAGCGCGACCGAGGCCGACACCACCCGGTCGCGGTCGAGGCCGTACGGGCCCGACCGCAGCTCCAGCGGATCGGGGATGCCGACCGGCACGCCCTGGGTCTGCTCACCGGTGATGTCCAGGTACACGTCCTCCCACCAGTGCACCGCGGCGAGGACGCTGCCGTCCTCACGCACGGGGACCTCGGCGGAGAACGCCCCGTCGCCGTCGGTGCGCACCTTGATCCGGCGCGGTTCGTGCGACGGGTCCTCGGGCTCGAAGGTGACGGTGGTCGTGAACCCCTTCAGCGGCCGCCACAGCGGGCCGTCCTTGCGGGTGAACGTGCCCTCCACCGTGACCTCGCGTGCGCCGTCGCGGACCGGGCCCTTGACGAAGTCCGCGGTCATCCTGGCCTGGGAGGTGTCGGCGTCCATGTCGCCCCAGGTGTCCAGGGCGTCCCAGTTGGCGGGCGCTGAGGGGCCGCGGGGGTCGACACGGCGGGCCGCGTAGGCGCGGACGGGGAAGCTGCCGTGGTAGATGACGGGGCCTCCCGCCTCGAGGTCGCGGTGGGTGACCCGTACCTTGTCGAGTTCGAAACGGCCCTTGGCGTCCGTCCTCACCACGCCGAACGACGCGTAGCCCCACTCGTCGGGCACCGGGTCGCCGAACTCGTCGTTGAGGTACTTCTGGACGACGTCCACGGTCTCGTTCGCGGCGGGGACGTCAGGGCCGCCGTCCGGGTCGTGCTTCATCAGCCGGCCGACGAACGTGATGTCTCGCAGGCCGTAGGAGGTCCCCCAGGTGCTCGCGGAGAAGTCGGTGAAGAAGAACGGTGTCGCCTCGGCCGCGGCCCGAGCGCCGGCGGGCGGGGCCGTGGCCGACGAGGGCCGCGGGGCGGTGGAGCGCGGCGCGGTGGGACGGCCGGAGCTGGAGTGGTGCTGGGCGGCGGGGTGCGCGGTGGGAGCCGCGTAGGCGGTGGTGGGCACCCCCGCGGCCAGGGCCACCGTGATCACCGCGGTCCGCAGGGTGCGGTGGTGGCGTCTGCGCGCGGCCGGGCGGCAGCGGTCGGGCGAGTGTGCGGGCATCGAATCCCCCAGAAGGCAGGTGCCGCGGGCCTGTGGGGCACGGTCGGTCACGCCCCGTGGGGCGGCGCCCCTGCCCGATCGCCTTGTTCGACCGGCGGCCGGGCGGGCGCGTTGTGCGGGCGCGGAGGAAGCTTGGCCGCCCGTGGGCTGAACTCCAGGTGAACGAGGGCGAGTTGACGCAGGGGAAGGGCGGCGGGGGCCCGTCAGTCAGACTCGCCGTACGCCGCCTGGGCCGTCTCGACGGCGGAGTGCAGATCGACGACGGATTCCACGCAGGCCCCGATGCCGAGCGCGAGCAGCCCGGCGACGACCACCGCCACCGCACGCGAGGTGTGGGTGTTGGGCATCCTCGCCGGCGGCGGTGCCAGCAGCGCCGCGACGCGCTGCGGGACCGGGCCGGTCCCCGCGTGGAGGGCGGCGGGGTGGGGGCCCCCGCCCGCGTGCGCGGCCAGGGCGGCGCGGGCCACCGCGTGGGCGGCCTTGGTGCGGTCGCCCACTTCGGCTGCCGCGGCCTCGTCGGCGCTGCGCTCGACCGCGTACGACAGGACGGGAAGGAGCCGGTGCAGCAGGGGATTGGCCGCGGCAGCGAGTTCGGCGGCGATGAGCAGGACATGGTGGTGACCGGCGAGATGGGCCCGCTCATGGGCCAGCAGCGCCCGTCGCTCGGCCGGGTCGAGGGCGTGCAGCATCCCGGAGGAGACCACTATCCGGCCCGGGCGGCCGGGCAGGGCGTAGGCCAGCGGTGACCGGTCCGGGAGCACCACGAGCTCGCGGTCGTCGGCCAGCCCCCTGCCGTAGGAGAGCGCGTCGCTCAGCCCCCGGCTGTGGAGGGCGGCGCGACGGACGGTCCGGGACAGCCCCACCGCCAGCGCGGCGACGGCGGCGCACGCGGTGAGCGGGGCGGTGCCGGGAACCCCCGGCAGCCCACCGGGTGTGTAGTGCCCGAGGACGGCGAGCAGGGGAACCTCGGACACGCCCATCGCCACCAGGACCAGCAGCGCCAGCGTGCTGATGGCCGCCAGCAGCACGGCCGCCCCGGCGAGCATCCAGGCCGCCCGGTGCGGAGCGAGGTGCGGGGCCAGCGCCCTCAGAGCCGGAACGGCGGCGAGCGGCAGCAGGAGCGGCAGGTGGACGGCGAAGTACATTCGGGTCTCCGGTGGGCTCAGTCCGCTCGCGGATGCTCGCCGAGCAGGCGCAGCAGCGCCTGTTCGTCGTCGTCCGACAGGTCCGAGACAAAGCGTGCCAGAACAATGTGCCGATCGGCCTCGGCGTCGAGGAGTTGGCGCATCCGGCGGGCGGCCAGGCCCGGTTCGTCGGCGACCGGCGCGTAGGCGTAGGCGCGGCCGCTGCGCACCCGGGTGAGCGTGCCCTTCTCGAACAGGCGGGACAGCGCGGTCACCACCGTGCTGTAGGCGGGGTCGCCCGATATTCGCCGCTGCACCTCGCCGGGGGTGAGCGGGCCGCCGGCCGCCCAGAGGGCGCCGAGGACCTCGGACTCCAGCTCACCGCGGCCGCGCCGGGACGCGGGATCGTCCGAACCGTCTCGAGCCATCGCGTGCCGCCTCCCACCGTCATCCACTATCCTGCAGAACTTCTACGGCTCTGTAGAAGCTCTCATTTTCCGGCAAGTCTGCCACAGCGGCCCCCGGCGGCCGTCGGCGTCGCCGACCTCGGCCGGATCGGAAGTCACCACCCGGAAAGGGGCGCTGGATGTTCCTGTTCAGCCACGTGGGGGATCTCGCGTCGAACCGCGTCGCACAGGCGGCGCACGGCGCACTGGCGGTCAACCCGCTCGACCCGACCTCCCTGCTGTCCGCCTTCGGGACATTCGGGATCTTCGTCGTCCTCTTCGCCGAGACCGGCCTGCTCGTGGGCTTCTTCCTGCCCGGGGACTCACTGCTGTTCACCGCGGGGCTGCTGACCGCGACCGGGGCGGACGCGCGGCTGCATCTGCCCCTGCCGTACGTGCTGGTGGCGGCCGCGGCGGGAGCGCTGCTCGGAGCGCAGACCGGTTACGCCATCGGCAGGCGCACCGGCCCCGCCCTGCTGGCCCGCTCGAGCAACCAGCGGCTGCACCACGCCGCCGAGCGCTCCTCGGAACTGCTCGCCAAGTACGGCTACGGCAAGGCGATCGTGCTGGCCAGGTTCATCCCCCTGGTGCGTACGGTGCTCAATCCCATCGCCGGGGCTCTCGGCGTCCCCGCCCGCCCGTTCACTCTCTGGCAGGTGATCGGCGGACTCGGGTGGACCATCGGCCTGATCGTCGCCGGGCACGTGCTCGGTGCCTCGATCCCGGGCGTCGACCGCTATCTGCTACCGGCCGTCGCCGTCATCGTGGTCCTGTCCGTGATCCCCGTGGCGCTGGAGCTGCGCCGGGGCCGCAGGGCTGCGGCCGAGCGCGCGTGAGACCCGGCCGACCGGGTCGGGCTGTGCCGGCTCCGGCTTGATCGGAGCTGCCCGGTCCGGAACGGGCGCGGGGTGGACCAGCGGGGCCACCAGAGCCACCCAGACCACGGCGAGCAGCCACCCGGCGAGGACGTCGGTCGGCCAGTGCATCCCCAGATGGACCCGGGTGGCGCCGACCGCGAAGGCCCACAGGACGGCGACCGGGATCAGCGCGGCGCGGGCCCGGCCGCGCAGCCGGTGGAGCGCCGCGACCACGAAGAGCCCCGCGACCATCGCCGAGGTGGTGGTGTGGCCGGAGGGCAGCGCCGGTCCGCTCGCGTGCCAGGCCCAGTCGGCGGCCGGGGGCCGGGCACGGTCGATGGACAAGGCGACGGCGGTGCGGAGCAGTTGCCCCGCCGCGAGGTGGGCGAGCCCGGCCACGGCCCCCACGAGCAGGGCGCGCCGTCCCCTGCGGCCCACCGCCCCGCCGAGCGCGGCGAGCGCGTACGCGGTGATCCCGGTGCCGCTGGAGGTCACCGCGATGGACAGGCCGCGCCAGGGGCCGCCCCGGTGGCGCGCACCCCAGCGGTGCAGGGAGCCGTCCAGCGGGAACGGCGCGCCGTGCCGCGCGGTGACCGCGACGGCCAGCGCGCAGAACAGCACGGCGGCGACGGCGGCCACGGCCGCAGGGCCCCGGCGCGGCGGCGCCATGGAGTTACACCGGACCCATCGGAGGGGGAGGGGGCATGCGAGGGCGCCTTTCGTCGTGGGGTCCGTCGTCGGATCCGTCGTGGGGTCCCTCGGGGCTCGCCGTGGGTCCCTCGGGGGGCTCGTCGTGGGGTCCGCCGTGGCGTTCGCCGTCGGGTGCGCCGCCGCGGGCGGGGACGCTCGTTCCGCGACTTCGTGTGCGGCAGCGCGAAGTCCGGACACGCCCAGGCGTGCGGACCCTCAGATTCCCTCCAGCGACTCCGCCTTCACCGACAGGCCGTTGGCCTGTGTGTAGTACGGGCGGATGCGAAGGGGGCCGCGGCCCGGGGCCCAGACGTGGGTGTCGGGGAAGGAGTAGACGTCCTTCTTGTCGGGGATGTCGTCGAGTAGGCGCGCCACGCGCACCGCCTCCGTGGCGCCGTACGGGAGCGCGTACAGGTCCCACACCTCGCCCTCCGACGCGATCTCCGCGAGGTCGGTCCATAAGAGCGAGGACCGGAACCCCTGCCCCGTCCCCTCCCAGGCGGGGCTCGGCGCCGGACGCGCCGAGACCACCGTCGGCAGTGCCCGGTCGCAGCCGCGGCGGCAGCGCAGTTCGACGGCCGGCGGCGCCGGACGCCCCTGCCCCAGCAGCCAGCCCTCGACCGCGAACTCGTCGCGGGAGACGTGCACCGACTGGACCTCCGCGTGCCCGTACCGCTCCCACGTGCGCAGGGCCAGCCAGCCCCCGGACGTGCGGTACGGCACCCAGGAGACCACCGGCAGCCGCGGCGGCGCGGCGAGCGGCGGCAGCAGGGCCCGCAGATCGCGCAGACCGGCGCGCAGCCGCCGCAGCACGGGGCCGGTCTCACTGCCGTACTCGGCGTAGAGGTCCCACCGGCCCTCCGGCAGCAGTCCGGGTTCGCGGACCAGCAGCGCCCGCGCCTGTGCCCCCGAGGTGTCGAAGGGCACCCGCACCTCCGCCCCCGTGCCGCGCTCCCTGGCGAGCAGCCCGGAGGAGTCCTCGTACCCCGTGCCCAGGGGAGGCAGCGGGACGCGCACCCGTACCTCCCCCGACCGTTCGACCCAGCAGTCCGCGACCAGCAGGTCCGTCGTCCTCTGGGAGATCACCGCACCGACCCTTCGTGGCTGGATGCCTGACGCAGTGCCGCGGCCGCCCGCGTACCGGTGCGCCGCAGCCTCCGCAGTACGGTACAGCCCTGCTGGGCGCGCAGGAGACGGGCGAACAGCTCCTCGTACCGGGCCGCGACGCACTGGGGGTCGAAGCGCGCGGCGGCCTCACGGCCCCTGCGCCCCATCCGGGCCCGCATCTCCTCGTTCCCCACCAGGTCCAGCAGCGCGGCGGCGAACCCGTCCACGCTCCCCGGCTCGACCAGCCGGCCGTCCACCCCGTCGCGGATGATCTCCGGCGGGCCGCAGGGGCACGCGGTGCTCACCACCGGCAGCCCGCAGCGCATCGCCTCGATGATGGACACCCCGAACGACTCCAGGTTCGAGGACGAGGCGGCGATGGAGCCCTTGACCCACTCGGCCTCCATGGGCGCGGCCGGGCCCATCAGGAGGACGTTGTTGTGCAGCCCGAGCCGACGGATCCGCTCCTGGAGGGTGGCGCGCAGCCCTCCCTCGCCGTAGATGCGCAAGGTCCAGTCCGGGTGCAGCCGCACCACCTGCTCGAACGCGTCGATCAGCAGGTCGTAGCGCTTGACCGGGGCGAGCCGGCCGGCCGCCACCACCACCTTCGCGCTTCCGTCGGCCGGGCGCAGCACGGGCTCCGGAACGGAGTCGGGGACCGCGAGCACCGGCACCCCCGGCAGGGGCAGGCGCCGGCGGTACGCCGCCGCGTCCTCGTCCGTCACCGTGGTGAGGGCGTCGAGGCGCCGGTACTCCGTCCGTAGGCGCGTACGCAGCGCGGGGCTGTGGGAGTCGTGGGTGAGGTGCTCCTGGGCGATCTTGACGGCCCCGCCCGGGGCGTACCGGGCCAGGAGCACATTGAGGCCGGGGCGGGTGCCGACGAGCACATCCGCGCGCGAACTCTCCAGCCAGGAGCGCACCCTGGAGTCGGTGAGGGCGCTGTACTGCCGGTAGCGGGACTCCTCTCTGGGGAAGGCCTTCGCGGGCACGCCGGAGAGCGGATGGCCCAGATCGCTTCGCGGCACCCCGGGCCGTAGGTCCACGAGCGGTACCAGGCGTATGCGCGGGTCGATCGAAAACGTCGGTGCGGCCCGGTGACGGAAAACCGACGCGATCTCCACCTCGTGCCGATCGGCCAGCGCCTGCGCCAGGTTGACCGTGGTCCGGATCGTGCCGCCGATCCCGTATGCGTTGTGGATGAGGAAGGAGATCCTCATGGGCGCCCCCGCGAGCGCATGCTCTCCGCAGCCATGGCGGAAATTCTACGATTCTGTAGAAGTTTACGCCTGCACTTCTTACATGACAGCCCATGTTTCCTCACGGCACCAAGGGCTGCCCGTCGTCGAAAAGCCGCTGCCCCCGCGGGCCTCGGGCCCGCGGGGGCAGCGGTGGTGCCGCGCAAGCGGCTCCGGAGGGTGAATCAGTCCTGCTGGGCGCCCTGGGGCAACTGGCGCAGGTTCATCGTCTTCGCGGTGCTCGAGTGGAACGCGTAGTCGAGCATCTTGGCCGCGTCCGAGTACCGGCTGGTCTTGCTCGACGCGTGGAGCACGACACCGGCGACGGTGCGGCCGTTGCGGGTCGCGGCGAAGACCAGGCAGGGTCCGGCGTCCGAGCCGGTGCCGGTCTTGATGCCGATGGCCCCGTTGTACGAGCCGAGCAGCTTGTTGGTGTTGTACCAGGTGTAGGTGCGGCCGTTCGTCGCCTTCTGGACGGTCGACTGCTTCTTCACGATGGTGCGCAGGGTCTTGCTCTTGAGCGCCCGCTGCGCCAGCTTCGCCATGTCGCGCGGCGAGGTGTAGTTCTTGCCGCCGTGCGATATGCCGTCGAAGGCGTCGTAGTGCGTCTTCTTCAGGCCGAGGGAGACGGCCTTCTTGTTCATCTTGGAGATGAACGACGCGGTGCGCGCCTTGATGGTTGAGCCGGTGCCGAAGTTGTCGGCCAGCGCCATGGCGGCGTCGCAGCCCGAGGGCAGCAGCATCGCGTGCAGGACCTGCTCGACGGTGAGCTTGTCACCGGTCTTGAGGTCGGCGGTGCTGGCGCCCTCCTTGACCACGTAGTCGCGGTATGCCTGCTTGACCGTGATCTTGCGCTTGAGGTCCAGGTTGGCGGACTCGAGAACGGTAACGGCGGTCATCAGCTTGGTGGTGCTGGCCATCGGGCGGGAGGTGTCCGCGCTCTTGCTCCAAAGGGTCTTGCTGGAGCCGGTGTCGAGGAGGAACGCCCCCTTCGCGGTGATACCGCTGGGGCCCGAGGCAGTGTGGGCCGAAGCCGCCGGAATCACGACCAGCATCACGCTGGAGGTGAGAGCCACCGCGGCCAAGCCGCCGATTCCCGCGAGTCGGGATCTCAATGAATGCTCCGATTGGTTCAGGGATGCGAACAGAAGTCCATATCCTGTCAGTAGTGCGGCAGGACAGGTAGCCGAGCTTACGAAATCCTGTTCGTCCGCAACACGCAGCCCCTGGAAAGAGCCAAAGCTCTTTCCAGGGGCGGGTGTTCGGAACCGGTCTCCCCGGGACCGCCGCTCGCGCCGGGCGGCCGCCGGCCCAGCGTTTCGGCAGTTCAGCGTTTCGGCAGTTCAGCGGTTGGGCAGTTCAGCGTTTCGGCGGCTCAGCGGCGGTGGTCGTGGATGTGATCGGTGGCCCTGATCTGCTTCCAGGACTTCGGCTGCTGGGGGCGGGAGGCGCCGAGCCGGAGCGCGGCCGCCGCCGGGGCGGACGGCTTGGCCGGCGTGAACAGCCAGGTGTCGAAGAACTCCGCGAGCGGCCGGCCGGACTCGTGCTCGGCGAACCTCACGAAGTCCCGCACGCTCGCGTTGCCGCCCCGGTTCCGCGTCGGCCAGTCCTCCAGGATCGCGAAGAAGGCCTTGTCCCCCACCTTGTTGCGCAGGGCCTGGAGCGCGAGGGCGCCCCGGTCGTAGACGGCGAGCGCGAACTGGTTGTCCGGACCCGGGTCGCCGGGCTCGACCTTCCAGAACGGGTCGTCGGCCGGGTGGAGGGCGTAGACGTAGTCGGCGAGTTCCTGCCCGGTGCCCTCGCCCTCCTTCTCCGACCACAGCCACTGGGCGTAGCGGGCGAAGCCCTCGTTGATCCAGATGTCGCTCCAGCGCTTGAGCGAGACGCTGTCGCCGTACCACTGGTGGGCCAGTTCGTGCACGACCACCGACACATTGGAGCCGTTGGCGAACTGGCGCGGGCTGTAGAACGGGCGGGTCTGGGTCTCCAGCGCGTACCCCGTGGGGACATTGGGCACGTAGCCGCCCAGCGCGTTGAACGGGTAGGGGCCGAAGATCCCGCTCAGCCAGTCGGCGACCTCGGCGGTGCGCTCCACACTGGCGCGGGCCGCTCCGGCGTTGTCGCCGAGGTCCTTGCTGTAGGCGTTGATGACCGGCAGGCCGCTCTCGGTGGTGTTGTCGGTGATGTCGAACCTCCCCACGGCGAGAGTGGCCAGATATGTCGCCTGGGGTTTGCTGGAGCGCCAGTTGAAACGGGTCCAGCCGAGCCGGGAGCTCTGCGAGACCAGGACGCCGTTGCTCACCGCCTGCGTGCCGTCGGGGACCGAGACGGAGATGTCGTAGGTGGCCTTGTCCGTGGGGTGGTCGTTGCTGGGGAACCACCACCAGGCCGACTCGGGCTCGTTGGCCGCCACACCGCCGTCGGGGGTGCGCAGCCACGAGGTGAAGCCGGAGGCGACGACCTTGGAGGGCGTGCCCGAGTAGCGCACCACCACGCTGATGGAACGGCCCTTGTCCAGCGGCGCGGACGGGGTGATCTCCAGTTCGTGGTCGCCGGACCTGGCGAACGCGGCCTTCCTGCCGTTGACCCTCACCTCGCTCACGTCAAGGGCGAAGTCGAGGTTGAACCGGGACAGCGCCTGCGTCGTGTCGGCGAGCAGCGTCGCCGTTCCCTCCAGGCGGTCGGTCGAGGGCCGGTACTTCAGACGCAGATCGTAGTGCGAGACGTCGTACCCGCCGTTGCCGTAGTCGGGGTAGTAGGGGTCGCCCACGCCCGGGGCTCCGGGGGTGGCGTCGGCCGCGGATGCCGGGATCGCCAGCAGGGCGCAGAGGGCGGCCACACCCGGGGCGATCAGTCTTGTGCGCACAGGTGCTCCAACTCGTTTCGGAGAACGATCACTTGGACGGTTGGGACCCTAGGAGCCGCCGGGGTGTCCGGCAACCATGCCCTTACTGGACAAAAACGCTCAAAACTCGCCCTCTTTCGAGCAGTTGCCGTTTTTGCGGCGCAAGTGTGTTTCGGCCACCCGAGTCAAAATGTAGAGTTTTCGCACGGTGGCATCCGGGGGGTTCGATCATGGGTGGAAAAGGCGCGGGCAGGAAAAGCACGCTCGCCGGTCTCATGGTGGCGGCCCTCATGCTCACGCTGAGCGGCCTGGGGGGAGTGAGCCGGGCGGACTCCGCGACACTGGGAAGCACGCAGATCGGGGACCACTCGGATTTCGGGGACTCGGGCTACATGAATTCCGTCCGGGTCACGACGGGCGCGATGGGCGGCACCGTCACCAGTGTGAGCGTCTACGTCGGAAGTGTCGGCCCGGCACCCGGAAACAAGTTCGAGGTCGCCGTCTACAGCGACAGTGACGGCTCTCCCGACGAACTGCTGGGAAAAAGCGGAACCGGGACGCTGACGGCCAACAGCTGGAACACCATTGCGGTATCCGCTGCGCTGACTCCCGACACCGCGTACTGGCTCGCTTACAACACCAATGGCGCGGACGTCGAGAGCAACAATCTGCGCTACACCTCCGGCGGCCGAAGCGCCTACAGCACATCCGGAACCCCATTCGGAACGTGGCCGCAGGTATTCGGGCCGGCGACGTTCCAGACGCTGGACTTCTCGATGTACGCCACGTACACCCCCGAGACCCCGGTGCCGCCCGCCCCCGACAACGGGCCCGGCGGCCCCATCCTGCTCATCACCGATCCGGCCGATCCCTTCACGCGCTACTACGCGGAGATCCTCAAGGCCGAGGGCCTCAACGAGTACCGCGTCAGCGACCTCTCCGACGTGACCGCCTCGGCCCTCGGGGACTACGACATCGCCGTCCTCGGCCGGATGCCGCTCACCGACGCCCAGGCGTCGATGCTCGGCGGCTGGGTCGGCGGCGGCGGAAAGCTCGTCGCGATGCGCCCCGACAAGAAGCTCGCCCCCCTGCTGGGGCTCAACGACACGGGGAGCACCCTGGCCGAGGGCTATCTGAAGGTGAACACCTCCGCCGCCCCCGGCGCGGGCATCACCGGCGACACCATGCAGTACCACGGCACCGCGGACCGGTACTCCCTGGGCAGCGCCACCGCCGTGGCCACGCTCTACAGCAGTGCCACGACCGCGACGACCAGTCCCGCCGTCACCGTCCGCTCCGTCGGCTCCAACGGCGGCCGGGCGGCGGCGTTCACCTACGACCTGGCCAGGTCGGTCGTCCTGACCCGCCAGGGCAATGCCGCCTGGGCGGGCCAGCAGCGCGACAGCACCGACGGCTACGAGGCCAGTGAGATGTTCTACGGGACGGGCGGCCAGCCGGACTGGAACAACCTCGACAAGGCCCTGATCCCGATCGCGGACGAACAGCAGCGCCTGCTCGTCAACACCATCACGCATCTGACGGCGCCCGTGAAACCGCTGCCGCGCCTGTGGTACTTCCCCCGCGACCTGAAGGCCGTCGTCATCATGAGCGGCGACGACCACGCCAACGGGGGCACCGCCGGACGCTGGGACCACTACATCGCCCAGAGCCCCGCCGGTTGCAGCGTCGCCGACTGGGAGTGCGTCAGGGCCTCCTCGTACGTCTACAACGGCTCACCGCTGACCTCCGCCCAGGCCAAGGGCTACACCGACCAGGGCTTCGAGGTGGGGCTGCACGTGACGACGCTCTGCCGGCCCTGGGGCGCCACCCCGCTGGACACCTACTACGGCGACCAGTTGAGCGTGTGGAAGTCGAAGTACTCCACCATTCCCAAGCCTTCCAGTTCCCGCACCCACTGCGTGGAATGGGACGACTGGTCGACCCAGGCGAGGATGAAGAAGAAGTACGGAATGCGCCTGGACCAGGACTACTACTACTACCCGGCGTCGTTCACGAAGAACCGTCCCGGATACTTCAACGGCACGGGCGAGATCATGCGCTTCGCCGAGCAGGACGGCCAGGTCATCGACACCTACCAGGCGACGACGCAGCTCACCGACGAGTCCGGCCAGAGCTACCCCTACACCATCGACACCCTGCTCGACGCCGCCTACGGCGCGCAGGGCTACTACGCCGCGCTCGGCGCCAATATGCACACCGACAGCGTCGCCTCCTCCGGCTCGGACGCCATCGTGGCATCGGCGCAGGCGAGGGGAGTGCCGATCGTGTCGGGCCGTCAGATGCTCACCTGGCTGGACGACCGCAACAGCTCCGCCTTCGCCGATCTCCAGTGGAGCGGCGACGTGCTGAGCTTCAAGGTGACCGGCGGGGCCCGGGGGCTGCGGGCGATGGTTCCGCTGAACTCCAGCGGCGGGGTGCTCTCCGGCGTCACCTTCAACGGCAGCGCGGTGCCGGTGAGGACCGACACCGTCAAGGGTGTGCCGTACGCCTTCTTCGACGCCGGACCCGGCTCCTTCCGGGCGACGTACGCGCCGGACACCACCGCGCCCACCGTCACCTCGACCTCTCCGGCCGACAACGCCACCGATGTGAAGGTGACCGACCCCGTCAAGGTCACCTTCAGCGAACCCATGGACTCCTCGACCATCACCTCCGCGAATCTGGTGCTGCGGGATTCCGCGGGCCATTCGGTGCAGACGACGGTCACGTACGACCCGGCCACGAAGGCGGCCACGCTCGCGCCGACGCTGCCGCTCGCCACGAGCAATCGCCATACGGTCACGGTGGACCATGTCGGCGATGCCGCGGGAAACGAACTGGCGGCTCCCTACTCATTCTCGTTCACCACCAGTGCCTCGGCCACGAGCAGCCTCGGCAACACCCAGGTGGGAAACCATCTGGACGACGGCGACTCCAACCACATGAACGGCAGCAGGGTCACCACGGGCAGTGCGCAAGCGGTCCTCAAGACCGCCTCGGTGCACGTCGGTTCGGTCTCCGCCTCGCCCAACAACAAGTTCCAGCTGGCGGTCTACACCGACAGCAATGGAAAACCGGGAACCCTGGTCGCCGCCACGGCAAGTGGAACCCTTACGGCGAATGCGTGGAACTCCTTGCCGATCACTGCCACGTTGAACCCCAACACGTCCTACTGGCTGATGTACAACACCAATGGGACCACCATCGCGGCCAACAATATGCACTACTCCGACGGCGGCAGCGGGCAGGGCGCGTACAGCACGGGCGCAACGACATTCGGTACCTGGCCGGCGAATTTCGGGAACGCCACGCAGAGCACGGCGCTGTACTCGATCTACGTCACGTATTAACAGTTCGTGAAGCCCGCGGGCGGGGTCGGGATCGAGCCACACCGGGTCACCGGCCCCGCCGTCCGGGCGCCGGGATGCTCAGCAGGTCCAGGACCGGGGGCAGCGGCGCCGGTCCGCTGCCCGGCCCGCGGGCCGGGGCGGTGGCGAGTCCGCTGATCCAGGAGCACAGGTCGGCCACGTCCGCGCGGTCGTGAAGAAAGCCGAACCACCGGGGACCGCCCGGTCCCACCCCGCGTCCACGCACCACGACGACGTTCGCCCGGCCGCACGGACCGAGGCAGTCACTCGTCACCAGCCGCGTCCCCTCCGTGGCGGCCACCAGTTCCTCGAACTGCCGCACCTGGCCCTCGTGGTCCGTGCCGGGGTGCTTGTCGGGACTGCCGCAGCAGCAGCCTCGGCACACGACGACATCGATCGGCGGCATGGAGTTCCTTCGGGAGGTTCGGGAGGGCGGTGGCGGGACACCGGGAGGGCGGCGGCGGGAGCGGGCGGCGGCGGGAGCGGGCCGTTACGGTGGTGAAAGGGCCTCGACGACCCTATGCCTCCCACGGACCCGTGGCCATTTTTGTCGTGGGCATAACAATATGGCCGCTACATCCATGGGTGTGCCGACCAGGTCCGCCCGGACCGCGTGGGCGTACACGCACCGTTCTTCCCCCCTTCACTCGGCACCACCGGAGCCCGCCACCGCCCGCCCCTAGCCTGGCGCCGCCCAAGCCTCATCCTCCGGAGGACTGACGTGCCCACAGCCAAGCCGCGCTCCCGCCGTACGCTCACCGCCCTGGCATCCGCGTTCGGAACGGCCGCCGCCTCGATCGGCCTCTGGGCCGGATTCGGCGCCCCGTCGGACGCGCACGCGGCGGCCACCGTCCCCACCCCCGCCCACGTGGTCGTGGTGGTGTTCGAGAATCACGCCTACTCGCAGGTCATCGGAAGCTCCAGCGCGCCCTACATCAACTCCCTCAAGAGCGGCGGCGCCAACCTCACCGCCGGCTACGCCGAGACGCACCCGAGCCAGCCCAACTACTTCGCACTCTTCTCGGGCGGCACCCAGGGCATCACCGACGACAGCTGCTACACCCCCGGCTTCAGCTCCAAGGCGAACCTCGCCTCCGAGCTGATCGCCGCCGGAAAGAGCTGGGCGAGCTACAACGAGACCCTGCCCAGCCAGGGCTCCACCGTCTGCAGCAGCGGCAAGTACGCCCGCAAGCACAACCCCTGGTTCGGCTTCAGCAATGTGCCGACCTCCACGGCCCACACCTTCGGGCAGTTCCCCAGCGACTACACCAAGCTGCCCGACGTCTCGTTCGTCGTCCCCAACCTCTGCAGCGACATGCACGACTGCTCGGTCTCCACCGGTGACACCTGGCTGAAGAACAACCTCGGCGCCTACGCCGCCTGGGCCAAGACCCACAACAGCCTGCTGGTCGTCACCTTCGACGAGGACAACCGCCTCAGCGGCAACCGCATCGCCACCGTCCTCTACGGACAGCAGGTGACGGCGGGCAGCTCCTCCTCCACCACCTGCAACCACTACAACCTGCTGCGCACCCTCGAGGACATGCACGGCACCGCGCACGCGGGCAACGCCGCGAACGCCGCCCCCATCACCGGCATCTGGAACCAGTGACCGTGTACCTCGCGGACAGCCGCGGCCGGACACCCGGCGCGGCCGAGCCGCAGCCCACCGCCGCCCGAGGCACCGGCCCCGGGCGGCGGCACGCCGCGGCGGTACCCGGCACCGTGCTCGCCCTCGGCACGGTCAGCCTCATCACGGACGTCTCGGCGGAGATGGTCACCGCCGTACTCCCGCTCTACCTCGTCACGGGGCTCGGCCTGTCCCCGCTGGGCTTCGGCCTGCTCGACGGCGTCTACAACGGCGTCGGCGCGCTGGTGCGTCTCCTGGGCGGCCACCTCGCAGACCGCGGCGCCGACGGCGGACGCCACAAGGCCGTCGCCGTCGTGGGCTACGGCCTGTCCGCGCTGTGCAAGCCCGCCCTGCTGGCCGCGCACACGCTGCCCCTCATCGGCGCGGTGCTCGCCGCCGACCGCACCGGCAAGGGCCTGCGCACCGCCCCGCGCGACGCCCTGATCTCGCTGTCCACCCCGGCGCGGACCCGGGGCCGGGCCTTCGGGGTGCACCGCGCCATGGACACCGCGGGCGCGCTGCTCGGCCCGATCATCGCCTTCCTCGTCCTGCGGATCGCCGTCGACGGCTACGACGCGGTCTTCGCCGTCAGCTCCTGCGTCGCCGCGCTGGGTGTGCTCGTCCTCGTCCTCTTCGTGCCGGCACGTGCCCCCCGGGCCGACACGGGGGCCGGTGGGCCGGGTGCCGCCGCCCCCCTGGCCCATCAGCCGCGCGGGCGCGAGGAGCGCGAGTCCGGGGGCCGGGTGACCGGGGCGCGCAACCCCGAGGCGCGCAGGCCCGCGGCGCGCGAGCCCGCCGCGGTCACCGGCCGCGCGGCCCTGGACCTGCTGCGCCAGCCCGAGCTGCGCAGGCTCATCGTCTGCGCGGTACTGCTCGGCCTCACCACGGTCAGCGACTCCTTTCTCCATCTGCTGCTGCAACGCCGACTCGATCTGCCCGTGCGGTGGTTCCCTCTCCTTCCGCTCGGCACCGCGGCGTGCTTCCTCCTGCTCGCCGTTCCGCTGGGCGCCGTCGCCGACCGCGTCGGACGCCGTCAGGTCTTCCTCGCCGGGCACCTCGGCCTGCTCGCCGCCTACGGCCTGCTGATCTTCACACCGACCGCGGGCACGGCGCCGACCGTGGCCGTCCTGGCCCTGCACGGAGCCTTCTACGCCGCCACGGACGGGGTGCTCATGGCCGCCGCGGCGGGCGCCGTGCCACCGCGGCTGCGCGGCAGCGGACTGGCGCTGGTCGGCACCGGACAGGCCCTGGCCCGTTTCGCCTGCTCGCTCGCCCTCGGCGCCGTCTGGACGGCCTGGGGCGGCCGCACCGCCCTGGCGTCGGCCGCCGTGGGCCTGGCCGTGTGCGCCGCCGCGTCGGCCTTCCTGCTGAGTGACGACGGTGACGGAAGGACCGCCCGATGAGCCGCACCGCACGGGTGCTCACCCTGGTCGCCGCCGTGGTGGTCCTCGCCGGGATCGCCGTCGGCTACACCCTGCACGCCGTCGACCGGGCCGCGCGCCGCGACCGCCCCCGGGCCGGCGGCCCCCGGGTGAGCTCCGGCGCGGTCCAACTGGCCGCAGCGCCCGGCGACCGGCGCATGGTCTTCCGCAATACGGCGTGGGGGCCGCACCGCGACGAACTCGCCTCCGTCCCCGCCGACCACCCCGGCGGCCCCAGGACCGCGTCGGGCGTCACGTGCCTGCGCTTCCACGCGGCGGCCGGCACCGGCATCTGCCTGCGCGCGGTCCATGGCGCGCTCCAGGACAGCTACCGCGCGGTCGTCCTCGACAGCCGCCTGCGCGAGCGCCGCCACTACGCGCTGTCCGGCATCCCCACGCGGGCCAGGGTCTCCCCGGACGGGCGCATGGCCGCGTGGACCGTCTTCGTCAGCGGCGACTCGTACGCGGGCACCGACTTCTCCACCCGCACCTCCGTCCTGGACACCCGCACCTGGACCCTCCAGGACAGCCTGGAGAAGTACCGGATCATCAAGGACGGCCACGCCTACCGCGCGGTGGACGCCAACTTCTGGGGCGTCACCTTCGCCGACGACGACCACTTCTACGCCACCCTCGCCACCCGGGGCAGGACCCATCTGGTGCGCGGCGACGTCCGGGCCCGCACCGTGCGAACGCTGCGCGAGAACGTCGAGTGCCCCTCGCTGTCTCCCGGCGGCACCCGGATCGCGTTCAAGAAGCGGGTGCCGGGACTGCCCGCCGACGCGCCCTGGCGGCTGTACACGCTGGATCTGGGCACCCTGCGCGAGACCGCGCTCGCCGAGCGGCGGAATGTGGACGACCAGGCGGTGTGGGTGGACGGGAACACGGTCGCCTACTCCCTGCCCGGCGACTACGGGGCGAACCTGTGGAGCGTGCCGGCCGACGGCGGCGGAAGGCCGAGGCGGCTGCTCGACGCCGGTCTCGCCCCGGCGTTCATCGGCGCGGGTCCAACTCGAAGCCGGTGAACTCCACGAGGCCCCGCGCACCGCTGCCGCCGTTGGACGCCGACATGAACAGCCCGGCGTCCCGGGCTCCTTGGGCTCCCGGCACGGTGACCGTGGCCACGGCCTGCCAGGTCGTCCCCCCGTCGGTGGAGTACTCACCGGTGAACAAGGCGCCCTCGCGGGTCAGGCGAAGGCCCACCGGGGCGCCGAGGCCGGCGACCTTGCGGTAGGTGTCCAGCGTTCCGTCGCCGTTGGAGTCGAACGACAGGACGACGCCGTTGCCGGGGGTGACGGCGAGGCAGACGAACCCCGGTGCGTCCTCGGCCGCCAGGCTGTCCCGGACGACGATGCCGGCCCGCGCCCAGGGCCCCGTGGCCGTCTGGCTGTCGACGCGGGTCGTCACCCGCGCCGCGTACGCCATGGCGGCCTCCCGGAAGACGGCGCCGAACTGCGCGACGCCCTTCCACAGGTCGTCGCCCGCGCCCTCGATGCCGAAGCGGTCGCCCGATCGGCCGAAGACGGCCGCGTTGGTCGTCGCCGTCCTCAGATCCGGGCCGAGCGGTCCGGCCACGTAGAGGTTCCCCGGGTGGACCGCGCGGACCCGGGCCTGTCCCCGGGGCCCGTACCGAGCGGACAGGACATAGGGAAGGGGCTCGAGCGGCCGGGTCAGTGGTGCGTCCGGGGCGGTCGTCCTCCAGGCGACCGAGGCCCGGCCGCCCGCCGGGACACGCGGCACCCAGGTGGGCCCCTGCGGCTGGGCGTCGAGGCCGGTGAGCTCGAAGTCGGCCCGGCCGGTGGGTGAGAGCCCGTTGCCATTGGCCAGGACCGCGGTGACCTCGGCGGTTCCACCGGGGGAGAGCGCAGGTGGCACCGCCGTGACGGAGAGGGTGCCCTGGTAGGGGGCGCGCGCCAGCACCTCGCGCACCCTCCGGGCGGTGCGGAAGGCGTCGGCGGTGGGCCGCTGCGGATACTCCTTGCGCTCGCGCGTCCACGGCTCCTCGACCGCGTACCAGTCGACGGGCTCCGGGGGGCGGCCCGAGGCCAGCGCGTCCGCCAGGCCGTCCAGGTAGCGGCGCCAGCGCGGCAGGTAGAAGTCCCGCGTCAGGCCCGACCAGTCGCGGTCGGCGTACTCGTGCAGATTCCCGGCGTCGGAAGTGGCCCTGCCGCCCCAGGTCGTCAGCAGGACCCGGGCCGTCCGCTCCAGCTCCGCGGCCTCCGCGGCGTCGGCCGCCGCCCTCCTGGCCGCCTCCAGCCACGGTCCCAGCATGAAGGCCGGGTCGGTGCCGGTGATGTCGTCGCTGAGCCGCATCAGCCGCAGCCACAGCGAGGACAGCGCCCGGAAGGTGTCCGCGTCCGCGCGCTCGTACGCGGCCCTCAACTGCGGCAGGAGCCGCCACCCGCGGTTGGCGACGGCCTGCCGAGCCACGTCCACCAGGTCGTACCGGTAGGCGGTCGAGCGGCGCAGGGGCCCGTCGACCCTCAGCAGGCCCGCCAGCGCTCGGTCGAACACCGCCGGGTCGTACGCCAGGGCGTGCGGGGCGTACTCGGCGGCGGAGTGTGCCGCCAGTGTCGGCCGGGCGGCGAACAGGCTGTCGTGGGTGTCGGCGCGCTCGTTCGCGACGTGCCCGTACGCGCTCTCGCGCAGCGCCGACCAGGCCGCCCGCGCGCTCTCGTCCGGGCCCCCGTAGCGCAGCCGCGCGTACCGGTCGAACCAGGACGGCAGGTCCACCGGCCGTTCCCGCCAGGCCAGTTCGCTGAACAGCTCGAACGCGGCGGGGTCGCGCAGCGCCGACTCCGGCATGTAGGCGGTGCCGACGAGCGCGCTGCCGGCCTTGTCCCGCCAGGTGAAGAACTTCTCGATCCAGATCCGCGCCTTGGCGCCGATGGTCGTGCGCCCGCCGTAATTGGGGATCGAGCCGAAGGCATAGGGGGTGCCGCCCCAGTCCCGCTCGCGGTCGGTCACCGCCCTGAAGCGGTCGCAGACCCCGTCCACGACGAGCATGCGCTCCTTGTCCACCGCGTCCAGCAGGTCGCGGCGGGGGTTGTCCTGCCAGCCCAGGATGACCCAGGTCGCCTCCGGGTGGGCGGTGCGCAGGGCGGACTCCACCGCGCGGGCCGCGTCCGGCACCGGCACGTCCCCGGGGGTTCCTCCCTCGTGCAGCAGGTCCATCTTGAAGTGGGCGGCCGCGCCGAAGAGTTCGCGCTGGTGCCCGTAGAACGACGTGGCGACGTCCCGGAAGGCGGAGGTGCGCGGGTCGAGCCAGTCGGGACGCGCGAAACCGTGCCAGGTGCCCTGGGGGACGGCCCGGGCGCCGGGATTGCGGCGGACGAAGCCGTCGGGAACGGTCCCGAACCAGCCGGGCAGCACGGGTGCCATGCCGAGGGCGCGCAGGCGCTCGACGATGCGCACGCCCAGCCGGGTGCGCGTGTCCAGCAGCTCGCGGCCGATGGGGCCCCCGTAGGCGCTGAGGTTCTGCAGGAGCCACCACGGCTGGTGGGAGGGAGCGGGGATCCAGGAGCGGGCCTCGGCCTCGGTGTAGCCGAAGTCCTGGAGGACGCGGTGGTACACGGCCTCCTGACCGGTGGTCACCAGCACCTCGTTGCAGCCGTGCAGCGCGAGGACGTCGATGAGCCGTTCCCAGAAGGCCCAGTCGGCGTAGGGGGCGGTGTAGCCGTCGTTGGTGTCGTTGAGGACGAAGCGGTGGCGCACGGCCGCGGTGTGCTCGATGGGGGAGCCAGGGGCGGGCAGGCGCTCCGGCAGGTCGAGGCGGCTGCCGGACCAGGTGATGCCCGTGTCGCAGACGTCCTTCAGATACCAGTGCACTCCCGCGAGCAGGGTCGCGGGAGTGGTGGCGTGGACCTCGATCCGCCCGGCGGACCCCTCGACGCGGAAGCGGTCCTGCCCGGCCGCCGGGGCGGTCGGGACAAGGTGGAACTGCCCGGCGTGCCGGCCGAGGAGGCGCACCAGTGCCTCATGGGCGGGGGACGGGTCGAAGGTCGGGGCGGGGCCGAGGGTCCGGGCGGGGTCGAAGGGCGCCGCGGCGGCAGCGGGGGAGTGCGGGGTGAGTGTGCTCACGGCGCCGAGGGCCGCGGCGGCCCCGAGCACCGCCCTCCTGGAGACGTCGGTCACGGTCGGCTCCCAACTGCGTCCTGCGGCACGGCGCCGCGGTCCGCGCACGGCGCCGCGGCGTCCGGCACGGCGAGGGGGTCCGCGGGACGGCGCCCCGGCGGTGGCGGACAGTGACGGGATGTGCGCGGACAAGCACGTTAACCATGGTCGCCCGAAGGGGCAATGAAGTCTGTGGGGCGTTTGGTGTGAATGCCCCGTGTGGCGGGACGGCTCCCCGGCGCGCGGGACAGCTCATGGGCATGCGGACGTGTGTGCGGGGTACGGTCTCGGTGTCCCGTCAGAAGCCCGCCGTCAGCGGACTGTCACCCTTCGACAGCAAAGCGCCTCGCTGTGCTAAAAAGGTTAATATGGTCAAATACTTTGACCGATTCCGGAGCCTGCCGGTTCGGTCACTGACCAAGAAGCGCCCCCGGAGCCTCGCAGGGCAGGTCTTCGCCCTGCAAGTGGCAGTGGTGGTGCTGCTTGTCGCCTGTGCGGTCATCGCGCTCGTCCTGCAGTCCCGGCACGACAGCGGCGCTGAGGCCAAACGGCGGTCCGTCGCCGTCGCCCAGACGTTCGCGCACTCCCCGGGCGTCCTCGCAAGCCTGAATTCCCCCGATCCGTCCAAGATCCTCCAGCCGCTCACGGAGGCCGGGCGGAGGGCGGCGGGCGTCGACTTCATCGTCGTGATGGACACCAAGGGGATCCGCTACACCCACCCCAAACCGGACCGGATCGGGAAGAGGTTCGTCGGCACCATCGAGCCCTCGCTGGCCGGCCGTGTCTACACCGAGAGCGTCTACGGCCCGCTCGGCCACGAGGTACAGGCGACCGTCCCCATCTACAACCAGAAGGGCAAGGTCACGGCCCTGGTCTCCGCGGGGCTGCGGGTGAAGAACGTGACCAGTGTGGTCGGCCGGCAGCTGCCGCTCATCTTCGGCGCCGGAGCGGCCGCCCTCGTCCTCGCCACGGGCGGGACGGCGCTGGTGGCCCGGCGGCTGAGGCGGCAGACCCACAGCCTCGGACCGGCCGAGATGACCCGCATGTACGAGCACCACGACGCGGTCCTGCACTCGGTCCGCGAAGGCGTGCTCATCGTCGACCACGGCGGTCGGCTGATGCTCGCGAACGACGAGGCCAAGCGGCTGCTGGAGCTGCCCGCGGACGCCGAGGGGCGGAACATCTCGGAGCTGCCCGGACTTGATCCGACCACCATGGAGATGCTGTCCACCGGGCGCGTGGCCACGGACGAGGTGCATCCGGCGGGGGAGCGGCTGCTCGCGGTGAACCAGCGGCTCACGGACCGCCACGGCGGCCCCAAGGGAACGGTCACGACCCTGCGCGACTCCACCGAGCTGCGGGCCCTCTACGGCAGGGCCGAGGTGGCCCGAGAGCGGCTGAAGCTGCTGTACGACGCGAGCCTGGGCATCGGCACCACCCTCGACGTGGTGGCCACGGCGGACGAACTGGCGAAGGTCGCCGTCCCCCGGTTCGCCGACTTCGTCACCGTCGACCTGGCCGACCCCGTCCTGCGCGGGGAGGAGCCCACGGGCACCGCCTCCGACATGCGGCGCACGGCCGTCAACGGCATCCGCGACGACCACCCCCTCTACCCGCGCGGCAAGCTCATCGACTTCCTGCCCTCCACACCGCAGGCACGCGGCTTCGGCAGCGGCCGCGCCGAGCTAGCCCCCGACCTCGCCGCCGCGCCGGGCTGGCAGGCACAGGACAGGGAGCGGGCCCGGCAGATCGTCGACTACGGCATCCACTCCCTCATCGCGGTGCCCCTCCAGGCACGTGGCGTCATCCTGGGCGTCGCCAACTTCTGGCGCTCGGAGAAGCCGCAGCCGTTCGAGGAGGACGACCTGTCGCTGGCCGAGGAACTCGTCGCGCGCGCCGCCGTCTGCATCGACAACGCCCGCCGCTACACGCGTGAGCACGCCATGGCGGTCACCCTGCAGCAGAGCCTGCTGCCGAGGGCCCTTCCCGAGCAGACCGGCGTCGAGGTGGCCCACCGCTACCTGCCCGCGCAGTCCGGGGTGAGCGGCGACTGGTTCGATGTGATCCCGCTTCCCGGCAGCCGGGTCGCGCTGGTCGTCGGCGACGTCGTCGGCCACGGCCTGCACGCGGCCGCCACCATGGGCCGGCTGCGCACGGCGGTGCACAACTTCTCCACGCTCGACCTGCCCCCCGACGAGATCCTCAGCCACCTCGACGACCTGGTCGGGCGCATCGACCAGGAGGAGGTGGGGGCCGACGGCGGCGCGGGTGTCACCGGTGCCACCTGCCTGTACGCGGTCTACGACCCCGTCTCCCGACGCTGCGCCATGGCCCGGGCCGGGCACCTGCTGCCCGCCCTCGTCCACCTCGACGGCGGTGTCACCTTCCCCGACCTGCCGACCGGCCCGCCCCTGGGCCTGGGCGGCATGCCGTTCCAGACGGCCGAGCTGGAACTGGAGGAGGGCACACAGATCGTCCTCTACACCGACGGCCTCGTCGAGGACCGCACCCGGGACATCGACGTCGGTATCGAGATGCTGCGCGAGGCCCTGGCCTCCCACCCCGACCGGCCCCCGGAGAAGAGCTGCCAGGCGGTGCTGGACGCGCTCCTGACCGAGCGTCCGAAGGACGACGTGGCCCTGCTCATCGCCCGCACCCGGGCGATCCCGCCCGACCACGTCGCCGACTGGGAGGTGCCCTTCGACCCCTCCGCCGTGTCGGGCATGCGCGCCGCCGTGGCGCAGAAGCTGGACGAATGGGGGCTGCGCGAGCTCGCGTTCGGGATGGAACTCGTCCTCAGCGAGCTGATCACCAACGCCATCCGCTACGCCTCCGCGCCGATCACGATGCGGCTGATCCGCGACCGGACCCTGACGTGCGAAGTGGCGGACGCCAGCAGCACCTCACCCCACCTGCGGATCGCGACCACCATGGACGAGGGCGGCCGCGGACTGTTCCTCGTCGCGCAGATGGCAGAACGCTGGGGCACCCGCTACACCCCCCAGGGAAAGGTCATCTGGGCGGAACTGGCCCTGCCGGGACCCGAGGAGGGCCAGGAGGAGACGAGGTGGCTCGACGTCCTCGACGCGGAGGTCTAGCGCGTCCCGCGCGGGGCGCGAGCCGGACTCCATCGCCGCGCGGGAGGCCTTCGAGGCGATGGCGCCAGGCTCCTGTCCCCGTATCGACCCCCGCATCTGTCTCGGAGGCAGCGTGTCGCCAGGCGCCAACGACGCATCGGAAGTCCGCGGGACCCGCGAGACAGTCGAGACCTTCCTGCGCCTGGTCGGCGAAGGCGACGCCGACCGCCTCGCGGACGCCTTCGCCGAGGAGATCGACTGGTCGGTGCCGGGCGACGGCAGCCTGCCCTGGACGGGCCGCCGCTCCCATCGGCACGAGGTCCCCGAGTACTTCAAGGTGATGTGGCCCACGTTCGTGGAGTCCGAGAGCGAGACCGCGATCGACAACATCCTCGTGGACGGCGCGGACGCGGTGGTCCTGGGCCGCTTCTCCCACACGGTGAAGGCCAACGGCCGCCGGTTCGGCACCCCGGTGGCCATCCATCTCACGGTGCGGCACGGAAGCATCACCCGCCTGCACCTGTACGAGGACACCTACACGGTCGCCAAGGCCGTCACGGCCGAAGCCTGACCCCCGAGCGGCACCCCCGAGCAGCACCCCCGAGCGGTGCAGGCGAGTTCAGCCCCTCCCACCACCCCGAGGCTCCAGCGGATCGGGCGGGAGGGCCGGGCCTCGAGTGGGGAAGCCTGCCCGCGGCCGGTACCGGAGCGTGCTCGGCCAGGTACTGCCCGGAGTGGGAGCTCGATGGCTCATGTCCGCGTGCCGCGACCCCGGAAGCGGCCCCGGAGCAGACCCGGGAGTGACCCCGGAAGTGGCCCCGGAAAGTGGCTCGGGAGTGACCCCAGAGCGCTGCAGATGCGAATGAGGCGGCATGGGCCGAACATAAAAAGAGGCCAAACGGGTGCAAACAATCACCAATGGTGCTCCGAATGCCTGATATGGAGTCCGAACGCGGCACCCCGGCGCACATGCCGGGAAAGGCCGCCCGGACCTCGCAGAAGGAGGTGCGAGTCATGGGGACACAGCGTGTGACGCGCTCGCTCGCGGTTGCCGCCGCAGGCGCACTGCTTGCCGGTGGAGCGGCCGCGACCGCGGCGGGTACGGCATCGGCCGCCCCCGCGACATCCGTCACCCAGCAGAAGTGCACCTGGCACAACGGCTGGTGGCAGAAGCATTGGCGCAAGGCCCACTGGGAGAAGCGCTGGGACAAGGGCCACTGGGAGAAGAAGTGGCATCCCGGCTGGTGGGACAGCCACCACAAGTGGCACAAGGGCCACTGGGAGAAGAAGTGGCACAAGGGCCACTGGAAGAACACCTGGCGTCCTGGCCACTGGGAGAAGAAGTGGCACAAGGGCTTCTGGGTCTGCCACAAGTAGCCGTCCACCCGCGAACGGTCCGAAAGGCGCGGCCCCCACGCGGGGCCGCGCCGTCCGTCCGGGAACGGGTCGGCGCGGGATTCGGGGGATGGCCGGAACGGCGCGGATCGCCGGTCCCGGACGGGGCGACCCCCTAGGGTCGTGCGGCATGACGTTCGACGAACTGGCCCGTGCGCCCTATGTCTCCCTCGCCACCTACCGCCGCACCGGCGCCGCCGTGCCGACGCCCGTGTGGGTGGCCTCGGACGGTGAGCGCCTGTACGTGTGGACGAGGACCGACTCCGGCAAGGTCAAGCGTCTGCGCAACAGCGACCGCGTCACGATGACCCCCTGCGACGCGCGCGGGCGCATCCTGGGGGGCGCTGCGACCCGCGAGGGGAGGGCCGAGCTCCTCGACCGGCCCGGTACCGACCGGGTCAGGGCGCTGATGCGCGACAAGTACCGGTGGCGGTTCCTCGCGGTCGACCTGTCCGGAGCGATGCTGCGCCTCGGAAGGCGTCCGCACGTCGGGATCGCCATCACGCTGTAGCGGCCATGGCGCCCCGACCGCGGGGCCGCGCCGCCCCGCCGCGCCGGTCCTTCCCCGACTCCGCCGCGCTCACCGGGCCGAGGAATGCCCCCACCGCCTCGCGCACGTCCTCGCGACCACTCCGGCACCCGGCGTCGCTCAGGGACCGGGTGTCGGACCACGTGCGACATACCGCCATATACGGGCGGGGCGGCGACAGGGGACCGGCAGGGCCGCCGGGGCGGATGCGAGTGGGTGTGTGCCCGGCGGGCTACGCCTGGCGCGGCATCCGCATGGGCCGCGAGCCCGGGCCGCCGACGTGGGAGAAGGGCTGCGTGCGCCAGTCGAGGCCGGCGGGCAGCGTCAGCAGTGCCGCCGCGACCTCGCGCTCGCCGCCGTCCAGCACGTCCTGCACGGGACCCGCGTCCTCGACCGACCGGCCGGAGCCGGCGCACACGCTCAGCCCGAACGGGTTCCACGGAGTGGCGCACAGAGCGTGCTCGGGCAGCACGTCCTCGTCCGCGAGCAGCGCGATCGGCTGGCGGCAGTCCGGGCAGTGGACCCGGAAGATCTCCCAGGTCTCCTCGTCCGTCGTCTCCGAGCCATCGAGGCCTGCCTCAAGACCGGTCAACTCCTGGACCTCCGAAGCATCCAACGATTCAGAACTGCGCATGATCTCCCCCTTGCATGGGCCCACAGGCATCGTGGCCTCGGCCATAGCGAGCACTTCCCGTCCCGTGACCCGGCTAATCCCACCAGGCCAGGCAACCGGCAGCACTCCGTGTGGCGTCGATCACACTACCCTCGTGCCGTGTGCTTTCCCGTGCCACTACACGCCGCTTGACGCGCCGTCGGTTCCCCCGCCCCTGCCTCCCCCTCCTCCGCCGCTTCGGCCGCCGCCTCCCGCACCGCCGTCCGGCTCGGGGTCGCGCTCTGCCTCCGTGCCGCCCTCCGCCTCCGTGCCGCCCTCCGGCTCGGCGTCCACCGCCCGGCGCAACTGCTCCAGCCGGTAGGGGAGAGGCTCCCACCCCGGCTCGCCCGCCATCTCGTCGTTCAGCCGCACCACGGTGCGGGTGTACGCCCGGGCCAGCCCCCGCGGCATCAGCGGCATCCCGGGGGGCCGCCGCAGCGCCCGGCCGCCCTCGTCCAGCACCCCCGCGTGGTTGCCGCGCACCGACACCCACAGGGCCGTCGCCGTTCCCCGCACCGGCGCCGTCAGATGCCTGCGCACCGGCAGCCAGCGCCGCAGGGCCGCCCGCGAGGACGCGGACAGGGGCAGGACCTCGGTGGTGGGCGGACTGACCGAACGGGCCTGGGGGTGCCGCACCACACGGAGCGTGGTCAGATCGGCGCCCAGGTCCCGCACGTGCATCGCGCACAGCTCACCCGCCCGCGCCCCGGTGTCCAGGACCACCCCGATGAGCGCCAGGAGCCGCACCCGCCCCGCGTCCGCCCCGGACCGCTCCGCCTGCTCGGCCAGGTGCCGCTGGAGGAGCGAGCGCTGCCTCGGGCCCACGGTCGGCCTCGGCTCGGGCACGGCGGGCCGCCGCGGTGCCTCGAACGGCAGCACGGCGGCCTTCGCCAGGATCTCCAGGCAGTCCAGCCGCACCCGCATGCTCGCGTCCGACGCCCTCGACGGATCCGCCACCTGCCGACTGCGCAGCTCGCCGGCCCGTGCCAGCGCCAGATACGCCTCCACCGTCTCGCCGGACAGCAGCGCGGGCAACGAGCGCCGGGCCCCGGCCGCGAATCCCTCCCGCCGCGCTGCCCGTCTCAGCTCGCGCGCCACCCATCGCAGCTGCCGGGCCCGCGCGGCGCTCACCTCGGGCCGCTCGACGACCTCCTCCACGATCCGGTCCAACCGGTCCAGAGCGGGCAGCGGCCTGCCGGGGACATCAGCCATGAGACAAAGATAACGGGCCCAAGCGGCGTTTGTGGTGCGCCGACCCCGTCCGGCGCAGTAGGTTGATCCGCTGTGGAGGACCTGGACCGCCAAATCGTGCAGCTGCTCGTCACCGACGGGCGGATGAGCTACACCGACCTGGGCAAGGCCACTGGCCTGTCCACGTCCGCTGTGCACCAGAGGGTGCGCCGCCTCGAACAGCGCGGGGTGATCCGCGGCTATGCCGCCATGGTCGACCCCGAGGCCGTCGGCCTGCCGCTGACCGCGTTCATCTCGGTGAAACCGTTCGACCCCAGTGCGCCGGACGACGTGCCGGACCGGCTCTCCGACATCAATGAGATCGAGGCCTGCCACAGCGTCGCGGGGGAGGAGAACTACATCCTCAAGGTCCGCGTGGGCACACCCGGAGAGCTGGAGCACCTGCTCTCCCGTATCCGCACCCTGGCCGGTGTCTCCACGCGTACGACGATCGTCCTGAGCACCCCCTACGAGGCGCGGCCGCCGCTCACGTAGCGTTTGTGCCCATGAGCGAGCGTGAGTCCCGGACCGTCCTGCTGCGGGGCGGCAGCGTCTACAGCCCCGCCGACCCCTTCGCGACCGCGATGGTCGTCCAGGACGGTCAGGTCGCCTGGATCGGCTCGGACGCCGCCGCGGTCTCGTACCTCGACGCCGTCGACGAGACCGTGGAACTGCGGGGCGCCCTGGTCACGCCCGCCTTCACCGACGCCCATGTGCACACCACCGCCACCGGGCTGGCACTGGGCGGACTCGACCTGACCGGCAGCCCCTCCCTCGCGGACGCGCTCGCCCGGCTGGCCGACCACGCCAGGGCCCACCCCGGCCACCGGGTGGTCCTCGGCCACGGCTGGGACAGCGCCCGCTGGCCGGAGCACCGGGCCCCCACCCGTGAGGAGATCGACGCCGCGGCACCCGGCCGCGCGGTCTACCTCACCCGCACCGACATGCACTCCGCGGCCGTCTCCGGCGCCCTGCTCGCCGAGGTGCCGGGTATCGGGGGACTGCCGGGCAACGAGGCCGACGGGACCCTCACCCGCGACGCCCACCACGCCGCACGCCGCGCCGCCCACGCCGCCGTCACCGCCCGGCAGCGGCTCGACGCCCAGCGGACCGCGCTGCGCCACGCCGCCTCCCTGGGCATCGCCGCCGTCCACGAGTGCGCCGGTCCCGACATCTCCTCCGAGGACGACTTCACCGGCCTGCTCGGCCTGGCCTCCCGGACCCCCGGCCCGCAGGTGCACGGCTACTGGGCCGAGGCGCTCGTCCCGGGCGATGCCAAGGCACTCGAGCGCCTCCGCGATCTCGGCGCGGCGGGCGCGGCCGGCGACCTGTTCGCCGACGGCTCGCTCGGCTCCCGCACCGCGTGCCTGCACCAGCCCTACGCCGACACCGACGGGCACACCGGCACCGCCTACCTCGACGCCGACGCCATCGCCGACCACTTCACCGCCGGCACCGAGGCGGGGTTGCAGGGCGGCTTCCACGCCATCGGCGACGCCGCGCTCGCCACCGTCGTGGAAGGGGCGCGCAGGGCCGCCGAACGCCTCGGCCTCGCCCGGTTCCGCGCGGCCCGCCACCGCGTCGAGCACGCCGAGATGCTCACCCCCGAGACCGTCGCGTCCTTCGCCGAGCTGGGCCTGACCGCGTCCGTCCAGCCCGCGTTCGACGCCGCGTGGGGCGGTGAGGACGGTATGTACGCGGAGCGCCTGGGCGTGGAGCGGGCGCGGACCCTCAACCCCTTCGCCGCCCTCCTGCGGGCCGGGGTGCCCGTGGCCCTCGGCTCGGACTCGCCCGTCACCCCGCTCGACCCGTGGGGGAGCGTGCGCGCCGCGGCGTTCCACCGCACGCCCGAGCACCGGATCTCGGTGCGGGCCGCCTTCACCGCCCACACCCGGGGCGGCTGGCGGGCCGTGGGGCACGACGACACCGGAACGCTCGTCCCGGGTGCCCCCGCGCACTACGCGGTGTGGGAGACCGAGGACCTGGTCGTCCAGGCCCCCGACACCCGGGTGGCCAACTGGTCCACCGACCCGCGCTCCGGGACCCCCGGCCTGCCCGACCTCACTCCCGGGCGCGAGCTGCCCCGCCTGCTGTGCACGGTGGTGGCCGGAGTCGTGGTCCACACGGCGCCGAACGAGTGATCCTCGGCGCGCCGATACGGCCGAACGAAGCCCACTCGGCCTGTCGTAGTGATCTCTGCGGCACCGCACTGACCTGCTGATATCCCGCATTCGTGCAGGTAGGACCACTGTTGACAGGCGATGGGCGCGGGCGAGTAGGTTCGGCGCAGTCCACCACAGGACGTCCGGCCGGGGAACCTCCTCGCGCTCCGTGACCGCGCCTGGGCCACAGGCGGCGCGCCAGGCAGACGCGCCGCCATTGGGAGCCAGGTCCAGCGCCCGCGGAACGGGAGTGTGGCCAGCGGGTCCCGGTCGGCAGGTGCGACCCGGGTGGGGCCCGGACGCTCAGTAGACAACGGCTCTAGGTCGATCCGCAGCCAGCGGGTTCCAGGTCGGCCCGAAGGGTGTCCGGGTCCCTATCCGCCGCGCTGTCCGGCGCTGTTTCCGGCGCTGTTCCGTCGCGCTGTCCGTCGCGCTGTCCGGTGCGCTGTCCGTCGCGCTCGTGGCGCGGCCGGCAGCGGCTTGGGCCAGGACTCTGCCGGCCCCGTCGGTGGGCCCACCGGCCCCGGTCGGCCACGGTGGCTGTTCCGGAGATGCCTTTCGGCCGGTCCCGGACCGGGAATCGTTCTCCTCGCGGGCCCCCACGGCCTCGTCCTGGTCCCGGGAAGCCGCTCACGAGGCCGATCCGCAGGTCCCGGCACCGGCCGCCCCTCGGCGGTGAACACCTGGGCGCGATCGAACCCCTTCGCACGTTGTACGGTCACCACACGAACCGCGAAACCTGGAAGGCCCCAGAGCGTGCATCCGCGACCCGACACCCCCACCGTCGCCTCCGCCCCGGAGGGAGCGGCCGACGGTTCCCGAGTGGGCGTCGCGACCGCCCGCGGCGGCGACCCGGGCGGTGCCGCCCAGCGGCCGAGCAGGCGGCGGCGCCTCGCATCGGCGGCGCGTGCGGCCGCCCCTCGTTCCGCTCTCGCCGCGGGCGCGGGCCTGGCGCTGGCGGCCGCGTTCCCGCCGTACGGGGTCTGGCCGCTGTCGATCTTCTCGGTCGCGGCGCTGAGCCTGCTCACCCGTGACCGGACGCCGCGCCAGGGGGCGTGGCTCGGCTTCGCCTTCGGGCTTCCGTTCTTCTTCTGGCTGCTGCTGTGGTTGAGGGTCGTCGGCCTCGACGCCACCTTCGGCCTGGCCCTGATCCAGTCCCTGTTCTTCGTGCCGCTCGGTGCCGGGCTCAGTCTCACCTCGCGTCTGCCGGGGTGGCCGATGTGGGGCGCCTGCCTGTGGGTGACCGAGGAGTGGGCGCGCGACCGGGTTCCGTTCGGCGGCTTCCCGTGGGGGCGGCTGGCCTTCGCGAACACCAGCAGCCCGTTCACGCCGCTGGCCGCGCTCGGTGGCGCGCCGCTGGTGACGTTCGCGGTGGCGCTGGCGGGCATGCTGGTCGCCGCTGTGGTCGTCCATCGGCGCAGGGGGCTGCCGAGTGTGCGGGCGGTGGTGGCCGCGGGGCTGTTCTGCGCGGTCCTGCTGTGCGGGTACGCGGTGCCGGTGCACACGGCGGCGGCGGACTCGGTGGACATCGCGGTGGTTCAGGGCAATGTGCAGAGGGCTGGTGTCGATTTCCTCGGCCGTCCGATGCTCATCCTGAACAACCATGTGAAGGCCACGCTGGATCTCGCCGACGACATCGAGGCGGGTCGGGTCCGCAAGCCGGATCTGGTCATCTGGCCGGAGAACTCCTCGGACCTGGACCCGTTCCGGACCCCCGCGGCGCGTGCGCGGATCGAACGGGCCGTCAAGGCCGTGGGTGTCCCGATCCTCGTGGGCGCGCTCGTGGACGGGCCGGACGACAAGCATGTGCGGAACAACGGCATCGTGTGGGACCCGGTGACCGGTCCCGGGGCGAGCTACACCAAGCAGCACCCGGTTCCCTTCGGTGAGTATGTGCCGTTCCGCGAGGCGTTGAGCAAGGTGATCACGCGGCTCGACCGGATTCCGCGGGACTTCTGGCACGGTACGCACGACGGTGTGCTCCAGGTCGGTCCGGCCCGGCTCGGTGACGTCATCTGTTTCGAGATCGCCTACGACGAGATCGTCCGGGACACGGTCAACGCCGGCGGGCGGGCCATCGTCGTCCAGACGAACAACGCGACCTACGGCCGTACCGGGCAGCCGGAGCAGCAGTTGGCGATGTCCCGGCTGCGTGCGGTCGAGCACGGCCGGGCGGTCGTCACCGCGGCCACCAGCGGCATCAGTGCCGTTGTGGCCCCGGACGGCACCGTCGAGCAGCGCACTCGCGAGTTCACGCAGGACGTCCTGTCCGCACGGCTCCCTCTACGGGATGAAAAGACGCTCGCCGATCGCGTCGGCGAGTTCCCGGAGTGGGCGGTAAGTATCTTGGGACTCCTCGCCTGCGCCGCGGAATTGATCCGCGTCCGGCGGGGGCGCGCCGAACAGAAGGGGCAAGCGTGAACGACGTCGGGCAGCGGGCTCATGGTCCGCTCGGCAAGGTGTTGGTGATCATCCCCACCTACAACGAGGCCGACAACATCGAACCGATCGTTGCCCGCGTACGCTCGGCCGTGCCGCAGGCGCATGTCCTGGTGGCCGACGACAACAGCCCCGACGGCACGGGCAAGCTCGCCGACGGTCTGGCGCATGATGACGATCATGTGCATGTCCTGCACCGCAAGGGCAAGGAGGGGTTGGGTGCGGCGTATCTGGCCGGGTTCCACTGGGGTATCGACAACGGCTACGACGTGCTGTGCGAGATGGACGCCGACGGTTCCCACCAGCCGGAGGAGCTGCCCCGTCTGCTGACGGCGCTGAAGAACGCGGACCTGGCGATCGGCTCGCGGTGGGTGACCGGGGGGCGGGTGGTCAACTGGCCCAAGTCCCGCGAGATGCTCTCCCGGGGCGGCAGCACGTATTCGCGTCTTCTGCTGGGTGTCCCGACGCGGGATGTCACGGCGGGCTACCGGGCCTTCCGCAAGGAGACCCTGCTGGGTCTGGGCATGGACGACGTCGCCTCGCAGGGCTACTGCTTCCAGATCGACCTGACCCGTCGGGCGCTGGCGACCGGCTACAAGGTCGTCGAGGTGCCGATCACCTTCGTGGAGCGTGAGCGCGGCGACAGCAAGATGAGCCGGGACATCGTTGCCGAGGCGGTGTGGCGGGTGGCCGCCTGGGGTGTGGGGGACCGGGTCCAGCGGGTCATGGGGCGGCGCGACACCCGTCGCTGAGCGCCAGGCACAATTGGTTCATGGTCAGCCCCGACATCCCGCAGGCACATCAGCAGCCGCCCCGGCGCAGGCGCTCGCGTGCGCGCGTCGTCGTACCCCTGGCCGTGGCCGCCTGGGTGGTGCTGGAGGTCTGGCTTCTGACGGTGGTGGCCGGGGCGACGAGCGCGGGCCTGGTGCTGCTGTTGCTGGCGGCGGGCTTCGTCGTCGGCGCCGTGGTGGTCAAACGGGCGGGGGTGCGGGCCTGGCGGGGGCTGACGGAGGCGTTCCAGCCTCCGGGTCCGGCCGAGGGTGCCCACTCGGGTGGGCCCTCCGGTGACGGCGGGGGTGCGGCCTCCGGCCGACGGGGCGGGTCGTCGGGCGCCACGGGGTCGTCGTCCGCCACGGGGTCGTCGGGCGCGGGGCTGTCGATGCTCGGTGGGGCACTGCTGATGCTGCCGGGGTTCGCCTCGGACGCGCTGGGGCTGCTGCTGATCCTGCCGCCGGTCCAGGCGCTGATCCGCAAGGTGCTGCCCACGAGCCGTCTGGCGACGGCGGGGCCGGTGGGGGAGGCGTACCAGCAGGCCAGGATCCACCGGCCGGACGGGAAGGTCGTCCAGGGTGAGGTCGTGGACCGGGACCCGGACGGGAGTTGAGCCGGTCCGGCGAGGGCCGGGGCGGGTCCGGGCGCAAAAATGACCCGGGCCGCAGCGCAGGGGGGGATTGCGCCGCGACCCGGGAGAACTGGGCCCGCGTGGGCGCGGGCCGTCCGCCTACCCTCAGGCGGACTTGCGGTTGTCTCGCGGATGAACCGCGAGGTTGATGCCGCCGGAGCGCAGGATGGCCAGCCTCTCGGCCAGGACTTCCTCCAACTCCTCACGCGTGCGCCGTTCCATCAGCATGTCCCAATGGGTACGCGCCGGCTTCGTCTTCTTCTCCTCAGGGCCGTCACCGTCGACCAGCAGGGCTTCCGCGCCGCACGCACGGCACTCCCACTGCGGCGGTACCTCGGCCTCCACCGAGAACGGCATCTCGAATCGATGGCCGTTCACGCACGCGTATTCCACGGTCTGGCGAGGCGCCAGGTCGATACCGCGGTCGGTCTCGTAGCTGGTGGCGCCGAGTCGCGTGCCGCGGAGAGCTCGCTCACTCATGAATCGTGCCTCCCGGGCTTGTCGCCCACAGGACAGTCGTCACTGTCGTCGTCATCCGGTCAACGTCCGGTCGGCGGTGAAGATTCCCGTTTCGGAACATGCGTCGCCCGTCGTGCCGCCCTGTTACTACCCACCGTCGCCCGTTTTGTCACACCTGGCACGAGATATCACCCAGAGTTTTGCCCTCTGATACGTGCAGTAACGGTCCATCCGGCGGGCCAAACGCGTACACTACCCGCCCGCACCCTTAACCCCTAAATCGTGCCCGTGCCGGCTTCGCTCCCAGCCAACTCGTCCCCCGTTCCCGCGGCCCTTACACGCCGAGTGTCGGCGGACCGTATCGCGTGCGCCTCAAGGTCGGCCACAGGACCGGCCGGACAGGGCGCAATGGAAGGGATCGGGGAAGCCGCGGCGGGGGATGGCCGGTCAGGGGCCGCGGGGAAGGGGGCGGGCCCCGCCGCGGCGGTGGGCTCGGGGATGGCGAACAGGCGCAGGAAGAACTGCGCGAGCGGCCCGATGGCCAGCGCGTAGGCGACGGTGCCGACGCCCACATTGCCGCCGAGCAGGAAGCCGGCAGTGAGAACCGTCACTTCGATGCCGGTGCGGACCAGGCGGACGGAGCGGCCGGTGCGGCGGTGGAGTCCGGTCATCAGCCCGTCGCGCGGCCCCGGTCCCAGTTTCGCGCAGATGTAGAGGCCGGTCGCCACGCCGTTGAGGGCGATCGCGAACAGCAGGAGCGGAATTCTCACGGCGAGGCGCTCGATCGCGGGCACCAGGTGCAACGTGGCGTCCATCGCCAGGCCGATGACGAAGACATTGGAGACCGTGCCCGCACCGGGGCGCTGGCGCAGGGGTATCCACAGCAGCAGGACCGCGGCGCCGGTGATGATCGAGACCGTGCCGATGGACAGCCCCGAGTGCTCGGTGACGCCCTGGTGGAAGACGTCCCACGGGTCCAGGCCGAGGGCGGCGCGCAGTTGCAGGGCGGCGCTCGCGCCGTAGAGGACGAGTCCGACGCAGAGCTGGACGAGGCGGCGGGCGGGGAGCAAGGACGGTCCTTTCGTCGGGGGCCGCGGGCGCTCCGCGGGAGTGGACAAGGCGCCCTTGACGCGGTTGGCCTGGTACATGCCACTGTGTGGCATGGTGCGCGGAGCGCTCCATGGCCAATCGGGGAAGGGTGGACTGGTTCTTGTGCCCGAGTGGACATCGACGGTGGCGGCCCCGCGGCTGGCGCGGCTGTTGGGCCCGCAGTGCCTGTCGGCGCCGGGACCGGCGTACAGGTCCCTGGCCGGGGGCATCCGGCTGCTGGTGGCGGAGGGGCGGCTTCCGGTGGGCACGCGGCTGCCCGCGGAGCGTGAGCTCGCGGCGGCGCTGGCGGTGAGCAGGACCACGGTGGCGGCGGCGTTCGAGGCCCTGCGGGGCGAGGGCTATCTCGCCTCGCGGCGGGGCGCGGGGAGTTGGACGGCGCTGCCGGAGGGCCACCCCGTGCCGACGGCCGGGCTGCGGCCGCTGTCGGCGGAGCAGGCGGCCCGGATGATCGACCTGGGGACCGCCTCGCTGCCCGCCCCGCAGCCGTGGATGACGCGGGCGACGCGGGAGGCGGTCGAGGACCTGGGCGCGTACTGCGGGGCGCACGGCCACTACCAGGCGGGGCTGCCTGCGTTGCGGGAAGCGCTGGCCGCCCGGTTCACCGGGCGCGGGGTGCCGACGATGCCGGAGCAGATCCTGGTGACCGGCGGAGGCGCGATGAGCGCGCTCGGCCTGGTCTTCCGGATGCTGATCGGGCAGGCGGACCGGGTGGCGGTGGAGGCGCCGAGCTACGCCAATGTGCTGATGATGCTGGAGCGGGCCGGTGCCCGCCGGGTGCCGGTGGGCATCTGCGCGCGGGGGTGGGACCTGGAGGCGTGGCGGCGGGTCCTTCGGGACGCGGTGCCGCGGCTGGCCTATGTGGTGCCCGACTTCCAGAATCCGACCGGGGTCCTCGTCGGGGAGGAGCAGCGCCGCGAACTGGTCGGGCAGGCGCGGGCGGCGGGCACGGTGGTGGTGGCGGACGAGACGATGGTGGACCTGGCGATGGAGCCGGGGCTGCGGATGCCGCGCCCGATGGCGGCGTTCGACCGGGGCGGCAGCACGGTGGTGACGGTGGGGTCGGCCGGCAAGGTCTTCTGGGGAGGCCTGCGGATCGGGTGGGTGCGGGCGTCGCCGTCCCTGGTGCGGCGGATGGCGGCGGAGCGCACCTATGTGGATCTGGGCACTCCGGTGCTGGAGCAGCTGGTGACGCTGAGGCTGCTGACGCGGTACCGCGAGGAGGTCACGCGATTCCAGTGCGAGCGGGTGCGGGGGAACCGGGACGCGCTGGTGGCGGCGTTGCGGCGGACGCTGCCGCGGTGGGAGTTCACGGTGCCGTCGGGCGGGCTGACGCTGTGGGTGCGCACGGACGGGGTCTCGGGTCCGCGGCTGGCGGTGGCGGGGGAGCGGGTCGGGGTCATGGTGGCGTCGGGTCCGCGGTTCGGGGTGGACGGGGCGTTCGAGCCGTATCTGCGGCTGCCGCTGACGGTGGGTGAGGAGGTGTCCGGGGAGGCGGTTGCGCGGCTGGCGGCGGCGGCGCGGATGGTTCAGGCGGGCGGCGCCGCGGACGTGGAGGGCGAGGTGTTCGTCGCCTGAGCGGTGGGGACGGGGCCGTGGGCGGGCGTGGCTCCCGTGAAGGGGCCGCCGGGTGGGCGGGCGACCGGGGCGGTACGGGTGGGCGGGGCGGCGCCGGGGAGCAGGTCCAGGACGGCCCGGCGCCGGGCGTCGCTGGTCTCCTCGTCGTGGGGGTCCGGGGTGTGCGGGACCTGGAGCCGCAGCGGGCGGCCCGCGCCGAACCTGGCGTATCCGCGACCGGGCGGGGTGTCCGGTGTCGGGGTGCTGGGGGCGGGGGCGCCGAGGATCTCGGCGGCCTCCTGCGCGGTGAGCGCGCCGAGGGCGGCGCGGGCGCGGGTGTTGAGGGTCACGGCGGGGGCGAGGTCGGCCGCGGATTCGAGGGTGTCGGCCACGGCGACGGTGACGCAGGCGGCGCGGCCGTGGCGCAGCGGGGTGGTGAGCAGGGTCTGCGGGTCGGTGCGGCCTTCGGGCGCGGCGAGCTGGGAGAGCGCGGTGGGGCGGTCGGCGATGATCCACAGGGGGCGGCGGGCGTCGCCGGGGACGGGGTGGCCGTCCTGGCGGGCGCGGTTGACGGCGATCAGGCGGCGCTCGGTCTCGTGGGCGGCCCATTCGAGGACGGCGACGGCTCCGGTGAGTCCGCTCTCGACGGCGAGGACGCCGGGGCGCCCGGACAGGCACGCGTACTCGCCGCTTCCGCTTCCGTCGATGACGACGACGTCGCCGTGGTGGAGGGCCTGGAGGGCGAGGGAGCGCAGCAGGGTGGTGGCGCCGCAGCCGGGGTGGCCGAGGGCCAGCAGGTGGGGCTCGGTGGAGCGGGGGCCGGTGCGCCAGATCAGCGGTGGTGCCTGGCGGGTGGCGCCGGAGTCGGTGACGACGGGGGTGGTGCGCCGGGTGGATTCGGCGTCGGTGAAGCCGAGGACGGTCTCGCCGGGTCCGGTGACGAAGCGCTGGGCGGGGATGTCGGTGGGCAGCGGGGGCAGTGCGGTGAGCAGGAGGTGGTTGTCCTCCTCGTTCCACACGAAGCGGTATTCGCGGCCGCGTCCGGTCTTGGCGTGCAGGAGCTGCTCGACGCGGGAGCGCGCCGCCGGGTCGTGGTCGGGGAAGTAGGCGGGGTAGCGCAGCTTCAGGTGGACGAGCCGGTCTTCGGCGTCGAAGGCATGGTCGGTGAGGACGTTGTGCCATGTGCCGTCGCGGGTGTAGAGCGGCTGGGGGTCGTTGGGGTCGCCGAAGGCCGGGACCAGGGCTTCGTAGAGGCTGCGCAGTCTGGTGAGTGCGGCCTCGCTGGGGCCGCTGTGGCGCGGGGCGCGTTCGCGTCCGGCCCAGGCGGCGGCTCCCATGGCGCCGACGAGCGCGATGAGCGGGCCGTGGGGCATGAGGGTGAGGGCGGCGACCGCGGCGAGGCCGAGGAAGATCATCGGTGTGCGCCGCTCGGCGGGGGTGCGGGTCCACCACGCGCGCAGCCAGGTGGTCTGGCGGCGCAGTCCGCGGGCGACGGTGATGACGGGCTGGAGGACATCGGTGGCGTGGTCGGCGGCGTTCGCGGCGGCGTTCGCGGCGTCGGCGCGCCGGCGGGTGAGGGCGGCGCGGGTGAGGGCGGCGCGGGCCCGTTCCAGGTGCGGGCCGCGCGGGGGCTGGGGGCGGAGGCGCCGGGCCACGGGAAGCTCCTTGGGGCTGTCCTGTCCGGTGGGGGCTTGTCGGGGTCCAGGTGGGGACGGGGGTGGGTGACGGGTGCCGGGTGACGGGCTGTTGCGGCGGCGCGCTCGGCGCGGTCGGCGCCGCTGTCGCGCAATGGCGATGGGCCCGGGGCGGTGGGGAGTCCGCGTCCGGGCCCTGTGGTGGTGGGCGGCCTAGATCTTGATGCCGCCGAGCATGCTGGCCAGGCTCGCCCCGCCCGCCTTGATGCCGGGCGCGATCGCCGTACCGGCGAGGTAGAAGCCGAACAGGGAGCACACGACGGCATGCGAGAGCTTCAGGCCGTCCTTCCGGAAGAAGAGGAAGGCAATGACGCCGAGCAGGACGACGCCCGAGATGGAGAGAATCATGGGGTTATCTCCTGTGGGTGGGGACTGATCACCGAGGGTTCTTCCATGCTCACAGGAAGTAGCGAGTCCGGAAAGTGGCAAATAGGTGATTTTCGTAATAAATCACTACCGTGGGTCAGGATCCCGACGTGCGCGGACGCGGTGCGCGGCGGGGTGTGCACGGGAGGCGGGGTGTGCACGAGAGGAGGGCGCGGTACGGCGGCACCGCGAACTCCGCGTGAGAAGCGCACGTGGCCGCGCCGGGGTGGACGAGGCGGCCATCGCGCCGTGGTGGGAACGGGTGGGGCATCGCCCGGATGCGGCGCGGGCCGAGGAGCGGTCGCCGCGTCTGCGCGAGGATGGGCCGACGGAGTACGCGTTCACGCCGCGGGAGACCTTCCCGGTGCCCGCGGCGGAACGACAGGGCCGACGCAACGGCGGACGTGACCGCGGAAGTAGGGCTGGGACGATGAGCGATTCGAAGCACACGTCGGAAGAGCACGCACACGACCCGGAGGTCCTGCAACTGGCCGCCAAGGTGTTCGACCTCGCCCGGCAGGGGCACGCGCAGACCCTGGCCGCGTACGTCGACGCCGGGGTACCCGCCGACCTGACGAACGATCGGGGCGACACGCTGGTGATGCTGGCGGCCTACCACGGGCACGCGGCCGCGGTGACGGCCCTGCTGGAGCGGGGCGCCGACCCCAACCGGGCCAACGACCGCGGCCAGACCCCCCTCGCGGGCGCGGTCTTCAAGGGCGAGGACGAGGTGGTGCGCGCCCTGCTCGACGGCGGCGCCGACCCCGCAGCGGGCCGGCCGTCGGCGGTGGAGACCGCGCGGATGCTGGCCAGGGCCGAGCTGCTGAAGCTCTTCGGCGAGTCCTGATGAGGCGGAGGAGCGACGTAAGGGTTTCGTCACCGGCCGCAGGCCCCTGACGAGCCGGTCGGCGTCCTAGCGTGTCCCGAGGCAAGCCCCCGCCCCCGGCGACCAGCGAGGATCCAGATGACCGGCACACCACCCCGCGAACCCGAGAAGGAGCAAGGCGGCGGCAACACGCCGCCACGGCGGGACGGCGTGGGCGCGCCGGTCCTCGCCCCCGCGGCCACCGGCCGCCGCCCGCCGCCCGGGCCCACCCGGCCGGAGTTCTGGCGCAGCCCCCTGCGGGGGCCGTGGCTGACCGCCGTGCTCGGGACGGTGCTCCTGTTCGGGATCACCGTCCTCTTCGTCACCGGGCTGCTCTCCTACGCCGCCTACAATCCCGACCTCGCCGCGGTCAACGACCAGACGCCCGGCAAGGGGGTGCTCGGGTTCTATCTCTTCCCCTGGCCCACCGACCCGCCCTGGCTCTACCGGCTCACCCAGGGGATCCACGTCACCCTCGGCGTCGCCCTGGTCCCGGTACTGCTCGCCAAGCTGTGGTCCGTCATCCCCAAGCTGTTCGCCTGGCCGCCGCTGCGCTCGCCCGGCCACGCCGTCGAGCGGCTGTCGCTGCTCCTGCTCGTCGGCAGTGTGCTCTTCGAGTTCGCCACCGGCGTGCTCAACATCCAGCTGCACTACGTCTTCCCCGGCTCCTTCTACACCCTCCACTTCTACGGCGCGTGGGTGTTCATGGCGGCCTTCGTCGTCCATGTCGCCTTCCGGCTCGGCCCGACCGTCCGGTCGCTGCGCGCCCGGCGCCTGCGCACCGAGCTGCGCGTCCCCGCCGAGCGCACCGAACCCGAGCCGCTCGACGGCACCGGCCTGGTCCCTGCCCGCCCCGCCGCACCGACGATGTCCCGCCGCGGCCTGCTGGGCATGATCGGCGCCGGCTCACTGGCCCTGTTCGCGGTGACCGCCGGACAGAGCATCGGCGGGCCGCTGCGCGGTACCGCCCTGCTCGCCCCGCACGGGCGCGATCCCGGCTCGGGGCCGGGCGGCTTCCAGATCAACAAGACCGCGGCGAGCGTCGGCGTGCGCGCCCGGGACATCGGCCCGGACTGGCGGCTGACCGTGCGCGCCGCAGGCCGCGAGACCGTCCTGACCCGTGATCGGGTGATGGCGCTGCCGCAGCACACCGCCGCCCTGCCCATCGCCTGCGTGGAGGGCTGGTCCACCGACGACCAGCACTGGAGCGGCGTGCGGCTCACCGACCTCGCCGCGCTCGTCGGGCTGCGCGGCGCGGCGCCCGCCGTTTTCGTCGAGTCCGTCCAGCGCCACGGCTCGTTCCGCTCGACGGTGCTGCGCGACAACCAGGTCCGCGATTCCCGCTCCCTGCTGGCCCTGCGGGTCAACGGGGCCGACCTCTCCCCGGACCACGGATACCCCGCGCGGATCATCGTTCCGGCCAACCCCGGTGTCCACAACACCAAATGGGTGACCCGGCTGACCTTCCGGGGGCCCGCGTGAACCGGTTCCGGCGCCTGTACGGCGCCTCCCCGCTGCACCTGCTCCTCGCGTCGGCCTCCTTCGCCCTCACCGCCTACGCGGGAGTGCGGCTGTTCGAGAGCGAGGCCATGGAGGTCGCCGTCTGGCTCTTCGGCGCGGCCGTCCTGCACGACTTGGTGCTCCTGCCCCTGTACTGCGCCGCCGACCGCGCCCTCGGCGCCGTACCGCCGCGAGCCCTCAACCACGTCCGCGTACCCGCGTTCATCTCCGGACTGCTCCTGCTGGTGTGGTACCCGCTCATCCTCTCCCGCTCGGCCCCCTACGCCTCCTCCACCGGCCTGTCGCCCAACGTGTTCCGGGAGCGCTGGCTGCTGATCACCGCCGCGCTCTTCGGGGCATCCGCCGTCCTGCTCCTCCTGCGGCAGTGGAGGTCCGGGCGCGCCGCCTGAGCCCCCCGGCACCCCGCCGGACCCGACCGCCGCCACACGCCCCGGCATCCGATTGCGGTGCGGGCACCCCGTAGGCCGCCCGATCCGCCGTCACCAGCTTCTGCGGCCATGGAGCCGGGGCGGCTCCATGGCCGCCGCGACGAGGAGGCGACAGTGACGCCGCCGCGCAGAGAAGACAGGGACGTCGGCTCACCCGGAATCCGGTTGTGGCGGCGAAGGCTCGCCCGCCTCCTCGCCGCGGCGCTCCTGGCCGTCGCCGCGGCCACGGCGACCGCTTCCCGGTCGGCGCTCCCGGCCCGGCCCACGCCGCACCGGCACCCGCCGCCGGGGCCGTCCCCCTCGTCAAGGTCACCGGCTTCGGGGACAACCCCGGCGACCTCAACACGTACGTCCACCGCCCGGCCTCCCTGCCCGCGAACCCCGCCGTCGTCGTCGCCCTGCACGGCTGCACCCAGAGCGCACAGGACTACGCGGACCACTCCGGGCTGCCCGCCCTCGCCGACCGCGACGGCTTTCTTCTGGTCTTCGCCGAGACCGCCCCCACCGCTTCGGCGAAGCCCGCCGCCCACGACGGGCACTGCGCACGGCTCGACCGCCCGCGCGTTCCCGGAGCGCGGCACCAGCGGGCCCCTGATCACCGTGAACGGCACGCTCGACGTCCTGCTGCCCATCCGCCGGGACTCCGACGTGTACGCGTCCATGGTGCGCCGGGCGGGCCGCGGCGGGCTCTTCCGCTGCTACCGCGTCGAGGACGGCACCCACGTGGACTCGCTCGTCGACAGCTTCCCCCACCGGCTGCGCCCGCTCGTGCCCTGGCAACCGCGCCGCCTTCACCGCGCTGGAGGGCCGGCTCGCCGACGGGGTGCAGCCGCCGCCCGGCCACACCGTGCGCAGGCCCGACGGGGCCGACCCGAAGGACCTGCCGGAGCACTGCGACCTGTGCGGCGGACGGCGCCCGCCGCGGGCCGCTGCGGCGGCGGGCCGAGGCCCTCCCGCAGCGGGGGGCGGGCTGTCGGACCCTTGGCGCACACTGGAGGCATGTGCCGAAGCATCAAGACCCTCCGTCCGCCGATGACGGAGCAGGTGGAGGACGACGACATCCGGGCGGCGGCGTTGCAGTACGTCCGCAAGGTCTCGGGCTTTCGCGCCCCGGCTGCCCACAACCGCGTGGCGTTCGACCAGGCGGTCGACGCGGTGACCGAGGCCACCCGAAGACTGCTCGCCGAGCTCGAGGTGCGTGGCGCCCGGGCCCGGCGGGCCACCTGACCGACGCCCATCCTGTACCGCCACTATGGCCGTGGCGCCGCTATGGCTGTACCGCCGATATGGTCGCGCGCCTGATCGGCGTTTCCGGATGCCCTCCGCGGGTTCCACCGGGCCGCGATTCGGCCAGTGGTGTTTCGGATCGGTGAACACCGCGGCAGTGGAAGACCCTCGCTTCCTCCGCCGTGGATGTCGTGCGTTCCAGCCGTCAAGAAATGAAAGCAGCACCCCCTCGATCGGGTGGGCAGTGGAGGAAATGGCGACCTTCATCCCACTTTCGAGTGAGAGTCCGGTCGGGGATCGCTGCATTTCATGAATTGATGCCGGAGCAACCATATGAGCTGTTCACGTGTCCCTTTAGTGGCCGTTTCGAGCAGCAGTGCGATCTCAGCCTCCGGCGGTGGGCGGGGAAAATATTCTGGTTGACCCCGGTTTGCCGAGTGGATATCCATGGACAGGCTGGGTTGTAACGGCCGAATCTGGCCCTCCGTTTGGGCGGATTCCGGCCTACCGTCGGGCTCGGAGCAATATCACGGGGGAGACATGACGAAACTACGGGGGCTGCACTACACGTACGTCAGGAACAGGCTGAAAGCGACCGGGTGGACGGCGGACGCGGCGCGCAAGGACATCTGCGCCGACGCGGCGCTGCCCCGGTTCCGGCCCGGCCTGATGGCCTCATTGATCGAGCGCGCGCTGCCGGCCCGGCTGCGCGACCGCACCGTCGCCGCGCGCACCGCCGCCCGGGAGGAGGAGCGCCGCCGCCTGCGCCGGGACCTGCACGACGGCCTCGGGGCGACCCTGGCCGGCGTCCGCCTGGTGCTCGACAGCGCGGCGGCCCGGCTCGCCCATGAGCCGACCGCGCGGCGCCTGGTCCTCCACGCCGCCGCCGAGACGGCCCGCACGGTGGAGGAGATCAGGCGCATCATCGACGACCTTCGGCCGCCCGACCTCGAGGACGCGGGGCTGCCGGTCGCGTTACGGAGACTGGCCGCCCGGCTGGACAGCCCGGCCGTGGCGGTCACCGCGGAGGTCCCCGACCATCCGCTGGACCTGTCGTGCACGACCGAGCTGGCCGCCTACCGCATCGCCTCGGAGGGCCTGGCCAACGTCCTGCGGCACTCCGGCGCCAGCACCGTGACGGTACGCCTGGAGGTCGAGGGCGGGACCCTGGTCCTCGATGTGCTCGACGACGGCATCGGGCCGTCCCCCGGCTGCCGACGCGGCCGCGGCACGGGGCTGGCGTCCATGGCGCGCCGCGCGCACGAGGCCGGAGGGCACTTCGCCCTGCTGCCGCGGCCCGACGCCCGGCCCGGAACCCTCGTACGCGCCGTGCTGCCGCGGGGGCGCGCATGAGCGTGCGGGTCTTCCTCGTCGACGACCACCCGCTCTTCCGCGCCGGGGTCCGCCTGGCGATGGAGGACGCCGACGACCTGGAGGTCGTCGGGGAGGCGTCCACGGGCGAGGAGGCGGTGCCGGCCCTGCGCAGCCCCGACATGGCGGCCGACGTCGTCCTGATGGACCTCCTGCTCCCCGGCCGCTCGGGGATCGAGACCACCCGGGCGCTGATCACCGAGGCCCCGCCGGGCACCACCGCCCCGCGGGTGCTGATCGTCTCCATGTCGGACGAGGACGACGCGGTGGTGGCGGCCATACGTGCCGGGGCGCACGGCTACCTCGTCAAGGGGACACCGCGCGAGGAACTCCTTCGGGCGGTGCGCACCGTCGCCGAGGGCGGGGCGGTCTTCAGCTCCGCCGTGGCCGCCCGGCTCAGCGGATACTTCTCCGCCGTGCACGACCTGCCCGGCCGTGCCGCCTTTCCCCAACTCACCGAACGCGAGCGCCAGATCCTCGACCTGCTCGCCCGCGGATACACCAACCGCCGTATCGCGCGCGAGCTGGTGCTGTCGGAGAAGACCGTGCGCAACCACGTGTCGCACGTGTTCACCAAACTCCAGGTCACCGACCGCACCGAGGCGACCGTACGGGCGCGCGACGCCGGTCTGGGCGTCTGACCGGGCGTCCCGCCCGGGCGCGAATCGGGACCTCGACGGGACCTCGCTCCCAGGAACCCGGGACCGGGGGCCTCATACGTTGAGCTGCACGAGGGAGAAGGGCTCCGCGGGTCGCCGCGGAGCCCCGATCCCACCCGGATTCGCGTCGAGGGATGTGACACGAGCATGGAGAAGCACGACAGCTACGAGCCGCCCACCCTGGTCGAGATCGGCGGCTTCGCCGACCTGACCCTGGCCTTCGGGCCGTGCGTCGAGAACGACTGGTTCTGGGGCACCGCCTGGATCTGCTAGGCCGCCTCCCCCGGGCGGCCGGTCACACCCGGCCGCCCACTCCCCGGCGGTGGAGGGAAGCATGGCGGTTCCCTCCACCGCCTTCCCGCAGCCCTCTCGCCTCCTCCCACGGCCGACAGGGGCTTCCACACCGGAGAGGCGGACATGCACTTCTCGATACTTCCCGACAGTCCCGCGGCCCAGCCCCTGGCGGAGCGCCTCACCGCCGCACCCGGCACCCAGGTGGTCGCCCACGCCTCGGGGCGGCCCTGGATCGCGGGACGTTGGGCGGCCGAGGACCTCATCCTCGTGACCGCCGGCGCCCGGCAGCTTGCCCTGCTCGGATACGCCACTGCCGACGAGGGAGCCGTGCGACGGTCCCTTGCGTCCGCCCGCTCCCTGGGCGAACTCGACGCCGTGGCCCGCACCGTGGCCGGTTCGTTCCACCTGACCGCGTCCCTCGACGGCCGCACACGAGTGCAGGGCAGCGTCTCCACCGCACGCCAGGTCTTCCACGCCGAGGCCCACGGGGTGACAGTGGCCGCCGACGGCCCCGGCGCCCTCGCCGAACTCCTCGGGGCACATCCCGACGAGGAGGTCCTGGCGCTGCGGATGGTGACCCCCTCCCCGCCCTGGCCGCTGAGCCTGCGACCCGTGTGGTCCGGCGTCGAGGCCCTGGACGTCGGCGCCCGCCTGGAGCTGGGGCCCGACGGCCGCTCCCGGGTGGTGCGGTGGTGGCAGGCGCCCGAGCCCGAGGCCGAGCTGCCGCAGGCGGCCGAGGCCGTCCGCTCCGCCCTGTCCGACACGATCGCCGCACGCGCCCGCGGCACGATCAGCGCCGACCTGTCCGGCGGCATGGACTCCACCAGCCTGTGCTTCGTCGCGGACGCCGTGGGAGCCGACCTCGTCACCCACCACTGGAAGCCCCTGGACCGGGCGAACGACGACACGACCTGGGCCGAGCGTGCCGCGAGCCACCTGCCCTCCGCCCGCCACCGCTTCGTCTCCACCGCGGACAGCCCCACCTGGTACGAGGCGGACGCGGCGGGCGGGACGGCACACGGCGAGGACGAGGGCCCGCTGCCCTGGGCACGCAACCGCGCGCACATGGAGCGCCTCGTCGCCGATGTCGCGGCCGAGGGCTCCAGCGTCCATCTGCTCGGAGTCGGCGGCGACGAACTGTTCGGCGCGCTGCCCACCGCCCCCTGGTCGCTCGTCCGCAGCCACCCCCTCACCAGCCTTCCCACCATCCAGCGCTTCCGGGTGCTCAACCGCTGGAGCCCGGGCTCCACGCTGCGCGGCCTCGCCGACAACAGGTCCTATCCCACCTGGCTGCGCTCGGCGGCGGGCCGGCTCACCGCCCCGGCACCCGGCCCCACCGACGCGCTGCTCGGCTGGGGATGGGAGCCCAGGATGCCGCCCTGGGCCACACCCGACGCCGTGGAGACCGTACGGCGCACACTGCGCCGGGCGGCGGAGGACGGGCCCCGCCCCCACCACCGCGACCGGGCCCAGCACCAGACCCTGGACTGCGTCGTCCTCAGCGGAGGCGGCATCCGCCAACTCGGCGCCGCCATGCGCGCCTCCGGGGTCGCCTGTGAAGCCCCCTACCTCGACGACCGCGTCATCGAGGCGGCCCTGTCCGTCCGGATGCGGGACCGGCTGGTGAGCGGCCGCTTCAAGCCCGTCCTCGCCACCGCCATGCGCGGTGTGGTCCCCGACGAGATCCTCGCCCGCCGCAGCAAGGGCGAGTTCAGCGCCGAGGCCTTCCAGGGCCTGCGCCGCAACCGCGCCCGCCTCCTCGAACTCTGCGACGACCTGCACCTCTCCCGGCTCGGCCTGGTCGACCCCGCGGCCCTGCGCCGAGCCCTGCTCGGCCCCACACCCGAATCACGGCACCTCGTGCCGTTCGAGAACACGCTGGCCTGCGAGAGCTGGCTTCGCTCCCCGAGGGCCACCGCCCCCGGCAGCGCCATGGCAGGAGGACCACGATGACCCTCGCCCTCACCCCCGACGTCACCGCCACCGACACCGATGACGGCCTGGTCCTGCTCGACCAGCGCACCGGCCGCTACTGGCAGCTCAACCGGACCGGAGCCACCACATTGCGCCTCCTGCTCGACGGGCTCTCGCCCGAGGACGCCGCCTCGGCGCTCACCGCGCACAGCCCCGACGCCGCCGACCGCGCCCTCACCGACGTCAGGACACTGCTGGACGCCCTGCGAGCCGCCCACCTGGTGGTGACGGCATGACCATGCAGGTCACCGCGGAGCTCAGGGTCCCGCTCCCATGGCACCGCCACATCACCGCCAGAGCCGCCGTGATCGCCGCCCGCGTACTCATCCAGCTGCCGCCACGGCGGCTGCGTCGAGTGCTGGAGAGCGCGCGCCGAGGAGCCCGCCCCGCGACCGCCGACCGCGCCCTCGCCGCCCGCGAGGCGGTGGTCACCGTCAGCACCCGCTGCGCCGGACAGGGCTGTCTGCAACGGTCGGTGGCCACCGCCCTGCTGTGCCGCCTCGGCGGTGGCTGGCCCGACTGGTGCACCGGCATCCGCACACAGCCCTTCCGGGCCCATGCGTGGGTGGAGGTGGACGGTGCGGCGATCGGCGAATCCGCCGACGTCACCTTGTTCCACACCGTCATGAGCGTGCGGCACGCCCAGGGGAAGCGTCCATGAGCCCGGGCGGAAGCGGCGGCGCCGCCGTACTCGCCGAGGGCCTGCGCAAGGACTACGGCGACAGGAGCGCCGTCGACGGGCTGGACCTGGCCGTCCCCGCCGGCCGCACCTTTGGCTTCCTCGGCCCCAACGGCGCGGGCAAGAGCACCACCATCGGAATGCTGTGCACCCTCCTGCGGCCGTCCGGCGGGCGGGCACGGGTCGCCGGACGCGATGTGCTGAGCGAACCCCACGAGGTACGCCGCCGCATCGGGCTCGTCTTCCAGGAGTCCACGCTCGACGTGGACCTGACCGCCATGGAGAATCTGCGGTTCCACGCCGACCTGTTCGGGATACCCCGACGGCAGGCCGTCGAGTCCATCATCGACATGCTCGAACTCGTCGATCTGGCGGACCGCAGGGACTCCACCGTCCGCACCTTCTCCGGAGGTATGCGGCGGCGGCTCGAGATCGCCCGGGGACTCCTGCACACGCCGAGGGTGCTCTTCCTGGACGAGCCCACCACCGGCCTGGACCCGCAGACCAGGGTGGCCATCTGGGAGCATCTGCACCGCCTGCGGCGCGAGCGGGAAGTCACCGTCTTCCTGACGACGCATCACCTCGAGGAAGCCGAACACTGCGACCTGATCGCCATCATGGACGAGGGACGGCTGGTCGCCCAGGGCACTCCCGCCGAGCTCAAGGCCGTGGTCGGCGCCGACCTGGTCGTCCTGCGGACCGATGACGACGAGGCAGCCGCACGGGCCATCCGGGAACGGCTGGGCCTCGACGCCGACAGCTTCGACGCCGACAGCTTCGATACCGCCGATCTCGATACCGCCGGTCTCGACGCCGCCGGTCTGGACGCCCCCAGCCTCGACGCCGCCGGTCTCGACGCCGACGGCTTCGCCCCGGACAGGAGCCCCGGAGGGCTGCGGCTGCGGGTGCCGGACGGGGCGGCCTTCGTACCCAGGCTCTGCGCGGCCATCTCCGTCCCCGTGCACTCGGTCACGGTGACCCCGCCGACACTCGACGATGTGTTCCTGCACTACACCGGGCGAACCATCCGGGAAGCAGACAGCGGCGCAAGCCCGTTCGCCGGCATCGCACCGAGGAGGTAGGCCATGGCCCGCACCGAACCTGCCGCCGTGGACACGGCCGCCCCGACCACCACCCCCGAGCCGGTGCCCCCGCCCGAGGAGACCGCCGGCCGCGGCGCGCTCGCCGCCGACCTGCGTGCCGTCAGGGTCCTGTGGCAGCGCGAGGTCATCCGCTTCGGCCGCAACCGGCTCCGGGTCGCCATGAGCGCGGTCACTCCGCTGATGTTCCTACTGATCCTCGGCACCGGCCTCAACTCCGCGCTGTCCTCGCAGCAGGACAGCCTCAGGGACTTTCGCGCCTTTCTCTTCCCCGGGGTGCTCCTGATGGCCGTACAGGCCCCCGCCGTCGCCGCGGGAGCCTCGATCGTCTGGGACCGGCAGGCGGGCTTTCTTCGCCAGATGCTTGTGGCCCCGGTACGCCGCAGCCCCCTCCTGACCGGCACCTGCCTCGGAGGCGCCACCGCCGGAGTCGGCTATGGGCTGCCCATCCTGTGCCTCGGTGGAATGGTCGGCATCCCCTACCGGCCGGAGCTGGTGCTCGCCCTGATGGAACTGGGGCTGATCGCCTTCGCGTTCACGGCGCTGGGGGTGCTGGTGGCCGTGTGCGCCAAGCGGCCAGAGACCTTCCAGGTCGTCGTCGGACTGTGCATGATGCCCCTGCTCTTCCTGTCCGGTGCGGTCTTTCCCGCCGGTGGGCTGCCGGGGTGGCTGGGCACCGCCGTCATGGCCAACCCCCTGACCTATGCGGTCGACGCACTCAGGCGCACCCTGCCCGGAGCCGGTGTCAGCGGCCTGGGCACCCGTGCGGCGAGCCCCGAGTGGTGGGGCTGGACCCCGCCGGTCGCCCTGGAGGTCGGCCTGATAGCGGCGCTGGCGATGGCGGCGCTGGCCGTGGCGACATACCGGTTCTCCCACTCCGAGTGATGCCCCGACCCGGGTGATGTCCCGACGCGAGGAGACGCATGGTCAGTCGGCCGGACCGGTCGGACCGGCCAGACCGGCGAGTTCCAGGAGGAGTTCCTTCACCTCGGCGGCGGCTATCACGTCCCGGGCATGCGAGGCATCCGAAGCCAGCAGGACCGGTGCGTCGTCCGCGGAGGCGGGCAGGCGGCCATGGCTGCCGCGCACCCTGGACGGGTCAAGGGAGACCACCTTCATCGCATATCTGAACCCCAGCTTCTTGCGGGCCAGCGCGGCAGCCGCACGGATCCTGACCAGCCGGTCGGTGTGGTCGAAGAGCAACTCGGCCGGGTCATAGCCGGGCTTGCGGTGGATCTCCACCAGCCGGGCGAAGTCCGGGGCCCGTTTGTCCTCCAGCCAGTAGTAGTAGGTGAACCAGGCATCAGCGGCGGCCATGGCCACCAGCTCACCCGCCCGCGGATGGTCGATCCCGTAGTCCTTCTTGCCGGTGTCGCCGAGCACCTCGGCAACCCCGTCGATGCCTCGCAAGAGCTCGCAGACCCTGGGCACATCGGCCGGGTCACGCACGTAGAGATGGGCGATCTGATGGTCCGCGACAGCGAAGGCCCTTGACGTCCATGGATCCAGATACTCCATACCGCCCTGGGTGTGGACCTGGAGCAGACCGGCGCGCCGCAGCTCGCGGTTGATGTCCACCGGCCGGGAGACGGGGGTGATCCCGTACTCGCTCAGGACCACGGCGCGGGCCCCCACACGGTGGGCATCGTCGAGCAGGGGCGCCAGGGTCCGGTCCAGTTCCCGGGCGGCCCTCACCGCTGCGCGGCTGTGCGGACCATGGCGTTGAAGGTCGTAGTCCAGGTGCGGCAGGTAGACCAGGCAGAGATCCGGCCGGTGCCGGCGGAAGACATGGCGGGCGGCCTCCACGATCCACTGGGAGGAGGCGATACCGGCCGCCGGCCCCCAGAAGCGGAACAGCGGGAAGTCGCCCAGGCGGTTGGTCAGTTCGTCGTGCAAAGAGGGCGGGAAGGTGTAGCAGTCGGGTTCCTTGCGTCCGTCGGCGTAGTAGATGGGCCGGGGTGTGACCGTCCAGTCGACGTCCGCGCCCATGGCATACCACCAGCAGATGTTCGCCACCGAGTAGCCGGGGCGCCGGCGGCGAGCGGTCTCCCAGATCTTCTCGCCGCCGACCAGCTGGTTGTGCTGGCGCCAGAGCAGCACTTCGCCGAGTTCACGGAAATACCAGCCATTGCCCACCACGCCGTGCACGGACGGAGGTTCCCCGGTGAGAAGGGTGGACTGCACGGAGCAGGTCACGGCGGGCAGCACCGTGTCCAGACGGGCTCCGAAGCCTTGGTCGCGCAGAGCCCGCAGGCGGGGCATATGGGGGAGCAGGCGGGGAGTGAGCCCCACCGCGTTCACCACCAGCAGTCGCCTCATGACAGGACCTCCTTCAGCCCGAGAGCGGTGATCGCGTCACGGGTCCAGGCGAGTTCGGCCGCGACTCCCTCGACCAGCCCCGCGCATCCGGGTGCCTCCGGCAGCACGGGCCAGGAGTAGGTCTCCACCTCGATGTGATCGGTGAGCGCGGCATCACCGCCGAGCAGGACTCCCAGGGTCTTGAGCAACTCGGGCCTGGTGGCGCGCAGTCCCGGCGGGGGATCGGTGTGCAGCGGCACATGGAAGTGGACACGCCAGGGACCGTCCCCGGGCAGGGCCCCGGCCAGAGCCTCGGGCAAATCGTCGGTCCCCAGGACCGTGTCCGTGTGGCGTTCCCTGGTCTGGTGGAGGAAGCGGCGCTCGTCGAAACGCTCCAGCGCGGCACGGGCCAACCGGTCGCGGGGATTGTCCAGTTGCAGGGCGCAGGACGCCTGCGTCTTCACGATGGGGAGCCCGGCGGCGTGCAGGCGTGCGCAGGCCGCGGTGGGATCCTCGAACCCGACCGCCAGATGGCAGGCGTCGAGACAGACACCGAGCCGGTCCCGGTCCACGGTGGACAGCAGGGTGGCGGCCTGGGTGGTGTTCTCGATCAGGCAGCCGGGCTCGGGTTCGAATCCCACCCGCACCGCTCGCCCGGTCCGTGTCTCCACGGCCGCCAGCCTCTGCGCCATGGAGTCGAGATGGCGCCGGGCACGATCGGCCCGTGCGGAAGACCAGGGCTCGCGCCAGGCCAGCGGCAGGGTCGACACGCTGCCGCGGTCGGCGCCTTCCGGGAGCAGCGCCGCCAGGACCCGGGCGCAGTCGAGTGTGTAGTGCAGCCGGTCGGGCTCGGTCCAGTCCGGCCGGTAGACCGCCTTCTTGACCGAGGGGGCATGGAATCCCGCGTAGGGGAAGGCATTGAGGGTCACCACCTCCAGACCCCGGCGGTCGAGTTGGCGGCGCAGCACGGCCAGGGACCCGGGGGCGGCGGCCAGTCGCGCCGCGACGGGGCGGGCCAGCCACAGCCCGAGGCCGAGCCGGTCCCAGCCCAGACGGCGGCGGATGGGCTCGGCGTAGTCGGCCAGTTGGGCCAGCACCCCGTCGAGGCTCTCGGCGGGATGCACATTGGTGCAGTAGGCGAGATGGACGGCGGAGCCGTCGCGGTGCCGGAAGCGCACGGCGTCCTACTCCGCGCCGCGGCGGATCGAGTTGCCGGCGAACTCCGCCTCGGGCGCGGCCCGCACGGCGATCCCTGTGTCGACCAGGGGGGTGTCGCCCAGTTCCAGTCGGCCGCTCTGCCCATAGAACTCGACGGGGTTCTGCCAGAACACCCGGTCCACATCCTGCGGGGAGAAGCCCGACCCGGTCATCGCGTCCGCGGTCCGGCGGGTGCTCAGCGGGTCGCTGCGGCCCCAGTCGGCGGCGGAGTCGACCAGGATGCGCGAGGTGCCGAACCCGGTGAGGATCCGCACCATCCTTTCGGCGCTCATCTTGGTCTGCGGATAGATGGAGAAGCCCATCCAGCAGCCGCTGTCGGCCACCATGCCGACGGTCACCTCATTGAGGTGGTCCACCACCACGCGGCCCGGATCGATCCCGGATTCCCGGATCACATCGAGGCTGCGCCGCGTGCCGGCGGCCTTGTCCCGGTGCGGGGTGTGCACCAGGACAGGCAGATCGTGCTCGATCGCCAGACGCAGTTGCCGGGCGAAGGCCTTGTCCTCCTCGGGCGTCATGGCGTCGTAGCCGATCTCGCCGACCGCCACCACGGTGTCCTTGACCAGGTAGCGGGGCAGGAGGTCGAGAACCCCGGCGAGGCGTGGGTCGTTCGCCTCCTTGGGGTTGAGGGCGATGGCGCAGTGGTGCTGGATCCCGAACTGCGAGGCGCGGTGCCGCTCCCAGCCCAGCAGCCCGTCGAAGTAGTCGACGAACGTACCGACGCCGGTACGGGGCTGGCCCAGCCAGAACGAGGGCTCCACCAGGGCCCGCACCCCCGCGGCGGCCATGGCCTCGTAGTCGTCGGTGGTTCTGGAGGTCATATGGATGTGCGGGTCGAAGATGCGCATCGCGCTGGTTCCTCCAAGAGCTCGGGGTGGGCCGCCCGGATGAGCGAGCGGACGTCGGGCGGCACCTCGCGGCCCGCGGCCAGCCGTTCATGGGCGTAGTCGGCGAGCATGCGGGTGAGTTCGGCGTCGGCGCGCTCGTCCAGGCCGCGGACATCGGCGAGCGGGATACCGGTGAACACGCACTTCAGTACCGCCTGCCGGTAGGCATGGGCGCCGAGATGCCGGGCCGCGTAGTCGCCGAGGGCGGCGGTGATCAGCCGCGGGTCGTGGGTTCTGAGGGCGTCCTCAACGATCGGCAGCGCCATGGCCCCCAGGTCCCTGTGCTCATCGAGCGGATGGAGCGCCCTCAGCACCCCGCGCCGCTCCGAGGCGTCACCTTGGCGGTAGAGCCGGGTCAGGGCGGCGGCCAACGTGGATCGGCTCCATGGCAGCCCGCTCAGGAGCAGGGTCCGGACCGCGTCATCGGTGGTCCATCCCCGCGCCCACCCATGCCCGGGCAATGGGTCACGTCCGCAGCACCGGCCCACCAGGGGGAACACCTCGTCCACGAGGGCAGGGTCCACGAGGGCAGAGTCCTCGAGGAGCCGGGGCGCTGTCCCGTCCAGCCAGTTCCGTGCCCGAGCCGGAAGCCGCCCGGCCAGCTCGGTGAGCAGAGGGCTCGCCGTCAAGGCGCCACCCCCTGCCGCACCGGCCCCGTGGTCGGACGGGCCCCGGTGAGCGGGGACGGGGATGCCGCTCGGAGGAACTCCAGCGATCGGCGGGCCACTTCGGGCGCCGCATGGCTGTGGCGCGGCAGCTCGACCGAGACCAGGCCCTGGTAGCCGCAGTCCGCCAGCGCGGAGAGCACGGGCGGGAAGACGATCTCGCCCTCACCGAACTCCAGGTGCTCATGCACGCCCCGGCGCATGTCCTCGATCTGCACATTCACCAGCCGGGGCGCCGCACGCCGGACGCAGGCGTCCACCGGCTGCTCTTCGAGGCAGCGGCAGTGCCCGATATCGAGGGTGAGCCCCAATCGCTCCGGGAATCCCAGGCGGCGGCTCAACTCGTCGTACCGGTCGAGGGTGTCCACGAACATCCCCGGTTCGGGCTCGAAGCCGAGCACCACCTCTCTTGTCTGCGCCTCCTCGATCACCTCGGCGCAGCCGCGGACCAGCCGCTCCCATGCCTCTTCCTCGGGCAGGCCCGCCGGGCAGGCGCCGCTCCAGAACGAGACCGCCTCCGCGTTGACCTCGGAGGCGATCCGGACCGCGCGCAGGAGAAGGTCGACACGGCGGTCGGCGCCATCGAGGGACAGCAGGGTCGGACGGTGCTTGCGCCAGGGGTCCAAGAGGTAGCGCCCGCCCGTTTCCACGACGGTGCCGAGGCCCAACTCCTCGAGCCGGTTCGACAGGTGGGACAGACGGCGCGGCAGCGCGGTGTCGTAGGGATCGAGGTGGCGCCGGTCGAGGGTGAGGCCCACGCCGTCGTAGCCCAGGCCTGCCACGACGGCCAGGGCATCCTCCAGGGAGTGGTCGCCGAAACCATTGGTGCCGTAGCCGAAACGGATCATGTGGGTGAGACCTTTCTGCCCAGCCACCGGGCCAGGGGAAGTGCGGCCGCGATGGGCAGCGCGGCAGGCACCGAGCCCGCCGCAGCGGTGAGCGCCGCCTGAAGCGGCATCAGGCCGTGAATGCCGGCGGCCACCGCTCGCCTCACCTGCGGGGCCGAAGGGCTGCGCACGGCGGTCCACTGGGCTCTGCCGCAACTGCCCGCGTAGACCGCGGAGAACAGGGCGCAGGCGGCTCGGTCCCGGCGGCGGGAGCCATGCCTTCCTGCCACGGCCGCGGTGGCGGTGGTGGCCATGGCGCTCATCACGAGCGCCGCCCCGGGCACCGACCGGGGAGCGCCGCTCACTTCGTACCGGCTCAGCCCGGTCACCGAGGCCGTGTGCAGGCCAACGACCGCGGCGGCCGCGAGGGCCCGGCCCGTCCCGCCCGGCCCGGCGCCGGCGAGCACATCGAGGGCACGGGCCACCGCCATGGCGGCAGGACCGGCGGCCGTCTGCTTGAGCGCCAGGTCGTACCCCCACACCACACCGGCCAGCGGCACGGCCACGACCAGCCCCCGGCGCCCCCTCGCGGCGACGGCCAGAGCGAGCCCGGCGAGCGTCAGCCCGGAGGCGATGGCCAGCGCCGCCGCCGGGGAGACCAGCCCCGAAGGGATGGGCCGCTCCGGCCGCTCCACCGCGTCCACCTCGCGGTCGGCAAGGTCGTTGAGCGCCATCCCCGCCCAGTACAGGCAGACCGAGGAGGCCGCCGTTCCCAGGGTGGCGGCGGTCAGGGGGCGGCCCCCGGCGGCAGCCCCGGCCAGGACATCGCCGGGCACGGTCAGGGCGGCGGGCGCCCTGACCAGGCGGGCGATGTCAGGGAGCCGGGGGAGGGGCTGTTGCCGTGGGCTCATTGCGTCACCCGTGGCCCATTCGCCCACCGCACAAGCTGCGCATACTGCTGTTCGAGCGCATGTTCTCCGCCGGCCACCGGGTCCTTGAAGAAGAACGCCAGCTCGGGCACCGGACCATGGACCCCGCGACTGTGGGCCAGCGCCATCAACCGGGCCAGGTCCAGCACGAGGGGCGCGGCGAGCGAGGAGTCGCAGCCCTGCCAGGTGAACTGCATGGTCATCCGCGTCCCCAGGAACCCCTCGAAGGTGATGTGGTCCCACGCGGTCTTCCATTCGCCCAGGTCGGGGACATGGTGGATATGCACCCCGCCCTCCACCGGCTCGCCCAGGACTTCCGCGAGGACCCTGGCCTTTGAATCGACCTTGCCGGCGGCTCGCGCGGGATCGGCGAGGGCGGCGCCGTCCCCGCCGCCGAGGAGGTTTGTCCCCGACCAACTGCGCACCCTCAGCGCCCGGCGGGCGAACATCGGCGCGAGCACCGACTTCACCAGGGTCTCGCCGGTCTTGCCGTCGCTTCCCGCGCAGGGCACGCCCCGCTCATGGGCGAGCTCCACCAGCGCGGGCAGGCGGGCTCCGCACGAGGGGGTGAAGTCCACATACGGGCAGCCGGCGAGGAAGGCCGCCATGGCATAGACGGAGCTGACCGGGAGTACGGGCTCGCCGGAGGCGAGGGCTCGACGCAGCGCCCGCACAGTGGAGTGCGCGGGATGGGCGGTGGGCGGCGGCTCGGTGGAGGAGACATTGACCACGACGACGCGCTCGAGATTCCCGCGCCGCTTGAACTCCTCCAGATCGGCCACCACGGTCGCCACGGCCGCCGCTTGGTCCTCGGCCTCGGCCGTCACCCCCGGGCGGATCTCGGCGTCGGCCCGGACCAGGTCCTCGCGCACCAGATCGGCGAGCCCATGCGGTATGACGCCCGCTTCCATGAGCTGCTCGGCCCGCTTGGGCAGCGGGGTGCGCGCCACATCATGGCCGCCGAAGACCAGTTCGCCGAGGCCGGGCAGTGCCACCTCGCGAAAGTCGTCGTGCTCGCTCACACAGCCCGTCGGGGGAGCGGCCCCCGTTCCCACGGCCGCCGCGCCCACCACCGCTGTGGTCGCCACCGAGCCGCGCGCCCCCACCAGCCAGATTCCGGTGCGCATCGCCGCGCCTGCCTCCTGTGCGCCCAGGCTCGCGTCCATGGCCGTCAACTGATGCCGTCCGGGTAGGGGACCGACTGGAAGTCCGCGTCCAGGCGCCGCGCTCGCCGCGGAAGCCAACTGGTGGCGAGCTCCAGTACCACTTTGCGTGGCAGCGGCGGGCTGACTGTCTGGCTATTGGGCTTCGCCACCGAGGCCAGCGCCCAGGCGAAGCCGTTCAGCGGTGCGAATGCCTCCCAGCGGTGCCGGTCTATGCCGAGGAGCATCATCGCCCGCATATAGGCGTGCCAGGTGTGGTAGCCGACAGGGGGCATGCCCGGCAGTGAGTTCATGGTGTGGACGGGCGATCGGACGCTCTCCCGGCGGGGGTCGTAGAGCACCCCTTGGCCGAAGAAGGCGAACGCGGCCACAAGCCGTGGGTCATGGTGCCGGTACAGCTGGTCGAAGACGCCCAGTTGCATCCGTGAGACCACGGTCAGCGGTCCCTTGATCGGGGCCATGAACGAGGCATAGTTGCCCGGATAGCCCGGGGACTTGCTCATCGTGAGCCAGGTGGTGCGGAACTCCCGCTCGATGCTTCCGCCCACATGCCTGCCGATGGCCTTGTAGGCATCGAGCAGCTCGGGAGAGACCTTGTAGAGGGCGGCTTCGTCCAGTTGGTACCAGACCTCATTGGCCCGGCGATCACCCAGCATGCCCGGAACATCGGGCAGTTCGGGATCCTCATGCTCTCCATGACGCCCGTGGTCCGCCGCCCAAGCCGGTGCGGCACCCACCGCCGCCAGCCCCGCGAGCACCGCCGCCGAGGCGGAGGCTCTCAGCACCTGCCGCCGATCGAGTTGGTTCGACATCGTTGGTCCCCGTTTCCCCGTTTCCCCGTTTCCCCGTGTCCCTGCCGCCGCGGTCCCCGCGCCGATCGCGTGACGGCCGCGTTCACCAGTGCCAATGCCTTGGGTGTGATGACCCGGCAGCCGGGCGTCAGCCCCTCCCCAGCGCCTCCTCGACGTCGTACCGGTGGATCCAGGAGACGTCGTCCACCAGCGAGGCCAGCCCGGCGCCGTCCGGCGTTTCCGGACCCGGTCGGCGCAGGCGCAGCGATCCGCCTCCCCGTGCACCCAGTTGCACCCGTGTCGTATGGGGGCGGCGTATCGCTTCGTACCTGGCCAAGCCCTCGGCTGTCCCGCTCGGCTCGCGAAGCGCCGTCCTTGTACCCGTACCCGCCCTCGTCGCCGTGTCGAGGCAGTGGGCGAGGGCGGCGGCGTCCTCGATGGCCTGGCCGGCCCCCTGCCCGTGATGGGGGAGCATCGGGTGGGCGGCGTCTCCGAGCAGCGTGACGCGGCCACTGCCCCAGCGTTCGAGCGGCTCCCTGTCGTACAGGGCCCAGCGCCTGGTGTCCTCCACGGCGCTGACGATCTCCTTGACCGCCGGGTCCCAGTCGGCGAACGCCGCGGCCAGATCGCCCGCGTCGCCGGGAGCGCTCCATGACTCCAGCGTCCACTCACCGCCCGGGACGACCGCCACGAAGGCGAGGAACGCGCCCGCGCGGACGGGAGCGCACAGCAGGCGCGAGCTCGGGCCGACCCAGACGAGCACCCTGTCACGCGGCAGATCCGGCACCCGATGCGCGGGTACCAGGCCGCGGAAGGCACTGGTGGAGGAGAACACCGGTGACTCCGGCCCGGCGACGGCCTGCCGCACGACGGAGTGCACCCCGTCGGCACCCACCAGCACATCGGCCCGCGCCGTACCTCCGTCGGCGAACTCCAGCCGGACCCCGTCGCCCTCGTCCGCGAACCCGACGAGTGCGCGGCGCACATGCACACTTTCCACCGGGACCTGATCGGCGAGAGCCCGGTGCAGGTCCGCGCGGTGGACCGTCCAGTAGGGGGCGCCGAACGCCTCCTCCCACCCGTCGCCCATCGGCTGCTCTATGAGGCCGCGGCCGCTGCTCCCGTCTCGGACCTCGAGCGCGGCCGGGCGGACAGCGGTCCTCCGGAGGCCGTCCGCCAACCCCCAGCGCGCGAGCAATCGGCTCCCGTTGGGAGCGAGGTGGAGCCCCGCGCCCACCTCGCCCAACCGCCGCGCCTGTTCGTACACATCCACGCGGAAGCCGCGTCGGATCAGCGCCACCGCTGCGGCGAGCCCTCCGATCCCGGCCCCCACGACCGCCACCCGCACCATAGGTACCCCCGTCCCACGAACACTTCGAACGTAGGCGGCCTCACGTCCTGGGCACCTGGGCACCCGGTCCCGGTCGTGTCCCGAGGATGTCCCGGTGGTGCCCGGCTCGTGCGTGCACCGTGCGCCCACCCTGCGCGCGTCGTGCGGCGACCGTGCACGGATCGTGCGGCGGCCTTGCGTGGCTCGTGCGCACGTCGTGCTCGGGTCGGGATGGCCCGGCCGGGTCGGGATGGGCCGGGCCGGGCTGGGACGGGCCGGGCTGGGCTGGGCTGGGATGGGATGGGACGGGCCGGCGGACCTTGCCGAAGAACTCGCGGATGCCGGCCGCGAGCACCTCGGGGACCTCCAGGCGACGAAGTGGCCTGCGGGATCGCTGTACGACGCTGATCCGAGGGAGCTCGGCGACCGGGCCGCCCGCGCCGCCGCGGCCCTTGAATCCGGGGCCGCCGGACGCCCTTGAACCCGGCCGAGCGCCCGGCCCCGGCCGCCGTGCGCTCGGGCCCGGTCTCTCTTACTGTGACTTCGAAGGCGGAAACCCTTCCCTCGGAGGAGGCAGCCGATGAACACCCAGGAATGGCCGGCCGACCACGTCGACGTCCACCTCAGCGGCTGCAGCCCGCAGGACGCGCAGACGGTGTTCGGCGCGCTGGAGACGGCGTTCCCCACCGCCCATGCGGCGGTGCACGGGCAGGCCGGCGGGGCGACGCGGAGGCAGACCGTGTGGATCGAGGACGTCGAGGTCCGCGTCCCCGCCGAGAACGCGGGGCCCGTCGCCCTGTCGGGCACGGTCACGGCTGACCTGTTCGGCTGCGACCGGCCGGTCCGGATGGTCAGGGACGCGCTGGTGAGCTCGTTCGCCGTCGAGGACCTGGGCCTGGTCTCGGGCGACGGGGAAGTGGAGGCACGTATGCGCCTGGCCTCCTCCCGGTGACCTCACGCGGCGTTCCCGCCCCGGCTCCGGGGAGCCGCGGCCCCGAGCCATGCCCTCGTCATGCCCTCGTCATACCTCGTCATGCCGTGCGATGCCGTGCGATGCCTCGTGATGCCACTCGCGGTGCCACTCGCGGTGCCCCGCGCCACGCGGTCAGACGTCGTAGGTGACGGTCACGGGAGCATGGTCCGACCAGCGCAGATCGTAGGTCGCCGCGCGCTCGACCACCGCGGACGTCGCACGGGCGGCCAATGCGGGTGTGGAGACCTGGTAGTCGATGCGCCACCCGCTGTCATTGTCGAAGGCCTTGCCGCGGTAGGACCACCACGAGTACGGGCCCGGCCCCTCGGGGTGGAGGCCGCGGACCACGTCCACGTACCCGGCCTCGTCGAAGACGCTGGAGAGCCAGGCGCGCTCCTCGGGCAGGAACCCGGAGTTCCTGGTGTTGGCCCTCCAGTTCTTCAGGTCCGCCTCGCGGTGCGCGATGTTCCAGTCGCCGCAGACCACGGCCTCGCGTCCCTGCGCGGCGCAGCGCTGCCGCAACTGGACGAGGTACAGGAAGAACTCCTTGCAGAACCGCTCCTTCTCGCTCTGGCGCTCGGTGCCGACCTCGCCGGAGGGCAGGTAGAGGCTGGCCACGGTCAGTCCGGGAAGGTCGGCCTCGACATAGCGGCCCGACGCGTCGAACTCGTCCGAGCCCCACCCGACGCGCATGGCCTCGGGCGCCTGGCGGGTGTAGAGGGCGACACCGGCGCGGCCCTTGGCGGCGGCCGGGGCGTGGACGGTGTGCCAGCCCTCGGGTTCGCGGACCTCGGCGGGAAGCCGGTCGGGCTCGGCCCGCACTTCCTGGAGGCACACGATGTCGGCGGCGGTGCCCTCGAGCCAGGCGGTGAAGCCTTTCCTGGCGGCGGCGCGCAGGCCGTTCACGTTCACGGTCGTCACGGTCGTCGGCATCCGCCAGACGATACCGGTGCCGCTTCCCCGCCCTGACCAGGGGCGGGTTTCGTGCGTTTGTACGATGGTGCACGTGCGGATCGAGATTGTGCGCTATGACCACCCGGACGCCGTGGCCCTCACGGCGCTGGTGCAGCGGGAGTACGAGGAGCGGTACGGCGGCGGGGACGCGACTTCCATGGAGGTCGGCCAGTTCGCTCCGCCGCGGGGGCTGTTCCTCGTCGGGTACGCGGACGGGGCGGCCGTGGCCATGGGCGGCTGGCGGGCGCAGGTGAGGTCGCCGGAGGGATACAGCGACGGCGACGCCGAGGTGAAGCGCATGTATGTGTCGCCGGACGCGCGCGGCAGGGGGCATGCCCGGCGGATCCTCGCGGCCCTGGAGGACAGCGCCCGCTCGGCCGGCCGTGAGCGGATGGTGCTGGAGACCGGTCTCAAGCAGCCGGAGGCGATCAGCCTGTACCGCTCGTGCGGGTACACGGACGTGTCGAAGTTCGGCCTGTACCGGGACGAACCGCTGAGCGTGTGCCTGGGCAAGGCGCTGTAGCGGCCCCACGTCGAGGCAGCCGGATTGCGGCCCTGCCGTCGGGCCGTTAGCGTCCTTCGACCATGGCACTGGAGTTGTCGCCCCTGGCGGCCGATCGCATACCGGAAGCGGCTGGTCTGGTGGACCAGTGGTACGGCCGGGCCCGGCGGGCCCTGCCGTACCTCTCCGCGCGGGAGACGGGTCTTCCGAGCGGATTGGAACTGGTCCAGAGGCGGCTGTCGGAGAGCGGGTGCGTGTCGGCCGTCGCGTACGAGCGCGGGGCGATGGCGGGGTTCCTGGTCGCGGCCGCGCAGGACTTGAAACCGCACGAGCACGCCGCGCTGCACGCCCATCCCCGCTCGGCCGTGGTCGGTCTCGGCGGCTTCGCGGCGTCGGCCGGACGTGAGGCGGAGGTGCTCCACGAGCTGTATGTGCGCGTCGCCGCCCGGCTCGTCGCCGAGCGGCGGCTCACCCACTATGTGTGGATGCCCGCGGACGACGCGGTGGCCATGGCCTGGTTCCGGCTGGGCTTCGGCCTCGAGTGGGTGCACGGCCTGATGCCGGTCAAGGCGCGGGGGCGCCAGCCGCGCGAGGTCGGACGCCTGACCATCCGCCGCGCGGGCCCCTCGGACGGGGCCCCGATCGGGCGCATGGCGGTGGAGACGGCTCGCGGCTACCGGCAGTCCGCGGCCTTCGCTCCGCAGCCGGACGAGGCGCTGACCGCGCTGCGCGGTCACTACACCGGGGCGCTGGCGGACCCGCGCAGCGCGGCCTGGATCGCCGTGCGGGGCGGTGAGGAGGTAGGCATGGTGGTGCTGACGCCGGCCGCGCCCTGGCCGCTGGTGCCCCCGGCCTCGGTGGAGTTGGCGGAGGCGTTCGTGGCCCCGTCGGCACGCGGTGAGGGTGTGAGCCGGGTGCTGCTGGCGACGGCGCTGGCCTGGGCGTACGACAACGGCTACCGGTATGTCTCGGCCCGCTGGCGCAGCGGCTCACCGGGTTCCGCGGGCCACTGGCCTCGAATCGGGTTCAAACCCGTCGGCCATGGGCTGGTGCGGGTGCTGGATCCACGGCTCCAGGGCGCCCGCTAGGCGGGACGGGAGTCGGGCCTCCTTGCCAGGCGGGTCACGGGCGGGGCAGGGTGTGGCCCCATGCCGAAGGAACGCGAGGACCGCCCCCACGACCTGGTGCTGTTCGGCGCGACGGGGTTCACGGGAGAGCTGACCGCCGAGTATCTGGCACGCAACGCTCCACCGGGGTGCCGCTGGGCGCTCGCCGGGCGCAGCGTCGCGAAGCTGGAGGCCCTGCGGGAGCGCCTGGCGCGGCTGAACCCCGACTGCGCCGAACTCCCGCTGCTGCGCGCGGACGTCACCGACGAGGAGTCGGTGCGCGCCGTCGCGAGGCAAGCGCGAGTGGTGGCGACGACCGTCGGCCCCTATGTGCGCTACGGCGAGCCGCTGGTGGCGGCGTGCGCCGAGGCGGGCACCGACTACGTGGACCTGTGCGGGGAGCCGGAGTTCGTCGACACGATGTATCCGCGCCACCATGCGCGGGCGGTGGAGTCGGGGGCGCGGCTGGTGCACGCCTGCGGGTTCGACTCGGTCCCGTACGACCTGGGTGTGCTGTACACGGTGGGGTTGCTGCCCCAGGGGGTGCCGGTGAGGGTGCGGGGATTCGTCCGGGCGGGCGGGACCTTCTCCGGAGGAACGTTTCACTCGGCGGTGGGCGTCATGTCGCGCAGGAGACAGGCCGAGCGAGCCGCCGTGGAACGCCGCCGGGTGGAGCCCACTCCTCGAGGGCGCCGCGCCCGGGCCGAGCGGGGTCGGCCGCACCGGGCGCACGCGCTCGGCATGTGGGCGGTGCCGCTGCCCACGCTCGACCCGCTGATCGTCAAGCGGTCGGCGGCGGCTCTGGAACAGTACGGGCCCGACTTCGTGTACCGGCACTTCGCCGCGGTCAGGCACCTGCCCATGGCGGTGGGGGGAGTGGCCGGTGTGGGCGCGGTGTTCGCTCTCGCCAAGGTACCGCCGCTGCGTCGATGGCTCCTGAACCGCCGCAAGCCGGGGCAGGGGCCGTCGGCCGAGCGGAGGGACAGGGCGTGGTTCACGGTGCGCTTCGTCGCCGAGGCGGGTGGGCGGCAGGTGGTCACCGAGGTGTCCGGCGGGGACCCCGGGTACGGGGAGACGGCGAAGATGCTGGCGCAGTCGGCGCTGTGCCTGGCGTTCGACGAACTGCCGGACACGGCGGGACAGGTGACCACGGCGGTCGCGATGGGTGAGGCGCTGATCGGGCGGCTTTCGGGCGCCGGGATCGTCTTCCGAGTGGTGAGGTAGGGGATCCGGCGATGGGTGGCTGGTGGTGGCTCGCGGCGGTCGTGGTGGTGATCGCCTTCGTCGCGGCGGTGTCGGACGGGACGCTGAGACAGGGGTCGCGCCGGCGTGGTGCGGCCGGGGGCCGCCCGCCGGGACGGCCCTCCGGAGGGCCGAGGCCGCCGAGGGCCCCGAAGCGGCCGACGGGCAGACCGTCGGGGAAGCCGTCCGGGGGAAAGCCGCGCGCGGGTGAGATCTGGTGGGCCGACGTCCCCTTCGAGGACGGACCGGGCTCGAAGGACCGGCCGTGCCTGGTCGTCTCGGTCAACGGGGGCAGCGCCGTGGTCGCCAAGATCACCAGCCAGGACCGCTCGGGCAGCCCGGGCGCGGTCGAACTGCCCGCCGGGTCGGTCGGCGACTCCAAGGGCCGCCGGAGCTGGCTGGAGACGGACGAACTGAGGGAACTGCGCCTGTCGGCGTTCCGACGCAGAGTCGGCCCGGTCCCGGCGAGTCTGTGGAAGAAGCCCGGCGGGCGGTAGACGCGAGGGTTCCGCGCCGGCGGGCGGGGGAGCCGCGCCCTGCCGGTCACCGCGATCGCTTCCTCGGCCGACGCACGCGGTGCGCGTTTGCGGGCGTGCGGGCGGGGTCGTTTACTGAAACCGGGGCCTTCCGTGTCCAGGCGGTCGAGTGGGCCGCAGGGGGCTGGCCGCGCGGACTCCCGGTGGGAAGGAGCGTGGACCGATGTGCCGGTGGCTCGCCTACTCGGGGACGCCCGTCCTGCTCGAGCAGCTCATCTACAGACCCCAGCACTCGCTCATCGACCAGAGCCTTCACTCGCGGCTCGGCGTCGAGACCACCAACGGTGACGGCTTCGGCGTCGGCTGGTACGCGGACTCCGAGACCGGCCCCTCCGTCTTCCGCGACGTCGGCCCGGCCTGGAACAACCGCAATCTGCGCGAGCTGTCCCGCAATCTGCGCTCCAGGATGTTCTTCGCCCACATCCGGGCCTCGACCGGCACGGCCGTCCAGGAGACCAACTGCCATCCCTTCCGGCACGGCCGGTGGCTGTGGATGCACAACGGCGCGGTCGTGGACTTCCACCGCTTCCGGCGGGAGCTGGTCCTCAGGATCGACCCGTCGCTGTTCAACGCGGTCGAGGGCACGACCGACTCCGAGGTCCTGTTCTTCCTCGCCCTCACCCTCGGCCTGGAGGAGGACCCGCCGGGAGCCGTCGAGCGCATGGTGGGCCTGGTCGAGACGATCGGGCGCGCCAACGGGGTCGAGAACCCTGTCCAGATGACGGTCGCCACGGGAGACGGCGAGATGCTGTGGGGGTTCCGGTACTCCAGCGAGCACCGGTCCCGCTCGCTGTTCTACAGCACCGATGTGGACACCCTGCGCGCCCTGTACCCGGACAACCCCGTCCTGGCGATGGTCTCGGAGGAGACCCGGCTGATCGTCTCCGAGCCCCTAGGCGACCTGCCGGGCGCCTGGAACGAGGTGCCGGAGTCCAGTTACGGCATCGTCGGTCCCGGCCGCGACGAGCTGTGCCCCTTCCGCCCGCAGGCCGCACCGCGGGCCGCGTAGGCGCGCGGGCCGCTCAGGCGGGCAGGCAGCGCGGGCGCGCAGGCGCGCGGGCCGCTCGTGAGTTGCGATCCTCGGCGCCCCGCAGGGAGGCAGGCACGCAGGCACGCAGGCGCGTGGGCGCGCGGGCCGCGCAGCTGACGCAGAACGCGTAGGGCACAATGCGCCTGTGGAGCCGTCCTTCGCCCGAAGTGTCTGGCGGGTGCTCGAAACCGTGCACGCCGTCACCTATTTCGCCCCCGAGAGCCTCGAGGCGAACCGTGCGCTGGGGCTGCGCGGGTACTGGATGGGCTACTTCGCCGGCCGCTCGGCGCCCCTGGGCGAGGCGTCACCCGCGGTCGTGTCGGCCGCGTTCTTCAACTTCCGCCCCTCGATGGTCCGCCGGGCCCTGCCCGACGCCTGGTCGTACGCCTCCCCGGCCGCCGTCCTCGACGCCCGTACGGCCGCGGCATCGGCGGCACTTCGGCGGATCGCCCCCGCGGCGGGGGCCGTCGCCGCCGAGGCGCTGACCCTGCTGCGCCCCGTGGTGGAGGCGGCGGACGGCGGCGGCCGCCCGCTCTTCGGAGCAAACCGGGATCTGCCCGAACCCTCCGACCCCGTCGGCGCGTTGTGGCAGGCGGCGACGACACTGCGCGAGCACCGGGGCGACGGACATGTCGCCCTGCTCGTGGCGGAGGGCCTGGACGGGTGCGAGGCGCATGTGCTGTTCGCCGCCGCCGAGGGCGTCCCGGTCGAGGTGCTGCGGGACAACCGGGGCTGGTCGCCGCAGGAGTGGAAGGCGGCCGCCGACCGTCTGGCGAGCCGTGGACTGCTGACCGGCACAGGTGAGCCCACCTCCGCCGGCCGGGCCCTCCGGGAGCGGGTGGAGTCCCGCACCGACGAACTGGCCCTCGTCCCCTACCGGGTACTCGGCGACGGCGAGTGCCTGCTCGACCTCGTCGCGCGGCCCGCCCGCGAGGTGGCGCGATCGGGGCAGATCCCCTTTCCCAACCCCATGGGTCTGCGTCCTCCCAACTGACCGCTCATTCAGCCGAACTGACGGTCCGCCGTCCGGGAAGTACCGGTTCGTTCCGGGAGTTCCCGTGCCGATGTCGTGTGCCCTTCACGCGGGCATTGACGCCGCCTTCGAAGGGTGATGTGCTCCGCGAGTTCACGGTGCGGGCGTTCGACGCCGAGGGCAAGAGTTCTTCGGCCCGTGCCCCGGCGGCTCGTCGCACCCGTACACGTCCACGCTGTACGCCCCCTGAACACCGCGGCACTGCCGGGGATGACCTCGCGCGAGTGAGGCGGCCGGACCGTGCCGCCCGGCCCGGCCGGTTCCGTTTCCATCCCGCCATTCCCCGTGCGCATCGGGTTGTCCCACAAACGAGGGACCTCGGGCCACCGCGGAACCGAACGGCTGCGTACGTCGTGTCCCACCACACAGACACGCCTCGCCGACTCCGGCACCGGTGGACGGCCGAACCACTAACCTCGTGCTGTCCGTAGCCCGACAGGAGACCTCTTGACCACCGCAGCAACCGCCCCGAGCCTCGCCTCCCGATGCCGCAGATGCCCCACGACCGGCGGCTCCGTCCAGGCAACCGTGCCCGGCAGCGCACCGGTGTGGCGTGCCGACGCGCTGGCCGACCGACTGAGCGGCGAGAGCGGGATCGCGCACCACAACCACTACGATCCTCAGCTCGACGCGTTCGTGATCGTCCGTCACGACGACCGGCCCTCCTGAACGACCTGAACGACGCCACGCCCGGCGCGGCCCCGCCCGGGGCCCGCCGTCCGGAACACGCTCACGGATCACCCCTTTGGCGGGTGTTTGCGACATGGACTCGCCGTTCCTTATCCGCTGGGATGGGGTCCGGTCCCGCGTCGGCGTGGGCCGGACAACGGGAGGTGCTGGGATGCGTCGCCTGATCATCAGCATGACCACGACAGTCCTGACCGCGTTCGCCGGCGTCGCCGCCGGGGTCGGGCCCGTCGGCGCGGCTCCGTCCGACAAGCCGCAAGTGCTCGCCGACTGGACCCGGACCGGCGCGGGGAGCTTCAACGCCTGGAACTCCGCCCGGCAGAACCAGGGCGCATGGGCCGCCTACGGATTCGACTGGTCCACCGACTACTGCACCAGCTCGCCGGACAATCCCCTCGGCTTCCGCTTCCGGCTCCCCTGCGCACGTCATGACTTCGGCTACCGCAACTACAAGGCGGCGGGGACGTTCGGCGCCAACAAGGACCGGATCGACAGCGCGTTCTACGAGGACCTCAAACGCGTCTGCGCCAAATTACGGCTCGGGGCGAGCCGCACCGCCTGCAACAGCACCGCGTGGACCTACTACCAGGCGGTCAGGGTGTTCGGCATCACCGACGACGGCAGCCGTCCGCACACGGCAGCGCACTGAGGTCACCGAGGTGGCCCCGGGCGACTTCGTGATCCTCAACTGACGGGCGGTGTGCGGGCAGTGCCGGGCCCGCCGCCGTGGCCGCCCGTGGTTGAAGACGCGCCTCGGGCTCCCCCTGCTGGACGTGCTCGGGCGCGGCGGCGCCTGCGAGTCCTCCTGGTTGTCGACACCGCGGAGTCGGGGATACTGGGAGTGAGGAGGCCGACGATGAACGCTGCCGACGATCCCGTGGCCCAGCTCTCCCGCGCCCTCGACCAGACGGCCGCCGTCGTCGACGGTGTCCGCGAGGCCCAGACGACCCAGCCCACACCCTGCCGGTCGTGGAACGTGGGTGAGCTGCTCGACCACCTCGTCCACGACCTCGACCAGTTCACCGTGGCCGCCAGGGGCGAGAGTCCCGACTGGTCGCTGTCCGCGCCCCCGGCGGGACCGGACTGGGCCGGCCTCTTCCGTGAACGGGCGGGCCGGCTCATCGAGGCGTGGCGGCAGACGGGGGACCTGTCGGGCACCGTCACCCTGCCCGGACTCGGGGAGGTGCCCGCCAGATTCCCGGTCGACCAGCAGATCGCCGAGTTCGCCGTCCACGGCTGGGACCTCGCCACGGCCACCGGGCAGAACCCGCCGCTCGATCCCGAGATCGCCGAGACCTCGCTGCAGTGGATGCACGGCGCGCTTCGGCCGGAGTTCCGCGGCACCGAGGAGGAGGGCAGGGCGTTCGGTCCGCAGGCGCCCGCCCCCGACGACGCCCCGCCCTACGACCGCCTGGCCGCGTTCGCGGGGCGCCGCCCCCGGTAGGGCGCGGCTCCCGGTGGGGCGCGGCCCCCGGGAGGATGACGCGCCCGGTAGGACGACGCCCCGCTCCGCTCGGTCAGCCCGTCACGGTGACGGACGAGCCCGGCGCGGTGACGTCGGTGACCTGGTACGTGGCGGTGAAGGTGGAGGACGTCGCGCTCGTCGGGCAGCCGAACCCGCCGGTGACGGAGATGGGCACCGAGGCGTTGGCGAAGGCGAGCGTGGACGGCGCCCCGTTGGTCCAGGCGCCGTCGACCTGGGCGGAGCCGGTGGGCGCCGCGGTGATCGTGCAGTTCGCGAGGCCGCTGGTCTTGACCACGACACCGCCCGTGGGAATGGTCATGGTCCCCGTGCTCGGCGAGCCGTTCTGCATGGACACCGCCCAGCTTCCGCTGGTGGTGATGGTGGCGCTCACGCCCGGAATGCCGGTGCTGCACGAGCTGAAGGTGGGGGCGTTGATGGGGGAGGAGACGGGGCCCGCGTCGTTGTGGTTGCCGGGTGCGGCCGGAATCCGGTTCTGGTCGTCGGTGCCGGGCGGTGAGGTCGGCACCGAGGAGGAGACGGTGCACTTGGCGGTCACGGAGCCGGACTTGAAGCTCGCGGTGCCGGTGAGTTTCGCGGTGAAGTAGTCGCCCGCGGGGGTGACCGTGGTGGAGTCGGCCGCGGGGGCGGGCTGTGCGTGTGCCTGGGCGGTCAAGGTGCCGGCCACGAGCAGGCACACGGCGCCGAGCGCCGCCGCGCCGGCCCTGAGCGTGTCAGGCCGGTGAGTCGGCCGTGCGGCCGGACGCGCCGGTGTCGGGAATCGGTCCATCAGCTTGCTCCTCCTTGTGTGGGGGTTCCGCCCGCGGGGCGGGATCGGGGGGAGGGTGCGTCTGCCAGGCGAAGGCGAGGCTGCCGCCGACGATGCCCAGCACGGTGCCGAAGAGGAATCCACCGAGGTTGGACAGGACGAGGGCGGCCGCAGCCAGGAGAACGGTGACGATGCCCGCGAGGGCGCGGTACTGCGGCGAGAACCACATGGACAGGCCCATCAGCGTCATCACGGCGCCCATCAGCAGCGAGGGAATGCCCGCGGGTCCCTGCTGGAGCATGACCTTCAGCGGTGCCAGGGGGATGGAGCTGATCTCCGCCCCGGCCACGACGGTCGCGAGACCGCCCCAGAAGGGACGGCTTCTGCGCCAGTGCCGCAGGCGCGGCAGGCGCCGCCGACGCCCGCCCGGGGTCGCCGGGCTCCGCCTCGAAGACAGCTGTCCCGAAGACAGCGGTCCCGGAGAGCGCGGTCCCGGAGAGCGCGGTCTCGCGGGCCGCGGTCTCAGAAGCATTCGTGTCTGCCCTTGCTGATCTTCATATTCAGGCCGGACAGTTTGAAGGTGCCCGCGTTCGTGGCCCAGGCGACCTGGCGCAGATTCGTGATACCGACAGTGTCGGCCTGCTGGGCGAACAGGTCCTGCATGCCCTGGGCGCCGTCGGGTCCCTTGTCGAGGGTGGACGCGTCGCGGCCGATCTCGATGGAGTTGAACTCCGCGTTCCCCGACAGCTGGGTGGCGTCGACGAACAGGTCCTTGGCGGTGACCGCCTCGCTCCCGGTACCGGCCCTGAGCTTCAGCGATATGTCACCGATCACCGGCAGCGTGGTGACCACCGACTGGCACAGGTCTTTGAGCCGCGCGTCCTTGATGGCGGTGACCGCCACCGGCAGAAGGTCCTCGCGGGCATTGGCGTCCACGCTGCCGTACTGGGCGAAGCCGGTGCCGTCGAGGCGGTCGGCGGAGACCTTGAACTGCTGGCCCGAGACGGCGAACGAGGCCGCCAGCGCCCCATTGGCCAGCGCCACGGCCAGGGCCGCCGTGGCCGCGAAGCCCGGAACGGCCAGCGCGGCGAATCGAAGCCAGTTCACCCGACCGGTCGCCGGGTCCTGGGCATCATTCATGGGCAGTCCTCCCGGTCCGTCGTACACGTTTACGGGCACGCTCACGCCGACCTCCTGCGAACCGGCGGAGCGGGCACGCGGTCGAGCCGTCGCGGCGACGCCGGCATGCTCCGGCCGACGGCGCGACGAAGGTGTGCTCGTGGTCCACAAGGAAACGGCGAAACGCCTGGAACTCCCGGCCGGCGCCATGGCCGCCCAACCACTCCTACCGGCCGGTAGCCATGATGCGTCAGCTGATGTGCCGTCACAAGATGTCTGCCCATGATTTCTCCCAACGGTGGTCCATGCCCCCTCGAGGGTGGTGTTTCCGGTCGAACCGGCCGGGCTTGCAGTGATCCACAAGCACTTGCCCGCCCCATGGGCCGGGGGTGGCCGCTTCCCGCCTCCGGCGATCATGTACGACGGCGGACGTGGGCGCCCATATCGACCACGCCTGTCGCGAACAGGCGAAAGGAGACAATCGGCCACCGGACCGCAACGCGCCGTGACGAGATGTGTGCGGTCGATGTGCGCCGGTTGGGGTCTTTGGAGAAGACTCGCGTCCGGTATCTGCAACCTCCAACGAAGGAGTGTTCGGAATGCGGTACATAGCCGCGAGGATCGGCCTGGGCGCGGCCTTGGTCATGAGCTGCTTGACGGTCGCGGGAAGCACCGCGAGCGCCGCCCCCGAAGGAACCGATTCCCTGTACGCCCCCTCGGCACTGGTGCTGACCATCGGCAAGGGTGAGACGGCGGCCGACTCGACGGTGCAGCGCGCGGTCGTGCTGCGCTGCACCCCCACGGCCGGCGGCGACCACCCGGCCGCCGAACAGGCGTGCGCCGAACTGCGCGCCGCCAACGGTGACTTCAACGCCCTGGGGGCGGGCAACTCGCCGCGGATCTGTCCGAAGATCTGGGACCCCGTGGTGGTCACCGCCCAGGGTGTCTGGCAGGGCAAGCGGGTCGACTACGAGGAGACCTTCGGCAACTCGTGCATGGCCGGGGACCGGGGCCACGTCTTCGAGTTCTGAGGCCGCCTCCTCGGGCACGGCAGGGGCCCCGCACCCGGGCGGGTGTGCGGGGCCTCCCGCGGATGCGGTGCGTGCGTACCCTGTCCACGTGGGCGTCGGCCCAACAGGAGTGCGAGCCCGAGGAGTGGACGATGCAGGCGCGGCCGTTGGCGGTCTTCGATCTGGACGGCACGCTCGCCGACACCAGGCACCGGCTGCACCACCTGGAACGCAGGCCCCGGGACTGGAACGCCTTCTTCGCCGCGGCCGAGCACGACGCCCCGCTCGCGGAAGGGGTGGCGCTCGCCCTGGCCAGTGCCGAGGAGTGCGAGATCCAGTATGTGACGGGTCGGCCGGAGCGGTGCCGCCGTGACACCGAGGCCTGGCTCGCGCGGCACGGCCTGCCGCGGGGGAGGGTCTGGATGCGCCGCAACGACGACCGCCGCCCGGCGCGGGTGACCAAGCCGGAGCTGCTGCGGGCACTGGCCCGCAGCCGCGCCGTCCGCCTGGTCGCCGACGACGACGAACTGGTCTGCGACGCCTACGAGCGGGCGGGCTTCACGGTCGTGAGGGCCCGCTGGATGGACGAGTCCGACGCGCTGAAGGACGCCCAGGAGCGCGAAGGGCGCACCTGACGGGCTCCGGGGCGGGCCTGGCGGACCCCTCGGCGGGCGCGGCGCCCGGGCTCGGGCTCGGGGCGGGCTCGGCGGTTGGGGGACGGTCAGCCGTCCCTGTCCACCAGCGCCGGGTGACGGGGGTCGTCGACTCGGACGACCACGTCGGCCTCGTCCGCCGGGGCGGCCTCCGCCTCGTACCGTTCGAAGGCGGGCAGCGTCCACCGCTGGTCGGGGGCGGTGCGCCGGGCCAGGGCGCCCGCCGACAGGGACAGATGGACGGTCAGCTCGAACGGAAGCCACCGGCCGAGCAGCAGGGTCCCGTCGAGGATCAGCACCCCGCCCTCGGGCACCGCGAGGTAGGACGCCCTCGTCGCCCGGTCGGCGGCGGCGTCCCACAGCGACGGAAGGACCCGTCCGGTGCCGCCGTCGGCGTCGAGCGGATCGAGCACCTCGCGCCGCAGGCCGCCTTCGTCGAGCCAGTCCTCGTAGAAGGCGTGGGCGTCCTCGCGTCCGTGCTCCAGGCGCACCGAGGCCGGGCGGAGGAAGTCCCGCGCCCGCACCCGGACGACGGGGCGTCCGCGCAGACGCAAGGGATCCACCAGCGCGTCGGCGAGATCCTCCGGGAGCGCCGCCGCCGCGCCGTCGACCGCCATCCGCAGCCACGGCTTGCCCTCCAGCGCCGCCACGCGGTCGGCGACCTCCTCGACCAGCAACTCGGGTGAGATCGGACGCACTCGCATACCCCATTGTGGGCACGCGGGAGGTCCACGGCATGGGCCGCCCCGCGCGGCCGGTGCCTGTTTGGCGTTCGCCCAACGCCGGCGGCGTCCAAAGGCGGTCCGGGCGTGTCACGACATGGTTGGCTTCTCCTCGGCCCCGCTCGAGGCGACCAGCTGTGAGCACCACCCCGGCGGTACTTCGGCGGCGCGGCCCACCAACTTCGTTCCCCCCTCGACCCCTTGGGAGAGTCGATGAGCTCCGTCCTGCTCGTGCACGCGGTCGGCGGTCCGCCCCTGGAGTACTCGCTGCCCAAGGTGGCGGCTCACGCCGAGGTCCACCTCCTCGCCCTGGCGCCGCCGCCGGAGGCCAGCAAGGACGTCTGGCTGCCGTGCTGCGCCTCGGTGACACAGGTGCCGCCGCCGCAGAGCGGGACCGAACTGGTCGAGACGATCACCGGGCTCGCCGGGGCCGTGCGCGCGGACGCGGTGCTCACGCTCTCGGAGTTCGCCGTCGTCGCGGTGGCGCGGGCCTGCCGGGCGCTGGGCCTGGCCGGAGCCGGAACCTCGGTGGAGGCCGCGCGGGACAAACGGGCCATGCGGGCGATCTGGCGTGACGCCGCAGTCCCGGTGCCCGCCTTCGCCGAGGTCCGCGACGAGGACGAGGTGCGCGAGGCGTTCTCGAGGCTGAACCCGCCGCTCCTGCTGAAGTCGGCCTGGAGCGCGGGCTCGACGGCCCATGTGACGGTCACGACGCCGCGGGAGGCGCGGTCCGCGTGGCGGCGGGCGACCGCCGTGACGCGCGAGTCCGCACGCGACGGCTACGGCGAGCTGCACACCGAAGGGGCCTGCGGCGACTTCCTCCTGGAGGAGATCGTCACCGGTACCACCGACGGCTGGTACGACGGATCGGGCTGGGGCGACTACGTCAGCGTCGAGGGCATCGTGGCGGACGGCGCCTACCAGCCGCTGTGCGTCAGCGGACGCCTGCCCACCGTCCCCCCGTTCACCGAGCGCGCCAGTGTCACCCCCGCCGATCTGCCGGACGACCTCCAGCGCCGGGTCGAGGAGGTCTCCCGCGCCGCCGTGGACGCCCTCGGACTGGACACCTGCGCCACGCACACCGAGGTCAAGCTCGGTGCCGAAGGCCGGATGTGGGTGATCGAGACCGCGGCGCGCTTCGGCGGCGTCATGACCCTGCGCCAGGCGGAGGAGGTCTTCGGTCTCGACATGATCGGCATGCTGGTGCGCCAGCTCCTCGGCGAACCCGTCGACTACCCCGAGGCAATGCTGGTGCGGGGCCAGGGCGCAGCCGCCTCGCTGGTCGTCCTCCCGGTCGACTCCGAGGGCCGGCCGTGGACCGAGCAGCCGCGGTGGGACTTCTCCGCGGTCGACTGGGGGGCGCTGCTCGCCCCCGGCAGCCGGATCGAGGCCGTGCGCGAGCTCTCGATGCCCGACGGCACGCCCACGCTCGCCTACGACCCGGCCGAGGGCGGCCGGACCAGGGCGGCCGTGTGCTTCCTCACCGGTGACGACGCCGCCACCGTGCTCGCCGACTGCCACCGTGTCGTCGACGCCCTCCCGTCGGCCCTGACCGAGGGCTGCGGCGAGGCCCCCGCCGGACCTTCACGTGCCGTGCCCGCCGCGGGACCGGGAGGTGGCGGCATCCTCGACCTGCCCCGGTTCGAACGGCTCTGCGGGCTCCTCGCCGGACACCCCTACGTCAAGGTCGTCGTCGACCGCCACCGCGGTGACTGGCACATCCTCGACAGCGCCATTCATGCCTTCCACGCGCACTACATCGCCTCCGAGATCCTCGGCATGAGCCTCGAAGAGCTCTACGAGGGCCTCGACGGCTTCAACCACAGCGTCTACCAGGACCCCGGACGCCGCTTCCTGCTCGGCGTGATCTCCCTGCACCACCGCTGCGAGGGCCCGCTCCCGGAGCGGTTCATGGTGCTGGAGACGGTGGAGGCCGACACGATGGGCGCGGAGCTGCTCAGCGAGTTCCACGCGTTCGTCCGGCGGCGCCTGGACGACTCGCTGCCGCTGTACGTCAAGCCCGCCAACCACGGGCAGGAGGCCTCGCTCGACGACATCCCGGAGGCGGTGATCCCGCGGGTACGCGGCCATGAGCTGTTCGCGGCCGCCGACTTCGTCCCGCTCAACCCCGGCGAGGCACGCGGACGGCTGCGCTGGTTCCCCACGGCGCAGGACTACCGCGCCGCCCGCGACGCCAACGCTCTGGCCTGGTACGACATCGTTGCCATGCCCGTCGTCCCCGACGACATCCCGCGGGTGACCGGCCTGGTCAACGCCTGCCCCACGACGCCCCTTTCGCACACCAATGTCCTCGCGGCGGGCTGGGGCATACCCAACGCCGTCGTCCGCGACATCGCCGATCGCGTGGAGCGCGGCGGCCTGGACAACGCCTGGGTGCGCTATCGGGTCTCCACCGACGGCGCCGTCCTCGCCGCGGTCGAGGAGCCCGACGACGTGACCGAGCCGCACTGGCACAGCGAACCCGTGCGCATCGGCACCCCCCGCGTCGAGCGGCTGTCCATCGTCCCGATCTGCGCCCTGCGCTCCGGCGACCGGCACGGCTACGGCACCAAGGCCGCCAACCTCGGCGAGCTCCACCACGTGCTGCGCACCGGGTCCCCGCGCCTGACCGGCTACTACCGCGTGCCCCGCCCGCCCCGCGCCAACCTGCTGGGACACCTCGCCGACCGGCTGGGGGCGCCCAGGGGCGCCGACCTGGCCGACCGCGCCGCCGAGTTCCTGGCCGAGCACGTCAGCGCGCCCGAGGGCATCGCGGTGCCGTTCGAGTTCCAGCAGCGCTTCCTGGCCTCCTCGCCCGAGCTCCAGCAGCGGATCGGCATGCTGAAGATGGCCCTCGAACTCGACGCCTTCGCCACGGTCGACGGGCTGTGCGCCCAACTCGAGCACCTGGTGCGCACCACACCCCTGCCCGACGGTATGGTCCGCCGGCTCCACGACCAGCTCGTGCGTCACCTGGCCGGCTCCGACGCGCTGGTCGTCCGCTCCTCCTCCAACGCCGAGGACCTGCCCGGCTTCTCCGCCGCCGGGGTCTACGACTCCGTCTCCCGCGTCAGCGATCTGACCGGGCTCGTCGACGCCGTCCGCAATGTGTGGGCGTCCCTGTTCTCCGCGCGCAGCGTCCGCCTGCGCCACCAGGCGGGTATCCCGCTCGACGACACCTACATGGGAGTGATCGTGCAGCACCGCCACGACGCCTCACTCGGCGGCGTCATGGTCACCTGCAACCCCACCCAGCGCGCCGACTTCCGCAATGTGTGCGTCAACTGCGTCGACGGGTCGGCCGAGGCCGTCGTCGAAGGCGCGACCCTGCCGATGCAGTACCTCTACAACACGGTGGAGGGCGGCGGCCGCACGGTGTCCCTCGGCGCCGCCGACGAGGACCTCGGTCCCGAGGCCAGGCAGCGGCTCGCCGAGCTGGCGCTCGCCGGAAGGCTTCTGCAGGGGCACTTCAGCGAGGACCTGACGTTCGCCCACCCGCTGGACATCGAGTGGCTGACGGACCCCTCGGGGCGGATGCACATGCTCCAGGTCCGCACCTACACCGCCTGAGAGGCCGACCCCCGTGCTCTCCTCCCCCTTCCCCTCCCGCGGAACCCGTTTGCCCGCGCTGCCCCCGGCCGCGCGGCGGGTCGTCCGGCTCAACAATGGCTTCCAGCTCTCGTTCAACCTCCTGTGGTGGATGCCGGTCTTCTACGACTACCAGCGCCACAGCGGCCTGACGGACGGCCAGATCTTCGGCATCCAGAGCATCTACTACCTCGCTTTCTGCTTTCTCGAGGTCCCCACGGGCCTGATCGCCGACCGCATCGGACCCCGGCGCTGCATGCACCTGGGCGCGGGCGTCATGGCCGCCGCCAATGTGCTCCCGGCGGTCCGCGCCGACTGCACCGGCTTCCTGCTGCACTTCCTCGCCCTGGCCGCCGCCCGGTCACTGGTCTCCGGCGCGGGAAGCGCGTACCTCTACGAGTGCCTGGACGCGCACGGAGCCAAGGACCGCTACGCCCAGGCGGAAGGCACCGCCCGTGCCCTCGGCCTCGCAGCCAAGATCGTCTGCTGGCCGTTCGTCGGCCTGGTGATGCGCCTGGACCACGCGGCGCCCTACTGGCTCACGGCGGTCAGCGCGAGCGCCTCGCTGGCGTGCGTGCTCGCCCTGCCCGCCCTGCCGCACCACCGGCCGGGCGGGGACGCGGCGCCGAGCGGTGGGCGGCCGGGTCCGCTCACCTCGCTGCGCAACGCCCTGTCCGTCCTGCGGGGCTCTCGGGTGCTCGGCCCGCTCATGGTCCAGGGCGTCGCCGTCTTCACCCTCGCCCGCATCTGCCAGGTCAACCTCTTCCAGCCGCTCCTGCTCGACAAGCAGATCCCCGTGGTGGACCACGGCGCCCTGCTGTCCGCCATGACGCTCGCCGAGGCGGTCGGAGCCTCACGTCCGGGGCTGATCCGGCGCAGGATGAGCGACTCCGGGGCCGTCTTCGTCCTCAGCCTGGTCATGGCCGGATCGCTGGGCGCCACCGTCCTCGCGGACGGCAGGACCACCGTTGTCCTGCTGTGCCTGTTCGCGGTGGCGGGCGGACTGGCGTACCCGGTGCAGCGCCATCTGATCAACGACGCCATCCCGTCGATCCCCTACCGGGCGACACTGCTGTCGCTGGAGTCCATCATCGACCGCGGAGTCTGCGCGCTGGTGGCCCTTGCGGTCGGTGCCTACCTCGCCGACGACCGGCTCCATACCCTGCTCGTCCAGTCGGCCGTCGGCACCTGCGTGCTCCTCGCCGCGGTCGGTGTCCTCCTGCGACTCCTGCGGCGCCCCGGCCTGCAAGCGGCCGGGACGGACGCCGGGGAAGTCTCCCGGGAAGCCCTTCAGGAAGCCCCTCGGGAGGTCCTTCAGGAGGCGCCGCCGGCCGTGTCGGTGAGTGCCGGTGGCCAGACGGCCGGATCGAGCAGTCCCAGGGCGTAGGCCCGAGCCACCACCGCCGTCCGGGAGGGAGCTTCCAGCACGGTCCTCAGCCGCCGGAGGTGGTAGTCGAGCGCCTGGCGGGACAGGCCGAGGGCCGCCCCTATGCCGGTGTTGGCGTCCCCCCGGGCCAGGCGCAGCAGGACCTGTTCCTGAATCGGAGTCAGCTCCACCTCCTCGCGGTGCTCCACCCCGAGGGCGCTCGCGAGTGTCAGGAGCCGGTCCGGGCGGCCCTGCGCCCGGGCCACGGCCAGATCGGCGCGGACCATGCGCCGCCCGCCGCTGCCGGTGCGGCACTTCAGACGCACACGGCGGCGCTGTGTCCGGCCCTCGACGAGGGTCCGCCAGGCGCGGAGCGCCCGCTCGGCGTCGCGGTCGGGGACGAGGTGGTCGCGGACATGGCTGCCCTCGAGCGCCCCCACGGTGGTGGAGAGAAGGTCGGCGGCGCCCGGGCTGGCCCGCTCGATACGGCCCTGGAGGGAGAAGGTGATCGAGGCGACGCCCGAGCGGTCGCGCAGCGCGTGCAGGTCCTCGTCGGCCGCGGCCTTCTCGTCGAGCGCGTGGAGGTAGTCGGTCACATCGACGTAGATCCCGCCCACGCAGGGCCCGTTGGCCGTGTCGAGCGGGAACCGGTGGCCGAGCGCGCGTCCCGCGGTGCCGTCGGGGCGGACGAAGGACAGGGCGTGCCGGATGGGGCGTCCGCTCTCCAGGACCTCCTGGTCCAGGAGACGGAAGCGGGGCACGTCCGCGTCGGGCTCGACCTGGTCGATGGTGCGGCCGATGATCGAGGCGGGATCGCAGCGGTACAGGTGGGCGTAGGCGGCGTTGACCCACAGATACCGCCCCGAGGCGTCCCGTACGAAGGCGGCGGCGGGCACATAGGCGGCGAAGGCGTCGTACCGCTCCCGCTCGTGGACTCCGAGCGTCACATCGACCGCGGCCCCCGCCACCCCTCGGACGCGGCCGGACTCGTCGTGGCGAGGGCCGACCACCGCGTCCAGCAGGCGGCCGCCGCTCCTCGCCTGCCAGCGCACGATCTCCCCGCCGAGGGCCCGGTCGTGCGGGGCGCGGTCGTCGGCCGGGGGACCCGAGCGCCGCTCCAGCCTGGTCTCCGCGCGGCCCTCCGGGTGCCGGTGAGCCCGCCTCGGCCCGGAGCCGGCAGCGGCTTCCCGGTGGGTGAGCACCCGGGAACCGGTCCCGAGGGCGTCGAGGGCGGATCCGCCGCCGTGCGAGGTGATCCGCCGGTCCGGGTCGGTCTCCCACCAGGCGATGGGCAACCGCTCGAACAGCCGCACCCACGACTCGTCCTCCACCCGGCGCTCCTTCCGTTCGACACACGGTCAAACGGAAGCTCGCACACCGTGGCTCGGGAGGCGGTGACGGCAGATGTGATCAAGCCACGCCGATCCGGGCCCGGACGGCTCGGGCCCGGATGCCTGCCGCGGCCGACGGCGCCGGGGCGACGTGGCCCGGTTGCTCAGTGGGCGACGCTGTCGGACCTGGGGCCGAGCTCGTCCTCCCCGGTGCCGGGCGGGTCCGGGCGATCACCCGCGGTCTGCGCTCTCGATGCTTCCAGCCTGCCCCCTCCCTGGGCACCCCCGGATGCCTCCGGCACCACGGCCACGGGCCGCCACCACGGTTCGAGCGCGGGCAGGTTGGCCGGTTCGAACGGCACACCGGGCTTCGGCACCACGACGTCCACGCCCGCTCGGTGCGCCGCGGCCACCGTCCGCTCGGCGGGCTCCTCCCACGGATGCGGCGCGAGGTTGAACGTCCCCCAGTGGATGGGCAGCAGGGCCCCGTGCGATGTGCCCCCGGACAGGTCGATGTGCGTGCGTACGCCGTCCTCCGGGAGCATGTGGATGTCGGGCCAGAACTCGCTGTAGGCGCCGATCTGCACCATGGACGCGTCGAACGGGCCGTGCTCGGCACCGATCTTGGCGAATCCGGGGAAGTATCCGGTGTCACCGCTGTGGAAGACGCGGTGCTCCGGTCCGGCGACGACCCAGGACGCCCACAGGGTGTACTTGCTGTTGCGCAGGCCGCGGCCGCAGAAGTGGCGGGCGGGGGTGGCGGTGAGGGTCAGTCCCGCAGCCTGCGCCGACTCGTCCCAGTCCAGCTCGATGACGCGGTCGGCCGGAACCTTCCAGTGCTCCAGATGCGCCCCCACGCCCAGCGGCACCGCGAAGACCGCGGGCGAGTCGATGAGCGCGCGCACCGTCGGCATGTCCAGGTGGTCGTAGTGGTCGTGCGAGATCACGACCACATCCACATCGCCGAGCTCGGACAGCGGGATCGGGACGGGGTGGAGCCGCTTGGGCCCCGCGAACGCGAAGGGCGAGCATCGGGCACCCCACACCGGATCGAACAGCACTCGGGCGCCGTCGATCTCCGCCAGCACCGAGGCATGCCCCATCCACGTCAGCCGCAGCCCGCTGGAGGGCGGCTCGGCCAGCTCCCCGGCGGTCAGCGAGTGCACCGGAACAGGCGAGGCCGGTGACCGCCGCGCACGGTCGGCCGAGCGCAGGCTGCTGCGCACGAAGCCGCTGGTGGAGCCCGGCAGCATCATCCGGGTGGGCAGCGGATTGCGGAACGCTCCGTCAACGAAGTTCGGGGAGCGGTGGATCCGCTCCAGCCGCTCACCCGTGGGCAGGGCTCCGAAAGCGGGCAGCTTCGGCAGCCTGCTGCCGAGGGAGCCGTCGGCTCGGGCGGGCCGACTGTTCGATGCGGGCACAGCACCTCCTCGCGCGGAAGACGACCTTCCTGAGCCCGAGCGTACTGGGCCCGGCCGACATCCACCCCCGCGAGTGAGCCGATCTTGCCCGGGCTCCCCGAGCCGCGGGATTGCGGCAGGTGGGGCGGGAGGCGCGCCGCGTACGATCCGCGGGACAGGGTGCGGGGAACGCGTCGGGAAGAGGGACACGGTGCCGGGGACGGTGGATCCAGTGGACGCGGCACTGCGTGAAGCCGCCGCGGTGGGCCCCTTCTTCGCCCTCTGTCCCGAGGGGCGGCCGTTCGACCAGGGCCGGCTTCCGCTCGCACATGTGTACAGCGCCCCCGAGGGGCCGCTGGTGGCGAGGATCGACGCCGTGGCCGCGGCCCTGCGGACCGGCGACAGGCGGGTGGCCGCCTCCATCGCCTTCCAGGGGCTGGCCGCACGCCTGTGGTCCGTCGCCCTCGGCGCGGCCGTCCTCGGGGAGCGGCTGCCGGACCTCGGCCCCGAGCGCCTGCGGTGGAATCCGGCCCGTACCGCCCCGGACGACCTCTGGCTGCCCACGCCCCGGCAGGCGGCCCGCGACGACGGGGACCTCCCGGCCGCGCTGCGCTCCGCGGTCCTCCACGGCCACCTGCTCCCCCTGCACCGGGCGACGATCGCGGTGTGCTCGGTCTCGAGCCGTGTCCTGTGGGGCAACGCGGCCTCCGCGCTCGTGGGCTCCCTGCGGGTCCTGCACGGCTGGTGCCGGACGGCGGGCCGCCCACGGGCCGCGGACAGGGCCCTGTCGCTGTGCCGGTCAGTCCTGGACGACCCCCTGATGCGGGAGACCGGGACGCTGCACGAGGACGCCGGTGCCCCCGCGTTCGTCCGGCGCGGTTGCTGCCTGTACTACCGCGTTCCCGGCGGCGGTCTGTGCGGGGACTGCGTCCTCGCGCACTGCCGCTGACCGGCCCGGGGGCGGACCGTGGGGTGCCCGGACCCGTCCGCGGGAGCACGAGACCGGGCGCGGCCCGCGGGAGCCGGGGCGGGACTCCCTCGGCGGCGCGCGGAGCGCGGGATCAAGAGGAGCGCGGGATCACGGGAGCCGCGGGATCATGGGGACGGCGGGATCACGGGGGCCGTGGGATCAAGGGGCCGCGGGATCACGAGGAGGAGCCCGCCTCCTCCTCGCTGACGCCGCGGTTCCACTCCGCCTTGGACGCCTGCCAGCCGTCCTCGTCGACACCGCGCCGCCAGTAGCCGGAGACCGACAGCCGCGCGGGGGCGATGCCCCGCTCCATGCGCAGGAGGCGGCGCAGTTCCCTGACGAAGTCCGCCTCGCCGTGCACGAACGCCTGCACATCGCCGGAGGGGAACTCCAGGGCCCGTACGGCCTCCACCAGGGCGGCGCCAACCGGGCGTTCGCCCCGGTGCACCCATACGACCTCGGCCTCACCGGGCGTCTCCAGCTTCAGTTCCTCCTCGGGTCCCGCGACCTCGAGGAAGACCCGGGCCGGGGCCCCGGACGGCAGTCGTTCGAGGGAGGCCGCGACGGCGGGCAGCGCGCTCTCGTCGCCCACGAGCAGATGCCAGTCGGCCCCCGCGTCGGGGGCGTACCCGCCGCCGGGCCCGAGGAAGAGCAGTTCGTCGCCCGGCTTGGCACGGGCGGCCCAGGGGCCGGCCAGCCCTTCGTCGCCGTGGTGCACGAAGTCGACCGCCAGCTCCGGCACCGACGCGTCGAAGGAGCGGACGGTGTAGGTGCGGGTGACCGGCCACTGCTCGCGCGGCAGGTCCCGGCGCACGGCCTCCATGTCCATCGGCCGCGGGTACTCCACGCCGGGCCGGGGGAAGAGCAGCTTGATGTAGTGGTCGGTGTACTGCCCGGCCGTGAACTCCGCAAGTCCCGGTCCGCCGACGACGACGCGGATCATGTGCGGGCTCAGCCGCTCGGTGCGCAGGACCGTACCCCGGTGCAGTTGACGCCTCCCGCGCTCCGGCCGTCCCTGCCCGCCCCGCGCGTCCTGCCCGCCCTGACCGCTCTGTGCGTCCTGCCCGTCCTGTGCGTCCTGCCCGCGCCGCCGGTTCGGCGTGTCCTGCCGGCCCTGTGGGTCTGCCATCGCCATTCCCCTCGTGGGTGCCCTGCCCGGACCCTCGGCCCGAGCATCAACTTAGGTAAGGCTAACTTAATGGTCGGGGGGTCCGGGAGACCGGCTCCATCGTTGCTGCCCGGCGGCGTGGCGGTCGCCGCCGGGAAGGTCCCCCGCGGGTGCGGTCACCGTACAATCCGCCCATGGCAGAGGTCACTTCACGCGAAGGCACCTGGACGTTCGACGGTGACACCATCCGGATCGTGCCGGGAAGCGACCGCGCCATCCACAAGCTGCGCAAGACCCTCGGGGAGGTCGCCGTGCCGCTGGCGGCCGTGGCCGGCCTCGCCCATGAGGCGGGCCGCAAGGCCGGGCGGCTCAAGCTCAGGCTGCGCGACGGCGCCGACCCGTTCACCCAGGCCGTGGGCGGCAGGCTCCCCGGGGACGCCGACCCCTACCGCATGACCGTCGCCACCGACCGTACCGGCGCCGCCGAGTACTTCGTGGACGAGGTGCGCAACGCGCTCCTGCTCGAGCAGGTCCCGGAGGGCGCGAGCGACCGGTACCTCATGCCCGGCCCGGGCGTGCCCATATCGGCGTCGGCGGCGGACGGCGCGGCGGCGTTCGACGGGGAGTACGTGCGCCTGCAGTGGAACTGGCTGACCGAGGAGAGCAAGCGCTCGGCCGGACCGCGGCAGATCGCGCTCAAGGACATCAGCGGCGTGGAGTGGCATCCGTCGATCGGACTCGACGGCGGCCACCTCCGCTTCCGCGTCAATGACTCCGCCGGCACCCCGCAGAAGACCAAGTACGACCCCAACTCCCTGGTGCTGTGGGGCACCAAGAAGGAGACCAGCGGTACGGCGCTGCTCGCCGCCGCGGTCGTCGCCCGCATTCCGCACCCGTTCGCCGTGGCGGATGCCGTGCCGTCCGCGACCGCGCCGCCGGCTCTCGCGCAGGCGCCGACCGCGGCCGCGGGTGAGATCCCCACCGACGCCGTGCCGCCGGGCGCTGCCGATCCGGACGACGCCGACGCCCTCCTGCGCCGCCTGCGCGAACTCGGCGGACTCCATCGCGACGGAGTCCTCACCGACGAGGAGTTCACCGCCGCCAAGCAGGCGATCCTGCGCCGCCTGTGAGCCCCCGACCGCCTGTGAGCCCCCGACCGCCTGTGAGCCCCGGCAGGCCGTCGTCCGGAGCCCGGCCGGGGAACTGAACGGCGTCCCTCGCCTGCCTCGCCGGCCTCGGCGTTCCCTTGCGTTTCCTCGTGGAAGGCGCCCTCACTCGCCGCCATGTCCTGCGTGCGGGTCGTCGCCGTGGGGCCGAGAGCGTTCCGGCCGCCACGACGGGGAGCCCGCGTCCTCGGCGCCGGACGTCCCCCGCTCGTCCAGCAGCGCCACCAGGCGTTTGGGCGCGACCGCCCGGTAGCTGTCCTCGACCCAGTCGCACAGCACGGCGAGCGGCGGGCAGCCCTCGCCGAACGGCACGGTCACCCAGCCCGACCTGCCCAGACCGTACCCGGCGGGCGCGGCACCGGGAACGGTGAGCGCGTGGGCGTGGGCCTCCTCGTCGCCCTGGAGTTTGACGGTGAAGCCCGGCCGGTGGCCGCTGTCCTGCGCACCGAGGAAGACGAACACCTTCTTGTTCACCTTGGCGACGGACTCGCCCCAGGGGAACTCCTCCTGCGCCTGCGGCAGTCCGAGAGCGAACGCGCGGACCGCCTCCCGTACTTCCAGCGGATCCGACGACCTGGCCATGGCGACCTCCAAGCTGCGCATCTCCCGTCCGCCCCCTGCCGGCGGTCCCACGCTACCGAGCGCGTCCGCCTCGTGCCGAAGGCGCCCGGCCGACGGGGCCGCCCTCCACCGTCCCGGCCGCTGTTCGACCGGCCGACTACCGTCGCCCTCCGACCCGCCGACTACGGTTGCCCCCTGACACATCCCGTGAGGCGGAGCGCCCCGCGCCCTCCGGGACGACGCATCGAGGGAAGGCATGGGACCCGACCATGGCCAAGGCACCCCGGCTCGGAGAGCGGCTCCCCGATTTCAACCTCCCCGGAGGACGGTTGATCGAGGGCACGTTCGCACGACGGGACTACACGCTGTCCGGCTCGCGCGGACGCCCGGTCGTCCTCGCCTTCTACCCGGGCGACAACACCACTGTGTGCACCAAGCAGCTGTGCTCGTACATGTCGGGGTTCGAGCGGTTCACCGAGCTGGGGGCCGAGGTGTGGGGGATCAGCCCTCAAGGTGTCGACAGCCACGAGGAGTTCGCGCGACGGCACGGGCTGAGCTTCCCCCTGCTCGCGGACGAGGACCGCTCAGTCGCCCGTGCCTTCGCGGTGGCGGCGCCGGGCACAGGGCTGCGCCGCGCCGTGTTCGTCGTGAGCCCCGCCGGGGAGCTGCACTGGAAGCATGTGGCACTGCTCGGCGTCACCTTCCAGTCGGTGGACACCATCGCCGAGCAGCTGGGCGCCCTCACGGCCAACTGACGTCCGCCCGCGGCTTCTCCCCGGCTTCCCCGGTCCTTCACGACTGCCGGTACAGCCGCCCGGCCTCTTCGGGGAGCAGGCGTTCGGTCACTTTCGGCGGCGGGGCCCGGAGGTCCGCCGACACGGGTGCCGAGCGCTCCCGCAGGCTTCCGTCGTCACCGACCCCGGGCCGGTGCCGGGGCGCCCGCCACCTCCTCGGGGTGAGCGCCTCCGGGTCCAGTGACCATCCGCTTCGGACCGGCCCGGGGACCCCGTCGTCACGAGGCCTCCGGCGAGGCGACCGGGTCCGGCTCGCCGACCGCGGTCTCGGCCTCAGCCGCGGTCTCGGCCTCAGCCGCGATCTCGGCCAGCCGCGGTCTCGGCCTCAGACGCGATCTCGGCCGAAGTCCCGGCCGCAGTCTCAGTCCAGGCCTCGGCCGCGGCCTCCGATGCGGCGCGCAGCTCGTCGAGCCGATCCTCCGTCAGGTCGTAGCGGGCCAGCAGGGGCAGACTGAGTGCCACGAGAGCGGCGGGAAGCGCGCCGAAACCGACCACGACACCGCCCGGCGCCGAATCCGGCTGCGCCACACGGTGGTCGGCGTCCGAGGACACGAACCCCGAGATCGACAGCGCCAGTCCGAACAGCCCCGGGCCCACGGCCAGGCCAAGGGTCTCCCCGGCGGTCCACAACCCGGTGAACACCCCCGCGCGCCTGCGGCCGCTGAGGAAGGCGTCGGCCGCCACCGCGTCGCCCAGCATGGCCAGCGGCAGCATCTGCATCCCCGCGTAGCCGACGCCCGCCAGCGCCATGAACGCGTACACCGCCCAGGCGGGCAGCCCGCGGGCCGTCGAAGTCCCCGCGGCCGCGACCAGGAAGCACAGGGATGCGGCGAACGCGGCCGCGCGTTTGCCGAGCCTGCGCCCGAGCGCCAGCCACAGGGGCATGGCCGCGAGCGAGGGCACGATCAGGCAGGCGAACAGCGCGGTGATGGCCTTCGGGCGGTCCAGCACATAGGTCGCGAAGTACTGGGCGCCCGCCAGCATGAGGCCGGCGGCCGCCGCCTGGACGACGTAGAAGCCGAGAAGCCAGGCGAACGGGCGGTTGCCGCGGGCCGCCCGCAACTGCGCCGCCAGCGAGGGCTCGCTGACGGCGCGCAGCACACTCGGCGCGCCCGAGGTGGCGAAGAACGCCGCCAGGGTGCCCGCGCACAGCAGCACCCCGATCACCGCACCCATCAGCCGGTAGCCGCCGAGCGTCCCCCGCTCGTCGCCGGAAGCGCCCGCGAGCACCGGGGCCAGCGCACCGGCCAGCAGGATCGCCCCGCCGAGGAAGGCCACCCGCCAGGACATGATCCTGGCCCGCTCGTCGTGGTCGGTCGTCAGTTCCGCGGGCAGGGCGACATAGGGCACCTGGAAGCACGCGAAGCCGGTGGCGGTGAGAAGGAAGAGCACCGCGACGTAGGCGGCGGCCCAGCCGCGCTCGAGCGGTGGCCCCGCGAACATCGCCGCGAAGGAGACCGGCATGGCGACGGCGCCGAGCAGCATCCAGGGGCGCCGCGGGCCCCAGCGGTGCACGGTCCGGTCCGACAGGCTGCCCACACAGGGGTTGATCAGCACGTCCCAGGCCTTGGGCAGGAAGACCAGCGCCCCGGCCACTCCCGCGGCCACCCCGAGGACATCGGTCAGGTAGTAGAGCAGCAGCAGACCGGGGACGGTCGCGAAGGTGCCGGTGCCGAACGATCCGAGACCGTAGCCGATACGCACGCGTGCGCTCAGCGGACCGTGTGTACCAAGATCGGACATGCGCGCGAATGTAGGGGCGGCGACTAGGGCCGCACCAGGCTCGGACATGAATATCGTGCGAACGGCCACCCGGCCCGCCGTCCCCGGGCGTCGAGGACCCCGTCGGAGTGATGACGGCGCCGGATGGCACGCCGTATCGCGTCGCGCTGGTATTCGCGGACCGCGAGTGGGCAGGCGAAGGGTATGGCTGTTACCGCGACCGAGACGGAGCGCAAGTACGAGACCTCCGCAGACGGCTCCCTTCCGGACCTCGGCACGGCTCCCGCAGTGGCGGGCGTCGAGCCCGCCGACACCGAGGAACTCGACGCCGTCTACTACGACACGCCGGACCTTCGCCTGCTGTCCCGCAGGATCACCCTGCGGCGCAGGCAGGGCGGTCACGACGAGGGATGGCATCTGAAGCTCCCGGCCGGGCCGGACAGCAGGCGCGAGGTGCGGCTGCCGCTCGACGCGGGCGGCCCCTCGCAGGTGCCGCAGGAGCCGGCCGACCTGGTGCGTGCGGTGACCCGCGGCCGGGAACTCGTTCCCGTCGCGCATCTGCGGACCCGGCGCACCCGTCAGGTGCTGCGTGACGCCGAGGGCAACGCCCTGGCGGAGGTCGCCGACGACCGGGTCACCGCCCAGGTGCTCGGATCGCGGCGCCGTGCGGGCGACGAGGCTCCCGGCCAGTGGACCGAGATCACCTCCTGGCACGAGGTCGAGGTCGAACTGGAAACGGGCGGCCCGGACCTGCTCGAGGCCGTCGAGCAGATCCTCATCGCTGCGGGCCTGCGCCGCTCCGGCAGCGGATCCAAGCTCGCCCGGGTGCTCGCCGAGGAGCCCTCCACGGTGGGACCGCGCCCCCAGCAGAGCCTGCGGACCGCGGGCGGAGCGGTCCTGGCGCGGGTGTCCGGGCAGGCCGACGCCATCCTCGCCTGGGACCCGGCGGTCCGGCTCGACGAACCCGACTCCGTCCACCAGATGCGTGTCGCGACCCGTCGCCTGCGCAGTGCCCTGAAGACCTATCGCAAGATCCTCGACCGCCGGGCCACCGACCCGGTGGAGGCCGAGCTGAAGTGGCTCGCCGAGGTGCTGGGCAGGGCCCGTGACAGCGAGGTGCTCGGGCAGCGGCTGTCCGCCGAGATCGACCGGCTGCCGGTCGAGGTGGTGCTGGGACCGGTCGAGGCGAGGATCACCGCCCGGACGGCGTCCGAGTACCGCGACGCCCACCGCGCGGCCCTCGAAGCGCTCTCGGGGGACCGCTATTTCGCCCTGCTCGACGCCCTCGACCGGCTGCTCGCCGACCCCCCGCTCCTCCCGGCCGCCGAACAGCGGGCGGACAGGGCGCTCGACAAGGCCGCCCGGCGCGAACACCGCCGACTGGCCGGCCGGGTGGAAGCGGCGCTGGAGGCGGAGCCCGGCCAGGACAGGGACGCCGCCCTGCACTCGGCCCGCAAGGCGGCCAAGCGTGCCCGCTACGCGGGTGAGACCGCCCAGCCGGTCCTCGGCGGGCGCGCCAAGCGCTTCACCAAGCGGATGAAGAAGGTCCAGCAGCTACTCGGCATCCACCAGGACGCCGTGGTGACCCGGTCCGAGCTGCGCACGCTGGGCATCCGGGCGCACGGCGCGGGCGAGAACGCCTTCACCTACGGCCTGCTGTGGCGGGAGCAGACCGCCGCCGCCGACGACGTCGAACGCCGCCTGCCCGAGCTGTGGCGGCGGGTCGGCAGGCCGAAGTACGCGCGGCTGCGCCGCTGACGGACGGCCGCCCCCGTCGGCCGCCGCGTCAGCCGTTCGGCACGGCCTGGGGGAAGCGGAAGAGACGGTCGGGATCGTAGGCGCTCTTGACCTGGGACAGACGCGCGGCGTTCGCGCCGTAGTACGCCTTCTTCCAGTCGGTCAGCTTGGGGTCGATGTAGTTCTGGTACGCCTGGCCGCTGGCGTGCGGGCGCATCGCCGTGTGGAGGCCGTTCAGCCACGCGCGGCTGCGGGCGATTCCGGCCGCCGAGGTGCTGCCGGGCCAGTTGGCGATGTACTGCGCCAGGAAGAGCGCGTCGCGGTGGACGAACGCGGTGTCCCGCGGCTTGACGCGGTTGGTGGCGCCGCCGAGCGCGTCGAAGGCGATGCTGCCGCTGCCTCCGCGCGGGGCTATGCGCGCGTACCGCTCCACCTGGGCCAGCAGCGCCTTGATGCCCGCGGAGGACAGGGCACGGGTGTAGAAGTCGGAACGGGCGGCGTAGGAGGCACGGGTGGTGCGCCCGCTCGGGTTCTGCCCGGGGAGGGTGCCCGGCAGATGGCACTGGGCGAGCGACCAGCCCGAGCAGCCCGCCATGACGAGCATCGTGTCGAGGTGTGAGCGGGTGCGCACGACCGAGGAGGTGGGCTGCGCGCCGACCGCCGTGACCAGCCGGTCCAGATGGTCGCGCAGGCCCGACTGGCCGCCGAGGTAGTTGGCGCCGACGCCCACCCGGGGGGTGCCCGCCGTACCGGTCAGATGGAGGTTGGCCCACAGGGCGTCCGAGGCGGTGGGAGCCCACTTCTGCCAGGCCCGGATCACCGCGGCGGCCTTCGACCAGGGCCAGGACAAGAACGCGTAGGAGCAGTCGGGGGCGGCGTGCGTGCGCAGACGCAGCTCGGTGACGACGCCGAAGTTGCCCCCGCCGCCTCCGCGCAGGGCCCAGAACAGGTCGGAGTGGTGTTCGGCGTCCACCTCGAGGATCCGGCCGTCAGCGGTGACGATCTCCGCTCCGGTGAGGTTGTCGCAGGTCAGACCGTAGGCACGGCTGGTGACGCCGACGCCGCCACCGAGCGTGAGACCGGCGACGCCCACGGTCGGGCAGGAGCCCGCGGGAACGGTGCGCCCGGATCCGTTCAGCGTGCCGTACACATCGATCAGGCGGGCGCCCGCGCCGATGGAGGCGACCGCGCCGGAGGTGACCTTCTTCATGGCGCTGACGTCCACCACCAGCCCGGTGCCGGAGGACCAGCCGGCGTAGCTGTGGCCTCCGGCGCGAATCGCCACGGGAACGCCGAACCTCCTGGCGAAGGCCAGGCTGGTGACGACGTCCCTGGGATGCGAGGGGTAGGCGACACCGCTCGGCCTGGTGCCGTCGAACTGGGGCTGGAAGAGGCGGTGCGCCGAGGTGTACCGGCGGTCGCCCGGGCGGACGAGCAGGCCGTCGAGGTCGCGTTGGAACGCGGTCCAGTCGGACGGCTTGGGGCCCGCCGAGGTCGAGCGGACGGAGGACGCGGTGGCCGTGGCCCGTGCCGGGCCGCAGCTCGTCAGCCACGCGGCGGCGGCCACGCCGGCCCCGGCCCGCAGCAGGTCCCGTCTGCCGGTGCCGGAGCGGGAGAAGCCGGGCGCGGTACTCGTGTCCGGACGACGCGGCGCGGTGTGCTCGGGCATGGTGGGGTCCCCTCCTCGGAATGTGCCGCCGCCCGCTCTCCCCAGCGGGCGACGGCGATGTCGCTGCGCGTCCGCTCCGTTCACCGGGTGCTCCCTCGCCCGCATCGGACCTCGCACACTGGTGGACGCCCGACCAGGGAGGTTGGTTGTCCTCGCCACCCGGGCGCTTCGCCGCCGCCGCGCGTGAGCGGGGCGTCCGGCCGGGCGGGTGACCTACGCCCGCCGGTGGGCCTTACCGCCGGCGATGCGGGGTATGGGGTCATGGGGACGACTACGACCGGAACACGGCGGTGAAGGACCGCGTCAGGCAGGGGCAGGTGAGGACCTCGTGGAAGGTGAGCGGTCGTCCGTGGAACTGGCACGGATGTTCGCCGATCTGGCGGCAGCCCTGCAGTCCCAGGAAGAGATGGGTCGCACCCTCGGGGAGGTCGTGCGCATCGCCCGGACGACGGTCGGCTGCCAACACGCCGGGGTGACCCTTCGGCGCCCCGACGGCACCGTCGAGAGCGCGGCGGCGACCGGCGAAGTCGTCCGTGCCTGCGATCAGGCCCAGATCGAGACGGGAGAGGGCCCCGGTCTCGACGCCATCGACCGCGGTCCCGTACTGCGGGTGCACGACATGGCCGCCGAGGACCGCTGGCCCAAGTTCGCTCCCCGCGCCAGGGATCTGGGTGTGGGCAGCATGCTCGCCTGCCGGCTGACCGCCCACCGGGGGATCAAGGCGTCGCTGAATCTCTATGCCGCCCGCCCGGCCGCCTTCGACGAGAGCGCCGTCCAGCTCGCCGAGATCTTCGCCGCCCATGCCTCGATCGCGCTGACCAACGCACGTCTGCAGGAGACCCTGGAGTCGGCCCTGCGCTCACGGCAGACCATCGGGGAGGCCACGGGCCTGGTGATGGGCCGCTACCGCCTGGGCGCCACCCAGGCCTTCGACGTCCTCGTCCGCGCCTCCCAGCACCGCAATGTGAAACTGCGCGACATCGCCGACGAAGTCCTCCGCGACGGCCCCGGCGCCCTGCGCCGGGGCGGCGGCCGGTCCACCCGCCACGGCGGTGCGAGGGAGGACGGGGCGAGGGAGGACGGGGCGAGGCCGGCCGCGCAGGACGGGGAGTAGCCGGACCCACGGTGGCTCACCGGCCGAATCCCGCCGGGCTGATCCCGCCGGGCTGATCCCGTCGGGCTGATCCTGCCGGTCGGAACCCCTCGGTCGGATCCTGGCGGCCGTCGGCGGGCCCCGCTACCGGTACTCGACCGGCCTCGGCCGGACCCCCATCGCGACCAGGAGGACGGCGACGTCAGCAGGACCGCGGGCAGCGCGGGCCAGCCGCTCAAGGAGGAGCGGGCATCGGCCGTGCGGCTGGTCGGGATCGCCGACTGCTCGGCCCCCAGGGCGTCCAGGTGGATCGCGAAGTCGTCGTGGTCGAAGGCCAGACGGCCCCGGGGCACCTCGGTGAGAAGTTCCGCGGCGGCGTCCAGGCGTCCGGCCGCCACCAGATCGCGCAGCCGCTGGTCGTCGCGCTGCGTCGTGACGTCCGGCACGCAGAGCGCGGCCAGGAGGACGGCGGCCCAGGAGCCCTGGGCGATCAGCCGGGTGACCGGGGTCCGCAGCGGCCGACGGGAACCCTCGGCCTCACGGCGGCGCCCGGACCCGGTGGGCGGGTCCGGCGCGGGGCCGCCGGACCGCTCCGGATCGGCGCCGGCGCCGACGGGCGTGGTGGCCGCGACCGAAGCCTCCTGGGACAGCGTCATACGACGACGCCAGGGACTCCGAGAGGCCGCCGGGTGGCGGCCCGGTGGCCTGGAGGTGACCGGGTGTCAGGAGTCTGCTACGGGGACGGGGGCGATGCCCACGATCGGGCAGCGCGGCCCCGTGGCCCGCATCAGCCTCAGGTCCGCCGTGACCAGCGCAACCCCGAGGCGCTCGGCCACGGCGACGTAGGCCGCGTCGTCGGGGGTCAGGTTGTCCTTCAACTCCCACACGCGCTCCAGCAGCGGCGCCAGCGCCATCGACCGCAGGGTGAGCGAGGGCAGCCGCCCCGCGATCTCGTGCACCCGGTCCGCGCTCACCTGCCCCGCGAGGTACATCCCGCGAAGGGACTGCATCACTTCGATGAGCAGGTGCTCGGGCGCGGCCCACTCGCTGTCGCGGGCGAGTTCGGCGCGGGCGGCCTTTCCCCTGGGGCCGTCGTCCGCCAGCGCCAGTACCAGGGCCGAGGCATCGACGACGATCACCGGGGGGACCTCCAGCGTGGCGGCTCTGCCTGCGCGGTCGCGCAGTACGGCCACCCTAGATCCCCGGCCGGGGAAGATCGGCTGCCCGGGCGAACCAGCCGCCCGGCCACCTCACGTGTCCGGACGGACCACCTGGCCGGAGGGTTGTCCCACCCGGTTCACACCCGGGGGCCGGACCCCTCGACCGGGGCGGCGCCGACCGCGCTCAGCCGCTCGGGCGCCCCGCGGTGCCTGAGCGGAGTGAGCTGCTCGATGCCGTACCGCTCGCGCAGCGCGGCGATCGCGTCGTGGTCGACGGCCCCGCCCGAGTCGAGGATCTCCAGCAGTTCCTCGAAGTACCGCTCGTGGTCGGGCGGCGGAGAGGCCTGGAAGAACATCTTGGCCGGCTCGTCGGTGTGGTTGGCGAACGCGTGCGGGCAGCCCGGCGGCACGAGGATCATGGTCCCCGCCTTCGCCCGCACATACCGCTCGCCCGACGCCGACTCCCACTGCCTCCAGTCGTCGGTCGTGCGGACCCGCGGCTCGAAGGCCATCACGTCCAACTCGCCCTCGATGATGTAGAACAGCTCCTCACCGCGTGCGTGCGTGTGCGCGCCGACATCGAATCCGGGTGCGACCACCACCTCGAAGCTGGACGCGGCGAGGGAGTGCGTTCCGGTGACCTTGAAGGTCACCTGCTGCGCCCGGGTGCGGATCGTCCGGCCGTGTCCCTCGGGGATCACGAGGCCATCGGTGGGGTGGAGATAGGTCATCGGACTTCCTGTCCTCGTCTCGGGGGCCGGCTACCAGGTGACCGGCAGCGACACCGGGCCGCGGATCAGCGCGCCGCGCTGCCAGCGGATCTCCTCCTCCGGCACCGCCAGGCGCAGCCCCGGCAGCCGCTCCCACAGGGTGGAGACGACGACCTCCGACTCCATGCGGGCGAGCATGGCGCCGGGGCAGTAGTGCGGGCCGTGGCCGAAGGAGACATGGGGGTTGTAGGACCGGTCGAAGTCCAGGGTGTGCGGGTCGGGGAACACCTCGGGATCGCGGTTGGCGGCGAGGTAGGACACATAGACGGCGTCGCCCTCGGGGATCCGCACGCCGCCGACCTCCACCTCCTCCATGGCGATACGGGACAGGCCGACGGCGTTGCGGTGGGGGATGTAGCGCAGGAGCTCGTCGACGGCCTGGGGCACCAGCTCCGGCTCCGTGCGCAGCCGGTCCAGGTGCCGGGGGTGGGTGAGCAGGGCGTAGACCATGTTGGCGCTGTTGTTGGGGACCGCGTGCGACCCGCCGACCTGGAGGAGCACGGCGAGCCCGACCGCTTCGGCGAGGGTGAGTTCGTCGCGGTCGACGGCCGCCCTGAGCACTCCCGCCACATCCTCGCGGGGGTCCTCGGCGCGGATGTCCAGCAGGGTGGAGAAGTAGGTGCCCAGTTCCGCGTTGGCGCGTTCGCTGGCCTCACGGCCGTGCGCCGCGGAGATCAGGGTGCGCGACCACTCGGCCACCTGGTCGCGGTCGCACGAGGGCACCCCCATCAGCTCGCACATCATGGCGACGGGGAAAGGGATGTTGAGGCTCTGCATGAGATCCGCCGGAGGTCCCTGGCGCTCCATCTCGTCCAGCAGGCCGTCGATGAACTCCTGGGCGCTCGAGCGCAGTCGGGCCATGGCCTTCGCGGTGAAGGCCCTGGCCACGACCTTGCGCAGGCGGGTGTGCTCGGGCGGGTCGGCGAACCCCACGGCGTCCGCCATCGGGACGAAGTGCGGTGCCAGCCTGGTGATGGGCCTGCCGATGACGGCCTTGCGGCTGAACCTCGGGTCGGACGTGACGAACTTGACGTCGTCGTAGCGGGTCACGAGCCAGGCGTAGCCCTCGCCGTTGGGCAGCTGGATGCGGGAGACCGGTTCCTCCCGCAGCAGCCTGTCCAGCAGCGGGTCGAAGTCCAGGCCCCTGAGGTCTTCCACTGCCCAGAAGTGCACCGGGGGCAGCGCCGTGGTGGTCTCGGTCGTCATCGAACGGGTCATCTCCAAATGCCGCGAGGAGTTGATGAGGGACAGGACGCAGTCCGACAAGGGCCGGTCCGTGAAGAAGGAGTCCGTGAAGGGAGAGTCTGCGAGGGGGGAGTGGGCGGCCTGGGCGGGGCCACCGAGAAGGTAATGGGGGAGGTCAGATCACCGGGCTCATGGACAGATCGCCGGCGGTCCCGGTCTCCTGGAGCGAGTCGAGTTCGTCGAGGGCCTCGGCCTCGGCCGGGTCCGTGACCCAGGTGCCGAGCGCGATCTCGGCGGTGATGCCCGGGCCGAATCCTGCGATCATGCCCTGGGCGCGGTCGGCGGTGCCGCCCTCGTCGAAGAGGCGGCCGACGGCGTCGAGGACGACGGCGCTGGCGATGTTGCCGTACTCGGTGAGGGTGGCCCGGCTGAAGCGGAACGCCTCGGGCTCCACGTTCAGGAAGCGGCACAGGTCGTCCAGGATGCGCGGGCCGCCGGCGTGGATGATGTAGAAGTCCAGCGTGGAGGCGTCCCAGCCGTGCTGGCCGGCGAGGGTGTGCAGGGCCGGTGCCAGCGGTTCCATGGTGGTGGGGACGCGCTTGTCCAGAAGGAAGTGGAAACCGGTCTCGCGGACGCTGTAGGCGATCCAGTCCTCGGTGTCGGGCACCAGATGGCAGCCGTTGCGCACGAGTTGGATGCCGGTTCCGCCGACGCCGCGCACCACGGCCGCGGCCACGGCGTCGCCGAACAGTCCGTTGGACAGCAGTGATCCGACTCCGAGGTCGGTCGGCTGGTAGCACAGCGAGCAGAACTCGCAGGCGACGATCAGCACATTGGCCTCGGGGTAGGCCGTGCAGAAGTCATGGGCACGGTTGATGGCCGCGCCGCCCGCGGCGCAGCCGAGTTGGGAGATGGGCATCTGCCGAGTGTCGCTGCGAAATCCCATCGTGTTGATCAGCCACGCGGTCATGGACGGCATCATGAAGCCCGTGCAGGAGACGTAGATGATCAGGTCGATGTCGTGGGCTTCCAGTGAGGCGTTGTCCAGGGCACGGCTGACGACTTCCGGCACACGTGCCTTGGCCTCCGACTCGTAGCGCTCGTTGCGCGCCTGGAAGCCGGGGTGGAGGAGCGTCTGCTCGATGGGCTGGACGATGTGCCGCTTGCGGACGCCGGTGTTCTCGATGAGCTTCAGGGCGAGGGCGAGTTGGGGATGTCCGGCGTGCACCGAGCGCGCCAGGTCCAGGGTCTGCTCCGCCGTGATGATGTGTTCCGGCACAGCGATCGCCGGTCTGCACAAGGTTGCCATGAGGTTCCATCGCAATCGCTAAGGCCTCCAGGCGGCCGTACCGCCCGTGCGGGCCGGAGCGCTGGTCGCGCCCCGCTGGAAGGTTCCCCTAGTGCTGACATATTGACCGATAATCCTCATAATCCGCACGGAAGGAGTATGAGGCGTCGCTCTCCGTGGCCGGCGGTGCCCCGGGCGCGGCCCCGGCGGGGCGGGCGGCCCACGGACTGCGCGGTGGGTGGGCATCCGCCGAAGCCCGGCGGGGGTGGGCTCAGGGGAGTGGACTCAGGGGGCTTCGGGGGAGCGCTTGGCGCGGCTGGGCTGGACCCGCTTGGGCTCGCCCTCCATCTTCGGGTGGTCCGGCGGATAGGGCAGGTCGCCCAGGCCGTGCTCGCGCTCGTCACGCGCGGCCAGCTCCAGCGCGCTGTCGAGGCGGAAGGCGTGGTCGTCCATGTCCGCGTGCACATCACCGACGTCGGCGAAGCGCACCGGCATGGTGGCCAGGTCGAAGTCGCGCGGCCGGGCGTCGTCGAGCTCCTCCCACAGCAGGGGCGCCGAGACCGGGGCATGACCGAAGGGGCGGACGGAGTACGCGCTGGCGATGGTGCGGTCACGGGCCGTCTGGTTGTAGTCCACGAAGATCTTCCGGCCGCGCTCCTCCTTCCACCAGGAGGTGGTGATCCGCTCCGGGTCCCTGCGCTCCAGCTCACGGGCGACGGCGATCGCCGCCCGGCGCACCTGGGTGAACGTCCACTCGGGCTCGATCGGGACGAACACGTGCAGGCCCCGACCGCCCGAGGTCTTCGGCCAGCCCCGCAGGCCGAGCCCGTCCAGGACCTCGTGCAACTGGTGGGCCGCCCGCACCGCGTCCTCGTAGTCCGTGCCCGGCTGGGGATCGAGGTCGATGCGCAGCTCGTCGGGCCGGTCCACGTCGTCGCGCCGGACCGGCCACGGGTGGAAGGTCAGGCAGCCGAGGTTCGCGGCCCACAGCACGGCGGCGGGCTCCGTCGGGCAGATCTCGTCGGCGGACCGCCCGCTGGGAAAGGAGATGTGGCCGGTCGGAATCCACGCGGGCAGGTTCTTCGGCGCCCTCTTCTGGAAGAACGACTCGCCCTCCACCCCGTCCGGGTAGCGCTCCAGCGTCGTCGGGCGGTCCCTGAGCGCGCGCACGATCCCGTCCCCGACGGCCAGGTAGTACCGGGCCACGTCGAGCTTGGTGAAGCCACGTTCCGGGAAGTACACCTTGTCGGGGTTGGACAGCCGTACCGTCCGCTCTCCCGCCTTCAGCTCCAGCGCCTGTCCCATGCGGCCACGGTAAGCCGGGACAGGGCCGGGCGCCCGTCGGCGGGACCCGCCGGGGCATCCCCCGGCATCCCCCGCCGTGGCTCGCCGGGGGATGCCGCCCCGACGAGCGCGCGGGACGCCCCGGACGCACAATCGAGGCTGTGGACCTTCCGGTCATGCCGCCCGTGAAGCCGATGCTCGCCAAGTCCGCCGCGCGCATCCCGCCCGGCATGAGCTACGAGGCCAAATGGGACGGCTTCCGGGCCATCGTCTTCCGCGACGGCGACGAGATCGAGATCGGCAGCCGCTCCGAGAAGCCCCTGACCCGCTACTTCCCCGAGGTCGTCGAGGCCCTGCTGGAGAACCTGCCCGAGCGGTGCGTGCTCGACGGCGAGATCGTGATCGCCCGCGGTGGACGCCTGGACTTCGACGCCCTGCTGGAGCGCATCCACCCCGCGGACTCACGGGTGCGGATGCTCGCCGGGACCACCCCGGCCGGCTTCGTGGCGTTCGACCTGCTGGCGCTCGGTGACGCCCCGCTGCTGGACGCCCCCCTGCGTGAGCGCCGAAGCGCCCTGGCCGACGCCCTCGCCGACGCCGCCGACCCGGTCTTCGTGGCCCCGGCCACCGAGGACACCGGGCTCGCCCAGGAGTGGTTCCGGCGCTACGAGGGCGCCGGTCTCGACGGGGTTGTCGCCAAGCCGCTCGACCTGCCCTACCGGCCGGGCGAGCGGGTCATGGTCAAGGTCAAGCACGAGCGCACGGCCGACTGCGTGGTGGCCGGGCTGCGCCACCACAAGAGCGGGCCGGTCGTCGGCTCCCTGCTGCTCGGCCTGTACGACGACAGCGGCACCTTGCAGCACGTCGGGGTCTGCGCCTCGTTCCCCATGCGGCGGCGGGCCGAGCTCATGGAGGAACTGGAGCCGCTGACCATGGCGTCGGTCGACGGCCATCCCTGGGCCGCGTGGGCCGACGAGGAGGCGCATGTGTCGAGCCGGATGCCCGGGGCGCCGAGCCGGTGGTCGGGCAAGAAGGACCTGTCATGGGTGCCCCTGCGCCCCGAGCGGGTGGTCGAGGTGGCCTACGACCATATGCAGGGGGACCGGTTCCGGCACACCGCGCAGTTCCGGCGCTGGCGCCCGGACCGGGATCCGCGAAGCTGCACCTACGCCCAGCTGGAGGAGCCGGTGAACTACGACCTCTCCGAGATCCTCGTCCACCCCTCGAAGGGACCGGGGGGAAGCCGGTGACGCGCGACGACGCGCGCCGCACTGCGGGGAGCCGTACGGGCACGGTGATTTCAGGACACCGCCGAAGCGGCGCCGGACGGGGGTCGGGCGCCGCCTCGGCTCATCGCGGCATCAGCCGCGGTACGCGCTCCAGGAGTTGCTCATGCGCGTGACCTGGCCCGGGGTGAACTGGGTCATGCACGAGTCGTACGAGTAGTCCATGAAGTTCTTGATCGGGTCCAGGCCGGCGGCCGGGCAGGTGTTGCGGCCGGTCGGGCAGCCGGACGCGGGGCTCTTCTCGGCCGGGGTGTCGGAGACGTAGTCGTTCGTCGACGAGCACCCGCCCTGGAAGGTGTGGTACAGCCCCATCCAGTGGCCGACCTCGTGGGTGGCGGTGTCGCCCTCGTTGTAGTTGGTGGCCGAGCCGCCGGGCAGGGAGGAGTCGAGGATGACGACGCCGTCCATCTTCGGGTCGTCCGCGTACCAGTCCGGGAACGTGGCCCAGCCGAGCAGTCCGCCGCCGAGCTTGGCGGAGTAGAGGTTGAGCGCGTTGGCGCCGCCCTTGCGCAGCGCGTTCTTCATCGCCGCTTCCTCGCTGGTGCCGTCGGTGAGGCCGTTGTACCAGGAGGATTTGTCCGTGTAGTCGGTGCCGACGAGCGAGAACTTGAACGGTGTGGCCGTGTTGCCGCTGCCCTGCCCGCCGAACGCGGCGTTGAGCACCGAGATCTGCCTGTTGATCTGGGACGCGGTCAGCTTGCCGGCGCTGCCGCTGTGGATGACGTGGAAGTAGACGGGGACGGTGGTGGCGGCCAGGGCCGTCCGCTTCGAGCCCTGGCGCTTCGCGAGCCGTGCCTCGAGGCGCGCGTTCATCGTCGCGGCCTGGGACGCGGTGAGCTCGTCGGCCTCGTGCGTGCGGGAGTTCGCTCCCGCACGTCTGCGGGCTGCCGCGTCCTGAGCGCGGTCCTCGGCGCACAGCTTGGAGCCGGACGCCTTCACCTTCGCGGTGTGGGCGGCGCTCACCGGCGTTCCGGACAGCGGGACCAGGGCGAGGGTTCCGGCCAGGAAGGCCACCGAGAGGAAACGGTTGCGCGAACGCGGGGTCGGTGCGGGGGAGCGTGGCATCAGCTCTCCTTGTGAGGAAGGTGGCGGGAGGCCGCTCCTCACCGCCGCCCAGAAGCTATGCGCCTATGACTGTTTTTGATCAGATGGGATCAAGTCCTATAGATCCTGGGAGCAAATCGGACTGATCCGGGAAAGTTGGCAGTGTTCGTCACTGGCTGAAACCTTTCGCGGTAACACCACTGCCATCTGAAGCGGTCATGACACGAGGAGTTGGGATGGTTCGCCCCCGTCGTCCGTAGCGCCGTGTGACACGGGTGAAACACGGCCCCGATGGCTGGAAATCGCCGTTGAGGCCTTTGCGTCGAGGCGGACGGCGTGAGCGACCGTGCCCGGGACGGTCCAACTCACCTGTGAATTGCGGGGTTATGCTGCACATCGGTAGCAGGCCGCTGCGGCGGCGCAGCCAACGGGGGAGGACGGCGCGATGGCAGTGGACGAGGCATTCATGGGGACAGACCTTCAGGTCGAAAAGCCCCACCCGGCGAGAATTTACGACTACTGGCTCGGCGGCAAGGACAACTACGCCCCGGATCGCGCGGCCGCCGAGCACGCGATCAAGACTTCTCCCGACATTCCGACCGCCGCCCGCGAGAACCGGGGCTTTCTGCAGCGCGCGGTGCGCATGTGCGCGGGCGCGGGAATCCGGCAGTTCATCGATGTCGGTGCCGGGCTGCCCACCCAGGGCAATGTCCATGAGATCGCGCAGGGAGTCGCCCCGGAATCACGGGTCGTCTATGTGGACAACGACCCCATCGTGCTCGCCCACGGCCGCGCACTCCTCGCGGACAACCGCTCCACCACGGTCATCACCGCGGACATACGCGATCCCAAGCGCCTGCTCGACGAGCCGACCCTGCTCCAACTCATCGACTACACCGAGCCGGTGGCGGTCCTGCTCGTGGCCGTCCTGCACTTCGTGGACGACTTCCAGGCGGCGGCCGCCGTCGAGGCCGTCCGTGAACGCATCGCGCCGGGCAGCTATGTGGTGCTCTCCCACAGCACGCACGAGGGCTATCCGGAGAAGGCCGCCGAAGTCGCCAAGACCTGGAAGGACACCAACTCCGGGATAAGGCTGCGCGGCCACGCCGATGTCGAGGCGTTCTTCGAGGGGCTCGACCTGCTCGACCCCGGTGTCGTCCATGTGCCCATGTGGCGCCCCGAGGGCCCCACCGACCATGCCACCCGGTGGATGTACGCGGGAGTCGGCCGCAAGCCGTAGCCCGACCGCCGCCCACGTCGCCGAGGAGACCGCCGTGCCGACCGCCGTGCCCGCCGTGCCCGCCGTGGAGGTCCCGCGGTGCGACCGCCCGGGCCGCCCGAATCCGGCCACGCTTCTGTGCCGCCCGGGCCACCTCCGCCGCTCCGGCGACCTCCGCCGCTCCGGCCGACTCGGCCTCGTGGCACCGGAGGTGGGCGCCCGATGACCGTTCACCACCTCGACTGCGCCACCATGTGCCCGCTCGGCGGCAGCCGCATGGTCGCCCACTGCCTCCTCGTCGAGGGCGCTCGCGGCCTCGTCCTCGTGGACACCGGATTCGGCACGGCCGACATCGCCGACCCGAGCCGGCTGGGCAGGCTCTTCCACGTCACGACCAGGCCCCTGCTCGACCCTCGGCAGACGGCGCTCAGCCAGGTGCGCGCGCTCGGCCGCGATCCGGCGGACGTGCGCGACATCGTCGTCACCCACCTCGACCTCGACCACGCCGGAGGGCTCGCCGACTTCCCCGGCGCGCGGGTGCACCTCCTCGCCGCGGAGCACCGCGCCGCCCATCGGCGCGCCACCGTCCTGGAACGCAAGCGGTACCTGCCGGCGCAGTGGGCGCACGGCCCGCGCTGGGAACTCCACGAGCCCACGGGCCAGTGGATGGGGGCGCCCGCGGCGCCCGTGCTCGACGACCCGGAGGTCCTGCTCGTGCCCCTGGCCGGGCACACCCGCGGCCACAGCGGGGTGGCCGTGCGGCGCGAGGACGGCGGCTGGCTGCTCCACTGCGGCGACTCCTACTTCTTCCACGGGCAGACCGATCCCGAACGGCCGCACTGCCCGAAGCCGCTCGCCCTCGCCGACCGCCTGCTCGCCGTGGACAACCGGGCCAGGGTGGCCGGCCGGGCCCGCCTGAGGGAACTGCGCAGAACCCGTTCCGACCAGGTCACCCTCTTCTGCGCCCACGATCCCCATGAGTTCGCGGCGTTGAGCTCGCCGGGCGCCCCGGAATTCCGGGAACCCCTTTAGTCACCGGGCTTTCGGCCCACCTACCGCGAGTAGGTCCGCTTCCCAACATGCGTACAAATCAGGACTCTTCACCCCATGGTCCGAACGCCACCGTGACCAAGCTCACGAGATATAAGGCGCAGAACTGCTTCTATTCGGACAATCGGTGCCCACCGGAAGGTGTCCTTCCTCTCATTTTCCGGGCCGAAACCTGACTTCTGGTACGCAGAGTGGCGGGCTTTTACGGACGGTACGGGGGGATCGATCTATCAAATTCCGCATTGCTTGTGGCCGGGAAACTCGTGTGCTTTCTTTATGCCCGTCCCGCCGACCCAACCCGGTGGGACCCCGCCTGTCGGCACGCCGAATCCTGTCCCCGGCCGCGCGGGAAACGACGACCGTCACGGGCAGGAGTGGGGGACCCACAGGTAAGTGCCGTCCCCGGTGCCGCACGCATCGGGACGGCTTGGGGTGAAGCCGCGTCAGCGGCCGGGCAACTCCAGCCCGAACCCGACAGCTCACCTCGCAGGCGTAGGAGAGGAACAACACCTATGTCTGCACGTGGACGTCATCGTCGCCCGCGCAACAACCCCCTGCGTTCCGCCAGGGTCACCCTCGCCGTGACCGCCGGCGGCGTCGGGATGGCCCTGCCGATCGTCGGCGCCACCTCGGCGAGCGCCGCCTCGGTGGAGACCTGGGACAAGGTCGCCCAGTGCGAGAGCACCGGCAACTGGCACATCAACACCGGCAACGGCTTCTACGGCGGTCTGCAGTTCACCCAGAGCACGTGGAGCGGGTTCGGCGGCACCAAGTACGCGCCGCGCGCCGACCTCGCGACCAAGGACCAGCAGATCGAGATCGCCGAGAAGGTGCTCGCGGTGCAGGGCCCCGGTGCCTGGCCCGTGTGCTCCGTCAAGGCCGGTCTGACCCGTAACAGCGGAACGCCCGCCATCAACACCGCGAGCAAGCCGGCCGCCCCGCAGCCGGCCGCCAAGCCCGCCGCCCCGGCGCCCGCCAAGCCCAAGGCCGAGGAGAGGGCGAGCCGTTCCGACGCCCGCCCCGCCGTCAGCCGCTCCTACGAGGTGGCCAGTGGCGACAGCCTGTCCAGCATCGCCGACACGCACCACGTCGACGGTGGCTGGCAGGCGCTGTACCACACCAACCGTCAGGTCGTCGGCTCCAACCCGAACCTGATCTTCCCGGGTCAGAAGCTCTCCCTCGCCGAGGGTGAGCACAAGGCCGCCCCGGCGGCCAAGCCCGAGGCCAAGCAGCAGGCCCCGGCCGCGGCCCCCAAGAAGGCCCCGGTCAAGCAGACCTCCTCCACCCGCACGGTCTCCGGCTTCACGCTGCCCATCAATGGCACCGTCGGGACGGCCTACGGCGTCGCCGGCTCCATGTGGTCCAGCGGCCACCACACCGGTGTGGACTTCATCGCCCCGACCGGCACCTCGGTCAAGGCCATCGGCTCGGGCACGGTCGTCTCCGCCGGCTGGGGCGGCGCCTACGGCAACCAGGTCGTCATCCGCCACGCGGACGGCAAGTACTCCCAGTACGCGCACCTGTCCTCCCTCGGCGTCAGCGCCGGCCAGACCGTCTCCGGCGGCCAGCAGATCGGCCTGTCCGGGGCGACCGGCAATGTGACGGGCCCGCACCTGCACTTCGAGGTGCGCACCGGCCCGGGCTACGGCTCGGACATCGACCCGCTCGCCTACCTGCGCGCGCACGGCGTCAAGATCTGACCGACGCCACCACGGACGCGGCGGCGTCCCCACGACCCGGCGCACCGGGCGACCGATCGGCCCCGCGGACACCATCCGCGGGGCCGTCGCCGTGTGCGCGGCCGCACGTCCCGAGTGGTGTGCGCCGGGCTTCCGGCACACAGTGGTCCTGTGCATCGTCCCCCGGCGGTGCGCGGAGCCACGCGCACCTCGGACGGATACGGAGTCGGGTGATCATCGTTGAGGAAGAGAATCCGGGCCGCCCAGGGCACTCCGTGCTGGGTCAGCCTTCTCACCGGGGATCTGGAGGCCGCCAAGAAGTTCTACGGTGGGCTGCTGGGCTGGCGGTACCGGCTCGCCTCCCAGCAGCCGGGCCCCTATGTCCTGGCGATATCGGACGGAGTGCCCGTGGCGGGCCTGGCGGCCACTGCCCACCAGATGGGCTTCCCTGTCTCCTGGACCTCCTACTTCGCCGCCGACGACGCCAATGAGATCGCGCAGAGAATCCGTGAGCGCGGCGGCACCGTGGCCGTCGGCCCGGTCGAGTTCGGCAATGGCCGAGTGGCCTGGGCGGCGGACCCGGCGGGTGCCGTGTTCGGCGTCTGGGAGGGCGAGATCGACCCCGTCTGGCGGATCGAGCGCCGTGCCGGAGCACCGGCATGGCTGGAACTGCGGACCGGAGACGCGTTCGCCGCCGCCATCTTCTACGGGGACGCCTTCGGCTGGGACACCGGGGACCCGCGCTACGAGATCCGGTACGAGCACGACCGCGTGATCCTGCGCATCGAGGGCCGCACCGTCGCCGGCCTGTTCGGCGGGGCGGTCGAGGACGCGCCCGATCCGAGGATCCGTCCGCGCTGGCAGGTCTACTTCTGCGTCGGAGACGTCGACGCCGCCACCCGCCTGGCCGCGGAGCTGGGCGGGACGGTCGTCTCCGAGCCGAACGACTCCCCGTTCGGCCGCGTGGCCACCGTGCGCGACCCCGAGGGCGGCCTGTTCTCCCTCGCCTCCTCGCAGTAGCGCCGTTCGGGGGACGGGCTGCGCGGGCCCGCGGGAGCCGTCCGGGGGCGGACTCCGAGGCGGATCGAGGGGCGCGTCGCGGGGTGGATCGCGCCCGGTGGCGGCCTCGCGCTCCCGGGCACACAGTGGAGGAGGACGAGACGCCCGGAGCAGGCGGCCGGGGCAGGCAACTCTCCTCGAGGAGGGACTCGATGGCGCCGACGTTCATACCCGTCGGTCCCGCGTCAGGGGCGGCGTCGCGGACGGGACCGCACCGGCGGTGAACGCACCGCGACCACGGTGTCCGCAGGAGGTTCCGCCAGGCCAGGTCGCACGGCTCCTGGTGGCCGACCCTCCGGTGTGGGACCTGCCGCCCGGTGACGCGGCGGGGCCCAGGGCCGTGCGCTGCGTCCGCGACCAGCTCGATGTCTGGGGCCTGGCCTCGGCGGCGCCCCGAGTGGGCCGGGTGGCCGAGGGTGTGGCCGCGGCGGTGGCGGGCGGAGGGTGGTGCCGGCTCAGCCTCGATCTGGCGGTCCTCTCCGACGGCAGCGAGGTCGTCCGTCTGGAGATATACGCGACGGACGGCAACACCGCCTCGATGCTCTCGGCCGACGCCCTGGACGGGCTGGAGAGCGAGTCCAACGGCTGGAACGCCTTCCGTCACCCGTCCGGCGTCCTGGTCTGGGCCCATGTGCCCACCCTTGCCTTAGGCCCCCTCCCGAGGACCTTCTGGCCGGCGGACTGACCCCGGCCGTCTCGGCCCGTCCGGCCCCCGACGGTCCCGGCACGTCCGGTGTCGCCCGGCCACCGTCCCGTTCAGCAGCGGCCACCGTCCCGTTCAGCAGGACGCCGCACCCCGACCGGGGCCAGGACCACCGGCCCCAGGAGATCGCCGCGGCCGACCTCACGCGAGGCAACGGCGTCGTGGGCTCCCGGAGGCGTCCGACAACTCCTCCTCGTTCGCCCGCCGTTGTTCGCCCCGCGCGGCCTGCCGCGCTACTGGAGGTAGGACTCCACCTCGTCGACGGGGCGGGGCCGCTCGGGCCGGGCGGCCTCCCCGAACTCGGCGCTGGCCCGACGGCGGCGCAGCAGGTCCCAGCACTGGTCCAGCTGTCCCTCGATCTCCCGCAGCCGCAGGCGCCCGGCGTCGCCGAGGCCCTTGCCGGGGGCGCGGGAGCGCAGTTCGTGCTCCTCCGCGACCAGTTCGTCGATGCGGCCGATGATGTCGTTGTCCGCCATGCTTCCTCCCGGTGGCGGCGAACGGCCGGCGATCCGCGGTCTCGGGCTTGGCCGTCGATCACCGGATTGCTCTCCTCACCCTAGACCCCGGGCTCGCACCGCGCGCATGAACGCCCACCCCGTGGGAGGGTGGAATGACAGGGCGGGGCGAGGCTGCGGACGTGCCTGGAACGTCCGGGACCGCCGGCGCGGCGGCACCCGTCGACGGGGAAGAGACGGGGAGGACGAGGGAGGCTCGACATGGGACGGCGATCCCTGGCAAGGCAGCTGCCGATGAGACTCGCGACGGGCGGTTTCATCCTCAACTCCGGCCTGACGAAACGGGACGCGGACGAGGAGACCGCTCAGCAGCTCCATCGGTTCGCCACCACCACCTATCCCTTCCTTGGCAAGCTGGAGCCGAGCCGGTTCGTCCGGCTGCTCTCGGCGGGCGAGATCGCCGTCGGCACCCTCCTGCTGGTGCCCTTCGTCCCGGCCGCGGTGGCGGGTGCGGCGCTCACCGGGTTCTCCGCCGGCCTGGTGGGCCTCTACCTGCGGACTCCGGGCATGCGCCAGGAGGGAAGCCTGCGCCCCACCGAGCCGGGGATCGTGCTCGCCAAGGACGTCTGGATGTTCGGAATCGGCCTGTCGCTGGTGATCGACGGGGCGGCGCAGGCCTGTAGGAGGTCGTCCTCATGAACACGTGGAGGGACCCGCATCTGGCCATGGTCAAGCCCGTTGTGCCGCGCACTCCGCAGGGCTGCGAGGAGTGCCTGCTCATGGGCTCCCCATGGGTGCATCTGCGTCTGTGCCTGACCTGCGGCCATGTGGGCTGCTGCGACTCCTCGCCCAACAAGCACGCCAGGGCACACGCTTCGTACGAGGAGCACCCGATCGTGCGGTCGTTCGAGCCGGACGAGGACTGGCGCTGGTGCTACGTGGACAACACGCTGGTGTGACACGGCTGGGGTGCGGCACGTCGAGTGCTCCCCAGGGCACAGAGGGCGCACGTGGGTGGAGACTCGGTGTGACTTGACCCGTTCAAGGGAGTTCTGGGCCGGGGTGACCCATACGCTGGGGCCCGAATGATCACCACCGAGCTCAGAGGAGTCCTCGTGACCCCACCCCACCAGCAGCCCACCGGACGCCCCGCCCCCGACCGGCGAGGCGGGCTCGTAGCGGCAGGCCTTCCCATCGCGGTCGTGGCGCTTCTCGCCGCCGCCGCCGGCCCGGCGACGGCCGGCACGGTCGGCTCCTCGGGTGCCGGGGACCCGTACTTCGTCCTGGCTGGCAACGGCGGATACAACGTCCACCACTACGATCTGACGCTCGGATACGACCCGAAGAGCCGCCACCTCGATGGACGGGCCGTCGTCACCGCCCGGGCCACCCAGCGGCTGACCCGTTTCGACCTCGACCTCAAGGGCCTGAAGGTCGCGCGCGTCACCGTCGACGGCGTCAAGGCCGCCTTCCGGCGCGACGGCCAGGAACTCGTGATCACCCCGAGGACCGCCGTGCGCAAGGACAAGGAATTCCGCACCACCGTCACCTACGCGGGCACTCCCAAGCCGGTAACCGACCCGGACGGCTCCCTGGACGGCTGGATCCCGACCGACGACGGCGCGTTCGTCGCGGGGGAGCCGCAGGGCGCCATGACGTGGTTCCCCGCCAACAACCACCCCAAGGACAAGGCGTCGTACGACTTCGCCGTCACCGTTCCGGACGGCACCACCGCCGTCGCCAACGGAGTCCTGCGCGGGAAGAAGACCTCCCACGGCCGCACCACCTTCCGCTGGCGGCAGTCCGAGCCGATGGCCGCGTACCTCGCCACCGCCACCGTGGGCAGGTTCAAGGTCGAGCAGTACACCGCCCCGGGCGGCCTGAAGGTCTACAACGCCGTCGACCCGCGCGAGGCGTCGGCCTCGGCTCCCGTGCTGAAGAAGCTGCCGTCGGTCCTCGCCTGGGAGAGCAAGGTCTTCGGGCCCTACCCCTTCCACGGCGCCGGAGCCGTCGTGGACCGCGCCCCGCAGGCCGGGTACGCGCTGGAGACCCAGGCCCGCCCGCTGTACGACCGGGCGCCCGACCTGAGCACCCTGGTCCACGAGAGCGCGCACCAGTGGTTCGGGGACTCCGTCTCGCTGACCACCTGGAAGGACATCTGGCTCAACGAGGGCTTCGCCACCTACGCCGAGTGGCTCTACGACGAGCAGCACGGCGGCCGGAGCGCGCAGAAGGCGTTCGACGCCCTGTACGCCAGCGCAGCCGACAGCGACCTGTGGGCGTTCCCGCCCGCCAACCCCGGCAGTGGAGCGCGCATCTTCGACACGCCCGTGTACGCCCGCGGCGCCATGGCCCTGCACAAGCTGCGCAAGGCGGTCGGGGACAGGACGTTCTTCAGGATCCTGCGCACCTGGGCGGGCGACCACCGCGACGGGCACGGCACCACCGCGCAGTTCATCCGCCTCTCCGAGCGGCGCTCCGGCAAGGACCTCGACAAGCTGTTCCACACCTGGATCGGCACCAAGGGCAAGCCCTCCCAGCCGTAGGCGGTCCCGGACGTTTCCCGGCGCGGCTCCCCTCACCCCTTCCCGGCCGCTTCTTCCCGGCCGCCCCGGGCGTCAGGGCGCGGCGGCGCAGGCCCGGGGGCCGCGCCGGCTCGTCCGGCCCGGCGGGTGCGCCGGTGCGCACCCACCGGAGCAGGACCACGCTGACCACGGCGGCGAAGGCGCACCACGTGGAGATGAACTCGAGCCGCCACAGCGCCGCGCAGCCGGCGGCCCCGGCGGCCGTCAGCACCCCCAGCAGCCGGAGCACCCGGTCACCGCTGAGCAGCAGCGCCCCCACCGTGGCGACGAGGTATCCGGCCATCAGCGGGCAGACGTGGGGCAGGCCGATCCCGTAGCCGAGGGTGTGGCCGCGGACATGGGCCGTGACGGGCCTGGTCGCCACGTAGTACGTCAGGACCCCGGCGGTGGCCAGCCCGGTCACCACCAGCGGGACCAGGCGCCGCCGCGCCGCGGCGGAGGCGGCGAGAAGGACGGCGAGCGGCACCAGCGCGGGAAGGAGGGGCAGGGCTATGACCGCCCAGGCCGTCCTGGCCACCTGAGCCGTCCCGGCCGCGACTTCGCCCTCCTCGCCGCGCCACACCACGGATTCGATCAGCTGATGGGCGCCGAGCAGCAGGGGCAGGCTCGCCATCGGCAGGTCCCGCGCCCGGCGGACGCCGGCCAGGCAGGCCACACCGATCGCCGATACGGCCCCGCCCGCCGCAAGATCGGCCGTCTCGCTCCAGCACACATGATCACACGTTCCCCTCCGACACAGCGCGAACCATCCGACGCGTTGAGTACCGGTGGAGCGCGGAAGGGGAACGGAAGGGGAAATCCGGCGCGCCGATCGGGGCCGGGTGGAGCATGCTGTCGGTATGGCGCGCGGAAGCCGAGGGCCAACGACGTCCGGGACCGGCACCGCCACGGAGTTCGACCGGGTGCTCGCCGAAGGCCTCCTGAGGGCCGTGCGGGCGGTCGAGGGCTACGGCGGAGGCGTCTACCTGCGCTCGGGCAATCGCCGTTCGCTGGTGCTGGCCCTGGTCGCGGGGGTGCCGCGCTCCCTGCTGCGGGCCTGGTGGCGCATCCCCGTCTCGGGCGCCGTGCCCGCGGCCGAGGCCTACCGCACGGGGCGCAGCATCTACCTCGCCGACGCGGGGGAGACCATGCGCCGGTTCCCGCAGATGTCCGTGGGGCTGCCCTATCCGTTCGCCTCCCTCTACATCCCCGTACGGGACGGGGGCGAGATCGTGGGGGTGCTCGTCGTGCTCAGGGCCGCGTCCCACTGGACCGGCCTGACCGCCGCCGAGCGCCGCCGCCTGCGTGGCGCCGCCAATCGCGTCGGCTACGGCCTCACCACGCTCTCCCGCGAGGGCCGGGCGGTCGACTACGACGCGGACCCGGTGGCCATCCGCATGCCGGCCGGCGCCGCGGCCCAGGTCCGGGTGGGGATGTTCGACTGGGACATGGCGGGCGGCGGGATCAGCGCCGACGACGAGGCGTGCGCCATCTTCGGAGTGGACCCCTCGGCCTTCACCGGATCGCTGCGGCAGCTGGCCTCCCGGGTGCTCCCCGACGACGCCAACGAGATCAGGGCCGTGGTGCGGGAGGCCCACGAGCAGGGGCGGGTGCTCGCCCGAAGACTCCGGCTCGCCGCTCCCGACGGCACCGTCAGGCCCGTCGAGGTGTGGGGGCAGGTCCCCGACCGCGCCGAGGGCGAGCCGAGGCACCTGGTGGGCGCCGTCCTCGACCTCGGATCCGGGATCCTCGCCGCGGAGGCGGCCGAGCGGCTGCCGGACGGGATCTTCTCCCTCGACGGGGACGGCAGGCTCACCTACGCCAACCACGGCCTGGAGGTCCTGTTGCGCGTCGACCGCGAGGAACTGCTCGGGCGGTACCCGTGGGAGGTCCTGCCATGGCTGTCCGACCCCGCCTACGAGGACCGCTACCGGGCCGCGATGCTGTCACAGGAACCGACCTCGTTCATGGTCTGCCACCCGCGGGGGGAGTGGCTCGCCTTCGTCCTCTACCCGGACGTGCACGGCCTCACCGGCAGGGTCGTGCCCACCGGACCGCCCAAGGACGAGGCCCGGGCCCACGCCGCCGACCCGTCGATGTTCGAGGCCCCGGGCGCCCCCGCGGTGACGGTGGCGCGGGCCGGAGCGCTCTACCACGTCGTGCAGATGGCGAGTGTGCTCACCGAGGCCGTCACCGTCCGCGAGGTGTGCGCGGTCGTGGCGGACCAGCTCCTTCCCGCCTTCGGCGGCCAGGAGGTGGCGCTGTACCTCATCAGCGACCGGCGGATGCACCTGGCCTGGCAGTCCGGCTACCCGGAGGGGTTCCTCGACCGGTTCGAGGGGGTGCCGCTGGACGCGCGGCTGCCCGGAGTGGACGCCCTCACCTCCGGAGTGCCCATCTTCTTCGAGTCCGAGCGGCACCTGCTGTCCGCCTACCCCGGCATACCGCTGGACCGGATGCGCTCCTGGGCGTTCCTCCCCCTGATCGCCTCCAGCCACCCCGTCGGCTCGTGCATCCTCGGCTTCGACACCCCGCACTCGTTCACCACCGACGAACGCGCCGCGCTCACCGCCCTCGGCGGCCTGGTCGCTCAGGCCGTGGAGCGCGCCCGCCTCTACGACGCCGAGTTCACCCTCGCCCGCGGCCTCCAGCACGCCCTGCTGCCGCACCGGCTGCCCACCATCACCGGAGTGGAGACAGCGGCCCGCTACGTGCCCGGCACCCAGGGCATGGAGATCGGCGGCGACTGGTACGACGTCATCCAGACCAGCCGCGGGGTGGCCGTGGTCGTCGGCGACGTCGAAGGGCACAACGTGGCGGCGGCCGCCACCATGGGCCAGCTGCGCAGCGCCGCCCACGCCTTCGCCGCCAGCGGCGCCGCCCCCGAGGACGTGGTCCGCCGCACCAATGACCACCTCGTCGACCTCGACGCCGGGCTGATGGCCAGCTGCGTCTACGTCGAGCTCGACCCGGGCTCCGGGCGCGCGCAGATCGTCCGGGCGGGCCACCCGCCGCCGCTGCTGCGCCACCCCCACGGCCCGGCCGATGTCCTCGAGATCGCCGGTGGCACCCTGCTCGGCGTGGACCGGCAGGCGAGCTTCCCCGTGACCAAGCTGGACCTGTCGGCCGGATCCGTGCTGGCCATGTACACCGACGGCCTCGTCGAGCAGGCGGGGCAGGACATCGAGGAGGGGATCGAGCTGCTGCGCTCCTCCTTCGCGCACCTGCCCGCGATGGACCTGGAGTCCACGGCCGAACGCCTGGTCCAGTCCGCCCGGCGCTCCACCGACCGGCCGGACGACGCCGCGTTGCTGCTGACCGCCTACGTGGGCACGGGCGAGGGCAGCGGCTGAGGCGGGCGCGGCCCGTCGTACAGGCCGCTCGGCCGCATCCTCAAAGGCCGCTCCCCGTACTCCTCCAGTGTGTGCGCGATCCAGCCCGCGGTCCTGGCCACCGCGAACACGGTCTCGCCCGCCTCGGCCGGCATGCCCGCCGAGACCGACAGCACGGCGAGCGCCAGGTCCGCATTGGCGTGCAGCGGTACATGGCGGGCGGTCGTCTCCACCACCGAGCGGGCGGCCTCCAGCGCGGGTGCCGCCGAGGGCACCTGCTCCAGCAGGGCGAACAGGGTCCGAGCGCGTGGATCCTCGCCCGGGTACAGCCGGTGGCCGAGCCCCGGGACCCGGCGCCCGGTCCGCAGATGGTCCGAGACCACCGCCACCGCGCTGCCGCGCTCCAGAACCTCCGTCAGCATCCTGTGCGCCAGCCCGCTCGCCCCGCCGTGCAGGGGCCCGTCGAACGCGCCGAGCCCCGCGGACACCGCCGCGTAGGGATTGGCCCGCGCCGACGCCGCGACCCGCACGGCCAGCGTCGAGGCCGCCAGGTCGTGGTCGATCAGCAGGACGAGGGCCGCCGCCAGGCAGCGGGTCCACTGCTCGCCCGCGGCCAGCGGTGTCAGCCGGGACCACAGCCGCCGGGCGACCGCGGCGGGGGCGGTGCCGTCCGCTTCCGGCTCGGCGCCGAGGACCGGGAGTGCCTCCACCAGCGTGGCGATCAGCCCTCGCGCTCCGGCGACGACCGTCCGCGGGCTCAGGTCGAAGCGGAGCGGATCGGTGGCCGCTGCGGCGACGGCCGCCGCCCGCAGGCGGTCGATGAGCCCGCTGTAGTCCGGGAGGGCATCGACGGCCCCGCGGGCGGCGGCGAGTGCCTCGCGGGGGGCGGTGAACCGCACATCCGCCCGCATGCGCCCAGTCCACAGCCACTCGGCCACGTCCTCGTAGGCGTGGTTGTCCGCCAGGGCGCAGGCGTCCACGCCCCGGTAGTAGTACCGGTCCTCCTCGATGAGGGTGATGCCGGTGCGGACCGCCGAGGCGGCTCCCACCGCGGGCGCTCCGGCCCCTTCCCCGTCCGCGGGCCTGCCCCGGCGGGAGCGCCGCACCAGCGCGTCGACCTCCGCCTCGTCGAAGGTGCTGCCGCGCCCGCCGGGAGTCCGGCCGCGGTTGAGCATCCCGCGGCTGACATACGCGTACACGGTCTCCGGTTTGACCCCGAGCCGTTCCGCCGCCTCGCGCGTGGTCAGCCGGCGCCCGCCCGCTCCCTGATCCGCCATGAGCCCATCTCACCCCATCGGCGTGCTCGTCCGCCCGCTCACATTGATTCAATCAATATTGACAAGAGTCCAGTCAACCATAGAGATTCGAATCAACGTCAAGGAGGAGACCATGCCGAGCACCATCACCCAGCCGGACGACGCGGTGGACGTACCGCACGGCCTCAAGGGCGTCATCGTCACCGAGACCTCGCTCGGGGACGTGCGCGGCCGAGAGGGCTTCTACCACTACCGCCAGTACTCGGCGGTCGAACTGGCGAGCAGCCGCACATTCGAGGATGTCTGGCACCTGATGTTCGACGGGGTCCTGCCCGACGCGGCGCGGAGGGCGGCGTTCACGGAGCGCACCGCCGCCCTGCGCCGTCTGCCGCCGGACGTCGCCGAGGCACTGCCCGCCATCGCGCGGGCCGGCCGGGCGTCCGGTCCGCTCGAGGGCCTGCGCACGGCGCTGTCCCTCCTGGGCGCCCGAGCCGGATTCCGGCCGCTGTACGACCTCGACGCCGAGCAGCGGCGCACCGACGCCCTCAGCGCCTGCGCGGCGGTGCCCACCCTGCTCTGCGCCCTGCACCGGCTGGGCCGCGGACTCGAACCGGTCGCGCCGCGCGACGACCTGCCCCACGCCGCCAACTACCTGTACATGCTGACCGGCGAGGAGCCGGACCCCGCCAGGGCGCGGGCGGTCGAGCGCTACTTGGTCTCCACCGTTGACCACGGCTTCAACGCGTCAACGTTCACCGCCCGGGTGATCGCCTCGACCGGTGCGGACCTCGCCGCCTGCCTGGTCGGCGCGATCGGTGCGCTGTCGGGACCCCTGCACGGGGGAGCGCCCAGTCGCGCCCTGGACACCCTCGACGCCATCGGCACCCCCGAGCGCATCGACCCGTGGATCCGGGAACGGGTGCTCGCGGGCGAGCGCATCATGGGCTTCGGGCATCCCGTCTACCGCACCGAGGACCCCCGTTCACGGATGCTGCGTGAGATCGCCCGGGGTTTCGGCGGTCCGCTGGTGGACCTCGCGGCGCAGGTGGAGGAGCGGGTGGAGAAGATCCTCGCCGAGCTCAAGCCCGGCCGCGAACTGCACACCAATGTCGAGTTCTACGCCGGTGTGGTGATGGAGCAGTGCGGGCTGCCCCGCGAGATGTTCACCCCGACGTTCGCCGCCGCCCGCGTCGTCGGGTGGAGCGCCAACATCCTCGAACAGGCCGCCGACAGCAAGATCATCCGGCCGTCGGCGCGCTATGTCGGGCCGCCTCCCGCGCAGCCGGTGCCGACGCCGTGACGCAGGAGCCCCCGGCAAGGGGGCCGGCCGGGCCCATGGGCCCCGGCTCGCACGGCGCCCCGGCGGGAGGCGGTCCGGCGCCGGACTCCGGTCCGGGAGGCCCGCGTGGGCGGGGACGTCACCAGGAATGCGCGACGTCCACCACCAGGTGACCCCCCGTCTGGAACACGCGGAACGGCAGCCGGGCCCTGACTCCGAGGCCGACCTGCGTGTCGCCCTCGAAGCTGGAGGCGAACCGCGTGTCCCGGAAGGTGCGGTAGCCGCTCACGTCGACACCCGGGAGGTGACGCCCGGCCTTCCCGTCGTACGTCGGCTCACCGGTCGCGGGATCGTAGCTGGGCGCCGCGATCCGCACCTCGATGACGGCGCCGCCGCCCACGGGGATGTAGTCGCCGGAACCGTCCTGGTACAGCCGGTCCACATACCCCACCCGGAAGCCGATCGCATCGGCGGAGGTGGCGCCCCGGACGTCGAGCACCATCCGGTCGTAGCAGTCGTGCCTGCCGGTCCTGATGTCCTCCAGCGGTTTGTACCCCGACCCCGCGCCGGTCTTCGGCAGGCTTCCCCACCCCGTCGGGCAGGGCGCCGTGGCCGCACCGGCCGCGGTGACCGGTCCAGCCGCCAGCCCCAGTACCGCCAGCGCGAACGCGGTGAGCACGGTGATCCACCGTCGCATGGTTACCCCCCAGTTGTCGCCTACAGGTGCTTTGCTGTCCTTGTTCAGACTGGTGAGACCCATGGCAGGTTGCCTTCGGCGGCGGACCGGCCGCGCGATTGGCCGATTCCTGGTGGGGTGTCATACGGGGCTGGCAGACTGTCAGCAGTGCCAGGGGCGAGCGGCCTGGCTGAGTGAGGGGACAAGGGGAACAGGACATGAGCAGCATCCGGACGTTCATCGACACCTGCCTCGACGCAGACGAGCGCGCGGTCCGGCTGTTCGAGAGCTCGGGGCACACCCTTGTGGTGCCGGACCCCATGAGCCCGCGGCGCGTCCTGCTCCAGGCCGAGGCGCTGCGCGTGGTGATACGCGCGCACGACGAGGACCCGTGCTCGGCCTGTCTGAAGGCTCCGGACAGCTGCCCCACCTACCGGGCGGTGGCCTCGATCTGGCGCGACGAGCCCGACTTCGAGGAGCGCTGGCAGGGCATCTCCACCAGCGCCTGAGGCGGCGTGCGCACGGGGCGGGCCCCGTCCCGGGGCCGCGGCGCGTGTCGGCGCCGGGCCCGTCCCGTGGTGGCCCGGCCCGTTCGGGGCGGGGCTACAGCCCCGTGACCGCCGCCGTCGCCACGATCTCGTGGACCAGCGCGATCTCGCGTCGTTCACCCGGTGCCAGGTGGAGCTCGTAGCGCACGATGCCCTCGGCGTCGACGGAGTCCGGCTCGGGGCGGCAGGCGTCCTTCTTGAGCCGGATCTCCACCGCGGAGACCTCGGACACCGGGATGCGCTCGCGCACGACGACGGGTGTCGTCCCGCCCTCGGTGGGCACGTCGAGCCTGGACACGAACAGCCGTACCGTACGGGTGATCACCGTGCGGCTGTTGATGCCCGCCATGCCCGTGGTCTCGCGCTGCTCCTCGACATGGCGCACCACCCGGTAGGTGTCCTCGCTGCCGAAGGCCAGCCTGACCTCCTCGCCGGGACCGGCGAAGCGAAGCTCCCCGCGTCCCACGAAGCCGCTGCCGCGCACCAGGTCCACCGGCCCGGCCAGCAGGACATGGCCGCACTCATTGGTGACGACCGCCTCCTGGGCCACCAGCGGTGAGAACTCCGGTGAACTCGTCCGCTCCGCCCGGCACTCGGCGGTGAACGAGGACAGATGGATCCGGTGCGGCCTGCCGTCGCTCGCCACGCTCACCGGGACGGGAGCCGCCATGACGCGCACCTCGCCGCCGTCCTCGAGGCCGGGCAGCTCCGTGCGCCGGTCCGCCGCCCCGGCGGACTGCGCGGCGAGCGCCAGGATCTCCTCCTCGCGCAGATCCACCTCGACCGTGCGCCGCTCCTCGGCCGAGCGGTCGCGCAGCACGAGCACGTCCTCGGCCAGCGGGGGAGGGCTCGCGGCGAGTGTGGGGCGGGCGGTGGACAGCGACAGCCGTACCCGCGGCCAGTCCTCACCCGTGCGCTGCCAGACCACGGCGTCGGTCTCCACACCCACCGACCGCCCGTCCGGCGCCAGGGTCGCCCGGTAGGCGGGCCGCCACAGGGCGCACGGCACCAGGTGGACCACACGCAGCACGGCACGTCCGGCCCGCTCGGCCTCCACGACCACCTCGACGACGGCGGTGAGCTCCTCGGGCTCCCCCTCGGTCCGCTCCAGCGCCTGCCGGGCCTCGCGCAGGCGTTCCCGCGACTCGTACAGGCGGCTGTCGACCTCACGCAGCTCGTCACGGCAGGGCTCGGCGCGGCTCTCGATCCGGTCGAGGCCGGCCCCCCAGCGCTCCGGGTCGGCCTCGCCCGCGCCGGCGCCCTCGCAGATGTCCCTGATCAGGTCCGCCCCGGCCTGCTCGATCAGGCCCAGCCGGCTCTCCAGGCGCTCCCGCAGCCGGGACACCTCGGCGATCTCCCTTTCGAGGGCGTGGACCTCGCGCCGGACGGCGGAGGCGTCCGGCCCCGGCCCATCGGCGGGAGCGGGTGTGTACGAGCGCACGACCCGGGCGTCGATCACCTTGGCGAACGCGCCCGTGCCGCCCGTGGCGCCCGCCCGGTCCCCGTCGTCCGTCCCGCCCGCGTCCTCGTTCCCGCCCGTGGCGCCCCCGTCGACGGCGACATCCACGCGCAGGGAGCGGTCCACGGCCAGCGCGGTCACCGGCCCGACGCGCAACCGCTGTACGCCCGCGGCCAGTTGGACCTCGCCCCGACGCTCGACCTGGGCCCGGTCCTCCAGGCAGGTCACCGCCGTGATCGGCAGCTCGACCGGCTCGTCCGCCGTGCTGCCCCGGTCGTCGTTCGCCGAGGAGGTGGTGACCGCCTCGGCGGGTGTCGTGTGCGTCATCGTTCAGCCCCTCCGGTTCCCGCCGACCACGGCTTTCCCCGCGGGGACACGGATCCGGTACCCGCCCGTCAGTGTCGTCGTGCGCCCCGGCGGCAACTGGGCCCTCCAGAGACGGCTGCCGCGCACATACCGGTCGTCGTGCGGCTCCTGCGGATCAGACCACGGCGGATTCGCCGAGGTCTCCTCGATCCGGACGTCCTTGTCGTCGCTGACCGGCACCCGCTCGCGGACCTCGACCACCACCGGGTGCGGCAGCCGGTTGGCGACCTCCACCTCGATCACATGGTCGAGCACCACCGTGCCTCCCCGAAGCCCCGCGGTGGACTCGTGCGTCCGGGTGCGGCGCACCACCTGCACGCTCTCCACGACTCCGACCCCGACCCGCCGGCACTGCCCCGGAGCCAGCGTCGGCAGCGGCGCGGTGAGCACGAAGTCCCCGTCCACGGTGATGTCGGCCGGTCCCGCCAGCAGCGCGCGGCCGGAGGCATTGGTCAGGAGCACCGTGCCGTAGACGGACTGGTCGACCGAGGGCACACACACGTACTCCCAGGCCGTCTCCACGGGTATCTCGCAGACCGGGACGGTGTGCCAGACGCCGTCCGCCTCCACGTCGACCGGGGCCGCCGTGTCGTAGCGGTAGTCGAAGGACCCGGCGGAGTGCCGCACCTCCACCGCGTGGGCCGGCTTGGCGAGCCGGGACACCGATTGCGCCCGGCCGCGGTACTCGCGGACGACCGGATCGGTTCCGGTGCCGCGCGGCCGCAGCCTGCCGCGCGAGGTGCCTTCGTCCGGCCCGGCGAGGACCAGCCCGGCGTAGTCGAGGAGTTCGTCGGCGGGTGTCAGGGGCTGCGCGGGCGCGGGGCCCGGCTGCGGCGCGGGGCCGCCGGGCCGGTTGGGCGCACCCGACGGCGTCCTGGGAAGGCCGCTGCGGCCGAGTGACCTCGCCTGGGGCGGCAGTGGCGCGGCTCCCGGCGCGGGCGGGGGAGCAGCGGCGGCCACCGCCGCGAACGACGGGGGCGGCGCCGCGCCGTATCCGCGCGACGACTCCGATTCCATCCAGTCCGCCGCGCCCCCTGCGCCGTCGGGAGCGCCCGCCGCGGCGGGCGCCATGGCGGCGGGCGCCGCGGGGACGGAGGGAGGAGGCATCGCCCCGGCGGCCGCGGGCCGCACCGGAACCGTCCTCGGCGCCACGGCGCCGTCGTACCCGGAGAACAACTCCTCCAGCCCGGCGGGAGGTTCACGCCAGCCGGGGGTGGCGGGCTCCTCCTGCCGCCGCCCTATCCGCAGCGACCGAAGCTCCGGCGTCCGCGTGCGGCGCATCAGGTCGGCGGTGGACAGTCCCAGGCGCACCCCGGTCCAGTCCTCACCCGTGCGCTGGGCCACGCACGCCCGCAGGACGAGCACCCCGCCCGCGGGACGCGCGCCGCCGGAGCTGTCCGCGGTGGCCCCGCGCTCCAGCCGCAGCTGGTACACGGGCACCCAGGCCGCACCGGGTACCTGGTACTCGAGTTCGAACTCCACCCGGGCCGAGGGCTCCTGTGCCTCCTGCGCCTCGCCGGCCCCCGCGGGTCCGTCGAAGTCCAGCACGGCCGCGCACTCCTGGGAGGCCCTTGCCGAGTGCTGAGCACTGGAGGCGTCGTCGAGCCGCCGGGCGAACAGGTCGACGTCGTGGTCGGCCCGGCGCAACTCCTCCTCCAGCGTCCGCAGGCGTTCGTGGAGCAGGTCCAGCCGGTCGCCGACGAAGTCCGCGAGGGCGAGGATCGCCTCGACGGGCGCCCGGCGCGGGGGGTCACCCCGGCGTGGCCGCGGCGGTACGGCCCGTACCGCCGCCATCAGCTCGATGTCCGCGACCAGCCGCTGCCGCCGGTCCTCCAGCGCGTCCCTCGTGGCCCGGGACTCCTCCAACTTCCGCTGGAGGGCGGGCAGCCGGTCGGCCGGGCGCAGGGCCGCCGAGACCTCCAGCCGGACCCCGGTCACCCTCAGCCCCCGCGGGCCCGACAGGACCCGGCCGCGCAAGGAGTGCTCGGACACGGTGAGGGGGAGGCCGCCGACCCGGACCTGGAAGGCTCCTGGCCCGGGCACGGTGGCCCGCGCACGGCGGGCGCACACCGCTCCGGAGGAGTGCACCACGACCGACTCCAGCACGGAATCTGCGCGCACCGCGCCGTCCAGCTCGCCGTCCTGCACGCCGTCCGTGCCTTCCCCGCCGACCAACTCCACCGTCATCGTGCCTCCCCCGGAACCCGATCGTCGTACCACCCTAGTGGCCGACCGCCCTCGCACGAGGGCCGGTCGAGGACGGATCGGGCGGCCGGACGAGGGGGCTGGAGCGGGGCGTCGACGCGGGCGTCAGACGGGCGCGTGGCAGACGGCCTCCACGTTGTTGCCGTCGAGGTCCCGGACGAAGGCGCCGTAGTACGAATCGTGGTACATCGGCCACTCCTTGGGCTCGTGGAGCACCTCGGCCCCCGACTCCACCGCCGCCGCGTGGAAGGCGGCGACGGCCTCCCGGTCCCGGGCGCTGAAGGCGATGTGCACCTCGCGCGGCTCGCCCGGGGTGGTCACCGGGCCGAGCCAGAAGTCGGGCTTGGACACGCCGTATCCGATGACGTTTCCGAACTCCATCATGCGGTGCGCGCCGAGCGGGGCGAGGACCGCGTCGTAGAAGGCGGCACTGGCCGCGACGTCCTTCACCTGAAGGGAGAGATGATCGATCATGGCGTCAGTTTCGCACATGTGAGCGAATTTCTCGCTCCCTCGACGGATGTTCGCCGCACGTGTCCGCGCGGTCACCCGGACGGCGCACGGCCCCTCGCGGTGGCCGGGGGCGGCTGTCTTACTGGAGCCGGAGCGGTCGATCCGACCGGAGCCGAGGAGGAGGATCCGCCGTGGCGCTGCACAAGGTGACCGAGGACATCCCGCCCGCGTTCGAGGACGTCTACAGCACGGATGTGAGCGAGAGCGGGCTGCCCCGCCACCGGATGCCGGACACCCCGAGCGACCCGAGGGCGGTCTGCGCGCTGATCCTGGACGAACTCGCCCTGGACGGGAACTCCTCGCAGAACCTGGCGACCTTCTGCACCACCTGGGCCGAGCCCGAGGTGCACAAGCTGATGGACGTCTGCCTCGACAAGAACATGGTCGACAAGGACGAGTACCCGCAGACCGCCGAGATCGAGTCCCGCTGCGTGCGCATCCTGTCCGACCTGTGGCACTGCCCGAGCGGCCAGGCCACCGGGTGCTCGACCACCGGCTCCAGCGAGGCCGCCATGCTCGCGGGCCTGGCCCTCAAACGCCTCTGGCGAGCCCGCAGGCAGGCCCTGGGCAAGCCCGCCGACCGCCCCAACCTGGTGTGCGGGCCGGTGCAGGTGTGCTGGGAGAAGTTCGCCCGCTACTTCGACGTCGAGCTGCGGCAGGTGCCGCTGGAGGCCGACGCCACGGGACTGAGGCCGCATCAGCTGCGCGACCACGTCGACGAGAACACCATCGGTGTCGTCGGCATCCTCGGGGTCACCTTCACCTGCGACTACGAGCCCGTCGTGGAACTCGCCGCCGAACTCGACGCGATCGAGGCCGACACGGGGCTCGACATCCCCCTCCACATCGACGCGGCCAGCGGAGGCTTCATCGCCCCGTTCCTCCAGCCGGACCTGGTCTGGGACTTCCAGGTCGACCGTGTCGTCTCGATCAATGCCTCCGGGCACAAGTACGGCATGGCGCCCCTGGGCGTCGGGTGGGTGGTGTGGCGCAGCGCCGACCGGCTACCCGAGGAGCTGGTCTTCCGCGTCGACTACCTCGGCGGCGACATGCCCACGTTCGCCCTCAACTTCTCCCGCCCCGGCGGCGCGATCGTCGCCCAGTACTACTCGCTCCTGCGCCTGGGCCGGGCGGGCTACGCGAAGGTGTACGGGGCGTGCGCCGCGACAGCGCAGTACCTCGCGGGCGAGATCGCGGGGATGGGCCCGTTCACCCTCCTCTACGACGGGCACGGGGCCCTGCCCGCCGTCTCCTGGACGCTCACCGAGCCCGACCGCGCTCCGTTCAGCCTCTACGAGCTCACCGACCGGCTGCGGACGCACGGCTGGCAGGTGCCCGCCTACCCGCTGCCGGGCGGAAGGGCGGACACGGTGGTCCAAAGAGTCCTGGTACGGCACGGCATCGGCCGCGACAAGGTCATGCTGCTCGCCCGCGACATCCGCACGTCGGTCTCCCACCTCACCTCGGGCGTACCCGCCGAAGCGGCCCACCCCGGCTTCCACCACTAGGAAGCCGTGCAGACGAAGCCGTGCAGACGAAGCCGTGCAGACGAAGCCGTGCAGACGAAGCCGCGCAGACCACTGTCCCCGGGACGCCGCCGCAGCGCTCCCGGGGACGGTGTACCACCGGTGGCGGAGAAGGGATTCCTGGAACTCGCGTCCGGTCCGCCGCGCCGAAGGGAGCCCCCGGACCGGGTCCGGAGGGCTCCGCCCCGGCAGTGCGGTGCCGGGGCGGAGGCCGGTGGCGGGAAGGATGTGACCCGCCGGGCACCCGGTGCGCCTGCCGGCCGGCTCAGGCCAGCTTGGCGGAGAGGGTGATCTCCACGGCCGCGAGCGCCTTGGACACCGGGCAGCCGGCCTTGGCGTTCTCGGCGTGCTTGAGGAACTCGGCCTCGTCGATGCCGGGCACCTCGCCCACCGTCGTGAGGTCGATGCGGGTGATGGCGAAACCGCCCTCGACCGGGCCGAACTGCACGGCGGCGTCCGTCTTCACCGAGGTCGGCGGGTGCCCCGCCGACGCCAGCATGTTGGACAGGGCCATCGAGAAGCACCCGGCGTGGGCCGCCGCTATGAGCTCCTCGGGGTTGGTGCCGTCACCCGATTCGAAACGGGAGTTGAACGAGTACGGGCCGTCGTAGGAGCCGGAGCCCAGGCTCACCGTGCCGGAGCCGTCCTTGAGGCCGCCCTGCCACTGAGCTGAAGAGGTGCGAGTCGTCATGGGCCCCAAGTTAGCCTCCACGGCTGCGAGTCGCACACGCCATAGAGCCGTTTGTCCGGTCCTTCCAGTGGTTCTCAGGGGCGACGCAGCACCGACCGGACCGCGTCCTCGGAACGGCCCACGACCGCGGTCCCGTCGTCGGCGGTGATGATGGGGCGCTGGATCAGCGACGGGTGGGAGGCCAGGGCCTGGATCCACCGCTTCCTGGCCGGCTCGTCCCTCGGCCAGTCCCCGAGTCCGAGCTCGGCGGCGGCGGGTTCACCGGTGCGGGCGATGTCCCACGGCTCGAGGCCGAGGCGGGCCAGTACCTCCTCGAGCTCCCGCTCGGTCGGGGGCTCCTCCAGGTACTTGCGCACGGTGTAGTCGGCCCCGGCGGCGTCGAGCAGGGACACCGCCGAGCGGCACTTGGAACAGGCGGGGTTGATCCAGATCTCCATGCCCTCGACTCTCCCACTCCGGCGTCCCGTGAGGCAGGGGCGGGGGTGCCCCCTGTGGCCCGGGGGGGCCGCCGGGGGGACCATGGACAGGTGAGCGAGGACCGGGAGAGCGCGGCGAACGAAGATCCGATGGAGGACGAGCCGGGCGGCGGTGAGGCCGTGTGCTGGCTCGGCCGTGTCTGCGACGAGTGCGGCGCCCTCGCCGACGATCGTCCTCCGACCTCGTGCCCCCGGTGCGGAGCGTCAATTACCACCAACTGAAAAGCTGCTAAAAGCCTCCGTACTGATCCATTCGGGTGTTGGAGGGTTCAGCAGGGTTGCCTGCGGGCAATACAGGCGTTGGTTCGGGCATGGACTCCCGTCAGTTGTGGGAAAAGCACGCGGTTCTGGCGGAAGCATTCTGCTTCAGCGACGATCAAGTCAGCGCTGCCCAGGGCACGTTGGACGAGGCACAGGCACAGCGGTCCCGGCTGCTCGCCGCCTTCGCCGTCACCGTGGGCAGCGACGGCGCCGTGGCCGACCTGCTCGGCCTGAATGAGCGGGAGGTGCGGGTGGCCCGGCGCACGGTGGGCCGCGAGAACGCGAAACGGGTCGCAGGGGACCTGCTCACCGCTCCGCCCGCACCGCCTGCCGCGCAGGAAACCGTCGAGGTCGAACCGGAGGCCGACACGCTGCACAGCGTGAATGTCCCGCCCCCGGTCCACGCCGCGCCGATGCCCCCTCCGCCGCCACCGCACGCGGTGCCGCCGGTCCAGGCCGTCCCGGGCTATGAACCGCTCGGCTACGAGCCGCTGTGGACCGCGGCCATGGATGCCCTCCTCATCCGCGGGTGGCAGACCGGCCTCGACCTCCAGGTGCTGGCCGCCGAGCTGGGGATCGACCTCGCGAGCCTGATCGCGCGGGCCCAGCAGCTGTCCTACGAGGGACGGCTGATGGCCGCGGCGGCGCCCGAGGACCGGCCCCGCTCCGGACGGCACCGGCGCAACCGCCACGAGGACCAGTCGCTGGGCGAGAATGTCGCCTACCTCCCGCACCAGCAGAGCTGGCCGCACACGGCGCAGGGCTACGTCTCCTGAACCGGGGACCGCCCGCGCCGGGCGGGCGCATCCGCTGAGGTGTTCAACACCTGCCACCGGGGGATACGTGCAGCGTGTCCGCCGTACCCGAAGCCGTCACCAGTCTCGTCAGACGGCGCAAGGACCCCATCGTCGTGCAGACGGTGCGCTCCTGCGTGGGAGCCGTCCTGGCGTACGTCGCCGCCCTGGGGCTGACGGACAACCCGGCACCGCTGACCGCGCCCCTGACCGCGCTGCTCGTCATCCAGGTCAGCCTGTACGCGACCTGGACCACGAGTATGCGGCGTGTCGTCAGCGTCGTCGTGGGTGTGCTGATCGCGTCGGGGTTCAGCGCCGTCGTCGGGCTGAGCTGGTGGAGCCTCGGGCTGGTGATCATCGCCTCCCTGGTCGTCGGCCACATGGTGCGGGTGGACGAGTTCGTTCCCGAGGTCGCGATCAGCGCCATGCTCGTGCTCGGCGTCAGCCATGTGGCGGCGACCGCGTGGAGCAGGGTCGCCGAGACGCTGATCGGCGCCGCGACAGGTGTGCTGTTCAACGCGCTGTTCGCCCCACCGGTCATGGTGCAGCCCGCGGGCGAGGCCATCGCCGACCTCGCCGGAAGGATGCGCAGACTGCTGGAGCGGATCGGCAGGGAGCTGCGCGGGGGAGCCACCCCGGAGCACGCCGTGGCCTGGTTGCAAGAGGCCCGCCGCCTCGACCAGGAGATCGTCCGCGTCGACGCCGCGCTCGATCTGGCCCAGGAGAGCATGCGCTTCAACCCCCGCGTCCGCCGCGGCCTGCTGGCCAGGCTCGTCCTGCGCAGCGGTCTCGACACCCTCGAGATCTGCGCCGTGGTGCTGCGCACGCTCAGCCGCTCCCTGACCGATCTGTCGTTCGAGCGCGGCGGCGAGCCGGTGTACCCGAAGGAGGTGTCGGAGGCCCTGTTCGAACTGTTCGCCCACGTCGCCGACGCGGTGGACAACTTCGGCCGGCTGATCACCGCCCAGGTCACCGCCAACGCCGAGCGGGCGGAGGCCGCGCTCGGGCAGGCACTTGCCATGGGACGGGCGGACCGCCGCCGGATCGCCCGGCTCCTCCAGCGCGAGTCGCGGCGGCAGCCGGAGCGGTGGCAGCTCCACGGCGCACTGCTGGCGAACGTGGACCGGCTGCTGAACGAGCTGGACGTCGAGAAGCGCTCGCAGTGGCTGGCGCAGGAGCTGGACCGCCACACCAGGACGCCCCCGGCCAGGAGGACCGCCCTTCAGCGCATGCGCCGCAAGGCGGCCGTCGCCCACAAGCGGGCCCGTCGCCAACTGCGCTCACCCCGGAACCGCAAGCGCTCCTGACCACGTGCCGCCCGACCGCTGACCACGTGCCGCCCGACCGCCGACGGCCGGCCCCCGACCGCCGGCCCCCGACCTGCCTGCCCGCCCGTCCCCGCCTTCTGACGGCAGGTGGCTTCGAGGCGGCTGCCGCCACCCGCTACGGCCCGCCGAGCTCCGACAGGGCGATACGGCGGAAGACGATGGAGTCGTGGTAGGTGGTCGGCCCGGTCTCGTACAGCAGCCCCACGGTGGAGCGGTCGAGCCGGACGAGGTCGGAGTACCCGGCACGCTCCGGTGACACCTCCAGTCCCGCGCGCCACGTCGCCCCGGCGTCGTCGCTGACCCGAACGGTCATCCTCGCCCGCTTGGTGGGGTGGGCCGGAGCGGAGAACAGCAGGGCCTGCCGTCCGAAGGGGGCGTGGCCGACATAGAGGGTGCTCGCCTCGACCACGGGGCCGACCAGATCGGGCCGGGGCCGGTAGGGGCCCAGCATCCTGGTGCCGCCGCCGAACAGATAGGTGTCGGCGCGGGAGACCCGGGTGGAGCCGTACTCGTTGCGGGTGTTGGCGTAGACCAGCCCTCCGGGCAGCTCGGCGAAGGTGGTCTCGTTCAGATGCAGTTCCTCGCCGGGAGGCTGCTCGAGGTATCCGACGGCCCAGGTCCTGCCCCCGTCGTCGCTGTAGAGGGAGTGCGCGCCATGGCGCTCGCGCATCCCGTTCCCGTCCGGATCCGGCTCCAGCCACGAGTGGTTGGCCGGGGCCAGCAGACGGCCCCGGTGCCGGCCGTGGCCGAGCGCGATGGCGTGGCCGGGACCGGTGGCGTACCAGAGCCACCGCGCGTCCTTGACCGACGCCGTCAGGTCACGGGGCCTGGACCAGCTCGCCCCCGCGTCCTCGCTGGTCTGCACGTAGACCCGCCGGGCATACGGCGGAGCGACCCCCCGCCGCACCTGCACCGGGGTGTACCGGCCGATGGTGCGGCACGTCAGCAGGACCGTTGTGCGCGTTCCGGGGATGACGACGGGCGTCGGATTGCCCGCGGTGTCCTCGCCGGCGTCCGTGACCACCCGCAACGGACCCCATGTGCAGCCTCCGTCGGTGGAGCGGCGTTCGACGACGTCGATGTCGCCGTCGTCCACCGCCGAGAACCGCCGTCCCTCGGCGAAGGCGAGCAACTGCGCCGGGCGGCCGTGGCTCACCCGGACGACGGCGGGGATGCGGAAGGTGTGGTATCCGCCGGTTCCGGACACGAACGGCACCGAGGACACACAGGCGCGTCCTGCGGGTGCCGAGGCGCCCTCGGCGAAGGCGGTGGAGGCGGCGCAAGGGGCCGCGGCCAGGCACAGGGCGAGGACGACGGCGGCCGACGAACGCCCGGGCGCCGAGGCGGCCATGGGCTGGGTCGGCACGGGGGAGTGATCGCGGACTGCCATTCGATCAGTGTGTGCGCGCGACGCGATCTTCCCGCGACGGCGCGGCCGTCGGCGGCGACGCTCACCCGTATCGCCGTCGTCAGCCCTTCGGCCGGGTGACCTCCGAGCCCTCCAACCGCGTCGGCAGGCTCCCGGAGCCGATGGCCGCCGCCAGTTCCTCGGCCTTGTCCCGGGTGAACCCGCCGGATATCTGCACCTTGCCTCCGGGAATCCGGCTCATCACCGACGGCGCGGACATCACCACGCCGTCCAGGACGATCGCCAGCCGGTTGCCCCCGGTCGGCTGCTCGGCCGCCAGCTTCTGCGTGAGGTCGCCGAATCGCTTGGCGCCCTTGGCGGAGAAGGTGACGTTGATCTGCCAGCCGCCGCTGTCAGGGCTGATGGAGGCCGAGGCGTCGCGCACCTCGCTGCCCCGGACGGCCACCGGCCCGAGCGCGAACTTCTCCTGCCCGTCCTGGGCACACGCGAGAAGCGGTCCCGACGGCTCAGGGGGCGCTTTCGCCGGGGCGGCCGGACAGGTGAGGGCGTCGAGCTGCCGCCGGACCTCGGCCGGGGGGCTGCTCGCCCCGGACCCGGATGCCGGGACCACTGCCGTCACGGGTCTGAAGTCCAGGGCGCCCTCGCGCCCGAGGCCGGAGAGCCGGTCGGCCTCGTCGCCGCGGGCGGTCACGGTGATGTGCCCGTCCTCGACGGAAACCCCTGCCCCGCTCAGATGCATGAGCTCGGTCCTGCGTCGCATCCGGTCGGCGGTCCGCTTCAGCTGATCCGCGCTCAGCGCGTCGACGGGGGTGAAGGTGATCGAGGCGGAGTCCGTACCGGGCAGGCCGTCGGGCGCGGGTCCACCGCTGCGGCGCGACGAGTTCTTGTCCGAGCCGTCCGAGCCGTCGGAGCACCCGGTCAGGACGGCGGCCGCCAGAACGGTGACGGCGGCGGCGCTCATGAGCGAACGAGTTGTCAGCATCCCCGCAAGTGTCGGGCGTTGGCCCGGTGTGTTCAATCGGATCGGCCAAATGTCATACGAACTAGTGGGCGTCGAACGCCCTTTTGGTATGGGCGTGTGGAACGCTAGAGTCCGCCCGGTGACGCTTCCTCCTCGAAACGCGCATGCGCGGCCGACAAGCGCCATGGCGGCCGCCTTCATCGCGCTCATAGCCCTGCTGGTCGCGCCGACCACCGCACTGGCGGCCCCCGGCGGGGCCGGCGCGGGCGCCGGAGCCGACGGCACCGTCCACGGCGGCCTGAGCCGCCCCGACTACTCCTACGCCAACGCGATCCGTGAGTCCGTCTGGGTCGACACCGGGTTCGACGCGGACTCGGACGGCCGCACGGACCGGGTCGCCGCCGACATCATCCGGCCGCGTGAGCCCGCCAGGGCCGGACGCAAGATCCCCGTGATCATGGACGCCAGCCCGTACTTCGCGTGCTGCGGACGGGGCAACGAGAGCCAGCGCAAGACGTACGACGCCCAGGGCCGTCCGGTCCAGTTCCCGCTGTTCTACGACAACTACTTCGTGCCCCGCGGGTACGCGGTGGTCCTGGTCGACCTCGCGGGCACCAACCGCTCCGACGGCTGTGCGGACGTCGGCGGCCGCTACGACGTGGGCTCCGCCAAGGCCGTCGTGGACTGGCTGAACGGCCGGGCCACCGGCTACAGCGAACGCGGTGGAGGCAAGAAGGTCAAGGCCGGCTGGACCAACGGCAAGGTCGGCATGATCGGCAAGTCCTGGGACGGAACGATCGCCAACGCAGTCGCCTCGACCGGAGTCCGGGGGCTGAAGACCATCGTCCCCATCTCGGCGATCAGCTCCTGGTACGACTACTACTTCCAGCAGGGCGCCGCTCTCTACGACGGCGGCCCGCAGTGGCTTTCGGACTACGTGGAGAGCGCCGACGCCAAGCGGAAGTGCGCGGCGGTGCAGCAGCAGATCGTCGACGGAAGCCCGCGCAACGGCGACTGGACCTCCTTCTGGCAGGAGCGCGACTACACCGCCCACGCCGACAAGGTGCGCGCCAGTGTCCTCCTCGTCCACGGCAAGCAGGACCTGAACGTGCGCACCAAGCACTTCGGGCAGTGGTGGGACCGTCTGGCCGCGAACCATGTCGAGCGCGGGATCCGGCTCTCGCAGACCGGGCACGTCGATCCGTTCGACTTCCGCCGCGGCACCTGGGTGGACACCCTGCACCGGTGGTTCGACCACTATCTGCTCGGAGTGCGCAACGGTGTCGAGCGCGAGCCCATGGGGAGCATCGAGCGCACCCCCGACCACTGGGCGGACAGCGCCGAGTGGCCCGCGGCGGCCACCAGGACCACGACCGTCCGTCCGCGCCCGGGAGCCGTACCGGGTCTGGGCACCCTCGGCCTCGCGCCGGCCGGGCCCGGCAGCACCGAGTCGTTCACCGACGACCCGAAGATCGGCGAGGACGGCTGGTCGGCGAACGTCGACAGGCCGACCCCGGCGAAGGCGGCGTTCACCACCGGGGTGCTGAAGAAGGATCTGCGCCTGAACGGCTCCGGCTCGGTCACCCTCACCGCGGCCTCCTCCACCACCAGCGCGCATCTGTCCGCGGTGCTGGTGGACCTCGGACCGGCGCGGATCCGCGACTTCGCCGCGGCGGGCGAGGGCATCAAGACGCTGACCACCAAGTCCTGCTGGGGCAGGAGCACCAAGGGTGACAGCGCGTGCTACAAGGACACGGCCGCCGACACGGCGAAGGTGGGATACACCGTCTTCAGCCGGGGCTGGGCCGACCTCGGCCACTACGGCTCGGGCAAGCACGGCGTGCGGCTGACTCCGGGCAAGGCGTACCGGATCACGGTGCGGCTGGCCGCGACGGACCACGTCGTCCCCGCCGGGCACCGCCTCGCCCTGATCGTCGCCGGTACCGACGCGGGGCTGCTCGAGCCCGCCGACACCAAGCCCACGGTGACCGTCTACCTGGCCCGCTCGTTCGCGCGCCTGCCGCTGGTGGGCGGTTCCAGGAACGTACCGCCGTCCGCGACTTCGCCGGCCGCCACGGGCAGACCACTGCACGGCCTGCCCGGCCCGGTTCTGAAACACCCCCTGCCGGGGAGCGCGTTCCTCGGCTGACCCACGGGTCCGCGACCCCTTGAGCGCCGCCCCGCGCAGTCCCCGGTGGGGCGGCGCTGCCGTGCCCCGCCGAGCGCGTCCCGGCCCGGCCGCACAAGCCTCCCCGACACGGCCTCCCCGACACGGCCTCCCCGACACGGCCTCCCCGACACGGCCTCCCCGACGCCGCTCCCCGACGCCGCCCTCCCCTGCACCGCCTCCCCGACACCGCCGCGGATGGCGCAATCGGGGCCGCCGCGGGTGCGGCGAAAGGAGAGTTGGCGCATCGGCTGTCCGCATGGGGCGGGTCGGGGGACGCGAGCCGGAGGCGACGCTCGGGAGGGGCTGCGGTCGTGGCGGTGACGCGGGGGCTGCCCCTCACGGCGGTCCTGGTGGGACTGACCGTCACCACGGGGATGGTCGAGGCGGTCAGCTACCTGGCGCTGGGGCATGTCTTCACCGCGATGATGACGGGCAATCTGCTCCTCCTGTCGTTCGCCTGCGCCGGAGGCGGCGGTCTGTCCGTCGCGGCCTCGTCGGTGTCGTTCGGGGCCTTCGTCGCCGGTGCCGGGGCCGGGGCCCGGCTGGAGGCGGCTCTCGGCGCCCGGCGGCACAGGTGGTTCGTGATCGCCCTGGTCGTCGAGGCGGTGATCCTCGCGGCGGCAGGACTGACCGCCTGGCGTATCGAGCCGGTCCAGGAACAGATGTCCGGGCGGTACTACGGCGTGGTCGCCCTCGTCGCCGCGGCCATGGGGATCCGCAGCGTCACCATGCTGCGTGCCGACATCCCCGACCTGGCCACCACGGTCGCCACCCGCCTGCTGACGGCGCTGGTCAATGGCGTCTTCCTCGGAGCGGGGCACGGCCCCGACCGCCCGGCCGCCGAACGGCGGGAGGCGCACCGCGGAGCCACCGTGGCCGCGATGTTCGCGGGAGGGCTGCTGGGGGCGTGGCTGCTGCACCTCCACTGGCGGCCGTACGCGCTCCTTCTCCTGGTGGGCGCCGTGGTCCTCGTCATCGCCGGGGCGTACGCGTTCTCTCCCCGCCATCGGCGGCTCTAGGCCCGACCCGGGAGGGGGCGGCCGGGCTCCGGTGCCGCCCATGCTCGTACAGGGCCTGCCCGGCAAGGGCTCCCGCGAAGACTGCACGACGCCGTGGACCGGCTGACCCGCCAGGAGGACCGGCTGGAGCGCCCGGCCGGCAGCCGGCTCCCCGAGCCCGACGCCCGGCTGCTCGGCGGGGATCCGAATGGGGGCATCCCGTCCCCGCGGGGCGGACGTCCGCACGCCGGCGGGTAGGCGTCGTACCGGCGCGTCAGCCACGGTATGCGAAGGAGCCGGTCATGCTCACCACCAGCTACGTCCCGGGCGCACCCGGCTGGATCGACCTGGGCAGCCCCGACACCGGGGCCGCCGCCGACTTCTACGGAAGCCTGTTCGGCTGGGAGCTGGAGTCGGCGGGTCCCCAGGCGGGCGGGTACGGCATGTTCCGCCTCGGCGGCAGAACGGTCGCCGCGCTGGGTCCGCTCACCGAGGACGGAGCCGCTTCCGCCTGGACGGTGTATTTCCACACCCCCGACGCCGACGCGACGACAAGAACCGTGGAACAGGCGGGCGGCGCCGTGCGCTTCGGGCCGTTCGACGTGTTCACCGCCGGGCGCATGGCGGGGCTCACCGATCCCGACGACGCCCGGTTCGCCGTCTGGCAGCCCGGCGACATCCGTGGGCTCGGACTCGTCACCGCCCCCGGGAGCCTGTGCTGGACCGAGCTGTACACCCCGGATCCGGCGCTCGCCCGCCGCTTCTACCACTCGGTGTTCGGGTGGGAGGCGACGGACACGCCCTTCGCCGGGGCCACGTACACCGTGCTGAGCACCGCGGGGCGGGGCCGGGAGGGGTCGTTCGGAGGCATGGTGCCCCTGGGGCGCGCACCGGGGGCGACTGCGCAGTGGCTGCCGTACTTCGAGGTGGAGGACTGCGACCGGGTCACGGCCGACGCGCGGAGCCTGGGCGGGCGGGTGACCATGCCGACGGTGGACGCCGAGGACGTGGGCCGCTTCGCGCACCTCGCCGACCCGTTCGGCGCCGCCTTCGCCGTGATCACCAGCGCCGGGACATGACACCAGGGTGTTCTCGGGATCGGTGGGGCAACCGGCCGGCGCACGGCCGGGGGCTCTGGGCGCGGCCGGGGAGACCGGCCCGAGCACCTAGAACAGCGGGAACTGGCCCTCGGGGCCCTCTTCCTGATGGGAGAGCACCGAGGCCGGCCGGCCGCTCCACGCCGGGGCGGGGAGCACCCCGGCGGCCCGGAGTTCCCCGGTGGTGACCAGAGGCCCGGACAGCGCCGAGGCGGTGAGCGCCGCCTGCGCCGGGCGCAGTTCGCACAGCAGGGAGAGCACGGAGGCGAGCTCGATCAGCTCGGTGGTCCATGTCTGCGGCCAGGCGGTCATGCGTATCGCCTCCAGCGAGCCCGCTTCGACGCTCTCCTGATTCGGTGAGCGCCGCGCGAACCACTCCCGCAGCACCGGCACCCCGCCCGCTCGGTACTCCCACACCGCGCCGGGCACGGGGGCGATCCGCCCGTCGCCGAGCAGAAGCGCCTCGCCGTCCGGATCGTGGTCGAGGCCGCCGGGCAGCGGCCTGGCCGGAACCGACCGGCGCACGAAGAGGCGCCGTCCGCCGGGCATCCGGGGGCCGCGCGGCGGACGGCCCTGCTCCGGATCGGCGCAGCGGGCGCCGAAGGTGTGCAGCCACAGCACCTGGCGGCCCAGGGCCGTGCCCTTGGACCAGGTGGCCACCGAGGCGGTGAGGGGGACGGGCACCCGCTCCCCGTTCCGCGCGGCGGCCGGATGCGCCGTGACGGCCGCGATCCAGGCGAGCACGTCGAGCCCGGTGACCGGGACGCCGAGCCGGTCGGCCAGATGTCCGGTGAGGCCGGGGGCCAGATTGGGCTCCCGGCCGCCGGGGAGGCGGTGGGCGGGGAAGACCGGGCTGTTCTGCCTGCGTCCGTCGCCGTCGGGGATCTCGGCGCAGAAGGTGACGGCGGGTCCGGGAGCCTCGGGGGTGTGCGGCTGGACCACGGCGAAGACCTGGGCGTCGTCGGCCACGCGCCACAGCTGGGGGCGTGCCTGGTCGAGCAGCCGGTGGTCGGGCAGGAGCCAGAGGCGGTCGAACGCTCCGTGGCGGATCCGGACCGGGGCCGGGAACGGACCCGCCTCGCGGGACAGACGCCCGGTGGGGGTCCGCTGTCCGGGCAGTTGGGTGACGGTGGAGTGCGGTGTACGGGCACGGGTCGGCCGGAAGAGGGCGCTGCGCTGCCCGGCGTTCGCGGCGGCGAGGCGCTCCCAGCGCGCTTCGAGGATCTCGGTCGAGGGTGCGCGGACCCACTCGCGCCCGGTGTGCAGGGCGGGGGAGGACCACGGCATGAGCTCGGGCAGCGCGGGCGCGTCCTCGAACCGGGTGGCAGCCGTGCCGTCCGCCTCGGCGCCCACCGGTGGTGCCGTCGAGCGTCCGGACCGGATCGCCACCGTGCCTCGCCCTTCGTTCGGCCGCTGGTGCGGGCACCACCCCTGGGAGCCGCGCACGCATAGTACCGAGGGCGGTCCGGGAGGCGCGCCTGCGCCTGCCCCGGATCGCGGGGCAGGCGCAGGAGGAGGGCGACGCTCAGTGGTGGTGCTGGTACGACTTGAGGTAGCCCGCGGCGGGCGAGCCCACTCCGGTCACGTCGTCGTAGCCGGGGACGGCCTTCAGCGAGCTGTCCTTGCCGAGCGTGCGCAGCGAGGTGATCACTCCTTCGGAGCCGTCGACCCCGTTGGCGTAGTCCCTGCGGGCCACGGCGAGCGTGCGGCCGGCGCCCAGCGGGTGGTCGGTCACGTCGTGGTAGGCCGCGGTGCCGTAGCGGTCGTAGACGGCCGGGTTGGCGAACCCGATCGGGACACCGTGCTGGCCCTGCTGGGCGAGCGCCTGGACACCGGCGATCACCGGGGCGGCCAGGGACGTTCCGCCGATGCGGTACTGGCTGTAGCGCTGCGAGCCGTCGGGGAAGGTCTGGGTCTGCCCGACGAGGAAGCCGGTGTTGGGGTCGGCGACCGCCGCGATGTCGGGCACCACGCGCTGCGGGCTGCCGGTCGCGGCCCGGGCCAGCGCGTCGGGCACGACGCCGCGCTGGTAGAACGGCTGGGCGTAGAACTTGCTGGTGCCGCCGCCCGCTCCCGAGGTGAAAGCGCCCGGCAGGCCCTGCCAGCTGGAGCCGTCCTCGGCCAGGAGCGCCTTGTTGGTGCCCCAGCCCGTCTCGAAGCGGTACGTGCCGTGCCTGCCCACGGCCAGGGACGTACCGCCGACAGCCGTCACCCACGGCGAGTTGGCGGGGACGTCCACCTGCTTGGTGCCGGTGTGGGCGACCTCGTCACCGTTGTCTCCGGAGGAGAAGTAGAAGCCGATGCCCTCGACCGCTCCCTGCTGGAAGATCTGGTCGTAGGCGGCGGCGATCTCCGGGGTCTGGACGGACTCGATGTCGCCCCAGGAGTTCGAGACGATGTCCGCGAGCCGGTTGTCGACGACCTTCGACAGGGTGTCGAGGAAGTCGTTGTCGAAGCAGGAGGCGGAACCCGCGTAGACGATGTCCGCGTCCGGCGCGACCGCGTGCACGGCCTCGACGTCCAGTGTCTCCTCGCCGTACCACCCGTCCGCGCCGCAGGCCTCGGTGCTGTTGTAGTCGGCGGGAAGCACCTGGGTGAGCTGGCCCTTGCGGTACGGCTTGTCGCCGTTGCGCGCGACGTAACGCGCCGCGTCACCGGCGATGGTCGGCGAGGCGTAGGCGTCCGTGATCGCCACCGTCACATGCTTGCCGGTGAGCGAACTGCCGTGGGCGTACGAGGCGCGCAACTGCTTTCCGGTGTAGCCCTTGACCGCCCACGGCTGGCTCGCGCCATAGGCCTTCGGCAGGGTCCTGTCGGTGTTGGAGCCGTAGTAGGTCGAGAACGGCGGGGAGTTGCGGAAGACCGGGCCGGGGGGCGGGAGTGCCTCGTGCTGCTCGACCCGGTGCGGGGCGTTGTCCAGGCCGGTGATGGCGAGGACTGCGCCGCTGACGGCCCGCGGCACGGATGCGGCCGCGGAGGGGGCCCGGTAGAGCTTGCCGTTCATGGAGTACTCGTGCAGTTCCACCGCGAAGGCCTTCTCCACGGCGGCGGCGGTGCCGGTGGCCGTGATGTAGTGCTCGCTCGCTTCGGAGGTCTTCAGGCCCGCCGACGCGAGCCACTGGCGGATCCGCGCCCGCTGGTGCCCGGTCGCCCCGTACCGGGCCTTGAACTGGCGAGGCGTCAGGTAGTGCCGGTAGGAGGCGGAGCGCGGGTCGGAGACCGCCTTCGCGTACGCCTCGAGGCCGTGCTGGTCCCGGCCGGCCAGGTACACCCGTACGGTCACCTTCGCCGAGTCTGCGGCGCTGCCCCGGTCCGCCCGCTCGGTCGCCCACGCGGGCTTGGTCCCCTTCAGCGCGGTGCGCGCCGCGTCGGACCCGCGGTCCGCGCCCTGCGCCGGGCCCGCGGTCAGCAGCGCACCGGCGACCAGGGACAGCGCCGCCGCGGTGGCCGCGAGGCTGCCCCGGCGTCTGGATATGGCATGGCTCATGTGACGCCCTTCGTCGTGATCGACGTGATCGGCACCGTCCCGAGATGTGGACGGTGCCGGGCGTCACTCTGCCCACAGGAGCCTCATGGGAGGGAAAGGATCCCCCCAAGAGGACATCAAATAACGTAGGAGTACGACCCCCTGAGACAGCATCAATCAGGATCGGATCACCTGGACGGAATCACCTGGACGAATCGGGCAGTTCCCGGGCCGACTCCGGCAGGCCCGCGAGCCGCAGCGCGGCCGTGACCTGCAGACGGCGGTCGCGCGCGGCCGCGTCCACCGCCACCAGCACATCCCGCAGGCAGTGCGCCGCGTCCAGGTGCCGCAACTGCGCCACCAGCTCGGCCACCGCCTCCGGAGTGCGCGTGCGCACCACCGAGCCGAGCAGCACCTGCGACTGCTCGTGCCAGCCCGCCTCGACCAGCGCCATGGCCATCGCGGCCACGTCGCCGTGGGGCTGTAATGAGGCTTGGCCGAGCAGTTCGCGCCAGTCGGCCTCCATGCCCGCCTTCACCAGCCACACGCTGTAGGCCGCCACCTCCTGGGGCGAGCGCGACGACAGCTCCCACAGCAAGGTGGCCACATCCGCGCGCTGACCGGTCGCCCCAAGGGCCGCGCACAGGGCGGGAAAGTACTCGGGCGACCAGGACATCGCCTCCCACAGACGCGACTGCGCCTCCTGCGCCTTTCCCTCCTCGCGCAGCCGGGCGATGTTTTCGGCCAGCTCACGGGCCTCGGTGTAGCCGGCGTAGTCGGTGCGCTCCTGGGACCTGGCGGGAGCGTTCGCGCCCGACTTGCCCGCCGAGGCGGATTTGTGGGCGCCTCGGCGTCTGCCGTTGCTGTGCGCCCCGGCGAAGCGCGCTCCGGTCGGCTGCTGTTCGGCGGCGGCGAGCCGCCGGGCCTGCGCGTCGGCCCCCGGGTCGGACCACGCCTGCGGACCGGCCTCGGAGAAGGCTCCGGCGAAACGGGCCCCGGTGGGCCGTGCCGCCGGGGCACTGCGCTCGACCCGCTCGGCCGCGGCCACGCGTTTCTCCAACTCCTCGCAGCGTGCCCGCGCCCGGGTGTGCAGCGCTCGCGCGCGGGAGAGCTCGTCGTGCGTCCTGATCAGCTGCCCCCGGTACTCGGCGTGGCCCATCGATCCGGCCTGCACGGACGCGCGCGAGGTCTGCGCCACCTCCAGCAGCGCCCGTTCCCGCTCCGCGAGCCGGTCCCGCTCGTCGACCATCTCGGCGAGTTCCTCGTGCAGTTCGCGCACCCTGCCCGGACGGCTGTCGATCACCTGGACCGCGCTCGCGTGCAGCTCCCGGGCCTGGCGCTCGCCGTCGGGCCCGAGCCGCAGACCCCGGTGCTCCGCGAGGTCGTGAATGAGCGTCACCACGACATCCAGTGGCGGTAGCTGGGAGCCTTCGAGATAGCGGTCCATCGCACGCCGGTCGTGCAGGGCCCAGGCGCTGTACCGCTCGGGTGACGTGCCCAGGGAGGCCATCAGGGTGCGCAGGAACCGCACCAGCTCGCGCACCTCCCGGGGGAGGTCGTCGGCAAGCGGTCGCAGTACCCCGTTCAGCTCCATGCCCTCAGATCATGCTCAGCCGACGCATCGTGCGCGACACCCTCTGTGTTACAGCTGGAAGTCGGCGAGTTTTCATCTCTCGCCCCCTGGCATCCTTTCGGCATGAGGATCACGGAGAGCACGGCACACGGGAATGCGCCCCATGAGTGACGAGGGCGGCGGCCGGCTCACCTCGGCGGCCTCGTGGGCGGAGCGGCTCCCCGGCTTCCTGCGGCCCCCTGTCCTGCTCGCCCAGCGCATGCGCGGGAGCGACCCCGTGGTGCCGCCGTGGCTGGCGCTGTTCTTCGCCGCCGCCGCGCTGCTGCTGATCCCCTGGACGGTCTGGCTCTTCCTGTCACTGCCGGAGCGGCCCAGGGCGGCCCACTGGCAGATCGCCTGGGGCGGCTTCGACACGATGCTGATCATCACCTTCGTCGGCGCCGCCTACCGGATACTGCGGCGCTCGCCGAAGGGAGCACTCGTCACCTCCGTGGCCGGGACGCTCCTCGTGGTGGACGCGTGGTTCGACGTGCTCACGGCGGACAGCACCGACGACGTGGTGATCGCGCTCGTCATGGCTGGGCTGGTGGAACTCCCCGTTGCCGCGATCTGCTTCCGCACGGCCTTCTCGATCATCAACGTCCTCGAGCAGGCCCGTCCCTACCTGCTCCACGCGGGGTTCACGCTGCATCACGGAAGACTGGAGCCGCCCGCCACGTGGCCCGATCCCCAGTCCCCGCCCGCGCCGCCCGATACTTCAGCGCCGCCCGATCCTCGGCCGCCGCCCGCGTACCGGGCCGAGGGGTGACCCCGTGGCCGGCGAAGCGCCCGCCCGGATCGGCTAGAGACCGGGGGCGCCCCAGACGGGGAACCACCGCGACAGGTCGGGCTCGATCCGCAGGTCGTCCGCCACGAGGGCCTTGACCTGGAGTTCGAGCGCGTTGTCCCGCTTGCGCCCCGGAAGCGGCGCGAACGGGTAGAAGGTGCCTCGCTTGTAGAGGTAGACCAGCGCCAGCGGCCGTTCCTCGGCGTCCTTGAACGCCACCAGGGAGCACAGCAGCCGGGGGCCGAATCCATGGTCCTGGAGGGCGGAGTTCACCGCGTGCAGGTCGTTGACGAGGGCGGGAAGGCCGTCCGGCTCCTGCCGGGCCAGCAGCCAGGTGTAACCGTAGGAGTCACGGCTGAGCTCCACCGGCACACCGCCATGCCCGGTGTCCGCGTCGAGCAGTTCCCGCACCTCCTGCTGGACCTCGTTGAAGGCGCCCCCCTCGCTGGCCGCGAAGCACACCGAGCCCAGCCCGGTCGGGGTGAGACCGGCCGCGGCCGAGAGGGTGATCGCGGCCGACGGCAGCCCGAAGAGCCGGTCGAGGTCGGGCTCGGCCGGCTTGCTGCGGCCCAGCAGGACGTCAAGGAGGCCCACGGGTACCAGCTCCTCACGGGATCGGGTCAGCGGCCGAGCTCGGCGGAGATGCGGCCGAGCCGTTCCAGGCGCCTTTCGAGGGTGGGGTGGGTGGAGAGCAGGTTGTACAGGCTCTCGCGGGAGGAGATCGCCGGAGCGAAGAAGAAGGCGTTGAACGGCTCCACCCGGCGCAGGTCCTCGGTCGGGATCCTGGCCATCTGCCCGGTCACCTTGGTCAGGGCCGACGCCAGGGCCGAAGGCCGTCCGGTCAGGAGCGCCGCCGCCCGGTCCGCGGACAGCTCCCGGTAGCGGGAGAGCAGCCTGGTCAGCAGGAAGCTGATGACATAGACCACGGCGCTGACCAGGGGGACGATGATCATCAGGATGGCCGTGTTGGAGTCCCTGCCGCCCGCCCGGCGCAGGCCGCCCCACAGGCCGACCCGGGTGACCACCCCGGCGACCACGCCCAGGAACGAGGCAATGGTGATCACCGCCACGTCCCGGTGCGCCACGTGCGAGAGCTCATGGGCGAGCACGCCCTCGAGCTCCTCGGGCTCGAGTCTGCGCATCAGACCGGTGGTGGCGCACAGGACCGCCCTGTTCGGACTGCGTCCGGTGGCGAAGGCATTGGGGACATCGGTGTCGGCGAGGGCGACCCGGGGCTTGGGCATGTCGGCCAGGGCGCACAGGCGGTCGACCGCGCCGTGCAGCCGAGGTGCCTGCTCCGGGGTGACCTCGCGGGCACCCATGCCGAACGATGCGATCCTGTCGCTGAACCAGAACTGCACGATGAACACTCCGGCGGCGATGATCAGGATCAGCGGCCAGGAACCGCGCAGCAGGACCACCAGGACGCCGGCGAAGACGACGTACAGCAGTCCGATGAGAAACATCGTCACCAGCATCCGGGTCGTCAGACCCCGGTCCGGGGCGAAACGCGAGTGCGCCATGACCCCTCCTGCACTTCGAGGGCACGGGCCGCGCCGTGCGGCCCGTTGATGCCGCGCTGTCGATTGTCCCTCCCGGACGCCCGAACGGCGACAGCCGGCGGCCCCCGCGCCGGCCGCGCGGCCGCGCGTCACTCTCGGTGACCGTGTGGAACCCCTGTCCGGGTGCTCCACCGCACCCGCCCGGCGGCGGGCGGGAGGGGCATCGGGCGTACGGCCCCTCCCGCCGGATCGCCCCTCCCCGTGCCGCGGCCCCTCGCTCCGGGGCGACGGACCGCCGTCCGCACCCGGGCGAGGGGCCGCGGGCCCTGCGCTCAGGGGGTGGAGATCAGGGGGTGAAGACCTCCTCGAGGCTGTCGATCGCCCCGTGGTCGCCGAGGTGGTACTTGAAGACCAGACCCGAGTTCGGGTGGGCCTCCAGCCAGTCCAGCAGTTCCTGAACGCCGATCCGCTGGTTCTTCGTGCTCTCGACGATGGGATTGGTGGCCGTGACATAGGCGGCCTGGTCGAGGGGGAGGTACGTCTCCTTGCCGACCGTCTCGAAGGGCGCGCCGTCGGTGTCGCCGTAGGGGCAGCCCCAGTTGCCGTGCTTGATGATGAGGCTGAGGGACCCGCCCTCCGGGGTGTAGCGGTAGACCGCGATCTCGTCCGGCGAGATGGGCATCTTGTGGTCGCAGCCCGCACCGGGCTCCGGAGCCTTCGACGCGGCCGGCTTCACAGTCGGCGACGTCCCCTTGGCGCCGCCGGAACCGCCACTGGTCCCCGTTCCCGTCGACGCGGAGGCGCCGCCCTTGGCGGGCGTGGGCGAGGCCTTCCCCCCGGAGGCCCCGCCCTTCCCGCTGTCCTTGCCTCCACCCTTGGCCGGGCTCGAGGCGGAGGGGGCCTTGGCCCCGGACGCCCCGTCCTTGCCCGAGGACTCGTCACTGTTGCACCCGGTCAGCGCCAGCAGTGCGCACATTGAGGCGACCGCCAGGGCCGCGCCGGCCCTCGTGCGCCGGGCGCCCGGTCTGCGACGGGTCATTCTCGCAAGCGTGTCCATCATGTCGTCCCCCCTGGTCGCACGGCTCCTGTGGCCGCTTCGGTCGAAAGTCAGCGAAGTCTACGAGTCCGCGCAGGGCCGCCGATCCGCTGGTACGGAGGAATGACGCAGGGGCAGGCTAAACGGTTCTGCGCGCCCGCGATCTCGTCCCGCGTCCCACGCTCGATCTCATTTCCCGCCCCATGGCCGACCGCCGCTCGCGGCCGACTCGGGTGGCCCGATTCTTGCGGGTATTGGCGCCCGGGCCGCTTCTTGATGATCCACCCCTGCCGCAACCTGGTGTGGCGCCGAGCAGTTGGGCCGCGTGTACCGACGTTCCGTACCACCGCAGGGAGAGCACCATGGCAGAGCGCGCAGCGGCATCCGGCCGGCCTCGGATGCGGGCGGTCACCCAGGAGGAGGCAGGCGGCCCGCAGGTGCTGCGCATGGCCGAACTCGACCGCCCGGTACCGGCGCCGACGGAGATCCTGGTGCGGGTCCATGCCGCGAGCATCAACCCCACGGACTGGAAGACTCGTCAGCGAGGTGCCTTCGCGACCGGAGAGGCTCCCCCGTTCGTCCTCGGGTTCGACGTCTCCGGCGCGGTCGAGGCCGTCGGTCCGGGAGTGACCCTCTTCAGTCCGGGCGACGAGGTCTTCGGCATGCCGCGCTTTCCCCACCCGGCGGGCGCCTACGCCGAGTACGTGGCGGCGCCGGCACGTCATTTCGCCACCAAGCCCGCGAACGCCGACCATCTCCACAGCGCCGCCCTGCCGCTGGCCGGGCTCACGGCCTGGCAGGCGCTCGCGGACACCGCCGATGTGCGCGCGGGGGACCGGGTCCTCATCCACGCGGCGGCGGGCGGCGTCGGCCATCTGGCGGTGCAGATCGCCAAGGCCCGCGGCGCGTACGTCATCGGTACCGCCCGCGCGGCCAAGCACCCGTTCCTGCGCGACCTCGGCGCCGATGAACTCGTCGACTACACCGAGCAGGACTTCGCCGAGGTGGTGCGGGACGCGGACGTCGTCCTCGACACCATCGGCGGCGACTATGTGACCCGTTCCTTCAGGACCCTGCGCCGCGGCGGGAGGCTGGTCTCGATCATCCCGCCGGGTGACACCTTCCCCGTGGAGGAGGCACACGAGGCGGGTGTCGAGGCCGCCTTCATGCTGGTCGAGCCCGACCGGGCGGGACTTCGGGCGCTCGCCCGGCTGGTGGAGACCGGTCAGCTGAGGGTCAACGTGGACACCGTCCTCCCCCTGGAGGAGGCGGCCAAGGCCCATGAACTGGGCGAGACCGGACGCACGACGGGCAAGATCGTGCTCTCCGTGGCCCCCTGACCCCCGGCGGGCGACCGCGCTCCCGGCGTGACCGCCGTGCGCCGTTCACCGAACGGGTACGGATGAGTACAGTGCGCTGTGCGAAACCGCCCACCGCGGAGGAGAGTTGATGAGGGTCCGTTGCGCCATGGCCGCCGCCGTCACGGTGGCGGCGCTGTCCGCCGCCGGTCCGGCCGACGCCGCTGAACAGCGGATCGCGCCGGGCCGACTGGGTTTCACCTTCTTCCAGTTCGACGCCCTCGGCGCGGACGACAGCACCAATGCCTCCATCAACGGTGAGTACCTCCGGCTGACGAACACCACCGACCTCCCCAGGCAGCTCAGCGGCTGGACCATTCCCGACCCCACCTCCGCGGGGCAGGACTTCGCCTTCCCCTCCTTCGTCCTCGCCCCCGGCAGGTCGGTGACGATCCATTCGGGCAGGGGCACCGGCACCTCCACCGACCTGTACTGGGGCCGGGGGCGGCACGTCTGGGACAACGAGAGCGGGTTCGCCTTCCTCTGGGACCAGGACTCCAGGACCAGGGACGTGTGCGACTACGACAGCGATTTCGACCCGGGCTGGGCGGGCTGCTGATCATGGCGAGGGGCGTGCCGGAAGCGCTCCCGCGCCGCTGATAGCGTTCAGCGGCGCGGTGGGGCCCAGGTCGGCCGCCCGCTCGCCATGGCCGTGTACAGGGGACGCCGTGGCCGTTCTCGTTGGACTGGAGAAGAGTGTGAGCCGCAGAACAACTGCCGCCGCCGTACTGCTGGCGACGGCGGCGGCCCTGACGGCCTGCTCCCACGAGGCGCCCGCCGACGGCGGCGCCCCCGCCGGCGCGACCCCGCCGTCCAAGCACGCCGTCGCCATCGGCCGCGGGGGAGCGGTCTCCAGCGTCAACCCCTACGCCTCCAAGGTCGGGCTGGACATCCTGCGGCACGGCGGCAACGCGGTGGACGCGGCCGTCGGCACGGCCGCCGCCCTCGGAGTGGTCGAGCCGTACTCCGCCGGTATCGGCGGAGGCGGCTATCTGGTGCGCTACGACGCCCGCACCCACCGCGTGGACACCGTCGACGGCCGGGAGACCGCTCCCTCGCGGATGAGGGCCGACTCGTTCACCGACCCGGGCACCGGGGAACCGATGGACCCCTCCGAAGCGATGGACTCCGGCCTGTCGGTGGGTGTGCCCGGCACGGTGAAGACCTGGCAGGAGGCGCTGAAGCGCTGGGGCACGCTGTCGTTCGCCAAGGCCGTCGAGCCGTCTGCGGCGCTGGCCGACAAGGGCTTCGTCGTGAACGAGGAGTTCCGCGCCCAGACCGAGATGAACGAGAAGCGCTTCCGCGCCGTCGACCCGACCCGGGAACTCTTCCTGCCCGGAGGGCGGCTGCCCGCCGTGGGCTCGACGTTCCGCAATCCCGACCTGGCCCGCACCTACCGGCTGCTCGCCCAGCAGGGCCCGGACACCCTCTACACCGGGCGGCTCGCCCGCGACATCGTCCACACGGTCCAGCACCCGCCGGCCGCCGAGGGCCATGAGGGCACCGTCACCCCGGGCCTGATGAGGCTGGGCGACCTCGACTCCTACACCGCCCCCACCCGGCGTCCGGTCCATTCCACGTACCACGGCCTCGACCTCTACGGCATGGGGCCCTCCACCTCCGGCGGCATCGCCGTGGGGGAGGCGCTGAACATCCTCAAGAGGTTCTCCGTGTCGAACGGCGACAAGGCGCAGGCCCTGCACCACTACCTCGAGGCCTCGCGGATCGCTTTCGCCGACCGCAACCGCTGGGTCGGCGACCCGAGCACCGTGCACGTCCCCAGTGACAAGATGCTCTCCCGGTTCTTCGCCAAGGACCGCGCCTGCCTCATCAACCCCCACCGCGCGCTCAACAGCCCGCTGGCGCCGGGCGACCCCAACCACTCGGATCACGCCTGCTCGGCCGGCAAGGGTGCGAGGCAGCCCCACGAGGGGACCTCCACCACGCACCTGGTGACCAGCGACAGGTGGGGCAATGTCGTCTCCTACACCCTCACCATCGAGCAGACCGGCGGTTCGGCCATCACGGTGCCGGACCGCGGTTTCCTGCTCAACAACGAGCTGACGGACTTCGACTTCGTCCCCGTCTCGCCCGGTACCTACGACCCCAATCTGCCCGGTCCCGGCAAGCGCCCGCGCAGCAGTATGTCCCCGACGATCATCCTGAAGAACGGCAAGCCCTGTCTGACCGTGGGTTCGCCCGGCGGGGCCACCATCATCACCACCGTCCTCCAGACGCTCGTCAACCGCCTCGACCTCGGCATGAGCCTGCCTCAGGCGATCGCCGCCCCACGGGCCTCGCAGCGCAACGCGGCGCAGACCGAGGCGGAGCCCGACTTCCTTGCCCTGCCGGAGCGCAAGGCGCTCGAGCGGCTCGGGCACAGCTTCGTTCCCGCCCCCAGGACGTTCACCCCGCGCCCGGAGATCGGCGCGGCCACGGGGATCGAGTTCCGGCCCGACGGGACCGTCCTCGCCGCCGCCGAACCCGTGCGCCGCGGGGGCGGATCGGCCATGGTGGTCGACCCCGTCCATTGAGCCGCAACAGGGCCGCAACGCTTCGGAATTAATTTCAAACGGTGAGCAATCCACGATGCGAGACGGGGCGAGAAATCGTTGACGCGGCCGAGAACCGCTGACATTCTCCAACATGTGAGTCAAGCCAAGAGCCTCGTAGCGCGCCTGCACGTCGATCTTCGACGGCACGCGAGCGCCCTCTGTGCCGGCGGTCGCTGAACCGCGTCCGGCTGACTCGCCCTTTCCTGCCTCCCCGGCCGAGTGGAGGCCGCAAGGCTCCGTCACGCCCCTGAGGTGCGGCAACGCGGTCATCTCCCGTGCCGCCCGCAAAGCCGCGGGCGGTCCCCGCGCGAGATCCCACCTCTGAAAACCATCCCCCACATCACCTCTCACATCACCACCGCTCCCGTCCCGTTCACCACCGGCGGGATCAGTGGATTTACGCATCCCGTGTCACGCGCGTATTCCCGCGCGCGCCGTGCGCGTATTTCGCCATGCCTTTTTCCGTGAATTCACGGCCGAACCCGAACTCTGAAACCTGGAGGAGCTCTTGTCCTCGATCATTGCCATTTCCGGGAGCCCTTCCGCGCAGTCGCGCACCGCCGTCGCGGTGGGCAAGGCGCTCGAGCGCCTGTCGTCGATCGGCTTCGACGTGCGGCACATCGCCGTTCGCGACCTGCCCGCCGAGGACCTGCTGGCGGGCCGGACCGACAGCCCCGCCCTCAGTGACGCCATCGGGGCAGTGGCCGCCGCCGACGGCGTCATCGTGGCCACCCCGGTGTACAAGGCCGCCTACACGGGCCTGCTGAAGTCCTTCCTCGACCTGCTGCCGCAGTCGGGCCTCGCGGGCAAGGCGGTGCTCCCCCTGGTGACCGGGGGGACCAACGCCCATGTACTCGCCATCGACTACGCCCTGCGGCCGGTGCTCACCTCGCTGGGCGCCCGCCATGTCGTCGCGGGCTGCTTCCTCCTCGACCAGCTCATCGACCGGCAGGCCGACGGCACCGCGACGCTGCGGCCCGAGGCCGAACTCAGGCTCTTCGACGTCGTCGGCCAGTTGACCGAGGCGCTGCCCGTCGGCTCCACGCTCGCCGCCTCCCGCTGACCGTCGCGCACGCGGCGTTCGTCCCGCTTCCGCTCCCCGTACAGACACCACAGAAGGACCGTGTCCATGCACACCACATCCCGCCGCCAGTTCCTCGTCATCGCCGGCCTCGCGACCGCTGCCGTCAGCTGCGGCACGGCGTCCGCCGAGCGTTCCGCCGGGGGCAAGGGCGAGACCAAGAAACTCCGATACCAGGGCTCGGTGGGTGCGGTGACCCTGCCCGAACTGGCCCAGGACCTGGGCTACCTGGGCGATGTGAAGCTGGATTGGGTCGGCAACACCATCAGCGGCCCCCAGGACATCCAGTCCGCGGCGACCGGCCAGACGGACTTCGGAGGCGCGTTCAACGGAGCGGTGGTCAAGCTGGCGGCCGCCGGATCCCCCATCAAGGCCGTGATCGGCTACTACGGCGCCGACAAGGACGCGTACAGCGGCTTCTACGTCCTCCAGGACAGCTCCGTCCACGGACCGCGCGACCTGATCGGCAAGAAGGTCGGCATGAACACCCTCGGGGCGCACAGCGAGGCCATGCTCGACATCTACCTCCAGCGGCACGGAGTGTCCGGCAAGGAGATCGCGAAGGTCGAGCCTTTGGTGGTGCCGCCGGTCAACACCGAGCAGTCGCTTCGCAAGAAGCAGATCCAGGTCGCCGTGCTCGGCGGCATCCTGCGCGACAAGGCCCTCGCGTCCGGCGGCATCCGCCGCCTGTTCACCGACTACGAACTGCTCGGCGCCTTCACCGCCGGGACCTATGTGATGACCGAGAAGTTCATCGAGCGCAACCCGACGACGGTGAAGACATTCGTCACCGGCGTGGCCAAGGCCATCGAGTGGTCCCGCAGGACCCCGCGCGAGGAGGTCGTGGCCCGCATGACCGACATCGTGAACAAGCGCGGGCGCAACGAGGACGCCAAGGCGCTCCAGTTCTGGAAGTCGTTCGGCGTGGCCGACACCGGGGGCCGGATCAGCGACAAGGAGTTCTCGCTCTGGATCGACTGGCTGGAGAAGCGGGGCGAGATCAAGAAGGGCCAGGTGAAGCTCTCGGAGATCTACACCAACGAGTTCAACGGCCTGGCCTCCGGCGGCGGTTCCTCCTCCGCCCCGTCCGCCTCCGCAGCCTCCTCCTCTCCCTCGTCCGCCTCGTCCGGGAACGGGTGACCGCCATGACCGCGAGCATCAGTTTCCGCGACGTCACCAAGACGTTCCCCGTCCGCGAGAAGGCGGGCTCCGGACGGCGTACGGAGTTCACCGCCGTCCAGGGCGTCGACCTGGAGGTCGCCGCGGGCGAGTTCACCGTCCTCGTCGGGCCCAGCGGCTGCGGCAAGTCCACCCTGCTCGACCTGCTCGGAGGGCTCACCCAGCCCTCCGGCGGGCAGATCCTCGTGGACGGCGAACCGGTGACCGGCCCCGGACTGGACCGCGGCATCGTCTTCCAGCAGTACGCCCTGCTGCCCTGGCGCACGGCGCAGGGCAATGTCGAGTTCGGCCTGGAGGCGACCGGGGTCCCCCGGCGCCGGCGTGCCGAGCGGGCCCGGCACTACCTCGACCTCGTGGGCCTCGCCGGCTTCGAGGACCGTCACCCCCATGAGCTCTCCGGAGGGATGAAGCAGCGGGTGGCGATCGCCCGCAGCCTCGCCTACGACCCGGACGTCCTGCTCATGGACGAGCCGTTCGCCGCTCTGGACGCCCAGACCAGGGAGTCCCTGCAGGACGAACTGCTGGGGATCTGGGAGCGCACCGGCAAGACCATCGTGTTCATCACCCACGGCATCGAGGAGGCGGTCTACCTCGGACAACGGGTGGCGGTGCTGACGTCCCGGCCGGGCCGGGTCAAGCAGGTGGTGCCGATCGACCTGGGGCGGCGCACCGATGTCGCCGACCTGCGGTCCAGCCCGGAGTTCGCGCACTACCGGCACCGGATCTGGGACCTGCTGCACGACGAGGTCGCCCGCGCACAGGAGCTGGAGAGGGCCCAACGGCTCGAGGCAGCCGATCCGGTGGGCAGGGCCCAGCGGATCGAGAAGGCCCTTCAGCACGACGAAGCCCTCGAGAAAGGGACGGTTCGCGCATGAGCACCGACATCGGCACCTCGGTCACCGGCACCGGGGCCCCCGCCCCGGCTGCCCCGCGTGACCACGAGCCCGCGGTCCCCCGGACCGCGGTGGCCACCGCCACGGCCCCCGTCCGGGAGGCCACCGGGCGCCCGCGAGCGCTGCGGATCGCCGCCGACTGGGGCCGGCGGACACCCGGCCTGCTGCTCGGGGCCCTGACCAAGACGGCCGCGGTCGCCGTCGTGGCGCTCCTGTGGGAGGTCGCCCCGAGGCTCGGGTGGGTCGACCGGACGTTCCTGCCTCCGCTCTCCCAGGTCGTCAAGGCCTGGCTGGACCTGCTCTCCAGCGGCCAGCTCGCCACGCATGTCGAGGCCAGCCTGGTCCGCTCCCTCAGCGGCTTCGGGCTCGCGGTGGCCATCGCCGTGCCGCTCGGCCTGCTCATCGGCTGGTACCGCCCGGTCGCGGACCTGCTCAATCCGCTGCTGGAGGTCTTCCGCAACACCGCGGCGCTCGCCCTGCTGCCGGTGTTCGTCCTGATCCTCGGCATAGGGGAGACATCCAAGATCTCCATCGTCCTGTACGCCTGCGCCTGGCCCATCCTGCTCAACACGGTCAGCGCGGTCCGCACGGTCGACCCCACCCTGGTCAGGCTCGCCAGGTCGATGGACCTGTCCGCGCCGAGGGTGTTCCAGAAGGTCATCCTGCCCGCCGCCGTGCCGACCGTCTTCACCGGCATCCGGCTGGCCGGCGCCGTGTCGATCCTCGTCCTGGTCGCCGCCGAGATGGTCGGCGCGAAGGCCGGGCTCGGCTACCTCATCAACGCCTCGCAGTTCAACTTCGCCATCCCGCAGATGTACGCCGGGATCATCACCGTCTCCGCCATCGGCGTGGTCTTCAACCAGCTCCTGGTCTCCCTGGAGCGCCGCTTCACCCGCTGGCGCGCTCCCCGGGGCGACTGACGCGCGCACCCAGGGATCACCACGGCGCCGAGCACCACGACCACCGAGACCGCAGAGAAGCAAAAAGGAAAGAGGACAACGTGACCACCGACCGCCGGTTCCATCTGAACGCGTTCCTGATGAACGCGGGTCACCACGACGCCGCGTGGCGCCATCCGCGCACCAGCCCCGAGCGCGCCACCGATCTGCGGTACTTCCAGGAGCTGGCGCGGACCGCCGAGCGCGGCAAGCTCGACTCGGTGTTCCTCGCGGACGGCCTCGCTCTGTGGGGCAACGCACGCCACAACGTGCTCGGCGGCTTCGAGCCGCTGACCCTGCTCTCCGCCCTGGCCGCGGTGACCGAGCACGTCGGGCTGATCGCCACCGTCTCCACCACGTTCAACGAGCCCTTCCACACCGCCCGCAAATTCGCCTCCCTCGACCACCTCAGCGGTGGGCGCGCCGGCTGGAACATCGTCACCTCCGGCAGCGTGGACGAGGCCCGCAACTTCGGGCAGGACGAGCACCTGGAGCACCGCCTGCGGTACGACAGGGCACGTGAGTTCGTCGACGTCGCCACCAAGCTGTGGGACAGCTGGGAGGACGAGGCCCCGGTGATCGACCGGGAGCGCGGGGTCTACGCCGACACCGACAAGGTGCGCGCGATCGATCACGAGGGCGAGTACTTCCGGGTGCGCGGCCCGCTCAACGTCCAGCGATCCCCGCAGGGCTACCCGCTCCTCGTCCAGGCCGGCTCGTCCGAGGACGGCAAGGAGTTCGCGGCGCAGCACGCCGAGGCGGTCTTCACGGCACAGCAGACCCTCGCCGACGGGCAGACCTTCTACAAGGACCTCAAGTCGCGGCTGGCCGGCCACGGCCGCGCGCCGCAGGAGTTGAAGATCCTCCCCGGCATCTGCCCGGTCATCGGCTCGACCGAGGCCGAAGCGCGGGCGCTGGAGGAGGAGCTGACCGCCCTTCAGGTCCCCGAGTACGGGCTGCACCAGCTGTCGAAGATGCTCGATGTGGATCTGAGCGGCCTCCCGCTGGACGGGACCCTCCCGGATCTGCCCGAGGAGCGGGACATCAACGGCAACAAGAGCCGCTTCACCCTGGTCGCCGAGATGGCCCGCCGGGACGGGCTGAACCTGCGGCAGCTGATCGCCCGGCTCGGCGGCGGCCGGGGCCACCGGGTCTTCGCCGGAACGCCCGAGCAGATCGCCGACCAGTTGGAGGAGTGGTTCACCGAGGGCGCCGCCGACGGCTTCAACATCATGCCGCCGCATCTGCCGGGCGGGCTCGAGGACTTCGTCGACCATGTCGTCCCGATCCTCCAGAGGCGTGGGCTGTTCCGTACCGAGTACACCGGGCGCACGCTGCGCGACCACTACGGCCTGCCCCGCCCCGCCAACCGGCTGGCCGTCCACGCCTGACCGACGCCTGGCGCAGGCCCGGCGGCCACCTGGGCCGCGCTCGAGGCGGCGCGGGCCGGTGCGGCCGTCGTCCGGCCGGCGGCCGCACACCGGGAGCCTCCCGGGCCATCCATCGGTCCACCGGCCCGGTGCTCGGACCTGCCCCGGATCGTCCGCGGCCGTCATTTCCGGAACGCTCCCTCCCGGCTCGTTCCCGGCTCCTGCGGCGCTTCCCGGCCTCCTCGAACCCGTCCGGTGGGGCGGCGGCCCCGGTACCGTCATGGGTGGATCCCCGTGGCATGCTTGGTCGTCCACAGCTCTGCCGGACGGGGAATGGCGGGCGTCTGGGGAGAGCCGGGGGGACAGGTTGAGACTGTGCTTTCTCGTTGAGGAGCACTACCGCGACGACGGCATGCCGTTGGACGTGGTGGGACGCCTCAGGTCCTGGGGGCACTCGGTGGACGTGCTGCTGCCCGGCAGCTCGCTCATCGCCATGCCGGAGCTCATCCGGGCCGGGACGCACGACGCCTGGGTCCTCAAGACCGTCTCCGGCGGCCCGGGCCTGAGCATGCTGGAGTCCGCCGCCGCGGTGGGCCTTCCCACGATCAACGACGCCCGCTCCATCCGGCCCGTCCGGGACAAGGCGGTCGCCGCGACGGTGGCCCGCAGCCGGGGCATACCCGTCCCTCCCACGTACTTCGCCGCCACACCCGCGCTGCTGGCCCGGGTCCCCGACGAGCACTACCCGCTGGTGGTCAAGCCCTGCGACGGAAGCTCGGGACGGTCGGTGCACCTCGTCAGCTCGCCCGGACAACTGGCCGACACCGGCGCCCTGCTGCGGGGCGAGGGGTACCTGCTCGCCCAGCCCTACATCCCCAACTCGGGCGCGGATCTGAAGGTCTACAGCATCACCGGTGAGCTGCACGCCACCGTCCGCCGCTCGCCCCTGCACCCCGGCCGACCGGTCCTGGAACGCGAGGTTCCGCTGACGACGGAGTTGGCGCGGCTGACGGCGAAGGTCGGCGAGGTCTTCGGGCTCGACCTGTTCGGCGTGGACATCGTCGAGGGCCCGGAGGGCCCGATGGTCGTGGACATCAATGACTTCCCCAGCTTCCGGCAGGTGCCCGACGCCGTCGACCGGGTGGCCCGTGCGGTGCTCCGCCTGGCGGGGTCGGCCGGCGACCGCGCCCCGATGGACCCCGAGCGCACGCTCGTCGGCTGACGGGACCGCACCGTTGCGGATATGCCTGCTCACCTCGCGTCCCGACCACCCTCTGCTGGAGGGGGCCCGCAGGGCGCTGGCCCCCCGTCACCAGGTGGTGGCGGCCGACCCCGACGCATCCCACGGCTCCCCCGCCGCGCCCGCGCCCGACCCGCCGTCCGCCGATGTGTACCTGCTCAAGACCCGGACCCCGCGGGCCCTGGCCCTCGCCCACCGGCTGGAGCGCCGCGGCGCCCGGGTGCTGAACTCGGCCTCGGCGACCGAGCTGTGCCAGGACCGGGCCCGTATGGCCGAGGTGGCCGGGAAGGCGGGACTGCCGTTCCCGCGCACCCGTGCCTATGACTGCCCGTCGAGGATCGCCGGGGACATCGGTGAGCTGGGCTTCCCGCTGATGGTCAAGAGCCGCAGGAGCGCGCGGCTCGACGTGGTCGCCCGGATCGACGACCGCGAGGGCCTGTCGGCGCTGGCGCGGAGCCGGCCGGGGCACCCGGTCGTCGTGCAGAGGTTCGTGGAGAACGACGGCTGGGACCGCAAGCTGTGGGTGGTGGACACCCAGGTCTACGCCGGGCTGCGCCCCACCCCGCTCGCGGACCCTCTCCCGGTGGGGGACAAGTCCCTCACCGAGCCGCTCGATCCCGCCGACGTGCCCGAGGCGTGGACCGCGCTCGCCCTGCGCGCCGGGCGGGCGTTCGGCCTCCAGGTCTACGGCGTCGACCTGATCGAGCGCGACGGCGCCCCGGTGATCGTGGACGTCAATGCCTTCCCGGGGATGCGCGGCATGGACGGCGCCCCCGAGGCCCTCGCCGCCCTTGCGGTCTCGGCGGGCTCCGGCCGATAGTCGCCCTCGTGCCCGAGGACCAGGTCACCGCGCTCATCGAACGCTTCATCGCCGACATCCGCCCCGTCGTCCCGCTGATCTGCGAAGGGCACGGCTGGCACGGGACTTTGTCCGCATCGGGATCGACCGGACGCCGGCGATGTGAACCGCGGCAGCTGTACTGCCGCTGGTGTGCCCGGCTGGATCAGCCGGAGTCGGATCCCGAGCCGGACTCCGGCGGCGGGGAGGGCGTCGTGTGCCTGGGGCGGATCCCGCGGCGTTCCAGGGGCTTGGTGGCCGGACCGTGCAGCACCGCGCCGTCGACGCCGAACCGGGAGCCGTGGCAGGGGCAGTCCCAGGTGCGCTCGGCGTCGTTGTACGCGACCACGCATCTGAGGTGGGTGCAGATCGCGGAGACCGCGTGCAGGTCGCCGTTCTCGTCGCGGTGGACGGCGCACCGATCCCCGCTCAGGCGCACCACGGCTCCGCCGCCGGGCGGGATGTCGTCCACCGACTCGATGTGGGCGGGGTGCAGCCGGTCGCCGACGAAGTGCCGGGCGACGGCGGCACCGGCCTTGAGGAGTTCGGCCGTCTCCACGGTGGGGTTGATCCGCCGAGGGTCGTACACCGAGGCCCACGGCGGCCGGTCGCCGCGCACAAGTTCCCGCAGCAGCCTTCCGGCGAGGACCCCGCTGCTCATGCCCCAGCCGTTGAACCCGGTGGCGACATAGACGTGTTCGGCGCGGGGGTGGAAGTGGCCGATGTAGGGCAGCCGGTCGGTGCTGATGTTGTCCTGGGCCGCCCAGCGGTGGGTGATCTCGTCGACGCCGAATCGTTCCTTCGTCCAGGCGGCCAGCCGCTCGAAGCGCTCGGCCACCTCCTCGGTGCCGGGCCGGAAGGTCTCGCCGGTCACGATGAGCAGCCGCCGCCCCTCACCGTAGGGGGCCGTGCGCACCGAACGGGTCGCCTCGTCCGGGGTGATGTACATGCCCCGCGGATCCCGGTCGGCCGGAATCGGCGCGGCCACCACCAGCTCACGGCGCGGGATGAGCCGGGAGAACAGCATGGCGCGGTCGAAGACGGGGTAGTGCGTGGCGACGACGACGGTACCCGCGGTGATCTCGACGCCGTCGTCGGTGGTGAGCCGGCAGGGCGCTGCCTCGTGCAGGCCGACCACCCTGGTCCGCTCGAAGATGCGCCCGCCCCGCCGGAGAAGGTCCTCGGCGAGCGCGAGCAGGTAGCGGCGGGGATGGAACTGGGCCTGCCCCTCCACCCGGACGGCCGCCGCGACCGGGAACGGCAGGTGGGTGTCGGTGGTGAAGGACGCGGCCAGGCCGGCGTCCTTCGCGGCCTCCGCCTCGTCCCGGAACTCCTCCACCCGATCGGCGGAGCCGGTGTAGGTGTAGGCGGGAGCGCGCTCGAACTGGCAGTCGATGCCGAGGCTCTGCGAGACGGCCTCGACGTGCTCCACCGCATCCTGCTGCGAACGCGCGTACAGGGCCGCCGCGTCGGCGCCGAACGACTTGCGGACATGACCGTAGATGAGGGTGTGCTGCGCGCAGAGCTTGGCCGTCGTATGGCCGGTCACCCCGGCGGCGATCCGGTCGGCCTCCAGCACCACCACGGAACGTCCGTCCCTGGCCATCTCCCAGGCCGTGCACAGCCCGGCGATCCCGCCGCCCACGACGGCCACGTCGGCGCCGACGGCCTCGGTGGCGCGCGGATGGTCGGTGGGCGCCGTGGACTCCATCCAGTACGAACCGGCCCTGCCCGGAAGTGCGCTCACTCCGCCACCTTCTTCGTCCCGGCGCCGGAGGCCGACCGCGTCACGGTCGCCCTCCTGCCCCTCGTATGCCTCGTGGGTATGCCTTCGTGGGTATGCCTTCGTGCTCCTGGCGTGTCCACCAGTACCCCCCGACCGGTGCGGCATACCCGCCGGTGGCCCGATTCCCCGTTTTCCGCCCCCCGCGCCGGGTACCCAGCGCCCGGCGACCCGCCGTCGTGAGGCCGCTGAGCGGGCCGGGAGCGGCAGAGCGGGCCGGGAGTGGAGGAGGCGATGGACGCCGACGCGGACGCGATCGTGGTGGGCGCGGGCCCCAACGGCCTGGTGGCGGCGAACATCCTCAGCGACGCCGGGTGGCGGGTCCTGGTCCTGGAGGCCCAGCCCGTGCCTGGCGGCGGCGTACGCAGTGACCGCGGAGTCCATCCGGACTTCGAGAGCGACCTGTGCAGCTCGTTCTATCCGCTGGCCGTCGCCTCGCCCGCCATCAGGGCGCTGCGACTCGAGCAGTGGGGCCTGACGTGGAGCCACGCGCCCACCGTCCTCGCCCACCCTCTGCCCGACGGCCGCTGCCCCGTCCTCGACCGGGACCTGGAGCGCACGGCGATGAGCCTGGACGCGTTCGCACCGGGCGACGGGCTGGCGTACGTGCGTCTGACCGGGCTCTGGGACCGGATCGGCGACGACCTCCTGCGCGCCCTGTTCACCCCGTTCCCCCCGGTGCGGGCGGGACTGGCGCTGGCCGCCGGGATGCGCGCCGCGGGGGGCCTGAGGCTGCTGCGGATGATGACGCTGCCGGTGCGGCGCCTGGGTGAGGAGGAGTTCGCCGGAGCCGGTGCGCCCGTGCTCCTGGCGGGCTGCGCCATGCACGCCGATTTCAGTCCCGAGTCCGCGGGCAGCGCCGCCTTCGGCTGGCTGATGGCGATGCTCGGCCAGAGGTTCGGCTGGCCGGTGCCGGCCGGTGGCGCGAGCGCGCTCACCACCGCCCTGGTGCGCCGCCCTGGAGGCCGGGGGCGGGAGCGTGCACTGCTCGACCCCCGCGCGGTCGGTGACCGTGAGGGACGGCCGCGCGGTCGCGGTGGTGACCGAGGACGGGGAGCCGGTACGGGCAGGGCGGGCGGTCCTGGCCGACGTACCCGCGCCCGCGCTGTACGGCGGGCTGGTCTCCTTCGACGACCTGCCACCGCGCACGCGCGACGACATCCGCCGCTTCCACTGGGACTACGCCACCTTCAAGGTGGACTGGGCGCTGTCCGGCCCGATCCCCTGGACCGCGCCGGCGGCCGCCGGCGCGGGCACCGTGCATCTGGCCGAGGGAGTGGACCACTTGACGCGCTGCAACGCGCAACTGACCACCGGCCGGGTTCCCGACCGGCCGTTCGCGCTGCTGGGACAGATGACCACCGCGGACCGGCTGCGCTCGCCCGAGGGCACCGAGTCCGCGTGGGCGTACACCCATCTTCCGCAGCACATAAGGGGTGACGCCGGGGACGCCGGAATCCGGGGGAGATGGGGGCCGGGGGAGTGCGAGGCGATGGCGGAGCGGGTGGAGGCCGAGATCGAGCGGCTGGCCCCGGGGTTCCGCGACCGTATCGCCGCACGCCGTGTGCTGGCCCCCGCGGACCTCCAGCGGCACAACGCGAGCCTCCTCAACGGTGCCGTCAACGGCGGCACGGCCGCCGTGCACCAGCAGCTGGTCTTCCGGCCGGTACCGGGCTCCGGCCGCCCCGAGACACCGGTCACCGGCCTCTACCTGGCCTCCTCGTCCGCCCACCCGGGCGGCGGAGTGCACGGCGCCTGCGGGGCGAACGCCGCCCGCGCCGCGCTGCGCGGGCAGCGGGCGGTGACCCGCAAGGTCCTGGGCCCGGGGCTGGCGCGGGTGCAGCGGTCACTCGCCGGGGGACGCGGAGGGAGCGGGGGAGGCGGGGGAGGCGGAGAAAGCGGATCCGAGCGCCGGGAGTGATCCACCCGGCGGCGGGTACCCGGACCGGCACCGACGGCAGCCGAGGATCAGGTGAGACACATGGCCGCACGACATGTCCTGGTGAACAGGCCCCCGCAGGCGGTGTGGGCGGTGCTCAGCGACGGCGAGAGGTACAAGGAATGGGTCGTGGGCACCAAGCAGTCGTGGGAGGTGGAGGGGCACTGGCCCTCGGAGGGCTCCTCGATCGGCTGGACCGTGGACGCGGGGATCACAACGCTGCGGGGCAGCACCGTGGTGCGCATCTGCGAGCCGGGGCGCAGGCTCGAACTGGAGGCCCTGGCGGGGCAGCTCGGTTCCGCGCGCATTTCCTTCCAGATCATGCCGTGGGGCGGGGGCGCCCTGGTGATCGTGGACGAACACCCCCTCAGCGGCCCGGGCGCCGCCCTGCACAACCTGGTCCTGGACGCCCTGCTGCAACTGCGGCACCGGCGCATGCTGGACCGGCTCGCCGAGGTCGTGGAGTCCTCCACTCCCGCCCCGAGGGAGAGGGAGGCGGCAGCCGCGTGAGCGGGCATCCACGATCCTGACGGGTCGTGCGACCCGCGTACGAGGTCCCTGTGCGGTGCCGGAGCCCCCGCTCCCAGCAGGCCGGGCACCGAGCTGCTGGACCCGCCCACCGGGGTGGTGGCGTCCTGTGTCCTCCTCGTGGGAAGAAGGCACGGCGGCCGCCCGAGCGGGGCCACCCGCCCCGTTCACTGGAGGGCGTGCACGGCGGCGTTGAAGAGCGGGGGGATCCGGGAGGCCGCCGGGACCACCAGGCGGGAGGCTGCCGGGTGGGCGCTCAGGCGGACGAGTCCTTCCGTCAGCAGGCGGTGGCGCCGCGAAAGCCCGCGCCAGCGTTGCTCGTAGTCCTGGGGGCGGCCCCGCGCCAGGCATCGCACCGCCGCCTGCGCCGAGGCCAGCGCCAGAGCCACGCCCTCGCCGGTCATCGCGTCCACGTATCCCGCCGCGTCGCCCACCAGGAGGACCCTGCCCGCCACGCGGGTGCGCACGCGGCGCCGCAGCGGGCCGGCGCCTCGGACGCCGCCCACCGGGGGACCGGCGAGGAGGGCGGCCAGCCGGGGAAAGCGGGCCAGATGCTCGTCGTACCCGCACCGGTCCGTGCTCAGCACGGCCACACCCACCAGGTCCTCGGCGACCGGCGTCACATACGCCTCACCACCTCGCGACCAGTGCACCTCGACGAAATCGCTCCACGGCCGCACCCGGTAGTGCCGCCGCAGCCCGTAGCGGCGTGGACGGCGGTCGGCCACGTCGAGCCCCAGCGACCTGCGCACCGGGGAGTGCAGACCGTCCGCCGCGATGAGCCACCGTGCCCGCAGCCCCGCGGCCCGGACCGTGTCCGAGCTCTGCTCGACGGCCTCGATCCTCCCGCGCACGACCCGCACCCCCAGCTCGGCGGCCCGCCGGTACAGCGCGGAGTGCAGCACCGTGCGCCGCACGCCCAGACCCGTCGCGCCCCGGAAGGCCGCCGTCGCCCGGCGCGGGCCCTGGACGTAGGCGATGCCGCGCAGCGGGTACCCGTCCACGTCCACGCCCAGGAAGCGCAGATGACGTGCCCCGCTCGGCATGATCCCCTCACCGCACGCCTTGTCCACCGGGGCCGTGCGCGGCTCGACCACCACGGCCTCCATCCCCGCCAGCGCGGCGTGGACGGCCGCGGCCAGCCCGCCCGGACCCCCGCCCGCCACCAGTACGTCGATCACCCGGACGCTCCCGCCGCCACCGGCTCGCCCGCCGAGCCGAGAGCCGTGTTCTCGCAGGCGATCCGTACCCCCAGCAGCACCCCGTTCAGCGCCGTGAACACCAGCGCGGTGATCCAGGCGCCGTGGACCAGCGGCAGGGCGATCCCCTCGGCCACCACCGCCACATAGTTGGGGTGGGACAGCCACCGGTACGGCCCCCGGTCCACCAACGGCAGTCCAGGAACGACGATCACCCGGGTGTTCCAGCGCGGCCCCAGCGTGCTGACGCACCACCACCGCAGCGCCTGGGCCGCCGCCAGCACTACGACCATGGGCACGCCCAGCGCGGCCACGAAGGGGCGCCCGCCGAGCCCCACCTCCGCCGCGCACCCGGCGAGCAACCCCGTGTGCAGGGCGACCATCACCGGATAGTGGCCCCTGCCCGACTCCACGGCACCACGCGCCAGGCTCCACTCGGCGTTTCGGCGCGCGACCGCCAGCTCCGCGACCCGCTCGGCCGCCACGGCCATCACCACCAGCGTGTACCAGCTCATCGGCTCCCCGCTCCCCCTACCACCGCAGCAGGACCAGTTCCGAGCAGAAGCCCGGCCCCAGCGCGAGCATCAGACCCGGACTGCCCGCAGGAAGCCGCCGCCGCTCGAGGGTGTCGCGCAGCACATGCAGCACCGAGGACGAGGAGAGGTTGCCGACGCGTCCCAGCGAGTCCCAGGTGATCTCCAGCGCGCCCTCGGGCAGGCCGAGCGATTCCGCCACGGCCTCCAGGACCCTCGGCCCGCCCGGATGGCAGATCCAGGCGGCCACGTCCTTGGGCTTGAGCCCGTGGTCGTCCAGGAATTCCATGACGTCGTCCGCGAGATGGGTGCGCACCACGTCCGGAACGGTGGAGTCCAGGACGACCCGGAAACCGCTGCCGGTGACGTCCCACCCCATGACCCGCTCGCTGTCGGGGTAGAGCCTGCTGCGGGTGGCCACCACGGTGGGCCCCGTGACCGCGGGCAGATGCCGCCCGGGGCCGCAGGCCACCACGGCGGCGGCTCCGTCGCCGAAGAGCGCCGTGGCCACCAGGTTGGCCCGCGAGGCGTCGTCGTGCTGGAAGGTCAGCGAGCACAGCTCCACCGACAGCAGCACCGCCACATGCCGGGGCCAGCCGCGCAGATAGTCGTGGAGCCGGGCGATCCCGGCCGCCCCCGCCACGCAGCCGAGGCCGAAGACCGGCAGGCGTTTGACGTCGGGGCGCAGGCCCAGCCGCCCGACGAGCCGGGCGTCCACGGACGGCGCCGCGACCCCGGTCACGGTGGTGAACAGCAGCAGGTCCACATCCCTGGGCGACAGGCCCGCCGCCCTCAGCGCCCCGCTGACCGCCCGGGCCCCGAGGTCGACGGCGGTGGAGATGAACCGGTCGTTGGCGGCGCCGAAGTCGGTCAGCTCGGCGTACTCGTCCAGCGGCAGTGCCATATGGCGGGTCCGCACCCCGGCGCTGCGGTGCAGACGGTCCAGGAGGCGGCGGTCTTCACCTGCGGGCAGGCAGGTGCGGGCCACCATGTCGGTGATCTCGCGCTGCTCGTGCCGGTGCGGTGCCAAAGTCGCGTGGACTGCGGCGATGCGGGTCATGGGATTCCCACGTCGGAGGGCGTCGGACGCTTTCCAATGTGTCCACCGCGCGTCCCGGCCATGCTCGATGTCCCCCGTCCGGCGCTGCCGACGCCGTCCTCTCCCCGGCTCCCGGCGTGGCCGCGGGGCGGCGGCGCGGGCCGCGTCTACCATCGCCGGCGTGGGCGCCCCGAACCGAACACCCCCCGGTAGCGCGGCCACACCGCCGTACCGGCGGACGGTGGGCCTGCTGAGGGCCTGCCACCCTGGCCCCAGCGCCGCGGTGACCCTGCTCGCGACCGGACTGGCCCGGAGTGCGGGTCAGGACACCGGGGGCTGTCTGCGCGTGGCCGCCTGTGTGCTCGCGGGACAGCTCTCGGTGGGCTGGTGCAACGACGCCGTGGACGCGCGGCGTGACACCGCCGCCGGGCGCCCCGGGAAGCCCGTGGCGTCAGGAGCCGTGGACGCCGCCACCGTCCTGGCCGCCGCGCTCGCCGCGCTGGCCCTCACCGTGCCGCTGTCCTTCCTGTGCGGCCTGCTCGCCGGGGCCGTCCACCTGGTCGCCGTCGGCGCGGCATGGGGGTACAACCTGCGCCTCAAGGCCACGGCGCTGTCCTGGCTCCCGTACGCGGTGGGCTTCGGCGGCCTGGCCGGCTTTGTCGCGCTGGGCCTGCCCGGCAACCCCCGGCCGACCTGGTGGGTCGTCGTCGCGGCGGCGCTGCTGGGTGTCGGGGCGCATCTGGCCGATGTGCTCCCGGACATCGGGATGGACCTGGCGAACGGGGTACGGGGCTGGCCCCAGCGTCTGGGCGCGGCCAGGGTGCGGCGCCTGCTGCCGCTCCCGCTGGTCGCCGCCTCCGCCGTCCTCGTCCTCGCCCCTCCCGGGCCGCCGGGCACCGTGGGCCTCATCGCGCTCGCGGCGGCGGCGGTGACCGCGTGCGCGGGCGCCGCCCTGAGCGGTGAGCGGCCGAGGGCCCCGTTCCCCGCGGCGGTCGCGGTGGCGGCGATCGACGTGGCGCTGCTGCTCTCCAGCGGCGCCACGATCGTGTGAGCCCGTCGTCCGCGCCCTCCTACGGGCAGGGCAGGGCCGCCCCATGGGCAGGGCAGGATCGGGCGGGGCAGGGGCCGGTGGGGCAGGGCAGGGTCCGGCGGGGCCAGGGCAGGGCCGCGCTCGTACCGCTCAGCGGGCCGTCCGCCCGCTGCGCCGGTGCGCGAGATGGAGTCCCGCCCAGATCAGATCGCCCACGAGTACGAGTACACCGATGACCAGCAGATAGGTCAGGCCCTCGGCGGCGGCGCCGATCAGCCCCAGGACCATGGCGACGATGATCAGGAACAGGAACAGGCTCATGGCACCCCCTTCCGCTCAGCGGCGGGCGAGTCGGCGCTCGCCGCCCGCGCCCGCCCGGTAGGTCAGGCCGTAGTGCTCGAAGACGCCCGCCTCGTCCTGCGCGAGGAGCTCGCCGTCGACGTCGATCGAGGGAGCGTCCTTGACCTGCTTTTTGTCGAAGGGGACCGTCAGGTGCCCCGGGCTCACCGTGGCACCGTGCAGGGGGACGAAGACCAGCCGCTGGCGGGTCAGCATTCCCGTCTTGACCGTCGCGAAGGACGGCTGATCGGTCCCGGTGTCGACATAGATCGCCTCGAGGTCGCCGATCTTGCCGCCGTCGGACCCCACGACCGCGTAGCCGCGCCACTGACGGATGTCCTGGGCCTCGAACATGGAGCCCTCCTGTCCTCGCACACCACCGCTGACACCTCTTGTAGGCATCGCTACCCCGTACCGCGCGGTGTACATCAAGCTTGCGCCGCCCGAGAAGGGCGGAACAGCCGCGGCTGATCCGATTGCGGCCGTCCGGGCCATCTCCTCCCGGAGTGCCCCGGCATCCGGCGCAGCCGCCGCCCCGCGTCCGGCCGGCCAGGGGTGGTGGAGGAGCCGCGGTCGGTGGTGGAGCGGCCACAGGGTGGCTCGAAGGCGGCTTCCCGCGCCCCGGTGCGCCGTCTTTCCTCGCTTCACGGTGGCCGAGGGGGAGACGGCTCGTGGAATCATGGACCCAGGCCCGCTTGGGAGAACAGGCGGTCCGCAAGACCGGTCCGTCGTGCTTCGCCGACGGGTGGAATGGTTGTACGCGGGCAAGCTTGTGAGGGCGGGCATGGTGGGCGAGAACAGAGATCGAAACGCGCGTACTGCGGCGGAGGGCAGAACCCCCCGGCCGGGCGACGGCGCGGGCGCGCCCGAGCTGGGGCAGTTGCTGGCCGGGCTGACGGCCGTCCGCGACGGAGACTTCGGGACCAGGCTGCCGGACGACGCGGACGGCCTGCTGGGCGAGATCGCCACGGTGTTCAACGGGATGGTCGACCAGCTGTCCCTGTTCACCTCCGAGGTGACCCGGGTGGCCCGCGAGGTCGGCACGGAAGGACGCCTCGGCGGCCAGGCGGAGGTACCGGGGGTCTCGGGCACCTGGAAGGACCTCACCGACTCGGTCAACGCCATGGCGGGCAATCTGACGACCCAGGTGCGCGACATCGCCCAGGTGGCGACCGCCGTGGCCACGGGGGACCTGTCGCAGAAGATCGACGTGGACGCCCGTGGGGAGATCCTGGAGCTGAAGGAGACCGTCAACACGATGGTCGACCAGCTCTCGGCGTTCGCCGACGAGGTCACCCGTATGGCGCGCGAGGTCGGCAGCGAGGGCCGCCTCGGCGGCCAGGCCGAGGTGCCCGGTGTCGGCGGGGTGTGGCGCGATCTGACCGACTCGGTGAACTTCATGGCGGGCAACCTCACCGACCAGGTGCGCAATATCGCCCAGGTCACCACGGCGGTGGCCCGCGGAGACCTGTCGCAGAAGATCACCGTGGACGCCCGCGGGGAGATCCTGGAGCTGAAGAACACCATCAACACGATGGTCGACGAGCTCTCGGCGTTCGCCGACGAGGTCACCCGCGTCGCCCGGGAGGTGGGCACGGAGGGCCGCCTCGGCGGTCAGGCGCAGGTGCCCGGCGTCGGCGGCACCTGGCGCGATCTGACCGACTCGGTGAACTTCATGGCGGGCAACCTCACCGCGCAGGTGCGCTCGATCGCCCAGGTGGCGACCGCGGTGGCCAAGGGCGACCTGTCGCAGAAGATCACGGTCGACGCCCGCGGGGAGATCCTGGAGCTGAAGAACACCATCAACACGATGGTGGACCAGCTCTCGGCGTTCGCCGACGAGGTCACCCGCGTCGCCCGGGAGGTGGGCACCGAGGGCCGCCTCGGCGGCCAGGCCGACGTCAAGGGGGTCTCCGGCACCTGGAAGGACCTGACCGAATCGGTCAATGTCATGGGCGACAACCTCACCGCCCAGGTGCGCTCGATCGCCCAGGTCACCACGGCGGTGGCCAAGGGCGACCTGTCGCAGAAGATCCGCGTGGACGCCCGCGGGGAGATCCTGGAGCTGAAGGAGACCATCAACACGATGGTGGACCAGCTCTCGGCGTTCGCCGACGAGGTCACCCGCGTCGCCCGGGAGGTCGGCACCGAGGGGAACCTCGGCGGCCAGGCGACGGTGCGGGGAGTCTCCGGCACCTGGAAGGACCTCACGGACAACGTCAACGTCATGGCGTCCAACCTCACCGGGCAGGTGCGCTCGATCGCCCAGGTGGCGACCGCGGTGGCCAAGGGCGATCTGTCGCAGAAGATCACGGTGGAGGCCAAGGGCGAGGTGGCGGCCCTTGCCGGAGTGATTAACACCATGGTGGACACCCTCTCGGCGTTCGCCGACGAGGTGACCCGCGTGGCCCGCGAGGTCGGCACCGAGGGCATCCTCGGCGGCCAGGCCAGGGTGCCGAATGTGGCGGGGACCTGGAAGGACCTCACCGACAACGTCAACTCGATGGCGAACAACCTCACCAACCAGGTCCGCAATATCGCCCAGGTCACCACGGCGGTCGCCAAGGGCGACCTCAACCGCAAGATCGACGTGGACGCCCGCGGCGAGATCCTGGAGCTGAAGACGACCATCAACACGATGGTCGACCAGCTGTCCTCCTTCGCCGCCGAGGTCACCCGGGTCGCCCGCGAGGTGGGCAGCGAGGGCCGGCTCGGCGGCCAGGCCGAGGTGGAGGGCGTCTCCGGCACCTGGAAGCGGCTGACCGAGAACGTCAATGAGCTCGCCGGGAACCTCACCCGCCAGGTCCGCGCGATCGCCGAGGTCACCAGCGCGGTCGCCGAGGGCGACCTGACCCGTTCGATCACCGTGGACGCCTCGGGAGAGGTGTCGGAGCTCAAGGACAACATCAACTCGATGGTGGAGTCGCTGCGCGAGACCACCCGGGCCAATCACGAGCAGGACTGGCTGAAGTCGAATCTGGCCCGGATCTCGGGGCTCATGCAGGGCCGCCGCGACCTCGCCGTCGTCGCCGAGCTCATCATGGACGAGCTCACTCCGCTGGTCTCCGCCCAGTACGGCGCCTTCTACCTGGCCGAGGAGTCGCCCGAGGGCACCCGGCTCGTCCTGATCGGCTCCTACGGCCACCCCGACAACGCGGTGCCCGGCTCCATGCGCTTCCGGCTGGGCCAGTCCCTGGTCGGGCAGGCGGCCCGCAGCCGCCAGACCATCGCGGTCGACGACGTCCCCGAGGGCTACGTCGCCATCTCCTCGGGACTCGGCCGGGCCGCCCCGGCGAGCCTGATCGTCCTGCCCATCGTGGTCGAGGGCCAGGTGCTCGGAGTGATCGAGCTCGCGGCCGTGCACCCGTTCACCCAGGTCCACCGCGGCTTCCTCGACCAGCTCATGGAGACCGTGGGCGTCAATATGAACACCATCGTGGCCAACGCCCGCACCGACGAGCTGCTGGACGAGTCCCAGCGGCTCGCGGGAGAGCTGAGGGCGCGCTCCGAGGAGCTCCAGGTCCGCCAGGAGGAACTGCAGATCTCCAACGCGGAGCTGGAGGAGAAGGCAGCGCTGCTGGCCAGCCAGAACCGCGACATCGAGACGAAGAACCTGGAGATCGAGCAGGCCCGGCAGGAGCTCGAGGACCGCGCCCAGCAACTGGCGCTGGCGTCGAAGTACAAGTCGGAGTTCCTGGCCAATATGAGCCATGAGCTGCGCACCCCCCTCAACAGCCTGCTGATCCTCGCCCAGCTGCTCGCCCAGAACCCCGGCCGCAATCTCACCCCCAAGCAGGTGGAGTACGCCGGAGTCATCCACTCGGCGGGCTCCGATCTGCTCCAGCTGATCAATGACATCCTCGACCTGTCCAAGGTCGAGGCGGGCAAGATGGACGTCAGCCCGGAGCGGGTCTCGCTGCGCCAGCTCCTCGAATACGTCGAGGTCACCTTCCGCCCGCTGACCTCGCAGAAGGGGCTCGACTTCCGTATCGGCGTCGCTCCCGGCGTGCCCGGCGAACTGGTCACGGACGACTCACGGCTGCGGCAGGTGCTGCGCAATCTGCTGTCCAACGCCGTCAAGTTCACCGAATCGGGCAGTGTGGAGCTGCGGATCGCCCCGGCGGAGGAGTCCGAACTGCCGCCCTTCGTGCGGCCGCACGGCCAGGCCGTGGTCTTCCGCGTCGTGGACACCGGCATAGGGATCGCCGAACAGCAACTGGAGACCATCTTCGGGGCGTTCCAGCAGGCGGACGGGACGACCAACCGCAAATACGGAGGCACGGGCCTGGGGCTGTCCATCAGCCGGGAGATCGCCTACCTGCTGGGCGGGGCGGTCCAGGCCTCCAGCGTCCTCGGTGAGGGAAGCACCTTCTCCCTCTTCCTTCCGGTCGCGCGGCGGGACTTCGAGGAGGCGGCGGCGCTGCCGCATCCCGCGGAGTCGGACGACTCGGGACCGCGGCCGCTCGAGGGCCAGCCGTCGGAGGCCGCCGCCCGGCAGAGCCGGTGCCTGCTGGTGGTGGAGGACAGCCCGCGTGGACTGCTGTCCTTGGTGGCGGAGAGCGTCGTCGCGGACCTGACCGAGAACCGGGGGCTGGCCGACCAGCGTGATCCGGTGCGGATGCGCGCCGTCGTGGGCGCGCAGGACGCGGCCGCCGCGCTCAGGGCCGAGGCCTACCACTGCGTCGTGCTGGACCTCGGGATGGGGCACGACGCCGCGATGCGGTTCCTGCGCGCCTTGGACGACGAGCCCGCGCTGGCCCGGGTCCCGGTGCTCGCGCACCACAGCCGCCGGCTCGAGCCCGGACAGGAGCGCCTGGTCGCCGAGCACGCCCGCTCGCGGGCGGTGGAGCTGCTGCCCAGCCTGGACGAGCTGCGTGAGCGCATCGCCCTGCATCTGACGGCGGAGACGGCCGACGACGTGGTGCCGCTGGTGCGGTCCGGGGCCGCCGGGCGCAGCGTGGTGCCGGAGGTACGGGAGAGCGTGGACAGCGGACTGGCCGGCCGCACGGTGCTGGTCGTGGACGACGATCCCCGCAATGTGTACGCCCTCAACGGCATCCTGGAACTGCACGGCGTGAACGTCCTGCATGCCGAGAACGGGCGCAAGGGCATCGAGGTGCTCGAGAGCACCCCGGGGATCGACATGATCCTGATGGACGTGATGATGCCGGAGATGGACGGGCATGTGGCCACCTCCGCCATCAGGGAGATGCCCGAGTACTCCCATCTGCCGATCATCGCCGTCACCGCGAAGGCCATGCACGGCGACCGGGAGAAGAGCCTCGCCTCCGGGGCGAGCGACTATGTGACCAAGCCCGTCGACGCGGACGTGCTCATCGCCTGCATGAAGAGATGGTTGGACCTGTGACCGGCCGGATGCGGGGCAGGGGCGCGGTCGAGGACACCGAGGAGCGACACCGTTGAGTCCGTCACCCGTGGCAGTGGGAGCCCGGCCATGACCGGGCCGCGCCCCCTGCCGCCGGACCCCGGTCCCGGCCACCTCGCCGAGACCGTCGAACGGCTTCGGGCGCAGCTCGACGCGGCGCGCGCCGCCGCGCGGGCCCGTGGTGTCGTGGAACTGGCCAAGGGCATCCTGGTGGAGCGCCTCAAATGCGGCCCCGCCGAGGCCGCCCGGCATCTCGCCCAGCTCGCCGACAGCGCCAGGACACCGGTCGCGGAGCTGGCCGCGGACATCGTCGACGAGGCGGCAGGCGACGCACTGAGCCGCGCCGACGACGGGGAGGGGGCCGCCGACGACGGCGTGCTGCCCCCGCTGCGCCTGCGGATCGCGGAATCGGGTGTGTCCGACGCGCCGGACACACAGGTGGCCGCCGAGTCCTTGCTGGATAACGCCCTGAGACCGCTGGGAGCGACAGCGCTCGCCGTCTGGTCCGCGGCCGGCGACGGCTCCCTGGCGCTGCGCGGCCACGCGGGCTTCACCGCCGCGGAGGCGGCAGGCTGGCGCCACGTCCCTCCGGGGGTGGGGAGCCTGGCCCAACGAGCCCTCACGGGCAGCACCCCGATGCTGGTGGCGGACAGTCCCGCCGAGACCGGGCCTGCCGAGACCGGGCCTGCCGAGACCGGGCCCGCAGGGGACGGGCCCGCGGGGGACGGCCTCATGAGCGACCCCGCCGACGCCGCGGCCGCCTCCATCGGACGCGGGGAGGCGCCCGGGGGACGGGTGGTCCTGCCGGCTCGAGTGGCGGGGCGGTTGCTCGGGGCTGTCGAGGTCTGCTGGCCGGGGCCGCTGCCCCCGCTCACACCCGCGGTCGGGCGGCAGCTCCAGGCGCTCGCCGATCTGTGCGCGCACACCCTCCGGGCCCCGCTCAGCGCGGAGGGAGGCGACCCGGCGCAGTTCGCCGAGCACGACCGCAGGGCGCCCCTGGTCGACCTCGCCGACGCGCTCCTCGATCCCGCCGTCCTGCTCCAGCCCCTCGTCGACGACCACGGCCGCGTCCGCGACTTCGCCGTCGTCCATCTCAACCAGCACGTCACCGACCTCGCCGGGCGCCCCCGCGCCGACCTCACCGGACGCTCACTGCTCGAGGCCCACCCCGGTGCCGCCGCCGAGGGCGGGCTGTTCGAGCAGGCCCTCCATGTGCACGCCACCGGCGAGCCCTTCAGCACCGAGGACATCGTTCTCGCGGACACCCCCGGCCCCGCGCCGCTGAGGGCCGCGGTGGGGATCGGCCGGTACGGCGAATGCCTGCTGGTCACCTGGCGGGTCCAGGACGAGGCCGCCCGGCTGTCCAGTCTGCTCCAGCACGCCCAGCGCCTCGGCCGCATCGGAGGCTTCGAGGAGAATCCCGTCACGGGCGAGGTCTCCTGGAGCAGTCAGCTCTTCGCCCTCCACGGCCTTTCCTCCACGGCTGCTCCCGTGCCGCTGAGGGAGCTGCGCTCCCGTGCCCACCCCGACGACGGCGTCGCCATCGGCCGGTTCCTGCGCACCCTCCTGCACCACCACCGGGCGTCCTCCGTCGCCTTCCGGCTCCAGCGCCCCGACACCGTGGTGCGCCACATGCGCGTGCTCGCCGAACCCGTCCTCGACGAGGCCGGCTGCCTCGTCGCCGTACGGGGCGCCTACCAGGACATCTCCTCGCAGCACTGGACGGAGGTGGCGCTGGCAGCCACCCGCGACCGGCTCGCCGACAGCGAGGAGCACGCCGCCGACCGCAAGCGCCTCACCCTCCAGCTCCAGGAGGCGATCATGCCTCCTGCCCCGGCCCAGGTCGATGCCTCCGGCCTCCAGATCGCGGTGCGCTACCGCCCCGCCGAGAACGACAGCCTCGTCGGCGGAGACTGGTACGACGCGGTCGTGCTGCCCTCCAAACAGGTCCTGCTCGCCGTGGGCGACGTGGCGGGCCACGGCATCGAGGCGGCCACCGGCATGGTCGCGCTGCGCAACGCCCTGCGGGGGCTCGCCACCACCGGATCCGGGCCCGGCCAGCTCCTGGGCTGGCTCAACACCGTCACCCACCACCTCACCGAGCAGGTGACCGCCACCGCCGTCGTGGGCGTCTACGACCCCCAGACCCGGACCCTGCGCTGGGCCCGCGCCGGGCACCTTCCCCCCGTCCTCATCCGGGACGGCGCCGCCGAAGCCCTCCCGCTGCCGAAGGGCATCCTGCTGGGCGCCCAGTCCGAGGCCGACTACGAGGAGAGGGTCCTCGAGATGCGGTCCGGCGACACCTTGCTGATGTACACCGACGGGCTCATCGAGCGCAGGGACCGCTTCCTCCAGCAGTCCCTTGACCAACTGGTGCGAGCGGCGTCCGAGTCCCGTCCCGGACTCGAGGAGCGTCTCGACCACCTGCTCACCCACAGCAGCTCCGACACCGACGACGACACCTGCCTGGTCGGCGTCCACCTCCGCTGAGCCGGGCCCCTCACCCCGGCGCAGGATCCGCCTCTGACTCCTGCCCCTTGCCCGCTTGCCCCCCTGACCCCGGGCCCCCTGACCCCGGGGCACCCTGACTCCGAGGCCCGCTGACCCCGGTGCCCCGGTCCCGGCGCACGGGCCCCGAACCCGTACCCGCCCCGGCACCCTTCCCCGATGAGTCCATAGGGCCGTCCAGCACTTACTCGGCTCGGGAGGCGTCGGCTATCCAGGGAGTACACACGCGTCACTCCTTATTCATTTCGGAGGAGGACCTCCATGGGCGAGACAACCGCCACCTCCGCAGATGTCGACACGATCGACGCCACCGAGGAATCCCCGATCCATATCCTGTGGATCAACGCCGGGCTGAGCTGCGACGGGGACTCCGTCGCGCTGACGGCGGCAACGCAGCCGACCATCGAGGAGATCGCGCTCGGCGCGCTGCCCGGCCTGCCCAAAGTGGCCGTCCACTGGCCCCTCATCGACTATGAGTGCGGTCCCGTGCAGGGGGCGGACAACTTCGTGGAGTGGTTCTTCAAGGCCGACCGCGGCGAGTTGGAACCCTTCGTCCTGGTGATCGAGGGCTCCATCCCCAACGAGGCCATCAAGAGGGAGGGTTACTGGTGCGGATTCGGGGACGACCCCGAGACCGGCCAGCCCATCACCACGAGCGAGTGGATCGACCGCCTGGCCTCCAAGGCGCTCGCCGTCGTCGCCATCGGCACCTGCGCCACCTACGGCGGCATCCACGCCATGCAGGGCAACCCCACGGGCGCCATGGGCGTACCCGACTACCTGGGCTGGGACTGGAAGTCCAAGGCCGGAATCCCCATCGTCTGCATCCCCGGCTGCCCGGTCCACCCGGACAACGCCTCCGAGACGCTCACCTACCTGCTGTACCAGGCCGCCGGATCGGCGCCGATGATCCCGCTGGACGAGGAACTGCGCCCCACCTGGCTGTTCGGTGCGACGGTCCACGAGGGCTGCGACCGCGCCGGCTACTACGAGCAGGGCCAGTTCGCCACCGAGTACGGCTCACCCCAGTGCCTGGTCAAACTCGGCTGCTGGGGTCCCGTGGTCAAGTGCAATGTGCCCAAGCGCGGTTGGATCAACGGCGTGGGCGGCTGCCCCAACGTGGGCGGCATCTGCATCGCGTGCACCATGCCGGGCTTCCCCGACAAGTTCATGCCGTTCATGGACGAGCCGCCGGGCGCCCGCATCTCCAGCACGGCGAGCGGCGCCTACGGAACGGTGATCCGCAAGCTGCGTGACATCACCGCGAGGACGGTCGACAAGGAACCCAAGTGGCGGCACAGGGGCGACAAGATCCTGACGGGCTACCGGCCGCCGTGGTGACCACGCGTGGCGGCAGCCGCGTCACCGCGAGCGGCGGACCGGAATCCGAAGGCTGAGGAAGGGTGCGCGAACGATGACGCCGAAGACGAAGAAAGCGGATGACGGCAGCGGGCTCCTGGAGATGTCCTGGGACCCGATCACCCGGATCGTGGGAAGCCTGGGTATCCACACCAAGGTCGACTTCAAGCAGAAGCGGGTCGCGGAGTGCTACAGCACCTCGTCCGTCTTCCGGGGGTACAGCGTTTTCATGAAGGGGAAGGATCCCCGCGACGCACACTTCATCACCAGCCGCATCTGCGGCATCTGCGGCGACAACCATGCCACCTGCTCCGTCTATACGCAGAACATGGCGTACGGGGTGGCGCCGCCGCACATCGGTGAGTGGATCATCAACCTCGGCGAGGCCGCCGAGTACATGTTCGACCACAACATCTTCCAGGAGAACCTGGTCGGGGTCGACTACTGCGAGAAGATGGTCAAGGAGACCAACCCGGGCGTGCTGGACCAGGCCGAGCGCACCCCAGCCCCCCACGCGGCCGAGCACGGCTACCGCACCATCGCCGACATCATGCGCTCCCTGAACCCGCTCGAGGGCGAGTTCTACCGCGAGGCGCTCCAGGTGTCCCGGATGACCCGGGAGATGTTCTGCCTGATGGAGGGGCGCCATGTGCACCCCTCGACGCTCTACCCGGGCGGTGTCGGCACGGTCGCCACCGTGCAGCTGTTCACCGACTACCTGACCCGGCTCATGCGCTACGTGGAGTTCATGAAGCGCGTGGTGCCGCTCCACGACGACCTGTTCGACTTCTTCTACGAGGCCATACCGGGCTACGAGGAGGTCGGGCGGCGGCGTGTCCTGCTCAACTGCTGGGGCGCCCTCAACGACCCGGAGTACTGCGACTTCACCTACCGCCGCATGAGCGAGTGGGGCAAGCGCATGTTCGTCACCCCGGGCATCATCGTGGACGGCGAGCTCATCACCAACGACCTGGTCGACATCAACCTCGGCATCCGCATCCTGCTCGGCAGCTCGTACTACGAGGACTGGGCGGGCCAGGAGAAGTTCGTGGAGCGGGACCCGCTGGGCAACCCCGTGGACGAGCGCCACCCGTGGAACCAGCACACCATCCCGGCGCCGCAGAAGCGCGACTTCGACGGCAACTACAGCTGGGTGATGTCCCCGCGCTGGTTCAACGGCTCCGAGCACCTCGCCCTCGACACCGGCGGCGGACCCATCGCCCGCCTGTGGTCCACGGCGCTGTCCGGTCTGGTCGACATCGGCTACGTCCAGTCCACCGGCCACAGTGTGAAGATCAACCTGCCCAGGACGATGACCAAGCCGGAGACCACGTTCGAGTGGAAGATCCCGCGCTGGAGCAACGCGCTGGAGCGCAACCGCGCCAGGACCTACTTCCAGGCGTACACCGCCGCGGCGGCGCTGCACTTCGTGGAGAAGGCCATGGACGAGGTCAGGTCGGGCCACACCCAGACCTGGGAGCACTTCGAGGTCCCCGACGAGTCCATCGGCTGCGGCTTCACCGAGGCCGTGCGCGGGGTCCTCTCGCACCACATGGTGATCCGCGACGGCAAGATCGCGAACTACCACCCGTACCCGCCGACTCCGTGGAACGCCAGCGTGCGCGACTCCTACGGCACCCCCGGCCCCTACGAGGACGCGGTGCAGAACACCCCCATCTTCGAAGAGAACGACGTGGAGAACTTCAAGGGCATCGACATCATGCGCGCGGTGCGCAGCTTCGATCCCTGCCTGCCGTGCGGTGTGCACATGTACCTGGGCGACGGCAGGACGCTCGAGCAGATCCACACCCCCACCGGCCTGAGCGGGCTGGGTGGCTGAACGGATCCGACAGGTCCACGGCCATGCGTCCCGGCAGGGAGCAGGAAGGCGGTGCCATGGGATCGGCAGCGAAGGAACAGCAGCAGGCGGGGGAGCGGATATCGGCACTCCTCGACGAGCTGGACCGGACCGCGGGACCCGCGGTCCGGGACACCGCCGACGAACTCGTGCGCCAGATCGTCGAGTTCTACGGAGCGGGCCTGGCCCGGATCGTGGAGCTGATGGAGGCGCGCGAGGACGGCGCCGCCGCCCTCGAGGCGCTCACCCACGACGAGCTCGTGGCCGGGCTCCTGGTCCTGCACGACCTGCATCCCGACGACACCATGACCCGCGTCCAGAAAGCCCTGGACGAGGTCCGGCCCTACCTCGGCTCGCACGCCGGCGACGTCGAGGTGGTCGGCCTCGATCCCGGGACCGGTGTCCTGACGCTGCGCCTGAGCGGCAGCTGCGACGGATGCCCGTCCTCCACGCAGACCGTCCGCTGGACCATCGAGGGGGCGGTGGCCCGGGCCGCCCCCGAGGTGGCCGCGGTCGAGGTGGAGGGCGTCACCGACGCCCCCGGAAATCCCGAACTGCTGCAGATCATGTCCGGCCCGCCGGGCACGGCATCGGCGTCGTCGGCCACCGCGCCGCCGGCCTCCCCGCCCTCGGCGGGCGAGGGCGAAGCGCGGTGGCACACCCTGACCGGGCCGCTGCCGTCGGCCGACGGCGAGACGGCGGTCCACCGGGTGGAGGGGCTGTCCCTGCTGGTGGTCCGCCTCCCCGGGAATCTGTACGCCTACCGCGACCACTGCCCGGCCTGCGGGCACCCCGTCCACGACGGGACGCTCGACGGCTCCGAACTGGTCTGCCCCGGCTGCTCGCAGCGGTACGACGTACGCCGGGCCGGGCGGGGAAGCGCCGGTCATCTGGAGCCGGTGCCCCTGCTGGAGCAGGACGGCACGGTGCGGGTGGCGCTGCCCGCGGTGCTTCAGGAGGCCACGACATGACGGCTCGCCGGATCCAGGCCGGGCCGGAGCGGGCCGTCCGTCCGGACCGGGCCCGTCCACGTCCTGGCCGGGCTCCGGAGGTCCGGGCTTCCGAGGTCCGGGGTGCCCAGGACCGGGGTGGCCGGGGTGGTGAGGCGGGGCCGCCGACCGGGCCGGCCGCCCTGCGCCGCTTCACCCGGCGCCCCGCGGGTCCCGCCGAGGAGCGGTGCGACCTGTGCGGCGAGACGCTGCCGCCGGAGCACCGCCACCTCGTCGACACCCGGCAGCGCGCCCTCAAATGCTCGTGCGTCCCCTGCCACATGCTGTTCACCCGGCCGGGAGCGGGGTCGGGCCGCTTCCGCGCCGTACCCGACCGCTATCTGCGGGACCCGGATTTCACCCTCGACGACGCCGACTGGAACCGTCTGCAGATCCCCGTGGCGCTCGTCTTCTTCTTCCGCAACTCCGACCTCGGGCGCCTCGTCGCCTTCTACCCCAGCCCCGCCGGAGCCACCGAGAGCGAGCTCGACCCGCAGACCTGGGACGACGTCATCGGGGGCAGCCGCCTCGCGCAGACCCTGGAGCCCGATGTCGAGGCGCTGCTCGTGCACCGGGAGAAGGGCGAGCACGGGGAGTGCTTCCTCGTCCCCATCGACACCTGCTACGAGCTGGTCGGCAGGATGCGCCTGCACTGGCAGGGCTTCGACGGAGGGGCCGAGGCACGCGCCGACCTCGCCGAGTTCTTCCAGCGAGTCCGCGAGCACGCCCGTCCCTGCGCCGACGCCGAGGGGAGCACGCCGTGACCGACCTCGACTTCACCTGCACGGACGTACGCCCCGAGGACTACGCGGCCGGGCCCACGCTGCTGTTCCGGCTGCGGATCGACGCGGCGGGCGGGGAGAGGGTGCACGCGCTCGCGCTGCGCTGCCAGATCCGCATCGAACCCGCGCGCCGCAAGTACGACGCGGGAGAGGCGGCGCTGCTGGGCGACCTGTTCGGCGAGCCGGAACGCTGGGGCACCACCCTCAAGCCCCTCCAGTTCGCTCATGCCTCGATCACCGTCCCCGGCTTCACCGGGTCGACGGAGACCGACCTGCCGGTGCCCTGCACCTATGACACGGAGGTCGCCTCCGCGAAGTACTTCCGGGCGCTGGCCGGCGGTGAGGTCCCGCTGCTCCTGCTCTTCTCCGGCACCGTCTTCACCGGGGAGCGGGGCTTTCGGGCCGAGCCGGTGCCCTGGCACAAGGAGGCCACCGTCCGTATGCCGGTGCGGGTGTGGCAGCAGATGATCGACCAGTACTTCCCCAACACCGGCTGGCTTCTGCTGCGCAGGGACAGCCTGGACGCGCTCCAGCGCTACCGCTCGCAGCGGGCGCTGCCGTCCTGGGAGCACGTCGTGGACGAACTCCTGCGTACGGCCGAGGCTCGGCAGGCGCAGGCGCAGGCGGGGACACCGACGGGGACACAGGCGGGGACACAGAAGACACCGAGGGCACAGGAGACACAGGCAGGGACACAGGCGGGGACACCGAACGCCCCGCAGAGTGGGACGGGGACTCGTGCGGCCCCGCAGAGGGGGTGGGCCCGATGACCGGCGATTCCACCACCCGGGTCCGCGACGGCTTCGCCGAGGCCCGCAAGGCCGCCGACGCCGTGCTCTTCGAGGGCTATGTGCTCTACCCCTACCGTGCCTCGGCGGCGAAGAACCGGATGCGCTGGCAGTTCGGGGTGCTCGTTCCCCAGTCATGGGAGGACGCCGGAGGCGAGCACGCCCACCAGCGCACCGAGTGCCTCCTGGAGCCGCGCGGGGCCGAACGGCTCGTCGTGGAGCTGCGCTTCCTCCATGTGCGGCGCCGCACCGTGGAGCGCCCCTTCGCCGACGGCGGCGGCTTCGAGGAGGTGCCGGAGCTGGAACTGCCCGACCGGGTCCTGGTGCCCTGGGACGAGGGCAGCGAGGAGCGGATCGAACTGGCCGTGCCGCTGGAGGAGCTGTCCGGCGACGGCCACACCGCCCGCTTCACCCGGCCGTGGTCGCGCGAGTACGAGGCCGTGGAGGGCGCCGACGGCCGCACCGCCGCCCGCCTGCGGCGTGAGGCGCAGCGGCTGGAGGGCGAGATCCGGCTGCGGATGGAGCCGGTGCCCGGCCCGTACGGCGCAATGCGCCTGACCGCGACGGTGCGCAACACCTCTCCCTGGGCGCCTCCCGCCTCGCGGGCGGGACGGGAGGACGCGCTGCCGTACAGCCTGGTCGGCGCCCATCTCCTGCTCGGACTGCCCGGCGGGCGCTTCGTGTCGATGACGGACCCTCCGGAATGGGCACGCCCGGCCGCGGAGGCCTGCCGCAACGAGCACACCTGGCCGGTGCTGGCCACACCCGACGGCGACGACGTCCTGCTGTCCTCGCCGATCATCCTGGAGGACCGCCCGCAGGTGGCCGCCGAGAGCGCGGGAACCCTCTACGACGCCACCGAGATCGACGAGATCCTCTCCCTGCGCACCGCGGCCCTGACCGAGGGCGAGAAGCGCGAGGCGCGCGGCACGGACCAGCGGGCCGCCGAGGTGATCGACCTCGTGGACACCCTCCCCTCCGATGTGATGGAGCGGCTGCACGGGGCCATTCGGGGGCTTCGGGAGGTCACGCGGGACGAGGACGAGTCCCCGGCGGACGGGACGGAGTCGGACAGGAGCGGGCCGGACAGGAGCGGGCCGGACAGGAGCGGGCCGGACGGGAAGGAGCCGGACGGGACGGAGCCCCCGGCGGTGCCCTCGCTGCCCACGGGTCCGGGCATGCCCTGGTGGGACCCCGGCAACGATCCGGAGGTCGACCCCGACAGGGACACCGTGAGTGTGTCCGGCTGCGCCCTGGGAGCGGGCAGCCGGGTGGCGCTGCGGCCGGGACAGCGCCGCACCGACGCGCAGGACATCTTCCTGCACGGGCGGACGGCGACGGTCGAGGCGGTCCTGCACGACGTCGACGGTGAGGTGCACTTCGCGGTGGTCGTCGACGGCGACCCGGGCGCGGACGTGCGCCGCGAGCAGGGACGCTTCCTCTACTTCCGCCCCGACGAGGTGGAGCCGCTGACCGAGGAGGACGTATGAGCACCGCCTCCGCACCCCGGGTCCCCTCGGCCGACCGCACCCTGGTGGCCGGAGTGGGCAATATCTTCCTGGGCGACGACGGCTTCGGCGTCGAGACCGTACGGCGGCTGGCCGGACATCCCCTGCCCGAGGACGTGGACGTCATGGACGTCGGCATCCGCGGTGTCCACCTCGCCTACCGGCTGCTCGAGGGCTACCGCAGGCTCGTCCTGGTGGACACCGCCTCCCGGGGAGCGCGGCCGGGGACCGTGCACCTCGTCGAGGCCCCCGCCACCGCGGCGAAGGCCCCGGGACCCCCGATGGACGGGCACTCGATGGACCCCGCCGCCGTGCTCGCCCTGGTGCACGAACTGCGCGAGGGCGCGGGCGGAACGGTGCCCGAGCAGGTGCTGGTGGTGGGCTGCGAGCCGATGGACCTCGACGAGGGGATCGGCCTGAGCCAACCGGTGGCGCAGGCCGTCGACCGGGCCGTGGACCTGGTCCTGGAGATCGTGCGCGGACCCGGCCCCGCCGTGGTCGGGCGGCCGGACGCGGCCCTCACAGGCGACGCCGCCAACCGCCCCACCGACGACCGCTTCACCGACGACCGCTTCACCGACAACCGCTTCACCGACGACCGAGCGAGCGAAGGAGACGGGCATGGATCGGATGTGGATGGCCGCCACCGCGGCGGTGGCGCTGGGAGCGACGCTGCTGCTGACGAAGGCCGTGCTGCCGGACGTGCAGCGCTACCTGCGGATCCGCCGGATGTGAACCGATGAGGGCTCGCCTACGGCCAGGTCCTCCGGCGCTCGGGACGCTCGGGGCGATCCGCCCCGGGCCGTCGGACGACGTCCGCGCACTCGAGCTGCGCGTAGCGTTCGAGGAAGACATGGAGCGTGCTGTGCAGTTCGCCCAGGCGCATGAACCACAGGGCCAGCTCCATGGCGCCCTTCGGCGTGATCTCGTACTCGCGCCGCGCGGGACCGGTCGCGGACGCCCTCCAGGAGGAGGCCACGACCCCGTCGTGCTCCATACCGCGGAGCAACCGGTACACATGCGCCGACTCAGTCATCGGCCAGCCGAAGGCCTCCATCCGCTGGACGAGTTCGTATCCGTGGTCCGGCCGCTCGGCGACCAGGAGCAGAAGCACCGGGACGGCGAGAGCGCGCCGTTCGACACCGTGAACGGTCATGGCATGGCTCTCCATAAGGCTGTCGCCCACCGTGGGGAGGCGATCTCCGCTTTCCACGGTAAACAGCCCCGCCGGTGCCGGCCAGCCGGGACGGCGCGGACCGACGCCGCCCGGTCGATCGCCGTACGCGGCGGGCCCGTCGGGCTCCTCGGACTCTCCCGGCCGCCACCGGAAGGCAGCACACCGGAAGGCAGCGCACGGCAAGGCAGGACACCGGAAGGCAGGAGGTGAGCCGGTGCACGAACTGTCGATCGCTCTGGCGATCATCTCGCAGGTCGAGGACGCGGCCCGCCGACGCGGCAGTGCCGCCGTCGCCGAGGTGCGGGTCCGCATCGGCGAGCTCGCCGGTGTGGTGCCCGACGCGCTGACGTTCTCGTTCGAACTGGCCAGGGAAGGCACCCTCCTGGCCGACGCGGGACTCGAGGTGGAGATCGTCCCCGCCAGGGCGCGCTGCCCCTCCTGCGCGGTGGAGACGCTCGTCGGCGTACCTCCCGACCTGTGGTGCTCCCACTGCGGTGAGCCGCTGTCGCAACTGCTCGCAGGACGGGAGCTGGAGATCGCGGAAGTCGTGCTCGAGGACGCCGGGACGCAGGGGGGTACCCAGGGCCGCGGGGATGGCCGGAGCGGGGGCTCAGGGGGCTCAGAGGAGGAGGCGGAGCATGTGCCGGGTCGTTGATCTGCGGCAGGCCGTACTGGCGAAGAACGACGAGCGGGCCGTGGGGCTGCGCGGCCGGCTGGCCGAGCACGGCACGGTCGCGCTCAATCTGATGTCCAGCCCCGGCAGCGGCAAGACCGCCCTGCTGGAGGTGCTCCTGGAGCGGGCGCTGGAGCGGGGTGTCACCGCGGCGGCCGTCACCGCCGACCTCGCCACCGAGAACGACGCGCGCCGCCTCGCGGCGTCCGGGGCGCCGGTCAAACAGGTGCTCACCGACGGGCTGTGCCACCTGGAGGCGGGCATGCTCAGCCGCCATCTGGACGGGTGGCTGCCCGAGGGCACCCGGCTGCTGTTCGTGGAGAACGTCGGCAATCTCGTCTGCCCGGCCTCCTACGACCTGGGGGAGACCTCCAGGATCGTGCTGGGATCCGTCACCGAGGGCGAGGACAAGCCGCTCAAGTACCCCTCCGCCTTCGGCCTCGCGAACCTCGTGGTGATCACGAAGACCGACATCGCGGAGGCCGTGGAGTTCGACGGCCCCGCCTTCCACCGCCATGTGCAGCAGGTCAACCCCGGTGTCCCGGTGCTGGAGACCTCAGCGAGGACCGGGGCGGGCATGGACGGGCTCCTCGACCTCCTGCTCGAGGCGGCGGACGGCGCCCCCGTGCACCAGCCCGCACTCGCCCATCAGCACCAACAGCACATGCACAACCACGACGAGGCCGCACACGATGGTGACGAAGAGCCCCATCACCCGGCGGCCGTGCCCACCTAGCCGCACCGCTGCCGAGGGAGCGCCCATGAGCCGCCCCGACCGACGCCCGGCGACCGCCGCCGGCGAGGACGCCGCCCGCGAGCGGCGGCACGTCGCCGTGCGCGGGGCCGTCCAGGGGGTGGGCTTCCGGCCCTTCGTCTACACCCTCGCCAGTGAACTGGGCCTGACCGGCCACGTCATCAACACCCCCGAGGGCGTCGTGGCCGAGGTCGAGGGCCCCCGCGGCGCCGTCGCCTCCTTCTGCGGACGCCTCGTCTCCGAGGCGCCACCGCTGGCCGTCGTCGAATCCGCCGAGCACCACGGCGTCCCCACCCGGGGCGGCACGGGCTTCACCATCCGCTCCTCCGAAGGCGGCTCCGGCCGCACGCTCGTCTCCCCGGACGTGGCCACCTGCGACGACTGCCTCGCGGAACTCGGCGACCCCCGGGACCGCAGGTACCGCCATCCGTTCATCACCTGCACCCACTGCGGGCCGAGGTTCACCGTCGTCACCGGACTGCCGTACGACCGCGCCAGGACCACCATGGCGCGCTTCCCGATGTGCGGGGCCTGCGCCCACGAGTACGAGGATCCCGCCGACCGCCGCTTCCACGCCCAGCCCATCGCCTGCCACGACTGCGGTCCCCGGCTGACCCTGGTGCGCGGGGCAGGCGACCCGGGCCCGCTCACCGGGGAGGACGCGCTCGCCGAGGCCCGGCGGCTGCTGGCCGACGGCGCCGTCGTCGCGGTCAAGGGCCTGGGCGGCCACCACCTGGCCTGCGACGCCTCGGACCCGGCCGCGGTGCGGGCCCTGCGCAAGCGCAAGAACCGGGGCGACAAGCCCTTCGCCGTCATGACCGGCTCGTTCGAGACCGTCGAACGCCTCACCCACGTGGGTCCGCGGGAGCGGGAACTGCTCCTCGGCCGCCGGCGCCCGGTCGTCCTGCTGCGACGCCGCGAGTCCTCGGGGCCCTCGCCGGTCGCCGAGGCCGTCGCCCCCGGCAGCCCCGACCTCGGTGTGCTGATGCCCTACACACCGCTGCACCACCTCCTGCTGGGACTGCCCGGCGACCCCGAGGGCCCGCCCGTCCTGGTGATGACCAGCGGCAACCGCTCGGGCGAGCCCATCGTCACCGACGACGAGGAGGCGCTGACCCGGCTCGAAGGACTCGCCGACGCCTGGCTCACCCACGACCGGCCGATCCATGTGCCCTGCGACGACTCGGTGGTGCGCGTCTGCGACGGCGAGGAACTGCCCGTTCGCCGCTCGCGCGGCTACGCCCCGTTCCCCGTCGCCCTGCCCGCGCCCGTGGAAGCGGCGCTCGCCGTGGGCGGCGATCTGAAGAACACCTTCTGCGTCGCCGAGGGCCGCTACGCCTGGCTGTCCGCCCATGTGGGCGACATGGACGACCTCGCCACCCTGCGCGCGTTCGAGACCGCCACCGGCCACCTCGGCGAACTGACCGCCGTGGCCCCCCGCCTGCTCGTCGCGGACCGCCATCCCGGATACCGCTCCGGGCAGTGGGCGCACCGCGAGGCGGGACCGCGCCCGGTGCGCACCGTCCAGCACCACCACGCCCATGTCGCCTCCACGATGGCCGAACACGGACTCGACGGATCGTCCCCGGTGATCGGGATCGCCTTCGACGGCACCGGGTACGGCGACGACGGCGCCGTGTGGGGCGGCGAGGTCCTGCTCGCCGACTACGACGGCTTCCGGCGCTTCGCGCACCTGGCCTACGTCCCGCTGCCCGGCGGTGACGCGGCGGTGCGCAACCCGTACCGGATGGCCCTGTCCCACCTGCGCGCCGCGGAGCTGCCCTGGGCCCAGGACCTGCCCTGCACCGCCGCCTGCACTCCGGGGGAGCGCCGCCTGCTGGCTCGGCAGCTCGAACGGAACCTCAACTGCGTTCCCACCTCCAGCATGGGCCGGCTCTTCGACGCCGTCTCCTCGCTGGCGGGTGTCTGCCACCGGGTGGACTACGAGGCGCAGGCGGCCATGGAGCTGGAGAACGCGGCACTGGGCCACCTGGGCGAGGCCGGGGCCGACGGCGGGGGCGGCTACCGCTTCCCGCTGCGCCCCGCCCGCGGCACCGGCGCCGGACTCGAGGCCGACGCGGGGCCGGTGCTCGCCGCCGCCGTCGAGGATCTGCGCTCCGGGGCGGGGGCGGGCACAGTGGCGGCCCGCTTCCACCTCGGGGTCGCCGCGCTGGTGCGCGAGGTCTGCGCGGCCGCCCGGCAGCGCACGGGCCTGCGCACCGTGGCCCTGACGGGTGGCGTCTTCTGCAACGCGGTGCTGACGTCCGCGTGCGCGGACGGGCTGCGTGAGGACGGGTTCACCGTGCTGCGCCACCGCAGGGTGCCCCCCAACGACGGCGGACTGGCGCTGGGCCAGTTGATGGTGGGCGCACGGGCCGCCGCGGCCGCGGGGGCCGCCGGGGGGGAAACGACCGGGACCGGCGTCACCGACGACGTCGGCGTCGCCCAGGCGACGAGCTGAGGAGGAGAAATGTGCCTTGCCGTGCCCGGCAGAGTGCTGGAGATCGAGGAGCGCGACGGGACCCGGATGGCACGCGTCGACTTCGGCGGTGTCGTCAAGGACGTGTGCCTGGAGTACCTGCCCGACATGCAGGTGGGTGACTACGCCATCGTCCACGTGGGCTTCGCCCTGCAACGGCTGGACGAGGAGTCCGCCCGGCAGACGCTCGAGCTGTTCGAGAACCTCGGCGTTCTCGACGAGGAGTTCGGGGACGCGTGGGGGCGCGCCGCCAAGGAGGCGGGGGCCCAACGTCCCACAGGTACCGAAACCGGTACAGAACCTGGTGCCCGACCCGGTACCGGCCCGTCGAAGGAGGCGCAGGCGTGAAGTACCTCGACGAATTCAGCGACCCCGTACTGGCCAAGAGGCTCTTCGACGACATCCGTGCCACGGTCACCAAGCCGTGGTCGCTGATGGAGGTCTGCGGCGGACAGACCCACTCGATCATCCGCCACGGCATCGACCAGCTCCTGCCCGAGGAGATCCAGCTGATCCACGGCCCCGGCTGCCCGGTGTGCGTGACCCCGCTGGAGATCATCGACAAGGCGCTGGAGATCGCCTCCCGCCCGGATGTGGTCTTCTGCTCGTTCGGCGACATGCTGAGGGTGCCGGGCAGCGGCCGCGACCTCTTCCGGGTCAAGAGCGAGGGCGCCGACGTGCGCGTCGTCTACTCGCCCCTGGACGCGCTGAAGATCGCACGGGAGAACCCCGAGCGGCAGGTGGTGTTCTTCGGCATCGGCTTCGAGACGACCGCGCCGCCCAACGCGATGACGGTCTACCAGGCGCAGAAGCTCGGCATCGAGAACTTCAGCCTCCTGGTGTCGCATGTGCGGGTGCCCCCGGCGATCGACGCCATCATGAACTCGCCGGACTGCCGCGTCGAGGCGTTCCTCGCCGCCGGACACGTGTGCAGTGTGATGGGCATCCGGGAGTACCCCGAGCTCGCCGAACGGCACCGCGTCCCCATCGTGGTCACCGGGTTCGAGCCTCTGGACATCCTCGAGGGCATCCGCCGCGCGGTGCGCCAGCTCGAGGCGGGCGAGCACACCGTGGAGAACGCCTACCCGCGGGCGGTGCGCACCGATGGCAACCCCGCGGCCAGGGCGATGCTCGACGACGTGTTCGAGGTGACCGACCGTGCCTGGCGGGGCATCGGGATGATCCCGGACAGCGGCTGGAGGCTGTCCCCGAAGTACCGCGACTGGGACGCCGAGTACCGCTTCTCGGTGGGCGACATCGACACCGAGGAGTCCACGGTCTGCCGCAGCGGCGAAGTGCTCCAGGGGCTGATCAAGCCCCATGAGTGCGAGGCCTTCGGCAAGACCTGCACCCCGCGCAATCCGCTGGGCGCCACCATGGTCTCCAGCGAGGGCGCGTGCGCCGCCTACTACCTGTACCGAAGGCTCAGCACGCCGTCCGCAGGCCAGGAGGAGGCGAGTTCCGTTGGCTGACTCGCTCGACACCCACCAGGCGCAGGGCTCCGCGCGCCCGGCAGACGACCCGGAGCAGGCCCCCGACTTCTCCGGCTGGACCTGCCCGGCGCCACTGCGCGACAACCAGAGGGTGGTGATGGGCCACGGCGGCGGCGGTGTGCTGTCCGCCGAACTGGTCGAGCACCTGTTCGCGCCAGCCTTCGGCAGCGAAGTGCTGGCCGAACTCGGTGACTCGGCCACCGTGACGCTCGGTGGTGCGCGGCTGGCGTTCTCCACCGACTCGTTCGTCGTGCGCCCGCTGTTCTTCCCCGGGGGCAGCATCGGCGACCTGGCCGTCAATGGCACGGTCAACGACCTGGCGATGGTGGGGGCCCGCCCGGCCTATCTCTCCTGCGGCTTCATCCTCGAGGAGGGAGTGGAGCTGTCGGTCGTCGGCCGGGTGGCCGAAGCCCTCGGCGCCGCGGCCAAGGAGGCCGGGGTCACGGTGGCCACCGGCGACACCAAGGTCGTCGACGCGGGGCACGGCGACGGGATCTTCATCAACACCGCGGGTATCGGGCTGATCCCCGAAGGTGTGGACATCCGCCCGCAGCGCGCGGCACCCGGCGACGTGGTGATCGCCAGCGGCGCCATCGGGGTGCACGGCGTGGCGATCATGAGTGTCCGCGAGGGCCTCGAGTTCGGTGTCGAGATCGAGAGCGACACCGCCGCGCTGTCGGGGCTGGTGGAGAGCATGCTCGGCGCCACCCGGGACCTCCATGTGCTGCGCGACCCCACACGCGGTGGCGTGGCCACGACGCTCAATGAGATCGCCTCGGCGTCCGGAGTGGGAATCCGCGTCAACGAGCGCAACCTCCCCGTGCCGGACGCGGTCGCCAACGCGTGCGCCTTCCTCGGACTGGACCCGCTGTACGTGGCCAACGAGGGCAAGCTCATCGCCTTCGTCCCACCCGAGCACGCCGACGCGGTGCTCGCCGCGATGCGGGCCCACCCGCACGGGAAGGAGGCCGTGGCCATCGGCACATGCACGACGGAGCACCCCGGAATGGTGGTGGCCGACACCGGCCTCGGCGGTTCCCGGGTGGTCGACGTCCCCCTCGGCGAGCAGCTCCCGCGCATCTGCTGACGCGCGGCCGAGCCCACCGAAGCACCCGTCGAAGCAAGGGTCAAGGACAGGAGGCACGCGATGGGCAGCAAGAAGCACCCTCCGATGGGAGAGGGTCCGAGCAGGCACGAGGGCAAGGACCAGCACGGCTGGTCGCCCGACGTGGGCGAGAGCGGCGACGACGTCAAGCAGAGCGCGCACCGCTCCTTCCACCCCGACGAGTACGCCGGCGAGCCCGGGAAGGGCCGACGTGTTGCCAAGGAGGAGAAGTCCGGTACCCCCGACCCCGGCCGCAGCGAGACACGCGGTGGGGAAGAGGTGCGCAAGGAGGAGGGCGGTGGCTCCCGCCCCACCGGCCGGCACGGCGCGTCCAGGCGTCCGAGCGGCCATATGCCCGGTGAGGAGTTCACCGGTGTCGGCGAGAAGAAGCCCCCGTCCTCGACGCCCGACGAGGCCAAGGAGGACGACGACCGCTAGGACCTGACCCGGGGACCGGCCGCAGGGCGGCGCTCCCGCTCGAACGGGCCCCCAGCGGATGCGCGCCCAGTGGCGAGTGCATAGCGTGGCCGCATGGCTACCATACGTAGCATCGGCCTCTTCGAGGAGATCTCAGTGAGGATCACACGCTGCCTCGCCACTGGCTCGACCACCCGACGCGCTGGAGTGCTCGCCGCGACGGCCTGCCTGATCACGGCGGGAGTCACCACCTTCACCGGTGGGGACGCGGCCGCCGCGGACGCGCCGTCACCCGACAGAGCAGCCGCTGTCGAGGCGCAACTGGGTGCGTCGAGAACCGCGGGGACCTACTACGACAACGAGACCAAACGCATGGTCGTCAATGTCACCGACTCGGCCGCCGCGGACGCCGTACGCGGCGCCGGAGCCGAGCCGCGGCTCGTGGGCCGCAGCTCGGCGGCGCTCGCCGAGGCGGGACAGGCGATCGAGGAATCCAATATCGCGGGCACCGCATGGGGTGTCGATGTGAAGGCGAACAAGCTGATGGTGTCCGTGGACTCGACGGTCAAGGGCGCCGAGCTGGCGACGGTCTACAAGGTCGCCGACCGCTTCGGCGACCGGATGGCCGTGGCCGCCGTCGACGGCCGGTTCAGCAAGTTCGTCACCGGCGGAGACCCCGTCTGGGGCGGGCAGTACCGCTGCTCGGCCGGCTTCAATGTACGCAGCGGCACCACGTACTCCTTCATCACCGCCGGGCACTGCGCCTCGATCGTCTCGCAGTGGTTCGCCGACGCCGCCAAGACGGTCCCGATCGGCCCGACGACCGGCTCCAGCTTCCCGGGCAACGACTACGGCATCGTCCGGTACGACAATGCCGCCGTCCCCCACCCCGGCACCGTGGGAACGGTCGACATCACCGGCCCGGCCAACGCCTACGTGGGCCAGTCGGTCTGCCAGCGCGGCAGCACGAGCGGTATCCACTGCGGCCTCGTCACCGGGCTCAACCAGACCGTCAACTACGGCAGCGGGCAGATCGTCAGCGGTCTGATCCGCACCGGGATCTGTGCCGAGCCCGGTGACAGCGGCGGTCCGCTGTACGCGGGCAGCCTCGGTGTCGGCCTGGTCTCAGGTGGCTCGGGCAACTGCGTCGTCGGCGGCACGACCTTCTACAACCCGGTCCCCGAGGTGCTCTCCGCCTACGGGGTGGCCCTCTACTGACGGCCCTCTACTGACGGACCCCCAACTGACGGAACCCCTACTGACGGACCCCCAACTGACGGAACCCCTACTGACGGAACCCTCGGACGGAACCCCTACTGACGGATCCCGTGGTGCCGGGTGGCCGCGATGGCGGCCACCCGGCACACGTGTGTCCTCACGCGCGGCCAACCGCCCGCGCCGAGGGCCCCGTTCAGCCGGTGTAGCCCTTGAGGATGTTGGTGAACTCCCAGTTCGACTGCGAGATGCCACTGCACGTGGGGGAGACACCGCCGCCCGGGCAGCCGCCGTTGTCCCGGCCGGCCGACCAGAGGCCGATCGACGCGATGTGGTTGGCCTTGGCGAAGGACAGCACCTTGCGCGCGTCGGCCTGGGTCGTGGTCATCCCCGAGTCGTTGCGGCCGATCATCGGGGTGACGCCGAGCATGCGGTAGAGCTGGGCGTCCGACTTGCCGGTCCACACCGTCCTCAGCTGCCCGACGGTGGCCCTGGCCGCGGAGACCATGGCATCCCCCCAGTTGCCGCTGTAGCCGAAGTTCATCAGCATCGGATTGACGGTGACCTGGACTCCCCGCGCCTTGGCGCTCTGGAGCACCTGGAGGGAGTAGGGGTCGAGCCCGTAGTCCTGGCCCTGCACCCGCAGGGTGTAGCTCACCGAGGTACCGCGCTCGGCCTGGAGCTGGGCAAGGGCCCGGTTGACCATGTCCTGGGGGATGGAGGCCTCGACGTCGACGTCGAGGTGGTTGCTGCCGACGGTGTCGAGCACCTTCTTGTAGGCGTTCTTCAGCGCGGTGGCCGAGGAACAGGTGTGCTCCAGGTAGGGACCGATCGCTCCGCCGGTGGCGACCACGACATCGCCGCCGAGCGCCTTGAGCGCCGCGACGTCGTTCTTGATCCGCGCGTCGTCGATCGCGACCGTGCCGCCCCACTTGGGGTCGCAGCCGCCGCTGGAGCCGAGGGCGAAGGCGAGCACGTACTTCTTCTGGCCGGTGGCCCGGGCGGCCTGGACCAGTGAGGGCTTGGACATGGTGATGTCGATGTAGGGGGCGACACGCGGAGGTGCCACGACGGTGGCGCGTGCGGGGGCGGGCGTCGGGTCGGGAGTGCTGTGCGCGCTCGGAGCGGCCAGGGCGGCGCAGACGGCGGCGACCGCTGTCGCTGCCGTGGCCGCGGCGCCGCGGCGGAGCGCCGGACGGGGGCGGGGGGAGTGGGACTGGCGTCTGCGAGGCATGCCGAATCTCCTCGTCGGGGCGTGGGGGGTCGCCGACTGCGGGGGTCGCCAACTGCCTTGTTTCGACAGTTGGTTGACTCCAAGTGCACAAGCCCCCGACACACTCCGTCAAGGTCTGGACCAAGCGTTCATGGCAATCGGGCGATCCCCGAGGGGAGCGTCGATCGATCCCCCGGAGGAGTGTCAAGTGCGCCGACCGCGGCTCAGCGGCACGAGCACCGAGGCGCCTGCCACCGCCACCGCCCCGGCGGCCAGGAAGCCTCGGGAGGCACGCCAGGACAGCACCGACCAGCGTGACTGCGCGGACAGCAGCGACCCCGTGCTCAGCCAGGACCCGGCGGAGATCAGCGAGAGGGCCGAGCCGATGGAGCCGACGGACAGGGTGCTGCCCACGGAGCCGATGGACAGCGCGGAACCGACGGAGCCGATGGACAGCACCGACCCCACCGATCCGATCGAGAGCACCGAGTCCTTCGACCACAGGGACAGCGTCGAGCCGCTGGAGGACGCCCGGCACGCGGACGACGAGGGCGCGGAGGACGCGCAGGGCGAGGGCGCGGAGGGCGACTTGGTCTCGTGGGTCATGAGGTTCATCCTGCCCGGGAACACCGGAAATCGCGGCCGATCGGGGGCACCGAAAGCGCCTCGTACCGGCGGCACGACGGCCGCGGCCACGGCGGAGTCCCCACCGTGCGTACCGTCGTCACCCCGCTGTCCTGGACGCGGAACGGGACCGGCGGCGTCGCCGCGCTCGTCGTCGGCCCCGAGGAGGAGCCTTTTCGGCCCTTTCCGCAAGTGAGCTGAACCCGGGGCCGAACGGGGGTAATCGCCACCGGGTTCTCGGGTAGGCGACCTCGCACGGGCGCGCCGATCATTGCTCGGGTCATGGCCCCGGCAAGCCGCATCGGCGCGAAGAGTCCACGATGTGCCCTCACGGGTAGGAGGAGTGTTCGTATGAACTGGCGTCACCGTGCGGCCTGCCGACACGAGGACCCCGATCTCTTCTTTCCGGTCGGCAGTTCCGGACCGGCGCTGCTCCAGACGGAGCGGGCCAAGGAGGTCTGCCGTCGCTGCCCGGTCCTGGCCCAGTGCCTCGACTGGGCCATGGAGGCGGGGCAGGACTGGGGTGTCTGCGGCGGCATGAGCGAGGACGAGCGCAGAGCGGCCCACCGCCGCGCCTGCCGAAGGCGCGCGGCGGTGGAGGCCGCCCGGAGCTGACCGGCCATCCGCGGGGAAGGACCGTGGCGAGCACGTCCGGCAGCGGGTGCCAGTCGGCGGTGACGATTGCCGGCGTGCTCGGCGGCGAGGTCCGCCACGCGTGTACGGGCCGGTCGCTCGGTCGGGTCGGTGCCGTCGATCGCGGGCGCCACATCCTGGGCGTCCGTCATCACCAGCAGGTAGTGGCGCTGGTCGTACCAGGCCGGATCCATTCCCGCGCCCGTCACAAGGACCGAGGCGCCACCGTCGAACACGACGAACCACGGGCGTATCGAGGTGTCCGAGTAGCGGGTCCGCGGGTCGCCGGCGGCGGCGCCGTTCACGGCGGGGAAGGCCGCGGATGGATGCCGCCAGCGCTGCGACGATGCGGTACCTGTGCATCTGCTGCCACCATCGGTGTGGGTGAGAGAAGTGGCAGCAGAGTATGAGAACTGACGGATAGTCAGGCAAGCGTTGCGGACACGCCGGGATGGCTGGAACATGTCGAGGAAGGGCGTGCCGTCGCGCACCTGCTGGGCGCCGACGGCCGCCCGCACCCCGTGGTCGGGGCACCCCGGGGTGCCCCGGGTGGCACTTCGGCACGCGCGTCGGACAGAGAAAAGCCACCGCGCACGACGTGTGTCACGCGCGGTGGCTGTGCGGCGGGGTTACTCGACCACGCGTGTGGCCGCGGGCGGACGCAGCGTCTGGTGCCCTCCGCTGGCCAGCATGCGCACCTCCCCGCGTTCGCTTATCTCGGCCCGCAGGATGCCGGTGTCGTCGCAGTAGACCGGATAGCCGCCCGGCCCCTTCGCATCCGTGCGGTGCACCACCACCACGTCCTCGGTCCGCTCGCCGCGGTCGGCGGGGGAGCGCTCGAAGGTCAACTGGTAGCGCTCGGAGTTCTCCATGGTGACCTCCCGACCTTGGTCATACAGGGACGAAGTTCTCGTATCTCCATGATGACCGATCCGCCGGGAATGGAGACCTGCGTCACAGAGGGCAACCCGGAGGGCCGGCCGACCGGTTCCAGATGGCATGGGAACGGCGAGAAGACGTCTCCGACCGGCACGAGGACGACATGGCGAGCAGTTGGACGGATTTCGAGGAGTTCGTGGCCGCCTGCGGACCCCGGCTGCTGCGCTCGGCATGGCTGCTCACGGGCGACCGGTACCTCGCGGAGGACCTGCTCCAGACCGCACTGGCCCGTGCCTGGCCGAAGTGGCGGCGGATCGCCGACCAGAGCCCCGAGGCGTACGTGCGGCGGATCCTCGTCCACGAGTACGCGTCGTGGTGGAGGCGCCGGTGGCGGCGCGAACTGCCCTTCGCCGACCTCCCCGAGACCAGCGGCCCGGCCGACCGGTACGGGGAGGTCGACCAGGAACGCTCCCTGGTGTCGGCCCTGCGGCGGCTGCCGGTACGGCAGCGGGCCGTGGTGGTCCTGCGCTACCTGGAGGACCGCACCACCGAGGAGACGGCAGCCCTGCTGGGCTGCTCGGTGGGCACGGTGAAAAGCCAGGCCTCCAAAGCCCTGCGCACGCTGCGCCAGTGCGTTTCCCGGGGGGATGCCGATCCCCCCGGGAAGGACGCACCCGACGCTCCCAGCCCGGCGGTCCTGGGAGAACGGAGGTGAACGGATGACCGGGAACGAGCCGAACCGGCCCGGCACAGGCGTCGACGGCGCAGGCGACACGGGCCGGGCCGCCGGGGCGTGGAACGCCGACGGCGGCCGTCGTACGGACGGCACCGGTGCCGACGGGGGCGACGGCGGCCTGGACACACGTCTCCTGCGCGACGCGGTCCTGAGTCGGCTGCCGCGGGACCTCGCTGCCCCGCCCGATCGCATGGACAGGGTCCGCGACCGGGTGCGGCGGGCCGGGCGGCGGCGGGCGGTGGGGGCTGCCGCGACCGTCGTGCCGCTCGTGGCGCTGGCCTCGCTCGCGCTGCCGGGGATCGGCTCCGACCACCGCGGCCCGGGCCCCGCCGCCTCGCCGACCGCACCGGACCCCCGCACGGTCCGACCCCGACCCTCCTACACCTCACTCGTGGAAAAGCAGCTGCACGGCCTTCGGCTGCGCATGGTCGAGAACTGGCGGTCGGTCGTGGTCCGTTCGGTCGGCAACGCTCCCCGCGAGACCCCGCCGGTCGTCGCCTACGTCTCCAATGGGCCCCTCGATCCCGGCAGCGGACCGTGCGCCGGCGCCCTGGACGGCATATCGGACGGCACCTGCCTGCCCGTCGCAGCCCTCGGCGAGGACACCGTGCTCATCTCGTGGCACATCGAGACCAGCCCCGTCTCAGCCGAAGAGCTCAAGGGCGAGGGCACCGTCGTCACCGAGCCGCCCTCGCCCCAGTGCTCGGCCATCGGCGGCACCTCGGCCCTGACCCTCCTGCGGCCGGTGGGACGCCCGGCTCCCCGGGGCGTCCTCCATGCCACCGCATGCATGAACATCCCCGGTGACACCGTCCGGGCCCAGACCGCCGGGATTCTGCGGTCCGCCCGCTTCCCGCAGGGCCGCTGACCGCCGGGCCCGTCCACTCCGCTCCCCTTACTCCCGCCGCGGCGGGAGCCGCACCGAGAGAAGGCCTCGCCGTGCCCTTGTCCACCCCTGCCGTCGCCCCCCGGCGCTCTGTGGCACTGGCGGCCCTCGTGCTGGCCGCCGCCACCGGCTGCGGGGCCGCCCCGGCGCCCGCCGGGTCCAGGACGGTCCAGCCCGCCCCGGTGCCCGACGCCGCGGTCAGTAGCGCCCCCAGCACCGACAGCACTCGGGCCGCCGACAGCGGCACGGCCGGGGACACGGCGGGCACCCCGCCCGCACGCCATGGGGCGCCGACCGGCCTGGGTCCGGCCGTCCTGGCGCGGATACCGGCCTCCACCAGCCGGCTCGTCGTGGTCACCGGCAAGGGAGCGGACTCCTACCGGTCCACGGCCGCGCTCTGGATCCGCGACCACGACGGCACCTGGTGGCGGAAGGCGACATGGCCCGCGCACAACGGCAGGCGGGGATGGAGCGAGCACCATGTCCAGGGCGACCTGCGCAGCCCGGCGGGGGTGTTCACGCTCAGCGACGCGGGCGGCCGCCTTCCCGATCCGGGGACCGGGCTGCCCTACCATCGCTCGACCGCCTTCACCGTGGGCGGGACGGGGTTCCTCGGCGAGCCCCTGGCGGGCTCGTTCGACTACGTGGTGGCCATCGACTACAACCGCGTCCCCGGGACCTCGCCCCTGGACTGGACACGGCCCATGGGCGCGGCGCGCGGTGGCGGCATATGGCTCCACGTCGACCACGCGGGCCCCACACACGGCTGCGTCAGCCTGTCGAAGAGGCACATGGCCGCCCTCCTGCGCGCCCTCGACCCCGCGGCCCACCCGGCTGTCGTGATGGGCGACGCGACCTTCCTGGCCCGCTGAGACCCCACCCGCCCCGGGCACGGCCCAGCACGCCCCGTGCGGCCGCCCCGCAGCGCCAAGGGCGGCGTGGGGCGGCCCGGACGCGGCGACGGGTCCGCGGCCATCCGCTGCCTGCCCGAAGCGGGGGACGGCTGGGACGGTGGCGAGGAACGCATGTCAGTCTCCCGGATCGGCGGGACGGGGTGCGCCGAGCTCCACCGGCAGCGTGTCCGGGCCGCGCACGGAGGCGAACCGCCAGGTGAGCTCGTCGGGCTCCACGGCCAGTCGCAGATCGGGGAACCGCTTCAGCAGGCTGCCGATGGCAACGCGGCCTTCGAGTCGCGCCAGCCGGGCGCCCAGGCAGAAATGGGCACCGTGCCCGAACGCCACATGCGGATTGTCCTGGCGGCCGATGTCGAAGAGGTCCGGATGCGGGAACCGGCGGGGATCGCGGTTGGCGGCGCCAAGCACGATCAGCACCCGGGAGCCGCGCGGGATGGTGACTCCCCCGACCTCGACATCGTCGAGTGTGTAGCGGAACAGGCCGGGGCTGGTGGGTCCGTCGAAGCGCAGCAGCTCGTCGATCGTGCCCGGCAGCAGGGCGGCGGGGTCCCGGCGCAGCGCCGCGAGCTGGCGGGGGTGGGTCAGCAGCGTCAGGACCCCGGTGCCGATCAGCTGGACCGTGGTCTCATGTCCGCCGACCAGGAGCAACAGGGCCATGGCGAGCAACTCGTCGTCGCTGATGCGCCGCCCGTCCGCGGCCTGCGCCGCGACGAGCTCGCTGAGCAGGTCGTGGCCGGGACGGGAGCGCTTGGCCGCGATGAGCAGGGCCAGGTACTCCCGTGTCCGGCTCAGCGTGGCCCGGGCATCCCGCGCGGACCGCTGGTCGGTCACGAAGCCCAGCAGGTCGCCGCCGATCCGGCGCAGGCCCGGCAGGTCCCGGTGCGGCACGCCGAGAAGCTCGCCGATCACCCGGATCGGCAGGGGAAAGGCCAGGGCCTCGACCAGGTCGGCGTGCTGCTGTCCCTCGAGCGCGTCGAGCAGCTCGTCGGTGATCTCCTGGATCCGGGGGCCCATCCGCTCCACACGCGCGGCGAGCATCCTGCCGACCAGCCTGCGCAGCCGGGTGTGGCTCGGTGGGTCGCGGTCCATCAGTGTCCCGTTCATCATGTGGTCGCCCGGGTGGGACCGGCCGGGGGCCGCGCCGGCCGGCGTCAGCGCGCGGCGCGCCTCGCTGCCCATCCGGGGGTCGGTGAGCACGCGGACCGCGTCGGCGTACCGGCTCACCGCCCAGTGCTCGCTGCCGTCGGGCAGCACCACGTGGCGCACGGGACCACCCGCCAAGAGCTCCGCCAGAGCCGGGAAGGGGTCCGCTGTGAAGCCCGCGTCCAGGGTCAGCGGCGCTTCGCCGGTCATCCGGCTGTCCCCGGCGAGCGTGCGACGCGGCAGTCGGCCGGCAACCGCAGCGCATCCCCCCGCGGCCCCGGCTCAGTGGTGTACAGCGGGGCCCGCCAGGACTCGAGGACCTCGAACCCGGCCTCGGCGAGCAGGCCGTCGAACGCTCCTTCGGACCATGAGGCGGGACGCAGACCGTGGCGCAGGGCGCGGCCGAGTTTGGGAAGGGTGAGGTCGCCGGAGTCCCGGCCCGGGGCGCTCGGTTCTCGCGGCTTCGCCTCCGGCGCGAGTTCGACCGCGAACAGATGGCCCCGCTCCCCGACGAGGGTACGCAGCCCGGCCACGGCATCGGGCCGCATCGGCTCGGGCATCTGGTGGATGACGACGCGCATGTGGACGTTCGCGTCTCCGATCCGCTCGTGCAGGGCAGCGACCGCCGCCGGGTCGCACAGGTCCAGCCGCTCGTAGTGCGGGCCTTGTTCCCCGCTCGCGCGGCGCGCCAGCCGCAGCGCCGCCTCGGAGAAGTCCACGCCGATCACTCTGGGGAAGCGGCCGGCCAGGAACCGGGTCTGCGTCCCGTTCCCGCAGCCCACGTCGAGGACCGGCAGGTCGTTGCCGAAGTAGCGCTCGATCAGTGGCAGATCCACGGCCGTGGCCAGCTCGGGGACGGCGTCCCAGACGGCCTCCTGGGGTGCGTCCGGCAGATCGGCCCAGTAGCTCTCCCACGCCTCACCGGACGGCTTTGTCATTGGCTCCATGCCCTGCACGCTGCCGGGCCGCGGTCCGGCAGCCATCGGTAGAACGCGCAGTCCCCCCGCCCCGGTCGACGCACCGGTCGTCGGGCGGGGCCGCTGCGCCTTTTACCGATGGCGCGGCCGACGGCTGGTGTCCACGCTCACCCCTGTCCACCGGTCGCTGCGGCGTCCGGCCGCGGGGCGGGCCGCGGAGCCCGGCGCGACCACGCGGACTCCGCCCCGGGACGCACGAGTCCGGACTCGGCAGTGCGGCCGTCCACGAGTTCGGACCACCGGGTGCCCAACCACGCGTTCCAGTCCCCACTCACGAGTCGGGACCCACCAGTTCGGACCCCAGAAGCGCCGATCGCCGAGAAGGAGGCGACACCGCATGAGGAAGGTCATGGCGGTCATCGACGAGTGGCGAGAGCGGATCGAGGACCATCCGCTGCACCGCTGGCTTGCGGCGGAGGACGAGGTCTTTCCGGAGCACAGGCTCTGGTTCGCCCTCTACTTCACGAACTTCATCATGTACTTCCGCGAGCTGAACCTCTATCACATCTCCTACCGCGAAGCCCGGGGCATGGACCCGGGGCGGGAGGCCATCTCGGCCCACGCGGACGAGGACATGACGCACTCGCGGCTGTTCATGCGCGACTTCAAGACCCTCGGCTGGGACGACCTGCTCGGCTGGAAGCCCTCAGAGGTCTTCCACTGGCTCTTCTCCAGCGAGGTGAACGAGCAGCTGCGGCGGCGCACGACCGCCATCGCCAAGCTCGTGATCGAGGCCGAGGACCCCGCGGTGCGCTTCGCGGTGTCGGAGGCGATCGAGGCCTGCGGCAACGCGTTGTTCCGGCACACCACCGAGGCCGCGAACCGTTACACGGCCCGCACCGGCAAGGAACTCGTCTACTGGGGCCAGTTCCATCTGGAGCGGGAGACCGGGCACGCGGTGGACGAGAACGTCTTCGAGGAGATGCTCCTCACCCGTCGGCAGCGCGAGGCCGCGATCCGGCGGGCCGTGCGTGTCTTCGAGCTGATCGACGAGCAGAACAGCGACATGCTGACCCTGGCACAGGAGACCGTCTCACAGGGCGGGTTCGACTTCCGGCGGGCCCGGCACGCCGCCGCGTCGATCGACGGGGTCGAGGCCGTCGAACCCCCGAAGGGCGCGGGCTTCAACTTCTGGCCGTCCGACCCGCACCCGTCCCAGCAGCCCGTCCTGGACACCCTGCACAAGTGCACCGAGTCCCTGCACGGTTCGCGCAGCGTGGAGTTCTTCGTCACCGATGACCTCGAGCAGTCACTGATCCGGCTGCGGGCCGCGCTGCTGTTCCACGCCACGGACACCCTGGGTTCGGTCACGCTGTACCGGCACATGGTGTCGTACCCCTTCGCGACCGACGCCGTCACCCGCGCGCTGAACCGGATGGCACGGCGCTTCGGGGGACCCCTGGAGCAGGGGCACGACCGGCGGTCGCTGTTCTTCGTCGACTGGGCCTCGCTCGAACTCGACGACGTGCTGGCCTGGCCGGTCAGCAGGACTTTGGAGTTCATCTACCTGGACGCGGCCACCGAGCCGTGGCGGGACATGCGCGCCGTCGCCACCCATCACATCGACGCGACCCAGAATCCGGTCCTGCGGTACTGGGCGATCCTGGCGCTCAAGTCGCTGAACACGGTCCAGGGGCGGGCGATGGCCGACCTGGCCCACCGGGTGGAGCGGCAGGCCGGCCTGCGGCTGCCGCACCTCACCCTGAAGATCAACGCCCAACGGCCCGAGCTGGAGCCGGACCCCGAGGCGGACGCCATCCGGTTCGAGTCCCTGCCCCTCGCCCCCGACGCGGCACAGCAGGCCGTCACGCTCGTGGGGGAGATCCACGAGGCGTTCGTACGCCGGTTCGACACGATGATCGAGGCGGTACGGCAGGCCAAGTACCCGCTGGCCTTGTGAGGGCGCGCGTGACCAGGACCCGGGAGGCCTGCATGCCGGTGAAGGGGGAGCGGTGACGGACGCCGAGCTGGGCACGCGAGCCGTGCCGGTGCCACGCGGTGACCAGGCGGGCCCGCCGACCGCCCCGGCCTCGACCGCCCCGGCCCCCGTCCCCCCGGCCCCGGTCTCCGCGGTCGCGGCCCGGGGGACCGCCGCCATGCGGATCTGCGTGTTCTGCGGAGCGCTTCCCGGCCGCAGGCCCGTCTACGGCGAGTCGGTCGAGCTGCTGGGGCGAGAGCTCGTCGCGCGTGGGATGGGCATCGTCTACGGCGGTGCGAGCATCGGGCTGATGGGCCGGCTCGCCGACGCGGTGCTGGCCGCCGGTGGGGAGGTGATCGGGGTGATGCCGCGGTACCTGATGGCCTTCGAGGTCGCCCACAGCGGACTGACGCGGCTGCACATCGTCGACGGCGTGCACGAGCGCAAGGCCCTCATGGCCGAACTCGCCGACGCCTTTCTGGGACTGCCCGGCGGGATCGGCACCCTGGAGGAGCTGTTCGAGGTGTGGACGTGGCGGCAGCAGAACCTGCACACCAGTCCGTGCGGGCTGCTCAACCTGGAGGGCTTCTACGACGGGCTGCTGGCCTTCCTGGACCATGTGGCCGACGAGGGCTTCGTCGCGGGCAGCCATGTCCGTGACACCCTGACGGTCCACCGGGAGGCGGGAGCACTGCTCGACGTGCTCGCCGCCGGGGCCGGGTACGTGCCGCCCGCTCGGCCGTCAGGATGACCCGCCGCCTCGGGGGCGGCCTTCGCGGGCGCGGCCATGGTCGGCCGGTCCCTCGGGCCCGCCAATCCTGAATGTCCACCAGTTCGTGCTAGGTGCCTCGGCGGGATCGACGCCGCCGGGGACCGGGCGGCGCGTTCGGACTCCGGGCCGCAAAGGTCCGGGTCCTGACCGCGTCGGCGCCGGCCGGGCCGGGAGGCCAGCCGCAGCGGTGTCAAGAACCCTCGTGATCGATGCGGCCCGCGGCCCAGATCGCGATCTGGGTGCGCGAGCGCAGGTCGAGCTTGTTGCGGATGTGCTCCAGGTGCGCGTCCACGGTGCGGGGGGAGATGCCCAGCCGCGCGGCGATCTGGCGGTTGGTCAGCCCTTCCGCGACCATGGTGGAGATCTTGCGCTCCCGGCCGCTGAGCACCGAACCGCCGTTCCGGCGCCGGTCCACGGCGCCGTCGGCCGGATCCACCCAGTGGTCGTCGAGCCCGTAGGCGCGCGCGGCTTCCAGACCGAGCCGGCTTCCGGCGGCGGCCGCAGCCGAGTTCTCCTTGTGGGGCAGCTTCGCACGCGCCGCGGTGACGGCCTTGTCCACCCTGTCCCGCCACGTCGGCGCGGCGGGCACGCTGTGCCTTCGGCGCAGCGCCTCGGCCGACGACGCCAGGCGCAGCGCGCGCTCGGCACGGCCCTCCTGCGCGGACAGGACCGCCAGGGCCTCCAGGGAGTACAGGCACTGGTAGGGCGCGGGCGCAACGCTGCGCAGGGATGCCCGGAAGTGCTCCGAGGCCGTGGCCGTGTCGCCACGGGCCAGAGCGACCATCCCGGCGACTGCCAGGCCGTGGGCCCGTACGGGGGAACCGGCACTGTCCTCGGTGCTGGGCAGCGCCTCCCTCAGGAGTTCCTCGGCCTCCTCCAGGTCCCCCGCTTCCGCCGCCGCCAGCGCGAGATGCTGCCGCCACCACGCGACCATCCCTGGACGCTGGATCGACACCGCCACGTCCACGCACTCCCGGAAGCGCCAACGGGCCACGCCCGGGGCGCCGAGCGTCAGCTCGACCAGCCCGCGGATGCCGAGCGCCTCATGGAGCAGGTCCGGGCGCTCCATTCCCCTCTCGGCCGCCACCGCCGCGTCGGCCAGTGCACGCGCCTTCCCGCCGTCTCCGTGGGCAAGGGCGAGCCAGGCCGCGTACACGAGGGCCACCGTGCGGTCGCGGCAGTCCTCGCGGGTACGCGCCAAAATGGCCCCCAGGAGGTCGCTGCCCTCCTCCAGATACCCCTGTTCCTGCCAGCAGCGGGCCAGAGCGGCACCGAGAAGGCAGGCGCGCTCGTCATCACCGCGGGCCGTGGCCCATACGACCACCTGGAAGAGGTTGTCGGCCTCCTCCTCCAGGCTGAGCAGCCCAGGGAAGGCCATGGTGTCGGGCTCCGGCTGGGCGAGCCGGACCAGCCGCGTCGCGAGGCGGTTGTGGACGAGGTCCAACTCGCCGCGCAGGCGCAGCTGCTCCAGGCCGTACATGCGGATGGACTCCTGCTGCCGGAAGCGGGCGGTTCCCCGCTGACCGGCTGTCGGGACGACCAGCGACTTGACCTCCAGCCCGGCGACCACCTCGAGCATCGCGCGCTGCGAGAGATCCGTGCCGCAGCACACGGCGGCCGCCGTGTGCAGGTCGAATTCACCCGGGAGCACCGACAGCCGCCTGCACGCGATCTGTTCGGCCTCGTTCAGCAGCCCGTAGCTCCAGCCGATGGCGTCCCGGAGGGTGCGATGGCGGCCCGCCGAGGTCCGGGTGCCGAGGTTGAGCAGCTCGAACCGATCGTCCAGGCGTGCGAGGATCTCCTCCACCGGGAACATGCTGATCCGCCTCGAGGCGAGCTCGATGGCCAGCGGATTGCCGTCCAGGTGGCGGCAGATCGTGGCGATGACGGGGCCGTTGTCCGCGGTGACCTCGAAGTGCCGTTCATGGGTTCGGGCCCGTTCTACGAACAGCCGTACCGCGTCCGAGCGCAGCAGTCCCTCCCGGGACCGGGTGCCCCCCAGCTCGGGCAGGGACAGTCCGTCGACCCGGAATGTCATCTCTCCGGGGACTCGCAGCACCTCGCGGCTGGTGGCGATGACGCTCAGGGCGGGGCAGGACGACAGCAGCCATCCGACCAGGGCGGAGCACTCCTCCAGCACATGTTCGCAGTTGTCGAGGACGACAAGCGTCCGGCAGTCCTGCGCGGCCTCGGCGACCGCCCTGGCCACATCCTCCCCGGGCCCTTCACGCACCCCCAGGCAGCGCGCGAACAGGCGCGGCACCGAAGCGCCGTCGGTCACCGAGTCCAGGCGCACCAGCCGCACACTGTCGGGCGGACGGCCGCGTAACTGGCCGGCCAGTTCCAGGGCGAGCCGGGTCTTGCCCACCCCGGCGGTGCCGACGAGCGTCAGCAGACGGTGCCAGCGGAGCAGGTCATTGAGTTCGCCCAGCTCGCGCTTGCGGCCCACGAAGCTGTCCAGCTGCACCGGAAGGTGGGCTCCGGAGCCGGCGCCTTCGGTCTCGATGCGATGGACCGTCATGACGTACCCGTGCCAGTGGCATCGCCCCCCGGGACGTCGATGCGCGGTAAGGCGTGAGGAATGCGGAGATCCGCTTTGGCGGCAGCCATGCCCTCACACTAGCGGCGGTCACCCAAAGCGAACATGTTGGCGACAGAAACTCATCAGACCTCTTTGCGGTGCGCCTGGTTGCCCATGAGTGGTACAGGGTTCAGTCGCCCGATCCGAACTCCCGGCGGTCGCATAGAAAGTCACTGATGATCCGCTTTGCCCAAGGAATCCGGTTGACCACCCGCATACCCATGCGCAGGCCGGTCAAAGCGGAAGGTCCGACGACTGGCTTGTGGATCAGGGAACCACCTCCCATCCGCAAACGGGATCTGCGGGCGGCCTCGAAGCCATGGGCCGCCATCCGCGTCTCATAGCGGTGCACCGCCTCGACGACGGTCATGTGTCCCTCGCGTGCGGCCGCCAGAGCGTGGGACAGCCGGGCGGCGTCGCGAAGCGCCGCGTTGGTGCCCATGCTGCGGCCGGGCGCCATCGTGTGGATGGCGTCGCCCAGCAGCGTGACATTGCTGCTCGGCCAGGCCGGGACGGCGGCCGAGGTGCGGACGCCGGTGGCGGAGCAGGTGGCCGGGTCGGTCAGGCCGAAGAGCGTGCGCAGACCGGGGTGCCAGCGGCTCGTCCTGTCCAGGACCACCTCGAGGAGTCCGTGGCCGCGGGTGGCCAGCAGGTCGGCAGGGAATCTGGACGCGGCCGCGGCGAGGGCCCAGGAGATGTAGTCGCGGGTGTCGTCGTACCGCAGACCGGGCCACGCGGCGAGCAGGGCGGCGTCGCCGTCGTCGACGCCTTTCTTCATGGCGCCGTCGGTGTCCCAGTTGAACTCCATCGCCTCCACCGCGCACAGATAGCCCTTCGTGGTGAAGATCAGCGACTCCCCGTCGAGCGCAGGAGGAGGCAGGATGCCCCGGTTCTCCGCGGTCAGCGGGACCTTCCCGGTCACGCACAGCAGACCGGAGTCGTCGAGCCGGGCATGGGGCAGGTACTGCCGACGCACCGCGGAGGACGTGCCGTCCGCGGCGACCAGTACGTCGCCGGTCTCCGCGCTGCCGTCCTCGAAGAAGGCGGTCACGGTGCCGTCGGGGTGCTGCTCGTAGCGGGTGAAGTCCTTCCCGAACCGCACGCTGTCCTCGACACCGGTCAGAAGCACCTGGCGAAGCGTCATCCAGTCCACCTGCCTCACGATGTGCGCCGCATCCGCGCCGCCGTGCCGCGGCAGCCGGAGCACCTCGGACAACTGCTCGGTCAGCACGGTCAGGCTCGCCGGGGGTCTGGCGCAGGCGGCCGCGAAGGTGTCGTGGAGGTCCGGCGGAAGACAGGCCCGCAGAGCGCGGCCGCCGCCCGGATCGATCGTCACCCGGGAGCCCCGTGGGCCGGGGGTGCGGCTCCGGTCGCGTTCGTAGACGACCGCGTCGATCCCGGAGCGCCGCAGGGCGTGCGCCAGGCACAGCCCGCCCGTTCCGGCACCGATGATGAGGACGTGACCGGGCGGTGCGGACTGATCGGGCTGCACAGACATGGTCCGGGTCCTCGACGGTCGGGGGGCGAGCGGCGATCCGCCCGCCCACAGGGGCATGCGGGGGCTGGGAATCCGTCGAGCGGCGGGTGTCGAGGTGCCCACCCCGGGTGTCGGGACGCCCAGCCCACCCAGCAGGCGGAGTGACAGCAGGCAGGTTGCAGGGCCCCGTTCGGTCGGGCATCGGTGAAGTGCGCAACCGGGTGGACTGTGGGCCCACCGGGGCCGGCCGGGCACGCTGCGTGTTTCACCGATGACGCCATGACGCCGGACTGCCGACCGTTGCCCATGACCGCCGCGCAACGGCCCCGTTGACCGCCGGGCCCCCGCGACACGAGCGCGAACCGACGCCGCGGGCGCCGCGCGCCGCCGCGCGCCGGCGACCGTGCTCGTCCCACCGTCCCCCGACTCAGGACCCGACTCAGGACCCGACTCAGGACCCGACACAGGACCCGACACAGGACCCGACACAGGACCGACTCAGGACCCGACACAGGGAAGGCGCACACCATGACCCGCTCTCGTCCCGGTCGGCACGCGACCTCCCACGGCGGCGGCGAGTGAACCCCGCCTGGCAGGCGTACGCCGACGTGGTCGTGGTCGGTACCGGCGTGGCGGGCCTGACCGCAGCGGTCCAGGCCCGTGACTGCGGCCTGGGCGTGCTGGTGGTCACCAAGGCGGATGCCGACGACACGAACACCCGGTGGGCACAGGGCGGGGTCGCCGTCGTGCTGGCCGACAGCAGGGCTCCTCACCGCCCGCCGGACTCCGTCGCCCGGCACATCGCCGACACGCTGGAGGCAGGCGCCGGGCTCTGCGTGGAACCTTCCGTGGAGGCCATCCTGGCCGACGGGCCGGCGGCGATGACACGTCTGCGCGGGCGCGGCGCGCGCTTCGACCTGGACGAACACGGCCGGCCGGCCCTCGCCCGTGAAGGAGGGCACAGCAGGTTCCGCGTCCTGCGGGCGGGAGGAGACGCCACCGGCGTGGAGGTGGAGCGCACACTCCTGGCGGCGGCGACCGACGCGGACGTCCCCGTGCTGACCGGGCACCTCGCGGTCGAGGTCCTGCTCGCCCACTGCGGTGCGGTGGCCGGGCTGGCGGTGCTCGACCCCGCCGACCGGCTCGGCGTGCTCCGCACCCCCGCGGTGGTGCTGGCGACCGGCGGACTGGGCAGGCTGTACCGGGCCACCTCCAATCCCGCGGTCGCCACCGGCGACGGGATCGCGCTCGCCCTGCGGGCCGGAGCCGGCGTCGCCGACCTGGAGTTCGTCCAGTTCCATCCCACCGTCCTGTACACCGGGCCGGACGCGCAGGGACAGTGCCCCCTCGTCACCGAGGCGCTGCGCGGCGAGGGCGCGGTCCTGGTGGACGGCGCCGGCGCCCGCCTGATGGGCCGTCATCCACTGGCCGACCTCGCTCCCCGCGACGTGGTGTCGGCGGTGATCACCCGGCGGATGAACGAGACCGGTGCCGACCATGTGTATCTGGACGCCACGCATCTGAATCCGAAGGGGAGCGCCTTCCGTCGCCGCTTCCCTACGGTGCACGCCGCCTGCCGCGCCGCGGGCATCGACCCGACGTCCGAGCCCATCCCCGTGGCGCCCGCTGCCCACTACGCCTGCGGCGGTGTGCTGACCGACACCGACGGCCGTACCGAGGTGCGCGGGCTCTACGCGGCGGGTGAGGTCGCCCGCACCGGTCTGCACGGCGCCAACCGGCTGGCCTCCAACAGCCTGTTGGAAGGGCTGGTGGTCGGTGAGCGGGCGGCCGCAGCGGTCGCGGCGGATCGGGCGATCGGGTACGGGCGCACGAGTGGGCCGGTCCGGCCGATGGAGCCGCTGACGGCGGCCGGGCGGCCCGAGGTCATCCGTGACTCGATGACCCGCCACGCCGGAATCGGCCGGCACGGTGCGGGACTCGCCGCCGCGCTGTCCACCGTGGAGGCGTCGCCCGGGCCGCCCGACGAATCACCGCGGGCACGGTTCGAGGCGGCCGCGATGACCCTGGTGGCCCGTGCCCTGATCCTCGCCGCCGCGGAGCGCACCGAGTCCCGCGGCTGCCATGTGCGCTCCGACCACCCGGACAGGGACGACGCCTTGTGGCGGCGCAGCCAGGCCGTCCGGCTCGACGGTGACACCCCCTCGGTTTCCGACCGGGTCCGTCCCCGCGGGACGACGAGGTGACGGACTCCGGGGCCCTGCCCGAGCCGGTGCCGGCGGCGGGCTCGGACGCGTTCGAGGAGCCGTCAGACCAGCCGCCCCCCACCGTCGACGTGCAGCACGGTGCCGGTCACGAACGGGCTGCCCACGGCGAACAGGACGGTCCGCACGAGGTCGTCGGCCGTGCCCACCCGCCGGGCGGGGTTGCGCTCGGCGACCCCGCGCAGGAACGCCTCCTTGTCGGCCCCGAGCCTGTCCCACGCCCCGGAGTCGACGATGCCCGGCGAGACTGCGTTGACCCGTACAGGAGCGAGTTCGACGGCGAGCGCCTGCACGAGGAAGGCCAGGGCTCCGTTCGTCGTGGCCATCACGGTGCGTTCGGGCACCGGCCGCCAGGCGGCGACCCCCGAGAAGAAGGTGAACGATCCGCCCTCCTCCACCTGGCCCGCCAAGTGCTTGGCGAGCAGAAGCGGTCCGATCACCTTGGCGGCGAAGGCGCGCTGCACGGCCTCGAGTTCGAGGTCGGCCACCGGCCCGTTCGCGGGTATCGCGGCCGTGGACACGAGATGGTCGAAGCGGCCGGTCCGCTCGGCCAGCGCGGCGATGGAGTCCTCATTGGTGAGGTCCACGGTCACCACCGTCGAGGGGCCGGTCAGTTCACCGGCCGTCCACTCCAGACTGCGGGGGTCGGGTCCGGCGAGGACGAGGTCCGCTCCGGCGGCTGAGGCGGCTCGGGCGAGCCGCCGCCCGGTGTGCGAGCCGGCGCCGACCACGACGAGCCGCCGTCCTTCGAGCGCGTGTGAATCGGTCATGTCCAGGACTCCTCAAGCCGGGGTGGGCCGCCGTTCCATGCGGTCGGCGGCACCCCCGACTCTGCGGCAGCCTCACAGGATGAGTCCAAGGCATACTTCTCATCGGTCCTATAAGATAAATTCATGGCAACCCTGCGGCAGCTCGAATACCTGGTGACGGTGGTCGACCTCGGTTCCTTCACCCGCGCCGCCGAGCTCCTCCATGTGACCCAGCCCGCGCTGTCGCACCAGATGCGCGCCCTCGAACGCGATCTCGGCGGGCCCCTCCTGGAGCGGCTGCCCCGCTCGGTCCGGCTCACCCCCATGGGGCGCGCCGTGCTCCCGCACGCCCGCGCCGCGCTCGCCGACGCCGAAAGGGTCCACTCCTCGGCCCGGCGGGCGGCCGGTCTGGACAGCGCGGAGCTCCAACTGGCCACGGTGTATTCGGCCAGTCTAGGGGTGCTCCCGCCCGTGCTGAAGGCCTGGCGGCACCAGCACCCCGGGCTCCAGATCCGCCTGCTGGAGTTCCCGCACACCGACGCCCTCCAGGCCGCGATGACGGCGGGACAGGCCGATGTCGCCGTCGGTCCCACCCCCGCCGAATGGGAGGGCCCGATCCACCACCTCGGCGTCGAGGAGTTCCTCGTCGTCCTCCCCGCCGACGACCCCTGCGCCGCGCCGGCCCCCTCGGGCGCCTCGGAGACCTCCGCCGCCACCCGTATCCGGTTGGCGGCCCTCGCCGACCGCGACTGGGTCCACTACGCCCCGGAGAACGGTCTCGCCGAGGTCCTCGACCAGGCGTGCGCCACAGCGGGTTTCCGGCCCCGGATCGCGGTCCGCACCGAGCAGACCGCGGCGGCACCCCTGCTCGCGGCGGCCGGCCTCGGACCCGCGCTCGTGCCCGCGAATCTGATCCCTCCCCATTTCAACGCCCGTCTGCTGCGCCCCCAGCCGCCGGTTCAGCGTCCCATGGCCGCCTACGCGCGCACTCGTCCCGACCCGTTGACGACGGCATTCGTCGACACACTGGAGCGGCACGCGCGAATCCTGCCCCCACACGTGCGCAAGCGCCTCGGATCCGCGCGTTCGGACGGCTGACGCGGAGTCACCCGGCCATCAACTCACGGTTAAGTCTCGTTCACACCGCGCCTCCCACCGCACCCTGGTGCTCGGCGACGCCCGCATGGCAAGATGCGCCACGCGGTGCAACGAGCCTTAACCAACGGTGAAGGCTCGGCCCGCACCGGCTCGGCTCGTTCCGTCGGCGACACGGACCGGCGGACCCATCGGTCGTGCCACGGCGGATGTCGGAGGACGGTGCGGATCATGGTCGGGAAGGGGCGGCCGTCACAGGGACCGGGCGCGCCGCTGGCGCAGCGGCTCAACTACCTGTTCCTGAACATCCACCCGCCCGGCGGCTCCTACACCAACGCCCATGTCGCGGAGCAGATCAGCAACAGCGCGGAGTACGGCGGCGGCGGCCTCACCGAGCAGTACCTGTCGATGCTGCGCAACGGCAAAAGGGCCAACCCCAGCCCCGAGATCCTCCGGGCGCTGGCGAAGTTCTTCGGAGTGCCCGCCGGCTACCTCCTGGGCGACCTCTCGGCGCCGCAGGCGGAACGGGTGGAGGACGAGGTCCAGTTCCTCGTGGCGATGCGGGACCACCGGGTGCGGACGATCGCGCTGCGCTGCGTCGGCCTGCCGCCCGAGGTCCAGGAGAGCCTGGGCACGATCATCTCCCAGTTCCGGCGGCAGATGAACCTTCCGCCCGACCCCCCGCAGCCTCCCGAGCCCAACGGTGGGGCGGCCCATGGACAAAGCTGAGGCAAGGCAGCTCTTCCATTACTGGAGACCGGCGGGCGAAGGGGACGGTGCTGAGATGCGGGTGGGGCGGATCCGCCGACAGTGCAAGGAACTCATCAGGGAACTCCGGCTCCCGCCCTCCACGGACCTCGACGGCGTACGCAATGTCACCGCCGGGCGGACCGGCCGCCCGATCCACCTGGTGCCGATGAGCCTGGGCGGCACGGTCTCCGGGATGACGGCCACCACGGACACCGACACCTTCGTGTTCTACGAGTCCCGGACCTCGCCCTGGCACCAGGCCCACATCGTGCTCCACGAACTCGGCCACCTCCTGCTCGGCCACGAGCAGGAGCCGACCGTCACCGAGGAGGCGGTCAAGGTCTGGACGCCGTCGGTCGACGCGGCCACCGCCATGCAGCGGATGGGGCTGACCATGGGCTTCGCCCGGCACCACGCCTACGACGACGCCGCCGAGCGCGAGACCGAGGTCCTGGGCACGCTCCTGATGGAGCATCTCGTCTCCTCGCTGTCCGAACCGGTCGTGCCGCTGGAGGGCAAGGCCGCCGAACTCGCCGCCTCGCTGGGCCCGGCGCTGCTGCACATCCACCGGACCGGGGCCGACGGGACGGGAGGCGGCGGTGTTTGACGTCCTCTACCTCGCCTTCGCGGCCGTCGCCTGGGTGATCGCCGCCTACAAGGCGCGCGCCTGGCTCAGGGGCCGGCGCAACGCCGACCTCGGCCTGGTGTGCCTGATGACGGTCGGTGTGGCCACCGTCTTCCTGTTCTCGGCGCCGAGTGTCTACATCAGGTTCGACGAGCTGGTCGGAGTGTCGAACCTGGGCATGGTGGTCATCTACTCCGCGGTCGTGGTGTTCGCCGCCGGGGCGCTCCTGCTGCTGTTCCTGCGGTGGACCGGGCGTGAGAGCCACGAGGCCCAGGCCAGGGTGAGGGCCCGCTCCCGCCTCCTCCTCGGGCTGATCGCCGCCACATGGACCGTCGCCGTCGTGTGCTTCGTGCTCGGCCGCCCGGACGACGTGGAGCACCCCCGCGACCTGAGCACCGCATACGCCTCCAGCCCCGGAGTCGTGACCTTCCTGGTGCTGTACCTGATGATCTTCGGGGCGGGTACGGCGATCCTCGGCTCCATGTGCGGCCGTTACGCGCAGACGCTGGGCGGATCGTGGATGGCCCGGGGGCTGCGAGCGGTCTGCGCGGGGTGCTGGCTGGCGCTGCTGTACTGCGTGTGCAAGCTCGCGGGGTTCGCCGGCACCTGGGCCGGCCGGGACATGTACTGGGTCTCCAACGGCATCGCACCCATCAGCGCCTCCATCGCCGCCCTCCTGGTCGTCGGCGGCTTCGCCCTGCCCGCCATGGCGCCCCGTGCGGCCGCCTGGCGCAGGCTGAGGCATCTGAGGGCCCTGTGGCGCACGGTCACCGCCGACGCCCCGGAGGTCACCATGGAGCAGCCCCGGTGGTCCCGCTGGTGGCCGCTGGCGGACCTGGAGTGGCAGGCGAACCGGCAGATGGCGGAGATCCGGGACGTCCAGCGGCAGATCCGCCGCCATGTGGACGCCTCCGTCATCGACATCGCGCGGGAGAGAGGCCGGGCCGAGGCGCTGGACGACCGGGACGCGGCAGCCCTCGTCGAGGCCGCGGCGCTGCGGCGCGGCCTGCGCAACAAGGAGTTGGGCTATGTGCCCGCCGACGGCGCCCAGAGCGTGGTGATGACCACGGGCACGGGCCTCGAGGAGGAGCACGCGCACCTGGTGCGGGTCGCCGAGATGTACCACCTGCCGCTGGTGGACTCGGTGCTGGTGGCCGTGCAGGAGTACAGCGCCACCTAGCGGTCGAGGTGGTCCAAGGACGGGGTGGCCCGCCACGGGGGTGCGGGTCACCCAAGGGGGCGGTGGCGCGGGGACTGACGGGGGGTCCCCGCGCCACCGGCAACACCGCCCTGCCCCTCCGCGTTCCGCCGGCCGCCCGGTGCGCTCGGGCGTGGTCGACGCGGTCCGCGCATCGTGGGATGTGTCACGGCAGCGGAGCGATTTGGCCGGAGAGTGTCGTCCTATGGCCACATCCCATCGGTTGATGAGTTAAGTCTGTCCGAGCGCTGCCCAAATGGGCCCCGGATGAGGTACAAAGGAGTCGGGCCCGTCCGGTGTGCATCCCCCGTCGCACCGGACGGGCCTTTGCGCGCCCCGCGCAGGTGGGGCCCCGTCCTGAGATGCGCGCCGGGGAGCCGGGCCGCACCCTGGATTCCATGACCGAGAGCTCCAGCGTCCGCCGGCCGCTCATGGTGGTCGGGCCCGTCATGCCCGACGACCGTCCCTTCCGTGTCGTCGAGATCAGGGGCGGGACGGACCGGGAAGTGGTGGCCAAGGCGCACAGTCTCGTGGACCTGATCTTCTTCGCCCACAGCGAGGGACTGGAGCACATCGACCTGGACGACCCCTCCAAGGTGCGGTGGATCGGAGGCGGCCAGTACCACTGGTCCTGAGTCCCTGCGACTCGGCGCTGAGCGATATGACCGCGGACCTCGACCTGCCCCCGGCTGGAGCGCGCCGCTGGGCGGACCCCGACGGGGACGTGGTCCCGCCCAGGTGAGCGGGCGCCGTCGGGGCGCCCGCGTCCGGCGTGCGCGGCCCGGTCAGACGACGGGTGGACCGACCCGGGTGTAGACCGCAGCCGGGCTGGTGCCGCCAGGGGTGGTGACGGTGACATTGGCCGCCCCGCCGGCTCCGGCTGGGGCCGTGGCGGTGATGTGGTTGTCGGAGACGACGGTGAACGCGACGGGCGTCCCGCCGAACGCCACCGCGGTGGCCTCTGTGAGATTGGAGCCGGTCAGGGTC
>NZ_BMMS01000011.1 GCF_014646055.1 Wenjunlia tyrosinilytica
GAGTTCTCAAGGAACGGACGCTTCCTTCAAGACCCTTTCACCGGTCTCTCCGGGCGCTTCCCTTCTTGTTTCTCCAGCTTATCGGACTCGATTCGGCCTTTTCAAATCGGCCTCTTCGCCATCCGGCAGCTTTTCGGAGATTTCCTTCGACTTCGCACCCAAGCCTACCAGGCTTTTGGTGTTCCGTTTCCGGGGGGTGACTCCCGCGAGAAAGGAAGAGTCCATTGGAATTCTTCGGTCTTCTCGGGAGTGGAGTGGATCGTAACTCCTGCCTGCGACTGGTGTCCAGTTTCGCGGCAACCGTTCAAATCTACCTCCCGCCCCACCCCCTGTCAACAGGAGGAGCGGCGCGAAGAGGAGGTTAGCAGTCCCACGGGCTCCCGCGCACATCAGCCCGCACGTTCAGGCGGCGGTGGGCAGCTGGTCGCCCCGGTCGAGCCGTTCCACATCACCCGTCTCGCCGCTCCGTGCCTGCCTGCGGCCCAGGACGAAGACGTAGACGAGGAACAGACCCTCGACCAGCACCCCGATCCCGATCCGCGCCCAGGTGGGCAGCGGGGACGGAGTCACAAAGGCCTCGATGACACCGGAGACCAGCAGCACCAGCGCCAGGCCGATGGCCATCCCGATCGCCGCCCGTCCCTCCTCGGCGAGGGCGGCACGCCTGGTGCGCGGACCCGGGTCAATGACCGTCCAGCCCAGCCGCAGCCCCGTTCCGGCCGCCACGAAGACGGCCGTCAATTCCAGCAGGCCGTGCGGAAGGATCAGTCCCAGGAAGGTGTCGATACGGCCCACCGAGCCCATGAGCCCGATGCCGACGCCGAGGTTCACCACGTTCTGGAACAGCACCCACAGCACAGGAATTCCCAGGAAGGCCCCGAAGACGAGGCAGATGGCGGCGGCCTGGGCGTTGTTCGTCCAGACCTGCGCGGCGAACGAGCCCGCGGGGTGGCTGGAGTAGTACGTCTCGTAGCCCCCTCCCGGCCTGGTCAGGCTCCGCAGGTCGTCCGGTGCCGCGATGGTGGCCTGGACCTCGGGGTGAGCCGCGATCCACCAGCCGATGACGGCCGCGAGCGCCGTAGAGAGCAGTGCGGTCGGGACCCACCAGCGCCGGGAGCGGTAGACAGCGGCGGGAAAGGCCGAGGCGAAGAAATGGGCCACATCGCGCCAGCCCGCCGTACGTGCCCCGGTGACCGCGCTGCGGGCCCGGGCCACCAGCGTGGTGAGCCGGCCGACCAGTGCCGGATCAGGGGCACTCGACTGCACCAGGGACAGATGTGTGGCCGTGCGCTGGTAGAGGGTGACGAGTTCGTCCGTCTCCTCGCCCGACAGCCGGCGGCCCCGCCGCCGCAGCAGCGCGTCCAGGCGGTCCCATTCGGCACGGTGCGCGGCCACGAAGACGTCGAGGTCCATGCGGCTCAGCTTCCCAGACGCCGGATGCGCGTGCCCCGGGGGTGGGAGGCATGCTTGTCGGGCAGGGCTCCCGGGGAGAGGGCCGCGAGGACGAGGGGCGAGCGATGAGTCAGTTGGTCACGGGCGAGGCGGTTGTCCTCGGGCTGCAGCCCGCCAAGCTGCCGAGCCGCATAGTTGCGGTGGCCATCGACCTCGCGGTGTATTGGGGCGTCTACCTCATCCTGGCCATCGCGCTGGTCGGCGCCACCTCGAGCCTGGACGACGCGGCGTCCGCCGCCGTGACCGTGGCGATGCTGCTGTTCCTGCTGGTCGGCGTGCCAGTCGCCGTCGAGACACTGTCGCGGGGGCGTTCCCTGGGGAAGCTGGCGCTCGGGCTGCGGGTGCTGCGGGACGACGGCGGGCCGGTCCGGTTCCGGCATGCGCTGGTGCGCGGTGCCGTGGGGGCCATCGAGATCCAGCTGTCGATGGGGGTGATCGCGAGCATCGCCTCGCTCGTGTCGGCGCGTGGCCGCAGGGTGGGGGATGTCTTCGCGGGGACGCTCGTGGTCCGCGAACGGATCCCGGCGCAGTATCTCCAGCAGCCGCCTCCGCCGCCGTGGCTGGTGGGGCAGTTGGCCGGAATTGATCTGTCGGCGGTGCCGGACGAGCTGTGGCTCGCGGTGCGGCAGTACCTCTCGCGGATGCGGCAGCTGGACCCTCAGGTGAGCTGGGGCATGGCGCAGCGGCTGGCCGCGGATGTGACCGCCCGCACGGGCAGGGCGGTGCCCCAGGGAGTGCCTCCGGCGGCCTATCTGGCGGCGGTCGTGGCCGAGCGGCAGTCCCGGGACGCACGGAGGGTGTTCGGAAGCGCTCAAGCGAACGGAGCCACGGGGGCGCCCGTCGCGGCCGGCCACGCATCCGGTCAGGGGCCGGTCGCCCCGGTGAACGGGCCGACGTACGGGGGGTACGGGCCGATGGGCGGACCCGCGCATGCTCCTGCCGACGGTCACCCGGCGCCCTCGGCTTCTCCTCGGGTCGACGACGGCAGGCCGACCGGCGGTTCCGCGTCCGGCCCCCAGCAATCCGGCACCCAGCAATCCGGCCCTCGGCAATCCGGCACGTCGCGGTCCGGGCAGTCCGGCGGAAGCACGGGGTTCGCTCCTCCCGCGTAGACGAACGAGCCTTCCCGCGGCAGACGATCCTTCCCGCGTAGTCCCTGGTCGGTGGCCCTTAGGCCGTAGGTGTACTCGTAGTCCACGGCATGCGATGGTCCACGGCATGCGATGACCCACGGCATGCGATGGCCCTGGCAGTCCACGGCAGTCCACGGCAGTCCACGGCAGTCAAGTGGTCCACGGCGCGGCCGAGGCGGGCCCTCGGACTCGTCCGGCCTACTCGAAGGCCGGGGGCGGGGACTCGAACGTGGAGGGCGGGGACTCCAGGTCCTCGAGCTCGATCCCGGGGGCCGCGAGGACGACGTCGCCCGCGATGTGCACGGTGTGCTGCTCGCCCGTGTCCATGTCGCTGACCTGGTAGTTCTCCAACATCAGCGGCCCATTGTCAGTGTCGTGTGCTTCAGTGTTCACCAGGGCCCAGGACTGGTCGATGGTGCGTGGCGCGAGGACTGGCGCGGTGAAGGCGACGAGGCGGATTCGGGTGGCGGGGCCACCGGGGTCGAGGCGCAGCAGTCGGGCCGTTGCGATGAGGAAGCCAGGGGAAGTTCCGGCGAATGTGTGGGCGCGGGCGTTGCCTTCCTGCGCTTGCAACCCAGCCGGGTCGGAGCGGACCCAGGTGACGCCTTCGAGGCAGGCGCCGCGGACCTGCCAGCCGGCGGCGTGGAGTTCGAGACGGATGGGTCTGCCGAGAGCGTCGATCGTGAGGTCGACGGAGCCCGAGTGATCGCCCGAGGGAGTGGTGGTCCGCGCGGTGTAGCGCCAGCCGGAGGGGCCGGGGGCGCACTGGAAGTGTTCTTCTCCCAAGGGGGTGCTGTCGTATGGCTCATACAGCGAATAGCGACCGCGTGGCATTGGACGACTCTACGGGGAGCGTGGGCACGGACGGGCGAGGGCCCCCGTGCGGTGGCGGGGGCCCTCGTTGGTCACCGGTGGTTCAGGCGGGGACGGACGCGCTGGTCAGCCTGCGTGTCCGAGACCGGTCAGTAGCGGTAGTGGTCGGACTTGTACGGGCCCTCGACCGGGACGCCGATGTAGGAGGCCTGCTCGGGGCGGAGCTTGGTGAGCTTCACGCCGAGCGCGTCCAGGTGCAGACGGGCGACCTTCTCGTCGAGCTGCTTGGGGAGGACGTACACCCCGACCGGGTACTGCTCGGTCTTGGTGAACAGCTCGATCTGGGCGATCGTCTGGTTGGCGAAGGAGTTCGACATCACGAACGAGGGGTGGCCGGTGGCGTTGCCCAGGTTCAGCAGGCGGCCCTCGGACAGCACGATGATCGTGTGCCCGTCGGCGAAGCGCCACTCGTGGACCTGCGGCTTGATCTCGGTCTTCACGATCCCGGGCAGCTTGGACAGCCCGGCGATGTCGATCTCGTTGTCGAAGTGGCCGATGTTGCCGACGATCGCCTGGTGCTTCATCGCCTCCATGTGCTCGGCGAGGACGATGTCCTTGTTGCCGGTGGTGGTGATGAAGATGTCGGCCGTGCCGACCACGTCCTCCAAAGTGGTCACCTGGTAGCCGTCCATCGCCGCCTGCAGTGCGCAGATCGGGTCGATCTCGGTGACGATGACGCGGGCGCCCTGCCCGCGCAGGGACTCCGCACACCCCTTGCCCACGTCGCCGTAGCCGCAGACGACCGCGACCTTGCCGCCGATCAGGGTGTCGGTGGCGCGGTTGATGCCGTCGATCAGCGAGTGGCGGCAGCCGTACTTGTTGTCGAACTTCGACTTGGTCACCGCGTCGTTGACGTTGATCGCCGGGAAGAGCAGCGTGCCCGCCTGGTGCATCTCGTACAGCCGGTGCACACCGGTGGTGGTCTCCTCCGTCACCCCGCGGATCTCCGAGGCCAGTGCCGTCCACTTGCCCGGCGACTGCGCCAGGGAGCGGTTGAGGAGTTCCAGGATCAGGCGGTACTCGTCGTTGTCAGCGGTGGACGGGTCGGGGGCCGAGCCGGCCTTCTCGAACTCCACGCCCTTGTGCACCAGGAGGGTGGCGTCACCGCCGTCATCGAGGATCATGTTCGGGCCCGGGGCGTCCGGCCAGGTCAGCGCCTGCTCCGTGCACCACCAGTACTCCTCCAGCGTCTCGCCCTTCCAGGCGAACACCGGCACACCCCTCGGCTGCTGCGGCGAGCCCTCCGGCCCCACCGCGACGGCCGCGGCGGCGTGGTCCTGCGTGGAGAAGATGTTGCACGACGCCCAGCGGACATCGGCTCCCAGCGCCACCAGCGTCTCGATCAGCACGGCGGTCTGCACGGTCATGTGCAGGGAGCCGGTGATCCGCGCACCGGCCAGCGGCCGGGCGGCGGCGTACTCGGAGCGGATCGCCATCAGGCCGGGCATCTCGTGCTCGGCCAGCTGGATCTCCTTGCGACCGAAGGCCGCCAGGGAGAGGTCGGCGACCTTGAAGTCGCCTGAAACGGCCGTGGTGGAGGACGTCATGCTGTGGTCTCCTCGGAGTCGGGTTCGAGGGTGGGCGTCGGTCTGTCAGCCGCGGTGGTTTCAGAGCCCGGCGAGGGCTTGACGCGCGCACGCCGAACTGGACCGGTGGTGCCGGTCCTCTACCGCAGCGCAGTCCGTCGGAGGCCCTCTCTCCCTCGGTCGGCCCTCGCGGGCCGCCCGACCGCCATCAGCAGCGACGTCTGGCTCTGTGTACAGAAATCTACACCGATTGTCCGAGCAGCCAAGCGTCCGGCGCGGGTTCGCGCCAACTCTCCAGCGGGGATCGGGTTCCGGCTCGAGGAAACCGATCCCGACCGGTGTGTTGCTAAGCGGTGGGGGGCGGGGCGAGACTCATGCGCCAGCCGGGCAGTTCCTTCCGCGTGACGCGGCCCGGCCCAGCACAACCAAGGAGTCGATGCACGTGACTGGTCCCGACATCCCTCGCGAGAGAGCGGGGAGGAGCGAGCCGGGGCTGAAGCTGCTCGCTGTCACCGCCTGTCCGACGGGGATCGCCCACACCTATATGGCCGCGGAGAAGCTCTCCCAGGCCGCCGCAGCCCTCGGGCACACCATGAAAGTGGAGACGCAAGGTTCGATCGGGGTGGAGAACGCACTGTCTGACAACGATGTCAGAGAGGCTGACGCCGTGATCGTCGCGGCGGACAAGGACGTGGACACGAGCCGGTTCGCCGGGAAGAGGCTGCTGGTGGTGGGGGTCGCCGAGGGGATCCGCCACCCCGAGCGGCTGGTCGAACGGGCCCTTGCCGCCCCCGTGCACCGCGTCGGCGGCTCCGGGGGATCGGCGGCTGCCTCGGGGGCGGCCGCCGGTACTGCGGGCGGCGGCGAACGCAGCGCCGTGTACAAGGCGCTGATGAACGGTGTCAGCTACATGATCCCGTTCGTCGTGGTGGGCGGACTCCTGATCGCGATCTCACTCGCGCTCGGCGGCGACCCCAAGCCGGACGGCGGCCTGGTCATCCCCGAGGGGACGTTCTGGAAGCACGTCAACGACATCGGGGTGATCGGCTTCACGCTGATGGTGCCGGTCCTGTCCGGCTACATCGCCTATGCGATCGGCGACCGGCCGGCGCTGGTGCCGGGCATGATCGGAGGCTGGATAGCCAATACCGGCGCCCTCTACGACAGCAAGTCGGGCGCGGGGTTCATCGGGGCGATCGTGACCGGGTTCCTCGCCGGGCACCTGGTGCTGTGGATCAAGAAGGTGAAGGTCCCGAAGTTCGCCCAGCCGATCATGCCGATCATCGTGATCCCGATCGTGGCGACGGTGACCCTGGGGCTGTTCTTCATCTATGTGATCGGCAAGCCGATCGCCTGGGTCTTCGAGAACCTCACCGACTGGCTGTCCGGCATGACGGGCACCAGTGCGGCGCTGCTGGGCATCATCCTCGGGCTGATGATCGCGTTCGACATGGGCGGGCCGGTGAACAAGACGGCGTTCCTCTTCGGCGCGGGCCTGGTCTCCAAGAATCCGGAGATCATGGGCATGTGCGCGGCGGCGATTCCCGTACCGCCGCTGGGGGTGGGCCTGGCCACGGTGATCCGGCGCGGGTTCTTCACCGAACAGGAGCAGGAGACCGGCTACGCGGCGCTGTTCATGGGGTGCTTCGGCATCACGGAGGGCGCCATCCCGTTCGCGGCCGCTCGGCCGGCGAGGATCATTCCGGCGAATATGATCGGCGGCGCCGTGGCCGGGGCGGTCGCGGGGGTTGCCGGGGTCGAGGACTCGGTCCCCCACGGTGGTCCGATCGTGGCGGTGCTCGGAGCCATCGGCGGTGTGCCGATGTTCTTCGTGGCGGTGCTGGCGGGCACGGCGGCGACCGCGCTGACGGCGGTGGCGTTGATCGGGATGCGGCACAGCGGGAAGGAGGCCGGGGCGCAGGTCGCGGTTCCGTCGCCGGCTCCCGAGCGCGAACTGGCCATGGCGGGCGCGCCCGCCACCGCGACGGGCGCGGTGACCACCGCGAGCACCGGCGACGGCCCCGCCGGCGACACGGGCCCCGGCACGGCCACGAGCACCGGCGACGCTTCGGCCGATGTCCCGGCCGAAAGCCCGGCCGACGATCCCGTCGGCACTCCCACCGGCGAGCCGGGAGTGCTCTGCGGGTATCTCACCAGCGGCACGGTGAAGGAACAGCTGGTCTCGCGGACGAAGAAGGAGGCCATCGAGGAGATGGCCGATCTGCTCGCGTCGACGGGCAAGGTCGCCGACAAGGCCGGGCTCATCGAGGCGGCTCTGGCGCGCGAGGTGCAGGGCACCACGGGTCTGGGTGAGGAGATAGCGATACCCCACGCCAAGTCGGACGCGGTCACGGCTCCGGTGGTCGGGTTCGCCCGATCCGCCGAGGGGATCGAGTGGGGCTCGCTGGACGGGACGACGGCGAAGCTGGTGTTCATGATCTCGGTGCCGGAGGCGGCGGCCGGGGACGAGCACCTGCGCATTCTGGCTCTGCTGTCGCGCAGGCTGGTGGACGCGGACTTCCGTGCGAGATTGCAGGCGGCGCCGACGAGGGAGGAGATCATGCGCTTGCTCGCCGAGATCCGTTAGCCCGGGAGGGAGCCGGGAGGGAGCCGGGAGGGTCCGGAGGGGGCCCGGAGGGAGACGGAACCGGCCGAGGGCCCTCGCTGGTCGGCGGGGCCCTCGGGGACGAACACTGAGGCCGGGCGCGGGTACAGCCTGGCGGCCGGGGGTCAGTGCTCGGAGCCGCCCTGCCCTGTGGCTCCGCCGGGGGTCGCTGTCGGGTCCGGGCCTGCCGCGGCGGCGTCGGCGCTGTAGATGTCGGGTTCGAGGTAGATGACGCGGGCGATCGGCACGGCCTCGCGGATGCGCCGCTCGGCGTCGTCGATGGCCTCGGCGACCACGGCGGCGGTGTCGTCGTGCCGTACCGCGATCTTCGCCGCGACCAGGAGCTCCTCCGGACCCAGGTGCAGGGTGCGCATGTGGATGACACCGGTCACGGTCCTTCCGTCCACCGTGGCCTCGCGGATCTTCTCCACGACCTCGGGCCCCGCGGCCTCGCCGAGCAGGAGCGACTTGGTCTCGGCGGCGAGCACGAGCGCGATCACGACGAGCAGGACGCCGATGCACACGGTTCCGATGCCGTCCCACACACCGTCGTCCGTCAGCAGCGCGAGGCCGACACCGCCGAGGGCCAGCGCGAGGCCGACCAGGGCGCCGAAGTCCTCGAGCAGTACGACGGGCAGCTCGGGAGCCTTGGCACGCCGCACGTACTGCACCCAGGAGAGGTCTCCGCGGGTCTGGTTGGACTCCTTGATCGCGGTCCGGAACGAGAAGCTCTCCGCGATGATCGCGAACACCAGCACGCCCACCGGCCAGTACCAGTGCTCGATGGCGTGCGGGTGCTCGATCTTCTCGTAGCCCTCGTAGAGGGCGAAGACGCCACCGATGGTGAACAGGACGATGGAGACCAGGAAGCTGTAGATGTAGCGCTCGCGGCCGTAGCCGAACGGGTGCTCGGGGGTCGCCGCGCGCTGTGCTTTCTTGCCTCCGATGAGCAGCAGCGCCTGGTTGCCGGAGTCGGCGACCGAGTGCACGCCCTCGGCGAGCATGGACGACGAACCACTGAAGGCGAACGCCACGAACTTCGATACGGCGATCGCGAGGTTGGCGCCGAGCGCCGCCACGATCGCTTTGGTTCCGCCTCCAGCACTCATCTGTGCCCGGTGTCCCTTCGTCAGTCGTCCGGCAAGGCGCACATTCTTGCAGCCTCGACGACCGCCGTTCGGGTCACACCACCACGGTCGCCCTGAAGACGGTTCCCTCCCCGTCGATCTCGACACCCGTTCCGGCTGGGACGAACGCCGACTCACCGCGGGCGAGCACGAGTTCACCGCCGCGGGAGCCGAGGTCGCAGCCACCGTCCGCAGCCTCGCCAACGGCCGCGCCCCGCTCCCGCACCGTGGCCGAGCCGTCCGTGCAGAGCAGGATCTGCGGGACACCCGCGGCCACCTTCCGCGGCCCGACACCGTCGAGGACGTAGCGGGACAGCCGGAACTCGTCGATCGGCGTCGGGTACACCTGCTCGCCGTCCTCCCCCGGCTCCGGGCGCAGCACACCCGGGCCCGAACCGCGGAAGACAACGACCTTCAGCAACTCCTTGACGTCCACGTGCTTCTGGGTGAGGCCGCAGCGCAGCACATTGTCGGAGTTGGCCATGATCTCCACGCCCATGCCGCTGAGGTAGGCGTGCGGCACACCCGCGCCGAGGTAGAGGGCCTCACCGGGGCTGAGCCGGACGTGGTTGAGGAGCATGGCCGCGATGACGCCCGGGTCGCCGGGGTGGGCACGGGCGATGGAGGCGTAGGCGGCGTAGTCGGAGGCGAACGGCCCCGGAACGCAGGCGAGCCGTTCGGCGGCGGCCGCCGCCGGCTCGACCGTTTCCGCGACCCGGCCCTGTTCCGTGGTGAGCACGGTGGTGAGCGCGTCGCGCAGCGCTTCGGCCTCGGGCAGGGCCCGCAGGAGGTCCACGAGGGGCTTGAGCGCGTCGACTCCGAGGGCCTCGATCAGCTCGGCGGCCTCCCGCGTGGGGCGGAACCCGCACAGCCCGTCGAACGGCTCGAGGGCGCAGATCAGCTCGGGCTTGTGGTTGGTGTCCTTGTAGTTGCGGTGCGGGGCGTCGATCGGGACGCCGCGTTCCTCCTCGTCCTCGAAGCCCTGGCGGGCCTGCTCGCGGTCCGGGTGCACCTGGAGCGAGAGCGGTGATCCCGCCGCGAGGACCTTGAGGAGGAAGGGCAGCCTCGGCCCGAACCGCCGCAGCGCCGCCTCGCCGAGCTCACCCTCCGGGTCGGCCTCGATGAGGTCGGCCAGCGATACCGGTCCGGTGCCGCGGTCGAGCCGTGAGGGCGCTCCGGGGTGCGCTCCCATCCACAGCTCGGCCTGGGGGGCTCCGGTCGGCGGCGTGCCGAGGAGAGCCGGGATGGCTGTCGTCGAACCCCAGGCATAGGGGCGGACGGTGTTCGCGAGGCGGTCCATGGCTCCCAACATTCTCTGCCGAGCTGACACAGCGGTTAACTGCGGCCGAACGCATCATCTCGCGAAACCCCCGTCACACCCGCCATCGGGCGCGAGCACTGGCCCGAGCCGCGCGGGACGCGTCGGGCGTCACGACCTGTCGGCGAGCGCCAGATACGCGGAGGCGAAGTCGGTGAGGGCGAGCATCTGGGCGGCCCGTTCCAGCGTGGAGTCGGCGGAGGCGCTGACCTCGCTCAACGCGGTGTTGTTGGCCCGTGCGGCGCGGTGGGCGGCCGTGGCCTCACTGGCCAGGGTGCCGTCGACGTACTCCCGCATGAGCACCACTCTGGGCCGCAGTGCCTTGGGCTCCTCCAGCCGGTCGCGGAAGAAGTCGTCCTCGACGCCGCCCGGGGACAGCGATCCGGCGAGCAGCCCGCGGTGGTCGATGAGGGCGTCCGGGAGCGCGGCGGGCAGCGCCGGGATGCCCGCCCGCTCCGCCAGGCACGAGGCGAACCTGCGGGCGATGGCGTCCGCGGCCATGCCCTCGCTCCACAGCAGCGGCAGGGTGTCGGTCAGCTCGGTGGCGAGCGTCTTGGCGGGGTTCTGGTACGTGGCCGTGGCGGGGCCGCAGCGCGAGGCCATCTCGTCCAGGCGGTCGGCCGCGCTCTGCACCGCGGAGGCGGGGACACTGCCGGTGCCGAGCCGGTCGGCCAGGATGAGCAGGGGAACGAGCAGGGCCCACAGCGCGCCCGCGTCCTCGGCGGCGTCCTCCAGACCGGGCTGGGCCGGCAGGGACGGCTCGGAGGCGAAGGGCGCGGGGGCGAAGGGCAGGGAGAGTCCGCGTGCCTGCTCGGCGGCTTCGGAGAGCGGGGACTCCGGCGGGGTGACGGCGACGACGGAGCACCCGCGCTGGTAAGCCTGCTCGACGAGGTTGGCCAGGCCCGCCTCGGCGCCGTTGGGCGTGGCGAGCAGGAGCAGGTCGAGCGAGCCGGCCCAGCCTGGCAGCGTCCAGTGGGGGAAGCCGTCGGCCCCGGAGGCCGGGCGCAGCGTGAGGACGGGGCAGGCGGCTCCGGCGACCGCTCCGAGGAGTTCTCCGGCGTGCACGGCTGGGCCCTGCCCTGCCACGAGGACATTGCGCGGCCTGCCGTCGGGGCGCAGCGCGGCGAGGCCCGCCTCGTCGGCGAGGCGGGCCGCGGTGCGCACACGGGCTCCGGCCGAGGCGAGCGCGCGCAGCAGTCCCTGCGCGTCGCCGCGGGTGAGGGATTCGGGATCGTCGAGGAGCGCCTCGTCGAGCATCGGTTCCTGGCTCCTCTCGATCCAGCCGGGTCCACCGGCTTCACGCACGGTCTGTTGCTCCGGTCCGGCGCACCGGCTTTCACGCACCGGCTTCATGCGCGGACTTCACGCACCGGCTTCCATTCGGCACCGGACTCCATTCACGACCGGTTTTCCATTCAAGGGGGACGGCCGCTCCACGGGGACGGCCGCGTGTCAGGCCGGTCGGCGCGCCTCGTCGATCAGGAGAACGGGGATGTCGTCGCGGACCGGGTAGGCCAGGCCGCAGTCGGCGGCGGTGCAGACGAGCTCCTGCGCGTCGTCGTCCTCACGCAGAGGTGCGTGGCACTGCGGACAGGCGGCGATCTCGAGGAACGACGGGTCCAACTTCACGGCGGCCATCTCTTTCGTTGTCCTTCGGCGTTCTACGGGCCTGCGGGCGGCCCCGCGCCCCGGTGGTTCCGCGGGCGGGCAAGCCGGGGAGCCCGGTCTCACCCGCGCGCCCCCTGGTGTGAGCGTACCTCCGGGGCTTGCCGGGCCGTCAGCCGCGGACGGCCCGGTGGGCGCGAACGGCCGCCGGGGGCGCGGGAAGTCGGCACTCGCGCCCCCGCCGATCGAACATCGAACAAGTACCACCACCGGGCGTCGCGGCTGCGCCGGACGCCGAGCACGCGGGCAGGCGCTTCACGTCCGGACGATGCCCAGGACCTCGTCGCGGACTGCGGCGCAGGTGTCGGCGTCGCGCGCCTCCACGTTCAGGCGCAGCAGCGGCTCGGTGTTGGAGGGGCGCAGGTTGAACCACCAGTCGGCCGCCGTGACGGTGAGGCCGTCGAGCTCGTCGATCTCCACGTCGTCCCGCCCGGTGTACCGCTCCTTGACGGCCGCCGCGCGCCCCGCCTGGTCGTCGACGGTGCTGTTGATCTCGCCGGAGGCGGCATAGCGGTCGTACTGGGCGACCAGTCCGGACAGCGGTCCCGGCTGCTCGCCGAGCGCGGCCAGCACATGGAGGGCCGCGAGCATGCCGGTGTCGGCGCGCCAGAAGTCGCGGAAGTAGTAGTGGGCGGAGTGCTCGCCGCCGAAGACCGCTCCGGTGCGGGCCATCTCCTCCTTGATGAACGAGTGGCCGACGCGGGTGCGCACGGGCGTGCCGCCGTTCTCCCGTACGACCTCGGGCACGGACCAGGAGGTGATGAGGTTGTGGATGACGGTGTCGCCGGGGTGCTTGGCCAGTTCGCGGGCGGCGACGAGAGCCGTGATCGCCGACGGGGAGACGGGCTCGCCCCGCTCGTCGACGACGAAGCACCGGTCGGCGTCGCCGTCGAAGGCCAGTCCGATGTCCGCCCCGGTCTCGCGCACCTTCGCCTGGAGGTCGACGATGTTCTCCGGGGCGAGGGGGTTGGCCTCGTGGTTGGGGAAGGTGCCGTCGAGCTCGAAGTACATGGGGACGAGGTCCAGCGGCAGCCCGTCGAAGACAGTGGGCACGGTGTGGCCGCCCATCCCGTTGCCCGCGTCGACCACGACCTTCAGCGGGCGGCTCGCGGTCAGGTCGACCAGGCCGCGCAGGTGGTCGGCGTACCCGCGCAGGGTGTCCCGCTCGGTGATCGTTCCGGGCTTCTCGACGGGGGCCGGGGCGCCCTTGTCGGCCCAGGACTCGACGAGTTCGCGGATCTGGGACAGGCCGGTGTCCTGGCCGACCGGGGAGGCGCCGGCGCGGCACATCTTGATGCCGTTGTACTGCGCGGGGTTGTGGCTGGCGGTGAACATGGCGCCGGGCATGTCGAGGCTGCCGCTGGCGTAGTAGAGCTGGTCCGTGGAGCACAGGCCGATCAGGACGACATCGGCGCCGCGGGCTGCCGCGCCCCGGGCGAACGCCTGGGACAGTCCGGGCGAGGAGGGCCGCATGTCGTGGCCGATGACGACGGACTCGGCATCGGTGATCTGCGCGAACGCCGAGCCGAACAGCTCCGCGAGGGATTCGTCCCACTGGTCCGGCACGACACCGCGCACGTCGTAGGCCTTGACGATCCGTGACAGGTCGACCACAGCAGCTCCCAATCCAGTTGTCGTGTTCGCCGCGCAACAACCTACCCGTGGTGCGTGGATCGAACCCGTTCGCGGCTCGGGTCAGGCGTCGGGTGAGCGCAGTACTCGCAGGTGGCCGCGTCTGGCGACCTCCATCGGGTCCGCCTCCCGGCCGACGCGGTGGCCCGAGGGGCGCTCGGGCGGGCGGGCCGCTTCCCGCACGGCGTTGGCGAGGGCTTCGAGATCGTCACCGGTGGGCCGCGCGGGGCCGGTGTCGACGGCGAGCCGGACGACCTCCCAGCCCCGGGGGGCCGTCAGCCGCTCTGAATGCTCCGAGCACAGGTCGTAGCAGTGCGGTTCCGCATAGGTGGCGAGAGGGCCGAGTACGGCGGTCGAGTCCGCGTAGACGTACGTCAGCGTCGCGACGGCAGGGCGGCCGCACGCGGTGCGCGAACAGCGACGTACAGGGCTCACGACGTTGGACGGTACCGCACTCTTGAGCGGGCCGCGACGACTCTCCCCCTCCTCACCCCGACGTGTCGTCCGCGGCCCCTTGTTGCCGATCACTTCCGGCCAAAGCCGCTGACCAGCGGCGGGGCAGCGGCCTCCGGCGGCACCGAAGACGAAAGCGGTCACCATTGATCCCAATACCGGTCGAACCGCTCGGGACGACCGATCGTTTCTGCGGCCGAAATCTCTCCCGGCCGACCGTGGATCGCTCATGGGCAGACAGCTCGTCCCCGGCGGCTACTCTCGGACGTGATGGACAACTCAGGACCTCCACGCACACCTCGGCCTCGCCGCCGGGACCGGCACGGGCGCGGCATGCGCGGCCCGATCGCGCCTCCCCAGGTGCCGCTCGCGCTGACCCGCTCCGAGGCCTTCGACGACCTCGTGCGCGAGTCGGCGGACCGGCTCGAGCGCCGGTTCCCGCAGCTCTCCGAGGTGCAGTTCGCCGTGCAGGAGGTGCCGCCGACCATCAAGAGCGGGGACTCGGACACCGTGCCGCTGGGGCGCATCATCTCCTCGGCCAAGAGCCCGCCGGACCGCATTGTGATCTACCGGCGTCCGGTGGAGATCCGCGCCAAGAGCCGCGAGGACCGGGCGGCCCTGGTGCACGAGATCGTGGTGGAGCAGGTGGCCGAGCTCCTCGGGCTCTCCCCGGAGGCGGTCGACCCCCGCTACGGGCAGGACTGACGCCACACGCAGGACCCGCGCCACGGACAGGACCGGCGCCACGGGAAGGACCGGCGCCACGGGAAGGACTTGGGAGGGCGGGCAGGACCGGGGCCCCGCGGGGCGGCGCAGGTCCGGACACCGGGCGGCGCAGGTCCGGACGCGGACCCGCCCGCTGTCCCGCCCGGGGCGCCCCTCCGCCCCGGCCGCCGACAGCACCCGTTGCACCGCCCTTGCCCCTCCCAGTCCTCCTCCTACTCCTGGTTGAGGATCGAGAGGTCTTCCTTCGAGGTGGGGACGGCCACCGTGGCGTGGTCGTCGGGCATGGTCTGCAAGGTGAACATCGGCAGGCCGCCCGTCGACGCGGTCAGCATCCGGCAGGCGTGGACCGGCCCGCCCGAGACGGGCTCGACGCTCACCGAGAAGACGCCCTTGCCCGAGGGCTTCGGCGGCTCGATCGCCAGTGTCGCCCCCTGCTTGACCTCGACCGTCCTGCTCACCGGCTTGCCGCCACCGGCGGGCGCCGAGGAGGTCACCCTGACCTTGGCCGCCTTGTCCGGGGCGGTGAGGAAGAGCGTCGAGCCCTTCTCGGTGTTCCCCGACACGGTGGCCCTCTCGACGGCCCTGGGTGTGGCGGAGGCGAAGGCCATCTCCTGCGCGGCCGCCTTGCCCCGGACCACCCGCACCGACGCCACGACCGGCACCGCGTGCTTGGGGTCACTGGGCGTCAGGACGAGCGAACCGGCCTCGCCCTGCGTGATCCTGTCGAGGTCGACGGCGGTCGTCATGCCGTTCTTCACGTGCAGCGTCTCGTGCCCGGCCGGGGAGATCGACCCGGTCGGCGTGGCGACCTTCACATTGAGGTCGGCGTCCTCGCTGCCGGGGGCGAAGACCACGAGGCGGGCCTTGGTGGTGTCCTTCGGCAGTCCCGGCAGCACCACGCCGTCCGAGCCGGAGGCGGACGCGGGCACCCAGTCGCCGCCGAGGGAGGAGTCGACGGCCTGGAGCCCGGCGCCGACGCGGCCGGACCTGGCCAGGACGTGGAGGGTGAGGTTCTCCTCGTTCCCGGAGGCGAGGGTGGACAGGCGGACGGGGACGGAGCCGTGCGCCGGAACGCTCACGTCGTTGCCCGAGGGGGTGTTGATCTCGCCCTTCGCGCCGTAGAGCTCGAGGTCCACGACGGCCGGGGTGTCGTCCGGGTTGGTCAGGTGGATGTAGTCCTGCCGCGACTTGGCGGTGCTCGCTCCGGGGAACCAGTACTCCGCCCCGGGCGCGGTGCACGAGGTGCCCAGCAGCCCATGGCCGTCACCGGCGCTGATCTCGGTGGTCTGCTGGACGGTGTAGCCGGGGGCGAGCACACCGTCGGCCGTGCCGACCAGCGCGGGCGCCTTGGCGTCCCCGGTACTGGCCGAGACCGGCTTGCCCGGTGCGGTCAGCGGCGCGACAGGCTTGGCCTTCGGGTCGGGCTTGCCGTCGCGCGCCGGGAGGAGCTGGGCCTTGCCGCCCTGCCCCGCGCCGGTGCCGGGTGAGAAGGCGGTGTAGGCGGTCTTGGCGAAGTCGGAGGCCGCCGGGGCGGGGCAGGTGACCGTGCTGCGCTGCACGGGCATCCGCTTCGCGGCGGCGACGGGCGAGGGAGCGGCCTTGTCCCGCTCCGGCGCGGTGACCGAGGCGACTCCGCCGACGGCGCCGAGGGCGGCCACCGCGGCGATCAGGGACACGGTGGTGCGCTTCACTGCTCGCTCCCGTCGCGGCGCTCGGACTCGCCGTGCTCGTTGGGGTCGCCCTGCTGGCCGTAACCGGTGGCGGGGTCGGGGTCGGGGTACTGCCCGCCGTAGCCGTAGGGGTCGGTGTACTGGCCCGGGTCCGGGTAGCCCTCCGGGGCGTACGGCTGCTGGTACTGGCCGCCGTAGTCGCCGGGCGCGGTGTAGGGGGCGGCGGGAGGCTGGTCCGCGTCCGCGTACGGCCCCTGCGCGAAGCCGCCCTGCTGGGCGTCCTGCCCGAACCCGTCCTGCCCGAACCCGTCCTGCCCGAAGCCGCCCTGAGCGGTGTCCCCCTGAGCGGTGTCGCCCCGAGCGGTGTCGCCCTGCTGATACTGCTCGCCGCCGTACTGGCCGGCCGGGTAGCCGCCCTGGGCGTACTGGTCGGGCGGGTACTGGCCCGGCGCGTGGGGCTGCGGCGGGTAGTCGTCGTACGGATACTGCTCCGGCACGTACACCGGCGCCGCCTGGGTCCGGGAGGGCGGGTTGGGCGCGAAGGCGTCCCACTCGGCCGCTTGCTCCGGAGCGTCGGCGGGGTTCCCCCGGCCCTGTGCGCCCACCGGCGCGGGCTGCGCCGGGATGTCGGGGAAGTCCGGCCCGGGGAAGGCCGGTTCGGGGAGGTCCGGTGCCCCCGTGGGCTCCGGCACCTGCGATGGCTCGAAGGCCCCTGCCCGCCGCGGTGCCTCGGCGGCTTCGGCGGCGGCCTGTGCCCGCAGCCTGCGGGCCCTGCGGCCGTCGCCGGAGGCCGCGAGGTCGGCGGCGACCGGAGCCGGTGCGGCCTCGGCGGCCGCCTCCTCGTCCTCGACCTCCGCCTCCGCCCGCCTGCCGGGCAGGGCGAGCACCAGCACCACGAGCGCCAGGAAGCCCTGCGCCCACAGCCAGGCCGCATGCGTGACGGGGGTGTCATGGACGACATCCAACGCGCCGCCCTCGGCGGGCAGTTCGAAGCCCTGCGCCCAGCCGTCCAGCGTGGTCGGCGTCAGCGCCCTTCCGTTGAGCGTGGCCCGCCACCCGCTGTCGGTGGCGTCGGCGATCCGCAGCACCCGGCCCGCGGCGCCGGCCGGGATGCTCGTGTGCGTCTCGACCGGTCCCGAGGCGACGGCGACGGGCTGGGCGGAGTCCTTCTCCTGCACGGTGACGCGGGCGACCGTCCGGTCCACGCGCCACAGAGCCGTCCCGTTCTCCTGGCTGACCCGGAGGATGCCGGGAGTGCTGTCGAGGACGGTGCTCAGCTCGTGCTGGGCGGGGCCGTCCTGGACGAGGACGTAGCGGACGGCGTAGGAGGACAGCCGGCCCGCCTGGTCCGCACCGGATCCGGCGAGCAGGTTGTTCACGACCTCGCCGAGCCTGCGGTCGACGCCGTCGCGGGCGGCGATCTCCGCCTCGCCCAGACGTGCTCCGGAACCGCGCACGAGCACGAAGGAGATGTCGGAGCGCGATCCGCCGCTGAGCACGAGGGTGCGTGCCTGGTCGCGGGTGGAGCTCTCCTCGGCGACGAACGCCGGTACCTGCACCGGATCACGCCGCTCCAGCGGGTCCCCGGCGCCGCGCAGCAGCCACGCGCCCGCCGCGAACAGCGGGGCCGCGGCGGCCGCGAGGCCGATGAGCACGGCGGCGGGCTGGCGCCAGCCGAAGCTGAGCCCGGCCACCCGTGTCCTGATGCCCTCGGCGCCCACCGCGGACGCGGTCAGCAGGGCCAGGGAGTACAGCAGCACGGCGGGTCCCGGCCACGCCGGTCCGGCGGCGAGCCCCGGCGACGGGGTGACGTCGGTGGTGTTCATCGGCAGCGCGAACAGCAGCCCGGTCAGGGCCACTCCCCATGCCGCGAGGACCGCGGTGCGCCGCTCCGGGCGCAGCAGGGCGGCGAGCCCGGCGAGCAGGATGCCGACGAGGAAGGTGCCGGACAGGACCCCGGGGCCGCCGGGGTTGAGCAGGATCAGATCGCTCGCGCCCGCCGCGGCGCCGCCGGAGTACGGCAGGCCCGCCTCCAGCAGGAAGCGGGAGGGGCTGGAGAGCAGCCCGAGCGACCAGGGCGCGAGCAGGAGCAGCGGGGTTGCGAGCAGGGCGGCGGCCCGCAGCAGGAGCGGCACCACGAGCTGCGCCTGCTTGGCGAGCACCCGGGCGACGACGGCCGCGACCGCGAGCACGGCGGCGATCGGCCACACGATGGGGGTGAACGCCGTGGTGACGGTGAGGAGGAGGGCCAGCGCCCACAGGCCGCGCCGGCTGGGGCGCGCGCCGCGCTCGACGGCGGCGCGGCCGAGCCGCAGACCCGAGGCGGCGACCCCGGCGCGGGCCATGAGCGGCAGGAGCACGGCCAGGACGGCGGTGCCGATCCGGCCGGCGGCGAGCGCCCCGGTGATGGCGGGCAGCAGGGCGTAGGCGACGCTCGCCCAGGCCCTCAGCACACGGGAGGCGACCAGGGGGCGCGAGGCGAAGTAGGCGGTCAGCCCGGCGAGCGGGACGGAGCCGATCAGGAGCAGGGTGACGGCGAGCCCGGCCTTGCCCAGCAGGAGGGTGGCGAGGACGGCGAGCACCGCGAGATAGGGGGGTGCCGAGCTGGTGCCCCCGGTGCCGACGGCGTGCCAGCTGTCGCCGATGAGCGCCCACAGGTCGGAGGCGCCCGCGGACGCGGGCAGCATGGCGCCGCCGGACAGTGATCCCCCGCCGAGCAGTTGCCGGTTGGCCAGGAGGGAGACGAGCAGGAGCGCGGCGAACAGGACGGGGGCGGGCTTGCGGGCGATGCGCTTGAGCCGCGCGAAGTTCTCCACTTCGAGGAAGTCGGCGTCCTCGTCTCCGGGCCCGGACTCGACGGCTCCGTGCCGTCCGGCGGACGCCTCTGCGTCGGACCTGCCTCCGCCGAGTCCGGCGACGATCTGTTCGGCGGTGAGCCGGACGGTCGCGCCGGGCGGCGGGAATAGCGGGCGCAGTTCGGCGGCGTCGACGCGGCCCGCGGCCTTGCGGCGGCGGCGCCCGGACAGGATCCGGCCGGGCCGCAGGAGGACTCCGGTCAGTCCCGCCATCTCGTCGAGCGCCTGGCCCGGGACCTTGCCGACGAGGTAGGCGAAGGTGCGCAGGAGGGTGCCGACGACGAGCCTGAGCAGGACATAGGGCAGGACACGGCCGCGGGAGTTGGTGAGGAGGGTGTAGGCGGCGCCGGCCTTGTCCACGCGGTGCGGCCGGTTGACGGCGCAGTCGATGGGGCGGCGTTCGCGGGCGGCGGCCTCGGCGTGGCGCAGGACGGCGTCGGGGGCGACGAGCACCCGGTGGCCCGCGGCCTGGACGCGCCAGCAGAAGTCGACGTCGTCGCGCATGAGCGGCAGGCGCCGGTCGAAGCCGCCGAGCTCCTCCCACACGTCGCGGCGCACGAGCATGCCGGCGGAGGAGACGGACAGGACCTGGCGGACCTGGTCGTGCTGGCCCTGGTCCTGCTCCTTGCGGTCCAGGCCGGTCCAGCGGCGGCCGCTGTGGGCGATGCTGACGCCCGCTTCGAGGAGCTGGCGCCGGTCGTACCAGCTGCGCAGCTTCGGTCCGACGACGGCGGCGGAGGGGCTGGAGTCGGCGACGCGCAGGAGCTGGGCGAGGGCGTCGGGGGTGGGCTCGCAGTCGTCGTGGAGGAGCCAGAGCCACTGGACGGGCTCGGGGAGCTCCTGGTCGAAGGAGGGGTCGTCGTCGCGCCAGCTGCGGGTGACGGGGTCCCAGCCGCTGCGGCGGGCGAGGTAGGGCAGCGACTCGGTGTCGACCGGTCCCGCGAGGCGGGCGGCCTCGTCGACGGCGGCGCCGAAGCCGGTGCGGCGGGCGAGGTGGAGGACCCGGTCCTTGCCGAGGCTGTCCTCGAGGAGGTTGGCGGACTCGTCGGCGCTTCCGGTGTCCGCGGCGACGACGTTCTGGACGGGGCGGTCCTGGCCGTGGAGCCCGGACAGGGCCCGGGGCAGCCAGCGGGCGCCGTCGTGGGCGACGATCACGGCCGTGACGACATGGCGCGGGAACTCGGGCGTGCCCGAGTGCGGGTGGTGCTGGGCCTGGTGCGGCTGGGCCGTCTGATGGCTGTGAACGGACATCGAGGAAGCGGGCCCCGGTTCGCTGGACAGTGGGGACGCGCGCGTGAGCCTCACGCGTCTCGGACGGCCCCCCACACTAACGGCTCACGCAAGAGGCGTTCCGGTGCGGGAGCCAAGGCCGGGCCAAGGCCCCGCCTCAGGAGGAGGACTGCGACAAAGGTCCGCCTCCCACGGCAGCGCGCGCGGAAGACGGACCTGGTCCTCGGCCGCCTCGACCGGCCGTGAGGTGACGGCGGGCGGCCGACGGCGTCGGCGGGTGGGCCTGCGGCGTCAGACGGCCGCCTTCTTGAGCCTGCGGCGCTCGCGCTCGGACAGGCCGCCCCAGATGCCGAACCGCTCGTCGTTGGCGAGGGCGTACTCGAGGCACTCCGAGCGGACCTCGCAGGCCAGGCAGACCTTCTTGGCCTCGCGGGTGGAGCCGCCCTTCTCGGGGAAGAAGGACTCCGGGTCGGTCTGGGCGCACAGCGCGCGCTCCTGCCATCCGAGCTCTTCTTCGGCTTCATCGCCCAGTAGCTCAAAAAGCTCGGTCATATGCGCCCCTCGCTCCTGTTTGCATCCCCGTGATGTCGTGATGCCGTCGTCATCTAGTCCGATACGACCGAACGACACGAGTGAAATTACAAGTGTGCCGATCCAGCTCAGTCAAGCCGAGATCTGCTATTGGGCCGTTCATTCACTCCACGGAACCAAGGGTTCGCGGAAAGTGTTCAAATCTGCCCAAACTCCGACAAGCAGCTCCGCGCTCCCCGCGCGACGCCACTTACCACCCATGGACGCGGCCCGAAGAGATCGGGTTGCACATCTGTGCGAGGAGGCGTTGCGGATCGCCGCCCGCCACGGAAACGTTTCGCGGTTCGCCCCGAGGGGCGCCCCGGAGGTACGCCCCGCACACGGGATGCTGCGCCACGTTCCCGGTGCCTGTGTGCACAAACCTTTCAGCGGTGCCTGCCGCCGGAACGGGTGAAAGATTCGCCACACCGCGGGACAGTCGGTTGACAGTCGCCCTCTTGACAAGGTGTCCTGGACCGCATGTCAGTGACCCACGCACCCACCCGGACTCGCCGTGCCGAGCTCCGCCGTGCCGTGACGGCCCACTGCTTCCAGCTCTCCGGCTGCTGTCGCAGCTGTTCCTGCTGACGCCCGAGGCGCAGCCACTGCCGCTCCCGCGCTGATCCGCGCGGTCGCAGCGACGTCTTTCCGGTACCGACCGCCGAGGCCATCAGGCCCGGCCGCCGATGCCACCGCGGCCCCGCCCCAGTCCCCGGCGGACGCCCTCGCGCACGCGGAGCCCGCGCCACCGCGCGGACGCGGCGCAGCCGACTTCCGGTACTTCCTCCCGCCATAGGACACCGCAACCGTGTACAGCCCCTCTCCCCTCGCCGCCGAGGTCCCGCAGCTCAGCGACATCTCCATCGGCGGCGACCCGCTCGCCGTGGAGCATCTGGCCCCCGCCCGCCCCGAGCACCCGCGAACCGTCGCCGAGTTCGCCGGGCTGGCGTGCGCCGTGGCCGGGGACCGCGCGCGCTGGGCGCCGCTGGTCGAGTACGACCCCGTGAGCCGCTGGTACCACCGGCTCGAGACCGGCCCCGGCTACGAGGTGTGGCTGCTGACCTGGCTGCCGGGGCAGAGCAGCGGGCTGCACGACCACGGCCGCTCCTCGGGTGTCGTCACCGTTCTCGAGGGCACGCTCACCGAACGCTCCCTCACCCGCTCGGGTGAGGCCCGGCGCGAACTGCGGCCAGGCAGCCAGCGGGTGTTCGGCCCCGGCTACCTGCACGAGGCCGTCAACGACAGCCTGGAGCCCGCGGTCAGCCTCCACGTCTACTTCCCCGGCCTGACCGAGATGACGCAGTACCCGCACCTGCCTCACGTGTGCAGCTCGGTAGTGGGGGAGACCCGGTGAGCGAGACCGTCGACAGCCTGGTTGACCGGGCCAGGGCCCGCATCGGCAGGCTCACCCCCGAGCAGGCGCGCGGCGCCGTCGAGGCCGGCGCCGTGCTGGTGGACACCCGCTACCAGGCGCTGCGCGAGCGGGACGGACTGATACCGGGCGCGGTGATCGTGGAACGCAACGAGCTGGAGTGGCGCTTCGACCCGGCGTGCCCGTACAAGCTGCCGCAGGCGGTGGACCACGACGTGCATGTGATCGTGGTGTGCAACGAGGGCTATGCCTCTTCCCTGGCCGCCGCCTCCCTGCGCGACCTCGGACTGCGGCGGGCGGACGACCTGGACGGCGGCTTCCAGGCATGGGCGGCCGCGGGACTGCCCGTCGTCCCGGCGGCCGGCGCCGGTGGAGGCGAGGGCGGCAAGGGCGCGGCGCTGCGCCACTGAACCGCCTGGCAGACTGGCCGCATGCGCATCGTGGTTCTGGCCGGAGGCATCGGGGGCGCCCGTTTCCTGCGCGGTCTCAAAGCGGCGGTTCCGCAAGCGGAGATCACCGCCATCGGCAACACCGGTGACGACATCCACCTGTTCGGACTCAAGGTCTGCCCGGACCTTGACACCGTCATGTACACCCTCGGCGGCGGCATCAACGAGGAACAGGGCTGGGGCCGCGCCGACGAGACCTGGTCGGTCAAGGAGGAGATGGCCGCCTACGGCGTCGGACCGCAGTGGTTCGGGCTGGGCGACCGCGACTTCGCCACGCACATCGTGCGCACCCAGATGATCGGCGCCGGCTACCCGCTCAGCGCCGTCACCGAGGCGCTGTGCCAACGCTGGAGGCCCGGGGTTCGTCTGATCCCGATGTCGGACGACCGGGTCGAGACGCATGTCCTCGTGGACACCGAGGACGGGGGGCGCAAGGCGGTTCACTTCCAGGAGTACTGGGTGCGCCTGCGCGCCGCCGTGGAGGCGCGGGCGATCGTCCCGGTGGGCGCGGAGCAGGCGAAGCCCGCCCCCGGCGTACTCGAGGCCGTCGCGGCGGCCGACGTCGTCCTTCTCCCGCCGTCCAACCCGGTCGTCAGCGTGGGCACGATCCTGGCCGTCCCCGGCATCCGCGAGGCGGTCGCCGAGGCGGACGCCCCGGTCGTCGGCCTGTCCCCCATCGTCGGGGACGCCCCGGTGCGGGGCATGGCGGACAAGGTCCTGGCGGCCGTCGGCGTCGAGACGACGGCCGCGGCGGTCGCCGCGCACTACGGTGCCCGCGGGGCAGGAGCCGGGTCCGGCCCGGGCGGAGCGGAGTCCGGGGGCGCGGCGAACGCGTCCTCCGGTTCCGGCTCCGCCTCCGGGCTGCTCGACGGGTGGCTGGTGGACACCGTGGACGCCTCGGTGGTCGGGGAGGTGGAGGCCCGGGGCATCCGCTGCCGGGCGGTGCCGCTGATGATGACCGATATCGACACCACGGCCGCCATGGCCCGCGAGGCGCTGGCGCTGGCCGAGGAGGTGCGCCGGTGAACGACTTCCGCGTCTGGGCCCTGGACGGCATCCCCGAGGTGTCGGAGGGTGACGACCTGGCGAAGCTCATCGCCGCGGCGGCGGGACCGGACGACCTGGCCGACGGTGACATCCTCCTGGTCACCTCGAAGATCGCCAGCAAGGCGGAGGGGCGGCTGCTGAGAGCGGACGACCGCGAGGCGGCGATCGACGCCGAGACCGTGCGCGTCGTGGCGCGGCGCGGACGCACCCGCATCGTGCAGAACCGTCTGGGCCTGGTCATGGCGGCCGCGGGCGTCGACGCCTCCAACACCGCCCCCGGCACCGTTCTCCTCCTGCCCGAGGATCCGGACGCGACGGCGCGGCGGATCCGCGAAGGGCTGCGCGAGGCGCTGGGCGTCGAGGTGGGTGTGGTGCTCACCGACACGTTCGGGCGGCCGTGGCGCAATGGGCAGACGGACGTGGCGATCGGCGCGGCCGGGCTGCGTGTGCTGGAGGACCTGCGCGGGGCGCGCGACACCCATGGCAATGAGCTGGAGGTCACGGCGGCGGCGGTGGCGGACGAGCTCGCCGGGGCCGGAGACCTCGCAAAGGGCAAGGCGTTCGGCCGCCCGGTGGCGGTGGTGCGCGGGCTCGGCCACCTGGTGGACCCTCAGGACGACTCCGGGACGGGGCCGTTGGTGAGGGACGCCGCGATGGACATGTTCCGGCTCGGCACCTCGGAGGCGATCCGCGAGGCGGTCACCCTGCGCCGGACCGTCCGGGAGTTCACCGACGAGCCCGTGGACGGCGACTCGGTCCGCCGGGCCGTCGCCGCCGCCGTCACCGCGCCCGCCCCGCACCACACCACGCCGTGGCGGTTTGTGCTGCTGGAGTCGGCGCGGGCGAGGACCCGGCTGCTGGACGCCATGCTGGAGGCCTGGCGTGCGGACCTGCGCGCCGATGGCCTCTCCGAGGAGCGGATCGCCCGGCGCACGGCCCGCGGGGACGTCCTGCGGCGTGCGCCGTATCTGGTGGTGCCGTGCCTGGTGGCGGACGGGGCGCATGCCTACCCGGACGCCCGGCGGGCGGCGGCGGAGCGGGAGATGTTCGTGGTCGCGGCCGGGGCGGGAGTGCAGAACCTGCTGGTGGCGCTGGCGGCCGAGCAGCTCGGCTCCGCCTGGGTGTCGTCGACGATGTTCTGCCGGGACGTGGTCCGCGAGGCGCTCGGCCTCCCGGCCGACTGGGACCCGATGGGCGCGGTGGCGGTGGGCCGCGCGGCGGCGCCCCCACGAGAGCGGCCCGCGCGCGACGTCGGCGCGTTCATCGAGGTGCGGTAGTAGACCTGCGGCGCTCGGCCCGAGGCAGCCGCAGCGCGCGGAAGCGCGGTGGGCGGGCTGTCGCGTCCTGCCGGGCGACGTGCGGTGGCCGAGGCGCCGCAGCCGAACTCCGGCGGCCGGTCCCGTCAGAACCGTTCGATCGCGAAGACCTGCCGGCGTGGGGCACGGCGGGAGGGGGACCGGCCGAAGAGGAGGATCAGGCGGCAGGCGCGGTGGCGTTGGCCGCGGTAGGGCTCCAGGAGTTCGAGCATGACGTCGTCGTCGGCGTCCCGGTCGCGCGCCAGGGACCAGCCCACGATGCCGGGCAGGTGCAGATCGCCGACGGAGACGGCGTCGGGGTCGCCATTGCTCCGCTGGAGAGTCTCGGCGGCGGTCCATGGGCCGATGCCGGGGATGGCCTGGAGGCGCCGGGCGGCGGCCTCTCCGTCCATCGCCGCGGCCTCTTCGAGACGGCGGGCGTATCGGACCGCGCGCATGATCGTCGAGGAGCGCTGACCGTCGACCCCCGCACGGTGCCACTCCCAGGAGGGGATCATCGCCCAGCCGCGCGGGTCGGGAGCGACCCGCATTCGGGCGGCGGGCGAGTCGGCGGGGCCGGGAGCGGGTTCGCCGTAGCGGTGGAGCAGGAGGCGCCAGGCGCGGTAGGCCTCCCGGGTGGTGACGCGCTGTTCGAGGACGGCCGGGATCAGGGCTTCGAGGACCAGTCCGGTGCGGGCGAGCCTCATGCCCGGGTTGCGGCGGTGCGCCTCGTGCACCAGGCGATGGCGCGGGACGAACGCGGCCGGGTCGTCCTCGGCCCCGAGCAGCGTGGGCATCCGGTCGAGCAGCCACTGGGCGCCGGGGCCCCATGCCTGGCCGTCAACGGCCGCCTCGCCGGGGCGGGCCATCAGGCGCAGCGTGCCTGGTCCCTCGGGGGTGCGGGAGGCCCGCCAGACGGAGCCGTCGGGGGCGGGGAGCAGGCAGGGGTCGGCTCCTCCCCGGCGCAGCTTGCCGACGGTGAGAGGCAGATCGAGGGGTCCGGACGGGGACCAGCGCCGGACGGCGGGCTCCGACGGCGGCGCTCCGGCGACGACCGGCGCCCGGACCCGCGCCTGACTCGGTGCCTGGACCGGTGCCTGGACCCGCGCCTGGCTCGGTGTCCGCGCCGGGACTCGTGTCCCGGCACCGGGCCCGCCCCGCGTGCGGCCCTCGACCTGCCGTGGCACGGCCATCAGCCCGGCGCGGACGGTCGCGCGCGTCATGGGCGGGGTCGGAAGGTCGGACGTCACGGGTGCGAGCGTAGCCGCTGCCCGCCCGGGCTCACTGGTCGGAGGAGAAACGGACCGACGCGGGCGCCAGGGTGGCCCCGCACCACACGCGGATGCCGTGGCGCAGCTCGTTGTCCGGGCCGACCACGGCCCCGTCACCGATGACCGCCCCGTCCAGGACGCAGTGGGCCCCGACGCGGGCACCGGCGCCGATGAGCGAGTTGCGGACCATGGCCCCCGCCTCGATCACCGAGCCCTCCAGGACCAGGCTGCCGTCCACTCGCGCCCCCGCCGCGACGACGGCCCTGGCGGCGACGCAGGTGCCGCCGCTGAGCTTGGCGTCGACGGCGACGTCGGCACCCTCCAGCACAAGGTGTTCCCCGGCCCGGCCCGGCACGGCCGGGGAGGGGGCGCGGCCGAGCACCAGGTCCGCGGAGCCGCGCACGAACGCCTGCGGTGTCCCGAGGTCGAGCCAGTACGTGGAGTCGACGACACCCTGGAGGTGGGCACCGGAGGCGAGCAGGCCGGGGAAGGTCTCGCGTTCGACGGAGACGGGACGGCCCACCGGGATCGCCTCGATGACGGAGCGGTTGAAGACATAGGCGCCCGCGTTGATCTGGTCGGTGACGATCTCCTCCGGCGTCTGCGGCTTCTCCAGGAACGCCGTGACCCGCCCGTCGGCCGCCGTGGGGACCAGACCGAAGGCGCGGGGGTCCTCGACCCGGGTGAGGTGGAGGGTCACCTCCGCTCCGGTGTCGACATGGGTACGCACCAGGCCGGCGATGTCGAGGCCGGTGAGGATGTCCCCGTTGAAGATGAGCACGGGCTCGTCGGGGCCGGAGGTGAGCCGTTCGGCGACATTGCGGATGGCCCCGCCGGTGCCGAGGGGCTCGCGTTCGGTGACGTACTCCAGGCGCAGGCCCAGCGCGGAACCGTCGCCGAAGTACGGCTCGAAGACCTCGGCGAGGTACGACGTGGCGAGGACCACGTGCTCCACCCCGGCGGCGCGGGCGCGGGCGAGCTGGTGGGTCAGGAAGGGCACTCCGGCCGCGGGGACCATGGGCTTGGGCGTGCGCACCGTCAGGGGGCGCAGGCGGGTGCCCTTTCCGCCGACGAGGAGGATCGCTTCAGTCACCTTGCACCTTGTTCTTCCCGCGCCTTGCTCTTCGGTCGTCTGCGCTCATCGGTCGTCCGCGCTCTTCGGTGGTCTGCGCTCATCGGTCGTCCGCGTTCATCGGTGGTCTGCGCTCTTCGGTGGTCTGCGCTCATCGGTGGCCCAGGCCACCGCCGTGCCCCGCTCGCGGCAGAGTGGTCCGCAAGTCTATGCAGGAGGGAGGGCCCGGCCGTTCACCCCCCGGTCAGGGCGTGGCGTCCGGTGCCGTGGGCCTGCGACGGCCGGGCACGGCGGCGCGCCCCGACGACCGGGTCCCCCCGACGGCCGGGTCCCGGAACGCCGACAGCGGGACCCGGCCGGGGCAGCCGGACACGGGGACGGCGGGGCCCGGGCCACGGCCCCGCGCGGGAGCGCTAACGGCCCTGGAGACGTGCTGCCTGCGTACGGATGCCGGGGATGGCGGCGTACAGCTTGGCGCCGGGGCACTCGGTGTTGAAGCCGTCCCGGTGCCCGGAGATCGCCTTCATCCGTACCTTCGTACCTGCCTTGTACTTGCCGCCGCCCGCGGTGACGACATTGCTGCCGTTGGCGTTGACCCCCTTCAGGCCCAGCTTCCAGGACGTCAGGCGGGCGAGGGCGGTGACAACCGCGGTGGGCGGCTTGGAGGCGCTGTGGGTGCCGAGGACGGCGATCCCGGTGCTGTGGTTGTTGAAGCCGTAGGTGTGGGCGCCCATCACGGCCTTGGTGACACCGCCGGCGCGTCCCTCGTAGATGGTGCCGCACTTGTCGATGAGGAAGTTGTAGCCGATGTCGCGCCAGCCCATGCTCTTGACGTGGTAGCGGTAGACGCTGCGGATCATGGAGGCCGACTGGCTGCAGCTGTAGTTGTTGCCGGTGGCGGTGTGGTGCACGAACGCGGTGAGGACCTTGCCGGTGTACAGGAACTTCCGCTCCCGCAGGCGCTCGTCGGCGCCCCATCCGGCGCGGGTGACGATACGGGGGCGGGCGGCGCTGTACGTCGGCGGGCCGACCTTGGTGGCGTTCTCCTCGGCGGCGATCTCGGTGGCGTTGGCCGCGGCGACGTCGGAGTTGGCGTAGGAGGAGGCCTCCTCGTTGGACACCCCGTCGGGGGTGTCCACCTCGAAGGGCAGGGTCTGGGCCTCGGGCGCCTCCCCGGCCGAGGCGTCGGTGCCGGTCGCGGTGCCGTTGTCGGTCGACGTACCGGTCCCCGAGTCGGGCTCAGGACCGGATTCAGGACCGGATTCAGGACCTGACTCGGGACCGGCCTCGGGCCCCGCCTCGGGTCCGGACTGGGGCCCCGCCTCGGGACCGGACTGCGGCTCGGGATCGGGCTGGGGTCCGGCCTCGGGGCCCGACTGGGGCTCCGGGCCCGCGTGGGGAGCGGGCGGACCCGGGTTCGGCCTGGTGCCACCCGGGACACCTCCGCCCTTCGGCACCGGGCCGTCCGGGTCGACCATGTCCACCCGCAGCCCCTTCGGCAGCGCGGCGGGCGCACCGCCGGTGGACGCGGCCGGGGCCACCCGCACCTCCACCGCGTCCGAGCTGCCCACCCACAGCGGGGCGGTGCTGCCGCGCACACTCGAGGAGAGGCGCTCGGCCGAGTCGGCGTCGGGGGCGTCGTCGTCGTGGGCCTCGAGCGCCTGCCACGACGACCAGGAGCCGCTCCCCACGGCCCGGGTGCGCACCTCGACGCTGCCCGGCAGGGGAGCCGAGGCGTCGTCCCAGGTGACACCGACGAGGGAGAACGGCTCGACGGCCTGCGGGGGGAGCCCGCTGCCGGTGGCGGCGTTTTCCCTCTCAGGGGTGACCAGGCCGCGGTCGAGCGAGTCGCCGCTGAGGGAGAAGGGGACGAGCGGGATGGTTCGCGTGGTGCCCGACACGGCTGACGCGGTGTCGGCCGCGACGGGCGCCGGGACGGCGGAGGAACGCACGGCCGTGTGCTCGGCGGCGTTGGCTGGCAGGGCGATCGGGGCCGCGAGGACAGCCGCGCACCCGACTCCGATAGCGGAAGCTAGAAATTGACGCATATGCAGATACTGGGCATAAGCCATAAATCATGCCACTCAGGGTCTGACGGACTGTCCGCCGGATGGAGCGCCCCCGCCCGCCCCGGCCGACCGGATCCTGACCCGGCGTCGGACGGCGGCGCGCGTAGGCTCTGGGGACCATGGACCACACCGCACAGACCCCCGACGACCTGCTGCAGTCCGCGCTCGCCACGGACGCGGCGAGGCCGCTGGTCACCTTCTACGACGACGCCACGGGCGAGCGGGTGGAGCTGTCCGTGGCCACCTTCGACAACTGGGTGGCCAAGACCGCCAACCTGCTCCAGGACGAGCTCTCCGCCGAGCCCGGCGACCGGCTGGCGCTCCTCCTGCCCGTCCACTGGCAGACCGCCGTGTGGCTGGCCGCCTCCTGGCGGGTCGGGCTCGTGGTGGCCCCCGGGGGCGATCCGGCGGCGAGCGACCTGGTGATCACCGGGCCGGACACCCTGGAGGAGGCGCGCGCCTGCCCGGGCGAACGAGTGGCCCTGGCGCTGCGCCCGCTCGGCGGCCGCTTCCCCCAGCCGCCGCGGGGGTTCATGGACTACGCGGCCGAGGTCTCCGGGCAGGGCGACCGGTTCACGCCCTACTCCCCCGTGACCGCCGACGACCCCGCTCTCCTGCTCGGCGGCCAGGAACTGACGGGGGCGCAGGTGGTGGAGCGGGCTCGGGGCGAGGCCGCGAAGCTCGGCCTCGAGCGGGGCTCACGCGTGCTCACGGGTCTGCCGATGGACTCGTGGGAGGGGCTGTCCGCAGGGCTCCTCGCCGCCCTGGCCGCCGACGCCTCCGTGGTCCTGTGCCGCAACCTCGACCGCCTGGACGCCGACGCTCTGGAGCGCCGCAGGGAGCAGGAGCGGATCACCCGCACGGCCTGAGCGGGACCGTGTGTCCCGCGGTCGATCCCGTCCCGACCTCTTCACCGTCTCCCGCGAGATCGCGGCATTACCAGGACTGCGGTCGTACCACGCCGAAAGCTCTGACACTTCACTCGAACGGCGCAATGTCAATATCACCCGTTCGGCCCGCCGCGACCAGCGAAAACCATAGGGCAATCGCACGCACATACGATCTCAGGCCGCGCATACCCCGTGCTCACAGGCCAATGATCGTGGGTAGTCGCACAACCATGCGCCCGATTCAGGCGTCTGCACGGGTGTTCATGGGCCTCTGATCCGGACGGCCCACCGTGCCGCCGACAAGGACCTCTCCCAGGGGGATGAGCGCAGACGTGAGCAGACGAGCGGACGCCGGGAACGGGGCCGGCGGCGAGCCGGGCGAGGAGCAGGCGGCCGCGCCCGAGGACCGCTCGCCCCTGCCACCCGGTGGCACCCGAATACCGCAGTCGGTGCTGCGCCGCCGGGCCCTGCGCCGCCGTGCGGCCAAGATCGTGGCGATCGGCACCGCGGTCCTGGTCGCGACCGCCGGCGGCGCCGCCTACCTCGCGTACCAGAAGCTCGACTCGAACATCAAGACGGACGAGAGTACGGCCCGCATGCTCGGCGGCTACGAGAGCCAGCGCCCGACGCCGGTGGTGGAGAAGGCACTCAACATCCTGCTCATCGGCTCGGACGACCGCAGCGGATCGAACCGCAAATACGGCGCGAGCGAGGGTTCTCAGCGCTCGGACACCACCATCCTTCTGCATTTGACCGCCGACCGGCGCAGCGCCACGGCGATGAGCATCCCCCGCGATCTGATGGCGGACATCCCGGCGTGCCGGCAGAAGAACGGCAGTGAGACCCGCGCCCAGCACGCGCAGTTCAACTGGGCCTTCCAGTTCGGCGGGGCGGCGTGCACGATCCGCACGGTGGAGAACATGACCGACGTGAGGATCGACCACCATCTGATCGTGGACTTCACCGGCTTCAAGCAGATGGTCAACGCGGTCGGCGGGGTGGAGGTCTGCCTGCCGAAGCCGGTCACGGACCGGGACGCCAAGCTGGACCTGCCCGCGGGACGGCAGACGGTCAGGGGCGAGGACGCGCTGGCCTTCGTACGAGCCCGGCACAGCTTCGGCGACGGCAGCGACACCCAGCGCATGGGCCGCCAGCAGCAGTTCATGGCGTCGCTGCTGAAGAAGGTGAAGAGCAACGGGGTCCTGCTCAACCCCACCAAGCTCTACTCGCTGATGGACGCGGCCACTTCCTCGCTCACCGCCGACGCGGGGCTGAACTCCCTCGACGAGTTGTACGGGCTCGCCCGCACGCTGCAGAAGACGCCGACGAAGGGCGTGGTGTTCCTCACCGTGCCGCGCGAGCCGTACGTCAACGACCCCAACCGCGACCAGTTGGTGCAGCCGGAGGCCGCCGAGCTCTTCGCGGCGCTGCGCGAAGACCGGCCGGTGAAGGTGGCAAGTTCCGCGCACAGCCGCCCGGGTAGCCCTTCGGGCACAGCGAGTGACAGCGGCGCGGGCGCGATGTCACAGGACACCGCAGCGCCGCACGGACCGTCGCCGGATCCGACGCCGTCGACGTCACCGTCCGTCGCCACTCCCGGCTACGAGGGCACAACAGCCAACTCCGACATTTGCGGCACTTCATAGGTAAAGGCCGTTCCAATACACCAGAACTATCAGCTAGTTTGTCCGCTTGTAGGGGAGTGGAATTTGTCACGGGCGTACTAAGCCGCTGAACTGGGCGGCTAATGTGTGCCATCCGGCCTGGTCCGAGGCCGACGACGCGCACGCAAGAAATCGACCGATGGACGCCCCTGGGGGGAGGCGTCGCGCGGCACGACGGAGGGCACAGGCGACCGTGGATTCGCAAGGCCGTAGGCACAGCGGCTCAGGCAGCCCCGGCCGGTCCGGCGACATCGACCCCGCCGACCAGTGGGTTCTGGACCCGGAGACGGGCACCTATGAGTTTCGTCCGACCCCTGACTCCCTTTCCTCCCCCGAGGCGCCCCCGAGAACCTCCAGGCGCCGCCCCTCCGGCGGCGGCGTCCCGCGCCAGGCGGGTTCGCCCGAGGGCCGCCGACGCGCCAGGAACGGCGGCGACTCCCCCGCACCCGGGGGACGCGCCACGCGGCGGGCGGGCCAGGGCGGCGGACCGGGCGGCGACGGCGGACGCGCGGGCGGCGCGGGGCGCAGGAGGCCCAAGGGCAAGTCCAAGGGCAAGAAGGCCCTGCACTGGACGGCGGGCACGCTCGGCTTCCTGCTCGTGGCGGGCTGCACCGGCGGCTACTTCGTCTACCAGCACTTCAACGGCAACATCAACTCGTACAAGGCCGACCTCGGCGACGACCGGCCGTCCGCGGGCGCCGACGGCGCCATGAACATACTCATGATCGGCACGGACAGCCGTAAGGGCCTCGGCAAGAAGTACGGCGACGAGGGCAGCGCGGGCCACGCCGACACCACGTTTTTGTTCCATGTGTCCAAGGACCGCACCAACGCGACCGCCGTCAGCATCCCCCGCGACCTGATGGTGCCGATCCCCGAGTGCCGGACCGAGGACAAGTCCAGGACCATCCCCGGTCAGGCGAAGGGGATGTTCAACACCAGCCTCGGACAGGACGAGCGCGGTCCCGACTGCACATGGAAGACCGTCGAGGCGCTCACCGGCATCCGTGTCGACCACTTCATGATGGTGGACTTCAACGCGGTGAAGACGATGTCCACCGCCGTCGGCGGTGTCGAGGTGTGCCTGGCCAAGGACATCCGCGACAGGGACTCCAAGCTCAACCTGTCCGCGGGCAAGCACACCATCAAGGGCGAGCAGGCGCTGTCCTTCGTCCGCACCCGGCACTCCGTCGGCCTCGGCGGCGACCTGACCCGCATCCCGCTCCAGCAGCAGTTCCTCAGCTCGATGATCCGCAAGGTCAAGAGCAATGGGACCCTCAGCAGCCCCACCAAGCTGTGGGACCTCGCCGATGCCGCCACCAAGTCGCTGACCGTCGACAGCGGCATAGGGAGCGTGAAGAAGCTGATGAGCCTGGGCCAGGACCTGGGCGAGGTCAACACCAAGAACATCACCTTCGCCACGGTCCCCGTCGCCGACGACCCCGCCGACAAGAACCGTCTCGTTCTCAAGGAGAAGGAGGCCCGGCAGCTCTTCGCCATGGTCAAGGCCGACCACTCGCTCACCAAGGTCGGCAAGAAGGGCAAGAAGGCCGGGCCCGCCCCCACCGAGACCACCAAGGCAGCCCCCGCCAATGTGCGGGTGAAGGTCGTCAACGGCAGCGGCAAGGTGGGCGCCGCTCAGGTGACGGTCAGCTGGCTGCAGAACAGCCAGGGCGTGATCCGTTCCAGCAACGGGCTCAACGCCCCGGCCACCGCAAGGAAGACCAACCTGGTCTACGCCCCCAACCAGGGGGACCAGGCCCGCGCTCTCGCCGAGATCATGGGCCTGCCCGACTCCGCGCTCAAGGAGAAGGGACCCGACGCGGCACCCCTGGATGAGATGACCCTCACCCTGGGACAGGACTTCGAAGGCGCGGGCGTTCCGTTGACGGCCCCCACCGCCGCGCCTTCGGACCTGCAGAGCGTCAACGCGGACGACAAGAACGTCTGCGCCAAGTAGCAGCAGCCGAGGAGGCCGTCATATGCAGAATGCCGCCCGAACGAAGGTTCCATCGCCCCGTACAGCCCCCCAGGGCGGTTCGGGCGGGTCCGGCGGCGAAAGACGGCGTGGTGGCGGCAATCGGCGGCGCAGACAAAGCGGCAGGATCCGAATACTGAAGTGGACGGCCGGGTGCGTCAGCCTGCTCGTGCTCGGCACGGCGGGCGCCGGGTGGCTCTACATCGAGCACCTGAACGGCAACCTGAGGAAGGACGACCTCAACCTCGGCGACAAGAACATGCAGCACACGCCGAACGCCGCCGGGCAGACCCCGCTGAACATCCTCATCCTGGGCTCGGACAGCCGCAAGTCCAAGGAGAACCAGAAGCTCGGCGGCGCCCGCCAGGACGCCGACCGCCCGCCGCTGGCCGATGTCCAGATGCTCGTCCACCTGTCCGCGGACCGCAGCAACGCCTCGGTGATCAGCCTCCCCCGCGACACCCGGCTGCGGATACCCGCGTGTCACGACAAGGAGGACGGCAAGACCTACCAGCCGATGGAGAACACGGCCAACGAGAGCCTGGGGCGCGGCGGTCCGGGCTGCACGGTCGCCATGTGGTACGAGCTCACGCGCATTCCGATCGACCACTTCATGATGCTCGACTTCGGCGGAGTGGTGCGCATGGCCGACGCCGTCGGCGGCGTCCCGGTCTGCGTGGACGCCAATGTCCACTCCAAGGACAGCAGCGGCCACGGCTCGGGGCTGCGGCTGGAGAAGGGCACCACGAAGGTCAAGGGCGTCCAGGCCCTGCAATGGCTGCGCACGCGCTACGGCTTCGAGGACAACACCGACATCGGGCGCACCCACGCCCAGCACATGTACATGAACTCGATGGTCCGCCAGCTCAAGGCGGGCACCAAGCTCACCGACCCGGGCAAGCTCACATCGCTGGCGGAGGCGTCGACCAAGGCGCTCACCGTCGACCGGGGCCTCGACACGGTCAAGAAGCTCTACGACCTCGGCACCCAGCTCAAGAGCATCCCGGCCAAGCGCATCACGATGACCACGATGCCGTGGGTGCTGGACCCGCGGAACAACGCGCACGTGATCCCCAAGCCCGGCGACGCCGAGAAGCTGTTCTCCCTCGTCCGCAACGACGTCCCGCTCGACGGCAAGGGGAAGAAGAAGCCGGAAAAGGCGCCGAAGAGCAAGACCCCAAAGGACCAGGTCGACGCGCTCGTCGTGAACAGCTCGGGCACCCAGACCCTGCCCCCGGCCACCCACCGGGCCGCCGACGTCACCGCGCACCTGGTCTCCCAGGGCTTCACCAAGGTCGTCTCCGGCGGCTCGGGACAGGCCCGGAGCGAGTCCACGGTCACCTACGCCGCACCGGGCCAGAAGGCGGACGCGCAGGTGATCGCGAAGTCGCTCGGCCTGCCGTCGAGCGCGGTGGAGCGCTCCACCACCTCCACGGCGATCACGGTGATCGTGGGCGCCGACTGGCGGGAGGGCACCACCTACCCCGAGGCCGCCAGGAAGAAGCGCGAGAAGGACGGCGCTCCGGACAGCGCGGCCGCGCTGCGGGGCGACGACAGCAAGGCGTGCATGCACGTGAACCCGTCGTACACCTGGTGACGCTCCGGTGGCCGGTCGCGGTCCACGCCGCCGCGGGCTTGCGCTACACCTGGTGGAGCTGCCCCGGCAGGCTGAGGACGCCGTCCCGCTCGGTGTAGAGCTCCCCGGTGTCGGGGCACCGCCAGCGGCACGGCTGCCCCTCGACGGGCTCCAGCGGAACGCCCGCGCGGCCGACCCACTTGACGCGGTGGGCGGGCGTTCCCACGACGAGCGCGAAGTCCGGGACGTCCCGGTGGACCACGGCCCCGGCCGCCACCAGGGCCCAGCGGCCGATGGTGACTCCCGCGACGATCACGGCGCGGGCACCGACGGAGGCGCCCTCGCGCACGGTGACACCTAGCGCGGACCAGTCCTGAGGGCGTTTCAGGCGCCCGTCGGGCGAGGTGGAGCGGGGGTAGAGGTCGTTGGTGAGCACGGCGGCGGGCCCGATGAAGACGTTGTCCTCGAGCACCGCGGGCTCGTAGACCAGGGCGTGGTTCTGGAGTTTGACGCGGTCGCCGATGCGCACACCCGGGCCCACGTAGGCGCCCCGGCCGATGACGCACTCGGCGCCGAGCACCGCGTCCTCGCGGATCTGGGCGAGATGCCAGACCGCCGTGCCCTCGCCGATCAGCGCCCGCTCGTCGACATCGGCGGTCGGCGCCACGCGTGTTGTGTTGTCCCCCACGGGCCGAGGGTAACGGGAACGGTCAGGCGGTGGGCTGGGTTGCCGCGGGCCGCCTGCTGGCGATCACCTTGCGCGCCAGCGACCTCGGGCTCGTGAGGAACCCCCAGCCCCAGCACAGGTGCATCGTGGCCAGCGCGAGCGGGATCTGGGCGCGGGCGCCCGTGGGCAGTGCCTTGCCCGCGGGTATGGAGCCCAGGATGATCGCGGCGAGGTAGCCGCCGGGGACGACCAGGCCCAGCGGGTGGACCAGCAGTCCGGCGAGCGTTCCGGCGGCGATGGCCAGCAGCGCGATCGGCGGCGCCAGGTAGCGCAGGTTGACCGAGCCCTTGTGGTAGCGGGTCACGATCCGGCGCCAGCGGCCGTAGTTGTAGTACTGCTTGGCGAGCGCCTTCACGCTCGGGCGCGGCCGGTAGGACACCCGCAGCCGCGGCGAGAACCAGATGAGGCCGCCGGCCTCGCGGATGCGGTAGTTCAGCTCCCAGTCCTGGGCGCGGATGAACTCCTCGTTGTAGCCGCCCTGCTGTTCCAGCACCTCGCGGCGGAAGACGCCGAGGTACACGGTTTCGGCGGGCGCGGCGTCGCCCCCGGTGTGGAACGAGGCGTTGCCCACACCGATCTTGGAGGTCATGGCGGCCGCCACGGCCTTCTCCCAGTCGTTCTCGCCCTCGGCGTGCATGATGCCGCCGACGTTGGCGGCGCCGGTCTCCTCGAGCAGGCGCACGGCCGTTGAGATGTAGTCGGGTGTGAGCATGCCGTGGCCGTCGACGCGCACGACAACGGGGTGGCGGGAGGCCTTGATCGCCGCGTTGAGCGCGGCGGGAGTGCGGCCTGTGGGGTTCGGCACCGTGTGGACGCGGCCGGTCGGCCGGTCCGCCGTCTCGGCGACGAGTTCGGCGGCGATGTCGTCGGTCCGGTCCGTGGACGGTCCGAGCGCGATCACCACCTCCACCTCGCCGGCGTAGTCCTGCCGAAGGATGTGCTCGACGGCGGTGCGCAGGTGCCGTTCCTCGTTGAGCACCGGCATGATCACGGAGACCGCCGGCGGCTGCTGACCACTCGTATTCATCGCGGCCAACGGTACCGTGGCCCGGCGGCGGCGCGCCCCCGCGGGTTCGCCTGGCCCCTCGGGCCATCGCCTCCCCGCCGTTTCCACCGTCAGAGTGGCCCTGCCCGGCCGCTCGGCGTGGAACCGCGAATCGGCCGCGGGCCCCAATCGACACTGGACGCATGAGCCCCGACGAGACGCCCGGCCCCCGCCCGCGCTTCCACCGCTGGGGGATGAGGCTCGTCGGCGTGGTCTCCTGCGCCGTGCTCGCCACCAGCGGCTTCGGCTGGGCCGTCGTGGACCACGTCAACCAGGGGATCGACAGGGTCGACGCGTTCCAGGGCATCAAGGAGCACGAGCGCCCGGTGAAGGAGAAGGACAAGGGGCTCAACTTCCTGCTCGTCGGCGTGGACGGGCGCGACGGCCTCAGCCGCGGGGAGCTACGGCATCTGCACGCGGGGGGCACGGCGTGCAACTGCACCGACTCGCTGATGGTGCTGCACGTCTCCGGCGACCGGCGGCGGCTCAGCGTGGTGAGCCTGCCGCGCGACAGCTATGTGGAGTTCCCCGACCACGACGAGCCCGGTGGCGCCAAGGGTGTCCACCACCCGGGCAAGATCAATGCCGCCTACGCCCACGGTGGCCCGTCGCTGACGGTGCGGACCGTGGAGAAGGCCACCGGGATCCACATCGACCACTACCTCGAGGTGAACTTCCGCACGTTCGTCAACACCGTGGACGCCCTCGGAGGGGTGGAGGTGTGCACGATGACCCCGCTCAGGGACGACTACTCCGGCCTCGACCTGCCGAGCGGCACCACCGTCCTCGACGGCGCGGGGTCGCTGCGCTACGTGCGGGCCCGCCACATCGGCGGCAGTTCGGACTTCGGCCGCATCCGGCGCCAGCAGCACTTCCTCGCGCAGGTCATCGGACGGCTGCACAGCACGGGCGTGCTGATGAACCCGGCGCGCCTGACCCGGGTCGTGGACGCCGTGCTCTCCTCGGTCCGCGCCGACCGGGAGCTCAGCAGCACCGACCTGGTCACGCTCGGTACCGCGATGCGGCGCTTCGCGCCGTCCGGGTCGGAGTTCACCCAGGTCCCCGTGGCCGACGCGGACTACCGGGGGGACCCGGCCTGGGGCTCGTCCGTCCTGTGGGACCGGGTGAGGGCCGAGGCGCTGTTCGCCAAGGTCCGCGGCGACCGGCCGCTGGCCCGGCACCACCACCGCAGCCGCGCCAAGAGCGTCCCCATCGACCCGCGGGGCATCCTCGTGCGGGTCTACAACGCCTCCGGAGTCCCCGGCGAGGGTGTGCGGGCCGAGCGGCAGCTCAGCGCGACGGGCTTCGCCACGACGGGCGACCCGGAGGCCGTCGCGGGGCCGGGAGTCACACGGACGGTCATCACGTACGACCCGCGCTGGGACCGCTCGGCGCGGACACTGGCCACCGCCCTGCCGGGGGCTCGGCTCAACCCGGTGGCCGGGCACGGGCCGCTCATGCAGGTGTTCATCGGCTCCGCGTTCGATCGGGTCACGAGGGTGCGGGCCGAGACCAGGGGCGTGAGCGAGAACCCGGACGACGCGGTCACGGGCGACCAGGTGGTGTGCCCGTAGGCCCGTGCGGGCGGGCATGCACCGGCGCCCGGCGCCCGGGCGCGCGCGGCGTGCGTGGCTGCGTGGCTGCGTGGCGTGCGTGGCGCTAGTCGTCCAGGCCCTCGGCGGACCGGCGGGCCCGCAGCTCCAGGATCTCCTTGCGGCGGGCGAGGCGGTGCGTACGGCGGATCTGGGCCTCCTGCCAGCGCCGCTTGTCCCGGTCCGTCTCCGGCACGACCGGCGGCACCGGACGGGGCTTGCCCTCGGCGTCCACGGCCACGAACACCAGATAGGCGCCGGCGACCTGGGTGGCCGGGACGGACTCGTTCCACCGCTCGGCGATGACCCGCACACCGACCTCCATGGAACTGCGGCCGGTCCAGTTCACCTGGGCCTTCACATGGAGCAGGTCGCCCACACGGACGGGCTCGAGGAAGGCCATCTCGTCCATCGACGCGGTCACCGCCGGGCCCCCGGAGTGCCGGCCCGCGACCGCTCCCGCCGCGTCGTCCACGAGCTTCATCACGACGCCTCCGTGGACGGTCCCCAGCAGGTTGGTGTCGTGCGCGCTCATGATGTGGGAGAGCGTGGTGCGGGAGGCGGAGGTGGGCTTCCCGGGCAGGGCGGTGGGCTGCTCGATCATGCGCCCACTCTAGGCGGGGCCACTCGAACACCGGTCTGCGGCGTCTGTCCGTAACGTCTGTCACATACCCGGCACACCTGCATCAGCTCTGCTACGAAAAACCTCCTGGCTTAGATTTTCACTCGTTCGGGCGTGCACACTGCCATGCATGAACGAGTGGCCGGACAGGTGGTCCGACAGAGACGGGCGCGGAGGCGAAGCCGAGCCGACGCGGGTGATGGGGCATGTGCAGCGTCCGGGGGGCGTGCCGCCGCAAGCGCGGCCCTACCCCGGCCCCGGCGAGCCTCCGCTGCCGCCCGAGCTGTCCCCGCGCAGGGTGGCGCAGGGCGGCCGGGGCATCCCGACGCAGACCGGCCCGGACCGCGGCGGACCGCAGTCCCCGCCGCTCCCGCCGACGGCGCCGCGCCCCGCCGGCTCCGGCCCGCGCCCCAACTGGCGCCGCCGGATCACCTGGACCGCGATCATCCTGATCGGTGCGTTGCTCGTCACATCGGTCATCACGTACTTCTGGGCGGACTCCAAGCTCAACCGGGCCGTGGACCTGTCCAAGGTCATCGAGCGGCCCGAGTCGGGCAAGGGGACCAACTACCTCATAGTCGGCTCGGACAGCCGTGAGGGCATGTCCGCCGAGGAGAAGAAGAAGCTGCACACCGGGTCGGCGGAGGGCAAGCGCACCGACTCGATGATGATCCTTCACGTCGGCGACAACGGGAACACGATGATCTCGCTGCCGCGTGACTCCTGGGTCACCATCCCGACGTTCCGGGGGTCGGAGTCGGGCAGGATGTTCCCGGCGTCCGGCGGGAGCAAGCTGAACGCGGCCTACGCCAAGGACGGCGCCCAGCTGCTGGTCCGCACCGTGGAGTACAACACGGGCCTGAAGATCGACCACTACGCGGAGATCGGCTTCGCCGGGTTCGCCAAGATCGTGGACTCCGTCGGCGGTGTCGAGATGGACATCCCCAAGGGCTTCAAGGACAAGAACTCCGGCGCCGACTTCAAGGCGGGCAAGCAGACCCTCAACGGCGAACAGGCCCTGGCGTTCGTCCGCACCCGCTACGCGTTCGCGGGCAGCGACCTGGACCGGACCAAGAACCAGCAGAAGTTCCTGGCCGCGCTGGCCTCGCAGACCGCCACTCCGAGCACGGTCCTGAACCCCTTCAAGCTGTACCCGACCATGGGCGCGGGCCTGGACACGCTCATCGTCGACAAGGACATGAGCCTGTGGGACCTCGCCGAGATGTTCTGGGCGATGAAGGGCATCACGAGCGGCGACGGCAAGTCCATGAACATGCCCATCGCCGGCACCGCCCCCCAGGGCTCGCTGGCGTGGGACATGACGAAGGTCAAGCAGCTGGTGAAGGAGCTGAAGGACGACGAGAAGGTCACGGTGACCGGCAACCGCTGACCGGCCGGTCCGCCCGTCGGCCGGTCGGTGCGGGAAGCACCGACGCCGCGGTACCGCCCGGACGCGACGAGGCCGCCCCCTGCGCAGGGGGCGGCCTCGTCGCGTGAGTGTGAACCGGTCGGCTACCGGGGCAGGTTGCGGGCCATGACGATGCGCTGGACCTGATTCGTGCCTTCATAAATCTGGGTGATCTTGGCGTCGCGCATCATGCGCTCGACCGGGTAGTCACGGGTGTAGCCGTAGCCGCCGAGGAGTTGGACGGCGTCCGTGGTGACCTCCATGGCGACGTCGGAGGCGAAGCACTTGGCGGCCGCGCCGAAGAACGTCAGGTCGCCGTCCACGCGCTCGGACTTGGCGGCGGCGGCGTAGGTCAGCTGCCGGGCGGCCTCGAGCTTCATGGCCATGTCGGCGAGCATGAACTGGACGCCCTGGAAGTCGGCGATGGCCTTGCCGAACTGCCTGCGCTCGTGCACGTAGTTCTTGGCGTAGTCCAGTGCGCCCTGCGCGATGCCGAGCGCCTGGGCCGCGATGGTGATGCGGGTGTGGTCCAGGGTCTTCATCGCCGTGGCGAAGCCCGTGCCCTCCTCGCCGATCATGCGGTCGGCGGGGACGCGCACATTGTCGAGGTAGACCTCGCGGGTCGGCGAGCCCTTGATGCCGAGCTTCTTCTCCGGGGCGCCGAAGGAGACACCCTCGTCGCCCTTCTCCACGACGAACGCGCTGATGCCCTTGGAGCGCTTCTCCGGGTCGGTGACGGCCATGACCGTGTAGAACTCGCTGACGCCCGCGTTGGTGATCCAGCGCTTCACACCGTTGAGCACGTAGGTGTCGCCGTCACGGACGGCCTTGGTCTTCATGCCCGCGGCGTCCGAGCCCGCCTCCGGCTCCGAAAGGCAGTAGGAGAACATCGCGTCGCCCTTGGCCAGTGGGCCGAGGTACTTCGCCTTGAGCTCCTCCGAACCGGACAGGACGACGGGGAGCGAGCCGAGCTTGTTCACCGCCGGGATCAGGGAGGACGAGGCGCAGACCCGCGCCACCTCCTCGATCACGATCACGGTGGCCAGGGCATCGGCGCCCGCGCCCCCGTAAGCCTCCGGGACGTGCACCGCGTGCAGGTCGGCGGCGACCAGCGCGTCGAGGGCCTCCTGGGGGAAGCGTCCCTGCTCGTCGACCTCGGCCGCGAACGGCGCGATCTTCGCCTCGGCCAGCCCGCGGACCGACTCGCGGAGCATGTCGTGCTCCTCGGAGGTCCGGAACAGGTCGAAGTCTGCGTTTCCTTGCGCCGCCAAGGTGCCCTCACCTCTACCAGAGTTAGTTACCGTTAAGTAAGTACAATCGTAGGCCCGAACATCACCGCTCGACCACGTGACTTACGCGACAGGGATCGAGCCCGGCTCGCGCGCCCGGCCAAGGCAGCGGCTAGGGCACGTTCTCGGTGAGTTGGTCCACGGACCGGTTCGCCGTGTAGTCGGCCATGGTGTCGGTGCGGATCGCGTCCCAGAGCAGACCCGCGTCGTTGTCGTCCAGCAGCACCACCGACTGGCCCTTGATCTGGTCGAAGCCGCCGACCGGTGCGTTCATGAAGACCATGTTCCCCGGGCGGACGTTGCGCATGCTCCACACCAGGTCGCGCAGGGCACCGTTCGAGAGCCGGTCGTCGACACTGACCACGTCGGTGACCTGGTCGAGCAGCTTGCGCAGCTTCAGCGGGTTCGACAGCGTGCCCGCGTCGAGGGTCTTGCGCAGGAGCGAGCGCAGGAAGTTCTGCTGGCGCTTGGTGCGGTCGAGGTCCCCGTTGGGCAGGCCGTGCCGCTCGCGGACGTACACCAGCGCCTCCTCGCCGTACATGTGGTGCTTCCCCGAGGTCCAGCCGCGCTCGCCGGGCCGGGTCGGGATGTCCTTGTCGACCACGATGTCGACACCGCCGACCGCGTCGGTGAGCTTCCTGAACCCGCTCCAGTCGATCACCATCAGGTGGTCGACCCGGATGTCGGTCAGGCGCTGCACGGTGTCGATCAGCAGCGGCGGCCCGCCCCAGGAGAAGGCCGCGTTGAGCTTGGCCTTGCCGTGGTCGGGGATCTTCACCCAGCTGTCGCGGGGCAGCGAGACGACATAGGCGTTGCGGTGGTTGGCGGGGATGTGGAGCAGCATCATCGTGTCGCTGCGCTGGGCGCCCGGCCTCCACTGCGGGGCCTTGGCGTCCTTGCCCGTGGTGGGCAGGTCGGAGCGCGAGTCCAGACCGACCAGCAGGAAGTTGGTCCCCTTGCCCTTGATCTGCTGGGGCTGGTCCTTCGCCGGGACCGAGGGGAACACATTGGGGATGCGGTGCACGGAGCCCGTGTAGTGCTCGACGGCCGCCCAGAGGGCTCCGGCGATGCCGAGCCCGCCCACCAGCAGGAGGGCCAGGGCGAAGACCAGGACGTTCCTGCCGCGTATTCGCCGGCGCCGGGTGCGCGCGGGTGGTGGCTGTGCGCCGCCCTTCCCGGGGGCCTGCCCCCCGCCGTCCCCGGGGGCCTCGTCGGGGGCCTCGTCGAGGGCCTCATCGGGCGTCGCCGATTCGTCCCCGGGGGGCGCTTCGGGCTTGTCGTCGATCGCTGTGCGCTCTTCGTGCTCTTCCACGCGCGCATTGTGCCTTTGCACGCGCCTCCTTACACAGAACTTTCACAGAAGAGGTCGGGGCTATGCTCGGGCGGGCGAGGACCCCCGCCGCCAAAAGCCCATTCAGCACTCATCAGCAAAGGACGGCCCCATGACGCTCAGGGTCACGGTGATCGGCACCGGATATCTCGGTGCGACCCACGCGGTCGGCATGGCCGAACTGGGGTACGAGGTCCTGGGCCTGGATGTGGACGTGGAGAAGGTCGCCGCCCTGTCGGCGGGGCGCGTGCCGTTCTACGAGCCGGGTCTCGAGGAGCTGCTGGCCAAGCACATCGGCTCCGGACGGCTGCGCTTCACCACCGACTTCGCCGAGGTGGGCGCCTTCGGCGATGTGCACTTCGTATGCGTCGGCACCCCGCAGAAGAAGGGCGAGTTCGCCGCCGACATGCGGTACGTGGACTCCGCCGTGGAGTCCCTCGCCCCCCACCTGCACGGCCCCGCGCTGGTCGTCGGCAAGTCCACCGTGCCCGTGGGCTCGGCAGGCCGGCTCGCGGAGCGCCTGGAGGAGCTGGCCCCGGCCGACGCGGACGCGGAGCTCGCCTGGAACCCGGAGTTCCTGCGCGAGGGCTTCGCCGTGAAGGACACCCTGCACCCGGACCGGCTGGTCTTCGGCGTGGAGTCGGGCAGCGCCGAGGCGAGGCTGCGCGAGGTCTACGCCCCCATCATCGAGGCCGGGACGCCCGTCGTGGTCTGCGACTTCGCCACCGCCGAGCTGGTCAAGGTCAGCGCCAACGCCTTCCTGTCCACCAAGATCTCCTTCATCAACGCCATGGCGGAGGTGTGCGAGGCGGTCGGGGCGGACGTGGTCAGGCTGAGCGAGTCGCTGGGCCACGACGAGCGGATCGGGCGGAAGTTCCTCGGCGCCGGGCTCGGCTTCGGCGGCGGCTGCCTGCCCAAGGACATCCGGGCGTTCATGGCGCGGGCCGGGGAGCTGGGTGCCGACCAGGCGCTGACGTTCCTGCGCGAGGTCGACGCGATCAATATGCGGCGGCGCTCCAAGATGGTCGACCTGGCCCGCGAGCAGTGCGGCGGAGGCTTCCTCGGCCGCAGGGTCGCGGTGCTGGGTGCGGCGTTCAAGCCCGACTCCGACGACATCCGCGACTCGCCCGCGCTCAACGTCGCCGGGCAGATCCAGCTCCAGGGCGGCCAGGTGACCGTCTACGATCCCAAGGCGCTGGACAACGCCCGCAAGATGTACCCGGCCCTGAGCTATGCCGAGTCGCCGCAGGAGGCGGCCGAGGGCGCCCATGTCGTGCTGCACCTGACGGAGTGGCGCGAGTTCCGGGAGCTGGACCCGGCGGCGTTCGGCGAGCTCGTCGCCGACAGGCGGATCCTGGACGGGCGCAACGCCCTGGACCCGGAGCTGTGGCGCGCGGCGGGCTGGACCTACCGGGCCCTGGGCCGCCCCAACGCCTGAGCCGTCGAACGCCGGGGGTCGCACGCCCGCCCTCGGACACCTGAGCCGTCGAACGCCTGTCGCCCGCTCTACCCTTGGGGCACATGGCTTCCTACGCAGACTTCGCGGACGCGGCGACCGCACGTGCGATCCTCGCCGACTCCGGTGACACCTGGGCCGTGGTCGGGCTCTCCACCAACACCTCGCGGGCGGCGTACGGGGTCGCCCGCGTACTGCAGAGGTTCGGCAAGCGGATCGTGCCGGTGCACCCCGGCGCGCCGACGGTCCATGGCGAGCAGGGATACGCCTCGCTCGCCGACATCCCGTTCCAGGTGGACGTGGTGGACGTCTTCGTCAATTCCAGCTTGGCGGGAGCCGTGGCCGACGAAGCGGTCGCGGCCGGGGCCAAGGCCGTGTGGTTCCAGCTCGGGGTCGTCGACGAGGACGCCTACGAGCGCACCGCGGCCGCCGGACTGCGGATGGTCATGGACCGCTGCCCGGCGATCGACATCCCCGCCTTCTTCGACTGATGCCGTTGCGGCGCGGGGCCGCCCCGGCCGGGGGCCGACGCCGTGACGCGGGCCCGTTGTCGGAGCCGGGCGCTACGTTGAGCACGTGGGGATCAGCGAAGGCGTTCGATCGTCCCCACGCGGCACGGAAGACACGCAAAGACACGCAAAGACACGCACGGAAACAAGCACGGAAGACAAGCACGCGAGCACCAGGAAGGAGCCCGTCACATGATCGCGACGCTGGAGTGCGTGGTCCTGGACTGTCCGGAGCCCAAGGAGCTGGCCGAGTTCTACGCGGGGATCATCGGTGGGAAGGTCTCCTGGGAGGACGACGACGACAGCTGGGTGACCCTGTCCGCACAAGGAGGGACCGTACTCGCCTTCCAGAAGGCGCCCGAACTCCAGCGCGCCAAGTGGCCCGACCCGGAGCGCCCGCAGCAGTTCCACCTCGACCTCCAGGTGGACGACCTCGAGGCGGCCCAGGCCCATGTGCTCGGCCTCGGCGCCGAGCTCCTCGACGACAAGTCCTCGAAGACGTTCCGTGTCTACGAGGACCCGGCCGGGCACCCGTTCTGCCTCTGCGTGAGCTAGCCTTCGGCGGAGCCGGACCCGCGCCGGGGCTACCCCGCCGTGCCGCCGTCGAGCTGGTCGAGGGTGGCGGTGGAGGGGCCGCGGCGGCGGCGCAGCTCGCGGGCGGTCTGCTCGGCGCCGCGCAGGACCCGTACGGCGTTGCGCCAGGTGATCTTGGAAAGGTCCTCGCGGGACCAGCCCCGGTCCACGAGTTCGGCCAGCAGCCGCGGGTAGCCGCTGACGTCCTCCAGTCCCTCCGGCTGCCTGTCGACGCCGTCGTAGTCGCCGCCGAGGCCGATGTGGTCGATCCCGGCTACCTCGCGCACGTGCTCGAGGTGCGCGACGACGTCCGCGAGGCCGGCCACGGGCCGGGGGTGGTCCAGGGAGTACTTCTCCACGGCGGGCAGGGCCGCGGCCCGGTCCTGGAGGTCGACGCCCTGCTCGCGCAGGGCGGCCGCGGCCTCCGTGGTCCAGTCGGCGACGGCCTGCGAGACGAACTTCGGGACGAAGGTCACCATGCACACGCCGCCGTTGTCCGGCAGCAGCTCCAGGACGTCGTCCGGGACATTGCGGGGGTGGTCGCAGACCGCCCGGGCCGAGGAGTGCGAGAAGACCACGGGGGCCTCGCCGACCCGCAGGGCGTCCCGCATGGTGTCGGCGGAGACATGGGAGAGGTCCACGAGCATGCCGACGCGGTTCATCTCCCGGACGACCTCCTCGCCGAAGGCGGTCAGGCCACCCGCCTCGGGCGCGTCGGTCGCCGAGTCCGCCCACGGCACGTTGTCGTTGTGCGTGAGCGTCATGTACCGCACGCCGAGGGTGTGCAGGGCGCGCAGCGTGGCGAGCGAGCAGTCGATGGAGTGGCCGCCCTCGGCGCCCATCAGCGAGGCGATCCGCCCGTAGCGGCGGGCGGTCTCCATCTCGTCGGCGGTCAGGGCGAGCCGGAGCTCGTCCGGGTGGGCCTCCACCATGCGGTGGACGACGTCGATCTGCTCGAGCGTGGCGCTGACGGCGTGGTCGCCCCGGAGGGCGGTGGAGACGTAGACGGACCAGAACTGCGCACCGACCCCACCCGCCCGCAGCCGCGGGATGTCGGTGTGGAACCGGCGCTCGCCCCCGGCCAGGTCCACGCGGTCGAGGTCGTAGCGGACGGTCCTGCGCAGCGCCCACGGCAGGTCGTTGTGCCCGTCGACGACGGGGAACTCCTCGAGTACCGCGTGCGCCAGAGCGAGGCTGCCCGCCTCGCCGGTGTGATCCGTCTCCGTCATCGGTCCTGCTCTCTGAAGCCGAAGGTGGCGGTGCCCCCCACCTTGTTCCGCAGCCGACGGCCCTTCTCGGCCGCCTGTGCGTTCAGCTCCTCCTGGAACTGGCGCATCCTGTCCATCAACTCCCCGTCGTGGGCCGCGAGCATGCGTACGGCCAGGAGTCCGGCATTGCGGGCGCCCGCCACGGAGACGGTGGCGACGGGCACACCCGCGGGCATCTGCACGATGGACAGCAGCGAGTCCATGCCGTCGAGGTACTTCAGCGGCACGGGGACACCGATGACGGGCAGCGGGGTCACGGAGGCGAGCATGCCGGGCAGGTGGGCGGCGCCCCCGGCTCCGGCGACGATGGCCTTCAGGCCGCGGCCGGCGGCGTTCTCGCCGTAGGCGACCATCTCCCGGGGCATCCGGTGGGCGGAGACGACGTCGACCTCGTAGGGCACCTCGAACTCGTCGAGCGCCTGGGCGGCGGCCTCCATGACGGGCCAGTCGGAGTCGGATCCCATGACGATTCCGACGAGGGGGCCGTTGCTCATTCTGTGATCGTTCCTCGCAGGTAGTCGGCGGCGTGCCGGGCGCGGGCCCGCACCTCGTCGAGGTCGTCGCCGTAGGTGTTGACATGGCCGACCTTGCGACCGGGCTTCACGTCCTTGCCGTACATATGGATCTTCAGGGCGGGGTCGCGGGCCATGCAGTGCAGATAGCCGTAGTACATGTCGGGGTAGTCGCCGCCGAGGACGTTGGCCATCACGGTCCAGCGCACCCGGGGCCGCGGATCGCCGAGCGGGAGGTCGAGGACGGCCCGCAGGTGGTTGGCGAACTGCGAGGTGACCGCGCCGTCCTGGGTCCAGTGGCCGCTGTTGTGCGGGCGCATGGCCAGCTCATTGACGAGGATCCGGCCGTCGGCGGTCTCGAACAGCTCCACGGCGAGGTGGCCGACGACGCCGAGCTCCTTGGCGATGGTCAGCGCGATCCGCTGGGCCTCGCCGGACAGGGCCTCGGACAGGCCGGGGGCGGGGGCGATCACCTCGTTGCACACCCCGGAGACCTGGATGGACTCCACGACCGGATAGGCGACTGCCTGGCCGTGGGGGGAGCGGACGACGTTGGCGGCGAGCTCGCGGGTGAAGGCGACCTTCTCCTCGGCGAGCACGGGGACCCCGGCGTGGAACGGCTCGGCGGCCTCGGTCTCGTCGCGGACGACCCACACGCCCTTGCCGTCGTAGCCGCCGCGCACGGTCTTGAGGACCACGGGCCAGCCGGCCTTCCCGCCCTCGGCTGCCTCTTGCCCGGCCCCGCCCGACCCGCCCGACCCGGCGGTCTCGGCGGTCTCGGCGGTCTCGGCGGCGAAGGCCGCCACGTCCGCCGGGTCCTCCACGATCCGGTGGCGCGGGCACGGCACCCCGATGGCGGTGAGCCTGGCCCGCATCACCCCCTTGTCGTGGGCGTGGATCAGCGCGTCGGGACCGGGGCGGACCACGACCCCGTCCGCCTCCAGCGCCCGCAGGTGCTCGGTGGGCACGTGCTCGTGGTCGAACGTGATCACGTCGCACCCCTCGGCGAACCGCCGAAGGGTCTCCAGGTCGCGGTAGTCGCCGACCACCACGTCATTGACTGTCTGCGCTGCCGAGTCCTGGGGAGTGTCACTGAGCAGCTTGAACTTGATGCCGAGCGGGATGCCCGCCTCATGGGTCATGCGGGCGAGCTGGCCGCCACCGACCATGCCGACTACGGGGAATGTCACGCCCCCAGGGTATCGGCCGCGGACCGGACGGGGCCCGCCCGGCCGTGCCCCGTACGCCGCTGCCCTGAGCTGCGCTTTCCCCCGATTGACCGTCCTTGGCGCGGCGGCCATACCGGTCGCCCACTAGCATGAGGTTCTGATGACTGCCGAAAGACGGGGCTCCACGATCGCGATGAGTGCATTGCGCAGGCTGTACCTCAAGCTGAGGCTGATCGCCGCCGAACTGATGAAGTTCGGGGCCGTCGGGGCATTCGGCGTCGTGGTCAATATCGTGGTGTTCAACCTCTGCCTGCATTCGCTGAAGCTGCAGACGGTCCGCTCGGGAGTCATCGCCACGATCGTGGCCATCGCCACCAACTACGTGGGCAACCGGTACTGGACCTACCGCAATTGCGACAAGAACCGCCGGACCCGGGAAATCACCCTGTTCCTGCTGTTCAGCGGCATCGGGCTGGTGATCGAGAACGGCATCCTGGCGCTGTCGCACTACGGTTTCGGCTTCACGTCCACCCTTGCGGACAATGTGGCGAAAAACGTCGTCGGACTCGGGCTCGGCACCCTCTTCCGTTTCTGGTCGTACCGCACCTGGGTTTTCCGGGCACTGCCCGCACGCGACGCCGTGGACGAGGCCGAGCGGATGCTGACCGAAAACGGGGGGAAGAGGCCGTACGTCGGCCGGCGCCCCTGAATAGCGGCCTATTGCGGAGCCGGTCCCGGGCGGGTTCTTCTCGCGCGTCCGCTTGTTCTTCTCCCGTGGCCGCTTCTCGCCGGACGGCTCGCGTTCATCCTTCTTCCACTTCCCGGCCCAGAAAGAGCGCGAAGACCGGCGGGCGCTGCTGGAGGAGTTCGAGACGGCCGCCGTCCGCCTCCGCGAGGTCCCGGGCGACCGCCAGGCCCAGCCCCGTGGAATTGCGGCCGCTCACCGTCCGCTCGAAGACCCTCGAGCCCAGGTCCGGGGGAACGCCCGCGCCCTGGTCGGTGACCTCGACGACGACCTGGTTGCCGGTGACCCGCGTGTGCAGGTTCACATTGCCGTCGCCGTGCATCAGGGAGTTCTCGATCAAGGTGGCCAGCACCTGAGCCACCGCCCCCGGCGTACCGACCGCCCGCAGCCCCGGTGCGCCCGAGCGCGAGACGGCCCGGCCCTCGCCCCGATAGGCGGGACGCCACTCCTCGATCTGCTGTTTGACCACCTCGTCGAGGTCGAAGGCGACGGCGGAGCCCGTCTTGGGGTCGCGCGAGTTCGTCAGCAGGCGCTGGACGACGTCGGTCAGCCGCTCGACCTGCCCCAGCGCGATCGCCGCCTCCTCCTTGACCGTCTCGGTCTCGTCGGTGGCGATGATCTCCTCCAGCCGCATCGACAGCGCGGTCAGCGGGGTGCGCAGCTGGTGGGAGGCGTCCGCGGCCAGGCGCCGCTCGGCGGTCAGCATCCTGGCGATCCGCTCGGCGCTGCTGTCCAGCACATCGGCGACCCGGTCCAGCTCGGGCACGCCGTAGCGGCGGTGGCGCGGGCGCGGGTCGCCCGAGCCGAGTCTCTCGGCGGTCTCCGCGAGGTCGGTCAGGGGCGCGGTGAGCCTGCCCGCCTGCCGGATGGCGAGGACGACGGCGGCCAGGACGGCCAGGAGCGCCACGGCGAGGATCACCAGCAGGGTGCGGCCGATCTCCTGGCCCACGGAGGAGTGGGACTCCTCGACGGTGACCTTCTCACCATTGGCGCCCGTCTGCACCGACCGGATGGCCTTGCCCGACGGCTTGGCGCCCAGCTCGATCGGGGCCTGCCCGCGCACCTCGATCCTGGCGTAGCGGTGGGCGCCGATCTGCCGCCGCAGCGCCTTGGCCGCCACCGGTTCCCCGGCGACCAGGCGGTTCTCCACCACGCTGATGAGCCGGACCGCCTCGGAGTCGACGCTCTCCTGGGCGCTGTTCTCGATCGTCCTGGTCTCCACCAGGACCAGCGAGAGGCCGAAGACGGAGATGACGACGAGGACCACGGCGAGCGTGGAGTTGATCATGCGGCGGCGCATGGAAAGAGGTCAGCTCTTCTCGAACCGGAAGCCGACTCCGCGCACGGTGGAGATGTAGCGGGGGTTGGCGGCGTCGTCGCCGAGCTTCTTGCGCAGCCAGGAGATGTGCATGTCCAGGGTCTTGGTGGACGACCACCAGGTGGTGTCCCAGACCTCGCGCATCAACTGGTCCCGGGTGACGACCCGCCCGGCGTCGCGGACCAGTACCCGCAGCAGGTCGAACTCCTTCGCGGTCAGCTGGAGCTCCTCCTCGCCGATCCAGGCTCGGTGGGACTCCACGTCGATCCGCACCCCGTGCGTGGACGGCGGCTGCGCCGCGTCGGCGGTGGTGCCCCGCCGCAGCAGGGCGCGCACGCGCGCGAGAAGTTCGGCGAGCCGGAAGGGCTTGGTGACGTAGTCGTCGGCGCCGGCGTCGAGACCGACGACGGTGTCCACCTCGTCCGCACGGGCAGTCAGCACCAGGACGGGGAAGGCCTGTCCCTCGGAGCGGAGCCTGCGGCAGACCTCGAGGCCGTCCATGCCCGGAAGTCCGAGATCGAGGACCAGGAGGTCGACGCCGCCCTGCAGGCCGCAGTCCAGAGCCGCGGGGCCGTCCTCACGCACCTCGACCTCGTATCCTTCGCGGCGCAGGGCGCGCGCGAGCGGTTCCGAGATGGACGCGTCATCCTCGGCGAGCAGTACTCGGGTCATGTCCCGAGGATAGTCCGCTGACGATCGACATCAGGCGAGAGCCGGTGACCGCGCCCGCGCCGAGCCGCTATGGCCGTCGTCACATTCGCCGGATACGTCCTTGGCCGGGACACGGGCGACGTAAGGTCAACCGGAATACCTTCTACCGCTTCGGGTCCTTCGGCCAACCCAAAAGGCGCCAAGGGGCCCGTTGTGGCGCAAGGTCGGCGCTGCCGGGCCCGGTCGGTCGACGACCTGTCCACCCGTGCGCCGGTCCTGGACGACAAGCGCGTACCGATCGCGCCCGGACAAGCGAGGAACGACCATGGCGTCAAGCCTGACGAAGGGCACCGCACAGGCGACCCCTGCCGGCGGCAAGACCTTCTTCGGCCACCCCCGCGGCCTGGCCACCCTCTTCATGACCGAGATGTGGGAGCGGTTCAGCTGGTACGGGATGCGCGGCATCCTCGTGCTGTACCTGACCGCCGCCGTCGCCGACGGCGGCATCGGTATGAAGGAGTCCACCGCGGTCGCCCTGTACGGCGTCTACAACGCGCTGGTCTACATGCTCGCCATGCCCGGAGGCTGGGTCGCCGACCGGCTCTGGGGCGCGCGCAGGGCGGTCCTCGTCGGCGGTGTCGTCATCGCCGCGGGCCACTTCGTCCTCGCCGTCCCGGCCGAGGCCACGTTCTACGTCGGCCTGCTGATGATCGCGATCGGTACCGGCCTGCTGAAGCCGAACATCTCCACGATGGTCGGCGGGCTGTACAAGGACAGCGACAGCGCCCGGCGCGACGCCGGCTTCACCCTCTTCTACATGGCGATCAACATCGGCGCCTTCGCGGCCCCGCTGGTCGTCGGCACCGTCGGCGAGAAGGTCAACTGGCACCTCGGCTTCGGTATCGCCGGTGTCGGCATGGCGCTGGCCGTCATCCAGTACGCACTCGGCGGACGTCACCTCGGCGAGGTCGGCGCCACCGCGCCGACCCCGGCCTCCCCGGCCGAGCGCCGCGGGGTCCTGCGCAAGGCGGGCATGTGGCTCGGGGTCGCCGCCGTCGCCCTGGCCCTCGACCTGGTGACGGGCACCTACGACATCGAGCACGTCGTCAACGTCATGGCCGTCCTCGGCATCGTCGTGCCGATCGTCTACTTCGCGGTGATGTTCCGCAGCCCCTCGCTGACCGGCGCGGACCGCTCGAAGGTCAAGGCCTTCGTCTGGTTCTTCGTCACCTCGGTGCTGTTCTGGATGATCTACGACCAGTCCGGCTCGCTGCTGAACATCTTCTCCGAGGACAAGACCGACCGGGACATCGGCGGCTGGGAGTTCCCGGCGAGTTGGCTGCAGTCGGTCAACCCGGTCTACGTCATCGCGCTCGCCCCGCTCTTCGCGACCGTCTGGGTGGCGCTCGCCAAGCGGCAGCGCGAGCCCAGCACGGTGACGAAGTTCGCCCTGGCGATGCTTCTCATCGGTGGCTCGTTCGGCGTCATGGCCCTGGCCGGCGCCGCCGCCGCGAACAGCGGCACCGGCAAGGTCACCGTCTTCTGGCTGCTCGCCGTCTACCTCGTCCAGACCATCGGGGAGATGTGCCTGTCCCCGGTCGGCCTGTCGCTGTCCACGAAGCTGGCCCCGGCGCAGTTCGCCAGCCAGATCATGGGCCTGTGGTTCCTGGCCACCGCGACCGGCAACGCGATCAACGGCTGGGCGACCAAGCTCAACGAACCGCTGGGCGACGCCGGGTACTACACCCTGTGGGCCGTCCTGGCCGTCCTGGGCGGTCTGGCCTTCATGGTGGCGCACAAGCGGATCCGCGCCTTGATGGGCGATGTGAAGTAGTTCCCGCGCCATGCGCCCGCGGGTCCCGGCTCCTGGTGAGCCGGGGCCCGCGGGCGTTGCCGCAGGTGCGGTGCCCGTGGCTGCGGCTGTGCCTGTGTGCCGGCTGCGGCTGTCAGCGGCGCAGGCGGCGCCACGGGGTGAAGGCGAACACGGCTCCGCCCACGAGGAGGAGAGTGCCCGCCATCAGGCCGAGGGCCCGCACCGAGCCGATGTTGCCCGCTCCCGTGTTCGGCAGGCCACCGGAGGTGGAGGCACCCGAGGCAGAGGTGCCGGAGGTGGAGGCGCCGGAAGTGGAGACGCCGCCCGAGGAGGTCGTGCCGCCCGAGGACGTCCCGCTGGAGGTCCCGCCCGCGACACCGCCCGACTGGCCCTTGACCTCGAGCCGGAGGGAGGCACCGGGGTCCTTCTCGGGGGTGCAGGTGGTCGTGGTCCCGAGCGCCTTCACGGTGAGCACGCCGGGCGTCAGGGTGACCTTGCCGGTCCTGCCCGGCTTGTAGAGGCCCTTGAGGTCGGGGATCTCGATGGGGTCACCGGCCTTGATGGGCCCGGGGTTCAGCGGGCCCTCGACACCGACCTCCCCTGTCTCGGCTCCGCCGACCTTCACTCGCATGCCGGGCTTGACGGAGTTGGCGGGGATGTCGGCCGGGCTGTCCATGACGCTCTTGCCGAAGTGGACGGTGAGGTCGTAGTTCCCCTTGTTCGACACGGCGTTCACGGTGACGCCGGACGTGGCCTTCTTGTCCCCGATCGGAGTCTTGCAGGCGTAGTCGACGGAGACCTCCTTGCCCTTGTACTCGGTGCCGTCGGGGTCACCGCTGCCACCGGTGGAGCCCCCGGTGGAGCCCGTGGAGCCGCCCGCCGTCCCTCCGGAGGCCGTGGTCCCGGAGCTCGTTCCGCCGGAGGCCGTGCCCCCCGACGTGCCCCCCGACGTGCCCCCCGACGTGCCCCCGGACGTGGTCCCACCGCCGACCGTCCCTCCGGAGGCCGTTCCGCCGCTCGTCGTTCCGCCACTCGTCGTTCCGCCGGAGGCGGTCGTGCCTCCGGACGTGGTGGTCCCGCCGCCGTCCGTCACCTCGACGGTGGCGCCCACCGTCACATGTTCCGTCGGCGTGCACTTGGTGTCGGTGGAGATGGGTTGGCTGACGTTGATGTTGTAGCCCCCCGGGGTGAGGGTGACCTCCCCCGCCTTGGTGAGTTTGAGCGTGGCCTTCATGTCGGACAGCTTCATGTCGGAGTTCTTCGGGATCGGCGGGTTCTTGCGCTCGCCCTCGACGGCGAGGGTGCCGGACTGCGCTCCCCCGACGGTGATCCTGCCCGTCGGTTTGACCGTGTCCGCCTTCAGATCCAGCACATCCGGGTTCTTCGACGCCGCCTGGACCGTCTTCCACACCACCGTGATCTCGTCGCCCACCTTCGCCGTGGCCGGGGCCCGGATGTCGGCCTTCGTCGCGCCCTCGACCGGTGGCAGACCGGAGATGGGCGGCGGTATGCATTCGGTGGCGAAGGAGACCTCGGCGGCGCCCGCCGGGGCCGCGGTCGGCAGCAGCGAGCCACCGCCGGCCATGAGCACGGCGCCCACCGCGATCGCGGTCCGGCTCCTGGGGGGTCGCCTGAGTTGCGTTCTCACGTGCTTCCCTTCCTGCGGTTGGAGGTGGCGGGCAACGTGTCCGGCGCGAACCACGGGAGGGCGGCGGCCTCGCCCTCGGTCGTCGCGGCGGGACCGGTTCCGTTGCGGTCGCCCTTGCCGTTGCCGTTGCCGCGGCTGTGGGGCCTGTCGTTGCCCTTGCCGCGGCCGGTGCGCCTGCCCTTGCCGTTGGCGTTCCCGTGAGTGTTGAAGCGGTTCACGACCTCGAGCCCGATGCGGAAGATCCCGGCGGGAACGACGGTGAACAGCAGCACCCAGAACAGCGTCGCCCCCCAGGGCCGCGGCGCCGTCCAGGTCTTCTCCGCCAGCAGCCTGCCGCCGTACTCGAGGGAGACCTTGTAGTCGCCGTGCGCGCCCATCGCCAGCTCGACGGGGAATCGGATGTCCTGTCTGCCGCCGGAGGCGATGGTGCCCTCCCAGCGCACCTCCTCCCACCGCGGCGCGTACACCGAGTGCGCCGTACCCACCCGAAAGGCCGGGTTGCGGGCGGGTGCGGAGCCCATATTGCCCACGGTGACGACGAGCGTGCGGTGCGCAGGGGCGCCGAACCAGTTGAGGAAGCCGTTGGAGCCCTCCAGCCGCACCCCGAGCGCGGCCAGGCGGGCCGAGGTGCCGCCGCGCTCGGGCAGCGGTGCGACGGGGTGGCCCGCGACGGTGAACGGGACGTCGACGACGGCGGGTTCCGCGCCGGTCACGGTCGCGATGTGCACCACGCAGGGGCAGGGCTTGGGGGGCTCGGCGACCGGGAGCCGCACCGACAGCCGGCCGCGGGCGTCCGTGGTCGCGGCCTTGCCCGTGGAGTTGGCGCAGGAACCGGTGCCCCCGATGGCGTTCTGCCCGCAGACCAGGAGGGTGAGGAGGGCATGCGGCTTCCAGCCGCGCCCGGTCACGGTGACGCGCCCGCCCGCGCCGCCCTCCCGGGGAGTGACATCGGCGGTGGGACGGGAGGCGGCGTACGCGGGCGGCTCACCGGGCAGCGCGGGCACCGCGGCCGCGCACAGCAGGAGGGCCGGCAGGATCCGGGCGACGCCCCTCGCGGTGCGGGGGTGGACACGGTGCCTCACGCCGTTCCACTCCCGCTCGCCGCCTCGACCGCTCCCGCTTCCCCCTCGCCTTCTTCTCCCCGGTCCCGTTCGCCCGCCGTGTCCGCGGCCTCTTCCTCACCGGCGGCGGTGTGCCGCGCCCGGTGGCGCAGCACCAACCAGGCGCCCGCGCCCGCCAGTCCGGCGAGCAGGAGGCCGACGGCGAGCCAGGGGACGGCGAGGAACGAGGCGCTCGCGCCGGATCGCAGTCGGCCGCGGTCCGCGGTGGCGGTCACACGGACGTTCACATGGTCCAGGCGGGGCGCGCCCGCCCACCTCTCGGTGAGGCGGACCTTCTGACCCGGCAGCAGCTCGAACGGGACGCGGGAAGCGGTCCGTTGCAGCAGGGTGCGGCCGAACAGCCCCTGCGCGCGGAGGGTGACATGCGGCCGCAGCGAGACATTGCCCCGGTTGACCAGGGTGTAGCGGAGGGTAGCGGTGCTCTCGCCGGTCCCGGGGAGGAGCGGCCGGCCGTGGCCGACGCCGACGTCCTCGACCGCGAGCGCGGGCAGGGCGGGACCGCCGACGCGAAGGTGGATCCGCGCTCCCACGGCCCGGCGGACGCCGATCGCCACGGACCCCTTGGCCTTGTCCACCTCGGTGTCGAGGGCGACGAGGGCGCCCGGGTGGTCGCCGGGGGTGGCGTCGCGCGGGACGGTCACGGTGAACGGGATGTCGGCGCGGGTGCGGGGCGGCACGGTCAGCCGGTCCTTGGCCGGTGCGACCCAGGCGCCGACGCCGGTCTGCCGCTCCTGTTCACCGCGAACCGCGAACCCGCCGTCGCGCGGGGTGTTGTAGGCGTCGGCGCCGTAGATCCGGAAGGTCATGGGCTCGGAGGAGAGGTTGGAGACGGAGACCTTGTCCTTCAGGACCGTCCCCGGGTCGCCCTCGAGGTAGAAGTACTGGCGGTCCGAGGCCTTTCCGTGGCCGGCGGGGGCGGGAAAGACCGACCAGCGCCCGTTGTCCGCGGCCCTGGCCGGACCACCCGCTCCCACCAGGATGCCGAGGGCCGCGGCGACCAGCGCCAGGAGGGCCAGCGGTACCGTCCACGTCCTGCGCCGGTCCATCGCGGCTCCCTCGCTCGCCGTGGTGGACCGGCCCGGACGGCCGGTCCACCACCATTATCTGACTGTGCGTCAGGTCAGGGTCAGGGTCAAGACTCCCGAGTAGCTGCCCGACGCCGAGAACGCGGGTATGTCGAGCGACAGATCCGCGTCGGCCGTGAACTCACCACCGGTCAGGGCGGCGTTGGGCGCCCCGGCCAATGTGGCGCCCGCCGTCCCCACCGGCCCGGGCGAACCGGCGGCGCAGGTGCTCGGGCTTCCCGCCTTGGTCGTGCACTTGGGCTTCCAGCTGAGCTTGTCGGCTCCGATCACCGCCGCGCCCGGGCCCTTGAAGTCGGTGGCCTTGCCGGTAAGCGACCACCCGGTCGCGCCACCGCGGAAGTCCTTGACGGTCACCGTTCTCAGCGCTCCGGTGGAGGAGCCGCCCTCTCCGAAGTTCACCGGGGTCATCGTGACGGTGTCCCCGGCCTGGGTCATCGACAGCGTCCCGCTCTTGACCGAGGCGGTCAGCTTCTGGCTGCCGGGAGGAACGGGGGTGTCGTCCTCGACCGAATAGGGCGCCGGCCCCGCGGCTTTCGCGGAGTCGTAGCTCGCGCCCTCGTAGGCGACGATGCCGGTGGTGGCCTTGTCGCTGACCTTGAGGCTCGCCGCGAAGGCACCCAGCGCGTCCGCCGTCACCGTCGCCTTGTCGGCGGTCTCGGCCGAACCCGCCCTGCCGGCCACGGTGATGGTCGAGCCCGGGGTGAACTTGGCGCCCGTGACGGTCACATGGGCACCCGGGGCGCCCTCGGTCGCGCCGAGGAGGATGCTGCGCTGGTTGACCGGGGTTCCGTCCGAGGCGTTGACGGTCTCGGAGACCGGCGCGGGCGGGCTGATCACCGTGCAGGGGGTGTCCAGTTCGACGATGTAGCTGGTGTGGATGTTGTAGTCCCCCGGGGAGAGGGTGATGGCCCCGGCACTGCCCACCTTGAAGCTGCCGGTCATGCTGAACGCGGGGAACGGGGCCTTGCCCGGGATCGGCGGGTTGCTCTTGGGTCCGGCGACGGTCACCGTGCCCGTCTGCGCTCCGCCGAGCGTGACCTTGCCGGTGGGCGTGACCACGTCGGCGGGCAGGGCGATGTCGGTGGGGTTGGCGGCCGCCGCCTTGGTCACCGTGTAGGTCACCTTGACGGTGTCGCCGACCTTGGGGGCGGCGTTGTCGACGGTGATCCGGGCGTTGGTCGTGCCGTCGATGGGCGGCAGCCCCGAGATGGGCGGTGGCACGCAGTGGGTGGCGAAGTCGACCGGCGCCGCCTGGGCGGGCGTCGCCAGTACCATCGCGCCACCGAGCGCGAGCGAGGTCACCCCCGCCACGGCCGTGAGTCTGCGTCCGAGTCCGCTCGTGCTGCGTCTTCGCGCTTCAGCGATCATGTGAGTGCCCCCTTGGGCGTGACGCGGCGCGCCGTCCCGATCGTCCCTGTCGGGCCGTTTCCGCTCTGCGCGCCAGTGGGGCCATTGACGCTGTGTGATCAAGAGAAGTCAATGCCGATCGAGGACCGAATTTGACGGATCGTCAGATCCTGCGGAGCGCTTCTCCTCCGCCTTTCAGGTGCGACGTCGGCCCTTGAGCGTCAGCCACAGACCGCCCGCGGCACCGGCGAGCAGGACCGTCCCGCCGAACGTCCCCAGGGCCACCGCGCTGTCGGCGGGCCCGGTCCGCGGCAGACCGGAGCCCCCCGTCGAACCCCCCGCCGAGGAGCCCACCGAGGAGCCCGAGGAGGCGCCCGACGACGAGCCGCTGGAAGTGCCTGCCGATGAGGCGCCCTTCACCTCGAGGGTGAGCGACGGCTTGGGGTTGTTGCCCGGGGTGCAGGTGGTGGTGGTGCCGAGGGCCTTGATGGTGAGGGTTCCGGCGGTGAAGGTCACCCGGCCCGACACCCGCGGTGTGTAGGTTCCCGACAGGTCATTGATCTTGATGGGCGTGTTGGCCGGGATGGCCCGGGAATTGGCGGGGCCCGAGACGGCGACCGTCCCCGAGCCCGCCCCCGCCACTTTGATCAGGGCGCTGGGCTTCATCGCCCCCGGCCCGAGTTCGACCGGACTCGAGGACACACCCTTCCGGAAGGACATGGTGAGCCGGTGGGCGGATCCGCTCTTCACCGCCTTGATGTCGATGGGAGAGACCGCGCTCTTGTCACCGATCGGCGTCTTGCACCGGTAGTCGACGTCGACGGTCTGCGCACTCACGGCGGGGGCGGCCGACAGGAGGGCCGCCATGGCCGCGGCGGACACGGCCGCCGCCTTCCGGAGGTACCTGGCCACTGTCGCACCCACTCTCTGATGAGGTGTCAGATTTGGCCAGCGACAGTACGCCGGAGGATGCGAGGAAGGAAGGGAAAGGGGATGAACAAGCGCAGAGGTGGAACGCGCTCCCGCGGCGCCCGGGCGGGAAGGGCGGCTGACTGGGCCGTTCCCCGCGGCCCACGCACGGCTGTTCGCGGACGCTCGTGCCTACGGCCGGAATTCGGCACCCGCCGCGCTCGGAGCGGCGTGGCGCAAGGGGGCCGCGGTCAGGGCAGCGACGGAGCGGCGATCTCGGCCCAGACCGTTTTGTTGCCGCCCTCGGCGTCGCGGGCCATACCCCAGTCCACACAGAGTCTCTGGACGATGTACATACCGTGACCACCCGGGCGGCTTCCCCGGTGGGGGGTCTTCGGTTCGGGACGGCCCTCCCCGGAGTCGGTGACCTCGAGCCGGATCGTCTCCGGCGTGCGCTGCACGGACAGGGCGTCGGCGCCGTCGGCGTGCAGGCACGCGTTGGTCACCAGCTCGGAGACCACCAGGAGCACATCCTCGGCGGACGCTCGCGCCTCTTCCGAAGCCGCCGGAAGCCACCCCCAGTCGTACAGCGCCTTTCTCGTGAAATCGCGCGCCAGAGCCACGACGCCGCTGGCCCCCGCAAGGCGGACCCTGCGGACCTGTCCGCTCGCGGGGCCGACGGAGTCGCCCGCCTCGGACGAACCGCGGTCGTCCGGCACGAAGGGCCGGGTGGTGCTCATCAGCGCTTCACCTCACCGGTGTCCGACACGTTTCGAAGGTTCTCCTGCCCGAGTCGGACTGATGAACACCCTCGGATTCCCGACCCCCCGAACGGAACACAGCCCCTCATTCCCCGAGCGCTTCGTCCAGCGCGTCGTGCACGGTGAACACCGCGTCGGCCCCGGTGATCTCGAAGACCCTGGCGACCGGCGGGAGCATCCCGACCAGGTGCACTCCGCCACCCGCCGCCTCTGCCTTCAGACGGGCGCTGAGCAGCACATTCAGCCCCGTGGAGTCGCAGAATTCCAGCTCCGAGCAGTCCACGACGAGCCGGGAGTAACCCAGCTCGGAACAACGGTCCAACTGCTCGCGGAGCACGTCAGCGTTGTGGTGGTCGAGCTCTCCCGAGGGGCTCACCACCGCACTCTCACCATGCTGCCGCACCGCTACCTGCAACCGGTCATGTCCGGCTGTTCCGGCGATGCCGCCGTCCATGCTCGACCTCCCGCGTTCCGTGCCATCGCACGCGTGAACATTACGCCGAAGCGGCAGGTGAAGGTAGTCAACCAAGGGAACCTTCGTTCGACCGAATCCGCCCCGCCTTGCAATATCACTCCGAAAGCGGGTAGGGGTAGAGATGACACATGCACGCAGGACCGACCCCGGAGGCGCCGCAGAACACAGGGACAGATGACAGAGACGGCAGCGAATCTGCCGGATTGAGGGAGGAGCACCATGGCACCCCAGCTCGACGCAACGCGCACCCGATCGATTGCCGAGGACGCGTCGTCGACCGCCCCCACCCCCGGTGTCGAGGCCGAGGCCGCGTCCGAGTTCTTCGGACTTGAAGGGCTCCCCGACATTCCCCCCTACGACGAGGTGGGGCCGCTGGATGCGCGGGCCCTGTCGAAGACCCTGTTCAAGCGCCTCGAGGCACTGGAAGAGGGCACGCATGAGTACCAGTACGTCCGCAACACCCTGGTCGAGCTCAATCTCGCCCTGGTGAAGTTCGCCGCCTCCAGGTTCCGCACCCGCAGTGAGCCCATGGAGGACATCGTCCAGGTCGGCACCATCGGCCTGATCAAGGCGATCGACCGGTTCGAGCTGCACCGCGGCGTGGAGTTCCCCACATTCGCCATGCCCACGATCATGGGCGAGATCAAGCGTTTCTTCCGTGACACCAGCTGGTCGGTGCGGGTGCCGCGCCGCCTCCAGGAGCTGCGGCTGGACCTGGCCAAGGCCGGGGACGAGCTGGCCCAGGAGCTGGACCGGGCGCCCACGGCCGCCGAGCTGGCCGCGCGGCTGTCCCTGTCGAAGGAGGAAGTCCTCGAGGGCATGGCCGCCAGCAACGCGTACACCGCGAGCTCGCTGGACGCGCAGCCCGACGAGGACGACTCCGAGGGCGCCCTGACCGACCGCATCGGCTACGAGGACCACGACATCGAGGGAGTCGAGTACCGCGAGTCGCTCAAACCCCTGATCGCCGAGCTGGCGCCCAGGGACCGGCAGATCCTCTCGATGCGCTTCGTGGGCAATATGACGCAGTCCGAGATCGGCGAGGAGCTCGGCATCTCGCAGATGCATGTCTCCCGGCTGCTGTCGCGCACGCTGACCAAGCTGCGCACCGGGCTGCTCGTCGAGGACTGAGGCTGAGGCTCCCACGAGTGGGACGAACGGCTGGGACGAACGGCTGGGACGAACGGCGAGGGGCCGACCCGAACGGGGTCGGCCCCTCGTTGTGTCCCTCACCTCCGTGTCAGCGCACGCCGGGCCAGGGCACCTGCGGTGACCGGTAGTAGTCGATCCCCATCGCCGACCAGCGCGGGCCCTGCGCCGCCAACCGCCGGCGGAACGAGCCCCAGTCGTGCGTCCTCGCGGGCGACCATCCCAGCTCGGCGATCGCGGGCAGCCTGGGGAACGCCATGTACTCGATGTGGTCACTGGTGACGATCGTCTCGGTCCACAGCGGAGCCTCGACGCCGAGCACGGAGGACGGCGGGGCGCCCTGGATCAGCGTCCCCGGGTCCCAGTCGTACGCCTGCTGGACCTCGATGAAGCCCGCCCAGTCCTGGCCGAGCGGGGTGTCCTTGTCGTACTTCATGTCCAGGTAGGCGCGGGTGGCCGGGGAAAGCACCAGCTTGGTCCCCGCCCTGGCCGCCGCCCCGACCTCGGGCTCCGAGCCGTCGAAGCCCCAGTACTGGGCGACCGCGCCCTTGATCGGCCGGGCGCCGGTCAGCTGGTGCCAGCCGACGACGGTCTTGCCGTACTTGCTCACCGCCCGCTGTGCGCGGTCCATGAACGCCACGTAGTCGTCGTGGCCGGTGGCGTGGGCCTCGTCCCCGCCGATGTGCAGATACCTGCCGGGTGTGATCGCGGCGATCTCGCGCACCACGTCGTCGATGAAGTCGTAGGTGACCTGCTTGGGCACGCACAGCGAGCTGAAGCCGACATCGGTGCCGGTGTAGAGCGGGGGCGCCACCCCGTCGCAGTTCAGCTCCGCGTAGGAGGCCAGGGCGGCATTGGTGTGCCCGGGCATGTCGATCTCGGGGACGACGGTCATGTAGCGGCTCGCCGCGTACCGGACGATCTCCTTGTACTCGTCCTGGGTGTAGTAGCCGCCCGGGCCGCCGCCGACCTGGGTGCTGCCCCCGTACGTCGCCAGCCGCGGCCGGCTCTTGATGGCGATCCGCCAGCCCTGGTCGTCGGAGAGGTGGAGGTGGAAGCGGTTGACCTTGTAGAGGGCGATCTGGTCGATGTAGCGCTTGACCTCGTCCAGCGAGAAGAAGTGCCGGGAGACATCCAGCATCGCGCCCCGGTAGGAGTAGCGGGGCCGGTCGGCGACCGTGCCGCCGGGAACGGTCCACGGTCCCTGCTGCGGCTTGCTCTTCTCCACCTTCGCGGGCAGGAGCTGACGCAGCGTCTGCACGCCGTGGAAGAGACCGGAGGGCCGGGCGGCGCGGATCACCACGGCGTGCCTGCCGGAGTCGAGCCGGTATCCCTCGGCGCCGAGGCCCCTGGCGCCGACGAGCGAGAGCACGATGCCGCCGCCCCCGCGCGCGGTGGTCACCGGCAGCTTGTAGCCCGTGGACGGCCGCAGCAGGGAGGCCAGGTACTCCCCGACGCGCGCGGCTTCCCTGGAGCGGGCGGGGACATGGATGCGCGTGTCGCGGGTGAGGGTGAACGCCGACCCGTGCGCCCTGGCGGAGGCGGGCTCGGGCACGATGTTCCCCAGGGCTGCGGCCTTGGGGTGGTGGACGGCGGGCGCCGCGGCGGCGCCGGTGCCGACCGCGCCGGCGGTGACGCACAACAGCAGGGCGCACAGCGGTCTCGAGATGGCATGACGTCTTACGAGTGGGCTCACGCGTGGTCCCTTCCGCGGAGGACACAGGGCTCGTCCGTGGCTGAGTGCCGGACTCGACCTGGGTACCGTGCGGCCCGCTCCGGGGTCAAGGGTCTACACCAATTCCGGTCTACACCAATTTTGTCCGCCCCTCCCTCGGTGACGCACGGTGCGTCAGACGGGCACTCCCCGCTGCCAGACCGCCGAGACCAGGGGGACTCCGGGGCGGTAGGCGAGGTGCACATGGCTCGGGGTGTCGAGCAGGGTCACGTCGGCGCGGGCGCCGGGAGCGATCCGGCCGACGTCGTCGCGGCGCAGCGCCTTCGCGCCGCCGAGGGTGGCGGCGACCACGGCCTCGTCGGGGGTCATGCCCATCTCCCGCACGGCGACCGCGATGCAGAACGGCATGGAGCTGGTGAAGCTGGAGCCGGGGTTGCAGTCCGTCGACAGCGCCACGGTCGCGCCCGCGTCCAGCAGGCGGCGGGCGTCGGGGTAGGCGGCGCGGGTGGAGAACTCGGCGCCGGGCAGCAGGGTGGCCACCGTGGTTCCCTGGGCGAGCGCGTCCACGTCGGCGTCGGTGAGGTGGGTGCAGTGGTCGGCGGAGGCGGCGCCGAGCTCGACGGCGAGCCGGACTCCGGGGCCGTGGTGGAGCTGGTTGGCGTGCACGCGGGGGACGAGGCCGCGCTTGGCCCCGGCGGTGAGGATGGCCCGTGCCTGGTCGCCGTCGAACGCGCCCTGCTCGCAGAAGACGTCCACCCAGCGGGCATGTGGGGCGCAGGCGTCCAGCATGGGTCCGGTGACCAGGTCGACGTAGGCCGCGGGGTCGTCGGCGTACTCCGGGGCGACGATGTGGGCACCGAGGTAGGTGACCTCGTCGGTGTGGGCGGCGGCGATCCGCAGGGCGCGGGACTCGTCCTCGACGGTGAGGCCGTAGCCGGACTTGGTCTCGACGGTCGTGGTGCCCTGGCGCAGCGCCTCGGCGATGTACCGGGCGACATTGGCGTCGAGTTCGGCGTCGGTCGCGGCCCGGGTGGCGGCCACGGTGGTCCGGATGCCGCCCGCGCTGTACGGGCGGCCGGACATCCGGGCGTTGAACTCGGCGGTGCGGTCCCCGGCGAAGACGAGGTGCGAGTGGGAGTCCACGAAGCCGGGCAGGGCGGCGCGGCCCCGCGCGTCGTGGCGCACGTCGGCGGCGGGCGCCCGGTCCGCCGGGCCCACCCAGGCGATGTGCTCGCCCTCGATGACGACGGCGGCGTCCTCCACCGTCCCCAGGGAGGGGTCATTGGTGAGCAGGCTGCCGATATTGGTGATGACGGTGGCCACGGCGGGACCTTTCGGTTGCGTATCGTCCGGCGGTCTGGCGCTGTCGGGCGCGGTCAGGCGCGAAGCGCGTCGATGGCGGTGGTGAGGGCGCCGGGCACGTTCTCCACCAGTTGGTGGACGCCGTCGCTGACGATCGTCCGGCCGCCGGCCACGACATGGCGGACGTCGGCGTTGGTGGCGGCGAAGACCGCGGTCTCGGCGGCCGTCCGGGGCAGCGCCCCCGCGGTGCGGACGGTGTCGAGGGCGATGGTGCAGAAGTCGGCCAGCAGGCCCTGCTCGATCCGCCCGGCGTCCTTCCACCCGAGGGAGCGGTTGCCCTCCTCGGTGGCGGCGATGAGGAGCTGGGAGGCGGTCCAGTGGCCCCGGGTCCGGCTGCGCAGCCGCTCGTCGAGCTCCAGCGCCCTTGCCTCCTCGAGCAGGTCGATGACCGCGTGGCTGTCGCTGCCGAGGGTGAGCGGGGAGCCGGCGTGGGCGAGCGTCTGGGCGGGGCCGATGCCGTCGGCGAGGTCCCTCTCCGTCGTGGGGCACATGCAGACGGTCGTCGAGGAGCCGCCGAGCGCCCGGACGTCCTCGGGGGTGAGGTGGGTGGCGTGCACGGCCGAGGTGCGCGGGCCGAGGACGCCGTGCTCCTCCAGCAGCCGGGTGGGGGTGCGGCCGTAGGCCTGGACGCATGTCTCGTTCTCGGCGGTCTGCTCGGACAGATGGACATGCAGCGGCGCACCGCGCTCCTGCGCCCATCGCGCCACGGTCTCCAGCTGGTCGGCGGGGACCGCCCGGACGGAGTGGATCGCGGCGCCCACGAGGGCGTGCGGGCGTTCCTCGAGGGCGCTCGCGCGGGACGCCCATGCCTGGGCGTCGCCGTCGCTGAAGCGCAGCTGGTGCTTGTCCGGCGGGGCGCCGAAGCCGGAGGAGAGGTAGCAGGTGTCCAGGAGGGTGATCCTGATCCCGGCCTGGGCGGCGGCCTCGACGAGCGCCTCGCCCATGGCGTTGGGGTCGGCGTAACGGGTCCCGCCGGGCGCGTGGTGCACATAGTGGAACTCGCCCACCACGGTGATCCCGGCCAGCGCCATCTCCGCGTACACGGCGCGGGCGAGGGCCAGATAGCTGTCGGGGTCGAGGCGGTCGGCGAACTTGTACATCAGGTCGCGCCACGTCCAGAACGTGCCGGAACCCACCTGCACGGTGCCGCGCAGCGCCCGGTGGAAGGCGTGCGAGTGCGCGTTCGCCAGCCCGGGGACGGTGAGCCCCCGAAGGACGGTGGCGCCCGGCGGCGGTTCGGGTGTGTCCCTGCGGACGGCGGTGATCCGCCCGTCCGCCGTCCCGATCACGACACCGGGCTCCACGACGGTGTCGAGCCAGGCGTACTCGGCCCAGTAGGTCCCCGTCACCTGCACGCCAGGCCCTCCAGAACGTCGGCGAGTGCGGCCACCCCGGCCACGCAGTCGTCCTCGGTCGCCGTCTCGGCCGGCGAGTGGGAGACTCCGGTGGGGTTGCGCACGAACAGCATGGCGGTCGGGACGTCCTGGGAGAGGATTCCGGCGTCGTGTCCCGCCCCGGTCGGCAGAACGGGTACCCCGCCGAGCACCTTGCCGAGCTCGTCGCGCAGTCCGTGCTCGAACTCGACGACGGGGGTGAACGACTCTCGGGTGACCCGGACCTCCACGCCGTCGCGCTCGCCGCGCTCGGCGGCGGCCCGCTCGATCTCCTCCACGACGGCGGCCAGTGTCGCCTCGTCGGCGGCGCGCGAGTCCAGCCATCCGCGCACGAGGGAGGGGATGGCGTTGACGCCGTTGGGCTCGACGGCGATCTTGCCGAAGGTGGCCAGCGCCCCGGCCAGGCGCGCCTTCTTACGGGCGGCCAGCACCGTGGTGGCGTAGGTGACCATCGGGTCGCGGCGGTCCTCGAGCCGGGTGGTCCCGGCGTGGTTGGCCTCGCCGTGGAAGTCGAAGCGCCAGCGGCCGTGCGGCCAGATGGCACTGGCCACGCCCACAGCGTGAGGGGTCTCGGCGAGCAGGCGCCCCTGCTCGACGTGGAGTTCGACGAACGCCCCGATGCGGGCGAGCCGGTCGTCGTCGCGGCCGAGGGCCAGCGGGTCGCGGCCCGCCGCCTCCATGGCCCGCGCCAGGCTCACACCGTCGGCGTCCCGCAGCTCGCGGGCGTTCCGAGGGGTCAGCTGACCGGACATCAGCCGGGAGCCCACGCAGGCCAGCCCGAAGCGGGCGCCCTCCTCGTCTCCGAAGTTGACGACGGCCAGCGGCTTGGAGGGGGTGGCGCCGCGGGCCTTCAGCTCGTCCAGCGCGGCGAACGAGGAGACGACGCCCAGCGGGCCGTCGAAGGCGCCCCCGTCCGGCACCGAGTCCAGATGCGAGCCGGTGACCACGGCGTCGCCCTGCGCGGGGTCGCCCAGCCAGGCCCACTGGTTGCCGTTGCGGTCGACCTCGTAGGCGAGGCCGCGCGAGCGGGCCTGGTGCTCGAACCAGGCCCGGCAGTCGGTGTCGGCCGCGGTCCAGGCGAAGCGCCGGTAGCCACCGGAGGAGGAGGCAAGGCCGATGGGCAGCAGATCCTTCCACATGCTGTGGAAGGAGGCGCCCGGCCGGTGGCCGGTGTCCGTGCCTGCCGGTGGGGCGGGGTCGCCGTGCGGACGGCCGGTGTCCTGCGCGTCGGTCACGGGGTCTCCCGCATGGGGACGCGGACGTCACGCTCGGCGGCGACCTCGTCGGCGCGGTCGTAGCCCGCGTCCACGTGGCGGATGACGCCCATGCCGGGGTCGTTGGTCAGCACCCGGCGGATCTTCTCCCCGGCCAGCGGGGTGCCGTCGGCCACGGTGACCTGGCCCGCGTGGATCGAGCGGCCGATGCCCACGCCGCCGCCGTGGTGGATCGAGACCCACGAGGCGCCGGAGGCGACATTGACCATGGCGTTGAGCAGGGGCCAGTCCGCGATGGCGTCGGATCCGTCCAGCATCGCCTCGGTCTCCCGGTACGGGGAGGCGACGGAGCCGCAGTCGAGGTGGTCGCGGCCGATGACGACGGGTGCGGACAGCTCGCCGCTCGCCACCATGTCGTTGAACCGCTCGCCGGCCTTGTCGCGCTCGCCGTAGCCGAGCCAGCAGATACGGGCGGGCAGGCCCTGGAAGTGGACGCGCTCACCGGCCAACTTGATCCAGCGGGCCAGGGACTCGTTCTCCGGGAACAGCTCCAGGATCGCCTTGTCGGTGGCGTGGATGTCCTTGGGGTCGCCCGACAGCGCGGCCCAGCGGAACGGGCCCTTGCCCTCGCAGAACAGCGGCCGGATGTAGGCGGGAACGAAGCCGGGGAACGCGAACGCCCGCTCGTACCCCGCCAGCTGGGCCTCGCCGCGGATGGAGTTGCCGTAGTCGAAGACCTCGGCGCCCGCGTCCTGGAAGCCGACCATCGCCTCGACGTGCCTGGCCATGGACTCCCGGGCGCGCTGGGTGAAGTCGGCCGGCTTCTCGGCGGCGTAGGCGGCCATGTCCTCGAAGTCCACGCCGACGGGCAGGTAGGCCAGCGGGTCGTGGGCGGAGGTCTGGTCGGTGACGATGTCGACGGGGGCGTTCATGGCGAGCAGCCGCGGCACCAGCTCGGCGGCGTTGCCGAGGATCCCGATGGACAGCGCCCTGCGCTGGTCCCTTGCCTCGGTGGCGAGCTGGAGGGCGTGCTCGAGGGAGTCGGCCCTGACGTCGAGGTAGCGGTGCTCGATGCGCCGGTCGATGGCGCGGGGGTCGCAGTCGACGCACAGGGCGACGCCGCCGTTCATCGTCACCGCGAGGGGCTGGGCGCCGCCCATGCCGCCGAGTCCGGCGGTGAGGGTGATGGTGCCGGCGAGCGTTCCGCCGAAGCGCTTCTCGGCGACGGCCGCGAAGGTCTCGTAGGTGCCCTGGAGGATGCCCTGGGTGCCGATGTAGATCCAGGAGCCGGCCGTCATCTGGCCGTACATGGTCAGGCCCAGGGCCTCGAGGCGGCGGAACTCCTCCCAGTTCGCCCAGTCGCCGACGAGGTTGGAGTTGGCGATGAGGACGCGGGGGGCCCACTCGTGGGTGGTCATGACGCCGACGGGGCGGCCGGACTGGACGAGCATGGTCTCGTCGGCCTTGAGGTTCTCCAGGGTGCGCACCATGGCGTCGAACGACTTCCAGTCCCGCGCCGCCTTGCCCGTGCCGCCGTAGACGACGAGCTTGTCGGGGTGCTCGGCCACCTCGGGGTCGAGGTTGTTCTGGAGCATCCGCAGGGCGGCTTCCTGCTGCCACCCCTGAGCGGTGAGCTCGGTCCCCCTCGGGGCTCGGACGGGTCGCGGTCCTGACATGGCAGCTGCCTCCCGGTCATCGGAGAACGGGCCGCTCTGGATCGACCCATTCACATATTCGCCGGATGAATAGAACTAGTCAACCCTGGCGGCGCTTCGTGGGCGGTAGTGGAGAATCGGGCCTGTGGACGAGACACGGCGAGACGGCCGATCGGCCGACCGGGACCGGGACGACAAGGGCCGGGCCCGCAACGCCCGTCCCCGCGACGGGCTGGGACGGCCCCTGCCGTACGGCGCCGAGGGGGTGGAACGCCAGCCGGAGGGGGTGGTGCGGACACCGGGCGAAGCGCTGGAGGAGGCCCAGCGCCTCCTCGACACCGGGATGCCGTTCCATGCCCACGAGGTCCTGGAAGACGCCTGGAAGAGCGCCCCGGAGTCGGAACGCGCGCTGTGGCGGGGCCTGGCACAACTGGCGGTGGGCCTGACCCACGCGTGGCGCGGCAACACGTCCGGCGCGACTTCCCTGCTGCGCAGGGCGGCGGAAGGCATCGCCCCGTACGGCGAGTCCCCACCGTACGGCCTGGACATCGAAGGCCTCAGTCGGTGGGCCCACGGCTTGGCCGCCGCCCTCGAGGCGGCCCCGGAACACGACGAAGCCCGGCTGAGCCCCCCGAGCCTGCGAGGCACGCCGCAGGCGCCGAGCGCCTGAGAGGGACCGGCAGGTCGGTCCGAGGCCCGCGGGGCGCCGGCGGCGCGCCCGGCGGCATGGCGTCGGTCCGGCGGAAACCCGCGCCCCGGCCCGCCGGTGCGGGCGGACCGCACGGTGATCCGGCAGCGCTGCTCGCGTCGGCGGCCTTGCGCCGCGGGCCCGCGGCTCAGTCCACGAACAAGCCCCGGGCCGCGGCGGAGGTGTCGAAGGACTCCAGGCGGGACTGGGCGTCCGGAATGTCGTCGCACATGGATTCAAGCAGGATGCGGCCCAGCATCATCGGCGCGCAGGCCGTGTCGAAGACCAGGCCGGTGCCCACCGCCGCGGGCAGCAGGACGTCGGCGTGCTTGCCGATCGGGGCGAAGGTGCTGTCCGCGACCGCCACCACCGTCAGGCCCGCCGCCCGGGCGTACTCCAGCGCCTCGACGACCTCCTTCGCGTGGCGCGGCAGCGCGAAGCACAGCAGGGCCGTCGCGCCCGCGTGGACCGCGCTGTCGATGCGGTCGGCGAGCATCGAGCCGCCCTCGTCCAGCAGGCGCACATCCGGGTGGACCTTGGCGGCGAAGTACGCGAAGCCGCGGGCCTGCGCCGAGGCCGCGCGCAGGCCGAGCACCGGCAGGGGGCGGGAGGCGGCCAGGACGCGGCCGGCGGCGGTGACGGGTTCGGGGTCGGCGAGGAGCCCGGCCAGATGGCGCAGGTTCTCGATCTCGGCGTGGACGGCCTGCTGGTACTCGTTGCGCGCCGCCTCCCCCGCGTCCTGGGCTCCGGCCGCCTGCGGCAGCGTCTCCCGCAGATACCTGCGCAGCGCCGGGTAGCCGTCGAAGCCGAGCGCCACCGCGAACCGCGTCACCGACGGCTGGCTCACTCCGGCCAGCTCGGCGACCTCGACGCTGGAGAGGAAGGGCACATCCGAGGCCCGCCGCACCAGGCAGTGCGCGATCCGCCGCTGGGTGGGGGTGAGCCGGTGGCCCTCGAACAGCTCCAGCAGCCGGGTGGACGGGCTGGCGCCCTCGCTCGTCATCACGCTCTCCTGTCCGGGCATGGGGGGAATGATCTGTGCTCCCCGGGCCCCGACTGTACGTGCTGGTGCGCTCACAGTGCCGCGACCCGTGTCGAGGAGCCCCGCCGCCACCGTCACGTCGCAGGTCGGCGGACGGTCCTCGAAGCTGGGATCGAGGAGCTCGTCCGCCGGCGCGAAGGCGGCGCCGGCGGGCAGCTGCGGATCGGGCACGGTGCCCCGCCGGCGAAGCGCCCGCACCGCCGCCTGGCCGAGCCCGCCCCGCCCAACGCAACCGAGCACGGCCCCGGTGCATGTCGCCCTGGTCGCGCTCGCCGTGCCCGTCATCGTCACCAACTCCTACGCGGGTACGGCGGCGGCGGACCCCGAGGTCGAGGACGCCGCCCGAGGAGTCGGCACGACCGGGCGGACCGCTCACCGCGGCGTCCACCCCCGCGCTCGCCGCCCGCGGCGGCGGCACCAGCCTCGACGGCGACCCTCGGGCGGCTCCTGCGGCGGCGGCAGCACCGGCGGCCCCGACCGGGTGGCCGCGCAGTGGGCCGAGGACCACGGCATCACCAAGTGACCCTGCGCAGCGCCAGGAGCCGGTAGACGGGGTCGGGGCGCGGGGTGTGCTGGTCGGGCAGGGCGGCGAGGTCCGCGGACAGGCGCGCCGCCATGCCCGGGTCCAGCTCCAGCGCGGAGGGGAACACCCCGCGCCCGATCCCGTCCGCCGCCGCGCGCGGGGAGCGGCCCTGGCCGTGCCCGACGAACGAGGTCTCGGCGTCGGCGCGCAGCCCGTGCCGGGCCCCGTGCGCCAGCACCAACTCCCCCTCGTCGAAGGCCTGCCGGGTCCGGAACGGGGCGAACAACTCGTCGATGTCACTGCCCACGTCGTGCCCGGCGTCCTTGTCGACGGTGGCGATGAACACCCCTCCGGGGCGCAGCACACGGGCGCACTCGGCGATCACCGCCTCGGCCTGCGCCACCAGGTGGAGCAGCCACACCGCGCAGACCGCGTCCAGGGACGCCGTGCGGAACGGCAGTCGCCGGCTGTCCGCGAGCACGACTCCCCCGCTCAGCCGGTCGGCGGCCATACGGGCCATCCCGCTCGAGACGTCGGCACCGGTCACCCTCAGTCCGGGCCTGACGATCCGTTCGCTCACCAGCCCCGTTCCGCAGCCGACGTCGAGCAGGGTCCCGGCCTCGTCCGGCAGCAGGCGCAGAACGGCGGCCGCCGCGGCCCGCGCCCTCGGCACTCCCCCGCGGGTCACGTCGTAGCCGACGGCCTCTGTGTCGTAGTCCAGCATGCGGGGCAGAATATGCCCGCTCAGACCGGAGGGAGCAGCTTCTTCTGGGGTTTGCCCATCGCATTGCGCGGAAGCGTCTCCAGGAAGCGCACCACTCGGGGGCGCTTGTGCGCCGAGAGCTCCCGCGCGACGAAGTCGATGAGCTGACGCTCGCTCACCCCGTCGGCCACCACGTACGCCACGATCTGCTGTCCGAGGTCGTCGTGCGGCGCCCCCACGACGGCGGCCTCGCGGACGGCCGGGTGGTCCAGCAGCGCGTTCTCCACCTCGCCGGCGCCGATGCGGTAGCCGCCGCTCTTGATCAGATCGGTGGAGGCACGGCCCACGATGCGGTGGGTGCCGTCGGGCTCGACGACCGCCATGTCGCCGGTGCGGAACCAGCCGTCCTCGGTGAACGAGGCGGCCGTCGCCTCCGGGCGGCCGAGGTAGCCGGTGAAGAGCGTGGGCCCCTTCACCTGGAGCTCGCCGATCTCCGCGCCGCCCTCGGTGACCAGGCGCGTGGAGACGCCGGAGACCGGGACACCCACCACACCCTGGCGGCGCTCCCCGTCGGCCCTCGTGCTCACGGTGATCAGAGTCTCCGTCATGCCGTAGCGCTCGACGGGCCGCTGCCCCGTGAGCCGCTCCAGATCGCGGAAGACCGGTGCGGGCAGGGGCGCGCTGCCGGAGACCAGCAGCCGCGCCCCCTTGAGCGCGGCCGCCGAGGCGGGGTCGGCGGCGACCCGCCCCCACACCGTCGGCACCCCGAAGTACAGGCTTCCCCCGGCCCGCGCGTAAGCCTCGGGTCCGGGCCGTCCGGTGTGCACCAGACGGCTTCCGTGGCGCAGTGCCCCGAGCACCCCGAGGACGAGGCCGTGCACATGGAACAGCGGCAGGCCGTGCACCAGGGTGTCCTGCGCCGTCCAGGCCCAGGCCTCGGCGAGCGCGTCGAGATCGGCGGCCACGGCGGAGCGGGGGAGGAGGACTCCCTTGGGCGCCCCGGTGGTGCCGGAGGTGTAGAGGACGAACGCGGTGGCGTCCGACGCGGGTTCGGACGGCAGCCCGGCGCCGGAGCGCTCCCGGACGTCGACGGGAACGGTCTCGATGTCCGCCTCCGCCCACACCTGCCGGTCGGCGGCGAGGAGCAGGGCGGCGCCGGAGTCCCGCAGGATGTGGTCGCGTTCGACGGGGCCGGAGTCGGGGGGGACGGGTACGACGGGCACCCCGGCCAGCAGTCCGGCGACCACGGCGGTCACGGTCTCCAGGGAGGCGGAGGCGTGCACCGCCACGGCGGGCGCGCCCGCGATCCGCTCCACGAGTGCCGTGGCGGCGCCGAGCAGCCGCTCCCGGGAGGTCCGCCTTCCGTCGACGGTCAGCGCGTCGGCGCTGTCCGTACCCCGCGCGACCAGCGCGTCCAGCAATGACATGCCGCGAGCGTACCCAAAGGCCCTAAGGGATCCCTCCAGAGAGCGTTGCGGGGAGCCAGGGCTCGGCCAGGGGCGAAGCGGCACCTGAGGAGGAGGCCCGCCGACGGGGGGAGGGTCTACGGTTCCGGCATGAACGCGGCGCATCCGAACGACGAGCTGAAGAAGGACCTCGGCGCGGCCCTCGGGGCACGCAGGGACCTCGGGGACGACTACGAGTCCGCGCTGGTGGACTCGTTCCTGGCCAAGGTCGACGCCAAGATCGACAGCCAGGTGGAGCGGCAGGTCCGGCGGGGGCTGGCCGAGCAGGCCGTGGACCGGCACCGCCGGCCCGGCAGGCGCGGCTGGCGCGGCGACGCCCTGCCGTATGTCTCGCTGGTGCTGGCGGTCCCGCTGTCGGGCATCGGCGCGGGGTCCGCGGGCCTGACGGGTCTGGTGGTCAGCTGGATCGGGATCGTCGCGGTGAACGCGGCGCACGCCTGGTCGCCCCATCTGTCCGGGCGGCGCCGGGACGGCTCCGCCGGGTCCGACTGGGAGAAGTAGGCCGGCCCGAGGCGGGTGCCGCCCGCAGAGCCCGGGCGGCCGGGCGGCCGGGCCAAAGGATCGCGGACCGCAGGATTGAGGCGGGGACCGCCGCACCCCGGGTGCTCACACACCCAGGGGCGGGACGACGGCGGTCCCCGCGAGGGACGCGTCTGCCGGGTCAGGGCCGGGCGCGTCCTAGGCAACCGCGAGGTCCGGGAGCCGCTCCGGAAAGTCGCTGGTGCCACACTTCGCGTTCTGTCCCGTCGGCTCTCACCGACAACCACTACGATGCCCGCCCTGTGTTAAGGCCGTGCTGCCGATACATGACGTGTGCGTTCCCGTTCCGCGGCCCTCGCCGTCGCACCGGCGCGTCGCGCCAACTCCTCGCGCTCCAGGCGCAGTCGAACACCTGCTCATCCGCAGGAGCCGCCCTCGCCGCCCATCCAGGCGCGGGTGCCGAACGACGCGCAGGAGCCGGTGGCCACCTCGGCCGCGAGCGCCAGGGACCGGGTGAATGCCTCGGAGCCGAGGTCGGCGCGCTCCGGCAGGAAGTGGACCAGCGCTCCATGGAGCACATCGCCAGCGCCCAAGGTGTCGGCCGCACGCACCCGTGGCACCGGCACCTCCCCGCCGCCGTCCGGCCCTGCCCAGTGGATCGGGCCCGCTCCCTGGCTGACCGCGGCCCAGCCCACGCCGTGCTCGCGCAGGAAGCCGAGGCGGTCGCCCGCGCCCGGCGGCCGGAAGTCGGCCGAGCAGACGGCGACGTCGATCCACGGCAGGAGCTCCGCGGTTCCCGGCTTCCAGCTCCCGCCGTCGAGAAGCGTCAGCGCCCCGGCCGAGCGCGCCGCCCTCGCGACGGCGAGCGCCAGGGGCATGTGGTGGCCGTCGAACTCCACGGCCTGGAAACCGGTGACGAGCGCGGGCGGATCGCCCGGCACGGGCAGTTGGCGGCCGGTCGCGTTGAGGGAGGAGACCGCCCGCTGCCCCGTGCCCGCCGTCACCAGGACGCAGGACACCGGGGGCGGCACGGTGGACTCCTCGTCCAGATCCATGACGTCGACTCCGCACGCGGCGAGATCGGCGGTGATCCCGGCCGCGAGCGGATGCCGGCCGATGCCGGTGAGCAGGGTGGAGGCGCCGCCGAGGTGGCGGTGGGTGACGGCGGCGTTCGCGGCGGGACCTCCCGCGGCCACCGTCTGCCGGACGGCGGTCAGCTTCTCGTCGGGTGCCGGGACATGGTCGACCAGCTGGATCACGTCGAGCGTGCTCAGCCCGACGAACAGGGCTCGGCGCCGGTCCCGGTGACCCAGGGGGCCTTGGGGACCGGCGCCGGGGCGCGCGGGCGTGGTCAGGCCCGCTTCGCCAGGTAGGCGAGCAGGTCCTGGCGGGACAGGACGCCCTTCGGCCTGCCCTCGACCAGGACGACGGCCGCGTCGGCCTTCTCCAGCACGGCCATCAGGTCGGCGATGGGCTCACCGGACCCGACCTGCGGCAGCGGCGCGGACATGTGCTTGTCCAGCGCGTCGCCCAAGGAGGCGCGGCCGGTGAACAGGGCGTCGAGCAGGTCGCGCTCGACGATGGAGCCGACGACCTCGGCGGCCATCACGTCGGGGTGGCCCGCACCGGGCTTGACGACCGGCATCTGGGAGACGCCGTACTCGCGCAGCACGTCGATCGCCTCGCCGACGGTCTCCTCGGGGTGCATGTGGACCAGCTCGGGCAGCCCGCCCTCGCGGTGGGCGACGACATCGGCCACGCGGTCCTGGTCGCCCTCTGCGAGGAAGCCGTAGTCGGCCATCCACTCGTCGTTGAAGATCTTCGACAGGTAGCCGCGGCCGGAGTCCGGCAGGAGCACGACCACCACGTCGTCCGGGCCGAGGCCCTCGGCCACCCGCAGCGCGGCCACGACCGCCATGCCGCAGGACCCGCCGACGAGCAGGCCCTCCTCCTTGGCCAGGCGCCGGGTCATCTGGAAGGAGTCCTTGTCGGAGACCGCGACGATCTCGTCGGTGACCTCGGCGTCGTAGGCGGTCGGCCAGAAGTCCTCACCGACGCCCTCGACCAGGTACGGACGGCCGGAGCCGCCGGAGTACACCGAGCCCTCGGGGTCCGCGCCCACGACCTTCACCCTGCCGTCGGAGATCTCCTTGAGATACCGCCCGGTGCCGGAGATGGTGCCGCCGGTGCCGATGCCCGTGACGAAGTGCGTGATCCTCCCCTCCGTCTGCTCCCACAGCTCGGGGCCCGTGGAGTGGTAGTGGGAGAGGGGGTTGTTGGGGTTGGAGTACTGATCGGGCTTCCAGGCGCCGGGGGTCTCCCGCACGAGGCGGTCGGAGACGTTGTAGTACGAGTCCGGGTGCTCGGGGTCGACGGCGGTCGGGCAGACCACGACCTCGGCGCCGTAGGCGCGCAGCACATTGATCTTGTCGGTGGAGACCTTGTCCGGGCAGACGAAGATGCACCGGTAGCCCTTCTGCTGGGCCACGATCGCCAGGCCGACTCCGGTGTTGCCGGAGGTGGGCTCGACGATCGTCCCGCCGGGCTCGAGCTCGCCGGACTGCTCGGCGGCCTCGATCATGCGGACCGCGATGCGGTCCTTCACCGAGCCCCCGGGGTTGAAGTACTCGACCTTGGCCAGGACCGTGGCCCGCAGCCCCTCGGTCACCCGGTTCAGCCGGACCAGGGGGGTGTTGCCGACAAGATCGATCATCGAGTCGTGAAACTGCACGACATTCCTCCGGGGTCATCCGTTGCGTCAAGCGTGTCGTATGGCGCTCGCTCGGAGTCCCAGGGTCGCTTGGTCATTCCGCCCGCGTGCTGCCTTCTCAAAGCGTAACCGGCGGCATTGAGCGTGGCTTTAGTTGATTGGCCCCCCGGACCGGGCAATTTGAAGGTGTGAGGACCGGGACGGCCCCGGTGATCGGCGGCAGGGGGGTGCACATGTCCCGGGCTCGGGTGGCACGGCGGATCGCCGCGGCTGCGGCGTACGGAGGCGGCGGCGTCGGACTGCTCGGCGGCGCCGCCGTCGGACTGCTCCTCACGGAGGTGCGGCTGGCCAGGAGGGTGGTGGGCGGCTCGGACGACCGGCCTCCTCTGGCGGACGGGCGGTACGGGGCGGCCTTCGCGGCTCCGTCCAACGAGCCGATCATGCTGGTCTTCCTCGGCGACTCCACGGCCGCGGGGCAGGGCGTGCACCGGGCCTCGCAGACGCCGGGAGCGCTGCTGGCCTCGGGGCTGGCGGCGTTCGCCGAGCGGCCGGTGGACCTGGTGAACGTGGCCCTGCCCGGCGCCCAGTCCGACGACCTCGCCCGGCAGGTGTCGATGGTGGAGGCCCTGCCGGCCGTGCCGGACATCGCGGTGGTGATGATCGGCGCCAACGATGTGACGCATCGCATGCCGCTCGCCAAGTCGGTGCGGCTGCTCGTGGACGCGGTTCGGCGGCTGCGCGCGCTCGGCGCCGAGGTGGTCGTCGGCACCTGCCCCGACCTGGGGTCGGTGGAGCCGGTGTACCAGCCGCTGCGCTGGGTGGCCCGGCGGCTGAGCAGGCAGCTGGCCGCCGCGCAGACCATCGGCGTGGTCGAGGAGGGCGGGCGGACGGTGTCGCTGGGCGCGCTGCTCGGCCCGGAGTTCGAGGCCAGGCCGCGCGAGCTGTTCGGCCCGGACAACTTCCACCCGTCCGCCGAGGGGTACGCGACCGCCGCCATGGCGGTCCTGCCGACGGCCTGCTCCGCTCTCGGGCTGTGGCCCGAGGAGGAGGAGCGGCCGGACTCCGCCCGCGGCGAGGGTGTGCTCCCGGTCGCCGAGGCCGCAGCGGAGGCGGCGGGCGAGGGCGGCACCGAGGTCGCGGCGACAGCCATCGGCGGGCAGCGCGGCCGCCTCGCCCTGCTGCGGCACCGCCGCCGTCGCCGCCTGCCCGAGGAGCTCCCGGAAGAAGGAACCCAGCCGGCGACCACCCCGGCGAAGGCTCCCTGACGGGGACGGCCGAGGGCCGGTGCGGGAGGCCCGCCCGCGCGGCAAGGCGCGGCGCCGCACGCGGGGGGATGGGCCGCCGTCGCCCCTGGGCGAGGCACCTGACGGGGCGGCCTCCGGGCCGCCCTGCCGGGCGCGCGAGCGCGACGCAGATCACCGGGAGTGGCACTTCTGGGGTGGGCACGAACTGAGTACGCTCAGTGTTGAGCACAAGTTACTCATAAGTAAAGCCGCAGCTGAACGCCCCCCGAGGAGTAGCCATGCCCGAAGCAGTGATCGTCTCGACGGCACGTTCCCCCATCGGACGCGCGTTCAAGGGCTCGCTGAAGGAGCTGCGCCCGGACGACCTCGCGGCCACGATCGTGCGCGCCGCGCTGGACAAGGTCCCCGCGCTCGACCCGCGCGACATCGACGACCTGATGCTCGGCTGCGGCCTGCCCGGCGGCGAGCAGGGCTACAACATGGGCCGTGTGGTCTCCACCCTCCTCGGCTTCGACCATCTGCCGGGCTGCACCATCACCCGCTACTGCTCCTCCTCGCTCCAGACCTCCCGCATGGCGCTGCACGCCATCAAGGCGGGCGAGGGCGACGTCTTCATCTCCGCGGGCGTCGAGGCGGTCTCGCGCGGCGTCAAGGGCAGCTCGGACGGGCTCGAGGACACCAAGAACCCGCTCTTCGACGAGGCCCTGGCCCGGACCGAGACCTTCGCGGGCGGCGGCCGGACCTGGCACGACCCGCGCGAGGACGGCACTCTGCCCGACGTCTACATCGCGATGGGCCAGACCGCCGAGAACCTCGCCCAGCTCAAGGGCGTCACCCGCCAGGACCAGGACGAGTTCGGCGTGCGCTCGCAGAACCTCGCCGAGAAGGCCATCGCGGACGGCTTCTGGGAGCGCGAGATCACCCCGGTGACACTGCCCGACGGCACCGTGGTCTCCAAGGACGACGGCCCCCGGGCCGGAGTGACCATGGAGGGCGTCTCCGCGCTCAACCCGGTCTTCCGCCCCGACGGCACGGTCACGGCGGGCAACTGCTGCCCGCTCAACGACGGCGCCGCCGCCGTGGTGATCATGAGTGACACCAAGGCCCGCGAGCTGGGCCTCACCCCGCTGGCGAGGATCGTCTCCACCGGCGTGACCGGCCTGTCCCCCGAGATCATGGGCTACGGCCCGGTCGAGGCGTCCAAGCAGGCGCTCAGCCGTGCCGGGCTGACCATCGGCGACATCGACCTGGTCGAGATCAACGAGGCGTTCGCCGCGCAGGTCATCCCGTCCTACCGCGACCTCGGCGTGGACCTGGACAAGCTCAACGTCAACGGCGGCGCCATCGCCGTCGGCCACCCGTTCGGCATGACCGGCGCCCGCATCACCACCACGCTGATCAACTCACTCCAGTGGCACGACAAGCAGTTCGGCCTCGAGACGATGTGCGTCGGCGGTGGCCAGGGCATGGCGATGGTCATCGAGCGCCTCAGCTGAACCGCTCGATTCCAAAACGTTTTCAAAACAAAACGCGTGTTCCCCGGGCACTGGCCTTACGCTCGGGGAACACGTGTTTGCGCAGGTCGGTCCGGCACCGTCGAGGCCGTGCGGGCCCTATGGCCCACCGCTTTGGTGACATAGCGCACTGCACTGGCCATGACTCGTCGGGCAGGGTGGTACGGACACGACCTTTCCGCCCCCGACCTGGAGCCCGCCGTGAGCGCTGTGAACCTCATTCTGCCGCTGCTCGCCGCTGCGACCGCAGCGGCGCCGAGCGCTGCCGTCCTGGTCGCCGTACGCGGCCTGCGGCGCGAGGTCCGCGTGCTCCGCGTCGAGGTGGCTCAGGCGGCCGAGGCTTCCAAGGCCGCGCAGGCGCCCAGGGCCGCGGATGCGCCGCTCGGGGAGCGGGCGGGCGTACCGGCCGCCCGCAGCGCCACCGAGGACCTGGAGGGCGCCCTGCGCCGCCGCACCGAGATACGTGACGCGGTCGCCGAGGCACTGGCCGAGGAGCGGGAGCGCGAGCTCGCCGAAGCCCGGGCGTTCTGGGCCGCGCAGGAGGCACGCGAGACCGCGGACGCCCCGTTCCTGGACGGCCGCCTCGACGACGCCGGGGACTGCCCCTCGCCTCCGCCCCGCCAGGTCGACCTGAGCGGCCTCGACGCCTTCCGGCAGGCGCCCAACACCAATATCCACGGCCCGTTCGACCAGCAGTTCACCGACGCGCTGCGCGAGGCGATCGACGAGCTGGCCCATGAGGACGAGGACGACGCCGACCACCCCGAGCCGGCCGTGCCCGACATGCGCCGCCACCCCTCGCACCCCGACTTCCGGCCCACCCCCGTCGTGGCCGACCAGGAGCGCACCACGGACCGCCTCCTCGAGCTGGCCGAGTCCGGCACCCCGCTGACGGACGTGCGGCCCGGCCCGATGGGCACCCTCGACATCTACGTCTTCGGCGACGGCACCACGCTCTGCGTGACCCCGGGGAACCGCCCGGCCACCGAGCGGCTGGCCGAGGCGCTGCGCCGCGGGGAGACCGCGACCCTTCTGGGCGGCTCCGGCGTCGGCGGCGCCTACGCGCTCACCTTCGGCGTGGGCGACGAGAGCGTCTACCTCCTCGCCGACCGCGTGGTCACCTCGATCTGAGGCCGCCCGCCGCGGGCGCCATTTCAGGCCACCCGCTCAGGGAATCCGCTCTCCGGGAATCCCGGCTCCAGGCATCCCCGCTCCGGGAATCCCCGCCCCGGGGATCTCAGGACGCCCGGCCGTCCATGAGCCGCGCGGTCACCTCGACATTCCGCAGCGCCTCCTCCAGCACCTCCCGCGCGGCCACGCGTGCCCACTCCCCGGCGGGAGCGGCGATCGCGGCCGCGAGGTCGTGCCCGGCCACCGCCACCTGGTCACCCACCGCGAAGGGACCCGCGTCCGGCAGCGGTACCGGCTCGCGGTCCGGCGCCTCGAGGCGCTGAGCCGCGTCGGCCAGCCCCCGCGCGAGGGCGAGAGCCGCGTCGGCGCGGCTGCCGAAACCGGGCACATCGCCCAGCAGCCTGCCCTGCGGCAGGGCTCTGAGGCGGTCGGCGAGGCGGTCCACGGCATGCAGCAGAGGGGCGGCGTCGAGCATGCGACGAGAGTAGCCGCGCCGCAGGCCAGAGCGGGTACATGGTGGGCACAAGTTCACAAGCGGCAACTGTGCGCGACCGAATTCACCGGCCTCGACACATATCCGACCGGGCGAACGGGTACGACCCCGGCATCTGTCGTCGTGCCGCCGACTGTTGCCATTACAGCCAGGCTCAGGCACAGTCAGGTAACGGCACGCTAACCGGAGGCGCCCATGTCCCAGATCTTCTCCGAAGAGACCCATCGGAACATGCTCTCCCGCATCCCCATCGTCACCGGCCGCGACGTGGGTGAATGGATCCGAGCCGTAGACGAGGGTCCCGCTCTCTGCCGCTTCGAAGAGAAAGTCAACTGGCTCCGCTCCGAGCACAACCTGCCCTTCGGCCACGCGAAGGCAATCGTCCACGAATACGACCTGAGGCGGGCCGCGCGCAAACTGCAGTAGCCGGCGCCCGGACACACGGACGGCCCGTCGTACGTATATGACGTGGACGGGCCGTTGGCCGTGCAGGGCCCGGTGGCGGTGCCACCGGGCCGTCGTACGGAGCCGTACGGTCGCGCTAGTCGCGCAGGATGGACAGCAGCCGCAGCAGCTCCAGGTAGATCCACACCAGGGAGAGCGTGAGCCCGAAGGCGGCCATCCAGGACTCCTCGCGCGGGGCGCCCTGCTGGACACCGCGCTCGATCTCGTTGAAGTCCAGGGTCAGGAAGAACGCGCCGATCAGGATGCCCACGATGCCGACGACGATGCCGAGGCCGCCGGAGCGCAGGCCCAGACCGTCCCCGCCGCCGATCCACGCCGCCAGGGCGTTGATCGAGACGAGCACCACGAAGCCGATGGCGATGGCGATGCCCGCGCGCTGATAGCGCGGGGTGACCCTGATCGCGCCGACCTTGTAGGCGAACAGCGTCCCGGCGAAGACCGCGAGCGTGCCCAGGACCGCCTGGGCGACCACTCCGTCGTACGCGTAGTTGAAGGCGTGGCTGACCGCGCCGACGGCGAAGCCCTCCAGCACCGCGTAGGCCAGGATCAGCGCGGGGCTGATCCGGCGGCGGAAGAAGATGACGAGGTAGACACCGAGCGCGGCGATCGCCGCCAGTCCCGCGATGCCGAAATTCCGCACGGGGACGGTCATCCAGGCCACGGCGGCCGAGGCCACGAACAGGCCCAGCGTCATCGCCGTGCGCATCACGACGTCGTCGATGGTCATCCGGCCGGTCTGCACCGGGCCCGCGGGCGGTGCGCCGTACATCTGCTGGAGCTGGTCGGGCGTGAGATCGCCCTGGGCGTACGGGTTGCCGCCCGCGTACGGGTTGCCCTGGTAGGGCCCACCGGCCTGCGGCTGCTGGGGGGCGTGCGGACCCGCCTGCGGTCCGCCGAAGCCCGCATAGCTGTTGTCGCGGCTGAAACCCCGCCGCGAGAACATCGGGTTGCTGCTCCTCATTTCACTCCTCCATGGGCCACGTGGTGCAGCCGTCGAGCCAAGAGTAATAGCTTGGCAAAAGAAAGGCTCTCGTTCCTGGGCACGATCTTTCCCGTCAGAGGCCCTCGCACACTGGAACGATGACGAGTGAGCCGGCGTTCCACGCACTCCTCGCCGGTGATCCGGCGCCCGGAGTGCTCGACCGGCCCGCCGACGAGCCCGCCGAGGACATCCTGGCGGCTGCCCGCCGGAAGGGTTGGACGGCCGCGCTGCTCGATCTCGAGGGCGTCCGCGGCAGACCCGCGTTCTTCGACCGCTGCGCCGAGGCCCTGCGGCTTCCGGACCGGTTCGGGCGGAACTGGGACGCGCTCGCCGATTGCCCCACCGACCTGTCGTGGTGTGAGACCGGGGCCGGGCGGCTGGTGCTGGTGCGCGGCTGGGAGGGTTCCGGGAGAGCTCGCCGCGTGAGTGGGAGAGCGCCGTGGAGGTCTTCGAGTCATCCGTGCGGCACTGGCGGGGAACGCCCACACCGATGGCGGTACTCCTGCGGAGGAAGCGGGACTGCCCGCATTCTGTTTGAAAGCGGAACAGAAACCCAATGGGCGCGGAGGATCTCCCGGAGGGGGCGAAAAAGCTGAACGGGACGCGGTCGGCGGCGTCCGACCACGTCCAGTGCAGCCCCCTGGTTGAACCAGGTGCCCGGAGCGGGACTTGAACCCGCACGGCCTCTAGGCCAAGGAGGTTTAAGCTCCTCGTGTCTGCATTCCACCATCCGGGCAAGCAGGGTGCGCGCGGCCCGTTCCGAACCGTCCAGGGACATGACGAGCCTAGCCGTTCACGGTCCTTCAACTGCACGTCTCCTGCTCTAGGTTGTCTTATTTCATTGACACATGACTAGGTGTCATATTCATGCTTGCCCCGGGCCTGACGCTGCGTGCAGGACGCTTTTTAGCGGGCCGCATCCCGGTCTCATTCCCGGACCGCGTTTGCAGATGACGCAAACTCGCCCTCGCCCGCGAGGGCCGTATGCGGCGAGGACATAGGTATGCCCCCGGAGGGTGTCTCCGGGGGCATACGTGTCGGTCACTTCTGGAGGGTGTCCCCGAAGAGCCAGTCCTCACGGGTGAGCGGCAGGCCCGACTCCCCACTCGCGGGTGTGCGCACCGCGAGCACCTGGTTGACACCGATCCGGTTCTGCTCGAACGCGATGGCGCTGGCCGCCATGTACAGGCGCCACACCCGCGCCCGGCCCGGCGAGGTCAGGCGCACCGCCCGGTCCCAGTTCCGCTCCAGATTGCCCACCCAGTGCCGCAGTGTCAGCGCGTAGTGCTCGCGGATCGACTGCACATCGCGGACCTCGAACCCCGCGTCCTCCAGTATCGAGACGGTGGTCCCGACGGGAGACAGCTCACCGTCGGGAAAGACATACGCGGCGATGAAGGGGTCCACCTCGTAGGGGCCCTCGACCGGACGCCGGGAGATCTGATGGTTGAGCAGGCGCCCGCCCGGGCGGAGCAGACCGTGGAGCTCATGGGCATAAGTGCGGTATTCGGCCGAGCCGACGTGCTCGGCCATGCCGACGCTGGAAATGGCGTCGAACGGCCCGTCCTTGACCTGCCGGTAATCCTGGAGCCTGATGTCCACGCGGTCGGCGAGCCCCGCCTCGGCCACGCGCTTGCGGGCGTAGGTGGCCTGTTCGCCGGACAGTGTCACCCCCACCACCTCGACCCCGTATGTCCTGGCGGCATGCAGCGCCATCGAGCCCCAGCCGCAGCCGACGTCGAGCAGCCGCTGGCCGGCGCGCAGCCCCAGCTTGCGGCAGACCAGGTCGAGCTTGTCGCGCTGGGCCTCGGCCAGCGGGGCGTGGGGCGCGGCGAAGTAGGCGCACGAGTAGACCATCGACTCGCCGAGGACCATCCCGTAGAACGCGTTGCCCACGTCGTAGTGGTGGCTGATCGCCTGGCGGTCGCGGCGCATGCTGTGCACACCGCCGCGCAGACTGCGGGCCTCCTCGCGCGGAGGCTTGGGGGGCGGGCCGAGGCCGGACAGGGACACGGCCTCCCGCACCACGCGGCGTACATGCCTGTCGCGCAGCCGGGACAGGCGGCGCAGGGCGGAGGGCGCCTTCGCCGTCATGTCCACCTGGTCACCGAGGCGGGTGAACCGCGCCATCACCTCGTAGAGGTCGCCCTCCACGTCGATCTCCCCGGCCACCCAGCCGCGGGCGAGACCCACCTCGTCGGGGCGCCACAGCACCCGGCGCAGTGCCCGGCGGTCGCGGATCACCAGGGCGGGGGCGTCGGGCGGCCCCGCCTCACTGCCGTCCCAGGCGCGGATGCGCAGCGGCGGCGGTACGTCCAGAGCCTGTGTGAGGAGCGCGGCGATCCTCCCGGCCGCATCACCCATGGTGCACACCTCCGGTCACATGGAGTGGCTGACCTTGACCACTTCACACCAACCGGTCATGTCGGGCGCCCTATTCCGGGCCCGAAACGACGAGCAACGGGCGTCCGCCCCACGGATGGCGGACGCCCGTTGCTCCTACGTGCTGAACCGGACCGAGCCGGCTGCGGGGGTCAGGAAGCCTTGGCCTCGGCCTTCTCCTCCTCGGCCCGCTGCGCCACGGCGGCGCTCACGGGAGCGGCCGCGGTGTAGAACTCTCCGCGCGGGTTCTCCATCGCGCCGAGGGAGACGACCTCGCGCTTGAGGACCGCGGCGAGCGCCCAGTCGGCGAAGACCCGGATCTTGCGGTTGAACGTCGGCATCGCCATGCCGTGGTAGCCGCGGTGGCAGTACCAGGCCAGACGGCCCTTGAGCCGGATCTTGCCGAACAGCAGGGCGACACCCTTGTGCAGGCCGAGGCCCGCGACGGCGCCGAGGTTCTTGTGCTTGTACTCGGCCTGCGGGAAGCCGCGCATCCCCGCGATGACGTTGTCGGCCAGGACCTTGGACTGGCGCAGCGCGTGCTGGGCGTTCGGCGGGCACCAGGCGCCCTCGCCGGCGGCCAGGTCCGGCACCTGGGCGTTGTCGCCCGCGGCCCAGATGTAGTCCGTGCCCTGCACCTGGAGGGTGGGGGCGGTGTCCACGTGGCCGCGCGGGCCGAGCGGCAGGCCGAAGCGGCCGAGCGCCGGGTTCGGCTTGACGCCCGCGGTCCATACGATGGTGGACGCGTCGACCTCGAGGCCGTTCTTGAGCACCACGTGCTTGTCGACGCAGGACTCCATCGAGGTGTTGAGGTACACCTCGATACCGCGCTCCTGGAGGTGCTTGAGTCCCCACTCGCCGAGTTCGGGGCCGACTTCGGGAAGGATGCGGCCCGCCGCCTCGACGAGGATGAACCGCATGTCCTCGCGCTTGACGTTCTTGTAGTACTTGGTGGCGTACCGGGCCATGTCCTCGACCTCGCCGATGGTCTCGGCGCCCGCGAAACCGCCGCCGACGAAGACGAAGGTCAGCGCCTCGCGGCGGACGTTCTCATCGGTGGTGGAGTCGGCCTTGTCGAGCTGCTCCAGGACGTGGTTGCGCAGCCCGATGGCCTCCTCGACGCCCTTCATACCGATGCCGTGCTCGGCCAGGCCGGGGATCGGGAAGGTGCGGGAGACCGCGCCGAGTGCGATGACGAGGTAGTCGAAGGGCAGGTCGTACGACTCGCCCACCAGGGGCGTGATCGTGGCGACCTTGCGCTCCTGGTCGATGGTCGTGACGTGGCCGGTGAGGACCTCCGCCTGGGGGAGCACACGTCGCAGGGGGACCACGACGTGGCGGGGGGAGATACTGCCGGCGGCAGCTTCGGGGAGGAAGGGCTGGTACGTCATGTACGACCGGGGGTCGACGACCGTCACGGTCGCCTCGTCGTAGCGCATCTTCTTCAGAATGCGCTGCGCCGCGTACAGGCCGACGTACCCGCCTCCGACTACGAGGATCCGAGGACGCTCCGTGGTGCTCATAGGAAAAGTATCCAGCACCCCAATGGGGGGTGCTCGTGAGGCCAGTCACAAGCCTCTGGACACCTGCTGCTACACTCCGCGACCCGGCTCCGACCGAGGGGTTCGCAGGGTCCCCCATCCCCCCGCTGAGCAGCGACGATGGCCCTGCGGCGGATACTTCCCGGCCGCCCTGCGGATCGCCTGCGCGGGGCTCGAAGCCGCCTCGATCACCGCCGCGCGACCCGCCCGGGGGCCCCGGCGGGCCGGATCGCGTCATTCGGACGGGAACTTCATGTGAAGAAATTCACGAAGTTCCCCGCGCGACGCGTGGAAGGTGGTGCCGGGAGGGCTCGCAAGGGCCGTGCGGCCCCTCTTTCCGGCCCTGTCACACCTGGCTCCAGGCGATCCCGTCGAGGATGTCGTGCTCGCTCACAACCACCTCGGAGGCACCGATCCGCTCCATGAGGGTGAGCAGGACCAGGGCCCCGGCACCGATCACATCGACTCGCCCGGGATGCAGAACGGGGATGGCGGCGCGCTCGGCGTAGGCGGCCGACAGGAGCCGGCCGGTGACCTCGCGGACCCGGTCGGCACCGATCCTCGAGTGGTGGATCGCCGAGGAGTCGTACTCGGCCAGGCCCAGGGCGATGGCGGCGACCGTGGTGACGGAGCCGGCCAGGCCCACGAGGGTGCGGGCCTCGGCGAGCGGGACGGTGCGCTCCACCTCGTCCAGAGCCGCCTCGATGTCGGCTCGTATGGCGGCGATCCGCTGCGGGGTCGGGGGATCGACGACCTGTCCGTCCGCGACGAGGTGCCGCTCGGTCATCCGGACACAGCCGACGTCGACCGACCGGGCGGCGCGCACATGCTCCTCGCCCACGACGAACTCCGTCGAGCCGCCCCCGATGTCGACCACCAGGAAGGGCTTGTCCAGATGGTCCTTGCCGGCCAGTTCCCGGGTGGCGCCGATGAAGGAGAACTCCGCCTCCTGGTCGCCCGAGATCACCTCGGGCTCGACACCGAGGATCTCCACGACGCCGTCGACGAACTCCTGGCGGTTCTCGGCGTCACGGGACGCGGAGGTGGCGACGAAGCGGACCTTCTCGGCGCCGAGCTCGCGGACAGCCCGGGCGTACTCCCGGCAGGCGGCGAAGGTGCGCTCCAGCGCTTCGGGGGCCAGGCGCCCCGTCCGGTCCACGCCCTGCCCCAGCCGCACGATGGTCATCCGGCGGTCGAGGTCCTTGAGCTCACCGGTCACCGGGTCCGCGTCCGCGACGAGCAGGCGGATGGAGTTGGTGCCGCAGTCGACGGCGGCGACACGCGTCACTGGGCGTCTCCCTCCGCTGTCTCTTCGGCGCCCGCTGTCTCTGCGGCGGCCACTGCCTCTTCGGCGGCCACTGCCTCTTCGGCGGCCGCGGCCTTTTCGGCGGCCGCTGTCTCTTCGGCGTCTGCGACATCCGCGGCGCCCCGCCCGTGCCCGGCGCAGGGGCCCTTGCGCCACCACTGCGGGAGCATGGCGACGGCCTCGTCACCGAGCGGGTTGACCCCCGGGCCCGCGGCGAGGGAGTGGGCGACGAGCACATGCAGGCACTTGACCCGGTCCGGCATACCGCCCGCGCTGGGGAACCCCTGGAGCACCTCGATGGAGTCGCGCCGCCCGATGTAGTCCTCGTGCGCCGCGCGGTAGGCCGCCGCCAGCTCCTCGTCCCGCGCCAGCCGCTCGTTCATCTCCTTCATGACGCCGTCGGACTCGAGGGTGCCGATGGCGGAGGCCGCACGGGGGCAGGTCAGGTAGTACAGCGTCGGGAACGGGGTGCCGTCCTCGAGCCGGGGCGCCGTCTCCACCACATCGGGCAGCCCGCACGGGCAGCGGTGCGCGATCGAGCGCAGGCCGCGCGGCATCCGGCCGAGCTGCTCGCCGATGGCGGCGCGGTCGGCGCCGGTCGGCGCGGTGGTGGGGGTCGGGGCGGGATGGGATTCCATGAGGGGTGTTCTCGTGCCTGTCTTCGTCTGTGGTGTGGTGCGGAGCCCGGGTTCGGGCAGGACCGGTCGGCAGGAGCGGTCCGCTCAGGGACGCGGTCCGCCCATTGTGCCGGTCCGCCGGTCCGCAGTGCCCGGCCGCGGGTGCTCCGGCCGCGGGTGGTCTGTCGGCGCGTGGCCGGTCGGCAGGTGGTCGGTCGGCAGGTGGTCAGTCGGCGGCGTGCGGGGAGGGCGAGGACGCCGGCGCGGCCGGACGCTCCACCCGGTGGGCGGCGTCCGCCTCGTCCACGCCGTCCCAGAAGTTCTCGTACCACGAGCGGCCCGCCGCCGCCTCCGCCTCGGGGGCATGGGTGCTGCTCGCGGAGGAAGGCCCCACGACCGTGTACCCGGTCTCGCCCGGCATCACATAGTGCAGATGCTGCCTGGCCTGGGTCTTCACATAGGCCGGGTCCTTCCAGCGGGCCTTCTCCTCGCGCAGCTGCTCGACGCGCTCGCGCGCCTTCTCGGTCTGCTCGCGCTGCTCGGCGATCTTCGCGCGCTGCGCGATGTACTGCCGGGTCGGATAGGCCAGGGCCACGACCAGCGCGCACAGCACCAGGGCCAGCACGGCCGCGCGCCCGGTGAAGCGGCTGCGGCGGGGCGCCACCGGCCGCCTGCCCGACGCCCGGTAGACCCTGGCCTGGGCCTGCTTGCCGAGTGCCCGCAACCGGGCGCTCGTCGTCGACAACCGGTCAGCCGCGCCACGGTCGCGGTCGGCAGCCACGTCAGTCTCCTCGTCCGGGGGCGATGTGGGCCCATGGGACCACGGACCCGGGCGCGAAGTCACGCATGCCCGGCCCCGCAGGGCCGGAGCATGCGTGCCATGCCCCGCGATGGGCGGGTCGGCCCTGGAGCCGGGGCCTGGGCGTCAGCCCCTGAAGCGCGGGAAGGCGGAGCGGCCCGCGTACACGGCCGCGTCGTCGAGGATCTCCTCGATGCGCAGCAGCTGGTTGTACTTGGCGACGCGCTCGGAGCGGGCCGGGGCGCCGGTCTTGATCTGGCCGCAGTTGGTGGCGACGGCCAGGTCGGCGATGGTGACGTCCTCGGTCTCACCGGAGCGGTGGGACATCATGCACTTGTAGCCGTTGCGCTGGGCCAGCTCCACGGCGTCGAGCGTCTCGGTGAGCGAGCCGATCTGGTTGACCTTGACCAGCAGCGCGTTCGCCGTGTTGTTCTCGATGCCGCGGGCGATGCGCTCGGGGTTGGTGACGAACAGGTCGTCGCCGACGAGCTGGACCTTGTCACCGAGCTGCTCGGTGATGGTCTTCCAGCCGTCCCAGTCCTCCTCGTTCAGCGGGTCCTCGATGGAGACCAGCGGGTACGCGGCGACCAGCTCGGCGTAGTAGGCGGTCATCTCGGCGGCGGAGAGCGACTTGCCCTCGAACGTGTAGGAGCCGTCCTTGTAGAACTCGGTGGCGGCCACGTCGAGCGCCAGCGCGATGTCCTGGCCCGGGGTGTAGCCGGCCTTCTTGATCGCCTCGACGATGAGGTCGAGGGCCTCGCGGTTGCTGTCGAGGTTCGGCGCGAAGCCGCCCTCGTCGCCCAGGCCGGTGGACAGCCCGCGCTCCTTCAGCACGGCCTTGAGCGTGTGGTAGACCTCGGCGCCCCAGCGCAGGGCCTCGGAGAACGACTCGGCGCCGATCGGCGCGATCATGAACTCCTGGATGTCCACGTTGGAGTCCGCGTGCGAGCCGCCGTTGAGGATGTTCATCATCGGAACGGGCAGCAGGTGCGCGTTCGGGCCGCCGAGGTAGCGGAAGAGCGGCAGGTCCGACGCCTCGGAGGCGGCGTGGGCCACCGCGAGGGAGACGCCGAGGATGGCGTTGGCGCCGAGGCTGGACTTGTCCGAGGTGGCGTCCAGGTCGAACATCGCCTGGTCGATCAGCCGCTGCTCGGTGGCGTCGTAGCCCACCAGCTCCGGGCCGATCTGCTCGATCACGGCGAGCACGGCCTTCTCGACGCCCTTGCCGCCGTAGCGGCTCTTGTCACCGTCCCGCAGCTCCAGCGCCTCGAACGCGCCGGTGGACGCGCCGGAGGGAACGGCGGCACGGCCGGTGCTGCCGTCGTCGAGGCCGACCTCGACCTCGACGGTGGGGTTGCCTCGCGAGTCGAGGATCTCCCGGGCTACGACGACGTCGATGGAGGGCACGAGCATCTCCTTATGGATGTGTGTGGAGCCTTGCAAGCTGAGCCTAACCGCACGGCGGCCCTGGGCAGGAAGACCGACCGATGGCCGGAACGAAAACGGATGGAAAACGGGATCAACCACCTGCGCGGCCCGCAGAACGCCACGGAGAGCCGCCGCGCGAACGCGTCACCCCGGCCGGAGCGCACGGGGGAAGAACGCGTCCGGCCGGGGCGGCCTGCGGGGGCGGGCACACACGGCGCTCGCCGGGGTGGGTCGGCTCAGCCGCAGCCGCCGGCCCGGGACGATCAGGTCGGCGGGCGGCGGCGGGATTCGGCGCACCGGCGACGGGGTCCGCTCAGCAGCGGACGACAGGGACCGTAGGCACACGCCTTCCGCCCGGGCAAGCCCTGCGCTGTGGGGCACTTGTCCGGGCCGAACCGCTACCCGTAATTGGACATAATCCCGGATACCCCAGGTCGGGGCGGGTTCAACACAGGGGTGCACAAACAACCGACGCGGCATCGAAGCCGGACGAAAGCGACCGGAGTCACATTTTCCGTCCGATTCCGACGCCGCGTCAGCGGGTCACCGGTCCTGCTCAACGCGCGAGGCCGACGTGCGAGGCGGTCACCCCGCCATGGAGGTGCCGATCTCGAGGCGCTGCCCGGGAACGATCAGGTCCGGGTCCTGGCCCACGGTGTTCTTGTTCGCCTTGTACAGAGCGGTCCAGCCGCCGTTGAGGCCCTTGTCCTCGGCGATGTCGCACAGGTTGTCGCCCTTGACGACGGTGTACTGGTCGTCGTCCGCCTTCGCCGGGGCGCGGTGCTTGCCGCGGGAGGCACGCTCCTCGTCGCCGGCCTCGGTGCCGTCACCGGGCGCGGCGTGCTTGGGCGCCTTGGACTCCTCGGGAGCGGTGGTGTCCCCCGTGTCGGTGGAGCCGGTGTCCTGCGAGCCGGTGGCCTCGGAGTCGCCGTCCTCGGAGTCGTCGTCCTCGGAGTCGCCGTCCCCGAAGAACCTGTCCTCGGAGAACCTGTCCTTCGGGGACACGGTCTGCCCGGTGGTCCCGTCCTCGGAAGCCGAGGAATCCTCCGACTCGGAGGACTGGGAGTACTTGGGGGACGAGGAGTCCTTCGAGGGGGTGTCGCCGGTGTCCTCGGAGCCCTGATCCGCGGAGCCCTGATCCGCCGAGCCCTCGCCGGGCTGGGTGTTCGTCGCCTCGACGTCGGGGGACTGCGAGGCGTCCGGGGTGGCGTCGGCCTTGGTGAGCCCTGCCTGGACCGAGCACTCCGGCCAGGCGTTGGGGCCCTGGTCGGCGAGGATCTTCTCCGCGACGGCTATCTGCTCGTTGCGGCTGGCGAGGTCGGCGGTCGGCGCGTACTGCTTGCCGCCGTAGACGGACCAGCTGGTCTCGCTGAACTGCAGCCCGCCGTAGTAGCCGTTGTCGGTGTTCATACTCCAGTTGTTGCCGCTCTCGCAGCTCGCGACCTTGTCCCAGGCGCTGCCGGAGGCGGCGTTCGCGCCGGTCGCTCCGATGAGCGGAAGTGCCACACTCGCGCCGGTGACTCCGACGGCGAGCACGAACTTGGGCGTCGGGCGTGGGCGGCGGTGTCGCCCGTTGCCGGACAGCAGCATGGAGTTATCCCTCTCCGACGCCTACGAGGTGAGCTGTCGGGTTCGGGCCGCAGAGGCAGTGCCCGGCCTCCGTCGCTGAAGGCTTCACCCCAAGCCGGTCCCTTGCGGTTCCGGCACTTACCTGGTTCCCCCGCTCCCGCCCTCGGTTCGTCGACAGCCTTTGACCCGCCGTCCGGTGGCGGGACTCGGCGCTCCGGTGGCGGGGCCCGCAGGTGCGGACTTGGAAGGAGAACGTATTGGCCAGCGCTTCAGATCACAAGCTGGTGTATCGATTGTCACGCGGAGATCACCACGCACCTACCCGGCCTGCGCGATTCCCTCACTTTCCGGGCCGAACTCGACAGGCAGGGTGCGCAATCCACGCATGATCAGGCCTCCCCGCCACCTCAACTCCTCGGGCTCGACGGCCAGTCGGAGGTCCGGCAGCCGACGCAGCAAAGCGGCGAGTGCCGTCTGCCCCTCGAGGCGGGCCAGCGGAGCCCCGATGCAGTAGTGGATGCCGTGCCCGAAGCCGAGATGCGGATTGTTGGCACGCGACAGATCCAGCGTGTCGGGCCCTTCGAACCGCTCCGGATCGCGGTCCGCGGCGGCGAGGACGACGAGTACGGGGTCGCCCACGTCGATGGGGACCCCGGCGAGCGTCAGCGGCTCGGTCGCGAACCGCCACGTGGCCAGCTCCACCGGTCCGTCGTAGCGCAGCAGTTCCTCGACCCCGGTGGCCAGCAGTTCGGTCTCCCCCCGGGCGAGGGAGTCCTGGAGACGGGCACGCTGATCACCATTGCGAAGCAGGGCATACAGCCCATTGCCCACCAGGTTCACCGTCGTCTCGAAGCCGGCGAACAGAAGGATGAACGCCATGGCGGCCGCCTCGTTCTCCGTGAGGTGCTCGCCGTGGTCGCTCGCGCGGATCAGGCCGGAGATCAGGTCGTCCCCGAGGTCGGCGCGCTTGCGGTGGATGAGCTCGGCGAGGTAGGAGCGCATCCTCTTCACGGAACGGGCCACTCCGCCGCGCGGCCCCCCACCGTGGCGGATCATCATCCCGGCCCAGTCGCGGAAGTCGTCCTGGTCCTCCCGTGGGACACCGAGCATGTCGCAAATGGCGTAGATGGGCAGCGGGAAGGCGAACTCGTGGATGAGGTCGGCGCTCCCCCTGGCCGCGAACGCGTCGATGAGGCGGTCCGTCAACTCGCTGACCCTGGGCGCGAATTCGGCTACCCGACGGGGTGTGAAGGCCTTCGAGACCAGCCGCCGCAGCCGGGTGTGGTCGGGCGGGTCGATATTGAGCAGGTGCGAGACCAGGTCGGCCTTGCGCTCGCCGGGGATGCCCACCTTCCCCTTGGCGTGAGCGCTCTCGCAGTGGTGGACGGGGTTCTTCGACAGCCGTGAGTCGGCCAGCGCCTGCCGGGCGTCGGCGTAGCGGGTCACCAGCCAGGCGTCCACCCCGCTGGGCAGCGTGGTCCGGTGCACCGGAGAGTGCTCCCGCAGCCAGGCGTACGCCGGATAGGGATCGGCGGCGAACTCCCAGGTATGGAGGGCAGGCGCTTCGGGGGACTCGTCGTGCATGTCCCGACCGTACCGGGGTGCACGGCTTCGCCCGGTGCGGGGCGGCTCACGGCGCTCCGGGTGACCCGCGTGCGCTCATTCCCCGCCCCGGACCGAAGCGGCGACGGTACGCGGACGGGCTCAGGCCCGTCTCCCGGCGCAGAAGGGCGCGCGGATCGGCCGCCGTGCCCGGGCCGCCGCGCTGCGCCACCGCATCGGGACGCTCCTCGCCTCCGCCCGCTCCGGCCGCCTCGATCCTCGTGTTCGAGCCCTCCGGGACCCCCGCGGTCGGCGACCGCCACGACGAGATCCCGGACCATGTGGACGCGACGACGGGGCACACGCTCGCAGCCCTGGACCCGCACTGATCGTTTCGGAGCGCCGAGTGGTCGCGTGCATGCTGGGAAGTGGGCGTTCCCGCGGGTGACGGGTCCGCGGGGACGCTCGGCGGGGGCGGGTCAGGCGGCCGGGGCGACGGCCGCCACCGCCGCTGGGAGGGCGGCCGCGGGATCGCCGGGGGTGGGAAGCAGGGCGGGCACGACCGTGGTGACGCCATGGGCGGCGTAGCGGCTCAGCTCCTCGCGGCACCGCTCGGGACTGCCGTGCAGGACGAGCGCGTCCACCACCTCGTCGGGCACCGCCGAAGCGGCCTGCCTGCGGTCGCCGCAGGACCAGGCGTCCCACATCGGCTTGAGCGCCTCCCCTCGGCCCAGCCAGCGCTGGTACTGCGCGTAGGCGGGCACGGTGAGGTACCCGGCGATGAGCCGCCGTCCGAGCTTGCGGGCATAGGAGATGTCCTCGGTGGGGCAGACGAAGACGCGCGCGACGACCTCCTTGCCCTCTCCCCCGGCCCCGTGGAACTCGGCGAGGGCGGTGGGCACGTCATCGGCGCCGAGCCAGTTGAGGATCACCCCGTCCGCCTCCCGCGCCGCCAGCCGGAGCATCCCGGGACGCAGGGCGCCCAGCAGGAGGGCGGGGTTCTGGTCCGGCACCCGCTCCAGGCGGAACCGGTCGATCTCGAAGGTCTCGTACTCCTGCGTCACCGCCTGGCCGGTCAGCGCCTCACGCAGAAAGCCCAGGGTGTCCCTGCACCGCTGGTACGGGCGGTCGTGGGTGAGGCTGTTCCAGTGCTCCACGATCACCGGCGAGGAGGCGCCCAGACCCAGGGCGAACCGGCCGGGCGCGGCCTCCGCCATGGCCGCCGCCTGCATGGCGATCAGGGCGGGGCCCCGCGTGTGGACCGGCACGATGGCGGTGCCGAGCCGCAGGGCGGGGGCCCAGACGGAGGCGAGGGCGAGCGGGGTGAACGCGTCCGCACCCGCCGTCTCCGTCGACCACACGTCCGTGAACCCCAGGTCGGGCAGGCTCTCCACGAGCCGGCGCTGCTCGGCCAGCGGAACGCCGTCGAGCGGATACGTCAGTCCCCAGCGCGGCTGCGGGGTCGTCATGGCGCTTGTCCTCCCGATGGCGCTTGCCCTCCCGGTCCTGCCCCTGCCGGTTCTACCACCGAGTAGTCAGCCGGTGCGGCTCATGCCATCACAGGCGCGGGACCTGCGACAAGGGGCCGGGACCGGCGCCTCCCACGCCGAGGCGCCTCGGCACCCGAAGCGCCCGGGCACCACAAGCGCCTCCCGCGCCGAGACGCACGGCGCGTGGGCGCTCACGCGGCGCGCAGGACGTCGCGGCACAGCCGGTCGGCGAGGCGGGTGGACTCCGGCAGCCGGTACTTGGGGGCGGTGGCCAGGACATGGTGGCAGGCGGTGTCGAGGTCGATGCCGTGGCCCGTGGAGACGTAGACCGGCTTGACACCCTTCTGCGTCCTCAGCGCGCGGCCGACCGTCTCGTCGCCGTCGACCAGCGGCGCCCAGTCCCCTCGTTCCTCCCCGAGCCCCTCGTACGTGCCGATGAAGGGGTTCTTGGCGACACCCACCGCGGGCAGGCCGGTGAGCACGCCGAGGTGGCAGGCCAGGCCGAAGCGTCGCGGGTGGGCCAGCCCCTGACCGTCGCACAGCAGCAGATCGGGGGCCACGGGCAGCTTGCGCAGCGCGGCGATCAGGGTGGGCAGCTCCCGGAAGGCGAACAGCCCGGGGACGTAGGGGAAGGAGACATCGCCGACCGCGGTCTCCATGGCGACCGGCACCAGCGTCTTGGCGTCCAGGACGACGACGGCCGCGGCGACCCGCTCGACGGTGCCGCCCTGGCTGTCGGGGCCGTACGCCACGTCGAGGCCCGCGACGGTGAGCGGCTCACGCGGCCCGGGACCTTCGAGGTCGACCAGGCCGCGCAGCCCGTCCTGAATGCGCAGCGCGGCAGCTTCGTCCTGCGGCCAGTCGTGCGGAACGTCGATGCGCACCTGCTGTCCCCTCCCCTGGGAAGCCCCGCCGTGCCCGTGCGAAACGTCGTCGAGTCAGGGCCGGGGCGGGCCGTCCTGGTGTCCCGGCCCGTGGTCGGGCGCCGTCGGCTCGCCGTACTCCTCACGGGTCTGCCAGGCGCCCGCGCGCGGCTCCGGCCGGGCCTCGACCGGCGGCTCGCGCCGCTTGCGGCGAGCGTAGTGGACACGTGCGACGATCATCCCGACGACCAGGATGATGCCGACCACCAGCGGACCTACGCCGACGATCGGGTCGCCTCCTGCTGCAGCCAGTTCCAGGGTCAGTGATCGCATGGACTGCGCCTACCCGCGTTCGGCGCCGGAATCCGTGTGCAATCGCGGTGTCTACTTCTTCCGGCCGTCTGCCTTCCGGCTCTCGCTCTCGACGATGCGGTCGCGGTGGCGCCGGGCCTCGGCCCGCAGCGCGGCCTCGGGATCGACACCGTTGGCACAGGCCAGCGCGGCGACGGCCAGGAGCAGGCGCCCGATGGCGGCCTCGTCGTCCGGCCGCTCGGGCGGTGCCACGGGGGCGGGCACGGGGACGTCGATCCCGGCCTTGTCCGCCCTGGCCAGCAGCTTGGCGGCGAGCGCCAGGGCGGGCTGCCCCATCGGGACGCCGTCGGTGACCGAGTCCCGATGCTTCTCCGCCGCCTTCAGCTCCTCCCAGTTGGCCTCGACCTGCTCCGGGGTGTCGGCGTCCACCGACGCGAACACATGGGGGTGCCGGTAGACGAGCTTGTCCACGATGCCGCCGGCCACGTCGTCGATGGAGAAGGGCTCCTGCTCGTCCTCCTGCGCGATCCTGGCGTGGAACATCACCTGAAGGAGGACGTCCCCGAGTTCCTCGCGCAGCGCCTCACGGTCGCCCTGCTCGATCGTCTCGACCAGCTCGTACGCCTCCTCGATCAGGTACTTCACGAGCGAGGCATGGGTCTGCTCGGCGTCCCACGGGCACCCGCCGGGTGAGCGCAGCCGGTCCATGACGGCCACCAGGTCGAGCAGGCGGGCGCCGGGCAGGTCGTAGGAGGCGGGCAGCAGCTCCAGCTCGGGCATGGCGGTCACCTGGCCGGACCCGGCGAGGCGGGCGAGGTCGTCGGTGACACCGCCCGGGTCGCCGCCGTAGGAGACCACCAGCACGGCGGTGCGCCCGGTGGAGCAGTACTCCACGAGTTCGCGGGCCGAGGGCGAGGCGATCTCCACCTCGACCCCGGCCTCGCGCAGGTAGGGCAGCTGGGGGTGCTCGGCGTCGGCGCTGATCACGCGGTCGGCCTCGCGCAGCGTCTGCCACGCGGGCCACGACAGCAGGCCGGGGGCGACCCGGTGGGTGGTCGTGAGCAGAACGAGGCGGCCGGGCGAGTCAGTGTTCGAGTCCACCCGACGAACCTACCTCCGACGCGGCGGCGCCCGGCCACCGCGCCGGGTCAGGACACCGGGCCCGCGCGCCCCCGGCCGCGGCCGGCTCCCGCTGCCCGCCTGCCCCTGCCCGCTACTGCTGGGGCTGCGGCTCGCCCGGGGCCACGGCGCCGCCGTCCCGGGTGGCGGGGCGGACCCGCAGCCACTTGTCCTGGGCGGTCTCGATCGCGATCCTGTCGGCGTTCCACTTGCCGTAGCGCGGGTTGACGTCGATGCCCATGCTCTTCGACGTCTTGGCGAGCAGGTCGCCGATCTGCCTCTGCCCCTGCGGGGTGTTGAGGTCGGCGCCCTTGGCCTTCGACAGCTTCTGGACGCGCAGCTCGGTGCGGAAGAACTGCTCGACGTCCCCGGGGACCACTCCCTGCTGTTCGAGCAGGGTGGAGCGCAGGGCGTCCTCACCGCCCAGCATCTTCTCCTGGGCGCGGATGAAGCTCTGGAGCTCGGCGCGGCTGACACCGACACCCGCGTCCTTGGCGGCCCTGGCGATGACCCGGTCGAAGACCAGGCCGTTGAGGGTGGCACCGGTGAGCTTGGCGGAGTTGGCGCTCAGCTGCTCGGCATTGGGGGACTTGGCCTGGGCGGCCCGGACCGCGTCGACCTTGTGCTGGAGGGTGGAGACCGTGATCTGGTCGCCCTCGACCACGGCCGCGGCTCCCGCGTGCGGCGTGCCGCAGGCCGACAGCAGTGGCAGGCCGACGAGCAGCCCCCCTGCGGCCAGGACCGCCGTTCGGCGCACGGGCGAGGTGGATGCGGCGGAGCGGCGGATCACTGTGCCTCCTTGGTTGCTTCTCCGCCGGGTGGCGAAGCCGCGGTAATCGAGTCCAGCTGCGGTCCGGCGGCCTCGTGCGCGTCGCTGACCCGCGCCGTCGGCCGAACCGGAACAAACCCAGATGTTGCTGGTGACCGAGGATATTGACTCACAGCGCTGGAGATCCAGCCTTCGTGGGCACTCGCACGAGTGGAGCGGCCGCCCGGCCCCCGGTCACTTGTCGCAGGCCACCCCGTCGCCGTCGCGGTCGAGGCGGCCGGAGTAGCCGGGGTCGCCCCGGTGCAGGGGCGCCTTCCCCGCGGCGCGGACAGCGTCGCAGTTGCGGTAGGTGACCGACCCCCCGCCCTTGCCGCCTCCGCCGGTGCCCTTCCCGCCGTCGCCCTTGCCCCCGCCGTTGTCCCGGCCCGTGCCCGTGTCCCCGCCGTTGTCCTGGCCCGGCGGCGCCGGGCGGCCGGCGGAGGGCAGCTTCTCGTCGGGGCAGCCCTTGAGCACCTTCACCATGGCGTCCTTCTCCGCCCGGGTCACCCGCAGCTCGTACTTCTTCTTGACCGCGACCTGCCGGGCCACGTACGCACAGCGGAAGCCCTTGTTCGGCGGCAGCCAGGTGGCGGTGTCGCCGTCGCCCTTGGAGCGGTTGGTGGAGGCGTCCACGGCGAGCAGGTTCAACGGGTCGTTCGCCAGCGACTCCCGCTTGTCCCGCGACCACTGGGAGGCGCCCTTCTGCCAAGCGTCGGACAGCGCCACGACATGGTCTATGTCGACATCGCTGTGGCCTCGGGTGAAGTGGATCCGCCTGCCCGTGTAGGGGTCGTCGAGGACGCCCGCGGTGACCTTGCAGCCGCCCGTCACGGCGTCCTGGGTCAGATCGCGCCGGAGTATGTCGTCCCGAGTGCCGCAGTCGTTGTGGTCGATGTCCACCCACGACCGGCCGAACCGCTCTCTCGAGTAACCGGTCCTCGGCGAGCGGCCCTTGACGGTCAGGTCGTCAACGGCCTTGAGCGCGCTGCCCTGTGGAGCCTTCCCCTGACCGGAGCCGTCCGCCGACCCCGAATCCGGTGCGGTGGTCCTGCACCCGGTCACAACGGTCGCGGCGACAGCGGCGGCGCACAGCGCGGCACGGACGGAGAAAGCCATGGGCCAACAGGATGCCGGACGGCCCCTCACCCGTGAACCCCGGGGCCGGGCAGGGGCGTCAGGAGGGGCGGCCGGGAACCTCAGCCCTGCACCTGGCCCAGCCACGCCAGCGTGCGGCGCAGCTCCAGAGGGAACGGATGGTGCGGACCGTGGAGGCGTTCGGCGTCGTACAGCAGCCTGCCGAACACATCGCAGGCGGCGGCCCGGTCGCCCACCGACAGCAGCAGGTGCCCCATGCGGTGGCGCACCTCCAGCGGCAGCGCCGGGTCCGTGGCCGCGTCGCTCTCGAAGTACGGCAGCACCGCCCGGTACTCGCTCAGCGCGGCCGTCGCCTCGCCCAGTTGCTGCAGACACTGCGCGGCCTCGTAGCGCAAGCGCAGCGACTGCCGGTCGGCCGGGCCCCCTTCGGCCGCGTGCTCGTCGGCGAGGCGGCGCAGCTCCGGCAGCGCCTTGCGGTACTGGCCGTCCTCCATGAGCGTCGCCGCGTACTGCTTGCGCAGCATCCGCACGATCGGGGAGTGCTCGCCGTGCTTGTCCGCGGCGGTGGGCAGTGCCCCGCCGAGGATGTCCACGGCCTGGGTGATGCGTCCGGCGTCGAGCAGTGCCTTGACCTCGTCGACGGCCCCGGCGATGTCGAGGACGGCCGCCGCGCCCGTCTGCGCCACGGGCTCGGAGGAGGCGCGTGCCCCGGAGGAGGCGGCCCGGTCCGGCCAGGGGGCGTGCGGGCGCAGGAAGGGGCGTGCGGGGTTCATCGGTCCGCACTGGCGCACCCCCGGCGGATGGGCCGCGCCGTCCGCGGCGGGCAGGAGGGGGACGAGCGCCTGGTAGGCGGCCTGGGCGTTCTCGGGCCGGTGCTGGGGGTCCTTGGCGAGCAGGCGCAGCACGAGCGCCTCCAGCGGCTCCGGCACCTCGGGGCGCACCTGGCGCAGTGGCACGGGCGGCTCATGGAGGTGCCGGTGCAGGACTCCGAGCGCGGTCGAGCCGTGGAACGGGACATTGCCGCTGAGGAGTTCATGCATCAGGATGCCGAGCGCGTACAGGTCGGTGCGCGGGCCCACCACGCCGCCCATCGCCTGCTCGGGCGCCATGTAGGCGGGGCTGCCGATGGGCGAGCCGGTGCGGGTCAGGCGGGTGGTGTCGCTGTCGAGTACGGAGGCGACACCGAGGTCGAGGACGGTGACGGCGCCGTCGGGGCGGACCATCACATTGCGGGGCTTGAGGTCGCGGTGGACGATCGGCACCGCGTGCACGGCGGCGAGCACCGCACACAGCTGCGCGGCCACGGAGACCGCCCACGGCCAGGGATAGGGGTCGTGCTCGGCGAGATGGTCGGCGAGGTCGGCGCCCTCCACGAACTGCATCACGAGGAAGAGTTCGGCGCCGTCGCTGCCGGCGTCGTGCACGGTGACGAGCCCCGGGTGGTCGACCTGCGCGGTGACCCGGCACTCCCGCTCGAAACGGCGGCGCAGCTCGTCGGCGTCGTGACCGCCGGTCAGCCGGTCGGCGCGCAGCAGCTTGACGGCGACCCGCCGGTCGAGGCGGCGGTCGTAGGCGGTCCACACCTGGCCCATGCCGCCCTGGCCGATGACGGTGGCGAGTTCGTAGCGGTCGGCGACGATCCGCCCGTTCACCGGCCTTCCTCCTGCTTGCGCAGGTAGTCGCTGATCTCGTCGAGCTCCGCCCTGACCCGGTCGATGCGGTGGGGCTGGGCGGGCGCGGGGATCGGGGTCGGCAGGGGGGCGGGGACGGCGTTGGGGAGGGGCGACGGCGGCGGGGGCGGGGTGGCTCCGGTGTCGTCCCGGTACGGATTGTGGCCGCTGTGGCCGAGCGGAGGCCGCGGTGACGGCGCCGGGACCGGCGTTCCCCCGTACGGGTAGGGCGAGTACGGCGGGGAGCCCGTCTGCCGCGCCTGCCAGTGCTCGCGCCGCGACTCCTGGTGGCGCACGTCCATCACGAGGAAGTACGTCGGGACCGCCAGGGCCAGCACCAGCATCCCGGTGACTCCGACGTCCACCTGCCAGCTGTCCGCGTCGGGACCGACCTCGACCAGCACGAAGGAGGCGATGGACGCCGCCACGACCACGACGAAGATCACCCAGTGCAGCGGACGGCGGCGCCGGAGCGCGATCCGCAGCATCGGGACGAAGGACAGGGCACCGCAGGTCAGGAACGGCGCCGCCATGAAGAGAACACGCAGGAGGGTGGTGACGCCCCCCGCACCGTTCGGGCGGGGCTGCTGCGGCGGCGGGGCTATGCCGGGGCCGTTCAATGCTGCTCCTGGACATAAGTGCGATGACAGGGCGAGATTATCCCCGCCCTCGCCGAAAGCCGATCCCGCATCGCGCGAACGCATGGCGTGAATACGCCCCCCGCCGTGCTCCACTGCCTGCTCCGGATGCCTACTCCGGCCGCACCGTTCCGTCCGTGAGGCCGTCGTGGAGGCCCTGGACGAGTTGCTCTCCGAGCTGCCCGGCGAGCCGCAGCGCATCCTCGAACGCCGCCAGCGTACGGAACCGCTGCCCGTACCGCCGCTGGTCGGCCGGAGCCAGCCGGGGCAGTTGGAGGCGGCGCACGTCGAGCCGGGTCGAGGTGGAGGTGTAGCTGCTGGCCTGCCGATTGTTGGCGGTGCCTCGCAGGAATCCCGCCAGGAACCAGGGATCGAGCGCCGCCGGGTCGGGCCGCAGCAGATAGAGATTGCGGCCGAGCGCCGCTCCCGCGCCCGCCTCGTCCACGACCCGGGCCACGGCTCCGCGGCCCAGCACCGGCACCACGACATCCCCAGCCTCGGTGAGGACGGGCTCCTCCGCGGGACCGTCGGGGAGCGCTCCGGTCGGCCCGGTCCCCGCCACGACGTCGTGCTCCGTCAGCACGGGCGGGGCGTCCTTCCCGGCGGCGGCTCCGGCGCCGGCCGCCGTGCCCGAGCCGCCGACCCGGAGCACCAGGGCCCCGGCCCGGGCCAGCTCGCCGATCGTGGTGGTGGGCCAGCGGGCGGGCTCCCCGGCCCGGGTGGGCGCCGGGGCCAGCTCGGCGCTGCGGTGCAGCGTCCGCGCGAGCCGGTCGCGGACCTCGGCGAGCCGGTCGGGTCCGCCGGCCCCTGCGGGAGGCGGCAGATGGCGTGCGGGGGCGAGGTCCACGTCGTCGTCGAGTAGGTCGATGACGGCAATGGCGCGGCTGACCCCCGGCCGGTCGGGCACGGTGCCGTGCCGGTCGAACGAGCGCCAGGCCTGCGCCGCCGCGGCCCGGACGCTCTGCCACGGAGGCTTGTCCGCGCCCGCCGTGTGCCCGCCCGCGGTGTTCACGACCAGCAGATGGGGCGAGGGCTGGGCGCCGGTGCCGGGCCTGCGCAGCACCCACAGGTGCAACGGGATGCTGTACGGCGGCGCGACGCCCGCGGGCAGCGAGATGACGGCCCGAAGGGCGCCTCGCCGCAGCAGATCGGCGCGGATACGGCGGCCGGAGCGCCGGGAGGCGGCGGCGGGGGGCATCAGCACGACCACCGTTCCCCCGTCGCGGACATGGACGAGGGCGTGCTGGACCCAGGCCAGCTCGGACTCGGTGCGGGCCGGGAAGCCGTACTCCCAGCGGGGGTCGTAGGCGAGCTCGTCGTGACCCCAGTTGCGCTCGTTGAACGGCGGGTGGCACAGCACCGCGTCGGCCCGCAGATCCGCGAAGGCGTCGGCGCGCAGGCTGTCGGCCGCGCGAACCCGCACTTGCGCGTCGGTGCCGAGCGCGAGGCGCAGGGCGGTGAGCGCGGCCAGGTCCTCGTCCAACTCCTGGGCGCACAGGACCTCGGCGGTGGATTCGGCGCGCAGCAGGCTCCCGGTGCCGCAGGCGGGGTCGAGGACGGTGGCGGCGGGCCCGGCGAGTTCGGCCATCAGCTCGGCGGGGGCGGCGGGAGTGAGCGTGTACTGGCGGGGGTTGGCGTCGAGGTAACGACCGGTCAGGAACTCGTACGCCTGACGCTCCCCCAGTTCGGCCGCGAGGTCGGCGACGGCGCGCAGGAGGGGGATCGAGGCGGCGATCGTCTCGCGGCCGATGGTGTGAACAGGGTGCCGGTCGCCCAGGCGGTCGGCGAGGACGCTGCCGAGCTCGGCGGGCAGACGCCGGGCCAGTTCGGCGTCCGAGGCGGCGGACAGGCTCGGCCGGCTCTCGGGGCGGTCCCGCAGGAGGAGCAGCAGGGCGCCTGCGGTGCGCAGGGCGGCGGGGATGCCGGCGGGGTGGCCGTCGAGTTGCTGCCAGACGCGTTCACGGAGCGGGACCTCGGCGAGTTTGCCCTGGTCGCGCAGCCAGCGCTCGATCTCGGCGAGGGGATACGTGGGACTGGTCTCGGTGCCGCCGACCGGCTTGGGGAAGTCGGTGTGGCGTCGGCGCCAGTTGCTGACGGCGGCGCGGCCGACTCCGGCGAGGCGCGCGATCCCCGCGGCGGTCACCTCTGTTGCTTTCTCCGGCACTTGGCGTGCTCCTTCCCCCTGCATGGGCCGAGCATACCGACGATGGGGCGACCCATCGCTTCACAGCGTGAACGAGTCGCCATCGCTCACTCTTGTTGACTCGGTTCACAGTGCATGTTCTCATTGTCCCACCGAAACACAGAGGGCTGTGAACGCACTCGTCGGCGACGGAGGGGGAACCCCATGCACCACCACTCGAAGCGCACCGCCCTGGCGGCGGCCTGCACCGCCGCGGCCATAGGCCTGGTGGGCTGCGGAACCGCCACCAAGGACGCCGGGAAGAGCCCTTCCGCAGCGCCGGTCACCAGCAAGCCCGCGGCCAAGGAGCCGTTCGCGGGACTGAGCGGACCGCGGATCGCCGACAAAGCGCTCGCCGCCACCCGGTCGGCGTCCTCGATGACCCTGCGCTTCGACGGCACGAGCGACGGGGAGCACATCACGGCCGGCATGGCGCTGGACAAGCGCGGCGACTGCGTCGGGGACCTGACGATGCCCCAGGGCGGCATCAGGATCATCAAGACCGGTGACACCGCCTATATGAAGTACGACGACGCGATGTGGAAGTCCCAGGGCAAGGACGGCGCGACCGCGGCATCGGTCATCGGCGACCGGTGGATCAAGACCAGCGCCGCCGACCCCGACTTCAAGGACCTCGGCTCGATGTGCGACCTGGAGGAACTGCTGGCCGGATTCGACGGCGACACCGAGGGCTCGCAGAAGGGCAGGCTCACCGTGCTCGACGGCAAGCCCGTGGTCCCGCTCGTCGAGAAGGACGGCAAGGAGGTCTCCACGGCCTACATCGCCGCCGAGGGCAAGCCCTACATCCTCAAGATCACCACCGAGGGCGGCAAGGAACCCGGCACCGCCGAATTCGCCGACTACGACAAGCCCGTGAACGCACAGGCCCCGTCCCCCAAGAACGCCGTGGACCTGGCAAAGCTCGGCGGCTGAGACGTTCCGTCCCGGAGGCGGAAGGAGCGCGCCAAGCGAGCCCGGTCGAGGCGGGCCGCCCACGGGGGCCCGCCTCGACCGGGGCTTCGAGCCGCCCCACGGCGGACCCCGTCGGCGGCAGCGAGGCCGGATCGGCCTCGACCGATGGCACCGGGCGCAGCCGGTACGGGATGACGGGCGGACGCGGCCCCACGCGCAGAGGGGGCGGGGCAACGCCGAGGCTCCGCGGCAGCGGCCGTCCGGGCGAGCCCGGCCGAAGCGGGTCTTCCACGACCCGCCAACCGCCGCCGGGGCTTCAAGCCCGCCCGGCGGCCGGCCGCCGGGAAAACCGGTGGCCCCCCGTCCGCTCCTGCGTGAGGCTGGCCGCATGGATGAAACGCTGACGCCGGGCACCGAGGTCGCGGTCAGGCTCGTCAAGCACCCGCGGGCCGATGTCCGCTACCCGGCCGTGGTCGGGCGCGACGACGGGACGCACATCGTCGTGCGGGCGCCCTGGGCCGGGGCGGCGGCGAAGGACTTCGGCTTCGTCCGGTTCGAGGACGGCGACATCTTCACCGAGCACTACTGGCGCGACCGGTGGTTCTCGATCAAGGAGGTCCGGACGGCGACGGGCTCCCTGAAGGGCTGGTACTGCGACATCGCCCGGCCCGCGCGAGTGGAGAGCGGCGCCCTCGTGGTCGAGGACCTCGACCTCGACCTGTGGCGGTCCGCCGACGGAGGCACGGTCCTGCGCCTGGACGAGGACGAGTTCGACGACAGCGGCCTCGAGCGACACGACCCGGCCGCGGCGGCGAAGGCCCGCCAAGCGCTGGACGAACTCGAACTCCTCGCCCGTGAAGGCGGCTTCGGGCCACTGCTGGCCTAGTGCCCGCCCTGGCCGCCCCTTCCGGGCTCGTGGCCCTTGGGCTTGTGCTCCTTGGGCTTGTGCCCACCCGGCTTACCCTTGCCCTTGCCCGGCTTGCCCTTGCCCGGCTTGCCCTTGCCCGGCTTGCCCTTGCCCGGCTTGCCCTTGCCCGGCTTGCCCTTGCCCGGCTTGCCCTTGCCCGGCTTGCCCTTGCCCGGCTTGCCCTTGCCCGGCTTGCCCTTGCCCNGGGCTTCGGCTTCTCCGGCTGCTGTTCCTTCGGCTCCTTGTCCTTCTTCGGCTCCTTGTCCTTCTTCGGCTCGTTGTCCCTGTTGGGCTTTTCATCCTTCTTCGGCTCCCTGTCCCCCTTCTCGACCTTCTCCCTCTTCTGCTCCTTCTTGAGCTTGTCCCTCAGCTTGTCCTGCTGCCCGCCGCCACCCGCCGACCCGGGCTCCCCGGCCGGCCCGGGGGCCGGCGACGTACCGTGCGCCGGCGAAACCGTGGCCGGGGCCGACGGCTTCGGCCTGTGGTCGCCATTGCCGGGCTCGAAGGACACCGCCCCGCCCGCCACCGCGACACCGCCGCCCAGCAACGAGGCGACCACCACTCCGAGGACGGCGGAACGGGTGGAGCGCATCCGGCGCCAGCGCGCCGCACCACCCGACCGCCAGTTCTCGCGGGCCGCGCGGAAGGCCGCCGCCGCGCGCTCCTCGCCCTCCCGGTCTTGGAGATCCAGCGGACCGGCCGCGGCCGACACAAGTCGGGCCAGGTCCCGCGCCGTACGCCCGTCCGGTGCGGCCGCACCCTCCCCGTGGCCGTCGCCGCTTCCGCGCCGGCTCCTGCCGCCCTCCGCGATCAGCCGCGCGATCTCGTTCCCGTCGATGCCCCGCCCCCCGTCCATACCGTTGGTCATCCCCGCACATCCGACGTCATCGAGCACCGCTGACCGCACTGCTCCAACCGCTTTCCGAGCCGCTTGAGGCCACGCGAGACCGACATCCTCACCGTTCCGGGCCGTTTGCCGAGCACTTCACCCACGTCCGCCGTGTCCATGCCCAAAACCACACGCAGCATCACCGCCTCCGCCTGGTCCGGCGGCAGTGTCGCCACCAGCGCCACGGCCCGTTCCGTGGACAGCGCCTCCAGTACGGCGTCGGCCGCGTCCCTGGCACTTCCGCGGGGCTCCGGCAACTGCTCGACGGGCAGCATCACCTCGTCCACCCGCGCGATCCGGCGCCGCAGCAGATCGCGGGCCCGGTTGCGGGTGACCACGAGCGCGAACCGCCGGAATCTCGGCCCGTCGCCCCGGAACCGGAACAGGTCCCTGGACATCTGCAGCCACGCCTCCGAGGCCACGTCCTCGGCGTCGTCACCGACCATCACCCGCGCGTAACGCACCAGTTCCGGGTTCAGCGCCTGGTACAGGATCCGGAACGCCGCCTCGTCGCCCTTCCGGGCCAATAACAGCGCTTCGGTCAGCCGGGCGGTCTCCCCGCCCGAAACCTCATTGAGTCTCCCCGGGACATTATTGTCCTCGTGATCCATGCGTCGATCCTGACAGAGCCGCGCAAGGCCGCAACCCCCTTAGAGGAGAAGCCACTTGACCACGCTGTCGCCCTCGTCCGCGGCCTTCGCGTAGAAACCGCGCAGGGCGTCGTGGTGGCGGTCGAAGGTCTTGCGAAGCACGCTGGTGAACCCGGCGCCGTGGGGCGGCACCAGCTGCTCGGCCGCCGCCGACCACAGGTCGTCGAAGCGGACGTCGTCCAGGAACGCCGATGCCTGCACCACCAGCGGCGGGTCGAGTATCACAAAGGGCGGAACGTCGGGCTCGGCGCCGCGGACGACGCGGCCGCCCAGGACCGGCAGGGTCTTGGGCTCACCGGTGTCCGGGTAGTGCCGCGCCCCGGTGTAGAAGTGGTGGACGTCGAGGAAGTCCCGCTCCAGGGAGACCATGGCGTGGGTGTCCGCCTCGTCCACCAGACCATCCCACGCGAAGTCGAACAGGCGAGTAAGCCACCCGGCGTCCTCCTTGACCTGGTTCACGGCCACCGCACGCAGATGGAAGTAGAAACTCAACGCCCGTCCCCTCGTCTCCGGCTCACGACGGCGACGGCCGCACCCGTGTCCTCCGGTCCGGGACCCCGGGCGAACGGTCCGCGACCTTCCGCGGACCGTTCGCCTTCTCACGACCACCGCTTCACCCGACACAGAGCGCGCGGCGGCCGGAATCCGTCACACCTCGGGCTCAGGTGTCGACGATCGAGGTCAGGAACTCCCTCGCCCAGGCCAGCAGATCGCGTCCCACCACGGGCTTGCCGCCGATGCGGGCCGTGGCCGGCCGCGGGACGAGGACCTGCCTTGTCGCCTGCTTGACGACCGAGCGCGGGTAGAGGCGCTTCAGGCGCAGTTCCTGGGACTCGCGCAGCTCGACCGGGCTGAAGCGGACATTGGCTCCCTGCAAGGTGATGTCCGCGACGCCGACCCGGCGGGCCAGCAGGCGCAGGCCGGCCACCAGCAGAAGGTTCTCCACCGGCTCGGGCAGCGGGCCGTAGCGGTCGGTGAGCTCCTCGCGGACGGCGACGATGTCCTCCTCGGAGTTCACCGACGCGATCGAGCGGTAGGCCTGCAGGCGCAGCCGCTCCCCGGGGGCGTAGTCGTGCGGGACATGGGCGTCCACCGGCAGCTCGATCTTGACCTCGAGCGGGGCCTCCTCGACCTCGCCGCCACCCGCCTCCAGCGCTGCGCGGTAGTCCGCGACCGCCTCGCCCACCATGCGGACGTACAGGTCGAAGCCGACGCCCGCGATGTGGCCGGACTGCTCGCCGCCGAGGAGATTGCCCGCCCCGCGGATCTCGAGGTCCTTCATCGCCACATACATGCCCGCGCCCATCTCGGTGTGCTGGGCGATGGTGGCCAGCCGCTCGTGGGCGGTCTCGGTGAGGGGCTTCTCCGGCGGATACAGGAAGTAGGAGTAGCCGCGCTCGCGGCCCCGGCCCACACGGCCGCGCAACTGGTGGAGCTGGGAGAGGCCGAAGGTGTCGCCGCGCTCCACGATGAGCGTGTTGGCGTTGGAGATGTCGATGCCGGACTCGACGATCGTCGTCGACACCAGCACGTCGGACTTCTTCTCCCAGAAGTCCACCACGACCTGTTCCAGCACCGACTCGCTCATCTGGCCGTGGGCGGTGGCGATACGCGCCTCGGGGACCATCTCGCGCAGCCGCGCGGCGGCCCGGTCGATCGACTCGACGCGGTTGTGGATGTAGAAGACCTGGCCCTCGCGCAGCAGTTCACGCCGGATCGCCGCGGAGATCTGGCGCTCCTCGTAGGGACCGACGAAGGTCAGGACAGGGTGCCGCTCCTCCGGCGGGGTGGTGATCGTGGACATCTCGCGGATGCCCGTGACCGCCATCTCCAGGGTGCGCGGGATCGGTGTCGCGGACATGGTGAGCACATCGACGTTGGCGCGCAGCTTCTTCAGCTGTTCCTTGTGCTCGACGCCGAAGCGCTGTTCCTCGTCGACGACGACGAGACCCAGGTCCTTGAACTTCGTCTCGTTCGAGAACAGGCGGTGGGTGCCGATGACCACGTCCACCGAGCCCTCGCGCAGCCCCTCGACGACCGCCTTGGCCTCGGTGTCGCTCTGGAAGCGGGACAGGGCCTTGACCACGACGGGGAACTGCGCGTACCGCTCGGAGAACGTCGTGAAGTGCTGCTGGACGAGGAGGGTGGTCGGCACGAGGACGGCGACCTGCTTGCCGTCCTGCACCGCCTTGAAGGCGGCCCTGACCGCGATCTCGGTCTTGCCGTAGCCCACGTCGCCGCAGATCAGCCGGTCCATGGGGACCGACTTCTCCATGTCCTCCTTGACCTCGGCGATGGTCGAGAGCTGGTCGGGCGTCTCCGCGTAGGGGAAGGCGTCCTCCAGCTCGCGCTGCCACGGGGTGTCCGCGCCGAAGGTGTGTCCGGGCGCCGCCATGCGGGCCGAGTAGAGCTTGATCAGGTCGGCGGCGATCTCCTTGACCGCCTTCTTCGCCCGTGACTTCGTCTTCGTCCAGTCGGCGCCGCCGAGCCGGTGCAGGGACGGGGACTCACCGCCCACGTACTTGGTGACCTGCTCCAGCTGGTCGGTGGGGACGAAGAGCCGGTCCCCGGGCTGGCCGCGCTTGGCCGGGGCGTACTCCACGACCAGGTACTCCCGGGTGGCGCCCTGCACCGTGCGCTGGACCATCTCGATGTACCGGCCGACGCCGTGCTGCTCGTGGACGACGTAGTCCCCGGCCTGGAGGGTGAGCGGGTCGATGGTCTTGCGGCGCCGCGACGGCATCCGGCCCATGTCCTTGGTGGAGGACTTCTGGCCGGTCAGGTCGGTCTCGGTGAGCACCGCGAGCCGCTGCCCGGGATCGACGAGGCCGAGCTCGACACCGCCGCAGGCCACATGCACCAGGGACGGCTCGGGAACGCTCTCCAGGTCGACGTCCAGTCGGGCGGCGATCCCCTCGTTGCCCAGGACCTCGACCATACGGGCCGCGGGGCCGTGGCCCTCGGTGACGAAGACGGTGCGCCAGCCGTCGGCGAGCCAGCCCTTGGTGTCGGCCAGCGCCCTCGCCGTGTCGCCGCGGTAGGTCTCGGTGGCGTGCATGCCCAGGCGCAGGGTGTCCGGGTCCAGCTCCTCGTCCGCGACGAAGGGACTCACCGACCACCACGGCATCCCGATCTCGCGGGCGTGGTCCCTGACGTCGGCCAGCCCCCACAGCGAGGCCGCGCCCACATCGATCGGGGCCTGTCCGCCGCCCGCCGAAGCCGCCCAGGACGCCTGAAGGAACTCCTGCGAGGTGGCCACCAGATCCGCCGCCCTCGTGCGCACCCGCTCGGGGTCGCAGACCACGGCCAGGCTGCCCGCGGGCATCACGTCGAGCAGGAGCTCCATGTCGTCGACGAGAACGGGCGCCAGGGACTCCATGCCCTCGACCGCGATGCCCTCGGCGATCCTGCCGAGCAGATCGCCCAGCTCCGGATGGCGCTCGGCCAGGGCGGCGGCGCGCTCGCGCACCTTGTCGGTCAGCAGGAGCTCACGGCACGGCGGCGCCCACAGGCCGTGCTCGGCCACCTCCAGGGAGCGCTGGTCGGCGACCTTGAAGTAGCGGATCTCCTCGACGTCGTCGCCCCAGAACTCCACCCGCAGCGGGTGTTCCTCGGTCGGTGGGAAGACATCGAGGATGCCGCCGCGCACGGCGAACTCCCCGCGCTTCTCGACCAGCTCCACCCGCGAGTACGCGGCCGCGGCCAGCCGGTCCACCACATCGCCGAGATCGGCCGACTCACCCGAGCGCAGCCGCACCGGCTCCAGGTCGCCGAGCCCGGCCACCTGCGGCTGGAGCACCGAGCGGACCGGAGCCACGACGACCTTGACGGGCCCCGCGGACGGGTCGTCCTTGCTGGGGTGGGCGAGCCTGCGCAGCACGGCGAGGCGTAGGCCGACGGTGTCGGAGCGCGGGGAGAGCCGCTCGTGCGGCAGCGTCTCCCACGAGGGGAACTCCACGACCGAGTCCGGCGGCAGCAGGGAGCGCAGCGCGGCCACCAGGTCCTCGGACTCTCTGCCGGTGGCGGTGACGGCCAGCACGGTGCGGCCGGAGCGGGCCAGAGCGGCCGCGGCGAAGGGCCTGGCGGCCGCTGGGCCCACCAGGTCCAGGTGCGGGCGGTTGCCGTCCGACGCTGCCTTCACCGCCTCGGCGAGGGCAGGATCCTTGACGACGACGTCGAGCAGACCGGTCAGACTCATGCGCCTTAGTGTCCTGTGGCTTCGGGGATTCCTGGATGACGCGATGCGGGCGTGCGGGCAACGCGAACAGCCCCGTACGCGCAAACGCCCCGGGGTCCTTCCAGGCTAGCCGGTGCCTGGGACAACTGTCCGAGGGCCGGAACGGGACCGGCCGCGGGCGGTTTCGCGCGCCGCGCCGACGGGGGCGGCTTCCCGGTGGGCGGGGCGCTGCTCCCCGGTGGGCCGGGCCCCGCGGGGCCGGAGGGGGAACGGGGCCCGAGCGGGAAAGGGGCCCGAGCGGCGATAGGGCCCGAGCGGGAAAGGGGCCACAGCGGGCAAGGGAGCGGCCCCGGTGCGCGGATTGGAGGGATGCGCACCGGAGCCGCGGTCTGCGGGTCGCCGCGGCTACTCCGTGGCGATGGCGTTCAGGACATTCATCCGTCCCGCCCGGAAGGCCGGGACCAGGGCCGCGATCAGGCCCACGACCGCCGAGCCGAAGAAGACCCAGATGATGGTCGCCCACGGGATCTCCAGCACCCCGAGGCCCTCCAGCGCCAGGAGCTTCTGCGCGGTGGCGCCCCAGCCCATGCCGAGCCCGAGCCCGACGAGGGCGCCGAACAGGGCGATGACGACCGACTCCAGCCGGATCATCCGGCGCAGCTGCCGCCGGGACAGCCCGATCGCCCTCATGAGGCCGATCTCACGGGTCCGCTCGACCACCGAGAGGGCCAGGGTGTTCACGACACCCAGGACCGCGACGATGATCGCGAGGCCCAGCAGGCCGTAGACCAGGTTGAGCAGCTGGCTGACCTGGCTCTGGATCTGCTCCTTGAAGTCGGCCTGGTTGCGCACCTGGAACGTCGGGTACTTGCTCAGGGCGTCCTTCAGGGCGGCGTAGGACTGCTTCTCCTGGCCGTCCTTGGCCTCGGCGAACATGATCACATCGAGCGGGAGCTTGTCGGCCGGAAGGTACTTCTGGGCCGTGCCGATGCTCGTGTACAGGGCGCCCTTGTCGAACGAGGTGTCGTCCGTGGTGATGGCGGCGATCTTGAGCTTCGCGGTCCGGCCGCCGACGAACGCCGCCGTGACCTCGTCGCCCAGCTTGATCTTGTGGTCCTTGGCGTATCCCTCGTTGACCGACATCGAGTCCGTCGCGTAGGCGTCCTCGAGCTTGCCGTGGACGGTCTCGACCCGAAGGTCCTTGGTGTACGAGGCGTCGGCGGCGGTCATCTGGCTGTCGTCGGACTTGCCGTCGGGCAGGGTCAGCCTGGCGTTGACCACCTTGTAGTCGGTGACGTGGTCCAGGCCCGGAACACCCTTGATCGCCTCCTCGGCCTTGGGGGTGATCTGCTGTTGGTTGTCGGCCTGGATGATGAAGTCCGCGCCCACCGACTTGTCGAGCTGGTCGTTGGCGGAGGCCACCATCGAGGAGCCGACCACCGACAGGGCGGCCACCAGCGCCAGGCCGATCATGAGCGCGGCGGCGGTGGCGCCGGTACGGCGCGGGTTGCGCAGCGCGTTGCGCTCGGCCAGGCGGCCGACGGGGCCGAAGACCCGCAGCACGACGGCGCTGATGGCCTTGACCACCAGGCCGGCGAGCAGCGGCCCGACCACGACGAACCCGATGAGGGTCAGCAGCACACCCAGACCGAGGAACTGCGCCCCCGTGCTCCCGGTGTCCGCGCTGGCCGCGGCGTACAGGCAGGCCCCGCCGATGAGGGAGAGCGCCACACCGATCCAGGCGCGCACCTTGCCCGACTTGCCGTCAGCGGGCATCCCGGAGTCGCGCAGGGCGGCCATCGGGGAGACCTTGCCGGCCCGGCGGGCAGGCAGGTAGGCGGCCAGGACGGTGACGATGACACCGAGGGCCAGACCGGTGACGGGCGTTGCCGTCTTGATGGTCAGCTCGGAGGTGTCCAGGTGCATGCCCACGCTGCCCATGAGCTTCATCAGCCCTATCGCCAGGCCCACACCGGCGCCGATGCCGAGGAGGGAGCCGACGACGCCGAGCAGGAGCGCCTCGACGAGCACGGAGCGGTTGACCTGCCGACGGCTGGCGCCGACGGCCCGCATGAGGCCGATCTCCCGGGTGCGCTGGGCGACGAGCATCGAGAAGGTGTTGACGATGAGGAAGATGCCGACGAGGACGGAGACCGCCGCGAAGCCGAGCATGGCCTTCTTCATGAAGCCGAGGAACGAGCCCAGGTCCTTCTGGTTGTCCTTGACGATCTCGGCCTTGGTCTGCACCTCGTAGTCGGTGCCGAGCGCCGCCACCACGCTCTTCTTCAGCTGGCCGTTCGAGACGCCGGACTTGGCGTCCAGGTTGATGGAGGAGAAGGCGTCCGGCTTGCCGAGCAGCTTCGTCTGCGCCGTCGGGGTGTCGAAGTAGAAGATGGCCGCACCGGGGTTGGTGGTGCGGAAGGTCACGATGCCGGTGACCTTGACCGTGAAGTCACCGGGAACGGCGATGACCCGGAGCTCGTCACCGATCTTGACGTGCTTCTTGTCGGCCGTGTCCTTGTCGATCATGGCCTCGGAAGGGCCGCTGGGCGCCTTGCCGGAGGTGAGGTCGACGGCCTTGTGCTCGGAGGGGTCCCAGTCGGTGCCTATGGTCGGGGCTCCACCGGTCGGGCCGACCTTCTTGTTGTCGGCGTCGACGACGGTGATCTTCTCGCTGTAGGCGTCACCGCGGGCGGACTTGACGCCGTCCACCGCGCGGATCCGCGTGATCAGCGAGGCCGGGAGGGTCTCGGCGCGCCCGGTCTCCTGGGCGTGCTCGACCTCCTTGGGCTTGACCGCGACATCGGCGGCCGTCGTGTTGAAGAGCTTGTCGAAGGTGGCATTGATGGTGTCGGTGAACACCAGGGTGCCGCAGACGAAGGCCACGGACAGCAGGACAGCGACCGCAGACAGCGCCATTCTCCCCTTGTGGGCGAAGAAGTTGCGCAACGAGGTCTTGACGACGGTCACACGGTCCTCCCGCGAGCGTCGAAGCGCTTCATACGCTCGAGGACGGCGTCAGCGGTGGGCTTGAGCATCTCGTCGACGATGCGGCCGTCGGCGAGGAAGAGCACGCGGTCCGCGTAGGAGGCGGCGACCGGGTCGTGGGTCACCATGACGATGGTCTGACCGAGCTCGTCCACCGAGCGGCGAAGGAAGCCCAGCACCTCGGCGCCGGCGCGCGAGTCCAGGTTTCCGGTGGGCTCGTCACCGAAGATGATCTCCGGACGGGCGGCGAGGGCGCGCGCGACCGCGACACGCTGCTGCTGACCGCCGGACAGCTGGGACGGCCGGTGCTTGAGGCGGTCCGCCAGGCCGACGGTCTCCACCACCCGCTCCAGCCAGCCCGCTTCGGGCTTGCGGCCCGCAATGTCCATCGGGAGCGTGATGTTCTCACCGGCGGACAGGGTGGGCAGCAGGTTGAACGCCTGGAAGATGAAGCCGATCTGGTCCCGGCGCAGCTTGGTGAGCTGCTTGTCCTTGAGCCCCGTGATCTCGGTCTCGCCGATCCAGATCCGGCCCTCGCTCACCGTGTCCAGACCGGCGAGGCAGTGCATGAGGGTCGACTTGCCGGAGCCCGAGGGACCCATGATCGCGGTGAACCGCCCCCGGGCGATGTCGACGTCCACGGCGTCCAGCGCCACGACCCGGGTCTCGCCCGAACCGTAGGCCTTGGTCACCTGACGCCCTCGGGCCGCGACCGCAGTAGGTCCACCGCCACTGCCGCCGGCCCTGGGTTCGGCAACTGCCGTCGTCACTGTTGTCTCCTGGTATCTCGTCGCTCACCCGGATTCCGTCTCGGTCGATCCGGTCCAGGCAAGCATGCTGGGTGTAGGGCGGGGGCTGCGATGGGGAAAGGCCCCGTCTTGGGCGGGGGCCGGCCCCACCGCGGATGGTGGAGCCAGGCCCACCGCCTGCGGCGAACACCCCCGTTGCTCTGTCCGTTCGCCGCAGGCGGAGTCTCTCCTGACCTGCGAGCACAAGGTTATGAGCCGGTCCGCGTGATTCCGTCATGCCCCAGGACGAACCCGTGGGTCGGAGGTTGTACGCGGGTACCCCTAGGGGCTGCTACTTCGGTACCGCTCCGCCGATCGCCTCAGCCTCGAGGATGACTGTGCATCCTCACACCACGTGAGGTGCAAGCCCGCCCCACGTAAGGTGCGAGCCCGCCCCGGCCTGCGCCGACGCGGGGTGTCGCGGCGGCGCTCCGCATGGAAAGGTGTGGATGACACGTATCTGTGGCGCGTGTCCCGGGAGGAGGACCACGTGGGAGCGTCGGCGGAGTCCGCGGGGTCCCGATCCGCGGGGGCGGGGTTCGAATCCGCCGGAGCGGGGTCCGCGAAGTCCGGATCCGCGAAGTCCGGATCCGCGAAGTCGGGGTCGGTGAACGCGCAGTCGACGAACGCGCAGTCGACGAACATGAAGTCGGCGGTGGCGGCAGAGGGGGCAGAAGGGGCAGAGGTACGGCTCGAGAAGGGGAACGACGGGCGCGCGGGGAGAAGTTCCCCGGCGGAGACTTCCCCGGCCACGACTTCCCCGGCCAGGTCCCCGGCCAGGACTTCCCCGCCCCAAGCTCCCCCACCCAGGCGCGGCCTGCTCGTCCTCGCGCTCATGCTCACCATGGCGCTCGCCGCCGTGGACACCACCATCGTCTCCACCGCGGTTCCCCAGATCGTCTCCGACCTCGGCGGCTTCACCGTCTTCAGCTGGGTCTTCAGCGCCTACCTGCTGGCGCAGACCGTCACCATCCCCGTCTACGGCAAGCTCGCCGACCTCTACGGCCGCAAGCCGGTCCTCGTCGCCGGAACCCTGATCTTCCTGCTCGGCTCGGCGCTGTGCGCCGCCGCGTGGGACATGCCGAGCCTCATCGTCTTCCGTGCGGTGCAGGGGCTCGGAGCGGGCTCGATCCAGGCCACCGTGCTGACCGTCGCCGCCGACCTGTACCCGCTCAAGGAACGCGGCCGCATCCAGGCGGCGCTGTCCACGGTGTGGGGAGTGGCGGCGGTCGGCGGCCCCTCGGTGGGCGGCGCGTTCGCGGCCTACGCCACCTGGCGGTGGATCTTCCTCATCAACCTTCCCCTCGGGGCGGTCGCGCTCGCCCTCATCGCCCGCCATCTGCACGAACGGGTGGACCGCGGCAGAATCCGTATCGACTGGCTGGGCGCGGGGCTCATGCTCGGCGCGGGCGTCACCCTCATCCTCGCCCTGGTGCAGGGCGGCACCGCCTGGCCCTGGCTCTCCCTGCCCAGCATGGGACTTCTGGGAGCGGCGGTCCTGCTCACCGCCGCCACCGTGGCGGTGGAACGGCGGGCGCCCGAGCCGGTCATGCCACCGTGGATATGGACCCGCCGGGTGCTGGCAGGGGTCAACCTCTCCGGGCTGTGCATCGGCGTCATCATGATCGGCCCCAGTGTCTTCCTGCCGGTGTACGCGCAGGAGGTGCTGGGCCTGGGGCCGATCGCCGCCGGACTGGTGATGGCCACGATGACCATGTCCTGGCCGGTGGCCGCGGCCTTCTGCAACCGGGCCTATCTGCGCATCGGCTTCCGCGACACCGGGCTCGTCGGCGCCGCCGTGGCCTGCGCCGCCGTCGTCTGGGTGCTCCTGCTGCCCTACCGGCCGCCGCTGTGGCACGTGGTGGGGGCGACCCTGCTGCTCGGCGCCGGCATGGGGCTGTTCTCGCCCAGCATGGTCATCGGTGCGCAGCAGACGGTCGGCCAGTGGCAGCGCGGCACGGTCACCGCGGCCGTGGTGTTCTCCCGCTACCTCGGCCAGAGCGTCGGCGCGGCGCTGCTGGGCGCGATCTCCAACGCCGCTCTGCGCGGACGGCTCGACGACGCCCCGGCGGCGCTGCGCGGGCAGCTGCCCGACCGCATCGACGACATCGGACGCGGGCTCGGACCCGAATCGCACCTCAGCCCGGCCGCCGCCGACTACCTGCGGCACGCCCTCGACACGGCCACCCACCATGTCTACCTGGGCGTGGCCGCCGGTTGCGGCGCGGCGGTGCTGCTGCTCGCCCTGGTGCTGCCGAGGAAGTTCCCCACGCCTGCGCCAAACGAGACCGGCGCGGTGCCCGACTGACCTACGCTGACTGGTGTTCGCGGCTTCTGGGGAGAGCGCCGCGGACGACCTTTTCGGCTGGGGTTCCCCCGCTGGGGGAAAGGGGGGTGGGACGCGCATGCGCGTGGTCATCGCTGGTCAGGGTTACGTCGGATTACCGCTCGCCGTACGCGCCGCGGAGGCGGGGCACGACGTCGTCGGCTACGACGTGGACGACAGACGGATCAAACGGCTCGCCGTCGGCGAGTCCTATGTGGAGGACATCCCGGCCGAACGGCTGGCGCCGGTCCTCACCTGCGGGGCGTACCGGCCGAGCATCGAGGCGAGGGACTGCGCGGGCTTCGACATCGCGGTGATCACCGTGCCGACGCCGCTGCGCGACGGAGTGCCCGACCTGTCGTTCATCGAGTCGTCCGCCCGCCTGCTCGCGCGCTATCTGCGCCCGGGCGCCACCGTGGTGCTGGAGTCCACCACCTATCCGGGCACCACGCAGGAGCTCCTGGGGCCGCTGCTGGAGGAGGGTTCGGGCCTGGTGCCCGGCCGGGACTTCCACCTGGGTTACAGCCCCGAGCGCATCGACCCGGGCAACCCGACCTGGCGCCTGGAGAACACGCCGAAGGTCGTCTCCGGCATCGACGGCCCGTCCCTGGAGGCGGTCCGCGACTTCTACGCCTCGCTCGTGGAGACGGTCGTGCCCGTCTCCACCTGCAAGGAGGCCGAGCTGACCAAGCTGCTGGAGAACACCTTCCGGCATGTGAACATCGCGCTCGTCAATGAACTGGCCATGTTCGCCCACGACCTGGACATCGATGTGTGGGAGGCCATCGACGCGGCCTCCACCAAGCCGTTCGGGTACATGCGGTTCACGCCGGGTCCCGGGGTGGGCGGGCACTGCCTGCCCATCGACCCGTCGTACCTGTCGTGGCGGGTCGAGCGGACGCTGGGCCGCAGCTTCCGCTTCGTGGAGCTGGCCAACGACGTCAACAGCCATATGCCCGACTACGTCGTCAGGCGGCTCGCCGAGAGCTTCAACGAGAGGCGCAGGTCCGTCAACGGCTCCCGGGTGCTCCTGCTGGGCCTGGCCTACAAGGCGAACACCGGCGACGCCAGGGAGACCCCGGCCGCGCGGATCGCATCGCTTCTCGCCCGGATGGGCGCCGAGGTACGGGCCGCGGACCCTCATGTGGTGGCCGGGGTGCACTCGGGCGAAGGCGGGGCGCTCGCGGAGGTGGTCCGTGTCGAGGCGACCAAGGAGGAACTGACGGCCGCGGACGCGGTGGTGCTGCTGGCCGACCACAGCGAGTTCGACTACGAGGCGGTGGTGGCGCACTCCTCGTTCGTCCTGGACTGCCGAAGGAGGCTGAGCGGGGCCAACGTCGAGGTGCTGTAGTCGGCGCCCGGCCCCCGCGCCGGGCTCGTCGCCGCGCCGCTGGGCGCCGGGATCGGGGCCGGGCTCGCCGGCGGCTCAGCCGTCGGCGGCCTGCCCGCCGGCGGCCCGACCGTCCCGCCGGCCCTCTTCGGCGTCGTCCGGCCCGAGGCCGCCGTCGTCGTAGTCGCCGCAGTCGTAGTCGTCGTAGTCGCCGTCGTAGTCGTCGTAGTCGTCGTAGTCGTCGTAGTCGTCGATGACGGACGAACCGGTCACGGCGGCCAGGCTGCTGCGGACGTGGGCCAGATGCGCCCTGATCTGCTCGCGGCGCTCGTCCTGGTCGCGCTTGTTCCGCTGGGCGTCCTGGTGGATTCTGTCCGCCTCGGCGTTGGCCTCGGCGAGGAGCGCCCGCGCGCGGGCGCTCGCCTGCTCGGCGGACTGCCGGCTCGACCGCTCCGCGCGTTCGCGTGCCTGCTGGGCCTCCTCCAACGTGGCGTTGGCGTGGTCGAGCAGGCCGTTCACGCGGCGCCGCACCCGGCCCTCCCGCTCGGACAGCTCCTGCTCGAAGGCCTGCTCGCGCTGTTTGCGGGCCGCCTCCAGCTCGGCCAGGGTGACGGCTATGCGCTCCCGTATCGCCGCCGCGTCCCGCTCGGCCTTCCCGCGCGCCTCGGCCGCCTCCGCCATGGCCTCCTCGCGCAGCGCCCGCCCCTGCCCGTTGGCCGCGTCGAGCATCTGGCGCGCCCGCTCCTCGGCGGCCTCCCGTGCCCGCTGGGCCTCGGCCGCGGCCTCGGCGTAGAGGCGTCTGCCCTCCCGTTCGGCCCCGTCCCGCTCGGCCTCACCGGCGGCGACGGCGGCATCGCGCACCTGCCGCGCCTCCTCCTCGACCAGGCCCAGGAGGGTACGGGCGCGCTCACCGAGCTCGCCGAAGGTGGGCGGGGCATGCGACTCGGCCTTGCGGCGCAGCGCCTCCAGCTCGGCCTCCGCCTCGTCGGCCAGCGCGGTCAGCCGCGCCAACCGCTCCCGCGCCGACTCCCGTTCGCCCGCGAGCACCTCCAGCACCCGGTGCACCTGCTCTGGGCGGTAGCCGCGGCCGCGGACGGTGCCGAACTCGTCCCGCGATGAGGCCGTCGAACCCATGCTCATGTCCCCTTGTCGTCGCCCCCTTCCTCCTACCCAGGCCGGGCGGCCCGCCCACCCCGGAGCCGGGGGCGCGTTCAGGCCAAGCGGGGCGGAAGCCGCCGGTCGCCGCGCATCGCGTCGAACAGCGCCTCCGCCCGCGCCCTGTCCCACAGCACGACATCGCCGACGCCCGCCGCTGTGGCCGCCGCGTTGCCCACGGGGACCGTACGGGCACCCCCGCCGACCGCTCCGCGCAGGCCGAGCACCAGCCGGGAGACATCCATGGCGCCGCTGCCCTCGTCCACGGTGGCGGCCTCCAGGACCGAGCCGACCAGGGGGTAGAGGAGGAAAGGATTGAACACCAGCGACGGCTGCGCCGCGGTGTCGGCCAGTCCGGAGAGCAGCCGCCGCTGCCGTCCGACCCGGCCGAGATCGCCCTCGGGGTCGAAATAGCGCGCCCGTACGAACGCCAGGGCCTGCCCGCCGTCGAGCGTGCGGCAGCCCTTGGCCAGACGGGCTCCCGACCGGCTGTCGTGGATCGCCTCGCTCAGGCAGGTACGGACGCCTCCCACGGCGTCCACCACGGAGACGAACCCGGAGAAGTCGATCTCGGCGTAGTGGTGGAGCCGCAGGCCGGTCGCCTCCTCCACCGTCCGGGTGAGCAGGAGGGGGCCGCCGAGCGCGAAGGCGGCGTTGGCCTTGTTGTACTGGACGGGGTGGCGGCGCCCCGTGCGGTCGGTGAAGGCCGGGATCCGCACATAGGAGTCGCGCGGCAGGCTGACCAGCTCAGGTCCGGAGTCGCCGTCGTGGAGCAGCATGATCGTGTCGGTGCGGCCGCCGTCGGCCGCGTGGCCCACATGGAGCCGCCTGCGCTGCTCGGCGGACAGGTCGGTGCGGCTGTCGGACCCGACGATCAGCCAGTTGACGCCCGCGCCGGAGGGAGGGCGGCCCGCGTACTCGGCCAGGGCGGGGACCCTGTGCAGCCGCCCGTCCGCCCAGTCCCGGCCCATGACGCAGACCACCGAGGCGAGCAGGACCAGTCCCGACGCCCCGGCCGCGATCCGGCGCGCCCACGGCGAACGCGGCCGCCGCCGGCGGGACGGCGGCCGGACGGTGCTCAGGGGCCGCGCCCCCGCCCCCGGCTGCTCCTTCGCTTCACTCATGGACTGACCCGTGGACTGATCCATGGTCAGAAATTGAACAGAGGGCGGCGGGCCGTCATGGTCGACGACCCGCCGCCCTTCGAGGGAAACGGAAGGACTGGACGCTCCTCGGACCGCCCCCGGACTCTCCCCGGACGGTCCGGGGCTCTGCTCGGGCCCCTAGAGCAGCCCGTCCCACATCTGTTCGAGCAGGACCGCCCACCAGTTGTCCGGCGAGGACAGCGAAGGGGGATCGAGCGCGGCCAGCTGCGCCTGGAAGTCGACCGTCCAGCGGCCCGCCTGGTCCGGTGTCAGGCCCACCCTCAGCCGCCACATACGGCCGAGCAGGGCAAGGCAGCGCACGAACTCCGGCAGTCCGCTGTTGACGAACTGCGGCACGGCGGGGTGCCCGCCAGGGTCCGCCTCCAGGGGCACGGCGACTATCGCCGCCGTCCCGTACTGGACGCACAGCTGGCGGCCGAAGTCATTGCCCATGACCAGGTAGGAGGCGGCGTCCGGGCCCGGCTGGAGACCGCGCTCCACCGCCAGCTCGGCGAGCGTCGGCACCGGGCGGCCCGGCTGCGCCTGCGCCCAGAAGAACGGGCCGAAGTCGACCGGCAGCCCGGCCCACACCAGCGTGGTGGCGACCGCCTCCGGCACTCCGGCACGTGAGACCGCGCGCTGGTCGAACCGGAACACCCCTTGCGGGCCGAATGCCTGAGCGAGCTCATGCGCGATGCCGTCGGGGGCGATCGGGGGGATCTGCTGCACCTGGTGGGGGTGCGGCAGCGGGACCCGCTGCGGACGGGGACGGGCGGGACCGCCCGCCACCTGGTGCAGCTCGCCCTGGTGCTCCATCAGATGGTTGACGCCCTGCTGGCGCGAGGCGTGGTCACGGCCGTACGGCGCGGTGTGGCTGATCCGCACCGACGGCCAGGACTCATGGATCATGCGCGAGCAGTAGCCGCCGGGCAGATCGCACGACTCGAGCTCGGTGTGCAGCTCCAGCACCTGCTGCGGAGGAACGTTCAGCGCACGCAGCTCATGCAGGATCTGCCACTCCGGGTGCGGGGTGCCGGGCGCGCTGCGCCGGATGATCTGCTGTTCCGAGCCGTCGGGCGCGCGGTAGCGCAGCACGGCCATGTAACCCGGCCCCACGGTGGGCACCCCCGGCTGCACGGGATGCGGTTGAGGAGCCATCGGCCGACCGGGGACGGGCTGGCCGGGCACCGGCCGACCCGGAATGTGCTGGCCCGGTACCTGCTGGCCGGGCACCGGCTGGCCGGGAAAGTGCTGTCCCGGCACCTGCTGGCCGACCGGCGGCGCGGGCGGCTGCCCGCCGTGCGCGAACGCGCCCGGTGGAGGAGGCGGCGGAGGCGGTGCGCCCTGGCCCGCCGGTGGATGCGCGAGCACCGTCGGGGCCGCGTGGCCGCCGGAGGGGTCGCCCGGTCCCGGTCCCGGTGGCGCGGGTGCCGGTCCGGGCGGGGGCGGGACGTGGCCCCCTTCGCCCGGACCGACCGGAGGCATGAGCCGCGTCGGGACATAGCCGCCCGCACCGGCGCCGGGAGGAGCCGACGGATCCGGCACGGCAGTGCCGTGCCCGGGTGTGCGGGACGCCTTGGCCGTCTCCTCGTCGGCGACGGAGGAGGGGTTCTGCCAGCCGTGCGGGGCGGGCGGAGGCGGAGGAGGCGCGCCGTGGCCGGAGGGCGGAGGCGTCTGCCCGGACGGCGGGGCGAACATCGTCGGCGCCGCGTGAGCGTCCGCGGCGTCACCCGCGCCGGGCTGCGGGCCCGGCTGCGGGTAGGCGTAGCCGCCACCGCCCTGCGACGGCTGGGGCTGTCCCTGCGGGTACGGCTGTCCCTGCGGATACGGCCGGCCCTGCGGCTGCGGCTCCTCCTGGGCCGCCCGCTTCTTGCGCCTGCCGAGCAGACCGCGCTTGGGCGCGGGCTCCGGGGCGGGGGGCGGCGTCCGGCCCTGGCCCGGGATCGCGAACCCGTCGTCGCCCGGCGGGGCGAACAGCGTCGGCGCCGCAGCGGGGGCATCGCCGTCCGAGGGCTGCGCCGACTGCCAGGGCCGGCCGGACTGCGGCTGCGCGCCCTGCGGCTGCGCGCCCTGCGGCTGCGCGCCCTGCGGCGGACCGTCCTGCGGGTCCTCGCCACCGGTGGGCAGCGGAGAGGTGATCTTCAGGGGCGGCGGGCCGTCGGGGTCCCTGCTGCCGGCGGGCAGCAGTTCCGTGCGGGCCTCCGAGCCGGGTGGGGCGTCCTCGGGCTCCGCGGGGGTGGAGTCCCGCACGTCCTCCGGAACGATCGGCGGAGCGAACACGGTCGGCGGCGGCGCCACGGAACCGGCTCCGACGCTGTCGTTGGTGTCCGCGCCGTCCCAGGGCGTCGCGGACGAGGGCCCGGCCGACGGCTCCGGCGAGGGCGAGGGCCCGGGCGCGGGCCCGGCCTCGGGTGCCGCCGTGGGCACGGCCGCGTCGTCGACCGGCGCCGATGCGGAGGAGGACGGCGGCGTGGACGTCGGCCGCGTGGAGGCCGCCTGGGGCGTGGACGCCGGAGGAGCGGACGTGCCGAACCCGGCCCGCCCCGCGGACTCCGACTGCTCCTGCGGCTCGGAGGAGGAGGAGGAGGACTTGGTGCCGTTGGGGATCCCCGCCGCGTCCGCCGCGTCCTGGAGCCACTGCGGCGGGCTCAGCAGGAAGGACGTCGCCTCCAGGTCGGTGCGCTTGGGCCGCTCGGGGGCTGGCGCGGCGGAGGCGGCGGTGCCGTACTCCTCCTCGTACCGGCGCACGACCTCACCGATCGGCAGCCCCGGCCACAGCGTGGCCTCGCCGCTGTCGCGGGCGATCACCAGGCGCACCTGGCCGTCGTCGGACTGCGGCCCGTCCTGGCGGTCCACTGCCCAGCACACGAAGCCGAGGTCGAACTCGCGCACCCGCACCTCGCGGCGCTGGTACGACGGCACCTCACCGTTGACCCACTGCTCGGCGCGCTCCTGCGCCTGCGCGAACGTCACCAAAGCAGTACTCCTTTGTTCGCGTGTGTGTCGCTCACGGGGTTCACTCCCCCACCTGGACGGCGTACGCGAAGCCGCCGTCCACCATCAGATTGGCCACGGTCTCCAGCTCAGGGGGGTTCCCGGCCAGCCGCAGCAGGAAGGCGTCCAGGTCGTCGCCGCACGGCAGCAGCAGTTCCTCCGTCCGCTGCTGGACGGAGCGCCCGTCGTGGTCGCGTGCGTCGTCGTGGGCGCAGAACCACACCGTGCCCTTGCCCTCGCCCTTCACCTTGACGGCGAGGATCCCGCCCTGGACGTAGCCGATGGCCAGGTAGTCCTTGGTCAGATGGTCACGCAGGCACTTGTTGGCGTACACGAGGTCGTTGACGGCGGCCTCGTCGCGGACGGTGAAGAACGGCTGGTCGAGCAGGAGGCCGAGCTCCGGGTCGAGCGCCACCCCGACGGGGGCGCAGCCGCCCGCCGCCTTGAGGAAGGTCCGGTAGGCGCCGGGCAGCCGGTAGCCGAGGTCCTCCTCGACGCCGAGGACCTGCTCCTCGGTCACCGCCACCGGGTCCTTGGGCAGGGCGAAGTGGACGGGGCGCTGGTCCTGGAGCGGGCGGGTGCCGCGCTTGGCGTGGTCGGCGGTCGAGGTGGCCAGGCCGCCGTGGTGGCGCAGCAGGCTCTTGACCTCGACGGGGATGAGCTCCAGGCCGCGGGTGTTGGCGACGTGGTGCCAGGTCCAGCCGTGCGGGGTGGCGACCTCCGGGAGGTTCCGCCACAGTTCGTGGCCGGAGCGGGCGAGGGCGACATTGGCGGACACGTAGTCGGTCAGGCGCATCTCGTCGACGCCGAAGCCCTCGGGCGGCTCGGCGATCTCGGCGGCCGCCCGGGCGTAGGGCGAGAAGTCCGGGATGCCGTCCTCGTCCACCTGCACCCCTTGGGGGTGGCGGGCTGCGCGGACCGGGTCCGGGAAGTGCACGACCTGCCCGGCGTAGGCCGCGTTGGGCGGCGTCCCTTCTCCGGGCAACGGTCCTCCGGGCGTGGCCGGAGCACCGGGCCGACCTGTCGTCATTGCGGTTGCCCCCTGCTGGATGACACTGTTGGGCCACAGCCTATGGGGTCGCGCGACGGTCGGACGCCCTGCGTCCGGGTCGGTCCGGGCTCACGCCCGTCAGCTCATGTCACCGCCTGTCGGCTCGTGCCGCCGCGCCCGGTTGGCCTCGGGCGGTTCTCCACCCGCCCGGTGACGGTGTCCACTGACGAGGTCCACCGGTTCGCCGTGAACACCACCGGCTCCTCACCGGCGGACGGAGCGGGGACGCTCCGGCGCAGGGTCGAGCATTCCGCTCGCCCGGCGTGAAGCAAAGGGACTCGACAGGGACATGGCGCAGGGACGTGACGCAGTGACATGGCGGCGGCCGGACAGGCCCGGCCACGGACAGGCTCAGATCATGACCGCCTTTCCCAGCGCCTCCGCCACCCGCAGCTGCTGCGCCTCGGTGATCTGCGGGAACAACGGCAGCGTCAGCAGCTCGCCCGCGGCGCGCTCGGTGACCGGGTAGCGGCCCCGCGCGGTCGAGGGCCCTGCGAACGCGGGCTGCCGGTGCACCGGCACCGGATAGTGCACGCCCGCGCCGATCCCCGCCGCGTGGAGCGCTGTCAGCACCTCGTCACGGCGTTCCACCCGCACGGCGTACAGGTGCCAGACGTGCTCATTGCCCGGAAGAGTGCTCGGCGGGCGTATCCCCTCGGCACCGCGGAGCAGGGCGTCGTAGCGGGCGGCGGCGGCCCGGCGGGCGGCGTTCCAGGCCGGGAGGCGGCGCAGCTTGGCCCTCAGCACCACCGCCTGGAGCGCGTCCAGGCGGGAGTTGAAACCGAACCGCTCGTGCACGTACTTCTGCCGCGAACCGTGGTCGCCCATCATGCGCACGGCCCGCTCCACCGCCTCGTCGCCGGTGAGGACCGCCCCCGCGTCGCCGTAGGCGCCGAGGTTCTTGCCCGGGTAGAAGCTCGTGGCCGCCGCCCGGCCCCAGCTCCCGGCGGCGCGCCCCTCCTGACGGGCGCCCTGGGCCTGGGCCGCGTCCTCCACCACCGGCAGCCCGTGGGCCTGCGCCAGCTCCAGCAGCGGCCCCATGGGGGCGAGTTGCCCATTGAGGTGCACGGGCAGCACGGCGGCCACGCCCGGGTCCTCCTCCAGGGCCGCGCGCACGGCCTCGGGGTCCATCAGCAGACACTCGTCGTCGACGTCGACCAGCACCGGCCGCAGCCCTGCCCGCACCACGGCCTCGACCGTGGCGACGAAGGTGTTCGCCGGGCAGACGACCCCGCCGCCGGCCGGCAGGTCCAGGGCGCGCAGGGCCAACTCCAGGGCGTCCGTGCCATTGCCCGCGCCCACGCAGGCCCGCACCCCGCAGAACCGAGCGAACTCCCGCTCGAAGGCGTCGACTTCGGGGCCCTTGAGGAACCCCGTGGAGTCCACCACCCGCGCCCAGCCCTCGCGCACCTCGTCGGCGACCTCGGCGTGCGCCGCCGCCAGGTCCACCAGCGGGATCCGGTCGTCCTCAGGCATCGCCGCCCCCCGACCCCTCCACGGTGCCCGCGGTCTCGAACAGCGCCTCGACCACGCGGTCCTGCTGCTCGGCGGTGAGCGAGTGGAACAGCGGCAGCGTCAGCGAGTGCCCGGTCAGCCGCTCGGTGTGCGGCAACGGGACCCGCTCGCTCCCGGCGTAGGGCGGCTCCAGATGGGCGGCCATGATGCCGCGCCGCGCGGAGATCCCCCGCGCCGCCAGATGAGCCAGCACCCCGTTGCGCGGCATCGGGTGGCCGCGGCCCAACAGCAGCCAGCACGACTGGTAGTTGGTCGTGCCGTGCGCCGGATCCCCGACCAGTCGGGCCCCGGGGAGCCCCTTGAGGAGCTCGCGGTACCGCTCCGCCAGTTCCCTGCGCCTGGCCACCATCGCGGGCAGTTTGCGCAATTGCACCAGCCCCACCGCGGCCTGGATGTCGGTCATCCGGTAGTTGAAGCCCACCTCGCCGTAGCTCTCCGGCACCGCGCTGCCGGAGGCGTGCCGCTCGGCGGCGCCGACGCTCATCCCGTGCTCGCGCAGCCGCCGCAGCCGCGCCGCGACCGCCCCGTCGTCGCACGTGACCATGCCGCCCTCGCCGGTGGTGAGCACCTTGCGCGGGTGGAACGAGAACGCGGCCAGCCGCGCCCCCGCCCCCACCGGCCCGCCCCGGTAGGTGCTTCCGGCCCCGCAGGCGGCGTCCTCCACGACGGCGATGCCGCGCGGCTCGCACAGCGCCCGCACCCCGTCGAGGTCGACGGGCACCCCGCCCTGGTCGACGACGATCACCGCCCGGGTGCGGGCGGTCAGCAGCGGCTCGACGGAACCGGCCGTCAGATTGCCGCTCTCCTCGTCCACGTCGGCGAAGACCGGCACCGCGCCGACGTACCGCACCGCGTTGGCGGTGGCGATGAACGACAGGGAGGGCACCACGACCTCGTCGCCCTCACCGACCCCCGCCGCGACCAGGCACAGGTGCAGGGCGGCGGTGCAGGACGAGACCGCCACCGCGTGCCGCACCCCCAGCGCCTGCGCGAAGGCCCGTTCGAACCGCTCCACCCGGGGGCCCTGGGCCACCCACCCGGAGCGCACGGCCTCCGCCGCGGCCTCGGCCTCCTCCTGGCCGAGCCACGGCACCATGACGGGGATCACCGCGCCTCCCGCCACCAGGCCACGAGCCGGCGCAGCCCCTCGTCGAGGCCGATCTCGGGCTTCCAGGCCAGCTCCGCCTCGGCCCGGGAGATGTCGGCCAGGCGGCGTGTCACGCCGTTGACCGCGCGCTCCGGGCCGTGCTCGACCGGCAGATCGCAGTCCATCGCCCTCAGCAGCGCCTCGGCCAGACCCAGCAGCGACACCTCCGTACCGGTGGCGATGTTGTAGACGGTGTCCGTCACCGGGGCCCCGGCCGCCGCCAGATTGGCGCGGGCGATGTCCTCGGTGTACACGAAGTCCATCGTCTGGCTGCCGTCACCGAAGACCAGCGGCGGCTTCCCCTGCTCGATCCGCTCCATCCAGCGGATCAGCACCTCGGTGTAGAGGCCGTGCACATCCATCCTCGGCCCGTACACGTTGAAGTAGCGCAGTGCCACGTAGTCCAGGCCGTACATGGCGTGGAAGCTGCGCAGCAGGCCCTCGTTGAAGGTCTTGGCCGCGCCGTACAGCGTGTCGTTGGCCCACGGCGACTGCGTCTCGGGGGTGGGGAAGGTGTCCGCCAGCCCGTACACCGACGCGGAGGACGAGGCCACGACCTTGCCGACTCCCGCCTCCACCGCCGCCTCCAGCACGTCGAAGGTGCCGTCCACCAGCACTTCCAGCGCCAGCCTCGGCTCCTCGGCGCACTGGGTGATGCGGATGGCCGCGAGATGGAAGACCACGTCGGTGCCGTCCATCAGGCCCCGCAGCAGCCCCCGGTCGCGGATGTCGCCCTTGACCGTGCGCAGCCGTGCCCCGGCCGAGCCCTTTGCCTCCGAGCGCTTCGCCTCCGACAGATTCCGCAGGCGCCCGCGCACGAAGCTGTCGAGGACGACGACCTCGCGGGCGCCCGCGTCGAGCAGCTGGTCCACCACCGTGGAGCCGATCGTCCCGGCGCCCCCGGTGACCAGGCACCGGCTCCCCGACAGGCTCACGCTCCTCACAGCGCACCACCTCCGGCCGAAGCGGCACGGCCGGCCGCAACGGCGGGAGAGGCGGGACCAGCGGTCCCGGCAACCGCGGCCGCGCCGACCGCCGGGGCCGCCAACGGGGCCCCGCCGGGGACCCGCGGGAGCCGGCCGCCCGTGACCGGCACGGTCAGCCCGCCCTCCTCCAGGCTGCGGGTCGCCGCGTGCAGCAGCGACAGCACCCGCGCCCCGGCCCGCCCGTCGGTCAGCGGCGTCCTGCCCCGCAGGATCGAGGCCGCGAACTCCTGCGTCATCGCCAGCAGCGCCTCGTGCTCCGGCAGCGCGGGAGCCACCATGTCGCCGACGCGGTAGGCCACCAGCGCCCGGTGCCTGATGTCCTCGGTCATCCGGTCGGGCGGGGTCAGATCCACCCCGCGGTCGTAGACGGTCAGCCTCTGCTGGGGATTGAGGTCGTCCCACAGCACCGTGCGCCGCGAGCCGCCGATGATCGTGGTGCGCACCTTCGTCGGCGACAGCCAGTTGACATGGCAGTGCGCCAGCGCGCCGCTGGACAGATGCACCGTCAGATAGGCCACGCAGGAGCGGCCCGCGCCGATCGGATCGGCCGCCTGCGCGCTGACCCCGACCGGCTCCACCCCGTCCGGCAGCACGAAGTCCAGGATGGACAGGTCGTGCGGCGCCAGGTCCCACAGCACATCGACGTCCGGCTGCACCAGCCCGAGGTTGATCCGCACCGAGTCGAAGAACTGGACGTCCCCCAGGTCCCCCGACCTGATCAGCTCCCTGATCCGGCGCACCACCGGCGTGTAGCAGAACGTGTGGTCGCACATGAGCACAAGGCCGCGGTCGTCGGCCACGCGCACCAGCTCGAGCGCGTCCTCGATCCGCGTGGTGATCGGCTTCTCCACCAGGACGTGCTTACCGGCCTCCAGGGCCGCCCTGGCCAGCCGGTAATGGCTGCCCGCCGGCGTCGCGATCAGCACCGCGCGCACCGCCGGATCGTCCAGCACTTCGTCGAACGACTCCGTCGCCCTCACCGTGCTGTACGGGCCGAGCACCCGTGCGGCCCTGTCCAGGTCCAGATCGCACAGCCAGCGGACCGAGAACTCCGGCACCGCTTGGGCGTTCCTGATCAGGTTCGGACCCCAGTAGCCCGCGCCGATGACGGCGATCCCCACGGGCTCCGCGGATCCAGGTCCATGACTGTCCAATAATGGCATGGCTGACATCGCTCACTACCCCCCAGCCCTCATCCCTCCCCGGCCGGACGAGGCCGGCACGGCAGGAGGGGAACCCACGGCCGGACTCCCCTTCCGGTCCGCGGGCATGTCGAGTTCCTGAGAAAGAACGCTAGCGGGCACCGCCGACAACCGAGGGAGAATCACACAAACACGCGCTGTCACACAGAGCGGGGAAGACCTGTGACGCGCCGCTCAATCCACCCTGCGGGAGCACCCCGGTCTTCCGTTGCCCCGTCAGGTTTTGGCAGGCTGAGGCCCGCACGCCGGGGGAGCGTGCCGGAAAGGGACCATGATCGTGAACGTGCACGCAGAGCCACGACCACCCGCGGCCACCGCCGCGAACCAGGCAGACCCCAGGCTCGACTGGCAGGCCACCGCCACACCCCGAGCACCCGGCCGCGCCCCCGCCCTGCGCCACCACCGCGACGGGATACTCCCGGCGGCCGCCGCCGCCCTCTCCGTCAGGGGCTCGACCTACACCTGCGCCGGCAGCAAGCCCGAGCAGGCCCCCGCCCTGCACCCGCTCGTGCGGGACTTCCTCGACGCCCTGCCCGTCCCCCAGCGCGAACGGTTCACCGGGCGCTGTCCCGAGGCCGTGCTGCTGTCGCAGTACCTGACCACCGTGGACGACGGGCGCAGCAAACGCGCCTCCCGCAAGGCGCTCAGCCTCAGCGAGGCCAAACGCGCCCTGAAGCACGCCAAGCTCACCACCCGCCGCATACGCGAGGACGGCGACCCCGAGCACGGCAGCTTCGCCCCGCCGTGCCGCTCCTGCGCCCCGATGCTCGACCACTTCGGTGTCCGGACGGTGGATGGAGCATGATCGGCGCATGACCACCGCTCGTTTCCCCGCCATCGTCGACTCCGCCCTGCGCGAGGCGGGCTGGCAGCCGGGCCGCTGGGACATGCCACAGGCCGAGGCATGGGCGGACCGGCTGCGGGCCCACACCTCACCGGGCGGGCACCAGCACAGCCTGTCCCCCGCGGCGGTCGAGGCATGGGCGGAGTTCGGGGGGCTGAGGGTCGAGGTGAGCGGCGCGGGACGGCAGATCGCCCGCACCCCCTTCACCCTCGACCCGCTGCGCGGCCTGCACCTGGCGCGCACCTTCTCCGACCTCGGGCGGGCGCTGGAGACCGAGGTGAGCCCGCTGGGCGAGGAGGCCGGCGGGCGGGCGGCCCTGGCCATCGACACCCAGGGCCGCGTCTACAGCCTCGACCACACCGGCGACTGGTTCCTCGGCCCCGACCTCGACCAGGCCCTGACCACACTGATCTCCGGCATCCAGCCGGAGCGCCTCACCGTGGAAACGGCCCCATAGGCCGGGCATCCCCTCCCACCGGCGTCGCCGGACAGCGACGCCCCGGCCCCGGTGCCCACCCGTCCATGCCCGCCCGTGAATGCCCGCCCGTCAATGCCCGCCCGTCAATGCCCGCCGTCCGGCAGCATCGCCGAGACCCGGAAGCCTCCCCCCTGCCGGGGGCCGGCCGCGAAACCGCCGCCGAGCGCCACCACCCGCTCCCGCATGCCCACCAGCCCGTTCCCGCCGCTGGGCAGGGCCGCCGAGGGCCGCCCGTCGGAAGGACCGTTCTCCACCAGGACCGCGATCTCCGCCTCCCGGTAGGCCACCCTGACCCGCGCCTTCGCACCCGGGGCGTGCTTGTGCACATTCGTCAGCGCCTCCTGCACCACCCGGTACGCCGTGCGCTCGGCCTCCGCCGCCAGCGGGCGCCGCTCCCCCTCGACCGACAGGTCCACCGCCATCCCGGCCGCCCTCGACTCCTCCACCAGCTTGCCGACATCGCCCAGTGCCGGACCGTCCTGACCGCCCTCGGCGACCTCGGCGACCTCGGCGACCTCGGCGACCTCCCCGGGAGCGTCCGCCCCGGCCCGGGCGTCCGCCTCCAACGCCACCGCCGCCAGCGCCGCCGCCTGGGCCGCGACCACCGACGCCACCGACGCCACCACCGTCCCGGGCGCCACCTCCGTCCCCGGCGCCACCACCGTCCCCGGCGCCGCCGACGGCATCTGCGGCACCGGCCCGGACTCCCCCGGCTCGTTCGCCCGCAGCACCCCCAGCATCTGCCGCAACTCGTCCAGCGCCTGCCGGCCCATGTCACCGAGCAGCTCGGCGTTGCGCGCCGCCCGCTCCGGATCCTTCACCGCCACCGCCTGCAACGCCCCCGCGTGCACCACCATCAGACTCACCCGGTGCGCCACCACATCGTGCATCTCCCGCGCGATCCGCGTCCGCTCCTCTATCCGCGCCAGCCGCGCCCGCTCCGACGCCTTCTCCGCCAGCAGCGCCAGCTCCCGCTCCAGGCCGTCCGCCCGGTCCACCAGGCTCTCCACCAGCCGCCGCCGCGCCCCGATGTACAGGCCCAGCAGCAGCGGCGCGACCGTCACACCCACCGCCACCAGCGACGACGTCAGGATCTGCCCCGACAGCGGCATCGTGTACCCGCCCTCGCGGACATGCGCCTGATCACGGTGCACATCCAGCAGGGTCACCACGAACGTGCCCAACGTGTTCAGCGCCGAAAGCGAGAAAGTGATCCGGCGCACCACCGCGGACGCCGCCAGCGTGTACAGGCCGACCAGGCTCAGCAGGATGCCGACCTGCATAGGAGTGACCGCCACACTGACCAGCACCACCGCCACCGGCCACCGGCGGCGCAGCAGCAACGACGCCCCCGCCACCAGCCCGACCAGCACGAACGGCGGCGACGGCACCCCCACCTTGTGGGCGAACGAGGCGCCCTCCACCGCACACTCCACCGCCGAGAGCACCGCCAGGACAACATCCAGCACCACACCGCGCCGACGCGCCCACCACCACACTCCCGCGGCCACCGAGCCCCCCTCGACCAAGGAGGAAGCACGGCCCTTGCCCCCAGCCCCACCCTCGGTACCCACAGCCCCCGTCGCACTCATACCCGCCAGCCTAAGCGCCAACCCGGCGACCCTCCCGGTGGTCTTTACCAATCCACCCCTTACACGCCCCCTGTCCGCCACACGGATACCCGACGCCCCGCCCGCCGCCTGCAACTATTCTGGTCAGGTCGGACAGCGCGGTCCGCACCCCGCCGTTGCCAGTCACGCCCTGAGGAGCCGCACCCCGTGAGCAACGCCGACACCGCAAACGCAGCCCTGCGCGCGGACATCCGCCGCCTCGGCGACCTGCTCGGCGAGACCCTCGTCCGCCAAGAGGGCAAGGAACTGCTCGACCTCGTGGAGAAGGTGCGCGCCCTGACCCGCACCGACGGCGAGGCCGCAGCCGAGCTCCTCGGCGACACCGACCTGCAGACCGCCGCCAAGCTCGTACGGGCCTTCTCCACCTACTTCCACCTGGCCAACATCACCGAGCAGGTCCACCGCGGCCGCGAACTGCGCAACCGGCGCGCCGAACAGGGAAGCCTGCTCGCCCGCACCGCCGACCTCATGGCCGACTCCGGCGCCGACCCCGACCACCTGCGCGAATCGGTCAAGAACCTCGAGGTGCGGCCCGTCTTCACCGCCCACCCCACCGAGGCCGCCCGCCGCAGCGTCCTGAACAAGCTGCGCCGCATCGCCGAACTCCTCGACCTGCCCCAGAGCGGCTACGAGCGCCGCCGCGTCGACCTGCGGCTCGCCGAGAACATCGACCTCATCTGGCAGACCGACGAGCTGCGCGTCGTCCGCCCCGAACCCGCCGACGAAGCACGCAACGCCATCTACTACCTCGACGAACTGCACAAGGGCGCCGTCGGCGACGTACTCGAAGACCTCGCCGCCGAACTCGCCCGCATCGGCGTCGACCTGCCCGCCGACAGCCGCCCCCTGACCTTCGGCACCTGGATCGGCGGCGACCGCGACGGCAACCCCAATGTCACCCCCGACGTCACCCTCGACGTCCTCATCCTCCAGCACGAGCACGGCATCACCGAGGCCCTCGAAGCCATCGACTCCCTGCGCGGCGCCCTGTCGAACTCCATCCGCAACAGCGGCGCCGGCGAAGAACTCCTCGCCGGCCTCGAGCAGGACCTCGCCGTACTCCCCGAGATCAGCCCCCGCTACAAGCGGCTCAACGCCGAGGAGCCCTACCGGCTCAAGGCCACCTGCATCCGACAAAAACTCGTCAACACCCGCGAGCGCCTCGCCAAAGGCACCCCCCACGCCCCCGGCCGCGACTACCTCGGCACCCGCGAACTCATCGCCGACCTCCTGGTCATCCAGGAATCCCTGCGCACCCACCGCGGCGAACTCATCGCCGACGGCCGCCTCGCCCGCACCATCCGCGTCCTGTCCGCCTTCGGCCTCCAACTCGCCACCATGGACGTACGCGAGCACGCCGAAGCCCACCACCACGCCCTCGGCCAGCTCTTCGACCGCCTCGGCGAAGAAGCCTGGCGCTACGCCGACATGCCCCGCGAATACCGCGCCAAGCTCCTGTCCAAGGAACTGAGGTCACGGCGGCCCCTGTCCCCCACCCCGCCCCCGCTCGACCCCGCCGGAGCCAAGACCTTCGGCGTCTTCCGCACCATCGGCGAGTCCTTCGAGCGCTTCGGCGAGGACATCGTCGAGAGCTACATCATCTCCATGTGCCTCGGCGCCGACGACGTCTTCGCCGCCGCCGTCCTCGCCCGCGAAGCCGGCCTCGTCGACCTGCACGGCGCAGTCGCCAAGATCGGCATCGTGCCGCTGCTGGAGACCACCGACGAACTCAAGGAAGCCGACCGGCTCCTCGACGAAATGCTCTCCGACCCCTCCTACCGCCGCCTGGTCTCCCTGCGCGGCGACGTCCAGGAGGTCATGCTCGGATACTCCGACTCCTCCAAATTCGGCGGCATCACCACCTCCCAGTGGGAGATCCACCGCGCCCAGCGCAGACTCCGCGACGTCGCCCACCGCCACGGCGTACGCCTGCGGCTCTTCCACGGCCGCGGCGGCACCGTCGGCCGCGGCGGCGGCCCCTCCCACGACGCCATCCTCGCCCAGCCCTGGGGCACCCTCGAAGGCGCCATCAAGGTCACCGAACAGGGCGAGGTCATCTCCGACAAATACCTCATCCCCTCCCTGGCCAGGGAAAACCTCGAACTCACCGTCTCCGCCACCCTCCAGGCCAGCGCCCTGCACACCTCACCGCGCCAGTCCCCCGAAGCACTCGCCCGCTGGGACTCCTGCATGGACACCGTCTCCGACGCCGCGTACACCGCCTACCGCAAACTCGTCGACGACCCCGACCTGCCCGCCTACTTCTTCGCCTCCACCCCCGTCGACCAACTCGCCTCCCTCCACCTCGGCTCCCGCCCCTCCCGCCGCCCCGACAGCGGCGCCGGCCTCGACGGGCTGCGCGCCATCCCCTGGGTCTTCGGCTGGACACAGTCCCGCCAGATCGTCCCCGGCTGGTTCGGCGTCGGCTCCGGCCTCGCCGCCGCCCGCCAGGCAGGACTCGACAACGCACTCGCCGAAATGCACGAGAACTGGCACTTCTTCCGCAACTTCCTGTCCAACGTCGAAATGACACTGGCCAAGACCGACCTGCGGATCGCCCGCCACTACGTCGAAACCCTCGTCCCCCAAGAACTACGGCACATCTTCGCCCTCATCGAGGCCGAGCACGCCCTCACCGTCAAGGAAGTCCTCGCCATCACCGGCGAACACGACCTCCTCGACGCCACCCCGGCGCTGCGCCAGACCTTCGCCATCCGCGACGCCTACCTCGACCCGATCTCCTACCTCCAGGTATCCCTGCTGCGCCGCCAGCGCGAGGCCGCCGCCAAGGACGACGAGCCCGACCCGCTGCTCGCCCGCGCCCTGCTCCTGACCGTCAACGGAGTGGCCGCCGGCCTGCGCAACACCGGCTGACCCCACCCGGCGGCCCGAACAACCGCGCCCAACAGCCCCGGAACAGCCGAGAGGGCCACCGCGAATCCCCCTCGCGGTGGCCCTCCGGCACTCTCCCGACCCACCCGGGAGCCCGAACGGCACGTCCCCGAGCCGGCGAGCCTCACAACGTCACGAACGAAGCCCCCATCAGCGCCACCCCCGCGATGCCCGCCACCCAACCGGTGCGCCGCAGCCCCAGACCACCCACCAGGACCAGCGACGCCAGCAACAGCGCACCGCCCAGCGGCAGCCACGCGTGCAGCACCCCCGCCGGCCCCGTCCGCACCACCGAGTCCGTCCCCGGCTTCACCGCCACCCGAAGCGTCTCGCCGGTCCGCCCCACCACCGACTCGTCGATCCTCATCCGCCGCCGGACACGCCCCGTGCCGTCCTCCATGAACTCACCCGTGCACACATGCTTCGAACACGACGATACGGTCAGCACACCGCGCACCCGGTCACCGTTCATCGCGTCCTCGGAGGCACGCCACGACACCCACACACCACCCGCCAGGACCAGGAACACCAGGCAGACCACAACCACGATCTTGGCGAGCAGCGCAAGGCCCACCATCCGCTCGCCCATGCGCCGCACCGGACCGCGAGGGACGCGTTTCACCTTCGCCGACATGGGACCGGATACTTGGGCCAACGCCCGCGCCCTGTCAAACCCCGAGCGCGACATGCTCGCAAATACGATCGATTAAGAGTTATAGGTGCCCTGGGCTCTTTCGAGCCCATCTGCGATCAGCGACTCCACCGAATCCGCGGCACGGTCCACGAAGTACCCCAACTCCTTGCGCTCCGAACCGGAGAAGTCCCTCAGCACGAACGCCGCCACATCCATCCGCCCCGGCGGACGCCCCACCCCGAACCGCACCCGGTGATAGTCCGGCCCCAGCGACTTCGTGATCGACTTCAGGCCGTTGTGCCCGTTGTCACCGCCACCCCTCTTCAGACGCAGCGCCCCGTAATCGATGTCCAACTCGTCATGGACCACCACGATCCGGCCCACATCGGCCTTGTAGAAGTCCCGCAGCGCCGTCACCGGACCACCCGAGACATTCATGAACGACATCGGCTTCGCCAGCACCACCCGCTCACCCGACAGCCGCCCCTCCACCACCTGGGACCGGCTCTTGTGGCTCTTGAACCTCCCCCCGATCCGCCCGGCCAGCAGATCGGCGACCATGAACCCCACATTGTGGCGGTTGCCCGCGTACTCGGGACCGGGATTGCCCAGGCCCACGACGAGCCACGGGCCGACAGCGGTGTCCGTCACTTCACAACTCCGAAGATCGGCGCAGGGCCTGCCCCCCGGCCGGGAGACAGGCCCCACATTGACGTCGAACGCGGATCGCAAGACCCGCGGATCAGGCCTCGGAAGCCTCGGAAGCGGCCTCTTCGCCCTCACCCTCGGCAGCCTCGGCGGCCGGCTCCTCGGCCTGCGCCGACACGACCTGGATCACCACGGCGTCCCCGTCCACCGCCAGGGTCGAGCCCGCGGGCAGCTCGATGTCCTTGGCCTGGATGGCGGCACCGGACTCCAGACCCTCGACCGAGACCGTCACGGCCTCCGGCAGGTGGGTGGCCTCGGCCTCGATCGGAAGGGTGTTCAGCACATGCTCGAGCAGGTTGCCGCCCGGGGCCAGCTCGCCCTCGATGTGGATCGGGACCTCGACGGTGACCTTCTCGCCGCGCTTGACCGCGAGCAGGTCGACGTGCTCCAGGAAACCCTTGATCGGGTCGCGCTGCACGGCCTTCGGCAGGACCAGCTCGGAGCCGCCGCCCTGGATGTCCAGGCTGATCAGCACGTTCGGGGTCTTCAGGGCGAGCATCAGGTCGTGGCCCGGAAGCGACAGGTGGACCGGGTCGGCGCCGTGGCCGTACACCACAGCCGGGACCTTGCCCTCGCGGCGGGTACGGCGAGCGGCGCCCTTGCCGAACTCGGTGCGCGGTTCAGCGGCGATACGTACCTCGGACACAGCGGGCTCCTCGTACAAAGCGATGGGGATCTTGCGATGGATCGGTCAGTCGCTCGGCCCCGACGGGCGTACGAAGAGCACGTCGATAACGGAAACCCCGAGAATGGGGCGTCCCTCGCCGGGCAACCCCGTGAGTCTACCCGCACCGGACGCCAGGGACGAAACCGGGCCGCGGCCCCCGAAGGAACCACGGCCCGCCATCCATCACCACGCACATCTCAGTGGACGCCCCAGTGCACCTCGCCCCAGTGCACCTCGCCTCAGCCTCAGCTCAGTGCACGTCGTCGAACAGGCTCGTCACCGAACCGTCCTCGAACACCTCACGGATCGCACTGGCGATCACCGGAGCCATCGACAGCACCGTGACCTTGTCCAACTCCAGCTCACCCGGCGTCGGCAACGTATTCGTGAACACGAACTCACTCACCCGCGAATTCTTCAGCCGATCCTTCGCCGGACCCGACAGCACACCGTGCGTCGCCGCCACCAGCACATCCGCCGCACCGTTCTCGAACAGCGCGTCCGCCGCGGCGCAGATCGTCCCACCGGTGTCGATCATGTCGTCCACCAGCACACACACCCGGCCCTTGACCTCGCCCACCACCTCGTGGACCGTGACCTGATTCGCCACATCCTTGTCCCGGCGCTTGTGCACGATCGCCAGCGGCGCGCCCAGACGGTCGCACCACTGGTCCGCCACCCGCACCCGGCCGGCGTCCGGCGAGACCACCGTCAGCTTCGACCGGTCCACCTTCTCGCCCACGTAGTCCGCCAGCAGCGGAAGCGCGAACAAGTGATCCACCGGACCGTCGAAGAAACCCTGGATCTGCGCCGTGTGCAGATCCACGGCCAGCAGCCGGTCCGCCCCCGCCGTCTTGAACAGATCCGCCATCAGACGCGCCGAGATCGGCTCACGGCCGCGGTGCTTCTTGTCCTGGCGCGCATAGCCGTAGAACGGCATGACCACGGTGATGCGCTTGGCCGAAGCCCGCTTCAGCGCGTCCACCATGATCAACTGCTCCATGATCCACGTATTGATGGGAGCCGTGTGACTCTGGATCACGAAGGCGTCGCTGCCACGCGCCGACTCCTGGAAACGCACATAGATCTCACCGTTGGCGAAGTCGAAGGCCCTCGTGGGAACGATCCCGACGCCGAGCTGCTCGGCCACCTCCTCCGCCAGTTCGGGGTGAGCGCGACCGGAGAAGAGCATCAGCTTCTTCTCGCCGGACGTCTTGATGCCGGTCACTGCACTGTCTCCTCGGTGTTCAACGCAGCCTCGCCCCTGCAAAAACGCGAGCCGGCGGAAATTGTGTGCACGGCCCACGGTACGCGCTGCACAGCACCCCCGTGAACCTCGCGGAACGTGACAGTCCGGTCACTCCGGACCCCCCTCACCCGCACCCTCCCGAGCCCGCTGCGCCGCCTCCGCGGCAGCGCTGCCGGGGCGCTTGCGCGCCACCCAGCCCTCGATATTGCGCTGCTGGCCGCGGGCCACAGCGAGCGAACCCGGGGGCACATCCTTGGTGATGACCGACCCGGCGGCGGTGTACGCGCCGTCCCCGATGGTCACCGGAGCGACGAACATATTGTCCGAACCGGTCCGGCAGTGGCTGCCGATCGTCGTGTGGTGCTTGGTCACACCGTCGTAGTTCACGAAGACGCTGGCCGCGCCGATGTTGCTGTACTCACCGATCGTGGCGTCGCCCACATAGGACAGGTGAGGCACCTTCGTGCCCTCCCCGATCCGGGCGTTCTTCATCTCGACATACGTACCCGCCTTGGACTTCGGCCCCAGCCGGGTCCCCGGCCGCAGGTACGCGTACGGGCCCACACTCGCCTCGGGGCCGATGTGAGCGCTGTCCGACGTGGTGTTGCTCACGTTCGCGCCGGCGCCGACGAACGTGTCCTTCAACGTGGAGTTGGGACCCACCTGGGCACCCACCCCCACATGCGTGCCGCCCTGGAGCTGCGTATTGGGCAGCACCACCGCGTCGGGCTCGAAGGTCACCTGCACGTCGAGCCACGTCGTGGCCGGATCCACCACCGTGACACCCGCCCGCATCGCGGCCTCGGTCAGCCGGCCGTTGAGGATCCGGCGCGCCTCGGCGAGCTGCACCCGGTCGTTGATCCCGAGGATCTCGCGATGGTCCCCCGCGATCACCGCACCGACCCGGTGCCCGGCGGAGCGCAGGATCGCCAAGGTGTCCGTGAGGTACTCCTCGCCCTGGCTGTTGTCCGTGCGCACCTGACCCAGCGCCTGCACGAGGAGCTTGCCGTCGAAGGCGTACACCCCGGAGTTGATCTCGTCGATGCCCCGCTGCTCGTCGGTGGCGTCCTTGTGCTCCACGATCCCGGACACCGAACCGTCGGCGGAGCGCACGATCCGCCCGTAGCCGGTGGGGTCGGGCATGCGCGCGGACAGCACGGTCACGGCGTTCCCGTCGGCCTGGTGCGCGGCGACGAGGCCGCGCATCGTGTCGGCGGTCAGCAGCGGGGTGTCGCCGCAGGTGACGATGACGGTGCCGTCGAAGGTGACGCCCTCGGCGGCGAGCGCCTCGAGCCCGACCCGCACGGCGTGACCGGTCCCGTTCTGCTCCTCCTGGACGACGGAGCGCGCGGCGGGGTCGATCTCGGCGAGGTGCTCGGCGACCGTCTCGCGCATGTGCCCGACGATCACCACGAGGTGCTCGGGCGCGAGCTCGCGGGAGGCGGCGACGACATGCCCGACGAGGGAGCGCCCGCAGACGGGGTGCATGACCTTGGGGAGGGTCGCGGACTTCATGCGGGTGCCCTCACCCGCGGCGAGTACGACTACGGCAGCCGGACGGGTGGGGCTCACGAGGTGGCTCCTCGGCATCGCTGGCAGGAAGACATGTGCAGGATACCGGGGGTTCACACCGCCCAGGATTGAGCTCCGCCGCCAGGACTCGAACCTGGACAAAGGGTACCAAAAACCCTGGTGCTGCCTATTACACCACGGCGGAATTCCACTCAAGAAGGCACGTCGGAACCTGCCGTCTGAGCGCTGGCAACCACTATGCCGTACCACCACCCTTCGATGCGACGGTATAGGTCGGCGCTGTCGCTGACGTAGACAGCAAGGCACCCCCGATACGAGTCCCCGACGTTCTTACGGACAGTCTTCGGGTTGTGCTTCTTGATGACCGTCTTCCCCAGTGACTCGATTGGCACCCCGGCAAGATCCGCCCAGTACCGCTCCGCCTCTGCGACCTGCCCGCTCTCGTGGATCGACACCGTGAACCGCCGCCGCCCACCTTCCACTCCGAGAAGTTCCAGCCAGCGCAGGAACAGCTTCAACACGTCGGGATCACTATTGACGAACTGGATGTACTCCCGCCGGGCGTGCGGCTTGCTCTTCGTACCCTCCGCCCAGTACAGCCCCACCCCCACGAGGAACAGCTCGCGGTCGGTGAGCTGTCCGACCTCCTTCGCCGCCGCCAGCTTCGTCTCCTGACGGTGGATGTCCCGTTCCCTCCGGTACGGCCCCCAGCGGGCCTCCCGCATCATCGCCATGTGCTCCGCTCGCGGAGCGGGCTTCGGTAAGTCCCTCACCCACAGGGACACCGAACTCTTCGCCACCCCCAGCGCCTCGACGATCTCGTCGTACGTCCTGCCCTGCCTGCGCAGCTCCCTGGCCTGCTCGCGGGCCTCGGTCTTCGCTCTCATACCGCACACGTTCGCAAACGGTCCGTACACCTGTCCGGCGGACAGAGTTGGTTCACATTTTCGAGTGAATGTACTCAAGCCGTTACCGGAGGCTCCCACTAGTAAACGCGTCTCAAATGGGCACACTCCACCGGGATGAAAGCCGAAGGTCGGGGTACTCCCCCAGCCCGAGGCACTGCCATACTTACGGCGCCGTAGGTTACGGAACCGTAGCCCACACTCCCCCCCATCCCCGCGAGCCTGACGAGGGACGCTCATGACCACAACTCCCGACGTGATCGACGACGCCCCGAATACCGCAGCACCCGACGCCCAGCCATTGGCGACGCTCGGGGGTGAGAGCAAGGGATCCATCGAGCAGATCACGCTCGGCCTCTTCATCGGTGTTCCGTTCATCGCCCTGATCGCCGCCGTCCCCTTCGCCTGGGGCTGGGGGGTGAGCTGGCTGGACCTGTCGCTGATGGTCGTCATGTACTACATCGGCTGCCACGGCATCACCATCGGCTTCCACCGTCACTTCACCCATGGCTCCTTCAAGGCGAAGCGGCCCCTGAAGATCGCCCTGGCCATCGCCGGGTCCCTCGCCGTCGAGGGGCCGATCGTGCGGTGGGTCGCGGACCACCGCAAGCACCACAAGTTCTCCGACGCCGAGGGCGACCCCCACTCGCCCTGGCGCTACGGCGAGACCGTGCCCGCCCTGCTCAAGGGGCTGTGGTGGGCGCACATGGGGTGGATGTTCGACGAAGAGCAGACCCCCCAGGGCAAGTACGCGCCGGACCTGATCAAGGACCCGATGATCCGCCGGATCTCGCGCCAGTTCGTGCTGTGGACGATCGTGTCGCTGTCGATCCCGCCGCTGGTCGGCGGGCTGGTCACGATGTCCTGGCAGGGCGCGGCGACCGCGTTCTTCTGGGGGTCGCTCGTGCGGGTGGCCCTGCTCCACCATGTGACCTGGTCGATCAACTCCATCTGCCACGCGGTGGGCAAGCGCCCGTTCAAGTCCCGGGACAAGTCGGGGAACGTGTGGTGGCTGGCGGTCCTGTCGTGCGGCGAGTCGTGGCACAACCTCCACCACGCCGACCCGACGTCCGCCCGTCATGGCGTGCTCAGGGGCCAGATCGACTCCAGCGCCCGGATCATCCGCTGGTTCGAGCAGCTGGGCTGGGCCACGGATGTGCGCTGGCCCGATGCCGAGCGCATTGCCGCCCGCCGCAAGGGCGACATCACAGAAGCGGCATGATTGATGCTGTGAACGATCCGAGCGGCAGTCATAAGAGCAGGAACGGATCCAGCGCCCGCCGTACCCGTTCATCGGGCGGCGGGCGCGCCCGTGTTCGGATGACCGGCAAGGAGCGCCGCGAGCAATTGCTCGACATCGGGCGCACGCTGTTCGCGGAACGGGGATTCGAGGGCACGTCGGTGGAGGAGATCGCGGCGAAGGCCGGGGTTTCCAAGCCGGTGGTGTATGAGCATTTCGGGGGGAAGGAGGGCCTTTACGCGGTGGTGGTGGACCGTGAGATGCGGATGTTGCTGGAGATGGTGACGGGTGCGCTGACCGGGGGGCATCCGCGGGAGTTGCTGGAGGAGGCGGCTTTCGCGCTGCTGGATTACATCGAGCAGTCGACGGACGGTTTCCGGATCTTGGTTCGGGATTCGCCGGTGGCGCAGTCGACGGGGACTTTCGCGTCGTTGATCAGTGACATCGCCCGGCAGGTGGAGGACATTTTGGGTCTGGAGTTCAAGGCCCGGGGGTTCGATCCGAAGCTTGCGCCGATGTATGCGCAGATGCTGGTGGGCATGGTGGCGCTGACGGGGCAGTGGTGGCTGGATGTGCGTAAGCCGAAGAAGGCGGAGGTGGCGGCGCATCTGGTGAATCTGGCGTGGAACGGCTTGGAGGGCATGGAGCCCAAGCCTCGGCTGATCGGTCACCGCAAGAGCTGAGGCCGGGCTCCACGCGGTGCCGTCAGGTGGTGGGTTCGAGGAATTCGAGGCGGTTGCCGAAGGGGTCCTCGGAGTAGAAGCGCCGGTGGCCGGGGAGGTTGTCGTCCCAGGTGACGGTGGCTCCTCGGGCGGATATGCGGCGGGCGAAGTCCTCGATGCCGGTGACGGTGATTCCGGGGTGGGCTTTTCTGGCGGGGCGGAAGTCGGCTTCTATGCCGATGTGGAGTCTGAGGGCTCCGGCTTCGAACCAGCAGCCGCCGCGGGTGGCGAGCGCGGGGGGTTTGTCGGCCTCGGCCATGCCGAGGATGTCGAGGTAGTAGGCGCGCAGGCGTTCTTCGCTTCCGGGTGGTGCGGCGAGTTGGACGTGGTCGAGGGAGCTGATCATGCGTTTGCCCTGGTGGCGATGGCGAAGACGCGGCGGAAGGGGAAGAGGGTGCCGGCCGGGCCCCGGGGGTATGCGTCGCGCAGGAGTGCGCCGTATTCGGTGAGGAATTCGTCTTGTTCGCGGGGGTCTTCGAGGGCGCTGAGGACGGGGCGCAGCGCGGTGCCTTTGACCCAGTCGAGGACGGGGTCGTCGCCTTGGAGGACGTGGACGTAGGTGGTTTCCCAGGCGTCGACGGTGCAGCCGAGGGTGGTGAGTTGTTCGAGGTAGCGGCCGGGGGTGTGGATGTGGACGTATCCGCGGGTGATGTCGGCGAGGCGGTGGCGCCAGCGGGGGCGTGCGGCGACTTCGTGGAGGAGGCTGTGGCTGGGTGCGGTGAAGTTGCCGGGGACTTGGAAGGCGAGGGTGCCTGCGGGGTGGAGGCCGTTGATCCATCGGGGGAAGAGTTGGTCGTGGTGGGGGAGCCATTGGAGGGTGGCGTTGGAGACGATCAGGTCGTGGGGTTCGCTGGGGGTCCATTCGGCGACGTCGCGTAGGTCGAAGTCGAGGCTGGCGGTGCTTTCGAGGGAGGGTGGGGGTGCGGTTTCGGTGGCGGCTTTGAGCATTTCTTCGGAGTTGTCGATGCCGGTGATGCGGGCGGTGGGCCAGCGGTCGAACATGGTGATGGTGACGTTTCCGGGGCCGCAGCCGAGGTCGGTGATGCGGGGTTGGTGGTGGTGGGGGAGGCGGGGGATGCGGGCCAGGAGGTCCTGGAAGGGGCGGGAGCGGTTGTGGGCGTAGCGGAGGTATTGGTGGGGGTCCCATGTCCCGGAGGGTTTGGCGGGTCCGGTGGCTTGGGCTTTCGACATGCCGCACCTCTTCGGTCGTCAAGTTCCAAGTATCTCGACGTCAAGATTTCTTGGGGGGAGCTTGCTCCTCTTCCTATCTCGACGTCAAGAGACTTCACATCGACACAACCACTACACTGATCGCCATGGAGGACGAGGTCGACCGGTTGGTGGCTGCGTGGCGCAGAGAGCGCCCTGACCTCGACGTGGAGCCGCTCGAAGTGCTCAGCCGGGTCAGCCGCCTCGCCCGGCACCTCGACCGGGCCCGCCGCATCGCCTTCTCCGAGCACGGTCTCGAGCCGTGGGAGTTCGATGTACTCACCTCCCTGCGTCGGGCGGGTGCGCCGTACCAACTCTCCCCGGGGCAACTGCTGACGCAAACCCTGGTCACTTCGGGAACGATGACCAATCGTATCGACAGGCTCACCAAGAAGGGCCTTGTCGAGCGTCAGCCCGACCCCAGCGACCGGCGGGGGGTCCTGGTGCGGCTGACCCGGGAGGGCCAGGACCGCGCGGACCAGGCGCTGGCGGGTCTGCTGGCGCAGGAGCGGGAGATCCTCGCGCAGCTATCGGACCGGCAGCGCGATGATCTGGCGGCGCTGCTGCGGCATCTGGTGGCGCCCTTCGACAACATGGACAACGTGCCCGGCTGAACGACGGCGTGCCCGGCCGAACCGGGTGCGTTCGGCCGGGCACGGTGCACGGTCAACTTGGGTACCGCCGGGTCAGAACCCGTCCGGGTACGGTGCGGCGGCGGCCACCGGGAGTTGGACGGTCGTCAGTTCGGCGGTGGCGTAGCCGGGCAGGAGGTCGCCGAGCAGTTTGCGCACCACGGTGTCGTCGTTGTCCTCGGCGGCGTCGTAGAGCGCGGTCAGGGCTCCGGCCAGGTCCTCGGGTTCTCCTTCCGAGACGGTGGCGTAGATGCGCTGGTGGACGGTGGGCAGCCGTTCCTCGGCGGCGGAGAACAGTGCCTCGTTGAGCTTCTCGCCCGCCCGCAGGCCGGTGAAGCGGATCTCGACGTCCCCGGCGTTCACCTGGGCGGCGAAGTTGTGCACGAGGTCGACGATGCGGACCGGTTCGCCCATGTCGAGCACGAACACCTCACCGCCGCGGGACATCCGCCCGGCCTCGAGGACGAGGCCGACCGCTTCCTCGATGGTCATGAAGAACCGGGTGACGTCGGGGTGGGTGACCGTCACCGGACCGCCGCTGCCCATCTGTTCGGCGAGCACGCTCAGCAGTGAGCCGCGTGAGCCGAGGACGTTGCCGAAGCGGACGGCGCTGTAGACGCCGGTGCCCAGGTTGCGGGCGTCGCGGGCGTGCCGCTGCACGATGAGTTCGGCCAGCCGTTTGCTGGCGCCGAGCACCGAGGTGGGGTCGGCGGCCTTGTCGGTGGAGATGAGCACGAACCGCTGCACTCCGACGTCCAGCGCCGCCTCCACCAGGTGGGCGGTGCCGAGGACGTTGGACTTGACGGCCTCGCAGGGGTGGCGCTCGAGCAGCGGCAGGTGCTTGTGCGCGGCGGCGTGGAAGACGATGTCGGGGCGCAGGGTCCGGAAGACGTGGCGGACCCTGGAGCGGTCGCGGATGTCGGCGATGACGAGTGATTCGTCGGTCAGCAGTGCCTCGCCCCAGATCTCGAGCTGGAGGCGGTGCAGATTGGACTCGTCGTGGTCGAGCATGTAGAGCCTGGCGGGGCCGAACGCGTGGATCTGGCGGCACAGTTCGCTGCCGATGGACCCGCCGGCGCCGGTCACCAGGACCCGGCGGCCGCCGATGATGGAGGCGACGTCGGGGCTGGCCACATGGACCTCGTTGCGTCCGATGAGCCTGCCGACGTCGAGGGCCCTCATGTCCGTGCCGACGACCTCTCGGCGCAGCGCGGCGAGGAACGAGGGCAGGTAGCGCACGGATGCCCCGGCGGCGCCGGCTGCCTTGGCGAGTCTTCGTACCTCGTGGGAGGGAAGTCCCGGGATGGCCAGGGCCACCACCTGCGCCCGGTGGCGCAGGGCTATCGGGGTCAGGTCGGCCAGTGGCCCGAGGACGGGAAGTCCCAGGTGCTCGGTGCCGACCTTGGCGGGGTCGTCGTCGACGAGTCCCACCGGGACGAGGCCGAAGTCGGGGGTCCGCAGGAGGTCGCGCACGAGGGCGCTGCCCGCGGATCCCGCTCCGACGACGAGTGTTCTCAGGCCTGGTGTTAAAGAGTCCCCCACCTCGCGCGCATGCCGAAGCACCATTCGCCCCTCCGATTCCCCAGCCGAAGTTGAATGGGCGTCCCGGACCCCTACCCGGGGCTCCCCCCTTGGTTCCGCCCGCTCCCCCGCGGGTGGGCGGCTGCCGTTGGCCGTCGTCTCACGGCGCTGCGGGTCAGCCGCTGTTCCTGTTGCTCCCCGCCGTTCCCAGGTCCACCGGTCCCACTCCGGCGCGGCGGGCGAGTGCCACCGCTGCCAAAGTCGAGTGGACGCCGAGCTTGCCGAGGACGTTCTGCATATGGGTGCGGACGGTGTGCGGTGACAGGTAGAGCCGTTCGGCGACGGCCTTGCGACCGAGCCCCGCGACCATGCAGCGCAGCACTTCTTGTTCGCGCGGGGTGAGCGACTCGACGAGCCGTTCGCTCTCCGTGCGGTGGCGGCGGGCGGCGGTGAGCTCGCGCAGGACACCGGTCAGGAGGGCGGGCGGCAGGTGGGTCTCGTCGCGCAGTACTCCGCGGACGACGGCGAGCAGGCGGCTGAGCGAGCAGTCCTTGGCCACCCAGCCGGATGCCCCGGCCTGGAGGGCTCTGGCGGCCCGGCGGGGGTCGTCCCGTTCGGCGAGCACGACGGTCCTGGTGCCGGGGTGGTCGTTGCGCACCCGTTCGACCAGGGCGATGCCGTCACCGGCGGGGTGGGCGCTCTCGCGGCCGCCGCCGATGTGCTGGACGGCCGGGGCCGGCTGTTCCGCGGTCCGCTGCTCGGGCACCCGTTGGAGCGCCGGTACGGCCGGTGGCCGTACGGCGCCGGTGCCGAGGTCGGCGTCGACCAGCAGGACGTTGTAGCGCCGTCCGTCGGCGGCCGCCCGTTCCAGGCATCGTTGCGCCGCGGCGTCGCTGCCGGCGGCGGAGACGTCGACGTCGGGCTCGGCCGCCAGTGCGGCGGCGAGCGACTCGGCGAATATTCGGTGGTCGTCGACCACGAGGACGCGGATCCGTCCCATGGAAACACCCCCCAGTGTCCAGGAGCGGGCCTGCACGGTCTCGACGGCATCCGTGGAACAGCCGCCGCTGTCCGCCACCGACGTGGCGCACCCCGGATGCCGCACCGCTCGTCTCGCCCCCTGATACCGGCCCCCACCGATACCAGGGTTCAGCCTACGGCCGCCCACCGGCGAGCGCGGCCGATTCGAGGAACTGCCTGTGTTCGCCTGTGATACAGCTGTTCTCCATGGTTCGGATCGTGACCGAAGTGGATCAGTCCCGCAGGGATCTGATCGAGGAACGGTTGGTGGACTTCAACAGCCGCCGCTCGCCCGTCCTACGAGCTCTGCACGGCCTTCCGGCGGACGAGGAGGAGCCGCTTCAGGTGTACGCGCTCGACGACACGGGCGAGGTGGCCGGCGGGCTGACCGGCTACACCTGGGGCCACTGGCTCCACATCGACCTGCTGTGGGTGAGCGGCGCCGAGCGCGGCACGGGCCTGGGCTCACGGCTGCTGGAGCGGGCCGAGGCGGCGGCGGTGGAGCGCGGCTGCGTCCACTCCCGGGTGGAGAGCTGGGGCTTCCAGGCGCCCGGGTTCTACGAGAAGCGCGGCTACCGCGTCCTCGCCGCCATCGAGGACTACCCGCCCGGCGAGACCGACCACCTGCTCGTCAAGGCTCTCGGCCGGGTGTACGGCTAGAGCCTCCGGGCGCCCCGCGAGGGGATCGCCGGGAAGATGCGGGGGGCACGGAATCCCGCGGTGTCGAAGGCGGACCGGACGGCCTTCGACACCGCTTCCGCCTCCCCCTCCTCCACCAGGACGATCGCCGACCCTCCGAAGCCTCCCCCGGTCATGCGGGCACCGAGCGCTCCCGACGCCACCGCGGTGTCGACGACGAGGTCCAGTTCCTCGCAGCTGATCCGGAAGTCGTCGCGCAGGGAGGCATGGCCCTCGCACAGCAGGGGGCCGATGCCGCGGACCTCGCCCGCGTCGAGGAGGGCGACGACCCGGGTCACCCGCTCGTTCTCGGTGACGATGTGCCGCACCAGCTCACGGGAGCGCTCACCCGGCAGGCAGGCCAGGGCCGCCTCCAGGTCGCCTGGGGCCAGGTCGCGCAGCGCGGGCAGGCCCAGGTGGGCCGCCGCCGCCTCGCAGCCCGAGCGCAGCCGGGCGTAGGCGCCGTCGCCGAGGTCGTGCTTGACGCGGGTGTCCACGACGAGCAGCCGCAGCCCGTCGGCTGCCAGGTCGAAGGGGACCTGCCGCTGCCCGAGGTCGCGGGTGTCGAGGAAGAGCGCGTGGCCGCCCGAGCAGCAGGCCGAGGCCGTCTGGTCCATGACGCCGCAGGGCACGCCCACGAACTCGTTCTCCGCGCGCTGGGCGACCCTGGCCAGTTGGGGCGCGGACAGGCCCAGTGCGAACAGGTCGTTGAGGGCGAACGCCACCGCGCACTCCAGCGCCGCCGACGACGACAGGCCGGCCCCCGTCGGCACGGTGCTGCTGAGGTGGATGTCCGCGCCGCCGATGGCGTGCCCGGCGTCCCGCAGCGCCCACACCACCCCGGCCGGGTAGGCGACCCACTCGCGGGTGCGGCGCGGCACCAGGTCGTCGGCGCCCAGGTCGTGGACGCCGGTGGACACCTCTCCGGAGTGCAGCCTCAGCCGGCCGTCGTCGCGGGGCGAGACGGCGGCCTCGGTGGTGTGCGGCAGGGCCAGCGGCAGCACGAAGCCGTCGTTGTAGTCGGTGTGCTCGCCGATGAGGTTGACCCGGCCGGGGGCCGCCCACACACCGGCGGGCGGCGCTGCGTAGACCTGGGCGAAACCCGCCGCGGTGTTCATCGGCGGCCCTGCGCGAAGGCCCAGGCGTCGGCGACGATCCCGGCGAGGTCGGCGCGGGCGGGCTTCCAGCCGAGCACGGTGCGGGCACGTTCGGCGGAGGCGACCAGGACGGCCGGGTCCCCGCCCCGGCGCGGCGCCACGATCTCGGGGATCGGGTGGCCGGTGACCTTGCGGACGGTGTCGACGACCTCGCGCACGGAGAACCCGTTGCCGTTGCCGAGGTTGCAGATGAGGTGCTCTGCCTCCGTGGCGCCGTCCAGGGCCAGCAGGTGCGCCTCGGCGAGGTCGGCGACGTGGATGTAGTCGCGCACGCAGGTGCCGTCCGGGGTCGGGTAGTCGTCGCCGAAGACGGAGACGGCCTCGCGCTCGCCGAGGGCGACCTGGAGGATCAGCGGGATCAGATGCGACTCCGGGGCGTGCCGCTCGCCGTAGGAGCCGTAGGCGCCCGCGACGTTGAAGTAGCGCAGGGAGACCGCCGCGAGGCCGTGGGCCGCGCACTCGCCGGTGATCATGTGGTCGACGGCGAGCTTGGAGGCACCGTACGGGTTGGTGGGGGCGGTCGGGGCGTCCTCGGTGATCGGCACGGTCGCCGGCTCGCCGTAGGTGGCGGCGGTGGAGGAGAACACCAGCTTGCGCACCCCGGCCTCGCGCATGGCGGCCAGCAGTTCGACGGTGCCGCCGACGTTGTTGCGCCAGTACTTGTCCGGGTTGGCCACCGACTCGCCGACCTGGGAGAACGCGGCGAAGTGCAGCACCGCGCCGTAGGAGCCGTCGAGGACGCGCCCGGCGTCCTGCACACGGCCCTCGACGAACTCCGCGCCGTCCGGCACACCCTCGCGGAAGCCCGTGGACAGGTCGTCGAGCACCGTCACCCGGTGCCCCGCCTCGAGCAGGTGCGCGGTGACGACGCTGCCGACGTACCCGGCTCCGCCGGTGACCAGGAAACGTCCGGGGGCTTGTGCAGTCACGGGGTGGCAACCTCTCGGAGTCGGTTCGCCGCGGCTTCCGGCGGCACGTCGTTGATGAACACACTCATGCCGGATTCCGAACCCGCGAGGAACTTCAGCTTGCCGGAAGTGCGGCGGATGGTGAAAAGCTCGAGGTGGAGGGCGAATTCCTCACGGATGTCCGGGACATTCGGCGACTGGTGCCATCCTGCGATGTAGGGCGTCGGATCCGCGTCAGTGCCGAAGAGCCGGTCGAAGCGGCGCAGCAGGTCGAGGTAGACCAGCGGGAACTGCGCGCACGCGGCCTCGTCCAGCGCCAGCAGGTCCGGCACCCGCCGCTTGGGGTAGAGGTGGACCTCGTAGGGCCAGTGGGCGGCGTGGGGGACGAAGGCGATCCAGTGCTCCGCGTCCACGACCACCCGCCCGCCGTCGCGCGCCTCGAGGGCGAGGACGTCGTCGAAGAGGTTGCGGCCGGTACGGGCCCGGTGGGCGGCGGCGGCGGCCGTCATCCGCTGGGTGCGCGGGGTGGTGAAGGGATACGCGTAGATCTGGCCGTGCGGGTGGCCGAGGGTCACCCCGATCTCCTTGCCCCGGTTCTCGAAGCAGAAGACCTGCTCGACGCCGGGCAGTTGGGACAGCTCGGCGGTGCGGTCGATCCACACGTCGAGGACGAGCCGGGCGTGCTCCGGGGTGAGGTCGGCGAACGAGGCGTCGTGGTCGGAGGTGAAGCACACCACCTCGCAGCGACCGGCGCCGGGCCGGGTGGGGAAGTCGGGCACCTCGCCGCCGAAGGCGGGGCCGGGGCCGCCGGTGAGCGAGGGGAAGCGGTTCTCGAAGACGGCCACGTCGTAGTCGGCGGCCGGGATCTCACTGTGCCGCCCCTCCCTGGAGGGGCACAGGGGGCACTCGTCGGCGGGCGGGTGGTAGGTGCGGGCCTGGCGGTGGGAGGCGATGACGACCCATTCGTCGCGCAGCCAGTCGTAGCGGATCTCGGAGCTGGTGGCAGTGGACTCCAGCGGCCGTGGGTCCACCTCCTCGCGGACGACGTCGTCCCGGAGGTCGTAGTAGACCAGCTCACGTCCGTCGGCGAGACGGGTGGTCGTCTTCTTCACCTGGGCTCCTAGGCCTCACCAAACACAATCCAACATAATGAAGCATGACTGAACAGAACAGTCAACAGCGGCGGAGGGAACTCACGGAGGTTCCTGCTCGGGAATGTTCGACTACGTTCGGGGCGTGGGACCTTGAGGCCTCAAGACCCGGTGGACCGCGGGCCTCACCCTCGCCAACGGTCCCGGCGGGCACGGCGTCACGCGCCGGCGGCACATCGCAGGAGCAAGGGCCGATGTGGACGGGGGGAAGGGGAGAAACGGCCAAAACACACAGATCGGCCGAAGACAGGGAGCGATACCGAGACAGGGAGCGGCCCCGGGCAGGGAGCGACCGGGACAGGGAGCGCCCCTGGGGCGGGAGCGGCCATGGGCAGGGAGCGGCCATGAGCAGGGAGCGGTCGAGGACACGGAGCGGTCGAGGACAGCGAGTGGAGAACGAGGGGTGGCCCGGGTGGCGGGCCTCAGATCCGGCCCTCGCCAGACGCCCGGTCCAGCAGCCCGGTCCGGGCGGCGAGCGCCGCCGCCTCCAGGCGCGACCCGACGCCCAGTTTCATCAGGACCCGCTGCACATGGGTGCGGGCCGTGCTCGGCGCGATCCCCATCCCGGCGGCGATCAGCCGGGTGTCCTCGCCCTCGGCGACCCGCACCAGCACCTCCACCTCGCGGGGGGTGAGCATCTGCAGCAGCCTCGCCCCCTCGTCGTCGGGCTCGGAGGCGGGGTTGAGCAGTTCGGCGAACGCCTGCTGGAGCAGTTGCGGGGCGACGGCGACCTCGCCCGCGCGGGCCTTGATCATGGCCCGCTCCACCCCCTCGATCCGCTCGTCGTGGCGCACATAGCCGCAGGCACCGGCCGCGAAGGCCGCGGCGATCCCCCGCGGGTTGGGCACGGGGCCCAGCACGATGACGGCGACCCCGGGTCTCTCCCGGCGGATACGGGCCACCGGGTCGAAGACGCCCGGTTCCGCCGGGGCCGAGGTGCCGACCAAGCACACCTCGGGCGAGCGGCTGAGCACGAGCTCCGCGGCCGCCGCGCTGGGTGCGGCGGCCGCGAGCACACGGTGGCCGCGCAGTTTCAACGCCGAAGCGAGTGCTTCGGCGAGCAGCCGGTGGTCGTCCACGACGACGAGCCGAACGCCCATATCGGTGTTCCCCTCCCCGTGGACCCCCGAAATGCAGCTGATCCACTGAACCCTAGCGCCGGAAGGTACACGCTTGTTCGACGCAACGTGCGGTTCCGCGCCAGAAAGCCCCGGCCTGAGGACGGACCAGGGCTTTCTGACTCGAATTTGACGTCTCGTGACAGGGCGTTCGCCGCTCGCGCTCGTTACTTGTACGCCGTGATCAGTTTGTCCGCGGTGTCGTCCAGGGTCTCGTGGACGAGGTACAGGCGGCCGTCGTGGAGGTGTTTGCGCGCCGTGGCGCCCTGCGACTCCTGGGTGCCGCCCTTGTCCGGATTCTGCTGGTACAGCGCCTTCTTGCCGGACTTGGGGTCCAGCCGCAGCAGCTTGCCGCCCTGTTTGCCGGTCGCCCCGAGATAGACGACGGGATCGCCGTCGGCGGTGCCGACCGGCAGCGCGGTGCGCTCGGGGTCGGCCTGCTCGCGCCACCGCTCGGCGCCCGTGGACAGGTCGACGGCGACGATCTCATTGGTCCGGTCGGCCGTGCCGCCCGGCACCTTCTTGTCGTTCGTCGGCAGGTAGACGGTGTCCTTGGTGGTCAGGATGTTGACGCAGCTCTCCAGGCCGAGGGAGCAGCCGGTCTTGTAGGCCGTCTTGTTGGGATCGGCGGTGTCCTCGTTCTTGCCCAGGTCGATCTCGACGCCCGGTTCGCCCTTGTCGTCCAGGGTCAGCAGGCCGGTCGGCCCGACGGAGTTCCCCGTGCTGGTGCCGAGCACGACGGGAGAGGTGGACAGGACCGCCTCGACCTCCACGCCCTTGGGCGCCCTCCACTTCCAGCGGGCGTTGCCGGTGGCGGGGTTGCGCTCGCGGACGTAGTACTGGACGGCGTTGTCCTTGGGCGCCTTCTTCTCCTTCTTCTTGTCCTTCTTCTTGTCCTTGGGATCGGGCTCGTCGTCCGCGCCCTGCCGGCACCAGCCGACGGCCAGCAGGCGGTCGCCGCCCACGAAGCCCTCGGCGGTGCAGTTGCGGCTGGAGGAGCGGCCCCAGCGCGGCTCGCCGTCGCTGAGCCGGTAGCCCTTGGTGCCCTCGCCCCAGGCGACGGCCACATTGTTGGCCGCGACCGCCACCGAGGCGCTCTCGATGGGCTTCCCGTCGCGGTACTCGGACTTGGGCAGCAGCCTCGTCCACAGCATCTTGCCCGCGTTGAGGTCGATGCCCATCAGATGAGTGCAGGACCTGCCGGTGCGGTAGAGCACCGCGGTGCGGCGGCCGTTGGCGGTGGACGCGGCGGCGCACACGGGACCGGGCACCGGCACGCTCCACGCCTTGGAGCCGCTGTCGAGCCGGTAGCCGGTGACCGACGCGGTCGTGGTCTTGGCGACGACCTTGTCGGTGAACCAGGTTCCCGGCACCACCGCCTTGTCGCCGGAGAACTCCGGAACGGGCGCCTGCCAGGCCACCTGGCCCTTGGTGTCGTGCGGCTTCCTGGCGGCCTTCTTCTCGCCGTCGCGCGAGGAGTTGACGAAGAACACCCCGCCCGCGGCCACCAGCGCGACGACCACCCCGCCGACGGCCATGAGGATCCTGCGCCGCCCGGACTTCAGCGGGGGCGACGGGTTGGGCGGCGGAACGGGTCGCGGCGGCGGGTAACCGTACAAGTGGGGCTGCGGCCGGGCCTGCCCGGGCAGGCCGGCGGAGGGCTGCTGCGGTGGCTGCGTGTACGGGTTGGGGCCACCCCAGGGCTGCTGCGGCGGGTAGCCGTACTGGGGCGGTTCAGACATGCGGGCTTCCTCCGGCGACGTAGGGAGAACCCTTTTGTATCACCAGGTATTCGGACCGCAACCCCGGCCCGGCCTCAGACCTGGTCGGCGAGCTCCAGCCAGAGCATCTCCAGTTCCTCCCGCTCGTCCTTCAGCTTCCGCAGCTCCCCGCCGAGTTCGGCGATGACCTCGAAGTCCGTGGCGTTGTCGGCCATGCGCGTGTGCACCGTGGCCTCCTTCTGCGCCAGCTTGTCGAGCTGCCGCTCGATGCGCTGCAGCTCCTTCTTGGCGGCCCTGGTGTCACCGGTCTTCTTCGGCGGGGCGGCGGGCGTCATCGCCTCCTCGGCCGCGCGGCGCCGCTCGAGGTACTCGTCGATACCGCCCGGCAGCATCCGCAGCGTGCGGTCGCCGAGCAGGGCGTGCACCCGGTCGGTGGTGCGCTCGATGAAGTACCGGTCGTGGCTGATGACCATGAGCGAGCCCGGCCAGCCGTCGAGGAGGTCCTCGAGCTGGGTCAGGGTGTCGATGTCGAGGTCGTTGGTCGGCTCGTCGAGCAGCAGGACGTTCGGCTCGTCCATCAGCAGGCGCAGGAGCTGGAGCCTGCGGCGCTCACCACCGGACAGATCGCCGACGGGGGTCCACTGCTTCTCCTTGGTGAAGCCGAACCGCTCGCAGAGCTGGCCGGCGGTCATCTCCCGGCCCTTGCCGAGGTCGACACGCTGCTTGACCTGCTCGACGGCTTCGAGGACCCGCAGGGCCGGGTCGAGCTCGGCGACCTCCTGGGAGAGGTGGGCGAGCCTGACGGTCCTGCCCACGACGACCTTGCCGGAGGCGGGCTGCTTGTCGCCGTCGGAGAAGGCGGCGTCGGCGAGGGTGCGCAGCAGCGAGGTCTTCCCGGCTCCGTTGACCCCGACCAGGCCGATCCGGTCGCCGGGGCCGAGCTGCCACGTCAGATGCTCGAGCAGGGTCTTCGGCCCTGCCTGGACGGTGGCGTCCTCCAGCTCGAACACGGTCTTGCCGAGGCGGGAGTTGGCGAACCTCATCAGCTCGACGGTGTCGCGCGGCGGCGGCACGTCGGCGATCAGCTCATTGGCCGCTTCCACCCGGAAGCGCGGCTTGGAGGTGCGCGCGGGGGCGCCCCGGCGCAGCCAGGCGAGCTCCTTGCGCACGAGGTTCTGCCGCTTGGCCTCCTCGGTGGCCGCGATGCGGGAGCGCTCGGCGCGGGCGAAGACGTAGTCGGAGTAGCCGCCCTCGTACTCGTGGACCTTGCCCGTCTGCACATCCCACATCCGGGTGCAGACCTGGTCGAGGAACCACCGGTCGTGGGTGACGACGACGAGCGCGGAGCGGCGGGCCTTCAGATGCTGGGCGAGCCAGGCGATGCCCTCGACGTCGAGGTGGTTGGTGGGCTCGTCGAGGATGATCAGGTCGTGCTCGGCGATGAGGAGCTTGGCCAGCGCGATGCGGCGTCGCTCACCGCCGGACAGCGGGCCGATCACGGTGTCGAGGCCCTGCGGGAAGCCGGGCAGGTCCAATCCGCCGAACAGGCCGGTCAGCACATCGCGGATCTTGGCGTCCCCGGCCCACTCGTGGTCGGCCATGTCCCGGACGATCTCGTGGCGGACGGTGGCGCGGGGGTCGAGCGAGTCGCTCTGGGAGAGCATGCCGAGCCGCAGCCCTCCGGCTTGGGTGACCCTGCCGGAGTCGGCGCCCTCGTCCTGGGCCAGGATGCGGATCAGGGTGGTCTTGCCGTCGCCGTTGCGCCCGACGACGCCGATGCGGTCGCCTTCGGAGACGCCCAGGGAGACCGCGTCCAGGAGGGTGCGGGTGCCGTAGACCTTGCCCACTGACTCAAGGTTTACGAGGTTGACGGCCACGTGTTCTCCTGCTTGCTCCGGATTGGTCGACTCCCCAGAGTAGTGCCACCGAATGGGGGAGTTCCCGGGCCGCGGGCGGGGCGGCTACTCCTTGGTGAGCGAGGGGGGCGGCGCGGGCGCGGCGTCCGGCTGCGGTGCCTGGGCGGGCGCGGTGGGCCGGCGGGGCGGGGTCGGCTCCGCGGCGGGCCCCGGCGGGGCGGGCTGCGGTCGGGCGGGCTGGGGCGGGGCGGGCTGCGGCGGCGCGGGTGGTGGGGAGGGCCGCGGGGGCGCGGCGCCCGGCGGGTACGCCGGGGGCTGGTGCCCCGGGGGCGGATACGGCGACGGCGGATACGGCGACGGCTGAAACGGCGGGGGGCCCGGGGGCTGCGGAATGTACGGGGAAGGGGCGTAGGCCCGGCGCGGAGCGGCCACCCCCAGGCGCACATCCTGGGTCTCGCTGATCCGGCGGACGACGAGCGCGGCCAGCACGGCGGCGGCCACATTGGCCATGCTGCCGAGGATGAGGAACAGGAGCCCGGTCTGGAATCCGTTGACATCGGCGTCGTCGTCCGCGGCGCCGATGGTGATGTATCCGACGACGCCGAGCGCCCAGCCGCCCACCAGTGCCGTCCACCAGCCGTTGAGCATCCCGGCACCGGGCCGCCGGAACGGCGAGGGCGGCGACGGGTCACTGGCGGCGTGGATGTCGTCGGCGATCTGCTTGGGGAACCACAGGTTGGCCACCGGCACGAACCAGGCGCCGACCGCCCAGCCCCGGCTGAAGCGGTGGCCGGTGGGCGCCCAGGCCTCGGCGTTGACGCGGACACGGTGGAACCAGGTGAGGAAGACCGCCGCCGAGGCCAGGAAGCCGAGACCGTACAGCGTCGACGCGGTCCGGTAGAAGCCCTTGAGCGACCCGTCGAGGTAGTACTGGGCGAGGAAGGGGTTGCCCAGAGCTTCGTCGACGGCGTTGTACACCTTGATGTCGGCGATCACCACGAGTCCGCCGAGCCCCGCCATCACCCACATCATGACCGAGGCGGCCGTCCCCAGGCCGAGCACGGGAGCGGCGTACGCGGGCGCCACGGGCACATGGGCGGGCGGTGGCGGAAGAGTCGACGGCGCAGGTCCGGGCGGCGCAGGCACGGGCTGCGCGGGTCCGGGCCGCGGAGGCACCGGCGGCGCAGGTACGGGCTGCGCCGCCGGGGTGCCGTACGGGAGCGTTGCGTCGCAGTGCGGGCAGCGCCCGTCCGGTCCGAGGTGGGCGCTCCGGCAGCGCTGGCACAGCATGAGGATCCGCCCCCGGGTAGACAGCCTGTCGGCTGATCACCTTAGAGGCGCGCTCACACGGCGTCCACCGCCGGTGACCGCGTCCGTCAGCCGCCCACGACGGCTGCCCCGCCGACCGGGCCGTGGGTGACCCGGACGGAGCGGCAGGTGTTGGAGGCGAGCAGTGCCTCGGCGACGTCATTGGCCGACTCGGGGTCCTTGGCGAGGAAGGCGCAGGTCGGCCCCGAGCCGGAGACCAGCGCGGCCAGCGCCCCCGCCTCGGTGCCCGTACGCAGTGTCTCGGCGAGCGCCGGGCGCAGCGACAGCGCCGCCTCCTGGAGGTCGTTGGAGGCGGCGATGCGCGCGCCGAGGGCGGCGGGGTCGCCGAGGCGCAGCGCCTCCAGCAGTTCCGGGGACGGCTGGGGGGCGGGGATGTCGGCGGTGCTGGAGCCGAGGCCGCGCTCCTCGCGCAGCCGGTCGCACTCGCGGTAGACGGCGGGCGTGGACAGGCCGCCCTGCGCCATGGCGAAGACCCAGTGGAAGGTGCCGCCGGTCTCCAGGGGCTCGAGCAGCTCGCCCCTCCCCCGTCCGAGCGCGGCGCCGCCGAGCAGGGGGAACGGGACGTCGCTGCCGAGTTCGGCGGCGAGCGTGTGCAGGTCCTCGCGGGTGGCGCCGGTGCCCCACAGCGCTTCGCAGGCGACCAGGGCCGCCGCGCAGTCGGCGCTGCCGCCCGCCATACCGCCGGCCACGGGGATGTCCTTGGCGATGTGCAGATGCACCCGCGGGTCGGTCCCGAAGCGTTCGGCGAGCAGGCGGGCGGCCTTGGCGACGAGGTTGGAGCCGTCGACGGGCACCTGGTGGGCGTTGGGGCCCGAGACGGTGATCCGCAGGGAGTCGGAGGGGGTGACCGTGACCTCGTCGTGGATGGCGACGGCGAGGAAGACGTTCGCGAGGTCGTGGAAGCCGTCCGGGCGAAGGCCGCCGACCGCCAGTTGCACATTGACCTTCGCGGGCACGCGGACGGTGACGGACACGGGTGGCTTCTCCAGGGGTGAGGTGCGGTGTCGGCTTACGTTAGCGGGGCGGGCGCCCTGGCCTGTTCTCGGCGATCGCGGCGAACTGCTCGACGCGCAGTGCCTCTCCCCTGGCCTGGGGGGAGACCGCGGCGGCCACGAGGGCGGCCTCGGCGGCGGCGGCCGATCCCGCCCATCCGGCGAGTGCGGCGCGCAGGGTCTTGCGGCGCTGGGAGAAGGCCGCGTCGACCACGGCGAAGACCTCGGCACGGCTGGCCGTCGTGCGCGGCGGGTCGCGGCGCACGAGGGAGACCAGGCCGGAGTCGACGTTGGGCGCGGGCCAGAAGACATTGCGGCCGATGGCGCCCGCGCGCTTGACGTCGGCGTACCAGTTGGCCTTGACCGAGGGCACTCCGTAGACCTTGTTGCCGGGCACGGCGGCGAGCCGGTCGGCGACCTCGGCCTGCACCATCACCAGGGTGCGCTCGATGCTCGGGAAGGTGGCGAGCATGTGCAGCAGGACCGGCACGGCCACGTTGTAGGGGAGGTTGGCGACCAGGGCGGTGGGCGGGGGGCCGGGCAGTTCGGTGACCTCCATGGCGTCGGAGTGCACCAGGGAGAACCTGCCGAAACGGTCCGGCAGCCGGGCCTCGACGGTGGTGGGCAGGGCCAGGGCGAGCGCCGGGTCGATCTCGACGGCGACGACCCGGTCGGCGGTCTCCAGCAGGCCCAGGGTGAGCGAGCCCAGGCCGGGCCCCACCTCGACCACCACGTCCTCGGGTGTCACCTCGGCGGTGCGCACGATGCGGCGCACGGTGTTGGCGTCGATGACGAAGTTCTGCCCGAGCTGCTTGGTGGGGCGTATGCCCAGGGCGGCGGCCAGTTCACGGATGTCGGCGGGACCGAGGAGGGCGCCCGTGCTGGAGGAGGGGGTGTTGCTCACGAGAAGAGCCTACGGCCGCACACCGGCCACGGGCTCGCCCCCCGCCTGACGTAGAGCTTCTTCGCCCGGTAGGTCTGCTCCTGCGGGGAGGCGGCCTCGGGCCGCCCGGTGCCGCCGAGGGCGTGCCAGGTCTGGGCGTCGAACTGGTACAGGCCCCCGTAGGTCCCCGACGGGTCGACCGCGTCGGGGCGGCCTCCGGCCTCGCACCGGGCCAGCCCCTTCCAGTTCAGGCCGTCGGCGCCGTCCACCGACGAGGGCAGCGATCTCGTTCCGGCGTTGACGACCTGGGTGACGGGGCGGCGCAGGACCTTCTCGCCGATGCGCCGGGGCCGCTGCCTGACGCCGTTGACGGTGCGGTGGACGTATGTGACACGCTTCACGCCCTCCTCGCCGCGGGTGACCACGACCTCGGTGCCGGTGAACAGGGTCGGGTCGGGGCGGCGCACGGCCTCGAACGGGATGGGCTCATCGCGGGTCACGGTCGTTCCCGTGATCCGCAGGACGGAGATGGTCTGGCCGTCGCGCGGGAAGCCGCGGCGGGGAGCGGAGGTGGTGTCCTCGCCGTTGAGCACGATCCCGGCCTGGTCCAGCACGTCGGCGACCGTGGCGGCGTTGGTCCGCATCCGCATGCGGCGGCCGTCGACGAGGAAGGTGACGGTTCGCTCCGTGCGCACGTCCAGACGGAGGCCGCGCCGACCGATCGGCATGCTCCGCGAGGCCGACAGGTGGGCGCCCTCCGCGCGCACCCCCAGTTCCCGAAGGGCCTCCTGGACGGTGGTGGCCGTCGTCCACACGTCGCGGGGCTCGCCGTCGACGGTGAGGGTCACCCGGCGGCCGTAACGGACGATGACCTCGTCCCCGTCGTGCAGGGCGGTGCCGGGCCCGGGGGCCACGATGTCGTGGTCGCCGACGTGCAGGCCCTGCTGGTCGAGGACGTCGGAGACGTCGGTGCCGAAGGTGTTCAGGGTGCGGGGGATCCCGTCCACGCTGAGCCGGATCGACTTGTCGCAGCTGACGAACGCGGTCATGCCGCCGGCGAGTACGGCGACGACGAGGGCCTGGGGAAGGAGCCTGGCCAGCCCCGAGCAGGGCTCCTTGGCGGCGGCTCGGCCGTCGCGGGGTCTGCTGCTGCGGGGGCCGCCTTCACGGGGGCCGCCCCCGCTCCCGTTCCTGCCCCCGCTCCCGTTCCTGTTCCTGTTCCCCTTCCCGTCCCCGCTCCGCCAGGCCGTGAGCGCTTTGATCCTCCCGGCCATGGCTCCGGTGTCCCTGGCCCTGGCGTCCTTGGCTCTGGCGTCCTTGGCTCTGGCGTCCTTCGCTCTGGCGTCCTTCGCTCGGCGCTCGGCGGCGCGGCCGGACGGGAGCGGTTCCGGGGCCGGCGCCTGTCTCGGCACGCTCGGGGAGGCCGGTGCCGCGGCGCGTCCACGCGCGGCCCTGTGGCTGCCGTGCGACGTACTCATGGCGCCTCTCCGTCCGTCTCCCGGGCATGGGGGCTGTCGCGAACGGGACTGTAGCGGAGCCACGGCTACGCTCCAAAGCCAATCGGCCACGCAACGTGACACCGACCGACGTGGGGTGACAGTCGTTCAGAAACCGATCAGAACGGGCCGCAGAGGGGCAGCAGGCGTCGGAGGAGGTCAGTATCCGAAGGCACGGGCGGTGTTGGCGGCCACGGCAGCGGCCAGATCGTCCTCGTCGACGCCCTTGAACCGCGCCATCGCCCGCAAAGTGACCGGAATCAGGTAGGGAGCGTTGGGCCGTCCGCGGTACGGCGCCGGGGTCAGGAACGGCGCGTCCGTCTCCACCAGGACGAGGTCCAGCGGCGCCACCACGAGGGCGTCCCTGAGCTCCGTGGCGGACTTGAAGGTGACGTTGCCCGCGAACGACATGAAGTACCCCCGCTCGGCGCACACCTTCGCCATCGCGCCGTCGCCGGAGTAGCAGTGGAGGACCACCCGCTCGGGTGCGCCCTCCTCCTCCAGGATCCGCAGCACGTCCTCGTGGGCCTCGCGGTCGTGGATGACCAGGGCCTTGCCGTGCCGCTTGGCGATGTCGATGTGGCGGCGGAACGACTCGTGCTGGACCGCCGTGCCCTCGGGCCCGGTCCGGAAGTAGTCGAGCCCGGTCTCGCCGACACCGAGCACCTGCGGAAGCGCGGCCAGGGCGTCGATCTCGGCAAGCGCCTCCTCCAGCGCGGCCTGCCCACCGGGGGCCCTGCGCTGCCCGCTCCAGCCGTCGGGGTCACCGAGGACGATGCGCGGGGCCTCGTTGGGGTGCAGGGCCACGGTCGCCCAGACACCCTCGTGCTCCGCGGCCAGCCCGGCCGCCCAGCGTGAGCCGGGGATGTCGCAGCCCACCTGGACGACGGTGGCCACCCCGACCGAGGCGGCCTTGGCCAGCCCTTCGGCGGGGGTGCCCTCCTGCATGTCCAGATGGGTGTGCGAGTCCGCCACCGCCACCCGAAGCGGTTCGGGCAGCGGCGGCGCACTCGCCTTCTCGTTCTTGCTCAGCTCTTCGGCTCCTCGAGGCGCGGGAAGAGGATCTCTCCCTTGGTGACCGTGGCACCGGCGGGGAGCCTGCCCCACGTACCGGCCTCCTGGACCCGCTGGTCGGCCAGCGCGCCCAGCGCGGCCTCGGCGCCGAGGGAGTCCCACAGCTTCTGGGAGGTCGCGGGCATCACCGGGTTGAGCAGGACCGCGACCGCGCGCAGCGCCTCGGCGGCCGTGTAGAGGATCGTGGCCAGACGCGCCTGGGCCTGCGGCGACTCGTCCTTGGCCACCTTCCACGGCGCCTGCTCGGTCAGGTAGCCGTTGACGAGCTTGACGAAGTCGAAGACCTCGGCGATGCCTCCGGCGAAGTCGAGCTGTTCGCCGATCCTGCGGTCCGCGTCGGTGACGGCCTTGGCCAGGGCGTCGGCGAGCGCCCGCTCGGCCTCGCCGGCGTCCGCGGCCTCGGGCAGCGTGCCGCCGAAGTACTTGTTGACCATGGCCGCCACACGGGAGGCGAGGTTGCCGAAGTCGTTGGCGAGCTCGCTGGTGTAGCGGGCGGTGAAGTCCTCCCAGGAGAACGACCCGTCCTGGCCGAACGCGATGGCCCGAAGGAAGTACCAGCGGTAGGCGTCGACACCGAAGTGGCCGGTGAGCTGCTGCGGCGAGATGCCGGTCAGGTTCGACTTGCTCATCTTCTCGCCGCCGACCATCAGCCAGCCGTTGGCGAAGACCTTGCCCGGCAGCGGCAGGTCGTTGGCCATGAGCATCGCGGGCCAGATCACCGCGTGGAAGCGGAGGATGTCCTTGCCCACCAGGTGCACGTCCGCGGGCCAGGTCGACTCGAACTTCGCCTGGTCGGCGCCGTAGCCGACGGCCGTCACGTAGTTCAGCAGGGCGTCCACCCACACGTAGATGACGTGCTTGGGGTCCCAGGGGATCGGGATGCCCCAGTCGAAGGTGGACCGGGAGATCGACAGGTCCTGCAGTCCCTGCTTGACGAACTGCAGCACCTCGTTGCGCGCCGAGGCGGGCTGGATGAAGTCGGGGTTGGCCTCGTAGAACTCGAGCAGCTTGGGGCCGTAGGCGGAGAGCTTGAAGAAGTAGTTCTCCTCCTTCAGCCACTCCACGGGCTTCTTGTGGATGGGGCACAGCTGCACCAGGGTGCCGTCGGAGGGGTCGCCCCCGCCGTCGAGGAGCTCGCCGGGTGCCTTGTACTCCTCGCACCCCACGCAGTACGGGCCCTCGTAGCCGCCCTTGTAGATCTCGCCCTTGTCGTGCAGGTCCTGCACGAACTCCTGCACCCGCTGGGTGTGCCGGGGCTCGGTGGTGCGGATGAAGTCGTCGTTGGCGATCTCCAGGTGCTCCCAGAGCGGCTTCCACGACTCCTCGACGAGCTTGTCGCACCACTCCTGCGGGGAGACCCCGTTCCCCTCCGCGGTGCGCATGATCTTCTGACCGTGCTCGTCCGTGCCGGTGAGGTACCACACCTTCTCGCCGCGCTGACGGTGCCAGCGCGTGAGCACGTCGCCTGCGACGGTCGTATAGGCGTGGCCCAGGTGAGGAGCGTCGTTGACGTAGTAAATGGGGGTCGAGACGTAGAACGCCTTCGCTCCCTGCGCTTCGGATCCAGTGGCCGCCATGGTCCGAAATCCTATCGGCCATCCGGAGGTGCACCCCAACCGCTAACGGCGCCCCCGAGAGAGCCCGTCGCCGGCGGGCCGCGACCAGCGGCTTGGACCCTCTGCCCGGCCCAGTGCCCCCTCGGTCAGGCGGCGGGATCGGACTTGCGGTGGAAGTGCAGGAAGGAGGGCAGATGCCAGTGGTGGCCGCCTTCCCTGGCCCGGCCGGGCTGTGTGCGGGGCTGTGCGCCGTGCCGCGAGCCCCGGCCCTCCCCGGCGTCGTCCCGGACCGCGTCCCCGGCCCCGGTCCGCGGCCCGCCCGCGGATCCGGCGCCGCTCGCGGATCGGGCTCTGCTCGCGGAGGCGGAGATGTTCGGCCAGTGCAGGAGGGGGTTGTTGACCGCGCCGGCCTGCATGATCCGCACCAGGTGCCCGCCGCAGTTGGCGCAGGTGGGCCTGGTCAGCGGAGAGGGGACATGCCTGCCGTCGCAGCGGTAGGCGACCACGGTCTGCCCCCGCGCGTCGACGTGGTGCTCTATCTCGAACGACTGCTCCCACAGATGGCCGCAGCGCATGCAGGCGAACGAGTACGCCTCGTGCACGATCTCCAGGCCGGGGGACGCGGGCAGGTCGCCCGCGAAATGTCCGATGGTCTCGCTCATGGCAGCTCCCGATGCCCTCCGGACAGGCGCCCGGTTCGGGTCTTTCCTCTACCAGCGAACGCCCGGGAAATCGGCACGTCTCCCGGGGTTCCCATCTCTTGGCCCACTGTTGGACCTCTTGTGGGCTCCCGGCGACCTGCGGGCGCCCCGCCTTTACCGTCCACGGTAGACCCTTTACCCGAGCCCCGGCGCCCGCGCGGGGGCGCTAATCCAGGCCGTCCGCGCCACCGGATTTCTTGGCCGCGACCACGGCGTCGAAGACCTCGCGCTTGGGCACTCCGGCGTCGGCGGCGACCGCGGCGATGGCCTCCTTGCGCCGCTCCCCCGCCTCCTCGCGGAAGGCGACCCTGCGGGCGAGCTCCCCCGGGGACAGTTCCTCGGGTGCGGCCGGCGGCGCTCCGGCGACCACCACGGTGATCTCTCCGCGCACGCCGTCGCGCGCCCACGCCGCCAGCTCGGCGAGCGGGCCGCGCCTGACCTCCTCGTACGTCTTGGTCAGCTCCCGGCACACCGCCGCCGGACGGTCGTCGCCGAACGCCTGCGCCATCGCCTCCAGGCACTCGGCGAGCCGGTGCGGGGCCTCGAAGTAGACAAGGGTGCGCGGCTCGGCCGCCACCTGCTTGAGCCGCCCGGCCCGCTCCCCCGCCTTGCGCGGCAGGAACCCCTCGAAACAGAAGCGGTCCACCGGCAGCCCCGACAGGGCGAGCGCGGTCAGCACCGCGGACGGCCCCGGCACGGCCGTCACCTTGATCCCCGCCTCGACGGCCGCGGCCACCAGCCGGTAGCCGGGGTCGGAGACGGACGGCATTCCGGCGTCCGTGACGAGCAGCACCCTGGCCCCGCCTACCAGCGCCTCCACCAGCTCGGGGGTGCGCGCGGACTCGTTGCCCTCGAAGTAGGACACCACCCGCCCGGTCGGGACCACACCCAGCGCCCCGGTCAGCCGCCGCAGCCTGCGGGTGTCCTCGGCCGCCACCACGTCCGCCTCGGCCAGCTCCTCCGTCAGCCGGGGCGGGGCGTCCGCGACGTCGCCGATGGGGGTCCCTGCGAGTACCAGCACACCTGTCACGGAGCCATCCTCGCAGCAAGCCGCAGAGCCCTGTGTTTTCGTCCACTCGGCGGGGCACTCACCGCGCGTTCGGCCGGGGGCACGGGCCGGGCACAGGTTCCTTCCCTACGATGGGCCGGTGACCAGTGACACCGCGACGCCAGCACGCGCTGCCTCGGAGGACGGGGCCGTCCCCGTCCACCCGACCCCGTGGCAGCGGCGGCTGCTGCGCTTCGGCTACTCGGCCGCACCGCGCAAATCCGTGCGCGAGCGGCTGGTCCCGCCGATGCCGAAACCGAGCGCCCGGCTGTCGGCCCGCCTGGGTCTGGCCCCCGATCCCACGGGTCGCCTCCTCATCGGCTGGGGCGTCCCCCTGCTGGTCACCGTCTTCGCCGGGCTGCTGAGGTTCTGGCACCTGGGCAGCCCGCACGCGGTGATATTCGACGAGACGTACTACGCCAAGGACTCGTGGTCGCTGCTGCACCTCGGCTACGAGGGCACCTGGCCGGACGCCAAGGCCGCCAACGCCGAGATCCTCGGCGATCCCCAGCGGATCCCCCTGGAGAGCACCGCCTCGTACATCGTCCATCCGCCCGTGGGCAAGTGGATGATCGCGATGGGCGAGTGGATGTTCGGTCTCACGCCGTTCGGCTGGCGGTTCGTCCCGGCCCTGCTCGGCACGCTGTCGGTGCTGATGGTGTGCCGGATCGGGCGGCGGCTGTTCCGCTCCACCGCGCTCGGCTGCCTGGCCGGGGCCCTGATGGCCGTCGACGGGCTGCACTTCGTGATGAGCCGGACCGCGCTGCTGGACATCGTGGTCATGTTCTGGGTCGTGGCGGCGTTCGGCTGCCTGCTGGTCGACCGGGACAAGGCACGGGCGCGGCTCGCCCGCGCCCTGCCGAACGGGCTGCCCGACGACGAGACGGCCTCACGGCTGCGCCTGGGGGTGCGGCCGTGGCGGATCGCGGCCGGAGTCTGCCTGGGACTCGCGGCGGGCACCAAGTGGAACGGGCTCTACGTCCTGATGGCGTTCGCCGTCATGACCGTGCTGTGGGACATGGGCGCGCGGCGCACGGCCGGGGCGCGGCAGCCGTTCCGGGCGGCGCTCCTGCGGGACGCCCCGCTCGCGTTCTCGTCCCTCGTGCCCGTCGCGATCGGGGTGTACATCGCGTCGTGGGTCGGCTGGTTCGCCACGGGCAAGGGGTACTTCAGGGACTGGGCGAACACGCACCCCAGCTCACTGCCGGGTTTCCTCGATCCGCTGCGCAGCCTGTGGCACTACCACGCGCAGATGTACGACTTCCACACCGGCCTGCACACCCCGCACACCTACCAGTCCAACCCGTGGAGTTGGCTGCTGGTCGGCAGGCCCGTCTCCTATTTCTACGAGTCGGCGAAGCCGGGCAAGGACGGCTGCGCAGGTCCGGGCGAGTGCGCCCGCGAGGTCCTCGCCATCGGCACCCCGCTGCTGTGGTGGACCTCGATCCTGGCGCTCGCGTACATGCTCTTCCGCTGGGCGCTGCGCCGTGACTGGCGGGCCGGCGCGATCCTGTGCGGTGTGGCGGCGGGCTATCTGCCGTGGTTCATGTACCAGAGCCGCACCATCTTCTACTTCTACGCGGTGGTCTTCGTCCCGTTCCTGTGCCTGGCGGTGGCGATGGCGATCGGCGCCTTGGTGGGCTCCCTGCGCGCGAGCGAACGCCGCCGCATGTGGGGCTCGGTCGCGGCCGGCGTCCTGGTGCTGCTGATCGTGTGGAACTTCATCTACTTCTTCCCGCTGTTCACGGGCGACGCCATCCCCATGGACGCCTGGCGCAACCGGATGTGGCTGGAGACCTGGATCTAGGCCTTCGGCCCGTCCGCGGGTGGGCTCCGACCCGGGCGGGCCCGGGTCGGGGTTTGGGGTTGGCGTTGGGGCGTGGCGTTCCGTCAGGTGGCGGAGCCGGCGGCGGCGCCGGTCTTGAGGTCGGAGCCCCACTGCTTCAAGGCGGCGTCGAGGTCCAGCGGGAGGATGCCGGGGCCGTGGTCGGTCGGCCAGTCCTCGCGCGGTACTCGCCACATGACCTCGAACTCGATCCCGTCGGGGTCCTTGCCGTACAGCGACTTGGAGACGGAGTGGTCGCTGGCGCCGACGAGCGCCCCGCGCTCGCGCAGTTCCACGGCGAGCGAGGCGAGCTCGCCGAGGGTGCCGACCTCCCAGGCAAGGTGGTACAGGCCGGTGCTGCCGGGCTGGGGTGAAGGGGCGTCGGCGCCGACCCCGAACAGGCCGAGGTCGTGGTCGTTGTCCGTGCCCGCGGCGCGTAGGAAAGCGGCGCGGTCGCCCATGCGGTCGGCGACCTCGAAGCCGAAGACGCGTGTGTAGAAGTCCACGGAACGGTCGACGTCGCGGACGTAGAGGACGGCGTGGTTCAGACGGCGAACAGTCATCTTATTCTCACTTTCAATCTCTTCCTAGAAAGGTACACCCGTGATAAGCGTTCGGCAAGAGCCTGCCCACTTGGGTAGCGTCTGCCCATGTCGACGCCGAACGCCCGCTTCAGCGCAGCACTGGAAGAGCTGAAGCTCACCTTGGAAATCCAGTCGTTTCCGGAGTCCACCCGGACCGCGGGCGAGGCGGCGGCCGCGATCGGCTGCGAGCTCGCCCAGATCGCCAAGTCCCTCGTCTTCGAGGCGGACGGGCAGCCCGTTCTCGTGCTGATGGACGGCGCGTCTCGGGTCGATGTCGACCTCGTCGCCAAGGAGCTCCGCGCGGCGAAGGTCCGCCGGGCCGGCGCGGACGTGGTGCGGGAGGCGACCGGCTACGCCATCGGCGGGGTGGCCCCGTTCGGCCACCGCACCCGCATGACCGTCCTCGCCGACCGGGGCCTGCTGCGCCACGACGTGGTGTGGGCCGCCGCCGGGACCCCGTACGCGGTCTTCGCCATCGACCCCGCCCGCATGATCGAGGCGGCCGGGGGGCGGCCGGTGGACGTGCGGGAGCTCCCCGCGGACGTCCGCGAGCGCCTCGCGGACGGCGGGGAGTGAGCGGGTCCGAAGAACTCAGCCCCGCGGTCACCCTGGCGGTACTCGCCGCCGCGGTCACCCATGCCGGCTGGAACGCCATCGCGCACGCCATCGAGGACAAGCTGGTCGCTTTCACGCTGGTCGGCGGCGCGGGAGCGGTGTGCGGCGGGCTCATCGCGCCGTTCGTCGCCGTGCCGCACGCCGGTGCCTGGCCGTATCTGATCGCCTCGGTCGGTGTGCACGTCGTCTACCAGCTGCTGTTGATGGAGTCGTTCCGGCTCGGCGACTTCTCCCAGATGTATCCCATCGCCCGGGGCTCGGCCCCGCTCGTCGTCACGGTGCTCGCCGCCGTCTTCGTCGGGGAGCGGCCGGATGTGTGGCAGGCGCTCGGGGTCCTGGTCGCCTGCTGCGGACTCGCCTTCGTGGCCCTGCTCGGGCCGGGTGAGCGGCCGAAGGGCGAGGGGCCGCCGTGGCCGGCGATCTGCGCCGCCCTGGCCACGGGGCTGTCCATCGCCGCCTACACGGTCGTCGACGGCGTCGGCGTGCGTGCCGCCGGCGGCGCCCCCGGGTACACCGCCTGGCTGCTGTTGCTCCAGGGCACCGTGATCCCGTGCATCGCCGCGGTCCGGCTGCGCGGTGAACTGCCGCGCCGGGCCCGCCCCGTGGCCGGGCGCGGGATCACCGGCGGGGTGATGAGCGTGAGCGCCTACGGCCTGGTGCTGTGGGCGCAGACCAGGGGCGCGCTGGCGCCCATCGCCGCGCTGCGGGAATGTTCGATCATGGTTGGTGCGGCGATGGGCACCGTGTTCTTCAATGAACGGTTCGGGCGCCCGAGGATCGTGGCGACCGTCCTCGTCCTGGCGGGCATCGTGCTCCTCACCACAGGTGGGCGGCCGGCCTGAGCCGCGCCGGTCGGGCCCGAAGACGGGGCTGACGGCAGCGGACCACCGTGAATCGGCGGCTACGGGACCACGGTGACGGGCCAGCGACCGGCGCGCACCAGGCGCACGGCGACGGAACCGGCGATCCGGTGCCCCGCCTGCGTCGAGGCGCCGACCAGCACTCCGTCGGCGCGGACCTCGTCGGCCGTGCGCGCCAGCTCGGTGAAGACATCGCCCCGCACGGTCCTGAACTCCCAGTCGTGCTTGCCGAGCTCACCCATGTACTCACGGATGTTCCGCGCGAACTGCTGGGCCAGTTCGTCATGCGTGCCCGCGATCATCGCGGCCGAGGCGGCGCTGACGCCGACCGTACCGCCGAAGGACTTGACGTAGAGGAAGACCAGGCGGGAGTTCTGGCGGCGAGCCAGTCCTACGGCGTAGGCGGCGGCGCGCACGGAGGTGTCCGAGCCGTCGATGCCGACGACCAGCACCTTGGGGCCGTCGGTCCCCAGTTCGAACCCCTGGGGCCGGACCTGCTCTTCCCGGCCGCCCCGCTCTTCCCGTTCCTCCGCTGCCATGCGACAAGCATGGCATGTACAACAACGGGCTCGGCGACGGCCGTCGTCAGTCGCCCGTCGCCCGTCGCCCGTCGCCCGTCGCCCGTCGCCCGTCGTCAGTCGTCAGTCGCCCGTCGCCCGTCGCCCGTCGCCCGTCGTCAGTCGTCAGTCGTCAGTCGCCCGTCGCCCGTCGTCAGTCGTCAGTCGTCAGTCGTCAGTCTTCGAAGGGGCCCAGCATCCCGAGGTTGGCCACGAGCAGGCCGCCGTCGACGGGCAGGGTGACCCCGGTGATCCACGAGGCATCGCAGGATGCCAGGAAGGCGCAGGCGGCGGCGATGTCCGAGGGCTCGCCCACTCTGCCGAGCGGGTAGTGGCGGACCACCCGTTCCAGGAACTCCGCCCCGCCCTCGCCATCCCAGTTGGGGGTCCTGGTGGTGCCGGGTGCGACAAGGTTCACGCGCACCCCGTGCCTGGCGTACTCGACGGCGAGCGTGCGGGTCAGCGAGGAGAGCCCGGCCTTGGCCGCGCTGTAGGCATGGTCGCCGAAGTACATCTGCCCGTTGACCGAGCCGATGTTGACCACCGCGCCCCGGCCGGAGGCGATCAGATGCGGCATGGCCGCCTTGGCGCAGCGGAACGCCCCGGTGAGGGTGATGTCCATGTCCCGGGCCCACCCCTCCTCGGTGAGGTGTCTCAGGTCGCTGCCTGCGCCGACCGAGGCCGCGTTGTTCACGAGCACGTCGAGCCGGCCGAACCGTTCCACCGCCGCCACGACAGCGGCGTTCACCGACTCCGGGTCGGCGACGTCGCACAGGTGGGGGAACGCCGAGTCCGCCGATCCCGTGGCCTCCCCGATACGGCGCGCCGCCGCCTCGGCCTTGGCGCTGTCCCGGTCGGTGACCGCGACCCGGGCGCCCTCGCGGGCGAACCGCAGCGCGATCGCCTCGCCCATGCCCTGGCCCGCGCCGGTCACGAACACCGCGTGCCCCTCGAACCGTGCCATCGCGCCTCCCCTGGGATCCCGGCGTCCGAACGGCCGGGTCTGCGGAGATCAACTCCAGCACCCGCCCGCCGCATTGATCAAGACCCGTGCACGGGATCCGCGACCCGCGCCCGCGCAGACGGAAGGCCCCCGACGCGTGCTGCGGTCGGGGGCCGGTCCGAAGGTGCCGGGGTTCAACGCCGGGGGGCGGCGCTGAACCGACGCCGAGCGACGGGGCTCAGGCGGCGACGGTGAGCGCCACGTCGATGTTGCCGCGGGTGGCGTTGGAGTACGGGCAGACCTGGTGCGCCTGCTCGACCAACTGGCGGGCGGTGGCCTCGTCCACGGACGGGATGGTGACGAGTAGTTCGACGGCGAGGCCGTAGCCCTGCTGTGCGTTCGGGCCGATGCCGACCTTCGCCGAGACGGTGGAACCGGTGATGTCGGCCTTGAGGCGGCGGGCGACGACACCGAGGGCGCTCTGGAAGCACGCGCTGTAGCCCGCGGCGAAGAGCTGCTCGGGGTTGGTGCCCTCGCCGTTGCCGCCGAGCTCCTTCGGAGGGGCCACGGCCAGGTCGATGTGCCCGTCGGAGCTGGTGATCCGGCCGTCCCGGCCGCCGTGGGCGGTGGCCTCGGCGGTGTAGGCGATCTTGGTCGGCTTGGTGGACATGGTGGGGTCCTTCCGTTTCGTTCGAGACTGCCGGACGAGAAAAACTGTACACGTTTTAATCGCGCACAATGCTTCTCGGCCGCGAAGAGTGACGCACCGCACACCCATGGAGTGCGAAAAGACCCGGGACGGCAGGGGCAGGCCCAAAGGGCGGCGTCAGGACATACGGTCGGCGATCTCGCGCAGCTTCTCCCGCAGCGCGATCGCCTCCTCCACCGTCACCCCGAACGCCCTGCCCATCGACTGGGGCACGCATTCGGCGTCCTGGCGCAGTGCCTCGCCCTTGTCCGTGAGCACCACCAGCACCGAGCGCTCGTCGTCCGGACGCCGCTCACGCCGCACCAGCCCGGAGGTCTCCAGCCGCTTCAGCAGCGGCGACATCGTCCCGTAGTCCAGGTGCAGCGCTCGAGCGAGCTCCTTGACCGGCACGCTCCCGCGCTCCCACAGCACCAGCATCACCAGGTACTGCGGGTAGGTGATGCCCAGCTCGTCCAGCAGCGGGCGGTAGGCCGAGGTCACCGCACGCGAGGCCGCGTACAGCGCGAAGCACAGCTGGTCGTCCAGGGAGAGGGACGGCTTGGTGGTCTGCTCGCTCACAATTCCATTGTGCACGACTGAACTGCGGCTGCCGGCAGCTGCCGCGGCTACCGGGCGGGCACCACCACCGAACGGGGGTCGAAGCCGAACGGCAGCTCCAGCCGGTGCTCGCTCATCAACGTGTCGTCGCACAGCAGAGCCTGTGTGGGCCCGTCCGCAGCGACCACCCCTTCGGAGAGCACCACCGAGCGGGGGCACAGCTCCAGCGCGTACGGCAGATCGTGGGTGACCATGAGCGTGGTCACGTCGAGCGAGCGCAGGATGTCGGCGAGCTCGCGGCGGGCGGCCGGGTCGAGATTGGACGAGGGCTCGTCCAGGACCAGGATCTCCGGCTCCATCGCGAGCACCGTGGCGACCGCGACGCGGCGGCGCTGGCCGAACGAGAGGTGGTGCGGCGGCCGGTCGGCGAACTCCGCCATGCCCACCTGCCCCAGCGCCTTCCCCACCCGCGCGGCCAGTTCCTCCCCGCGCAGCCCGGTCGTCGCCGGACCGAAGGCCACGTCCTCGCGGACCGTGGGCATGAACAGCTGGTCGTCGGGGTCCTGGAAGACAATGCCTACGCGGCGCCTGATCTCCTTGAGGTTCTTCTTCTCCACCGGCAGGCCACCGACGCGCACGGTGCCGCGCCCGCCTCCGAGGATGCCGTTGAGGTGGAGGACGAGGGTGGTCTTCCCGGCCCCGTTGGGCCCGAGGATCGCCACCCGCTCCCCGCGGCCGACCGCCAGATCGACACCGAAGAGCGCCTGGTGCCCGTCCGGGTAGGCGAAGGCGAGGCCCTCGACGGACAGGGAACCGGCGTCAGGCGCGGCGGCGGATGCACCGGCGGGCGTACCGGTCCTCGCGGCGTCGGCGTCCACGGTCGTCATAGCGTCCACCATCCCATCAGGCACACCGCGAGCGCCGCGGCGGGCAGGGCGACGGCCGTGGCCCACTGGGCGCGGGTGGCCGTCACCTCGTCGATCACCGGCATGGTCCCGGCGTAGCCGCGGCTGACCATCGCCAGGTGCACCCGCTCGCCCCGCTCGTAGGAGCGGATGAACAGCGCGCCCGCGGACTTGGCCAGCACACCCCACTGCCGCACTCCCCGCGCGGTGAAACCGCGCGACTCCCTGGCGATCCGCATCCGCCCCATCTCGGCGGTGATCACATCTGCGTACCGGATCATGAACGAGGCGATCTGTACGAGAAGCGGGGGCATCCTCAGCCGTTGCAGCCCGAGCAGGAGCTCACGCAGCTCGGTCGTGGAGGCCAGCAGCACCGAGGCGGCGACACCGAGTGTGCCCTTGGCCAGGATGTTCCAGGCGCCGAGCAGTCCCGGAACGCTCAGCGACACACCGAGGACCTCCGTGCGCTCACCGTTGGCGAAGAACGGCAGCAGGAACGCGAACAGGACGAACGGGATCTCGATCAGCAACCGCCTCAGCAGGAACCCGAACGGCACCCTGGCCACGGCGGCGACGGCCACCAGCAGCGCCGCGTACCCGGCGAACGCCCCGTACGCCTCGCGCGGGGTGGCCACCACGACGAGCACGAAGGCGAAGGTGGCGGCGAGCTTGCAGTGCGGTGGAAGCCGGTGCACGGGCGAGTGCCCGTGGCGGTACATCCGGTGCGCGTGACCTGCGCCCATGGCCGTCTACCGCGACCTGTCGGGGGACGGATCGGACTTGTCGGCGGCGGACCTGTCGGCGGCGGAGCTGTCGGGGGCGGAGCTGTCGGGGGCGGATTTGTCCGCGATGTGGGCAGAACGGTCGGGGGCGGGGGCGGACCTGTCGAGGGCGGGGGCGGGACGGCGGCGGACCACCCAGAACACCCCGGTGCCGACGGCCAGGGTCGCACCCACGCCGATCACACCCGCGAGGCCGCCGGACAGCCGTGGATTGTCCACGTTCTTGGTCTGGTACTCGGCGAGCGGCGAGTCGGAGAGACGGTGGTCCTCGGCCTTCCGGTCGATGCCCTGGTCCTTGGCGACCTTCTCCAGCCCGTCGGGCCGGCTGGAGGCGTAGTAGCTGAAGAACCCGGCCAGGAAGAGGGCGAGGATGACACCCGCGATCCAGAAGACGCGGTTGTCGTGCAGGGACCGGCGCACAGCGGTCATGGGCCGTGCGGTCGTGGGCCGTGCGGTCGTGGGCCGTTGCGTTGCGGACCGAGCAGTCATGGTTCGTCGCCCTCTCAGGCCTTGGCGTCCTGCGGTCTGTCGCGGACGCCGCTCGGAGTCGTCCTCCCGGCGTCAGCGGGCGCGGCGGGCGCGCTGTGCCTGGCAGGCGCTTCGGGCGCTTCGGGCGCGGCGGGCGCTTCGGGCGCGGCCTTCTCGGGCCTCCCGTGCCCGTCCTGCGCGGCCTTCGCCGTCCCCGGCCGGGTGTGCAGTTCGAGTGGGCGCTCGAGGCCCCGTGCCCCATGCACCAGGTCCGGACGCACGGCGAGCACACTGCCCACCGTGAGCGCGGTGATCGCCGCCTCGCCGAGGCCGATGAGGACATGCACGCCGATCATCGAGCCCGCCACCTTGCTCAGTGGAACGTCGGTGACGCCGCCGACCGCGTAGATCACGGTGAACACCGCGGCGGCAGCGGGAACGGAGGCGGCGGCGGCCACGAAGGCGGCCGCGGTCACCGAGCGGCGGCCGCGCGGCAGCACCTTCACCAGCAGCCGGAACAGGACGTAGGCGACCACGACGGTGGTGATCGCCATGTCCGTGACGTTGACTCCGAGCGCCGTCAGACCGCCGTCCGCGAAGAGGAGCCCCTGCATGAGGAGCACCACCGATACGCACAGCACTCCGGTGCAGGGGCCGACGAGTATCGCCGCCAGCGCACCGCCGAGCAGATGCCCGCTGGTGCCGGCGGCGACGGGGAAGTTCAGCATCTGCACCGCGAAGATGAACGCCGCCACGAGGCCGGCCAGCGGGGCGGTGCGCTCGTCGAGTTCGCGCCGGGCACCGCGGAGGCTGACCGCCACACCGGCTGCCGCGACGGCTCCGGCCCCGATCGACACGGGGGCGTCGATGAAACCGTCCGGTACATGCACAAGCGGTCCTTTCCGAGCCGTTCGCCCTCGCGTGTCGCAGCTTCGGCGCCGCACCTTCTTGATGATACCGACCAATTGCGAGTGATTCGCAAGAGCACTGATGATGCGGACAGGAGCGCGGGCACTCCGGCACCCGCGCGAGCCGCGACCGGGGCGACGGGGCGCACGCCCGTCCGCACCCTGCTCCCGTGCGGCCCCGAGCCCGACTTGCCCGCTCCCCCCGCCCGGTCGAGCATGAATGGTGTGACCCCTGGGGCGTATCTGCGCTATCCGCACCTGAACGGCGATCTGCTCGTCTTCGTCGCCGAGGACGACATCTGGCTGACCGAGACGACCGGCAAGAGCCGGGCCTGGAGGCTGACCGCGGACCGCACCCGGGTCGGCCACCCGCGTCTTTCGCCCGACGGCGGCCGGGTCGCGTTCACCTCCTGGCGCAGCCTCGACTCCGAGGTCTACGCGGTGCCCGTGGACGGCGGCCAGACCTCGCAGCTGACGTACTGGGGCAGTGTGGACGCGAGCGTCCGCGGGTGGACTCCGGACGGCCGGATCCTGGCCACGTCCTCGCACGCCCAGCCGTTCTCGCACTACGAGTGGGCCTACACCGTGCCCGTCTCGGGAGGCCCCGGCGAGCGGCTGCCCTGGGGTCCGGTCGCCGATCTCATGGTCACCGGCCGGCACACCCTCCTGCTCTGCGCCGCCGCCCCGCACGAGCCCGCCTCCTGGAAGCGCTACCGCGGCGGCGCCACGGGACGGCTCTGGCTCGACCTCGAACCCCTGCTCCACGACCTGGGCGGGCACTTCTCCTCGCCCATGCTGGTCGGGGAACGGGTGGCGTTCCTGTGCGACCACGAGGGCATCGGCAATCTCTACTCCTGCCGGCCCGACGGCACCGACCTGCACCGGCACACCGACCACGCCGACTTCTACGCCCGGCACGCCTCCACGGACGGGCAGCGCGTGGTCTACCAGTGCGCGGGCGAGGTGTGGATGCACGAGGATCTGACCGACCCGGCCGGGCGCCCCCGCCGCCTCGACATCGAACTCGGCGGCCCGCGCACCGGCCGCCGCCCGTACCAGGTGCCCGCGGGCTCCTACCTCCAGGGACTGGCGTGCGACCGGACCGGCCGGGCGAGCGCGGTGTGCGTTCGCGGCGGCCTGTACTGGCTGACCCACCGCGACGGCCCCGCCCGGGTCATCCAGGACACCCCGGGGGTGCGGGTGCGTCTGCCCGAGATGCTCGGCAGCACCGGCCGCGTCGCCTGGATCAGCGACGCGGAGGGCGAGGACGGCATCGAGGTCGCCGAACTCCCCGGCCGCGCCGAGCGGGCGGCCACCTCACAGGGCGAACCGCAGGAGGGCGAAGGCCCGCGCTCCTTCGCCTCCGGCAGGCTGGGGCGCGCTCTGGAGATGGCCTCCTCGCCCGACGGCGCCACGCTGGCCGTCGCCTCGAACGACGGACGGCTCCTGCTGGTCGATGTCGGCGACGGCGAGGTCACCGAGCTGGTCCGCTCCGACAATGGGCCGGTCAGGGGGCTGTCCTTCTCCCCCGACTCCGCCTGGCTCACCTGGTCACAGCCCACCCATGGCCGCTCGCTGAGCCGGATCATGCTCGCCAAGCTCGACGACGGGTATGTGGCCGAGGCGACCACGGGCCGGTTCGAGGACGAGCGGCCGGTGTTCACCCGTGACGGGAAGTACCTGGCCTTCCTGTCCTGGCGCGGATTCGACCCGGTCTACGACGTCCACACCGGGGACTACTCGTTCCCGCTGGGCTCCCGCCCGTATCTGATACCCCTGTCCTCCTCGACGCCGTCCCCGTTCGCCCTGCCCGTCGAGGGGCGGCCCCCCAGCGGTGGCCTGGACCCGGCCGAGACCGGCGACGCGCAGCTGACCGTCGACCTCGAAGGGCTCGACTCGCGGGTCACACCGTTCCCCGTCAGCGCCTCGAAGTACTCCTCGCTCACCGCGGTCCAGGGCGGGCTGGTCTGGATGCGGTGGCCGATCTCGGGCGCGCTGGGCGAGACGTTCGCCAACCCTTCGGACACCTCGGGCCGCCCGGCGCTGGAGTACTTCGACCTGGCCAAGGGCGCCCGGGTGGAGCTGATGGCGCATCTGGACTGGTTCGCGGTCAGCGGTGACGGGCGCAGGATCGTGGCCTGCGAGGAGGGCAGCCTCGGGGTGATCCCGGCCAATGAGCGCGACCCGGACGCCGTTGTCCTGATCGACCTGCGCCGCATCCTGCACGAGGTGGACCCGGCCGCCGAGTGGCGCCAGTCCTACGACGAGGCCGGGCGGATCATGCGGCACTACTTCTGGGCCGAGGACATGTGCGGTGTCCCCTGGGACGACGTCCTCGACCAGTACCGGCCGCTGGTGGAGAAGGTCGCCTCACCGGACGAGTTCGCCGACCTGTTGCGCGAGGTCTTCGGTGAACTCGGCACCTCGCACGCCTATGTCACCCCGGCCCGTCGCAACGAGGGCCCCGCCGCCTACCAGCGCCCCATCGGCCTGCTCGGCGCCGACTTCGCCCGCGACGAGGAGGGCGACTGGCGGCTGACCCGGATCCTGCCCGGTGAGTCGTCCGACCCCCGGGCCCGCTCCCCGCTGGCGGGGGCCAGGGTCCACCCCGGCGACACGCTCACGCACGTGGACGGGCGGCCGGTCCAGCCCGGCACCGGGCCCTGGCCGCTGCTGGCGGGCGCGGGAGGAACGACCGTGGAGCTCACCTTCCGCTCGGCGACCAGCGGCCGGGCGCTGCGGATCGCGGTGGTCCCGCTCATCGACGAACGGCCGCTGCGCTACCAGGACTGGGTGGCCGAACGGCGGGCGGTGGTACGGGAACTGAGCGGCGGCGATTGCGGCTACCTGCACATCCCGGACATGGGCGGCTCGGGCTGGGCGCAGTTCAACCGCGACCTGCGCGTGGAGATGACCCGCCCCTCGCTCATCGTGGACGTGCGCGGCAACGCGGGCGGCCATATCTCCGAGCTCGTCGTCGAGAAGCTCTCCCGCAAGATCATCGGGTGGGACGCCACCCGCAACGCGCAGCCGGTCTCGTACGCGAGCGACGCCCCGCGCGGCCCGCTGGTCGCCGTCGCCGACTACGCCACCAGCTCGGACGGCGACATGATCACGGCGGCGGTCAAACTCCTGGGCATCGGGCCGGTGGTGGGCTCGCGCACCTGGGGCGGAGTGGTCGGCATGACCGGCAGGCACGGCCTCGGCGACGGAACGGTGATCACGGTCCCGATGAACGCCGCGTGGTTCGAGGCGTACGGGTGGGGGGTCGAGAACCACGGCGTGGAGCCGGACATCGAGGTGCAGCGCACCCCGAAGGACTGGGCCGAGGGGCGCCACATCCAGCTGGCGGCGGCGGTCCACAAGGCACTGGAACTGCTGGAGACCCATCCGGTCGCCGCACCGCCCGACCTCTCCTCCCGCGCCGACCGCAGGAGGCCACCCCTGCCCCCGCGCTCCTAGCGTGCACGGCCCGACGGCCGTGGCGCGCCACCCGTCCCACCCGTCGGCGACCATCGCCGGACCCGCCAAGAACCCCAGGATGGAGGGCCCGTTCTGCCGTACCTGCGGCACGGCCACCCACCGCGAGATGACGTCCAAAACGCTGCTCGAGGGATGGTGGGGCCCGCTGTCGTTGTTCATCGCCCCCTCACCGTGCCGGCCAACCTCGTTCCACGGGCGCGCTTCAACCGCCTGCCGCCGCCCTCGCGCGGATGGCGGCCACCCCTCGCCCCGGGAAAGCCGGTGAGGCGCCGCCCCGGAGGCCTTTTCCTTCTCACCTCGCCGGTGCTGGCCGTGCTCTGTGCTGTCGCCATGAGCACGTTGAACGCGGCCGGGCGGAGCGGGAACGGCACCGGCTCCGGCAGCGCTTCCGCGTCGTCCCTGGACGTCGGCATGTGCGTACGCAACAAGGCCACCTCGGCCGGTTGGGAGCTGGAGGTCGTCGACTGCGACTCCGGCCGGGCTCAGTACCGCGTGACCACCGAACGCGACGCCACCCACGACTGCGGCCCCGGCGAGCAGGAAACCGGCCCGTGGTACGGCCAGGACGCCGACGCCACCTTCTGTCTCAGAAAACTCGCTGCGCGAGCACCTTCGGCGGACCCGGGGCAGGGCAGCGCCGTCCGGTTTCTCCCCGCCGATCAGGCAGGTTGCGAGGGGCCGGGGCCCCGCGGGCATGCTCGGGGAAGGGCCCGTTCACTTCTTGCGCGCCCCACCGAACGGCACATCGGTACCCTTGACCGCCGCCCGGATCCCGTCGTGCCCGACGGCGACGTGCTCCAGCCACACATGGCCGGGGAGCTTCGGCAGGCGGACCTCGAGCGAGAGCTTGTCCGCGAGCTGGGGAGCCCTCAGCTTCGTCAGGCCCTCGATCAGCGCCGGGTCGATACCGATCCTGCGCAGGATCCCGGGGTGCTCGACGACGGCGTCGGCCACGTTCTGCCGGCACAGCTTCTCGACGAAGTGCGGCGACCCCGTGATCCGGTGCAGTGACTCGTCGCTGCGCCGTGCCCGTTCCGCCATCGCCGGGGTGACACCGAGCCTCTTGGCGATCGACGGCACCGACAGCAGCGCCCTGGCGTTCGCGGCGTCGCGGCTGATCCGCTCGGCCGTCGGCCGCGCCAGGCGGGGCCCACCGTCCTTGCCCGGCCGGTAGCTGAGCAGGTCGGCGACCGCCAGGCGCATCCCGTCGATGCGGACGGCGATCTCACGGTCACCGTCTCCCCTGACATGCGCCTCGGCCCTGACCAGCACCGTGCGGCCCGCGACGGGCAGTTCACCGCGTGCGAGCACCGAGTTCCCGTTGGCCCGGGTGTATCTGACCTGGGAGGTGCCGAGCTCACGGCTGAGGTCGTCGAACCTCAGCAGTGCCTCGCCGCGCATCCGGCCGACCACCGCGCCGCGCACCGAGGACGGCAGATCGCCCACGATGCGCACGTCGTGCACCTCGCCCTTGACCTGCGCCACCGACACCCGACCGGCCGACAGATCCGGGACGGTGGCGTCCACCGTGCCCAACCGACCGTCCAGGAGCTGGGTGAGGAACGGGAAGCCGCGGATGTGCACCTCGGGCTCGGCCTGGAGGTGCAGGGACTGCTTGAGCTTCTCCTCCGCCTTGTTCTCGGCGTAGAGCACGGCCCAGCGGTCCACGACGAAGAGGAAGGCCAGACCCGCGGCGAGGAGGATCACGACCTTCAACGGCAGTGAGACGGCGGCGAACCGGCGCCGGCGCCGTCTGCCGGCCCTGCGCGGTATCGGCTCGTGGTCGCCGGGACCGTCGGGACCGCCGTCGGCACCGCCGTCGCCCTCGAGCCCGAAGCCGAGCCCCAGCAGTCCGCCGCTCCAGTCGTCCGGCTCGGCGTCCGTCTCCTGGTCCGCCTCATCGCCCGGAGGAGACAGGGCCGACAACTCCTCGTAGGGGTTGGGACTTCGGGTCCAGTAGGCCGAGTCCGCCGAATCCGTTAACAGCGGCTGCGGATACGGCGGCGCCATACGTGTGGGGGAAGGTCGCATCGAACCATCCCAACACGATCACCGCGGTCGAACGCAAGCCCCTACAGGCAAAATGCAGCACATGTCTCGGTGCCGAAGCTATAGCCACTCCTCCGCTTCCCTGAGCACCTGCGGTCGTGCTTCGGCAGGTCGCGGACCGCTCAACTCGGCGGCCGGTCGCCCCCCGTCAGCTGTAGGCGATCGGGCACTCGCGGCGTAGCGAGTGCTCGGCGGCACGCAGGTACACCGCCGTGTAGAACGCGGCGTCGAGATCGCCGCTCCATGGGCCGGGATACGTGCCGACCGCCTCCCCGACAGCCGGGCCGTCGAACCAGTTGACGATGTCGAGGTTGCCGGAGGTCCGCGGTATCCCGGGGGGCAGCGCCATACCGTCCGCGAGCCGCCGCGCCGCATCGAGCGCCCGATGCGCGCTGCGCACGGTCGTGGTGTCGTCGTGGTCCGAGGGCACGGGCAGGACAAGGGCACCGTCGAACTCGACAGGTATCAGCAGGTCCCAGTCGAGCAGCGCGTCGGGCCCGCCGGCCTGCTTCCGGCACAGGTCCGCGAAGCTGTCGATCGGCCGGTTCATCTTCTCCTCGAACGAGACCCCGGCACCGGGCCCGCCCGGCTCCGGTGCCGTGAATCCCTCCCACCCGCGCCGCTCCAGTTCGGCGTCCAGCGCGACAGCCACCGCCCCCAGGACCTCGCCGTCCAGCCAGTCCCGCGAGTCGATGCCCACCAGATAGATCCCCACGGACCCCAACGTACGGCCCGGGACCGACAGCCGTCTCCCCGTGGGGGGCGATGCCGGTCAGACCTCCAGGTCGCCTTCGAGACGGCGGAGCTTGTGGCGGGCCAGGGCCAGGTTGCCGCGGCTGCGGTCGAGGGCGAGGTAGAGGAAGAGCGAGCCGCGGGTGGTGGCGAGGGGGCGTATGAGGTGGTACTGCTTGCCCAGGGTGATCAGGATGTCCTCGACGGAGTCCTGCATGTCGAGTGTGGCCAGGGTGCGCACCTTGGCCCGCACGACCTCCGTGTTCCCCGCGGAGGCCACTTCGAGGTCGAGGTCCGGGCCACCTCCGAGCGTCCCGAGCGACATACCGCTCTCGTAGTCCACGAGGGCGACGCCCAGAGCACCGTCCAGCGTCATGGCTTCCTTCAGCGTGGTCTCGACGTTCATGCAGCGACCCTCGATTCTTTCCTGATCCCCACAGCGGCGATCATGAAGCGATCAAACAACAGTGACAAGACGGTCAAGAAGGTGTTGATTGCAGTCTCTGTTGCTCAAGTTCACGGGAAAGGTACTGTGCCCCCTGTCACAAAGGGAAGGGGAATCAGGTGCCAGCACTCGAGGCATCCCTCTCCCGGCTTCTCGACACCCCGGGGTTGACCGGTGCGGCCCTCGTGGACGCGGTCACCGGTCTGAGCTACGGCACAGCGGGGGATGCCGGAGAAGCCGGGGACGCGGTGGAGTGTTCAGAGCTCACAACGCTGCTCGCCGAGGGGCTGCGGGCGGCGGGGGCCGAAGGGGAGCTTGAGAGCGTGATCGTGACCAGCAGAAGGCGCCATCATGTGAGCCTTCTGGTACGACGGCAGGGGGATCCCCTGCTGCTGACCGCAGGGTTCGACCGCGAGCTCACCAATCTCGCCCTGACGATCCGCCAGATGACCGACGTGGCCGAAGACGTGCTGACATGAACCGTGCCGGACAGGACGGGCGCAACGAGTCCACCGCGCGCAACGTCCCCGCTCTCCTCCTGGAGTTGCGCGCGGAGCACTACAGCGGAACGGTCCAGGTCTCCGGAGCGCCGGGCGGCGCCATCCACATGAGGAACGGACTCGTCGCCGCCGTCGAGACACCTGGAGCGCCCACCGCCGAGACCGCGCTGCTGAAGTCGGGGCGGATCGACGACGAGGCCTGGCTGGCCGCGCGCGCCGCGGACCGCGAGGGCGGCCGGCTCGGCGCGGAACTCGTGAGCCGGGGATTCGTCGGGGCCGCGGAGCTGGAAGTGATCTGCACCGCCGCCGTCTTCGACGGCGCGTTCGCCATGGCGCTGGGCACCCCCGGCGGTTGGGAGGTGACCGAGCGCACGCCGACGATCGTCACCGCGGCCGGGATCGAACCGCGACGGCTGATGGAAGAAACGTCACGGCGGGTGGCCGTGCTGTCCCGCCTGTGGGGTCCGCCCTCCGAACTGGCCCGGGTGCGGGTGCGGCCGGTACCACCCGTCGGCCCCTCGTCGGGAGCCGTGGCCCAAGCCCTGGCCGACCGCCACCAGGACATCATCGCCGGAGTCAACGGCCGCCGTACGGCCCGCGACATCGCCTTCGCCCTCGGCCGCGGCCTCTACCCGGTGATGCTCGACCTGGTCCGTATGGAGGCCCAGGGGCTCGTCCAGTGGGACGACCGGACCGCTGGGGTCGGCAGGCCGAGCACCGCGCCTCGTACGGCCGCCTCCTCGGTGGCACGGAAACCTTCGGGCACATCGGCGGGCGCGGGCCCGCTGCCCAGGCGCACCCCCGGCGCTGTGTCCCCCAGGGGCGCGGGCGGCGATGGTGGAAAGAGCGGGGAGTGAGTTCATCCAGGCGCCGGGCCGCGAAGCGCCGTCGTCAACTCATGGCTCGCGGCTCGAAACGGGCACGGGAATCCGCCGCGACGCAGGGCACGCCGGTGCAGCCGCCCATGCCGCCGCCGCTGCCGCTGCCGGTGAGGAGCGCGGGCAGCCGGCCCACCCACCCGCCGGCGGATCTGACCGCCGACCAGCCCACCATCGAGACGCTCCTGCAAGTCCGCAGAGCGCTCCGGACCCTCACCTGATGCCAAGGAGCGCGCTGACATGAACGGAACCACATCGGCCGAGCCCCTGGTCAAAATCCTGAGCTCGTTGCGTGACAGGGTGATGGGGGTCCACGAGAGTGTCCTGTCGACGGCGGACGGCCTGCTGGTGGCCGCCGACGCCGACAGCGTCCACCCTGAGTCGGTCGCCGCCCTGGCCGCCGCGTCACTGGGCGTGGGCCGCCGCCTGGCCGACCAGACCGGCAGCGGATCCCTGCGCGAGGTGGTGACCCGCTGCGCCGGAGGCCATGTGGTGGTCCTGCCCGTCGGCGAGCGCGCCCTGCTGACGGTCAAGGGCGACGAGGGCATGGACATCACCGCGTTCCAGCGGGAGTCCCCGGCCGTCGTGGAGGAATTGAACCGCGTACTCGAGGCCGATGTGACTCCCTGACCGCGACGGGGTGCCACAGCCACAGGGAGGAGCACACATGTCGTACCCCGAGCCCCGCTACCTGGGCGACCAGGGCGAGGTCAACGCGGTCTTCCGCCCGGCCGACCAGGAGCCGGAACTCCTCTCGCGCAGCGGCACCCGCACCCACTACCTGGCCACGCATGCCTCCACCGGTGGCGAGTTCGGCCTGTACCGGGTGGACATGGGGCCCAAGGCCCCCGGGCCCAGCACCCATTTCCACAGGTCCATCTCGGAGTCGTTCTTCGTCCTGTCCGGCCGTGTGGACCTGTACGACGGCGAACGCTGGACGAAAGCCGCGGCGGGCGACTTCCTGTATGTGCCGGTCGGCGGGCTTCACGCGTTCAAGAACGACTCGGACGAACCGGCGTCCATGCTTCTGCTCTTCTCCCCGGGCGCGCCGCGCGAGGAGTACTTCGAGCAGGTCGCGGAGATGGCGCGCCGCGGCGGCGACGAGTTCGCCGAGTTCCTCGTCCGCCACGACAGCTTCTTCGTGCCCGAGCCCGGTTGAGAGCGGCCGCGGCAACGGGTGGCGAAGTCCCTGCCATGCGGGGCGAAACCGAGCAAATGGAGAGGGCGGGAGGTGTCCGCGCTCTTCGCGGACACCTCCCGCCCTCTCACCTGTGGACCTGAGGGGATTTGAACCCCTGACCCCCTCGATGCGAACGAGGTGCGCTACCGGGCTGCGCTACAGGCCCAACGGGAAGAAACTTTAGCATCCCGCGGACCGTGCCCGTTAACCCGTATCGGCGCCGCCGGGGGGCGGTCATTCGTTGGCGGCGCGGGGGCGGTGCTCGTTTGCGTACTGGTCGAACAGGGGGGTGCTGCCGCGTTCGCGGGACCTGCGGGCCGGGGTGGGAGTGGACTGCGCGGGCTCGGGGGGGCCGGGCGCGGTCCAGGTCTCCGGGGCGCCCGCGGCGGCGGTTCCGGTGCTGCGCGGGGCCACCGGGGCGGTGACGTACGTCGGCAGCGGTACGGGCACCGGGTCCCAGCCGTCCTGGTCGGCGGGGCGGCGCTGGAGACCGTCGACCCACTCCGCGTGGTCGGTCTCCTCCACCACCGCGCGGCGGGCGGCGGTGTCCGCCTCGTCGGGCTGGGGGGCGGGCGGGGGCGGGGTCTGCGCAGGCGCGGCGGCCGGGACGGCCTTGCGCTGCTCGCGCACGCGCCTCGCGGCCTCGGCGGCCCGGCGCTGGTCGAGCCGGACCTCGAAGCGGCGGTGCTCCTGGCGGCGCAGGTGGACGATGTACATGGTCAGCAGCGCCCCGGGCACCAGCGGCAGCCAGAGCAGGGCCAGCCCGCCCACCCCGGCGCCGACCGCGCCCGCGGTGAAGGCCAGGAAGAGCACCGAGGTCGTCCGGCGCCGACGGGCCAGCACCTGGGCACGCCGGAGGCCGCCCGGCGCCCGGACGGAGTTGGCGGCCGGGGCGGGCCTGGTGCGCACGGGCACGGCGAGGGCCCGCACGTCGACCGACTCGGCCGCGGCGGGGGACTCGTCCCCGTGCTCGGAGCGCACGGGGTTCTCGGGGTGCTCCGGGTGCTCGTTTTCGTCGAGAGACTTCGCGTAACGGCGCTCCATCGCCGCCCTCCCCGAAAGGAGGCGAATGGCGGTGCTGAAGCGTTCCGTCGGGCGGGCTTCGTTGAGTTCGTCCTGCCTACGGAGCCACATCGGCACCAAGTAGGCAGCCCAGGCCCCCACGATGACTGCGTAGATGAGGCCGCTGCTGCTCACGCATCACACGGTAGGGGCGTCGGCGACAGGCCAACAGCCATTTGCCTCGGTGTGTCGCACGATCTGGCTGATACGCCGAACTTTTTTTGCGATTTATGGCAGGCCACGACTATTTTCGAACAAATATTTCATTTAAGCCGTGAGTTGGCCTGCCGCCAGCGGTTGAGCAGTCCTTCGGGGACCTCCTCGGCGGTCATCGCGAAAACGAGGTGGTCGCGCCAGCCGCCGTCGATGTGCAGATATCGGGGGCGCAGACCCTCCTCCCGGAAGCCCAGTTTCTCCACAACGCGCCGGCTCGGGATGTTCTCGGGGCGGATGCAGACCTCCACCCGGTGCAGTCCCACGGCGCCGAAGCAGTGGTCCACCACGAGCGCCACGGCGGTGGGCATCACCCCGCGCCCCGCGACCGCCTGGTCCACCCAGTAGCCGATGTGCGCCGAGCACATCGAGCCCCAGGTGATCCCGGCGACGGTGAGCTGGCCGACCAGGCGGCCCCGGTAGGTGACGACGAAGGGGAGTATCCGCCCCGCCGCCGCCTCGGCCCGCAGATGGCGCACCATCTGCCGGTAGGTGGGGCGCACTCCCGTGGCATGCCCGGCGGCCGTGGGCGGGACCGTGGCCTCCCAGGGCCGCAGCCACTCGCGGTTGCGCTGGTTCACCTCACGCCAGGCACGCTGGTCGCGCGCCCTGATGGGGCGGAGGGCCACGTCGCCCTCCGCCAGTTCCACCGGCCACGAGGCGTTCAGCTCGGTCTCCCAGTGCTCTGCGGACCCCCCGAGCTCTGCGGGCCCCCCGTGCTCTGCGTGCCCACCGTGCCCTCCGGGCTTCCGGCGCCCTCCTGGCTCCCGGCACTGTGCGGGCCCGGGTGGTCGCCTCCGTGGACCTGGTCCACGGCGTGCGGCAGGAGCGGCGCGAGGACGGCGAGCCCGTCCCTGACCCCTCCGGTGGACCCCGGAAGGTTCACTACCACTGTGGTACCCGACACCCCGGCGAGGCCACGCGAGAGCACGGCGGTGGGGACCTTGTCGCGGCCGTACGCCCGGATCGCCTCGGGGATGCCGGGGATCTGGTAGTCGAGGACCCGCCGGGTCATCTCGGGGGTGCGGTCCGTCGGCGAGATGCCGGTGCCGCCGGTCGTCAGCACCACGGCGTACCCGGCCTCGACGGCCTCGCGAAGCACCTCCTCGACGGCCTCGCCGTCAGGAACGATCCGGGGGCCCTCGGCGGTGAAGCCCATGGCGGTCAGACCCTCGACGAGCAGGGGGCCGCCGCGGTCCTCGTAGACCCCGGCGAAGGCGCGGTTGGAGACGGTGACGGCCAGGGCCCTGGCGGCTTTCACGACCCGCCCCTGCGGTAGTCGCCCGACTTGCCCCCGGTCTTCTCCTCGACCTGGATGTCGGTGATGACGGCGGCCTTGTCGACCGCCTTGACCATGTCCACGACCGTGAGCGCGGCCACACTCACCGCCGTGAGCGCCTCCATCTCGACGCCCGTGCGGTCGGCGGTGCGCACGGTCGCCGTGATGTCGACGCCGGTGTCGGTGACCACGAGGTCCACCTTCACTCCGGAGATCGCGATGGGGTGGCAGAGCGGGATCAGTTCCGGGGTGCGCTTGGCGCCCATGATCCCGGCGATCCTCGCGACGGAGAGGGCGTCGCCCTTGGGCATGCCCTCGCCCCTCAGCAGCTCCACCACGCGTGGCGAGACCCGGACCCGGCCGGTGGCGCGGGCGGTGCGGGCGGTGGCCTCCTTCTCGGAGACGTCCACCATCCGCGCCGCGCCCGACTCGTCGATGTGAGTGAGGTGCCGCTCTGCCCCTCCGGGGGTGTTGCCCGTGCTCATCGCTCTCCCGGTGCCTTCCGTGTGGCGACACCGTACCCGCACGTCCCGCGGTCAGGTCAGCAGGACCACGTCAACCTGCGCGCCCGCCTCCACCGAGGTGGTGTCCTCGGGGACGACGATCAGCGCGTTGGCGCGGGCGAGGGCCGCGACGAGGTGGGAGCCTGAGCGGCCGACCGGGCTGATCTCGCCGGTGCGCTCGTCGTACCGCCCGCGCAGGAACTGGCGCCGGCCCGCGGGCGAGCGGCCGATGCCGTCGGTCAGCTTCGCGGAGACGACCGGCCGGTGCGCGGGCTCGAGGCCCATGAGCCTGCGGATGGCCGGGCGCACGAAGAGCTCGAACGAGACATAGGCGCTCACAGGGTTGCCCGGCAGGGCGCACAGCGGTGTGCCGTCGGGGCCGATGCGGCCGAAGCCCTGGGGCTTGCCCGGCTGCATGGCGAGCTTGCGGAAGCGCACCGAGCCGAGCTGCTCGAACACCTCCTTGACCACGTCGTAGGCGCCGACGCTGACGCCTCCGCTGGTCACGAGGAGGTCGGCGCGGACGAGCTGGTCCTCGATGGTGTCGGTGAGCCTGGCCGCGTCGTCCGGAACGGCGCCGACCCGGTAGGCCTCCGCGCCGGCGTCCCGGGCGGCGGCGGTGAGGGTGAAGCTGTTGGAGTCGGCGATCCGGCCGGGGCCGATCTCCTCGCCGGGCTGGACGAGTTCGCTGCCGGTGGAGATGACGACGACGCGCGGGCGGGGGCGCACCAGGACCCTGCTGCGGCCGACCGCGGCGAGCAGGCCGATCTGCGCGGGGCCGAGCACGGTGCCCTTCTCCAGGGCGAGTTGGCCGGGGCGGACATCGCTGCCGAGCAGCCGGATGTGTGCCCCGGACTCGGCGGCGCGGAAGACCCGCACCTCGCCGGTGGCGCCCTCGGGGGCGCCGCTGTAGGCGGGCATGGTGGTGACGGGGCCGCTGCCCGTGCCGCCGTCGGTCCATTCGACGGGGACGACGGCTTCGGCGCCCGGGGGCACGGGGGCGCCGGTCATGATCCGCACGCACTGGCCGGGGCCGACCTCGGGGAGCTCACCGCTGCCCGCGGCCACGTCGCCGACCACGGTGAGCACCGCCGGGTGCTCCTCGCTCGCGCCCTCGACGTCGGCGGCGCGCACCGCGTAGCCGTCCATCGAGCTGTTGTCGAACGGCGGCAGGGGGGTGGCCACGGTGACGTCCTCGACCAGGACGCAGCCCTGGGCGTCGAGGATCTGGATCTCCAGCGGATCCAGCGGCTTCAGCGAGCGCAGGATGTCCTCGGCGTGCTCGTCGACGGACCAGAGGCGGTCGTCGTCCTCGACGACGCCCGCCTCTGCCGCACCCGCGGGACCCCCGTGCCCGTCGGCCCGCGCGCTGTGCTCCTCCGCCCGGCCGGTGTGCCCGGCCCCGCCGTTCTCCTCCTGGTCCGGGCGGTCGTGCTCATCGGCCGGGCCGCTGTGCTCGCAGGCCCGGCCGCCCCCCTCAGTGGTGCTCAACTGTGCATCTCCTCGCTGACAAACGTCCGAAGCCAGGAACGGAAGTCCGGTCCCAGGTCTTCACGTTCGCATGCCAGTCGGACGATCGCACGCAGGTAGTCGGCCCGGTCGCCGGTGTCGTAGCGGCGGCCGGAGAAGAGCACGCCGTGGACGGGGCCGCCCTCGACCTCGCGCTGGGACAGCGCGCGCAGGGCGTCGGTGAGCTGGATCTCACCGCCGCGGCCGGGCTGGGTCTGCTTGAGCTCGGAGAAGATCGCGGGGTCGAGGACGTAGCGGCCGATCACCGCGTAGTTGCTGGGCGCGTCCTCGGTGTCCGGCTTCTCGACGAGGTCGGTGACCCGGACCACGTCGGACTCGCCGGTCGGCTTGACCGCCGCGCAGCCGTAAAGGTGGATCTGCGAGGGCTCGACCTCGATAAGCGCCACGACGCTTCCGCCGAGCCGCTGCTGTACGTCGATCATCCGCGTCAGGAGCGGGTCGCGCGGGTCGATCAGGTCGTCGCCGAGGAGCACCGCGAACGCCTGGTCGCCGACGTGGGGCTCCGCGCACAGCACCGCGTGGCCGAGGCCCTTGGGGTCGCCCTGGCGCACGTAGTGCATCGTGGCGAGGTCGCTGGACTCCTGGACCCGGGCGAGCTTGTTCTCGTCGCCCTTGCGCGCGAGTTGTTCCTCGAGTTCGTAGTTGCGGTCGAAATGGTCCTCGAGGGGGCGCTTGTTGCGACCGGTGACCATCAGCACATCGGGCAGGCCCGCGGCGACCGCTTCTTCGACCACATACTGGATCGCGGGCTTGTCGACGACCGGGAGCATCTCCTTGGGAGTGGCCTTGGTCGCGGGCAGGAATCGGGTACCGAGGCCGGCGGCGGGAATGACGGCCTTGCTGATGCGAGGGCGGGCTTGTGTCATGCCCCGCACCCTAACGGCTGTTTGTCGCCATTTCATGAGGTAGAGGCGCAATCACAGCTATTCACAGCCATTCACACGAACGGCCCGAGCGGGTCCCCGCGTCACGGCATACGTGTGCGAGCCTTCGCAGCGTGACGCGCGGAAACGACAGCGGTAACCACAGTAGTAAGGCTGCATTGCGGCAGGCGCTTCTTCGGGCCAGATCGGGGCTAACAGCTGATGAACGCCAGGAGGCCGAGCGGGCCGTCGGGGCTCGTGCCATGTCCCTGCCGGAGCTGGCGGAGGCGGCCGTCGTGGCCGCCTATGTGTCGGTCGGCGCCGAGCCCGGGACGCGGGAGCTGATCGAGGCGCTGCGGCTGCGCGGGGTCCGGGTCCTGCTGCCCGTCCTGCTTCCCGACAACGATCTGGACTGGGCGGAGTACGCGGGCCGCGACTCTCTGGCGAAGGCCTCGCGGGGGCTGCTGGAGCCGGTCGGGCCACGGCTGGGACCCGACGCCGTCCAGGAGGCCGACGCGGTGCTCCTGCCAGGGCTCGCGGTGGACGAACGAGGAGTGCGGCTCGGTCGCGGGGGCGGCTCCTACGACCGGGTGCTGGAGCGGCTGGACCGGGCCGGGCACGAGGTGGCGCTCGTGGTGGTGCTCTACGCGGACGAGGTGGTCGAGCGGGTACCTGCGGAGCCCCACGACCGCCGGGTGACGGCCGCGGTGACCCCGCACGGCATCGTGCGCTTCGCGCGGGAGCCCGGTGAGCGGGACCGGAGCGGTCCGCGCGACTGACGCGGGCTGACGCGACCGACGCAGGCGGCGCGACCGTGCGACCGACGGGGCGGCGCGAGCGGTCCGTCCACCCCGGCGACGAGGTCAGCGCGTCAGCACCATCTCGTCCTCGGACTTCTCCTCGACCCCGCCCCTGGTGAACACCCAGGGCAGCAGCTCGCCCTTCTGCCACAGGGCGGCCTGGTCGTTGTAGTGCGAGTTGTAGACGTGGCCCGAGGCACCGGTGAGGTTTATCCACCGCGACTTGTCGAAGTCCTCGAGGTTGACGATCATGCGCATCGACGGGACCCAGACGACGTCGTAGCCGCCTGCCGCGTTCCAGCCGGTGGCGTCGACCGCCGCCTCGCCGCCGCCCATCTCGTAGGGGCCGCGGTTGAACAGCCACTTCACCGGGCCGGGGCCCTCGGCGCCCAGGGTCTGGTTGCGCAGGTCCAGCTTGTGCAGCCGGCCCCAGTTCCAGGTGCCTATGTCCTTGCCGAGCTTGGCGGTGAGCTCGTAGCGGGCGTCCTTGAGCGCCTGCGCGAGCACGCCGTCCCGCGTGGTGACCTTCCCCGGATCGCGGGAGGTGTTCCACCAGTCGTTGTTCTGGTCGGGCAGGATCTGCCGGACCACCTCGAACCAGCGGTCGCCGCCGTCGGGCTGCGCGTCCTCGGGGTCGCGCTCGCCGCACTCGCGGACCAGGTCGGGCTTGCCGTCGAGGTCGTCGACGGGGCCGGAGTCCTCGACCGGCTTGACCCGCAGGCACTCGCCCTCGACCCGCAGCTCCTTCGGCATCTTCTGCCCGAAGGCGGCCTGCAGGAGGTTGCGCCAGACCGCGTTGAAGTAGGCCGCCGGGGCGGAGTCGGCGTCCTGTTTGTAGTTCCAGCCCTCCAGCAGCTGCTGGGCCTCGCGGACGTAGGGGTCGGTGACATCGATCTTGAGCAGGTAGGGCACGAGCAGCTTGGCGATCTCGCTGCTGTTGTCCATCTGCATGGACTGCATGTCGTCCATGGAGATCTTGCCGCCGCCCTTGAGCTTGGCCTTGATCAGCTCGTTGATCCGCTGGCTGCGGGTGCCGTAGCCCCAGTCGGAGGTCAGCAGGTACGGGTAGCTGCTGTCGACGACGGCCTGGTTGGCGGTGACGATGTAGCCGCGCTTGGGGTTGTACTCGTACGGCATGGCGTCGAAGGGGACGTAGCCGGTCCACCGGGCCTCGGAGTCCCAGCCGGGGGCCGGGTAGGTGCCGTCGCGGTCGCCGCCGCGGATCGGAATCCGGCCGGGTGCCTGGTATCCGATGTTGCCCGACCTGTCGGCGTAGAGCAGGTTCTGTGAGGGCACGGCGAAGTCGCGGGCGGCCTTGCGGAAGCTCTTGAAGTCGAAGGCGCGGTTGAGCTCGAAGACGGCGTCCATGGTCTTGCCGGGGTTCAGCGCGGTCCAGCGCAGGGAGACCGCGTAGCCGTCCTTGCGGTCGGGCGCCGCGTCCGGGGCGGGGGCCTGCTCGCCGACCCTGGTCAGTTCGTCGTCGCGGTCGGAGACCACGGGGCCGTTGCCCGTCTCGCGCACGGTGATCGTGCGGTCGGCGCCGCCCGCGACCTTGATCCGCTCCTCGCGGGTGCGGAACTTCAGCTGCCTGCCGTCGTATTGGTAGGTGCTGCCGCTGACCTTCTCCAGGTACAGGTCGCTGACGTCGGCCCCGAGGTTGGTGAAACCCCAGGCGATCTTGTCGTTGTGGCCGATGACCACGCCCGGCATGCCGGAGAAGGTGTATCCCGCGACGTCGAAGGTGCAGTCGCTGGTCCTGGCGCGGCAGTGCAGGCCCATCTGGTACCAGAGGGAGGGCATCTGCGGGGCCAGGTGCGGGTCGTTGGCCAGCAGGGGCTTGTGGGTGGTCGTGTACTTGCCGGAGACGACCCAGGAGTTGGAGCCGATGCCGTTGCCCGCGGGGCCGAGCAGGGAGGGCATCTTGTCGAGCTTGTCGGCCAGGCCCGCCAACTGGGTCTGCGCCAGCGGCGACGAGGCGGTGGAGGTGTTGGCGGCGCTCGCGTTGGGCTCGAACTTCTTCGTCGCGCTGTTCACCGCGCCGCCCGCGACGATCGGCTGGTTGCGGTCGTAGGGGTACGGCGGGTAGAGCTGGTCGGTCTCGTCCTTGCCGAAACGGGTGGCCATCAGCGAGCGGTCGATCTCCTCCTGCATGTTCCCGCGCAGGTCCCAGGCCATGGCCTTCAGCCAGGCGACGGAGTCGACCGGGGTCCACTTCTGCGGCTTGTAGTCGTTGGTCAGCCCCAGGACCGTGTACTCCAGCGACAGCTTGGAGCCGGAGCGGCCGTCCAAGTAGGCGTTGACACCCTCCGAGTAGGCCCGGAGGTACTTCTTGGTGCGCGCGTCGAGCTTGGTGTCGTACTCCTGCTGCGCCACCCGGCGCCAGCCCAGGGTGCGCAGGAAGGCGTCGGTCTCCACCTGCCCGGATCCGAACATCTCGGACAGCCGCCCCGCTGTGACGTGCCGGCGCACGTCCATCTCCCAGAACCGGTCCTGCGCCTGGACGAAGCCCTGCGCCATGAACAGGTCCTCGTCGCTGCCGGCGTAGATCTGCGGGATGCCATGGGCGTCGCGTTTGACGTCGACCGGCCCGGACAGGCCCTTGAGCTGCAACTGGCCCGTCGTCTGCGGAAACGAGGCCCGCACCGTACTGACGCTCCAGAAGGTGCCGCCAGCGATGCCGGCCACCAGCAGGACGACCAGCCCGATCACGATGAGGCGGGAGCGTCGGAACTTCTTCTTGGCGGGCATCGCTGTCCTTCGAGGTCCTCGCAGGGGGCCGTTGCTGGAGCAACATTAGGCGGAGGCGTACTCGCCGGTGACATCGCACCCCGTCATCACCGCCTCGTCACCCCGTCATCACGTCGACTTCGCGCCCGGCTGTGCGACCTCCCCCGCGCCCGCCGGCGCACCGCGACGGCGGCAGTCGTCGGGTCATCGGCACGGCCGTCCCGGAGCGTGGGCGTGGGTGCGGGCTCGCACCAAGAACAGGTAAAATGTTAGGCAGGGCAACGATCCCCCGCCGTGCTTGCCCTGCTCGAGAAAGGGCCGCCTCCTGAGCATCGACCGCCTCAATGAACTCCTGCTGATCTGCGCCGCGGTACTGCTGTTCGCCGTCGTGGCCGTTCGCATGTCCTCCCGAAGCGGCCTGCCCAGCCTGCTGATCTACCTCGGAATCGGTGTCGTCATAGGGCAGGACGGGTTCGGGGTCGCCTTCGACGACGCCAAGCTCACCCAGGTCCTCGGCTACGCGGCCCTGGTGGTGATCCTGGCGGAGGGCGGTCTCGGCACGAAGTGGAAGGAGATCCGGCCCGCCGTCCCGGCGGCGGCCGTGCTCTCGACCGTCGGTGTGGCGGTCAGCGTCGCCGTCACGGCCACAGCGGCCCATCTGATCATCGGCCTGGACTGGAAGCCTGCCCTGCTGATGGGCGCGGTCGTCTCCTCGACGGACGCGGCCGCCGTCTTCTCCGTCCTGCGCCGAGTGCCGCTGCCGTCGAGGCTGACCGGTCTGCTCGAGGCGGAGTCCGGCTTCAACGACGCCCCCGTCGTCATCCTGGTCGTCGCCCTGTCCGAGCACGGCCCCGTCCAGCACTGGTACCTCCTGCTGGGCGAGATCGTGATGGAGCTCGCCATCGGCCTCGCGGTCGGACTCGCGGTCGGCCGGATCGGCGCCTACGCGCTGCGGCACGTCGCTCTGCCCGCATCCGGCCTCTACCCCATCGCGGTGATGGCGCTGGCCGTGCTCGCCTACGCGGGCGGCGCACTCGCGCACGGCAGTGGATTCCTCGCCGTCTATGTCGCCTCCGTGGTGCTCGGCAACGCCAAGCTTCCGCACCGCCCCGCCACGCGCGGCTTCGCCGAGGGGCTGGCGTGGATCGCGCAGATCGGGCTGTTCGTGCTGCTGGGCCTGCTGGTCACCCCGCACGATCTCGGCGACGACGTCCTGCCCGCCATCGGCGTGGGGCTCGTGCTCGTCCTGCTCGCGCGGCCGCTGTCGGTCGTGCTCAGCCTGCTGCCCTTCCGCAGACCGTGGCGCGAGCACGCGCTGCTGTCCTGGGCCGGGCTTCGCGGAGCGGTGCCGATCGTCCTGGCCACCATTCCGCTCGTGGCGCAGGTGCCGGAGGCCGACCGGCTGTTCAACACCGTCTTCGTGCTCGTGATCGTGTTCACTCTCCTCCAGGCGCCGACCCTGCCCTGGGTGGCGAGGAAGCTGCGGCTCAGCGACGAGGACTCGGCCGCCGACATCGGCATCGAGTCCGCTCCGCTGGAGCGGCTGCGGGGTCATCTGCTGTCGGTCTCGATCCCCGAGAGCTCGCGGATGCACGGTGTCGAGGTCGCCGAACTGCGGATGCCCCAGGGGGCCGCGGTCACCCTGGTGGTGCGCGACGGCAAGAGCTTCGTGCCGCTGCCGACGACCGTGCTGCGGCACGGGGACGAGCTCCTGGTGGTCTCCACCGACGACGTCCGGGACCGGGCCGAGCAGCGGCTGCGGGCCGTGGCGCTCGGCGGAAAGCTGGCGGGATGGCTGGGAACCGACAGGGAAACGCGCGGCTGACCGTGGGATTCCAAGGTGATCGGCGGCCCGGGGCCCGCTGTTGGCGGCGGGGGCCCCGATATAGTGGCCGCGTACCAATCAGATCCCTCTGCCTGACGCAGAGCTGGCGTGACCGCTCGGCGGCCGCCGTTCCCCCCGCCTGATCGCGGGATGGGAGCGCGGTATCACTCGGTCGACGCGGAGAGGACAGCTCTCGGCGCCCCGGGCCCGGACAAGCCCACGAGTGCGCTACCAGGCGGCACGAAGGACCCCCAGTGGCGGTTCGCCGAACCACTACCCCCGCTGTCCCCGCCAACCGTTGCGTCCGCGCAACCGCGCGGCCCGGCTACGGGCAGCTGCTGCGCACCCCGGGTGCCTGGCGGTTCCTGTTCCCGGGCTTCGCCGCGCGGCTTCCCTTCGCGATGCTCACGCTGGGCATCGTCCTGCTCGTCCAGCACACCACCGGCTCCTACGGGACGGCCGGGACGGTGGCCGCCGTCTGCGCCGTCGCTCAGGCGTCGGCCGGTCCGCAGATCGGCCGGCTCGCCGACCGCCTCGGGCAGGCGGCGGTGGTCGTCCCCGCCGTCGTGGCGCACACGGCGACCGTGGGCACGCTGACCTGGCTCGCGCTGTCCGGAGCCCCGGAGTGGACGCTGTACGCGGCGGCCGTCCCGGCCGGTGCCTCGGTGCCGCAGATCGGTCCGATGATCCGATCGCGGTGGATGGAGTCGCTCGGTGACTCACCCCTGACCGGTCCGGCGTTCGCCCTCGAATCCGTCACCGACGAGCTGACCTTCGTCCTCGGGCCGGTGATCGCCACGGCGCTGTGCACCGGCATCCACCCGGCGGCGGGACTCGTGGCCGAGGCAGGCCTGACGCTGGCCGGCGGAGTCGCGTTCGCGGCCGTCCGGCACGGCGCCCCGCCTCCGGCCCGGCACCGGGCGGGTGGCCGCCGGCAGTCGGCGCCGGCCGTCGCGGGTGTGCGGCTGCTGGTCCTGGCCTTCCTCGGGATCGGCTCGGTCTTCGGCGCCATGCAGGTCTCGCTCACCGCGTTCGCCGAGGAGGCGGGCAGCCCCGGCCTGTCCGGGACGCTGTACGCGGGCTTCGCCGGGGGCAGCATGGTCGCCGGGGCCGTCTACGGTGCCGTGCGCTGGCGCCGGTCGCCGCAGTCGCGGATGATCATCACCTACTCCGCCCTCGTGGCGGCCGCGTCCCCCCTGTGGGTGGTGCACTCCACCGGCCTCGTGGCGCTGACGGCGATCGTGTGCGGGCTGGCGGTCGCACCCACGCTGATCACCGGGTTCACGCTGGTGGAGAAGCTGGTGCCCGGCGGGTCGAAGACCGAGGCGTTCACCTGGATGACGGGCGCGATCGGGCTCGGGCTCGCGGCGGGCTCGACCTTCGCCGGACGGCTCGCCGACGCGTCCGGGTCATCGGCGGGCTTCACCGTCCCGGCGCTCGGCACGGGTCTGGGACTGTTCGCGCTGGTGGCGCTGCGCACCCGGCTGGTGCCGACCCTGGCCGCGCTGCCCCGTGTCACGGTCGCCGGGTCGGGCGGCACACGGGTTCTCCGGCAGGAACGCGGACCGGTCGCAGTGGACTAACCAGCCGGAATACTGCACCATAGAGCGTCGTTAGCACTCACTAGGTGAGAGTGCCAGGAGGAGCAAGTGCCGACGTACCAGTACCAGTGCACCGAGTGCGGCGAGGGCCATGAGGCGGTGCAGAAGTTCACCGACGACGCCCTGACCGAGTGCCCGAGCTGCGAGGGACGCCTGCGCAAGGTGTTCTCCGCGGTCGGAGTGGTGTTCAAGGGATCCGGTTTCTACCGGACCGACAGCCGCGGCGGCTCGTCGGGCAGCAGCCCGGCCAAGAGCGGCTCCAGCGGCTCGTCGGGCGGCTCGGACGGTTCGTCCTCCGGCGGCTCGGACGGTTCGTCCTCGGGCAGCTCGTCGCCGAGCTCCACGAACGGCTCGTCGTCCAGCGGTGACAAGAGCGGTTCGGGCTCGGGCTCGAGCACGTCCTCCAACAGCTCCGCCGCCTGAGCATGACGGCACAGGCCGAGATCGGCGTCATAGGTGGCTCCGGGCTCTACGCCTTCATCGACGACGTCACCGAGGTGGCCGTCGAGACTCCCTACGGGCCGCCCAGCGACTCGCTGTTCATCGGCGAGACAGCGGGGCGGCGCGTGGCGTTCCTGCCCCGGCACGGGCGCAAGCACCACACGCCGCCGAACCGGATCAACTACCGCGCCAACCTGTGGGCACTCGCGTCCGTGGGTGTCACCCAGGTGCTCGGGCCGTGCGCGGTGGGCGGGCTGCGCTCGGAGCTGGGGCCGGGGACGCTGGTCGTGCCCGATCAGCTCGTGGACCGCACCAAGGCGCGGGTGCAGACCTTCTACGACGGTGAGGCGCTGCCCGACGGGCGCGTGCCCAACGTGGTGCATGTCTCCTTCGCGGACCCCTACTGCCCGGAAGGGCGCAAGGCCGCGGTGAGCGCTGCCCGCGCGGCCGACTGGGACGCGGTGGACGGCGGCACGCTCGTCGTGGTCGAGGGGCCGCGCTTCTCCACGCGGGCCGAGTCGCGCTGGCACGCGGCGCAGGGGTGGTCGACGGTCGGCATGACCGGCCACCCGGAGGCGATCCTCGCCCGTGAGCTGGGCCTTTGCTACACGTCGCTGAACCTCGTCACGGACCTCGACGCGGGCGTGGAGACCGGCGACGGCGTCACCCATGAAGAGGTCCTCAAGGTCTTCGCGGGCAACGTCGACCGCCTGCGGACGGTCCTCTTCGGCGTGGTCCGCGCTCTCCCGGCAGACCGGGACTGCCTGTGCTCCCACGCGCTGGACGGCCTGGACACGGGCCTGGAGCCCCCGGCCCCGCCGAGCTGACGCCCAGCCCTGTGGAACGCGTGTGCCCGGCCGCTGCCGATGCGCGGCCGGGCATTTGGCTGCCGAAGGCGCTCGGTCGGCGGGCGGGCCTGCGGCCGGGTCAGCGAGCCAGGCGCGCGGTGCGGGGGACCTTGGAGATCGACGGGGGCAGGTCCGACGCGGTCGGCGGGCTCGACTGCCACGGAGTGGTCGGCTCCTGGGTGACCGGCTTCGGACGGCGACCGTCCGTGCTCAGATTCCGCCCGAGGAATCGCAGCGCCTCCGGGGCTTCGGCCTGCCAGGTCTCAAAGTTGTGGCCGCCGCTGTCGCGAATGAGTTTCGTCACATGCATCGGCGGCTTCGCCAGCTTCGCGAATCGCAGCGTGGCCCGGTAGTTGGCCTCTCCCTTTCGGCTCGTGGTGACCATCACACGCACCGGCGGCGCGGTGAAGTGGGTGAGCCGGTACATCAGATCGCTCTCCTGCTTGACCTGCGGGCTGCCCCCGTACAGGTCACCGGTCTGGCGGTCCTGCTTGGCGTCGTAGTCGGCCGACATCGCCACGGCCGAGGAGAACCGGTCCGAGTGGAGCATCGCGAGCCTCAGGGCGCAGTAGCCGCCCGTGGAGTTGCCCAGGAGTCCCCAGCCGTGGGGGGCGGGGGCCGTGCGGTAGTGGCTCTCGATGGCCATCGGCACGTCCTGGCTGAAGAACGTCCCAGCGTGCGGCCCGCCCGGCACGTCGGTGCATTCGGTGTCCCGGCCGGTGACGACCGAGGGCCGCAGCATCACGATGATGGCGGGCTTCATCCGGCCCGCCTTGATCTCGGCGGTGGCGTGCTGGGGGAGCTTCATCTTCGAGACCAGGTTGCGCTGCTGGCCCGGGTAGCCGGTGATCGCCACGATGACGGGGAACCGATGCCTCGCGTACGCGGGCTGGAAGTACTGCGGCGGCGCGTAGACGAGGGCGTCGGCACCGAGTCCGCTGCGCAGCCCGTTGATGCGTACCTTCTGGACCTGGCCGGAGACCTGCCTGCCACCGCGCAGGTCGGCGGGCTGCCGGCCCCTGACTATGAGTTCGGGCACGGCGCGGCCGTCGACCCCGCTGGTGTCGATGGTCTGTCTGCCGGAGGCGGTCCCCAGGAAGTCGCTCCAGGAGGCGTAGAAGCCGAAGTCCTTGTTGGCCCACACGAGCAGGGTGGTCAGCAGGCACACCTGGGTGACGACCAGCATGCCGATGCGTGAGAGGACGGCGATCGGCCCGGTCCGCGCGGCGCGCGGCCACAGCCACACCACCAGAAGGCAGATCGCCAGCGCGAGCAGCGCCAGCAGACAAAGGAACCCATTGCTTGTCAGTCCCACCCATCGACCTCTTTCACAGTGCGCGGCGCCTGATCGACGCGCCGTGATAAGAGACTTCGTATTCTTTGATCTGGTTGTCTTGATTGGCTTATTACCAGAGGAAAAAGGAGCGGTGTCATACCTAAGAGGTATTCACCCGGCCGAGTGAGCGTGGTATTCACAAGGGCCGGGTTGTCCACATTTGGATCTTGGATTCGGCGGGGCGCGGCGCTGTGGCGGCATGGTGGATCCGTCCGTGAGGTTCCTCGATCAGGCGGTGGTTCACCGTGCCCGCTCCCACTCCTTCCGCTGTCCTCTCCCGTTCCGCTCCTTCGGCTGCTCTCTCTCCTTCGGCTGCTCTCGCGCGTCCCCCGCGCGGGGCGCCGCTGCCCGCGCCTTCGCTCTCGTCCGTGCCCGCGACCGGCGCGGTCCCCTTCTTCGAGCCCATCAGGGCAGGCGGCAGCAGGCGGCGAGCACGCGGGGCCCGGCGTGGACGGCGCAAAGCGGTGGCCGCCGCTCTGGCGATGACCGCCGCGGCGCTCCTCGCCGCCGCCTCGCCGCATGCAGGCGGTGGGCGATCCGGCGGCGGCGCCGGGCGGGAGGTGCTGGTGGCGGCCCGCGATCTGCCCGGGGGGACACGGCTGGGCCCACGTGATGTGGTGAGGGCGCGCCTGCCGGGGCGCCGGGTGCCCGCTGGCGCGTCCAGGAGGGTGGAGGCGGTGCGCGGGCGGACGCTGGCGGGGCCGGTGCGCCGGGGCGAGCCGCTCACCGACCGGGGGCTGCTCGGCCCCGCCCTTCTGGCCGGTTACGGTCACGAGCGGCATCGGGAGCGCATGGTCGCCGCTCCCGTCCGGATCACCGACGCGGCCGCCGCCGGACTGCTGCGGGCCGGGGACCGGATCGATGTGCTGGCGGGGGCGCCGGAAGGGGAGGCGTACGTCGTCGCCTCGGGGGTACGAGTCGTCACCGTGCCACGGCTGCCGCGTGCGGGCGCCGATCAGGGTGCGCTGGTCGTGCTGGCCGTTCCTCGTCCGGTGGCGGTGTCACTCGCGGGTGCCTCCGCGCGCTCGTCACTGACGGTGGCGCTGCGGTGACCGCGACTGGCGTCGGGGGACGTCGGATGCCACCGTGGGGGACTTCGGACCGTGGGTGGCAAGGGAGGAAGCGCAGTGTCGAAGCAGACGGGCGTGCTGGCGGGATTCAAGGAATTCCTGATGCGCGGGAACGTGGTCGAGCTGGCCGTCGCCGTCGTCATCGGAGCCGCGTTCACCAAGATCGTCGATTCCGTGGTGAAGGGCGTCATCAACCCCGTCATCGGTGCCTTCGGCAGCAAGGACCTCGACAACTACCGCTCCTGCCTCAAGGGGCCCTGCTCGATCGACTCCAAGGGAGTGGTCACCGGCGTCTACATCCAGTGGGGCTCGGTGCTCAGCGCCACCTTGACCTTCCTGCTCACGGCAGCGGTCGTGTACTTCCTGATGATCGTGCCCATGAACCACTTCAACGATCTGCGCAGGCGCCGCGAGCCCAGGCAGGAGCCGACGCCCGCGCCGCCCACGGAGACGGAGCTCCTGATCGAGATCCGGGATCTGCTCGCGAGCCGGCACAACACCGCGGTGGCGGGGCCGTCCGGCAGCGGAGTGGGCGTCGACAGGCCGGTGATACCCGGCCCGGGCAAGCACTGAGGCGAACACCGGGGCAAGCACTGGGGCAAGCACTGGGACAGGCACCGACGCGGACACCGCGGCAAGCGCTGACGGGGCCTGCGGGACACACCGGCCCCGGGGGCGGGGGCGGGCGGCTCAGACGTGGTGCCGCGGCCTCCCGCTCAGAAGTGGTGCGGGGGCTTCTCCGAGAGGAAGCGGTCGAGGTCTGCGGTGCCTCCACCGTCCCGGCGCTCGCCCCAGCCCTCGTCCGTGTCGTCAGAGGTCTGCTGGGCCAGGGGGTCGTCGAAGACCAGGCCGCCGCCCGGGGTGGCCGGGGTGGGGGGCTCGGGAGTCGTACCGCTCATGCGCCCAGCGTACGCGGACACCTCCGGCGTTCCTCAGAGCGTCTTGACCAGCCGGGCGAAGACGACCACGTTGCCGAGGTAGCCCGTCCGCTTGGTGAAGCCGCCGCCGCAGGTGAGCACGCGCAGCTCCGGCTTGCCGGTGTCGCCGTAGACCCGCTCGGAGGGGAAGTCGTTCTTCGCGAAGACCTCGATGCCGTAGACCGAGAACACCGCGGTGCGCCCGTCCTGCCGGGGCACCTCGATCGTGCGGCCCTTGGTGAGCGCGCCGAGGTTGTAGAAGACCACCGGCCCGGCCCTGTTGTCCACATGGCCGACGATCACCGAGGTGCCCTTGGCACCCGGGGAGACGGAGTTGCTGTACCAGGCGGCGAGGTTCCGGTTCACCGCCGGCGGGGCCTGGATCCAGCCGTCGGCGTCGAGGCCCACGTTCATCAGCGGGGCGTCCACGTGGATGGACGGGATCTTGATCCGGGTGGGCTGCGAGGGCGGCAGCGGCTTGGGCGGAGGCGGCAGGTCGGGTGCGGTGCGCGCCTCTCCCTGCCGGGCGCCGCCGGCCGCCGCGTCGGCCGCGGGCTGCGGGGGGCCGCTCTGCTCCCCCATCCCGTCGCGCAGCATGCAGGCACCGAGGATCATGGCGAAGGCCGTGACACCCAGGACGAAGCGGTTGCTCCGCTGCGGCCCGGCCGCACGGCGGCGTTCACCGTGGCGCGTTGGGGGCATCGTCGGTCCCTCCGGTGACTTCGGTGGTCACCTCGGACGCTATGGCGGTGCGCCCGGGACCGCGATCCGGGAGAGGCAAACGGGTTCTGGGGCCGTTCGAGCCACCCACGAAGGGGTTGATCGCCCCGGTGTTCACGCTCCGCTGACCTGGGGTGACGCATCAGCGGGGTGAGGGGGCTTCAACCATCCAGCGCTGAAAGGGCCCTGACGCCGGAATGCGACGGCAGGTCGGGCGGGTGACGTTCTTCATGGGCGCGGAAACGCCGATTCGCGGAAATCCCTCCGCACCCGCGCCCATGGAGGTTCATCATGCGTGCTTCACGCATTCTGGCAGCGACAATGCTGGCCGGCGCGGTGACGGGTCTCTCGGCCCCCCTCGCGCTGGCCGACGAGACAGCACCGGCGCCCGTCGCGGCGCCGGCCCAGAACCCGGCGGCGACACCGACGACGCCGACCGCGCCCGAGGGCGTCTCCGACCCGATCCGGCAGCCCATGGATCCAATGACGCCCTCGAACCCGATCGCGTCGGGTGAGCCGGTTTCCCCGGCCTCGCCCACCACGCCCTCGACGCCCACGCCGTCGACGTCGATGCCCTCGACATCCACCCTGCCGTCGATGCCCTCGGTGCCCGAGCCCAGCGCGTCCGCCTCCGCGTCGGCGTCCGCCTCCGCTCCGGCGGCCTCTGCCTCGGCCTCGGCCGCTCCCGCGCCCGGGGCCCCCGCGATGATGGACAACACCGCCCCCAACACCGTGATGGTCTTCCCCAAGACCGTGCTCCCCGGCGGCAAGCTCACCGTCACGGTGGACGGTACCGACTGCCGCGAGGCGGACCGCGCGGCGATGGACGCCTCCGTCGAGTCCGCCGCGTTCACCCGTACCAAGTTGATGCCGCTGCGGAACGAGGGCTCCTCGTTCGCCACCCCGATGATCACCGACACCTCGAAGCCCGGCCGCTACACGGTCACGGCGACCTGCAAGGGCAAGTCCGTCACCGCCGGTGAGTTCACCGTCCTGCCCGTCGCGGGCTCGCGCACGGGTGAGGGCGGCAGCATCGCCCAGGTCAGCACCACCGAAGCCGTGGTCGGTGGCGGACTGGTCGCGGCCGCCATCGGTGGCGGGGTGCTCATGCTCCGCCGCCGCCAGAGCGGCGGGGACACGTGACGGGCTGAACCTCCCCGGTCACGCCAACCGCCTCCTGTTCCGGGCCGCCTGACGGCCCGGAACAGGATCACGACCCGGCGGTGCCACGATCGGGCCCTGCCCGGTCGGGCACAGGTCCCGCGAGGGCTACAGCTTCTCGTCGCGCAGGACGTCGAGGTTCATGAAGCGGGGCTCGCCCGTGCACAGGTCCTCCATCTGCGCGGCGATCCGCTGCGTCTCCGGTAGGTCGTTGTTCCTCATCGCCTGCTCGTACGAGGGGAACTCGACGATGTCCACGTAGTGGTTGGGGCGGTCCCGGTCCTTGGCGTGGATCTCGTGGAAGGCGGTGCGCTTGCCCTCCGTGGACTCCATCCAGCGGTCCAGCAGTTGGTCCATATCGGCGGGGCGCTCGGTGTCGTACTCGATGACCTGGACGAATGTCATGGAAACCGACCTCCTTGATGCGTGAGGCGTGGTGCGGTCCCTGTCGCCAGCATGACATGAACGCCCAAATCGCCACAAGGGTGCTATTGCACCTCAAAGGTGCACCCACACCGCCGGAGTCCGTCGCGAGGCGCCCGCCGGCCGGGGCAAGCGAAGACCCCGGCGCGCCGGAGGGGACGGTGCGCCGGGGCTGCTTTCCTGCTCTCGTGTCGGAGCGGTTCGGTCAGGCGGCCTCGAAGCCGGTGTCGCGGGCCATGCGCTTGAGCTCGACCAGGGCGTGCTTCTCGATCTGGCGGATCCGCTCACGGGTGAGCCCGTGCTGCTTGCCGACCTCGGTCAGGGTGCGCTCGCGCCCGTCCTCGATGCCGTAGCGGGCGCGGATGATCGACGCCGTGCGCTCGTCCAGGCGTGCGATCAGACCGTCGAGCTCCTCGCGGCGCAGCATGACCAGCACCGACTCCTCGGGGGACGCCGCCCCCGAGTCCTCGACGAGGTCGCCGAACTGCGTGTCGCCGTCGTCGTCCACCGTCATGTTCAGACTCACCGGGTCACGCGCCCAGTCCAGCACGTCGCCGACGCGCTCGGCCGTGCTGTCCAGCTCCGCGGCGATCTCGGCGTGCTCCGGGTCGCGCCCGTGCTCGCGGTTGAACTCGCGCTGCACACGGCGGATCCGGCCGAGCTCCTCCACGAGGTGGACGGGAAGCCGGATCGTGCGCGACTGGTCGGCGATGGAACGGGTGATGGCCTGTCTGATCCACCACGTCGCGTACGTCGAGAACTTGAAGCCCTTGGCGTAGTCGAACTTCTCGACCGCGCGCACCAGGCCCGCGTTGCCCTCCTGGATCAGGTCGAGCAGGGGGAGCCCGCTGCGCGGGTAGCGCCGGGCCACGGCGACGACCAGTCGCAGGTTCGATCGGATGAAGACGTCCTTCGCCCGCTGCCCGGCCTCGACCACGGCCAGCAGTTCCTTCTCGTCCGCCCCGGCGCCGGTGCGGCCCTCGGCCAGGAGCTGTTCGGCGTAGACGCCGGCCTCGATGGCCTTCGACAGCTCGACCTCGGTCTCCGCGTCGAGCAGCGGTGTGCGCGCGATCTCGTCCAGGTACATTCCGACCAGGTCGCGGTCGGCCGCCTCTGCGGACACTGCGCGAACACCGCCCTTCCCATCGTCCTTGCGACGGGCGACGGCACGGGTTGCCATGCGTGCTCCCTTGCGGTTGGTCTCGGTTCGTGCGACGTGTCACGGGCCCTGATCCGTCTGGATCGGGTACCCGCATCCGAGGGAGACAACGACTGGAAACCGGACAGAATTCCCATGTCGATCATAGTTTTCCACCAACATGCAGTACCCTGCTCGGCCCGCTCTCGATTCTCACTCCAGGGAGAACACGCGCACGCGGAGCGTAAGGTTCACCTCACGGCAGCCACTCGCGCCACACCCGCGGGTGCTCCTCCACCCACTTCCTGGCCGCGTCCTGCGGCTTCATCTTCTTGTCGGCGATGAGCAGCGAGACCTCGTTCTGGTCCCGCTCGCTCCAGTGGAAGTTCTTCAGCAGCTTCGCCGCCCTGCCGCCGTTTTCGGCGAAGTCGGCGTTGAGGACCTTCTGCAGCGGGGTCGTCGGGTAGGCGCAGTCGATCTTCTCGGGGTCCTTGGCGGCGCAGGCGTCGGTGTACTTCGGCAGCTTCACCTCGACCATCGGCACCTGCTTGAACAGCCACTGCGGCTTGTACCAGTAGGTGAGGAACGGCTTGTGCCGCTTGTACTGCTGCTTGAGCTGGGTGATCTGCGCGGCCTCGGAGCCGGCGAAGACGACCTCGTAGTCGAGCCCGAGGTTCTTCACCAGCGCCTTGTCATTGGTGACGTAGGACGGGGAGCCGTCCAGCAGCTGGCCCTTGCCGCCGCTCTCCGGGCTGCGGAAGAGGTGGGCGTACTTGTTCAGGTTGTGCCAGTCGGCGATGTCGGGGTGCCGGTCGGCGAGGTACTTCGGCACCCACCAGCCGATGTGGCCGGAGACGCCGAGTCCGCCGCCGCGCGCGACCAGACGCTTGTCGCCGATGTAGCGCTTCTCCTGGTCCGGGTGGCCCCAGTCCTCCATGATCGCGTCGACGCGGCCCTGGCTGAGCGCGTCCCACGCCGGGACCTCGTCCACCTGCACGGTGTCGACCCGGTAGCCGAGTTCGTGCTCGAGCAGGTACTTCGCCACGGCGGTGTTGGCCTGCGCACCCACCCAGGACTGCACGGACAGGGTCACCGTCTTCGCGCCCGCCGCTCCGGCGAACGGGGAGCGCTGCTCGGTCATGTCGACCGCCCCGCAGCCGCTCAGGGCGGTCACGGTCGAGAAAGCGGCGGCGGCCGTGATCGCGTACGTCTTCTTCTTTCCCATCACTTGCTGTCCTTGTCCGTACGGCGCGGCTGGGTCGTGCGGTCGAGCAGCACACCGAGGCACACGATGGCCGCGCCCGCGACGAGCCCGGTGGCGAGGTCGCCCTGGGCGAGGCCGAAGACGACCTGGTACCCGAGCGCGCCCGACCCGACGAGGCCGCCGATGATGACGACCGCGAGAACGAGCACCATGCCCTGGTTGACCGCGAGCATCAGGGTCGGCCTGGCCAGCGGGAGCTGGACCTGGCGCAGCACCTGCCAGCGGGTCGCGCCGAGGGACTCCGCGGCCTCCACCGCGGCGGGCTGGACCTGCTTCAGGCCCTGGGTGGTGATACGGACCACCGCGGGCAGCGCGTACACCACGGCGGCAGCGGCGGCCGGGGCCCGTCCGACACCGAGGAGCGCGACCACCGGGATCAGGTAGACGAACTGCGGCATCGTCTGCATCACGTCGAGCACGGGCCGCAGCAGCCTCTCGATCCGGCGGCCGCGGGCGGCGGCGACACCGACCGCGAAGCCCAGGACGAGGGTGACGGCCACGGCGGCGAGCACCTGGGAGAGGGTGTCGAGGGCCGGCTTCCACACGCCGAGCACACCGATGGCGGCCAGGGCCGCGGCGGCGGTGAGCGCACCGCGCCAGGTGCCGATCAGCCAGGCGCAGCCGGCGGCGACCAGCAGGAGGCCCCACCACGGGGTGCCCTGGAGCACCGAGCGGATCGGGTCGAGGACCCAGCCGGTGAAGTGCCCGGCGATCTCGGCGGTGCCGCCGACGACGGGCACACCGGTGTAGAGGTGGGCGCTCATCCAGTCCACGGCGGAGTTGACCGGCTCGGCGAAGGACACGGCCCAGCCGTCCGGCCACGCCCTGCGGCCGACGGTCGCCGCGATCACTGCGGCGGCCGCGGCGGCCAGGGCCACAGCGGTGTCGGCGGTGCGCTTGCTCCCGCTCTCCTCCCCCAGCCGCGCCCCGGCGGCCGCGGTGGTGCGGTCCAGGACGACGGCGAGCAGGACGATGGGGATGCCCGCGCTGAGCGCGTTGCCCACGTCCACGCTCGCCAGCGCCTGGTAGACGCGGTCGCCCAGGCCCCCGGCGCCGATCACGGAGGCGATGACCACCATGGACAGCGCCATCATGATCGTCTGGTTGACGCCGAGCAGGATCTCCTTGCGGGCCAGCGGCAGCCGGGCGGTCAGCAGCCGCTGCCGGCGGGTGGCGCCGAGCGAGTCGACGGCCTCCAGGACCTGCGGGTCGGCGCTGCGCAGACCCAGCGCGGTCAGCCGCGCCATGGGCGGAGCCGCGTAGATCACGGTGGCCAGGGCCGCCGCCGGAACGCCGATGCCGAAGACGAGCACCACCGGTAGGAGGTAGGCGAACGCGGGCAGCACCTGCGCGGTGTCCAGCAACGGCTGGAGCGTGCGGTGGAAACGGGCGCTGACCCCGGCGAGCACGCCGAGCACCGCGCCCACGGCGACCGACGCGGCCACCGCGACCGCCATGAGCGCGATCGTCTGCATGGTCGGCACCCACATGCCGAGCAGCCCGCACACCGCGAGTGAGACCGCCGTGGTGACGGCGGCACGCACCCCGGCGCAGCGCCAGGCGAGCGCCGTGGCGGCGAGGAGGACGCCCGGCCACCCCAGGGCGAGCAGCACGAGGTAGACGCCGCGGACGGCGAGGACCGCGGCGTTGCTGAGGTGGCCGAGGAAGTAGGTGAACAGCGGGTGGTGGTCGCGGTTGTCGATGATCCAGTCGCTGGCCTTGCCGAGGGGCTGGTCCAGGCTGACGGTCAGGTCGCCCGGCCACAGCCCGTTGCCCAGGCGGGAGCCCAGGACACCCGCCGCAGCGGCGAGGACGGCGAGGACCAGGAGCTTGCGGACGGCGGGGCGTGCGAGCAGGCCTCGCAGCCGGGGCGCCGAGCCGGCGTCGGACCGGGCGGCGAGCGCGGCGGCGGAGCTGCCCGGCACGGTGGGGGCGGGTCCGGCCGCGACGTGCGGGTCGGTGGCCGCCACACGTGCGGCGGTCTCCTTCGCCTCGGCGGTCTTCGTGCTCGCGGTCCTGGCCTCGTTCTCGGTGGCCCGGTCTCCGGTGGTCGTCGTGTTCTCCGTATTCATCGATGTGCTCACGCGGCCTCCCGGGCGGTCCCGGCGACGACCTCCAGCAGCCCGGCGTGGTCGGCCACGCCCAGCAGGCGCCTTCCGTCCATGACACGGGCGGGCACACCGGAGCGCACCACGGCCTCGATCGCCTCGGAGACGGTGGCGGTGGGCTTGAGGACGGGGCCGGTGAGCACGTCACCGTCTGCCGGGCGCATGGCCCGCCGCACGGTCAGCACATGCTCACGCGGAACGTCCCGGACGAAGTCGCGCACGTAGTCGTCGGCGGGCTCGCCGACGACCTGCTCGGCGGTGCCGCACTGCACGATCTCACCGGCCCGCATGATCGCGATGCGGTCACCGAGGCGCAGCGCCTCCTGGAGGTCATGGGTGATGAAGACCATCGTCCGGCCCTCCTCGCGGTGCAGGCGCAGCACCTCCTCCTGCATGTCGCGGCGGATGAGCGGGTCCAGGGCGCTGAACGGCTCGTCGAACAGGAGCACCTCGGGGTCGACGGCCAGGGCGCGGGCGAGGCCCACACGCTGCTGCTGTCCACCGGAGAGCCGGCCGGGGCGGCACTGCTCGAAGCCCGACAGGCCGACCTTCTCCACGACCGCGCGGGCGCGGTCGCGCCGCTCGTCCTTGGCCACGCCCTGGATCTGCAGTCCGTAGGCGACGTTGTCGAGCACGGTGCGGTGCGGCAGCAGGCCGAAGTGCTGGAAGACCATGGCGGCGCGGTGGCGGCGCAGTTCGCGCAGCCGGGCGCGGTCCATGGCGCGCACGTCCTCGCCGTCGATGCGCAGCTCACCCGCGGTGGGCTCGATGAGCCGGGTCAGGCAGCGCACCAGGGTGGACTTGCCGGAGCCGGACAGGCCCATGACGACGAAGACCTCGCCGGGCCGCACATCGAAACTGACGTCGCGTACGGCCACGGTGCACCCGGTGCGGGCCCGCAACTCGTCGGCGGGCAGGGCGGCTTCGACCGATCCGGGTATCCGCGCGGCCTTGCCGGAGGGTCCGAAGACCTTCCACAGGTTTTGGACGGAGAAAACGGGAGACCCGGGGGGCGCGGTGGGCTTCGGCCTGTCCTCCGCGGTGGTGGCGGTGGTCTGTGCCGGGGTGAGCGCACTCATCGGCATTCCTCCTCGGGGCTGTCGGCTCGGCCGAGGAGTGCGGCGGCACGCTCCCCCACCATCAGAACGCCGATCACGGGATTGACGGTCGGCATCGTCGGGGACACGGACGCGTCCGCGATCCTGGCCCCGTCCGGACCGCGGACGCGAACGCTGGGGTCCACCACGGCCATGGGGTCGTCGGCGGCTCCCATCCGGCAGGTGCCGGCGGGGTGGTGGACGGTGTGCGCGGCCGGGCGGGCGTACACGGACAGGTCCTCGTCGGAGGTGACCTCGGGCCCGGGGGCGGCCTCGCGCACCAGCCAGTCCTTCAGCGGAGAGGCCGCCGCGATCCGGCGCGCGAGTCCGATCCCGTCCACCAGGGTGCGGGCGTCGTGGTCGTCCTCGTCCGTGAGGTGCCGGAAGTCCAGGGCCGGTGTGACCTCGGGGTCCGCGCTGGTCGGGTGGACGCGCCCTCGGCTGTGCGGCTTGGGGATGTTCGGCGTCATCGACACCCCGTGCTCGGGCACCGGGCGGCCGCCTTGCGCCAGGTCCCGTCGATGTGAATGGTCTCGGCTGATGGTGCCGCCACGTCTGGTTCTCCTAGAGGTACGAGGTAACCAGCCGCTTCTCTCCCGGGACCGCGCCAACCATGCCTGGTTCCGACCGAACGTGACCCAGTTCACTCGACAAACTGAATACAGTGGGGCGGATATGGCGATTTCGACGCTCAGCGCCGCCCGGACAGCGGCTCACGCACCGCGATCACCAGGAAACGGGCCTCCTCGTCCTCGTATCGGGTCAGCCGCCAGCCGGACGCCTCCAGGGCGGGCCGCAGATTCGGCTCTGCGAGCAGGTCGTCGGGGCCGAGCTCCCGGCCGTGCCGCTTGGCGAGGACGGCCCGTCCCACGGGATGGAACAGCGCCAGCCGACCGCCCTCCCCGGTCACGCGGGCCAGCTCCCGCAGGGCCTGCCTCGGCTCGGGTACGTGCGGCAGCAGCCCCGCGGCGAAGACCGCGCGCAGGACCCCGTCACGCAGGGGAAGCCGCAGGCAGTCGGCCACCAGGAACGAGGCGCCCCCGGCGCCGCCCCTCCCCGCACGCCCGAGGCGCACCGCCTCACGCAGCATGGCGGGGGTCAGATCCATGCCCAGGACCGTGCCCCTCGGGCCCACCGCCTCACGCAGCAGGGGCACCGCCCGGCCCGTACCGCACCCGGCGTCCAGCGCCGTGTCCCCGTCCCCGAGCCCCAGCAGTTCGACCGCCGCCCGGTACAGCGGCAGATCGTCGGGGAACTTCTTCTCCCAGCCGACCGCCCGAGGGGTGAAGAACGCCCTGGTCATGGCATGGTGGCGGCCCGCGGCGACCCTCTCGGCGAAGGCTTCCCCTCCGGCCGCGCCGCCCACGCCCTCGCCACCGGGGCCGAGGGCCAGCATCGGCAGCTCGGCCTCGCGGGCGGCCCTCAGCAGCTCCGCAAGGCCCTCCGGCCCAGAGCCCTCCTGTTCCGAGCCCTCCTGTTCCGAGCCCTCCCGTTCCGAGCCCCCGGACGAGCCTTCGGCGGCTCCCTGCACCACCACCGCCTCGACCCCGCGCAGGTCCCCGGGCAGCTCGTCGGGCGCCCGCCACCTGGCCACTTCGAGCCCGCGGGCCTCCAGGGCCCCGGCGAGCCCGTCGTCGCCGCACTCCGCCAACGTCAGCCACAGCACTGTCATGGATCCCGACCGTAGCCCGGGCGGCTCACCCCTGGCGCACCCGTCCTGTCGCCGGAACGATGAAATCGCGGATGAGCTGCTTGGCGTCCCGCACGATGGGACGGAAGATCCGGTAGCGGGACAGGCCGACCAGCCGAGCGACCGGAGGGGTGCAGCGCTCGACGAACCGCCGGGTCCGCTCGCAGTCCGGGGTCCGGTCGAAGACCCAGTACAGGGCGACGCCTGATCCGTCAGAGCGAGGCGCGCGACGACGACAGCGAGGGCGCTGATCAGGGGGCCGCGGCGTCAGCAGCGAACACCCTGCAGCCCGCCACCAGTCCCGCCACATGTCATCCCGCGATGGACAAACCCGCCTCACGGGTCCCGTGACGGGAAGTCCACCCAGCCGCCGCCAGGGGCAGCCAGTACCTACGGAACGGGCTGGGAGAACGCCCACGCCGCAAGAGCGGCAACGTGGCGCCGCACCTCGTCATCCACTCTCAAAGGCCCCTGCCGCGCCACCCGTTCCGCCTCCAGCATCGGTATCGCTGCCTCCAGCAGCCCTCGCGCGCCGAGGACACCATCCAGCGCCGACACGTACGGCTCGGTCGCAATCCGCCGGCCCTGCTCAATGAAGCCCACCGCCGCGACGCTGTAGTTCAGGCGGTCGCCCACCTGCTGTTGCGTCAGCCCGGCATCGAGCCGCAAGCGGTGGACAACGGCCCCGAAGAAGACGAGCGCGGCAGTGCTGTAGTCACCCATGAGCGAGAGCAGGACCTTCTGACGAGAGGCGTGATTGTTCGTCCGACAGGGGGAAAGGGCATGGACGGGCGGGAGTCACCAGGAGCCATCCCCGCGAGCGCTTCCCCTCACGACTCGACCAGCAGCCCCCGCCCAGCTCACTGGCGCGGATCACTCACGATCGCCAACGACAGCACCACGGCCACGCACAAGGCCGCATACAGCACCAACATCACGCACTGCCGCACGCCGCACCCCCCGCCGCACCCGACCTGAGACCGAACCGGGCGAGTGCAAACCGGCAGTAGACGACCTTGCCCCCGTGATCCGCCCGCTTGCAGAACAACCCGTCGGCCAAGGCCTTGACCATCACCAGCCCCCGCCCGCCATCCGCCATGGCAGGCACAGCCGCGCCAGGAGCAGGCAGGCAGGGCATACGAGGATCGTGATCCCCGACCTCCAGGAACAGCTCCGTCGGCCAGCACCTCAGACCGACCGACACCAGCCGATCATCAGCGGAGCCATGGACCGGCCGCAAAGCGTGGCGGACCACATTGCCCACCAGCTCAGATACACAGACCTGCGCATCCGCCTGAAGTCCGGCCCGCAACAGGCCCCAGTCCGCGAGTGTCGCCACCACCAGCACCCGCGCATGATGCGCAGCTTCCGGCCGCTCCCCATCCACACGCAGAAAGGCCCCTCGGTACAACGCCTGAGGCGTCAGACGATCCGGCCACAGATCACGCCAGGCAGGCTCGTGCGATCTTTGCTGCCCCACGAGACACACGGGCAGCGATTGATCGATGTTCGAGCGCGGCATCACCGGTACGGCCATGGCCCCTGCTCCTCACCAGTAGCTGACTTTTCTGCCTCTCAGCATCGGTGAGGTGACTCAGAGCCACTAGTGCCAAGTTTAGTGCCACTATGGAAGCGTGAGCATCGGACAGATGATCAAAGATCTGCGAGAGTCGAAGAGGTTGTCTCAAGGGAAGTTAGCCGAGCGGCTAGTTGAAGCATCTGGGAAGGACATCGGTCGCGAACGGATCAGTCGTTGAGAGAAGGGCCGAGTCATCCCAAGTGACTCTTGGCTCAAGCACTTGGCTCATACTCTGGACGCCCCTTTTGCCGTACTGGAAGCCGAAGCTAGCCTCACGCGTGTGAACCGTAGGAGCTTTTTGAGCCTTACAGCGCTCACCGCTACGCACGGCAAGCTCGCAACTGACGTCAACGCGAGCATTGCAGGCGGTGACGTTGGTCCACTGACGACTGTTCAGACGACGCACGCCACAGATCTAGTGATTGCGACCATGGTGGACCCGCCCTCGACCGCCAAGCTACGAGGGTGGATGTACGACGGCGCCGACCCTGTCCTGAGGGTGAACGCAGCCGGGATCCTTGCCAAGCGCCCCGGACAAGCTCAGGCCGACGACGTGACCACGGCGCTAGCGAACGATCCATCAGCGCGGCACCTGTACATCACTGCCGTTGCCGCTCGTGTGTGTGGCCTTGACTGGGCCACTGCCAGCCATCTGGCCGCCGATCCCAGGTGCATGCCCGAACGCGCATCATTCCTGGCGGCCAGATTCGCCGAAGAGGTGACAAACGTCAGAGACGCCGGGGCTCGTTGGTGTTCCGCTGTCATGCTGCGTGACCTCAGCCCTCTACTCGGAAGGTAACCACCCTTGCATGTGATCGAGGTCCGCAACGCTGAGTTGCTTGAGACCATCACTGCCCAGGCCAAAGAACGTGGCATCGCCAACGGGGCGATCGTGTCCCTCATCGGTGCGGTGGACGAGTTCACCCTGTCCACCATGCCCAGCGACGACGCCACGAAGGATGTCATCACCGATTACGCCCTGCCGGCCGAGATGAGCGGCACGGGTGAGATCACAGACGGCGTTGTCCATGTTCACGCCGTGATGGCAGTGGAGGGCGATAGGCCAATCTCCGGGCACCTACACAGTGCTCAGGTGGGCACGTGGTTCGCCAGGGCGTACATCCTTCCGAACGACGCCTGACGCCCGCCCGCACGTCGTGAGGGACTGCTGGGCCCCTGCATCGCCCTCATCGGCCGCACCCGTCCGTCCCAGGCGTCCCCGCCCCAGCCCTGCCGGGGAGAGGCGCCCGCCCTCACCGAGGCCGTGGCGGCCCGGTACTTCGCCGCCGCCAGCGCCGCTCCCCGTGCCAGTGGCAGCCCTGCCGGAGTGCTCAACCTGTGCGAGAGCGGCCGGTACTCGGACAGCGCCCACAGGCAGACGACGAAGGCGTGGTGCCCGGTCCACACCTGCCCGCTGTCGGCGACCACGGTGATCTCCCGGTATGCGGCCGTCGGGTCGATCCCGGGGAACCGCTGCCCGGCCTCGTCCGACCCGGCGGCCACGGACTCCAGCGGCACCAGCTGCGGTTGTCGGCGCAGCCGCCCGCTCAGATGCCGGCACGGCGGGCAGCCGGGATCGTGCGGAACGCTGAGCCGCCGCAGGGGCGGGGCCTGCCGGCCCCGGCCCGCCGCGGCCGCTCCCCGTCACCGCGCCGTCCTCGATCACGGCACCGTCCTCGATCACCACACGGTCCTGGGCCACCGCGCTCCTCATGCCCTCGGCGCGGCCGGGGCGGCCCAGCCCTGCGGCGGCACCGGCGGGATCTGCTCGCGCTCCATCACACCGCGGCGGCGGATCCGGTTGAGGAGGCGGTTGACGGCGTCCGCGAGCTTCTCGTCGCCCCGCAGGACATCACCGAGGAAGACCCGGCCGTTGCGGCTGAGCGTGCACGCCACCCAGACGGTCGGCGCGGTGCTGATCGGCAGGTGGACGGCGTAGCTGACCACCGTGAGATCCATGTGCCCAACCCCCTCTTCGAACGCCTTCAAAAGTGCGTTGGCATGACTCCAGTTCCGCTTTGAACGCGTTCAACATTGACCCGGAGGTCGAGCTTCCGAACAAGCCTGCCCAGGTGAGGGCTGGTCAGCAAATTCTCGACCCGCGCACGATATGACTGGTCGTAACACTTCCATCGCCGTCCGCAGCTCGTGCATACTCGTGCCGCACTTCGGAAGATCAAGGGAGATCTGCGATGCCGAGTCGGCAATGCGGCGTGTGCGGCGGCGAGTTGGACGCGGGCGGCTGCCCCTGCCTGGTGCGCCCCTACGTCAGTACCAGGACCGAGGAACCCGAGCCTCCACCTGACCCGGACCACCATGTCTCCACGCTGCCGGGCCCGGTCATCGTGCCGAGCGTCGTCGACACGGCCGCGGTCTTCCCCGACCTCGACCCACCGGACCAGCCCCCGCCGCCGGAGCCCCCGAAGGGCCTGTGGGGCCATCTGCCCGGCATCGGGAAGACGGCGATAGCCGCGGGCTGCGCCCTCCTGCTCTTCGCCGTGGGCGCGGCGACGAGCAGGAACTGGGGCCCGCACAACGACCGTTACGCGCAGATGGGGAACGGGACGGCGACCGCCCACGTGACCCCGACGCCGAGCGCCCCCTCCGCCCCCGCCTCCGATACGGCGCCCTCGGGATCCGCGTCGGCCTCCGCCTCCGCCTCTCCCTCGAAGAAGCCGTCCCCCCGTCCCACCAAGCCGGCCCCTCCGCCGCCGCCGAAGCACCACGCCCCGAACCCCGTCACCTATCAGTCCTGGGTCGGCCCCGGCTGCCCGCGCCGCGCCGGGGGCGGCTACGAGGAGTGGGGCAGGTACTGGGACGGCCGCGAGGGCTGGTACACCGTCACCACGGGCGGCTACAACGGCGGGGGCTGCGACGGGAGTTTCACCTCCGTTCCGATGTCGGGCAGCGCGACCGAGGACCACGACAACCGCGTCGTGTGGTGGTGGTCGGTCGGCGAGCGGTCCCAGCGGTGCGCCATCTCGGTCCACATCCCCGACAGCTACGACTACCGCGACGTGGCCGGAGACCCCACCCGCTACGACGTCCTCCAGAACCCGCAGGACCGGGACACCACGTACGGCGGCTTCGAGATCGACCAGGTGGACAACCGAGGGCGGACCGTCGACGTCGGCACGTGGCCCGTGGAGGACGGCCGGATCGCGGTCAAGCTCCTCGACCGCGGCCAGGACTGGTACGACGACCACGCGACCTTGGCGCACCACGCCGCCGCCCAGATCCGGGTCACCTGCCGGGCCTGAGGACCCGGAAATGTGATCGCCGGTGCTCAGGCCACCAGAGCCGGGTTGGCCAGTGGGGGATCGCCCAGGACATGCACCCGGCGCAGATGGCGCGAGGCCCTGGTCACATAGGACTCTCGGCCGTGCAGCAGGGTGTAGTTGTCGGTGAGGACCAGGTCGCCGGTTCGCCACGCGTGGTGCAGGCAGTGCCGGGGGTCGTACAGCGACTCGCGCAGCGTCCGCCGCACCTGCTCGGCCTCCTGCTCGTCGACCCCGGTGAACTCCAGCGAGGGCGGGTTGACGTAGCGCATCCCCTCGGGCACCGGCTCCTGGTAGCGCATGACGGGGAATCCGCGCCGCGGATGCGGGACCACGAGGGGCGAGACCACCGCCCCGCCGTAATGGACCACCTGCTCGATGCGGTAGCTGACCGTGGTCCGCTCCCACAGCGCCCGGGTGGCCGGATCGGCGTCGGCCAGCGCCCTGGTGGTGTCGCAGAACGAGGTGCGCCCGCCCTGCCCCTGACCCGGTGCGTCCACGCACCAGAACACCTGGAACTCCGGGATCCGCTCGACGAACATCCCGTCCCAGTGGAACGGCAGCCAGTTGGCGTCGAAGACCCCGTCGACCGGGTCCTCCTGCTCGACCAGATCCAGGACGGGCCCGAACGGCCACACCAGCGGTTCGCCGAGGGAGGAGGCGAATGACACCAGCGCCTGCGGGTCGGCGGGTGGGGTGAAGCCGCGAAGGACCAGCAGGTGGTGCTCGCGGACGAGGTCGCGCAGGGCGGGGCCGCCCGGAGGTGGCGCCGCGGCACCACCCGGGGGCCGCAGGAGCGCGCCGAACGGTTCGATGGCGTCGAGGTCGAACGCCCGGGAGCGCTCCGTCCGGTCCAGGGTCATGATGCCGCTCCTCCGCTGGTGGTGGTCTCGCTGCCGCCTCCCGAGACCCGGGGGCCGGCCCCCAGGGAGGGCGGCGGCACCGCGTCGTCGGGGGCGACGAAGTGACTGGGCTCGCCGCCGGGGGTGAGGACCAGGCGCGCCCCTATCGCCTCGGCCTGGTGACGCTTCATCAGGACGTACCGGCCCGCGATCTCCACGGCGACGCCGTGCCAGGGCGTCAGCCAGCCGTCGGCGGTCTCCAGAAGATGGATACCGAGTTTGGGCGAGCCGCAGTTCTGCGGGTGGATGGACAGCCGCACGGCTTCGGGGAACCGGTCGGCGACCAGCCCGCCCCATGCCTTGCTGCGCTGGAACACCCCGTAGGCGCGCTCACGGCACTCGCGCTGCAACGCGGCCCGGCTGCCGGTGTACTCGGGGGTGTCCGCGTCCTCCACGAGGAAGCGGGTCACCCCGAGGTAGAGCCGCTGCGGCTCACCGCCGGCCCGGACCTCCTCGCGCAGCCGGTCCAGGGGTTCGCCGTAGCGCTCGATGAGCCGGCGGCGCATCGTCTCGTGGGGAACGTCCCGGTACTCGTCGTCGAGGTTGAACAGCCGCAGGCAGTCGGCGCCGAGGTCGGCGATCAGCTGCCTGATGCCGTCCTGGTACAGGCCGATGTCCTCATCCGTCACCCCGATGAAGTCGCCGAAGACCCGCCCGTCGGAGCAGATGACGATCTCGGCACCGGGCTCGTAGAAGCCCGCTATCTCCTCGCACAGTCTCTGGAGGAACCGTAAGGAGAGCCGCTCCGCCAGGTCGGGGGCGGCGCCGAGGACCTTGGCCCGGTTGGGGGACTTCGCAGGGAAGCCGGGCAGGGCCAGCTCCACCGGGAGCCCGAGCCGCACCCGGCCGACGACGTTCGGCAGGTGGGCGCCCGCGCACGCCGGGCACATGCCCCGCCCGCCGCAGTCGCCGTCCCCCGTGCTGCGCTGATAGCGCATGACCGAGGCGAGGATCCGCTCCGCGACCACCGCTGTGTCGACTACCGCCATGTCCTTTCGTCCCTTCGCTGGAGGCGTGAGGTGTTCCGGCCGGGCAGCGGGCGCCGTCACAGGAACACGCGGCGCAGGATCTCGTCCGGGATCCGCTCGCGCCTGCCGAACAGGGAGGCGGTCAGGCGGTACGGGTCGACACGGCCGTCGGCGCCCACCCAGCGGACCAGGAAGCCGAAGGTGTCGCTCTCCTGCGGCGACGACGCCCCTTCGAGAACCCGGACCGCCCTGGTCACCGTGCGGCGCAGCAGGTCGTCCCGGTACGGCTCCACGTTGTGCTTGCCCAGCGCCGCGACGAAGTACAGCCGCAGGGCGAGCCGCACCGCCTGCTCTCCGTGCTCACCGGCGAGTTCGTCCAGCGGGAGCCGCCAGAGGTGGACGCGGTCCGAGGGCGGACCCGGCCGGTCGTCGGGCGCGGGCAGCACCTTTGTCAGCGCGAGGCGTTCGGCCCGGACGCCGAGGTGCCGGAGGAGTTTGACGGCGAAGACGTAGTCACCGCTCATCCGGTGGGCGTGCAGCAGGATGACGGTGCCGTAGCGGTCGGCCACCGGCAGCAGGTCCCGCAGCAGGTGCACCACGGGGTGCGGGCGGCCGTCGGCGCCCAGCAGTGTGCGCGACGGCACGCCCTTGTCGGGCGCGCCGACGACGACCTGCCCTGCCCGGCCGCCGTGCCGTACCAGTCCCGCGTCCTCGAGGGCGGCCATGACCTCGGACACCGCGGCCGGCCCCGGCCCCTGCGGCGGCGGGGGCTCGAAACCCCGTACGCCGAGCATCCGGCAGGACTGCTCGAACAGCTCCCGCATACGTGCGGCGACCGGATGCGGACGCCCTTCGTCGGCCGCCTCGGCGTAGCCGCGCAGCAGGTCGTAGCCGATGGGCCAGGGCTGGGCTAGGTAGGCGTCGTGGAGTTCGGCGAGCCGCCGCGAGCTCAGCCCGGCGGGCTCGGCCTCCGGGCCGACACGGTCCAGGTACTCCCAGAATCCGAAGTCCTGGCGGGACCCCGGCAGCAGGACGTCCGGTTCGGCTCCACCCGCGGGTCCGGCGCTGCGCCGGATGACGTCGGCCCACAGCAGGCATTTGACGGTGGTGAGCGTCACGGGCTCGGTGGGGCCCGCGAGCAGGGGCATCAGCAGGTCCCGCGCACGGGTGGCGGCCTGGACCCGTGGAGGCGCCGCCGTTCGTGTTCCCGATCCTCGCGGGGCTCTGGACCGCAGCGCGCTGGACATCGGCATGTCCACTCCTTCAGTGGGGGATGTCCGCGGCGCCCGCGGGGGCGGCCGGACTTACGGCGAAGGACCGGAACGCAGTTCACCCGCAGGGTGAGGACATCCGCTGGAGCCCTCCTCGACCGGCGGTGTCACCCCGTCACACTGCGCTGTGCTGTGGCAACCGTGAGGGCGCGCAAGCGTGTGACGGAACCACCTGGCTGCTCGCGGGGGGCTGCGGCGACGGTGGAAGTGCGGCTGGGGAAGCCGTGATCGCCGTCCCAGGGGGAGTGCCGTGAACGAAGCCGACCTGGTGGGCCGCCGTCCGGCCCCTCCGCGTCCGATGCCGCAGCCGGCGCGGGCAGAGGTTCCCGACGAGCTGATCGACGAGCTGTGCTCGGTCCTGTTCACCTCGTTGCGCAGGAGCGACCAGCGACGGAAGGGCGAGCAGTACCTGCGCGGGCTGCTGTCGGCCCATGGGCGCAAGTCGATGCGGAACATCGCCTCGTATCTCGGCGGACCGGCGGCCGAGCAGAGCCTGCACCACTTCATCAGCAGCTCCACATGGGACTGGCAGCCGGTGCGCGAGGCGCTGGCCCGCCATCTGGAGCGCACAACGCGGCCCCAGGCATGGGTGGTTCGGCCGATGGCCATCCCGAAGGCGGGCGAGCACTCGGTGGGTGTGGACCGGCGGTTCGCGCCCGGACTGGGTCAGACGGTGGTCGGGCAACAGGCGTACGGGGTGTGGCTGGCCTCCGAGCACGTGAGCGCGCCCGTCAACTGGCGCCTGCACCTGCCGGACACCTGGCTCAACGACGCCGCCAAGCGCAACCGGGCGGAGATCCCCGAGGACATGGGCGAGGCGACACCCGGCGAGTGCGCCACCGACGCGGTGCTGGACGTCGCGGGCTACGGCGGCGTGGCCCGGCGCCCGGTCCTGCTCGACGCCCGCGACTGGGACGCCGGGGCGGCGCTGCGGCGCTTCTCGCCGCTGGGTGTGCCGGTGCTCGCCCGGATCAACCCGGCCACCCGGCTGGTGATGGCGGACCACGCGCTGCCCGGCTACGGCGGTGTGGCCACCCCCGCCCAGCGGCTGATGGAGTCGGTGAAGGGCCTGCGCCGACCGGTGACGTGGGTGGATCCGGCCTCGTCGGGCGGGACCAGGACGACATTGGCCGCCGCCGTGCGGGTGATGCTGCCGGACTCCGCCTGCCGGACGCAGCGGGCGGGGTCCCGGTGCTCGGATCTTGTGCTGCTGTGCGAGTGGAGCGACCCGGGCCGGTGGCCGGACCAGCTGTGGCTCACCGACCAGGGCTCCGTCCCGTTCACCTCCCTGCTGCGGCTGGCCAAGCTCGCCCGCAGGGTGGGCCGGGACTTCGCCGAGGTGGGCGAACAGGTGGGCCTGCGCGACTACGAGGGGCGGTCGTTCCGCGGGTGGCACCGGCACATCACCCTGGCCTCAGTCGCCCACACCGCCGCTGTTCTCGCCTCCGGGCTCCCGGTGGCCCGGCGGCCCGTCCCTGCGCTGTCGGCCTGACGCACGCTGCTCGCTGAGGGTCTGGCGGGTGCGCTGCAACCGCAGGGCGAGCTGCACCTCCAGCGCCCGGCCCGGCTTCTGCCAGTCGGCGCCCAGCAGTTCGGTGATCCGCTCCAGGCGGCGCGAGACCGTGTTGGGGTGCACATGCAGTGACTCGGCGGCGTAGGTCGGGCTGCTGCCGGAGGCGAAGTAGGCCTCCAGGGTGCGGGTCAGATCGGTGAAGCGCTGGGCGTCGTAGGACAGCACCGGGCCGATGACGGAGTCCACGAAGCCCTCGACATCGTGGTTGTCGGAGAGCAGGACTCCCAGGAACCCCAGTTCCTGGACGGAGGAGGTGCTGCCGGAGCCATTGAGGGAGGTGAGCGCGTCCAGGCAGCGCACGGCCTCCTGGTAGACCCGGCCGACCGCGGGTGCCCCCACCGCCGGTCCCGCCGAACCCACCGTGACCGGGTTGCCGAGCAGCGGTGACAGCTCGGCGGAGACGGCGCGGGCCGCCGCCCCGGCGTCGGTACCCGGGACGAAAAGGACGATGCGCCCGGACAGCACGCTCTTGAGGCCCCCGGTGCGCAGCGCGTACGAGGACGCCCACACGACCGCCCGGCCCTGCGAGCCGCCCTCCGGGCGGGCGACCACCACGACGTGCGGCTGGTCGAGGTCGATGCCCAGCCTGCGGGCGCGCTCCCCGAGTTGCTGCGCCGGACGCTGCGGCACGGCCAGCAGGTCGTCGAAGAGCAGGTCGCGGACCTGGCTCTCGGCCACGGCGGTGCTGCGCTGGAGGAGCAGGAGGACGGCGGTGGTCTGGGCGACCAGGCGCAGCATCCGCTCCCCGTTGTCCGCGAGCGGCCCCGAGGGGTGCAGCAGGAGCGAGCCGACGTCCTCGCTGCCCGCGAGGACCGGCGCGACCCAGGTTCCGCCGTCGAGCAGTACGGGGGCGCGGCCGGCATGGGCGTCGAGTGCGGCCTTGAGCACCTCGTCATGGTCCAGCGCGGGCATCGGGCCGCTGTCGGCGAGCACTTGGCCGCTGGGGCCGCGGACCACGAGCCCGCACTCCAGTGCCTCGGAGGCGGTCGCCACGACCGTCCGCAGATCGCTGCCCTCGAGTACCAGGTCGGTCAGCCGGCTCGCGGTGTCGTTGAGCCGTCGCGCCGCAGCGAGGGTGGCCTTGGCCCGGGAGCCGTCCAGCTCCAGCTCGATGACCTCGGCGTGGGTCTGGTCCAGCAGCCTGGTCTTCTCGATGGCGACGGCCGCGAGGTCCGCCAGGGAGCTCATCAGCGCGATCTCGTCCGGGGTGAAGTGGCGCGGGTTGCGGTCGGCGGCGTAGAGCACACCGAGGGCACGCACCCCCTGACGCAGCGGGACGGCCATGACCGCGCGCAGCCCCTCGGCCCGCACGACGCGGTCGATCTCGCTGCTGTGCCGGATGCGTTCGTCGGCCAGGTAGTCGGGGGTCCAGATCGGGGCGGCGTTGGTGGACACGTCCACGCCGAGCCCGCTCTTGATCGGCACCCGGAAGCCCACGGTGAGCGCGGTGGCGTGGCCGTCCGCGGCCCGTACGTAGGAGTAGTCGGCGCCCGGCTCGTGGAAGCTGATGTAGGACATGTCCAGGGCGAGCAGCAGCCGGGTCCGGCGGGCGATCAGCTTCAGGAGCGTGTCGAGGTCGTACGGCAGGGTCAGGTCGCGCGCGGTGTCGACCAGCGCCGACAGTCCGGCCTCGCGCTGCTGGCGGCGGCCGTGCGCCGAGTGGATGCCCAGCGCCAGCCGGGTGGCCTCCGAGAGCCGTTCGACCGTGGTGGGGTCGGCGCCCGAGCGGCGCGCCCGCTCGACGAGTTCCTCGTAGTGGCTCGGCGGCGCCTCCCTCGAGAGCAGTTCGAGGACCGCGAAGACGTCGAACGCCTCCGGCTCGTGATCCAGCGCCATCGCGCAAACCTCCGGGCGGGTGAGAGATCAGACGACCTGTTCGAGACCGACACCGTGGAACATGACGCTGGGCAGTGCCCCTCCATGAATGCTGCCTCTTGCAGTGTGCTCCGGACACCGTGTATGTGACGTGCAGTGTCGCCGAAACACCTTTCGATAATGTCGCGCTCCGGTTGAGGGTTGTCGGAGAGCCGCCGTGCGGAGCGGCGCACCTTCAAATGCGGTGGGGATTCACGTGACTTTGCAGGTGTCTGAAGTACGCAGCTACGAGCGGTCGCTCGCGCGCAGCAATGAGTCGCTGACCAGGCCGGACCGCCCTCGTAGCTTCACCATGGCCGGGCGGGAGTGGGACCTTCTGGAAGAGGTCTTCGCCCCGCTCTACTCGCCCTCCACCGGGATCGCCCTAGACTTCCTCGGCCTTGCGGAGCCGGTCCGGGCACCGCACCGGGGCTCGCTGCTCGAGATCGGCTGCGGCACCGGTGTCATCGCGGTGACCGGAGCGCTCGCGGGCCGTGACCGGGTGGTCGCGGCGGACATCAACCCGATGGCGGTCGCCAACGCCGGGATGAACGCGGCACGGCACCACGTCGCCGACCGGGTCCGGGCCGTGCACAGCGACCTGTTCTCCGCGCTCGCCGGCGAGGAGCCGTTCGACGTGGTGTTCTGGAGCTCGAACTACGTTCTGGCGCCCGAGGACTACACCTACCGGACGATGCACGAGCGCGCCTATGTGGACCCCGGATACACGGCTCACCGCAGGTTCCTCACCGAGGTGCCGCGCTGGGTGGCACCGGGCGGGCTCGCGCTGCTGCACTTCAGCAGCCGCGGCGACGTGGAGGGTCTGCGCGTGATCGCGGACGAGTGCGGCCGGCGGCTGACCGTGCGGCGCACCCGGGCGGTCCGCGAGGGCGACCACATGGTCGAGCACCTACTGATCGAGGTGACCGAGGCTCCAGCACGTCGCTGAGCCGGTCGCGAGGAACCGGGACAGAGCGAACACGGGGGTACGGGGGCCAGTGCGCACGCTACTCGTCGACAACTACGACTCGTTCACCTACAACCTCTTCCACTACCTGGCCGAGGTCGACGGGGACGAACCGGTGGTGGTCCGCAACGACGACCCGCGGTGGCGGACGGAACGGCTGGAGGAGTTCGGCAAGGTGGTCCTGTCCCCGGGTCCGGGCACACCGGCGCGGGACGCGGACTTCGGGATCTGCCGGGAGATCGTGGAGCGGGGCCGGCTGCCGCTGCTCGGGGTGTGCCTCGGGCACCAGGGGCTGGCCCTGTCGCACGGTGGAACGGTGGAGCGGGCCCCCGAGCCACGCCACGGGCGGACCTCGCCGGTCCTGCACGGGGGCGGCGGCCTGTTCTCCGGGCTGCCCTCCCCCTTCGAGGCCGTCCGCTACCACTCGCTGGCCGTGACCGAGCTGCCGGAGGCGCTGGAGGCGACGGCGTGGACACCCGACGGTGTCCTCATGGGCCTTCGCCACCGCCGACGCCCGCTGTGGGGTGTGCAGTTCCATCCCGAGTCCGTCTCCACCGAACACGGCCACCGCCTCCTGGCCAACTTCGCCCGCCTCAGCGAGCGGCACAACCTCCGTGCGGGGCGGGTGGGTCCGAGGCGGACAGCGAGGGCGGCTGCGCCCGCGGGACGGCCCGCCGCGGCCGCGGCGCCGCGCGGGCGGCTTCGGATTCTGGTCGAGAGCATGCCCACCCGGTGGGGGGACGAGGCCGCCTTCGAGCGGCTCTTCCGTGGTGGCGACCATGCCTTCTGGCTGGACAGCAGCCGCCCCGATTCCGGGCTCGGGCGGTTCTCCGTGATGGGGGACGCCTCCGGGCCGCTCGCCCGCGTGGCCAAGGCCGATGTGTGGCGCGGCACCGTGACCGTGCGGTCGGCGCGGACCACGCGCATCGTGGCCGGGCGGTTCCTGGACTGGCTCGAGGAGGATCTGCGCACCGGCCGCGTGGACCCGGCCGATCTGCCTCCCGGCCTGCCGTTCGACTTCGCCCTCGGGTGGGTCGGCTACCTCGGCTACGAGCTCAAGGCCGAGTGCGGCGGCGAACGCGTCCACCGCTCCGAGGAGCCCGACGCCGCCATGGTCTTCGCCGACCGGGCCGTCCTCCTGGACCATGCCGGCTCCACCACCTATCTGCTCGCCCTGGTGGAGGACGGCGACGAGGCTTCCGCGCGGGACTGGATGCGTTCCACCGCCGACCGGCTGAGCGAGCTGCCCGACCCGTCCATGACGTCGTACGAGGAGCCCGGGCCGGTGCCGGGGCCCGGACTCGGCCTGGGCCTCGGTGAGTTGGTGCTGCGCCACGACCGCGACCGCTACCTCGGGCTCATCGCCGACTGCCAGGACCAGATCGCGGCCGGCGAGAGCTACGAGGTGTGCCTGACCAACATGGCCGAGCTGCGCGGCCGCCTCGACCCCTGGCACGCGTACCGGTATCTGCGCCGGACCAGCCCGGCCCCGTTCGCCGCCCTGCTCCAGTTCGACAAGGTCCATGTGCTCAGCACCTCACCCGAGCGGTTCCTGCGCGTCGACCGGGACGGGACGATGGAGTCCAAGCCCATCAAGGGCACCCGGCCGCGGGGCGCCACACCGGCCGAGGACGCCGCCCTCGCGGCGGACCTGCTCTCCGACGAGAAGGACCGCTCCGAGAACCTCATGATCGTCGATCTGGTCCGCAACGACCTCGGCCGGTGCGCGCGGGTGGGCTCGGTGGAGGCGGACGAGGTCTTCGCCGTCGAGTCGTACGCGACCGTGCACCAGTTGGTGAGCACGGTCCGGGCGAGGATGCGCGAGGACACCTCGACCGTGGCGTGCGTCCGCGCCGCCTTCCCCGGCGGCTCGATGACGGGCGCGCCCAAGGTGCGCACCATGGGCATCATCGACCGTCTCGAGGACGGCCCCCGCGGGGTGTACTCGGGGGCGATCGGCTACCTCTCGCTGACGGGGACGGCGGACCTGAGCATCGTCATCCGCACGGCCGTGGTGACCCCGAACCGGGTCCGCTACGGCATCGGAGGGGCGATCGTGGCACTGTCGGATCCGGAGGCGGAGTTCGAGGAGACCGCCGTGAAGGCGGCTCCACTGCTGGCCCTGGCCGACGCCCCCTTCCCCGGGAGGACCGAGCGGTCGCTCTCGGCGTGAACGGCCGTGGGACGCAGCGCCCGGCGCATGGAGGTCGCCGGATGACGGTGAGTCAGATCAGGGGAGGGCCGGGTTCGGGGCGAGTCACGCGGTCGGGTGCGCCGTGGGGCCGCCGCAGCGCGTCCTCGACGGCCCCGCTCAGCCGCTCCCAGGCCGCGAACGAGGCGCGCAGCGCCTGCTCCTCCAGCTCACGGGTGACCTTGGCGAAGGAGATACCGAGCCGCTCCAGCGCGTCCATGACCCCGCGGGCCGCCGTGTGCTCACCGGTCACGGTGTCGCCGCGCAGCTCGCCGTGGTCGGCCAGCGCCTCCTGCGTGGCCTCGGTCATGGCGCTCACCGTGCCCCAGACCACGAGCCCTTCGACGTAGCGGGTGTCGCGGTGGGCGGGGTTGCCCACCTGCGTGGCGGTCCACAGCAGGCGCTGCGGCCTCGCCCCCGCAGCGGCCAGCGCCCGCCATCGCTCGCTGCCGAGCCGCTCCTCGTAGAGCCGGTACGCCAGGCGGGCGTTGGCGAGCGCGGCCTCGCCGCACAGCTCCTTGACCGCCCCCGCCCCGAGCTCGTCGAGCGATGCGTCCACCGCGGTGTCGACCGGCCCCAGGAAGAACGACACGACGGATCCGACCGTGGCCAGCTCCACCCCCGCGTCCAGGGCCCGCTCCAGTCCCTCGAAGTACGCGTCGAGGACGGCGCCGTAGCGCTCCACCGAGAAGACCGGTGAGGCGTTGACCCCGATCCCCTCGGCGAGGCACTGGCTCATGGCGCACAGCCCCTCGGTGGTGGCCGGGATCTTCACCAGCAGGTTGGGCCGGTTCACCGCCCAGGACAGCGCCCGCGCCTCGGCCACCGTCGCCGCGGTGCGCCGGGCCAGGCGGGGATCGGTCTCGATGCAGACCCTTCCGTCCACCCCCGTGCCCGACTCGAAGACCGGCATCAGCACATCGCACGCCCAGCGCGCGTCGTACGTGGTGAGGGCCCGCACGGCCTCCTCGGTGCCGACGCCCCGGTGGGCGAGCTGGTCCAACTGCTCGTGGTAGGCCGGGCTCTCGGCCACGGCCCGCGCGCACAGCGCCGGATCGGAGGCGACCCCTGCCGCCCGCCCGTCCCGGACGAGCCGGTCCAGGCGTCCGGAGGCGAGCCGGTCCCGGCAGAGCCCGTCGAGCCAGACGCGGACCCCCTCGGCGGCCAGCTCCTCCAGGATCCCGCCGAGGACCTTGAATTCGGCCATGTCGGCACTCCTCCTCCGCAGTCCCAAGTCCCTGCTGTGTGGGCGGCGGGCCACGACCGGAAGCGACCGAGGCCATGCGGTGAATGCCAAGGGTAGGTCAAGAAGCGCGGTGGACCACGAAGGGCGGCGCACACTTTGTCAGGTAGCGCACGCTTTCCGAACGCGCCCCGGCTCTCCCCCACTTGAGTGCGGCCGGCCATTGCCCGCCCACTTGACAAAGTATCCGGACGGCGCGGGAACTTCTCCGGCCCCGGTGCCATGGTGGTGCTCAGCCAAGCACCGCGCCCGGCTTCAGGCGCGAATCCCATCGACGCTCATGCCTTGGCGGGAAGAATCTTGGAGGAGCGTAATGACAAGCTCGTTTCTCGACCGGTTGAAGAGTTTCGGGGACAAGGACGCCGTCGTCTTCAACGGTACGCGTTACAGCTACTCGCATCTGGTGCAGCGCATTGCCGACTGGCAGGAATTCCTGGCCGTCAACGAGGTGCGTCCGGGACAGGTGGTGGCGCTCGAGGGAGTCAGCTCCGTCGAGGCGTGCGCGGGCCTGCTCGCCCTCATCGAGCAGGGGACCATCGTCGTTCCCCTGACGCCGCTGCCGGACGCCAAGCGGGCCGAGTTCCACGAGATCGCCGAGGTCGAGGCCGTCGTCACCATCGACGCCGACAACGGGACTCGGGCCCACGAGCGCACGGACCGCTCCGCCGACCACGAGCTCTACGGCACCCTTCGGGAGCGCGGCGCCCCCGGTCTGGTCCTGTTCAGCTCGGGCACCACCGGCCGGAGCAAGGCGACCGTACTCGACTTCGGGAAGGTGCTGGCCCGCTACGGCGAGCCCACCCGGCCCAAGCGCACCCTGGCCTTCCTCAACCTCGACCACATCGGCGGCATCAACACCCTGCTGCACACACTCAGCCAGGGCGGTGCCATCGTCACCATCGCCGAGCGCACCCCGGAGACGGTGTGCGCGGCGGTCGCCGAGTTCGGTGTGGAGGTCCTGCCCACCACCCCCACCTTCCTCAACATGCTGCTGATCTCGGGCGCCTACCAGCGCTTCGACATCAGCACCCTGGGGCTGATCACCTACGGCACCGAGCCGATGCCGCTGCGGACGCTCCAGAAACTCAAGGAGGCACTGCCCGACATCCGCTTCAAGCAGACCTACGGGCTGTCCGAGCTGGGCATCATGCCCACCAAGTCCAAGAGCGACGACACCCTGTGGGTGAAGCTGGGCGGGGCGGGGTTCGAGTACCGCATCACCGACGGCATCCTGTGGATCCGCTCGGAGATGGCGATGCTCGGCTACCTCAACGCGCCGGCGCCCTTCGACGACGAGGGCTTCTTCAACACCCAGGACGCGGTGGAGACCGACGGCGACTACGTGCGCATCCTCGGCCGCCGCTCGGAGATCATCAACGTCGCCGGCGAGAAGGTGTACCCGAGCGAGGTCGAGAACGTCCTGCTCGAGATCCCCAACATCGCCGAGGCCACGGTCTCCGGCCGCCCCAGCCACATCACCGGGATGGTGGTCAAGGCCACCGTCAAACTGGCCGAGCCCGCCGACGAGCGGGACGTGGTCCGCGAGATCCGCGCCCACTGCCGCAAGCGCCTCGAGGCGTTCAAGGTGCCGGTGGTGGTCGAGGTCTCCGACGCCGACCAGCACTCCGACCGCTTCAAGAAGATCAGGAGCGCGGCGTGACGACGGCGCAGGAGTCCACGGGGGAGACCGCGGCCGACGACCGCAAGGTCGCCGTGATCAGCGGCGGGAGCAAGGGACTCGGCCGGGCCCTGGTCGAGCGGCTGCTGGAGGAGGGCTGGCGTGTGGCGACCTTCTGCCGCGCCCAGAACGACTTCACGCGGACGATCGCCGAGGACCGGCCGGACGCGTTCTTCTGGGCCGCAGCCGACCTGGGCGAACCGCAGTCCCTGCGCACCTTCGCACGAAGCGTGACCGAGCGGTTCGGCCGGATCGACCTGCTGGTCAACAACGCGGGAGTGCTCCACCAGGAGCTCTTCCTCACCACCGCGCCCAAGCAGATCGACGCCCTGATCACCAAGAACCTCACGGCCCCGATCATGCTCACCCAGGCCTGCGCCCGGGTGATGACCCGCGGTGGCGGCGGGACCGTCGTCAACATCTCCTCCATCAACGCGATCCGCGGCTACCGGGGCGTCACCGCCTACGCCGCCGCCAAGGCCGGACTGGACGGCTTCACCCGAAGCCTGGCCCGGGAACTCGGCGCCTTCAACATCCGGGTGAATTCACTCGTCCCCGGATTCTTCGACAGCGACATGACCGCGGAGGTCACTTCGACCAACCGCGAACGGATTCAGCGCCGCACTCCACTCGGCCGACTGGGCAACGTCGACGAGATAGCCGACGCGGTCCTCTTCCTCACCTCTTCCCGGTCGTCCTTTGTCACCGGGCAGTCCTTGGTTATCGACGGAGGCATCACATGCTAGTCCGAAAGAGTGTGCGCAGCGTGATCGAGCAGGAGATCCACGCCCTCCTCATGGAGTCGGAGGATGCATCGGAATCCCTGTCGGCCGACGATGAACTGTTCGAACTCGGCCTGAATTCGCTCATGCTCGCCCAGTTGCTCATCCAGCTCGAAGCGGAACTGGGGGTCGACCCGTTCTCGGAACAGGTCTCCATCACCGACATCCGCTCCGTCAGCGACCTGGTGAACGCCTACGAGCAGGCGATCGAGGCGCGGTCCCAGGGCGAGGGCTGACCCGATGACGACGGGACAGCGGCTCGCGCTGCGCTCCATCGACGACTATCTGGGCCCGGGGGAGACGCGTTTCTTCTCCCGCGGTTACCAGCGGGCCACCTACGACGTCCACGACATCGTCGTGACGCCGGCCGGCTCCGAGAAGCCGGGAGTGCTCGCCAAGGCCAATCTGACCTACCCGGCGGACTGGTCCAAGAAGAAGGACGGCACCGACCTTCGTCCTCACCTGAGCACGATCGACGCCCTGGTGCTCGGCGTCCAGCTCGCCGAACTCCACCTCGTCCACGCCTACGGGCTGGACGGGCAGGACCGGCGCACGATGCGGCTGCGCAAGATCGTCCTGCGGGCGGGCAACGCCCCGCAGGAGGACCTCGAGGGCATCGCCCTGTCCGCCAAGCTCGTGGACACCGCGCCCGAGCCGGCTGCCGCCGGAGGCTTCCAGTCGGTGTACGACTGCTCCGTCGGGGGCCTGCGGGTGCGCTGCGAGATCGAGCACCGGGTGGCCGGCAAGGCCGGCACCGAGGCGAGGTTCGGCTCGCTCGTCGAGGCCCTCGGGCCGGGTGAGGAGCGGTTCTACGGCGAGGGCTTCAAGCTGCGGCGGCACACGATTGGGGACGTCCGGGTGGACATGGACGACCTGACCGCCAGGGGCCAGGTGGCCTTCCACGAGGTCGAGGGCAGCCGGGCGCCGACGCGGGGCATCGAGGGAGAGGGTCAGCCGTCCATCGCCCTGGTCGACTGCTTTGTCGTCAACCTCCAGCTGGCCCAGGTGCTGATGTACGAGCTGGACTCCATCACCCGGGAGAGCAGCAACACCCTGTGGATGATGCAGACCGTCATGGACGCCGCCGAGATCCGGCAGCCCCTGACGGCGCCCCTCGAGGCCCACGCGTCCATCTCGGCCAAGCGCCTTCTGCCGCTGCGCGGCGCGACGTGGCGCAGCGTCGACATCCAGGGCCGCCTCGGCGGCATCGAGATGCGCTGCTCGTTCGCGCACGAGCTGCCCGCCAAGGCCGAACCCGAAGCGGCGTGACGGCGTCACGACCGACGCCCGCCCCGACATAGCGACCGGCAGGAGCCCCACACATGAGAATTTCGATCTCCGGTACCTACTCGGCGGGGAAGACCTTCACCGCCATGGCCCTCTCGCACCACACGGGCATACCGCGCTCCCCAGCCAAGACCATCCGGGAGATCATGCCCGACGCGGTCCCCGGCAAGGCGCTCACCGAGGTGACGCCGGCGGAGTACATCCAGCTGGCCGTGCGCCGCCACGTCGGCCGCGCGGTCAACGAGGCGCTGCTGGGCAGCAGCTTCATCGCGGACGGATCCTCGCTTCAGGAGTGGACGTACGCGGCCGCCCGTGTGGAGTTCGGCATGGACCCGGGTGCCAACGTGGACAGCCCGCCGCCGCCCTCCCCCGAGATGGACTTCTTCGGGGAGGTGACCGCGCAGCTGGGACACTACTTCAAACAGCACGTCAAGGAGTCGTTCGACGGCTTCGTGCATCTGCGCAGGGAGTTCGGGCTGGCCAGTGACGGCCACCGGCCCATGAACGAGCGCTTCCGCAGCACCTGCGACGACATGCTGCTGCGGGCGCTCGACGAGCTCGAGATCCCCTACCACGTCATCGGGGGCACCGTCCCCGAGCGTCTGACGAAGATCGTCACGCTCTTCGGCCTCCCCACGGTGCTGAGCATCGACGAGTCGATCGCGCTGGCCTCCGAGGAGTACTCGAAGGTCGACTGGCGCCTCGAGAAGGAACGCACGCAGAGCGCGGCGGCAGCCGCAGCGACGGCAGCCGCCGTCTGACCGCCGCCCCACGACAACGGCCGGTGCCGGTCGGCGCGGACGTCTGCCAGCGTCCGCGCCGCCCGGCGCACGCCGACCGGGTCGACCGGGCCGCGGAACCCTCCACAAACCGCCTCTCACAAGGGACTCCATCCCATGGCGACGAACCGAGACAAGGTCCAACTGATGTCGAACAGCGCAAGTGACGTGGGATCGGGCCCCGATCCGCGTCGGTGGTTGATGTTGCCGGTGTTGTTGTCGGCGATGTTCATGGCGCAGTTCGATTTGTATGTGGTGAATGTG
>NZ_BMMS01000012.1 GCF_014646055.1 Wenjunlia tyrosinilytica
ACTGTGGATGGACCAGCCAGCAGCCAGCGGCGCAGTAGCCGCCAATGCCGTCAGGGCGCTGCTCACGCTGCCACCCCCGACCGGGGGACGTAGCGCCCACGCCGAGGCGAGACGCCAAGCGGAAGCGGGGCGGGCAGGAGCTCCGGGGCGTGGGACTCGATGGCCTGAGCGGCCACCTTGGTCACACGGTCGAACAGCGTCGGGTCGTCAGCGAGGATGTCGCGCGCCGCGTCCAGCCGCGCAGCCCGCTCCTCCTCCGTCTCGTCCGGCTCACCAAGCCACAGCTCCGGCGGTGTGCCGAGCGCAAGTTCTAGGAACTCGGATTCGTCTCTGGCTTCGTGGCCAGCTACGAAGACGCGCATCCGCATGCGGGTCTCCTCAAGTAGTTGTCGTGGCAGGCGGGGCGACGGGCTGTCCTTGGCCGGGAGTGCCGCCACCCCAGTTGGGGCGTTCGATGACGCAGGCCAGGCAGGACTCACATCGGAATCCAGCCCGTGAGAGCCTGGCGTCCATCGGCACTTACTGTTCTAGCATGACTGATACAACTAGCACAATAGGTCGTGTCAGCAGTGCCGGTTGAACTGGTGATGAGGCAGCTAGCATCGGCCGTATGACGCCTACTGCTGATGCCACGCGCCGCGTGAACGAGAAGATCGCGGACGATCTCCAGAAGGACATCAAGGCGGGCAAGTACGAGCCCGGGACGAAGCTGCCAGCCGTACGGACCATCGCCGAGCGCTTCGGCGTGGCCCCTGGTACCGCAACGAAGGCACTTCAGCTACTCGTGCAGCGGGGTACCGTCCGTCCCGACTCGACTCGCGGCTACTTCGTATGCGAACCGCAGGAGAAGCAGGCCGCGAACGAGCTGAGCCCAGAGTTCACCGCGATCATGCAGGAGATCGAAGCGATCCGCGCTCATCTGACTCGCCTTGATGACCGCCTCCAGCAACTCGAGGAGGCGCAGCGGTCGGATTGACAGACTCCGCGAGTCTCTGCGCCCGACGCGCCAGATCGAGCGCTTCCGCAGAGAGCTGTTCAAGAGCCACCATCACCCTCAGCCGCTCACGAGCCGTCAGAGCCACGTCAGTACCTCCCCGTTGTCGATTCAAGGCGTCTCGCATCGGACGTTCACGACGCTATGGCGCACCCACTGGACGACCCCGGAAAATCCTTCCGGGGTCTCTTCGCGAACCGAGGTGAGGCTGAAGTCATGCGAGGAATGACACAGCATCTGACGACCGGCGAGCGCGTCGCTTGGTACCGCCACCGCCGCGGCCTGTCCCAAGAAGTGCTTGCCGGACTGGTGGGCCGTACCGCCGACTGGCTGGGCAAAGCCGAGAACAACCGCATCGAACTCGACCGACTGTCAGTGATCCGGGCACTCGCCCACGCACTGGACGTCTCCATGGGCGACCTGATCGGGGAGCCGACCCTCGTGGAGTGGTCCAAGGAAAGCGGTCGCGGTACGCTCCCCGCCCTGCGCGAAGCGCTCATGGACTACAGGCTCCTCACCCCGCTCATCGGCGCGCCGGCCGACGGCGAGCCACCCGCGCTCGACGCGCTGCGATCCGACGTGGGCGAGGTATGGGACGCCTACCAGGGATCACGGTATGGGTTCGCGGCGCGACAACTCCCGCTGCTACTCGCGGACGCCTTGCTTGCCGTACGAGCGCACTCGGGAACCGAGCGGGAGGAATCAAACTCACTGCTGGCACTGACGTACCAGGGCGCCGCTATGGTGCTCGGCAAGCTCGGAGAGAACGAGCTGGCGTGGATCGCGGCGGATCGTGGACTTGCCGCCGCGCAGCAGAGCGGCAACAACGTGATCACGGGATCGCTGTTCCGATCCGTCACGCACTGCCTGCTGTCCACGGGTCGCTTTGAGACCGCCGTCCAGCTCGTGAATGATGCCGCGGGCTTCCTGGAGCCCGGCCTCAATGACGCGACTCCGGCCTACCTGTCCGTGTACGGCACGCTCTTCCTCACCGGTTCCATGGCGGCGGCAAGAGCGGAGGACCGGGCCACCACCCAAGCCTTCCTGCAAGAAGCCAGCACGATGGCGGCTCGCCTGGGCTCCGATGCGAACCACATGTGGACAGCCTTCGGGCCGACCAACGTCGCCATCCACCGCGTAGCCACCGCCGGCGAACTCGGCGATATGCAGGTTGCCGCAGAACTGGGTCCGACGGTGGACACCAGCGCCCTACCAGTGGAGCGGCGGGTCCGACACAACCTGGAGGTTGCCCGGGCCCTCAGCGCCTGGAACCGCACAGATGACGCGCTCGCCATGGTCCTGCAAGCCGAGCGGATCGCGCCTGAGCAGGTCCGGCACCACTACATGAGCCGCGAACTCGTCCTCGGATGGGTCCGTGGCACCCGGGGTCGGCCGACGCAGTCCGTTGCGGACCTGGCCGACAGGCTTCGTGTGGTGTGAGTGGTTAGGCTCAGTCGCGTGAGCGAGAACGAGCACGAGGCAAAGATGGCGCACCCAAGGATGGCCTCGGGTGCGCTGTTCTTCGATGATCAAGACCGGGTACTACTACTTGAGCCGACGTATAAGGACTACCGGGAAATCCCGGGCGGCTACGTCGAGACGGGCGAGTCCCCGCTCCAAGCATGCGTGCGGGAGGTCCAAGAAGAGCTGGGCATCGCGCCGACTATCGGCCGCCTGCTCGCAGTGGACTGGGCGCCCCATCCGGCAGAGGGTGACAAAGTCCTGTACATCTTCGACGGAGGCACCCTGACCGAGGAACTAGAGGGACAGATCCGGTTGCAGGCAACCGAGGTCCGGGCTTACGGCTACCACTCTCTAGACGCGGTGGACACCCTCACGATCCCCCGACTGGCGCGCCGCATCAGAGCTGCGGCAACTGCCCGCAGTGAAGGCCGGGTCACCTACTTGGAGCACGGCCAAGAAGCGGAAGCACGATAGCCAAGAGGGCCAGGAGCCATACCTGTCGCAGCCGTCCGACTGTCCGGTTAAGCCCTTGACCTGCGGAAACGGAGCGGACAGGGTGGAGTATTGCTGTCCGGACTGTCCGGTCACACACAAAGAGAGGGCACACCTTGCACCGCATTGGTGGTGACGTCACTACGAGAGGCGCAACTGTTGGCATTAGAAAGACGAAGGGCGGACGAATTGAGCTGTACATCGATTAGGACCGCCCCCAGGCACTCGGGTACGGCACGTCCGTGGTGAGCGCCACACTCTCGCACCCGAGAAGGCGCGTGAGTTCATGGCCAAGCTGGTGAGCGCGACCCCCTGGCTTCAGTTCGCTTTGGTCATGGAAAGGGTTGACCAGTTGCTCACCGAAGGCGCTGGGTCGGATGATTGGTGACGGCAGGTCGGCGCCACGTTTACGTCGGGTGTCCTTGGCGGCGTCTGCCCTGAGTGACGTCGCACGGGCAGACAATGATGAGAGAGGCTTCGAGGTGCCGTTACTGACCTATCCGACTAGTGGGCATCAACAAAGATCTCGTCAATCGGACGGCAGCTAACCGGGCTTTCTACGACCAAGCGGCGACCCGCACCCACTTCAATCCGCCCTTCTACGATCACGACCCTTTGAGAGTGATGCCAGGTCAACGCTTCCTGATATTCAGAAAAAGGCAAACGGACACGGATTTCGGAACGTCGACCCTTCCTTATCGTTGACACCCAAATGAAACCAAAGGGCTCATCGGTTACGTGCCTAAGTTCGACAATATCCCCAGAGAACGTTGACCTGGTATCAATCCGCCCCTTCTTAAGCTTCTTCGCCGCTTCCTCAATTCGGCCGACAGCTTCACTCTCGATCACCACCGACGTGGGCATCGCACCTGGCGCCGGAAGGGATTCCGCCCAGTCGAATTGTGTTTCAAACTCACCCACCGCAGGCTCCGCAAGAATACTCGCCAGAGCGGAGCAAAATTCCCTACTGACGCCGCGTTCTACAACGGCATGCAACTCGGACATCGATGGCGAATTCTCGGGCTGGACGATAATCTCTCTGACCGCCTGGATGGACTGGGCCAGGGTGCGCGTAACCCGCCGCTCAAACGGCTCAGGGGCCGAGGTGAATAGTTCGAGATTCGGCAAGTCCGCCGCATGGGGCGTTCGCTCATCCGGTGCAGAGAGGGGAACGAGTAGAGGGATGACAAATGACCCGTCTAGTGTGTGATCCATGCGAGCACTTCGCAGAACTTCGTCTCCTCGGCGAGCATAATTGCCACCGATCTCGCCACGCTCTCTCCATGCCGTAGTTCCTGAGGCACGGAGCAGCTTCCGGGCTGATCCGATTACCGTGGAGGCGGCTTCGAACGGGATGGTGTCTGTGATTCGGTAGTCATTCGCGGCACGGAGGAAAGTAACATCCATGAGGTGATATCGAATACGGCTCGCCAGTTTACTTTCCGGGCACTGCTCATAAGCGGCAAGGCGGGCGACGATACCCTTAACGATTTCTCTATCGCCTATCGTCGAATTCGGGACGCCAATCCGGATCCCATTCCGAACCCATAGCGTGCCTGCGACACCAGGCGCCCGCCGTTCCCACCCAGAGTATTCCATGTAAGAGCGAATCTGAGGCAGGGTGGGAACTCGCATTGCATTCTGGACTACACCACTGCCGGAAAGAAGCACGACTCAACCTCCTTCGCCCACACGTAAAGGGAATCGATCGTAAGTCGCTGTGTCTTGGGAATGTGGATACTCCCCCCTTCTTCTAGCTGATTAACTCGCACCCAAAAGGCAGCAGCTTTGTGATTGGTGCCGGACGCGTGGTGGTCAATCCAGTGGGGACGCTCGTCGTAGTCCAATATGACCAAGACGAAATACACAGGAACCCCGCTTTCCTTCCATCGTTCCCGCCAATGTAATTCAGAATGCCAAGAGGCGCTACTGCCAGCAATCTTGAAACGCGATGAACACTTTACTTGGATTCGCGCGGACGCAACGGCGAAATCCACGGTCCCGTCTACTGCCAGCACGTCTTCGTCAGGCGGGGTCTCCGTGAATCCAACCCCGGCTTGACTGATTATGGAACGTACGTACGACACACCGAATCGCCCCTTGGCGCCATTGTCGGTGAGAGTAGCAATCGAAACTTCATCCGATTCACCGCGCGGAATGGACATGGTCATGGCGTCCATAGTGAATGGGACCTACCTCACATGTCAGCCATTCGTGCAGACTCGGCCAACTTCTTACCCCACCGACTCCAGGGTCAAGGCGAGATTGAGTGAAGGGTGGGGCTGGCGTGAGAGTTGTCCTATATGCCCGAAGGACGTTCCTGTGCGGCGGGGCCTGCCCAGACAAGTTCCATCGGGAGATGTCCCAGTTGCTGGATCTACGGAATCGGTCGGACAACCCAAGCTCAGGTGGCCGGTCCCGGAGGAGCTGCAACACCCCCGAGTGTTGCAGCCCGTCGGCAACGCCCCCCTCTGACGGATGCCTGGCGCCGACGGCTGGGCTCCATCGTCACGCTGTCGGCGCCCACGGCCTACCGCTAGGTTCCGCCTGTCGAATACGGGTCGAACTACAGCAGCGGAATCGCAGTAATGGTGGGAAACACACAGGTCAGCGGGTCAGCCCCGTCGATCCCCGCGGGCGCCTTCTAAGCGCTTGGCCGCAGGTTCGAGTCCTGCCGGGGGCACTCCCGTAGGCCCTCCCTCGGGGAGGGCCTTTTTGCTCGTCAGAGCATGTGCCTGCGCACGCTGAAAGGCGCCGGACCTCGCCTGCGGATCGCGGGAGGGTCCGGTGCCGCGCCGTACGGCTGTCACCGGGGTTTCGCGGGTGGATGCGGTGGCTGCGGTGGATACGCGGTGGCGCTTCCGGGCGCGCGCATCCTGAGCCACGCGCCCCAGGCCCATCCCTTCTCCGGGCTACCGCCAGGCGCGGACCAGCTCTTCAGGCCCCCAGTGGGCCGCAAGAGGCAGACCGCCGGCCACACCGCTGCGGGACACCGCGACCAGCGGGGTATCCGGCCCGGCGCCGGGCACCGCCGGCACGTCCCGCGCCAGGGCGTCGTATTCGCGCCGGCCGAACGGCTGGGACTCCAGCCACTTGATGGAGCCGACGAAGTGCACCGCGCCCGCCACGGGTTCGCGGTCGGCGCCGACCAGGTCGATCTCAGGGTTGTTCTGCCGGTTCCACCAGCCGCCGACCGCCTCCGTCCGAGGCCATTGCCCGTCCGGCAGCAGCCGCAGCAGCGACTCCCGGATGACCGGCTCGACCGCGCGTCCCCGCCAGGTCGTCCACGAGCGCTCAACGCGCTCCAAGGCCAGATCCCCCCGACCGCGCTCGATGAGCGGGAGTCCCCGCTGCAGGAAGGCCAGCCAGAACCGGAGATAGGAGTCTGCGATGCGGTAGCGCTTGTTCTTGGTGTCTGCCTTTCCGGACAGTGGCAGGTCGGCCGCGAGGACCCGCTTGGCCTGCAGGGTGCTCAGCAGCGGGGACAGCGTGCCCGAGGGCAGCGCCCCCGCGCCCCCGGCCTGTGCGGCGATGGTGGAGAAGGTCCGCTCGCCGCTGCCCACCGCCTCCAGCACCGCCCGGGAGTGCGAGGCCTCGGGGAACTCCCCCAGCAGCGACAGTTCGCCCGCCACCAGGAGCGGGGAGAGCGGATTCGCCACCGCTTCGCGCAGGAAGTCGCCGCGGCTCATTCCGGGCCTCCAGGATTGGACGATCTCCGGGAAGCCTCCGGTGATCAGAAGAGCATCCATCGCGTCTGCCGCATCCAGCCCGGTCATCGTCTGCACATCACCCAGATGCAGCGGTCGCACGGTCATCGTCGCCGCCCGCCCGAAGAACGGACGGCGGTGGGACTGCAGCGCCTCCATGACCGACATGTCACTGCCGACCAGGATGAGCAGGACCGGCTTGGCGGACAGGTGGCGGTCCCAGACCGTCTGCAGCGCTCCCTCGAACTCCGCGTCCTGTTCCACCAGCCACGGCACCTCGTCGATCACCGCGATACTCGCGGCATCGTCCGGCACAGCGACGGCCAGCGAGCGCAGCGCCTGATTCCAGTCCGCGGCCCGCAGCCCGGCCACCAGCTCCGCCCCGGGCAGGGAGGCCTGCGTGAGCGCCGCGGTGAAGTCCGCCCGCTCGGCCGCGGCGTGGCGGCCCCGAGTCGCCTGGAAGACCACATAGGGAACTCCGGACCGGTCGCAGAACTCCTGGACCAGGCGGGACTTCCCCACTCGGCGCCGCCCCGTCATGATCACGGCCCGCCCGCGTGTGGCACCTGCGCCCTCGATCACGAGGCCCAGCTGTAGAGCCAGCAGATCCAGGTCGGCCGCCCTGCCCTTGAATTCCATCGGCAATCCACCCTGGAGAGAAACATAGGTTCGATCTTACGTAGATTGAATCTTACTTAGATGCTACCTTGCTTTCCCCCGGCAGTGCAGCAGGCAGTGCAGCAGGCAGGCAGGCAGGCAGGCAGGCAGGCAGAGCTTTCCTTCCTGGACTGCCGCATGCCATCGGCTGCCGGGGCGCTCGTCTGTCCCGCATCGCAGCGCCAAGCGCGGCCCGTCACCGCTCAGCGGCTTTTTCGTAGAGAGTGACCACGCAGGCCCCGCCGAGGCCGATGTTGTGCTGGAGTGCCGTCTTCGCGCCCTCGACCTGGCGGGCCTCGGCTTGGCCGCGTAGCTGCCACACGAGTTCCGCGCACTGGGCGAGGCCGGTCGCTCCCAGGGGATGTCCCTTGGAGAGCAGACCACCGGAGGGATTCACGACGACCCTTCCCCCATAGGTGTTGTCGCCGTCGAGGACGAACTTCTCGCCCGCGCCCTCCGGGGTGAGGCCGAGCGCCTCGTAGCTGAGCAGCTCATTGACGGTGAAGCAGTCGTGGAGCTCGACCACGTCGATGTCCTCGGGGCCGTAGCCGCTCGCCTCGTACACCTGCTGGGCCGCTTCCCGTGTCATCTCGTAGCCCACCACTCGCCTCATGTCCCCGGAGTCGAAGGTGCCCGGGGAATCACTGGTCATGGCCTGGGCGCGGATCACGACCGGGGAGGCGACGGCGTGCCGCCGGGCGAAGTCGTCGCTGCACAGCACCGCCGCGGCGGCCCCGCAAGTGGGTGGGCAGCACTGCAGGCGGGTCAGCGGCCCGTAGACGCGCGGCGAGGCGAGGACCTCCGCCTCGGTCACAGGGGTGCGGAAGACCGCGTACGGATTGGCCGCCGCATGGCGACGCGCCTTCACCGCGATCTTGGCGAAGGTGGCGGGATCGGTGCCGTGCACGGCGGTGTGGGCGACCCCGGCGCCACCGAACAACTGGGCCGCGACCGGGGCCCGTTCGTCGAACCCCTGGAGTTCGGTCATCCGGTCGAGGAAGCGCCGCAGGGGGTCCGGACGGTCGTCCCACACGCCGGCCAGCGCGCCGGGGCGCATCTGCTCGAAGCCGACGGCCAGTACACAGTCGGCGGCGCCCGAGGCGACGGCCTGCCGTGCGAGCCAGAGGGCCGAGGAGCCGGTGGCGCAGTTGTTGTTCACGTTCACGACGGGTATCCCGGAAAGCCCAAGGGAGTACAGCCCCGCCTGACCCGCCGTCGAATCACCGTAGACGTATCCCGCACAGGCCTGCTGGACACATTCGTAGGACAGCCCGGCGTCGTCGAGAGCAGCCCTCGCGGCGCGTTCGGCCATCACCGGATAGGTCTCGCCGGTGCCCGGCTTGGTGAACGGGATCATGCCGACCCCGGCTATACGCACCTTCTCCACCATGAGGACTCCTACGGGTGGCCGCGGGAGGCATCCCGCAGCAGACGGGATCTGACCTCTGTCTTGACGACCTTGCCGAGCTTCGAACGGGGAAGGTCGGGCCATACTTCGACCTGCTTGGGCGCCTTGACGCTCCCGATGCGGGCCTTCACGAAAGCACGCATGCCGTCGTCGGTGACGTTCTCGCCGGGATGGAGTTCCAGGACCGCCACGACCCGCTCGCCCCATGTGTCGTCGGGCAGTCCCACGACCGCGCAGTCCCGTACCGCGGGGTGCTCCATCACCGCCTGCTCCACCTGTGTGGAGTAGACGTTGAAGCCACCGCTGATGATCATGTCCTTCGCGCGGTCGACGATGAAAAGGTAGTTGTCGGCGTCGAGGTAGCCGATGTCCCCGGTGTGGTGCCAGCCGTGACGGGACGTCTCCTCGGTGGCCGACGGGTCCTTGTAGTAGCCCGCCATCACCAGGGAGCCGCGGACGACGATCTCCCCGTGCTCGCCGGGCGGCAGCAGCCTTCCCTCGCCGTCCATGATGGCGACCTGGACCAGGGGGGAGGGCCGTCCCGCCGAGGAGAAGCGCTCGACGGCGAGTGAGCCGTCGGGGTGGAAATGGTCCCCCGGGGCCATGGTCGAGATCATCATGGGGGCCTCGGACTGGCCGAAGAGCTGCGCCATCACCGGGCCGATCCGGTGGATCGCCTCTTCCAACCGGGCGGCCGACATGGGCGCCGCGCCGTACCAGAGGCACCGCAGGGAGCTCAGGTCCGCGCCGTCCAGGCCCGGGTGGCCGAGCAGCATGTAGATCAGGGTCGGAGGAAGGAATGTGTGGGTGACCCGGTGCCGCTCGACGAGTGAGAGGTACCGGGTCAGGTCGGGGGTGGGCATGATGACGATCTCGCCGCCCAGTGTCATGACGGGGAAGCACAGCACCCCGGCGGCATGGGTGAGCGGAGCCAGGGCCAGGTAGACGGGACGGCTGCCGAACGGGTAGCTCATGAGCGTCAGCGCCGTCATCGTCTCGATGTTCCGGTCGGTCAGCATCACCCCTTTGGGCCGGCCGGTGGTGCCGCCGGTACCGACCAGCATGACGGTGTCGCCGACGGTCGCGAGGGATTCCGAGCGCCCCAGGAGTTCGGAGGTCCCCGGAGGTTCAGAGGTCCCCAGGGGTTGAGGGGTCCCCAGGGGTTGAGGGGTCCCCACGGATTCAGGGATCCCCAGGGGTTGAGGGGTCCCCACGGGTTCGGAGGTCCCCCGGGATTCAGGGGTCCCCACGGATTCAGGGGTCCCCACGGGTTCCGGCTGCCACGGCTCGGCGGACACGCCGTCCAGCCACTGGTCGAAGGAGACGGCGAAGCCCGGTGTCCCGTCCAGGCAGACCAGGGTGGTCAGTTTGGGCAGGTCCGGAAGGATCTTGGCGACGAGGGGCGCGTAGGCCTCCTGGAAGACGAGGCAGACGCAGTCGAAGAGGTCCAGCAGTTCCCGGTTCTCGGCGGCCTCGTTGCGCGGGTTGACCGGACACCACACCGCGCCCGCCCGCGAGATGCCGAACACGCACGAGAAGGCGGTCGGGTCGTTCGCCGAAAGTACGGCCACCTTCTCCCCGGGGCGCACTCCCGACCGTTCCAGCCCTCGTGCCACCCGCCAGGAGAGCGCTTGGACCTCGCCGTAGGTGAGTGTGTGGTCCCCGGTCGTCAGACAAGGGGATCCGGGGCCCAGGGACGCACCCTTGTCGAGGTAGTCGGTCAGACGCACGGGCGCCATCCTCAAACGTCGAAGTGTCGCGGCTCGGCGAGCGAACGGGGCTCGGGGCCTCGGTGGCGCCGGGCCCCGTATCGGTCAGCTGTTGACGGTGAGCACCGGGTCGAGGACGAGTCCGAAGCTCTTGAGTACCCCGAGCAGTTCACGGTGGCCGAAGGCCTGGCACGCCGAGGCGAGGCCGACGCGCCTGGGTGCCTGCTGGAGGAGCGAGTACGCGGCGTAGGCCTGTAGCAGCCCGGTCTGCTTGTAGTTGCTGTTGCCGTGGATCACACAGTGCGCGCGCCCCAAGGGGCCGGAGGCGTGGACGGAGTCCACCGAGGTGTTGATCCTGGGGTTCTCCCTCGGCGGCATGCCGGCCTGAACCGAGGCGGCCACCTCGGCCAGGGCGTCGTCCTGCTGGTCGGCCGGGAGGGTCTTGATCTGCGACTCGACCATCTTCACCGTCTCGACCACGCCCTGCATGACCGCACGGTCCATGACGCCGCCGAGCACCTTGCAGTTCGCCACGCGCGGGTCGTTCTTGAACCACACCGGGTGGCAGGTGCCGCCCCACGGCAGGGCCAGTGCCGTTTCATGCTGCCCCGGGACGGCGACCTCGACGGCGGTCAGCGGGTCCCACTTCTTGTACTGGTTCTGTTCCAGGTAGTGCCAGTCGGCCTTCAGGATGGTGAAGATCGTCTGCGTCGAGGCGTAGGTCGGGAACCCCTTCCAGAGCACCAGCATGTCGAGCGTGTCCAGGCCCGGTGTCTCCAGGCAGATGTTGGCCGCGATCTCCCCCGTGGTGTACATCTGGGCGATGCCGGGGGAGAGCAGGAGCCCCTTCTCCGCGTACCGATCGCCCCACCGCGCCTGAGCGTCCAGGACCCAGTCCTGTTCCCCGGTGGTGTCCAGGTAGTGGCAGTCGGCGGCGAGGGCGGCCTCGACCACCTCGGGCCCGTACTTGATGAACGGGCCGACCATGTTGCTGACCACCTTGGCGCCGCGGAAGAGCTCGGTCAGCGGTCCTACCGCGTGCTCGACCTCGATGACCTCGTGGTCCACGGTCTCGATGCCGGGAACCTTGTCCAGGACAGCCTGGATGCGCGCCTTGTCACGCCCGGCGGCGATGAAGGGAACGTTGTACTCCCGGAGGTACTCGCAGACGAGGCGGCCGGTGTAGCCGGAGGCTCCGTAGACGACGACGGGCTTGTCATTGCTCATGTTCGGTCGGCCTTTCCGAAGGTCCGGTGCGAGGGGTGCGGCGGTGGAACGGGTGGGCCCGTCACATGCCCATGCCGCCGTCGACGGGCAGGCCGGCACCGGTGATGAAGCGGGCGCCGTCGGAGGCGAGGAAGACCACGGCGTCAGCCATGTCGGCGGCCTCTCCGAGCCGGCCGAGCGGGGTGAGGCCGATGACGTCGCCGACGGCCGCCTCGGCGCTCGGCCAGAGGCCGAGGGCCACCATGTCCTCGGCGAGCCTCGCGCCCATCTCGGTGGGTACCAGCCCGGGGTGGACGCAGTTGACGCGTACGCCGTAGCCGAGCTTTCCGGATTCCAGCGCGGCCACCCGGGTGAGCCGGTCCACCGCCGATTTGGTGGCGGAATAGCCCGCGATGCCGGGGAACGGGATGGTCGCCGCGACAGACGCGATGTTGACGACCGCGCCCCCGCCCCCCGCCGGGCCGCCGGGCCGCATCGCGCGGAAGGCGTGCTTGGTGCCGAGGGCCACGCCGAGGACGTTGACCTCCAGCATCCTGCGTACATCGGCGGGGTCGAGGTCGACGACCAGGCCGGAGATCTCGACCCCGGCGTTGTTGACGACGATGTCCAGGCCGCCCAGCTCGTCGATGGTTCGGGCGACCGCCGACTCCCAGCTCGCGTCCTCGGTCACGTCGAGGGGGACGAACGCGGCTGTGGCGCCGGCCTCCCGGAGTGACTCGGCCGTCGCCTTGCCCAGGTCCTCCCGGATGTCGCCTATGGCGACGGCGGCACCGGCCCTGGCCAGCGCCTCGGCCATCCCCGCGCCCAGTCCTCGGGCTCCGCCCGTCACCAGGGCCCTGCGTCCGGCCAGGTCGAACACACTCATGGCACATCTCCTCGTTGAGACGACTGTGTGCCCCGCCGCGCGCTCAGCCGTGACAAGACCCGGACCGCGGGAGGTGACGACAGCTTCGAGCACTTCTTGACAGTCGTCAAGAGTTTCTTGGACGACTGTCAAGATTTCCTCCATGGATTCGCGGCGAGGCACGCTAGCCTGGTCGGGGACCCGCACGGCAGCGGGCGGGACGGCTTGACGGAGAGGCGCTGTGGCCCAGGTCGAAGGCAAGAACCGGGACCGGATCTCCCGGCGGCAGGTCGACAAGTTCGCCGAGCGGCGGGCGCAGCTCGCGGCGTCCGCGCTGCAGACCCTGGCCGAGCTGGGCTACGCCCGTACGAGCCTGCGGGAGATCGCGCAGAACTCCGAGTTCTCCCACGGCGTTCTGCACTACTACTTCCGTGACAAGGTGGAGCTGATCACTTACTGCGTGCGGCAGTACAAGGCGGACTGCGTCACCCGCTACGACCGGATCGTCGTCAGCGCCGACTCGGCGGATGAGCTGGGACGGAGCTTCGGCGAGGCCATGGCCGCAACGCTGCGCGACGACGCACCTATGCACCGGCTCTGGTACGACCTGCGGAACCAGGGCCTGTTCGAGGAGTCGTTCCGTGCCGATGTACTCGACATCGACCAGAGTCTCGAGCGGATGATCTGGCGCGTCGTCAGTCACTACGCGGAACTGTCAGGATCACCTCCCACGGTCTCCTCGGGGATCGCCTATGCGGTCTTTGACGGGCTCTTCCAACAGGCGCTGCTCAGATACCTGACCGGCCGCGAGGAATCCGTCGACGAGTTGCGGAGCAACACGGAACAGCTTATGGGACAGCTGGTTAGCCGCCGGTGAGTGCCGAGGCCCTCCTCGGGAGGGTCCCCTTCGCATGGGAACTCGGGGGGAGCCGGGGGCTTGTGCCTGGTGGGAGGCCGTTGCGAGTTCGGGAGGGGGAACGGTCCCCGCGCCACCCGCAGTCCCCGTGCGTCCCACGGTCGGCTGCCCGCTGCCTGACGCGGCTGTTGCCGTCGGGTCGTCGGCTCGTCGGCTCGTCGGGCGGCGGCACGCTCGCGCAGGGCAAGCCACAGCATGGCGCCGGAGATGGGCTGGGCCAGTGCCGGTGATCCGAGAATCGATTGATCAACAGAGCGGTGGCCGCCGGCGCGTCCCACAACGCGGGCAGCACGGTCGCCAACTCGCCACCCGCGCCTCCCGGCGCCGCCGGCGCCCGCTGGAGCATCCGTCGGCGTTCGGATCCGCCCACCGCGTAGGCGCGGGCGGTCGGTTCGGCCGAGTCGATCTCCTGGGGCGCGGCCACATCGGCCACACGTCGGGCCCATTCGCCCACCAGTCGGTCCGCGGTCATGGGTCCCCCGATCCCACAGGGTCGTCGTCCGTCACCAGGTGACGGTGAACTTCCGGGTGCCGTCGCCCGTGGTGCCGCTCAGGGTCAGCGAGACATCACCGCTGCCGACGCTGCCCTCGAGCGGGGGTCCCCTCCCCCATGCTGAACACGAACGGCGAGTACATCCCGCAGTTCACCAGCGGCTTCGGCAGGAAGAGCAGATTGAGCGCGGCCCCCTGGCTGGTGGCCGCGTCGGTCAGCTTCCCGGAGATCCCGCCCGACCCGTCCGCGGAGAAGGACCAGTAGTCGATGGCGACCGGCTCACCGTCCGTGGTGTCCGTGCCGCGCTGAGCGGAGGTGACTGCGAAGGCCCCGTTGGCGCCCTGGTTGTCGGCCGCCCAGGACAGATGGAACGGGCTCCTCTCCCCATCCAGGGGATCGCCGATGATCAGCGTCCCGGGCAGGTCGTACGACGCCCGTGTGGCAGCGCAACCAGGGGGTGCGGCACCGGAGCGGAAGTCATCGGCCGATCGCGGACTTCGTATCCGTTCCGTGACCGGGTGAGCACAGCGTGGCTGGAGGCCGCGAAGGGCGGGGCGGCCAAAGGGGCGGTTGTACCGGTGGTGGGCGCGGCGACCGCGGCCCCGTACTCCCTGCTGGTCCCCGTCTTCGGCATGTCCTCGGCCTGGCTCCTCCAGGCCGAACGCATCACCCCGACCTCGGGCTGCGCGGCGGTCCTCTTGATCACCGGAACAGCGACGACGGCCCTGCGGCTGCAGGGAAGGCTGCCGGGAAGAACGAGCGGTGCGCCGGGTCCGCAGCCGGCCGACGTACCTGTCCCCGAGCCGGTCACGGAGGCCGCTCGGGTGCCGGGGGCGGAAGCCGGTCTCCCGGCGGTCCCGGGCCGCACGGGCAGATAGCCCAAAGCGGCCGGGGCGCCGGGGCGCCGACCGCTCCTGGGGCCTTCACGCCGCCTTCCGCCGCCGCTCCAGGCACCGTTTCCAAGCGCAGGAACGGGCCGGTCCTGGACGGCGCGTGCGCGGCGCGGCGTTATCCGGTGGCGGACTCGGGCGTCGGCGTGCCTATCCTTGCCCCTGTAATGGGTACCCCGCTTGTGAGAAGCTCCCTCGCCGACCTGCAGTCACGCCTGTCCGACCTGATGCTGCGCGACCAGCGCCGCCTTCAGCGCCGGATCGACGGCATACGCAAGATCCGTGACCCCGAGGGGCAGCGGGCCGCCGCCGCCAAGATCGCCGCCGCCGTGGACGAGGCCGAGCTGCGGCTCGAGCGGCGCCGGGCAGGCGTACCCGAGGTGAAGTACCCGCAGGCCCTGCCGGTCAGCCAGAAGAAGGACGAGATCCTCGCGGCCGTCCGCGACCACCAAGTCGTGATCGTCGCGGGCGAGACCGGCTCCGGCAAGACCACGCAGCTGCCGAAGATCTGCCTGGAACTCGGCCGCGGCGTCAGCGGCCTGATCGGCCACACCCAGCCCCGCCGCATCGCCGCCCGCACGGTCGCCGAGCGTGTCGCGGAGGAGCTCGGCACGCCGCTCGGCCGGGCCGTCGGCTGGAAGGTCCGCTTCACCGACCAGGTCGGGGACGACACCCTCGTCAAGGTCATGACCGACGGTATCCTCCTCGCCGAGCTCCAGAACGACCGCAACCTCAGCCAGTACGACACCCTGATCATCGATGAGGCGCACGAGCGCAGTCTCAACGTCGACTTCATCCTCGGCTACCTCAAGCAGCTCCTGCCCCGCCGCCCCGATCTGAAGGTCGTCATCACCTCGGCGACCATCGACCCGGAGCGCTTCTCCCGCCACTTCGACGACGCGCCCGTCATCGAGGTCTCCGGCCGCACCTACCCCGTCGAGGTCCGCTACCGGCCGCTGCTCGCCGAGGACGCCGACGAGGACGGGGACGGCGACGACGCCCGCGACCAGATCCAGGCGATCTGCGAAGCCGTGGACGAGCTGTGCGAGCAGGGCCCCGGCGACATCCTGGTCTTCCTCTCCGGTGAGCGGGAGATCCGCGACACCGCCGACGCGCTGAGCAAGCACGCTCCCCTACACGCCCGCGGCCGCAGCACCGAGATCCTCCCCCTGTACGCGCGGCTGTCCGCCGCCGAGCAGCACCGCGTCTTCCAGCGCCACACCGGGCGGCGCGTGGTGCTGGCCACCAACGTCGCCGAGACCTCGTTGACCGTCCCCGGCATCAAGTACGTGGTCGACCCCGGCACCGCCCGGATCTCCCGCTACAGCCACCGGCTCAAGGTGCAGCGGCTGCCCATCGAGGCGATCTCCCAGGCGAGCGCGAATCAGCGCAAGGGCCGCTGCGGCCGTGTCTCCGAGGGCATCTGCATCCGCCTGTACTCCGAGGAGGACTTCCTCGGACGCCCCGAGTTCACCGACCCGGAGATCCTGCGCACCAACCTGGCCTCCGTCATCCTCCAGATGACCGCGATCGGCCTCGGCGACATCGCGGCCTTCCCGTTCGTCGAGCCCCCGGACCGCCGCAATATCAAGGACGGCGTCCAGCTCCTCGAGGAGCTCGGCGCGATCGACCCCGAGCAGAAGGACGTCCGCAAGCGGCTGACCCCGCTGGGCCGCAACCTCGCCCAGCTGCCGGTCGACCCGCGGCTGGCCCGGATGGTCATCGAGGCCGAGAAGAACGGGTGCCTGCGCGAGGTCATGGTGATCGTCGCGGCGCTGTCGATCCAGGACCCGCGCGAGCGGCCCGCCGACAAACAGCAGGCGGCCGACGAGAAGCACCGCAGGTTCACCGCCGCCAGCGACGGCGAGAGCTCGGACTTCCTGGCCTACCTCAACCTCTGGCAGTACCTGCGCGAACAGCAGAAGGAGCTGTCCTCCAACCAGTTCCGCAAGCTGTGCAAGGCGGAGTTCCTCAACTTCCTCCGGGTGCGCGAGTGGCAGGACATCTACAGCCAGCTGCGCACCACGGCCAAGAACCTCGGCATGGCGCTCAACGACGCGGCGCCGCCCGACCCCCAGCGCATCCACCAGTCGCTGCTGGCCGGACTGCTCTCGCACATCGGGCTGATGGACCCGGACAAGCGCGAGTACATCGGGGCGCGGGGCGCGCGCTTCGCCGTCTTCCCGGGCTCGTCGCTGTTCAAGAAGCCCCCGCGCTGGGTGATGGCCGCGGAACTCGTGGAGACCTCCCGGCTGTGGGGCCGTATCGCCGCGCGCATCGAGCCCGAGTGGGCCGAGTCGCTCGGCCGGCACCTGATCAAGCGCAACTACAGCGAGCCGCACTGGGAGAAGGACCGCGGCGCCGTCATGGCGTTCGAGAAGGTGACGCTCTACGGGGTGCCGATCGTCGCCGCCAGGAAGGTCTCCTACGGGCGTGTCGACCCCGAGCTCTCCCGTGAGCTGTTCATCCGGCATGCCCTGGTGCAGGGCGAGTGGCGCACCCACCACAAGTTCTTCCATGAGAACCGGGCCCTGCTCGAGGAGGTGGAGGACCTCGAGCACCGGGCCCGCCGCCGCGACATCCTCGTGGACGACGAGACCCTCTTCGACTTCTACGACCAGCGCGTCGGCCGGGAGGTCGTCTCCGCCCGCCACTTCGACAGCTGGTGGAAGAAGACCCGGCACAGCGAGCCCGACCTGCTGAGCTTTGAGAAGTCGATGCTCATCAACGAGCAGGCGGGCGGCGTCTGCGAGGCCGACTACCCGGACTTCTGGCAGCAGGGCGAGCTGCGGCTGCGGTTGTCCTACCAGTTCGAGCCGGGCACCGAGGCGGACGGCGTCACCGTGCACATCCCGCTCCCGGTGCTCAACCAGGTGACGGGTGAGGGCTTCGACTGGCAGATCCCGGGGCTGCGCGAGGACCTGGCGACCGCGCTCATCCGCTCGCTGCCCAAGGCGATCCGGCGCAACTTCGTCCCCGCCCCCGACGTCGCCAGGGAGGCGCTGGCCCGCCTCGCCGTGCGCGAGGAGCCGCTGACCGAGGCGCTCGCCCGTGAGCTGCACCGGATACGCGGTGTGGTGATCCCTCCCGAGGCCTGGGATCTGGAACGGGTTCCGGACCATCTGCGGATCACCTTCCGCGTGGTCGACGGCAAGCACCACAAGGTGGCCGAGGACAAGGACCTGGGCGCGCTGAAGTTCAAGCTCAGACCGAAGACCCGGGCCGCGATGTCCGCGGCCGGGTCGGGCATCGAGCGCAAGGGGCTGACCACCTGGACGTTCGGCACCCTGCCGCGCACCTTCGAGGACAAGCGCGACGGGCACGCCGTCAAGGGCTACCCGGCGCTGGTGGACGAGGGCGAGACGGCGGCCATCAGGCTGTTCGAGACCGAGGAGGAACAGCAGCGGGCCATGTGGGCGGGCACCCGCCGCCTCCTGCTGCTCTGCGCCAACTCGCCGGTGAAGTCGATTCAGGGCCGGCTGGGCACCCAGGCGAAACTGGCCCTCAGCCACAGCCCGCACAACAGCACCGCGGACCTGTTCGACGACTGCGTCTCCTGCGCGGTCGACAAGCTGATGGACGACTTCGGCGGCCCCGCCTGGGACGAGGAGGGCTTCGCCAAGCTGCGTGACCATGTGCGGGCGGAGCTGTACGGCACGGCGGCCGACGCGGTGGTGAAGGTCGCCAACGTCCTCGCGGTCGCGCACCGCGTGGAGCGGCGGCTCAAGGGTTCTACCAGCCTGGCGCTCGTTCCGGCCCTCACCGACATCAAGGCGCAGCTGGAAGGGCTGGTTCACCGGGGCTTCGCCACGGGGGTGGGCCTGCGGCGGCTTCCGGACGTGCTGCGCTATCTCAAGGCCGTCGAGCACCGTTTGGAGCGGCTGCCGAACGCGCCCCAGCGCGACCGGGAGCTGATGCTCAAGGTCGAGCAGATGCGGCACGAGTACCAGCGGCTCGTGGACGCGCTGCCTTCCGGCACCCCGCCCGGACCGGAACTGGAGCGCATCCGCTGGATGATCGAGGAGCTGAGGGTCAGCTACTTCGCCCAGGGGCTCGGCACGCCGTACCCGGTCTCGGACAAGCGGATCGTCAAGGCGATCGACCAGCTGCCCGGTTGACACCCCGTATGGCGTGAGCGGCCGGTGGATCACCGGGCGTACAACGACGCACCCGGTGGTTCGAAGCACGGACGGCGGCACACCAAAGGGGGGCCCGGCGTGCGCGCGTTCTACCCATTCGCCGCCGTTTGTCACTATTACGCGGGCACCGCGTCACAAGCCTGGCACAGCAAGCGGCGTAGATCGATTCCGCTTCGTGGCAGCGGCAGGCTGGCTTTCCGACAGCGGCGGTCCCCCGCGCTTCGGTTGAAGGCGGCCCGGGCCGTCCTCGCGTCGCAGCCCCGCGACGGCAACCCCGGCCGTCTCTGCGGCGCCCGCTGGGAGGTGGATGAGATGACCGACCGGACCCTGTGGTCGTACGCCGAGATCGCCGCCCATATCCGGGTGCGCACCGACACGGTGCGCTCGTACAAGAAGCTCGGGCATCTGCCCGCGCCCGACCTGGTCGAGGGCGGAAAACCGTACTGGTACGCCGACACCATCCGGGTGTGGAGCGCCCGACGACCGGGCAACAGGGGCCGGAGCGATCCCGCCAGGTGACCCTCCGCCGACCTGGGGGTGTTTCGATGGCGAGGGGTGTCCGGGGTCAGGGGCTGTCGGCGGCGTGGAGGAGCCGCTCGGCCATGGCGTCGAACATCGCGCCGAAGACATAGGCGTCACCGCCGGGCCCCACCGGCTTGGCGCTGGTGACCCCGGTCTGCACCCCTTTGCCGGTGGCGGCGTCGAACCCGGTGTACCAGGGGCCGCCGCTGGCCCCCGGAGTGAAGTAGCAGGGCTTGACGTAGTGCTGCCGGGGATTGTTGACGTAGGGCGACGCCAGGGCCGCGCCCGAGCAGTACTGCACGGACTCGCCGTCGAAGGGCGGGTCGGCCGGGTAGCCGAGGACAACGGTCTCGCGGTGCGGGCTCGGTGTGAACGAGGCGGGGCGCGCCCCCACGACATCGGCGACATGGCCCCGGTCGGAGGCGGCGAGCCGGACGAAGGCGTAGTCCTCGTCGGGGTCCTCGTCCTCCATCCAGGCCGCCGAGACCGCCGCCCGCCTCGCCGGGAACTCCCCGTACGGGGCGCGGCCGCCCTCGTAGCCGGGGACGAAGACCATCCGCTCCGACCAGCCGCCGCTCTCGGCCAGATGGACGCAGTGCGCGGCGGTCGCGACGACGTCCTCGCTGCCGGACTCCACGACGGCGGCGGTGCAGGAGGCCGGCCGGCCGCCGGAGACCACGAGGAACAGCTGCCCGGTGGTCCTGACGGCCTGCTTGCCGCCCGGCCACGGCTTGCCGTCGGCATGGGGCGGAGGCGCGGCGGCACGGCCCGCCGCCGTGTACTCCTCCACCGGCCTGGCCGCACGCATCCTCTCCGGCGTCCAGTAGGCATGTGCCCGCCGCTGGGCCGACTCGGACTCCTCCGCCGAGTGCCGCACCACCCCCGCGGCGGGCTCTGCCGGTTGGGCCCCGGTCGGGATCGCGGCGGACAGCAGCGCACTGCCGACGGTGGTGGCGAGGAGCACGGCCCGGGTGGCGGAGAGGATCGTTCCCATGCCGGTGAACCTAGGCGCACCGCCCGTCAGCGGCCCGTCGGACTGGTGCACTTGGCGCAAGCCCTCGTCCCACCCCTATCAGGCACGGGTGCGGAGCCGCGCCGCAGCCGAGCGGCGCACGTCTCGCACGGTGAGCTTGCGGCGGGCCGCCCCGCCGGGAGCCCAGGTCCCCATCGGAGCTCCGGGCTGCCCGCCGCGCCCGGTCACGTGGTCCGGGCCAACTCGGGCTCGGGGGCGTCCACCTCCGGTGCCGCCGGAGGCGGTGCGCCGCCCTCGCTGATGCCGAATCTGTCGTGCAGCCGCCGCAGCGGCGCCGGTGCCCACCATGTGGCCCTGCCGGTCAGGCGCATCACCGCCGGGACCAGCAGACCCCGCACCACCATGGCGTCCATCAGCACGGCCAGCGCCACTCCGAGGCCGAGCATCTTGGTGTTGGCCACCCGTGATGTGCCGATCGCCACGAGGACGACGGCCAGGATCACGGCGGCCGCGGTTATCAGCCCTCCGGTGCGCTGCACTCCGAAGACCACCGCTCGCTCGTGGTCGCCGGTGTGCTCGTACTCCTCCTTGATCCGCGACAGGAGGAACACGCCGTAGTCCATGGACAGCCCGAAGGCCAGGCAGAACATCAGCACCGGCAGCGAGGTCTCGATGGTGCCCGTGGCGGTGAAGTCCAGCGGCCCCGACAGATGTCCCTCCTGGAAGACCCACACCACGGCGCCGAACATCGCCGTGAGGCTGAGCGCATTGAGCACGACCGCCTGGATGGGTATGAGCACACTGCCGGTGAGGAGGAAGACCAGTACCAGCGTCGTCACCGCGATCATCGCCAGGGCGTAGGGCAGCCGGTCGCCGATGGCCTGCTTGCTGTCGACGATGGTGGCCGCCGAACCCGTGACGGAGGTCTGGAAGGGCGCGTGCTCGGCACGCACGGCGTCCACCACCTTCTGCGTGGAGGTGTCGAACGCCTCCCCCTTCGGGAGCACGGTCAGATAGGCGGCGCCGCCGGATGCCCGCCCGGCGTCGCCCGGTCCCGGCTCACCCGCGCGGGTGCCCTGGACGAAGGTGCCCGCCGGGCTCTCCACGCGCAGCACATCGCGCAGCTCCGACAGCCTCTTGGCGTACTCCGGCATGCCCTTGCCGACCGCTCCCCGGGCGAGCACCTCGATGGCGTTGTCCGGGCTGCCGGGGAAGTCCTCGCGGATGTGCTGCTGGACGATGTGGGACTGCGCGGTGGAGGGAAGCTGGCGGTCGTCGGCGCTGCCGAACTGCACACCCAGGAAGGGCACTCCCAGCACCACCAGGCCGACGGTGGTGGCGATGGCGAACAGCGGGGCCCGGCGCATCACCGTGCGCGCCAGGCGGGCATAGCCCGTGCCCTGCTCGCGCTCGGGCCGGTCCTTGCGGCGCCCGCGCACCAGCTTGCGCAGGTCCCAGGCGTTGACCCGGTCGCCGAGCAGGTAGAGCAGGGCGGGCAGCAGGATCAGCGCCGCCGAGGCCGCGAGCAGCACCACGGCTATGCCCGCGTAGGCGAACGAGCGCAGGAAGTACTGCGGGAAGACCAGCATCGCGGCGAGCGAGACGGCGACCGTGAGGGCGGAGAAGAGAACCGTGCGCCCGGCCGTGCGCAGCGTGGCGGCCACGGCTTCGCGCGGGCCCGGCGCTCCCGGCAGCTCCTCGCGGAACCGCCGCACGATGAACAGGGCGTAGTCGATGGCGAGGCCCAGACCCAGGGCGGTGGTGAGATTCTGCGCGAAGACTGAGACATCGGTGAAGGTGGTCAGCCCGCGCAGGATGGCATTGGTGCCCAGGATGGCGACGATGCCGACGCCGAGGGGCAGCAGGGCGGCGACGGCGCTGCCGAAGACCATCACCAGGAGCACCAGGGTGATCGGCAGGGCTATGGCCTCGGCGGCCACCAGGTCGTCCTGGATGGTCTGCTGCATCTCATGGCGCACGGCGGTGATACCGCCGAAGGAGACATCGAGTCTGCCGTGCTTGCCCTCGTAGGTGTGCTGGATGCGCTCCAGGACCTTGCCCGCCTCGTTGTCATCCCCCTCGACGCGGGCGGCGATCAGTGCCTGGCCGCCGTCCTTGGCGCGCAGAGCGGGCGCCTTGGTGTCCCAGTAGGAGGTGACGCCGACGACGGACTTCTCCGTGGCGAGCCGGTGCGCCAGTTCCTTGCCCTCGCCCGCCGCTGCCGGGGAGTCCGCTCCCCCGTCGGCTCGGACGAGCAGGACGACATTGGGCCGGGCGGAGGGGAACAGCTTGTCGAGCTCGGCCGACGCGTACGCCGACTCGGAGTCGGGGGCCTCCCAGCCGCCGCTCTTCATGTGATCGGCGACTCCGCTGCCCGCGACGACGGCGAAGACGACGAACAGCAGCGCCAGCAACAGGCTCAGCCGCGGTTTGGCGGTGGCCGCACGGCTCCACCCGCGGATCGGCTCGGGGACCGGCCTCTCGACCGCCTCCGGGACCGGTCGGCGGCGGTCCGCGCCACCGTCCCCGTCACGGTCGTGGTTGACATCGGGCATCGTTCGGTGTCCCCTCCCCGTTGGAACCTGTGACGGTTGCCGGTCGGTCTGTCGCGCTGGTCAGCGCTTCAGGGCAGGCGTCATCGGTTCGCCGTTGCCATAGACTGGCAAACACGAGCTGCCGCTCGCATTTCCCAAGAATGCGAGCGGGCGCTCGCGTTTGTCAACAGTGATCCGGCAGGTTGGGGATACGCGTGAGCGAAGCACGGTCGGGCGGCGACAAACCACGCCGTCGGCAGGCCCGGGGTGAGCGGCGGATCGCACAGCTCCTCGACGCCGCGGCGAATGTGTTCTGCAGCGTCGGGTACCGGGCGGCCAGCACCAACGCCATCGCCCGCGAGGCCGGGGTCTCCCCCGGCACGCTGTACCAGTTCTTTCCCAACAAGGAGGCGATCGGCGACGCTCTCTCGCAGCGCCTGGTGATCGAGATGCGCAATGTGCACGGCACCGCGCTCTCGCTCGACCACTCAGCTCTGGGCCTGCGCGAACTGCTCGACCGGGTGATCGATCCGCTCGTCGACTTCAACCTGGAGAACCCGGTCTGCTTCGCCCTCTTCCACGGTCCTGACATGCCGCAGCGCTTCGACGAGGAGCACGACCTGCTCGAGAAGGCGATCCTCGACCAGGTGAAGACGATATTCGCCGGCCGCGCGCCGCAACTGGAGCGGAGCGCACTCGACCGGACCGCCGACATCTGCTGGCACACCTTCAAGGGCGTGCTCCAGGCGATGTTCGAGAAGGAGGACGAGGCGGAGCGGCACGCACTGGTCCCGGAGCTGAAGAAGCTGCTGTACGGCTATCTGGAGCCCATCATGGGTGAGGACGCCCCCGCACTGCGCCCGCAAGCGGTGCGCGGCACGGCGGGCCGGGCCTGACGGACCCGGCGACCGGGCCGACGTCCTCGGACACGCCCGGACACGCCCGGCGCCATCAGAGCGGCCCGTCAGCGCCCTCGTCCCCTCAGCGACCTCGTCCCGTCAGCGTCCTCATCCCGTCAGCGTCCTCATCCTGTCAGCGCCCTCGTCCCGTCACGACGCCCGGCCCGTCCTCGCCGAGGGCCCGGCCTCGGGCCGAGGTTCGGGCCCAGATCCAGATCCAGATCCAGATCCAGATATGGATACAGAGCCAGAGCCAGAGCCAGAGCCGGGCCCACCGGGCGAGGGCGTGGAAGGCACAACGGCGGGACCCACCGGCCCCGGTCTGGCCGGCGGCCCCAGGGCCGCGGGGACCGTGGGCAGACGGTGATCGCCGACCGCCACCGGCCGTTTGCGGTCGCGGCGCCTGGCCGCCCACTGGGCGACCGCGCCGATCGTGGCCACGGCGGCGGAGACGCCGATGCCGAGTCCGACGGCGTAGAAGGAGTTCGAGGTCACCCGGCCGCCGAAGTAGCCCAGGCCCACGGAGTAACTCGCCCAGACGCCCTCGGCGATGAGCGCCCCGAACAGATACCGGCGGGCGGGGAAGCGGATGACGCCCGCGGCGAGGCCGCCGAAGACACGGCCGCTGGGCAGGAATCGCATACCGATGACGAACGGGACGCCATGCCGCTCTATCCGCAGGGCCGCCCATTCCATCAGTGCCCGGCGGCGCGGCCGGCGGTAGACACGGCTGAGCACGCTGTTGCTCATGGCGGCGCCGCCGCGGTGGATCAGCATGTCGCCGAGGACCGCGCTCATGGCGACCACGGCGAGTACGGCGAGGATGTTGAGATCTCCGCGAGCGGCCAGGACGCCGCCGGTGACCAGGATCGCGGAGTTGGGTATCAGCGGGGGCGCCGTGGTGACGCCGAGGATGCCGTACGCCAGAAGAGCGTTGCCGCCGAGGTGGGTCGCCAACGGCTCGGTGAAGTCGAACGCCGACAGCTCGGACAGCGTCGAGAGCCAGCCCACGCCCGCCTCCTTCCGCCCCTGCGGTCCCGTGTCTCCCCCGGACCTCCGCCACGCCGCTGAGGTCACGCTGTCAGGTGAAAAATCAGCACGTCAATCGCATTACGGCCGAGCGGGGGGCGTCGGGGGACATCCCCTACTGGGGGATGACACCGAAGACCTCCCATGGAGGTATGCCATCAAGAACACCTAAGACGCCGGTCGCATTCCGCTGGAACGGCACCCACGGCCGCGAAGATCGGCGCGCCGAGCCGGCATCCTCCGACGGACATACCCCCCAGGGGTATAGAGTGAGGGGGTATCCGTACAACCGGACAGTCATAACCTGCCATCGCCGGACATTCGCACGAGACACTCGCACGAGACATTCGGAGGACCCATGAACAGCTCCACCGCCGCCACCGGGACCCACACGGCCGTCTACTCCGTCTCCGGCATGACCTGCGGACACTGCGAGAAGGCGGTCGGCGAGGAGATCGCCGCCCTGCCCGCGGTGACCTCCGTCGAGGCCGACGCCAAGAGCGGAAGGGTGACGGTGACCGCCACCGCACCCCTGGACGAGGACGCCGTCCGCGCCGCCGTCGACGAGGCCGGTTATGAGTTGGTCGGACGCGCCTGAGCTCCGGTTCCGGACACGCGGGGCGAAAAACGCTCAGGCCCGCAGATGCCCGGGCCGGGACACGCTCGGACACGCTCAGGGCGCAGACGCAGGCCCGCAGACGCAGGCCCGGACGCATCCGGGCCCCGTCGCGTTCAAGCCCGGACACGCTCGGGCAGGCGGCATCACCGCCCGAGCAGTTCGCCGCCGTTGCAGTTGAGGATCTCACCGGTGATGAAGCCCGCGTCCGGCGAGGCGAGGAAGAACACGGCCGCCGCCACGTCCGCGGGACGGCCGACCCGCCCGACGAGGGTGCGCCCCGCGCGGCGGGTCAGCTCGGCGTCGTCGAGCCGGTCCCCCCAAAAGCCCGTGCCCTCGATCGTTCCGGGCGCCACCACGTTCGCGGTCACCCCGCGGGAGCCGAGCTGGGCGGCCAGGGAGTGGTTCCAGGCGTGCAGGGCGGACTTGGAGGCCCCGTAGGAGTCCCCGCCGCGCAGCGCCGCCACCGAGGAGACGGTGACGACACGGCCCCGCTCGGGGGTGAGCCGGTCGCGGACGGAGTCGGTGAGCAGGACGGCGGTCAGCACATTGCGCTCGAAGTCGCCGCGCCAGCGGGCCAGCACGGCGTGCGGCCCCCCGCTGAGGACGGGCTCGCGGCTGCCGGCGCTGTTGACCAGGACATCGATCGTCCGGGGCAGCGAGGCGAGGGAGGCCTCCACCGCGTCCGGGTCGGCGAGGTCGCACACGACGGGGACCACATCGGGACCACCGGGCGCCCTCAGCTCCTCGGCCGTGGCCCGGAGCACGTCACGGCGGCGGCCGACGATGACCACCCGGTCACCCGCCTCGGCGAACTTCCGAGCGACCGCGCGCCCGATGCCCGTGCCTCCGCCCGCCACCACGACGCTGCGGCCAGCCGCCTCGCTCATCGCACCTCGCACGCTCTTCGTACAATCAACACCCATGCCGGACAACGCCGTTCGCGCCCGGGGGCAGACCACGCTACGCGATACGAATCCGCTGCTCGCACGGGCCCCGACCGACAACATAAGAGACGCAGATCACACCTCTCGGAACGTAACCCCTCGGCCGGTACGGTGGTCTTAGCAGGTGCAGGCACGCCGCGCGCCCGGCGCCGACGGCACCGCCTGCCACCGGAACCCCGGCGGATCCGGTGAGGTGGCGTGGACTGTCTTGGGGGACGGTCCACACTCGCAAACGCCGGGGCGGAGTGACCAGGGAGCTTGAGCGGCCCTCCTGGAAGGCTCCCGTCCCGGCGACGCGGAGGAGGGCCGCTGGTCCTCGGAAACGCCCGGCACGGACCCGTGGGGGGATCCGTATCCGGGGCTTGAAAGCGCCCCGCACCGGACCCGTGGGGGGATCCGGTGCGGGGCGCCTCGTTTGTACGGCTGTTCCGTTACCGCTGTTCCGTTACCGCTGTTCCGTTAAGGCTGTTCCGTTAAGGCTGTGCGGCGGTCAGCGGGCCTCGACGGGAACGTATTCCCGCAGTTCGACGCCGGTGTAGACCTGGCGCGGACGGCCGATACGGCTGCCGGGCTCCTTGATCATCTCGTGCCAGTGGGCGATCCAGCCGGGCAGGCGGCCGAGCGCGAACAGCACCGTGAACATCGTGGTCGGGAAGCCCATGGCCCGGTAGATCAGGCCGGTGTAGAAGTCCACGTTCGGGTAGAGCTTGCGCTCGACGAAGTAGCTGTCGGCCAGCGCGTGCTCCTCGAGCTTGAGCGCGATGTCCAGCAGTTCGTCGGACTTGCCCAGCGCCGAGAGGACATCGTGCGCGGCGGCCTTGATGATCTGCGCACGCGGGTCGAAGCTCTTGTAGACGCGGTGGCCGAAGCCCATGAGCTTGACGCCGTCCTCCTTGTCCTTCACCTTGCGGATGAAGGAGTCGACGTCGCCGCCGTCGCGCTTGATGCCCTCGAGCATCTCCAGCACCGCCTGGTTGGCGCCGCCGTGCAGCGGGCCCCACAGCGCGTTGATACCGGCGGAGATGGACGCGAACAGGTTGGCCTGGCTGGAGCCGACGAGGCGGACGGTGGAGGTCGAGCAGTTCTGCTCGTGGTCCGCGTGCAGGATGAGGAGCTTGTCCAGCGCGTTGACCACGACCGGGTCGAGTTCGTAGTCCTGGGCCGGCACGGAGAACGTCATCCGGAGGAAGTTCTCGACGTAGCCGAGGTCGTTGCGGGGGTAGACGATCGGGTGGCCCATGGCCTTCTTGTAGGCGTACGCGGCGATCGTCGGAAGCTTGGCGAGAAGGCGCACCGTGGAGATGTGCCGCTGCTCCTCGGAGAACGGGTTGTGGCTGTCCTGGTAGAAGGTGGACAGGGCGCTCACCACGGAGGAGAGCATCGCCATCGGGTGCGCGTCGCGCGGGAACCCGTCGTAGAAACGTTTGACGTCCTCGTGCAGAAGGGTGTGCTGGGTGATCTCGTTCTGGAAGACCGCCAGCTCGTCCACCGTGGGCAGTTCGCCGTTGATCAGCAGGTAGGCCGTCTCCAGGAAGCTGCCGCGCTCGGCGACCTGCTCGATCGGGTAGCCCCGGTAGCGCAGTATGCCCTGTTCGCCGTCGAGGTAGGTGATGGCGGACTTGTAGGCCGCGGTATTACCGAAGCCGCTGTCCAGCGTGACCAGACCGGTGTCCGCCCGGAGCCTGCCGATGTCGAAGCCCTTGTCACCGACCGTGCTCCCGACCACCGGATAGCTCTGCTCGCTGTCCCCGTACCGCAGTACTACAGAGTTGTCGCTCACGTCATCCCTCACCGACGATTTGCCTCTTCTTCGAGGTGCCCTGACTGCTTACTACCTTCCCCCATTTGGCGCCGAAGCGTGCACCCGGGGTCGCCGGAGGGGCCTTACGATGGCACCCAGTGCCCCCGAGGCCGTGCACGGCCGAGCCATTCACCGGACCTGGACCGCACGGGCCGCGCAGAGCCGGTGATCCAATGCCGTACAGCGTCTACCTGCGGATACCGTCCTGACGGCCTGGCCGAGGGCCTTGCGCGATCCCACGAGCACTACCAGACGTTTCGCCCGTGTTACAGCGGTATACAGCAGATTCCGCTGAAGCATCATCCACGCTCCCGTCGTGATCGGAATCACTACTGCCGGATACTCGCTGCCCTGCGAGCGGTGGATCGTCACGGCATAGGCGTGCGCCAGCTCGTCCAGCTCATCGAAGTCGTACGGCACCTCCTCGTCCTCGTCCGTGCGCACGGTGAGCCGCTGGTTCTCCGTGTCGAGCGCGGTGACGACGCCCACCGTCCCGTTGAAGACGCCGTTCTCGCCCTTCTCGTAGTTGTTGCGGATCTGGGTGACCTTGTCGCCGACCCGGAAGGTCCGGCCGCCGAAGCGCCGCTCCGGCAGGTCCGGCCGGGCAGGCGTGACCGCCTGCTGCAACAGCCCGTTCAACGCGCCGGCACCCGCCGGGCCCCGGTGCATGGGCGTGAGCACCTGCACATCGCGGCGCGGGTCGAGCCCGAACTTCGCCGGAACCCTGCGTGCCGCTACATCCACGGTAAGCCGACCGGCCTCCTCGGTGTCGTCCTCGACGAAGAGGAAGAAGTCCCGCATGCCGTCGGTGACCGGCTGGAGCCCGGCATTGATGCGGTGGGCGTTGGTCACCACCCCCGACTGCTGGGCCTGTCGGAAGATCTTGGTGAGACGCACGGAGGGCACCGGGCTGCCCTCGGCGAGCAGGTCGCGCAGCACCTCCCCAGCCCCCACGCTCGGCAGCTGGTCGACATCGCCCACGAAGAGCAGGTGGGCCCCCGGCGGCACGGCCTTCACCAGCTTGTTCGCCAGGAGGAGGTCCAGCATGGACGCCTCGTCCACGACGACCAGATCGGCGTCCAGCGGCCGATCCCGGTCGTAGGCGGCGTCCCCGCCCGGCCGCAGCTCCAGGAGGCGGTGGACCGTGGAGGCCTCGCAGCCGGTGAGCTCGGCCAGCCGCTTGGCGGCCCGGCCGGTGGGCGCGGCGAGCAGCACCTTGGCCTTCTTGGCACGGGCCAGGGTGATTACGGAGCGGACGGTGAACGACTTCCCGCAGCCGGGTCCTCCGGTGAGCACGGCGGCCTTCTCCGTCAGCGCCAGCCGGACCGCCGCCTCCTGCTCCGGGGCCAGATCCGCCCCGGTCTGCTCCCGCAGCCAGGCCAGCGCCCTGTCCCAGTCCACGTCGGCGAAGCCCGGCATCCGGTCCTTCTCGGCGTGCAGCAACCGCTGGAGCTGGGCCGCGAGCGAGATCTCGGCGCGGTGGAACGGGACCAGGTACACCGCCTTGACCGGCTGCCCGTCGTGATCGGGGACGTCCTCGCGGACCACGCCCTCCTCGGCGACCAGCTCGGCCAGGCACTCGATGACGAGCCCGGTGTCCACCTGGAGGAGCTTGACCGAGTCGGCGATCAGCTTCTCCTCGGGCAGATAGCAGTGCCCGCTGTCGGTGGACTGCGACAGCGCGTACTGCAGTCCCGCCTTCACCCGCTGAGGGCTGTCGTGGGGTATGCCGACGGCCTGGGCGATCTTGTCCGCCGTGAGGAAGCCGATGCCCCACACATCGGCGGCCAGGCGGTACGGCTCGTCCTTCACCACCGAGACCGATGAGTCGCCGTACTTCTTGTAGACACGAACGGCGAGGGAGGTGGAGACCCCCACGCCCTGGAGGAAGACCATCACCTCCTTGATCGCCTTCTGCTCCTCCCACGCGGCGGCGATCATCTTCGTCCGCTTCGGGCCCAGGCCCGGCACCTCGATCAGGCGCTTCGGCCGCTGCTCGATGACGTCGAGCGTCTCGGTGCCGAAGTGGGCGACGATCCGCTCGGCGATCACCGGGCCGATGCCCTTGATCAGCCCCGAGCCCAGATAGCGCCTGATGCCCTGCACCGTCGCGGGGAGCATCGTCTCGTAGTGCTCGACGGCGAACTGTTTGCCGTACTGCGGGTGCGAGCCCCACCGGCCGTGCATCTTCAGGGACTCGCCGGGCTGGGCTCCGAGCAGCGCCCCGACGACCGTCAGCAGGTTGTCCGCGCCGCGGCCGGTGTCCACGCGGGCGACGGTGTAGCCGGTCTCCTCATTCGCATACGTGATCCGCTCGAGCACGCCCTCGACGACGGCGAAGCGGGGCCCCGCGCCGGTGTCCGCGGCCCCGCGCGGCTGCCCAGCCCCCATGGCCGCGCCCCCTGTCCTCCGTGGAAAGTCCGAGTGGGGACCGACGTTACCGCCGAGGGCGGACAGCACGTCAGGCCCTGTGGAAAACCCCTTCCGGGTCGGAGCCTCGGGAGCCCGCGGATGCCCCGCGGTCCCTTCACGCACGGGCGCTGCGGACAGCGCGCCTAAGAAGCTGAGTGATCCCCTTCCCAGGCCCTGACGGCAGGTCTAGATTCCCCGCATGAAGCTAGCGTTCTCCACGCTCGGCGTCCCCGGACTCGCCCTGGACGCGGTGTTGAAGCTCGCCAACGACAACGGGTTCCAGGGCGTCGAGCTGCGCGCCAGGGAAGGGGAGCCGGTCACCGCGGCCCTCGACGCGTCCGAACGGGCGAAGGTGGTCGAGCAGTTCGCCGCCGCCGAGCTCGTTCCCCTGACCATCGCCGCCTACAGCCGAGTGGCCGCTCCGGGGGACGACGAGCCGGTGCTGGAGGACGTTCGCGCGCACGTACGGCTGGCGGCGGACCTCGGCGCCTCCTACGTCCGGGTATTCCCCGGCGGCGGCGAGCTTCTGCGCGAGCAGGCCGACAACAACGCCGCCCGCCGCCTCGCCGCGGTGGCGCCGTTCGCCGCCGAGCACGGGGTGCGCGTGCTCCTGGAGACCCATGACTCGCACAGCCGCGCCGCCGACGCGGCCCGGGTGCTGGCGAGGGTCGGCTACGAGGGCGCCGGCATCATCTGGGACCTGATGCACACCTGGCGCGGCGGCGAGCAGCCCGCGGACTCCTTCGCGGCCTGCGCCCCGTACCTCGGCTATGTGCAGGTCAAGGACATCGCCAGCTACGAGGACACCACCCCGCTCGCGCTCGGCGACGGGGTGCTGCCGATCGGCGAGTGCGTGGACGCGCTGGCCTCGGGCGGCTACCAGGGCTGGCTGTGCTGGGAGTACGAGGCCGCCTGGTATCCGCACGCGGCCCCGTACCCGCCGCTGCTCGGCGAGGCGGCCCAGTACCTGCGCGAACTCACCATGTGAGGCCCCCGGGGCGGCCCACCCGGACTCCTCCCCCGCCGGATTCCTCCCCCGCCGGTCTCGTTCCCGCCCGCTACGGGGCGAACGAGTCCGCGAGATACCGGGCGGCCTGCTGTGCGCCGTAGCTCTGAACCGGGCCGAAGTACCACGACGGGTCGAACCCACGCCCGTAGTCGAGCCTCCACGTCACCCGGGTCTGCCCCGGCGTGAGCGGCTGCCAGGTCACCTCCGCGCCCCGGAGGTCCGACCATTCGTCCAGTGCGGTGTCCTCGACAACGCGGAAGAGCACCCGGCGCGCGGTGTGGTCCTCGACCCGCAAGCGAAGGGCCCGAGGTCCCCGCTGCACCCCGAGTCCCAACGGGCTGTGCGGGCTGAACTCCACGGTCCGCAGGTCGCCGACCGCGAGCCCGCCCCCGCGCTCGACCACCGGCCGGGGAAAGCCCAGGCGGAGCACGGCAGGCCGTCGAGCCGAGAAGTGCGGCGGCACGGCGAGCGCCTGCTCCACCTGCTCGGGGGTGCCGTTCACGGTGTGGGAGACCACGACGGCGGTGCTGCGGGGCAGGGTGTAGGCGAATCCCTCCAGGCCCAGCGCCACCAGCAGGAGCACGGTCACGACCCGCCCCCGCCGACTCCCGCAGGCGACGGCGAACCCCACCGCCACCAGGTAGAACAGCGGCGCGGCGAGGAGGAGCGAGACCACGCCCACGTTGAACAGGGGACCCGCGACCACGAGTCCGAAGGTGACCGCCACCGCGGCCGTCCACGCCGATCCGGCGACGGGTCCGACGAGGACGACCGCGGCCGCCATCAGCGCGGGCAGCCCCAGGAAGAACAGCGTGGTCCGCTCCAGGCCGAACGCGTGCAGGAAGCGGTAGCCCCCGGCGGCGCAGACGAGCGCCCCGAGCACGGCGGCCAGGCGCCGGGGGCCCATGCCGCTCCTGCGCGTGGCGAACAACGGCGGCGGAAGGTTCGCCGGCTCCGGATACGGATGCTGACGCGACCGCATGTGCTCGAGCATGAGCCGTCCCCTTCGACGGGCCGTTCCATGGGTTGTTCGAGGCGCGGCGGCTCCGAAGGACAATTCTTTCGAAATCGCTGCGTCCGATGCGTTGAACCGTATGCCGAACCGGGCGTGGAGCGTGCGAACGCCATGGCTCCATCCGAAGGATGGAGGGGTGACGACCTACTGCCTGTCCCGATTCCCCGCGCCGGTGGAACCCTTCCGGGCCCACTCACGTCGGATCGGCATGCGACGACGAAATGCAACCACCGTCTGGACGGCCCTGCTCGTGGCGGTCGCCGCCGCCGCGGTCTCGTGCGGCAACGAGCCGGCCCCTGCCGGCAAGGGGTCCGGGGCCCAGGGATCGCAGGACTCCTCGGCCGGAGCCGGGTCCTCATCAGGCCCGTCCGGGCGCATCGACTCACGGCTGGTCTACTTCGCCAAGGACCTGGGCGTGCCGCACGACCTTCACACGGTCGTGCGTACCGAGAAGGAGCGCGCCCTGCTGCCCGGGTGGTTCGCGGGCGCCCGCGTTGACGCGAAGGCGGAGCGGGAGATCGAGGCGAAGACGATGGGCACCGACCTCAAGCGCAACGCCCTGGTGGCCTACGTCACCACCACCGGCTGCAGCCAGGCGGGCAGCACACAGCTCCTCGCCGACGGCGACCGGCTGAGCGTCCGCCTCGTCGACCGCCCCAAGCCCCCGTCGGAGTGCCTGCGGCCCTACAAGGCCGTGAGCGTGTTCGAGGTCCCGCTCGCCAAGCTGCCCAAGCACCCCGTCTTCGGGTCGGAGAGGGACAAGCCCGACCCGGCGAGCCCTGGTGAGCTGGCGGCGTTCACCCGTCTGGACAAGGCCTCCGCGGCCGGACCGGAGAAGAAGGCCGAGGTCACGGAGCCCGGTGCGCTCAAGGACTTCCTGAGCGCACTGCCCTCGGGCACGGACAAGAAGGTGCGAAGCCAGCTCGCCAAGGCCGGCCCCGAAGAGCCGGGCGAGCGGCGGTTCGCCTTCACGCTCACCGGCTGCAAGGCGAAGGGCGCGGATCTGGCGGTCTCGCGCAAGGGGCTCGCGGCGTCGCCGAGCGGCGGGGAGAATGTGCGCTGCCTGCGCGCCGAGCGGTATGTGGCGGTCTTCTCGCTGCCCCGGCCGCTGGTGCCGGAGCAGCCCCTCGGCCCCAAGTTCTGACACGGGAAGTGCTGACACGGGGACGGCGTGGCGGTGGGCCGGGAAGCCGGCCCGGCCCACCGCCACGCCCTTCGGGGACCGCTCCTTCGAGGTCTACTTCAGATCGATCTGGAACGCCTTGTCCGAGCCGTCCGGCTGCCCGCCGTTGTTGTCCGCGTTGGTCGTGGTCAGCCAGAGCGAGCTCTTGCCGGGCACCTTCTCCACGGTGCGCAGCCGCCCGTAGGCGTTGACGTAGTACGCGGTCGGGGTGCCCGCCGTCGTTCCGCTGACCGGGATGCGCCACAGCCGCTGGCCGCGCAGCGCCGCCATGTACAGCGCGCCGTCGGAGTAGGCCAGGCCGCTTGGGGAGGCCTGGGAGACCGCCCACTGCTTCTTCGGGTTGGTCATCCCGGAGGTGGAGCAGTTGCCCTCACAGATGGGCCAGCCGTAGTTCTTGCCGGGCTCGATGAGGTTGAGCTCGTCGTACTTGCTGTTGCCGAACTCGGCGGACCACAGGCGTCCCTGCGGGTCCCAGGCGAGGCCCTGCGGATTGCGGTGGCCGTAGGAGTAGACGTAGTTCCCGAACGGGTTGCCGGGGGCCGGCTTGCCGTCGGCGGTCATCCGCAGGATCTTGCCGTTGAGCGAGTTCTTGTCCTGGGCGAGGTTCGGCGTCTGGGCCTCTCCGACGGTGGCGTAGAGGTAGCCGTCGGGGCCGAACTTCAGCCGCCCGCCGTTGTGGAAGGTGCTCTTCTTGATGCCGGTGAGGAGCACCTTGTAGCCGCCGAGCGCGGAGCCGTCGTACGTCATCCGCACGATCCGGTTGTCGCTGGAGGAGGTGTGGTAGAGGTAGATGAAGTGGTCATCGGCCCAGTTGGGCGACACCGCGATGCCCAGCAGGCCTCCCTCGCCGTTGGTGGTCACGACGTTGGGCACCTTTCCGACCTGGGTCCTGGTGCCGGACTGCGTGAGTTTGAAGAGCTTGAACGAGTCCCGTTCGGTGATCAGCGCGGAGCCGTCCGGGAGCCAGCCGAGCCCCCAGGGGATCGACCAGCCGCTGGAGATCGTTTTGATGCTGGAGGGGACCTTGTCGCCGCTGGAGTCGGGCAGGGTCTTGGCGGTGACCTGGTTGCTGGGGTCGGACACATTGCCCGCCGCGTCCTTGGCCCGCACGGTCAGCTGGTAGGAGCTGTCGGCGGCGAGGCCGGTGACGGTCGCCGAGGTTCCCTTGGCGTCGGGCAGGATCACGGTGGTGCCGTTGTAGACGTCGTAGCCGGTCACACCGACGTCGTCCGTCGAGGCGTTCCACTTCAGCGAGGCGGTGCTGGAGGTGGTGCCGGTGACGGCAAGGCCGGTGGGCGCCGTGGGCTTGGTCGTGTCGCTGCTCGGCGGGGTGGTGACCGGGAGCATGGTGCTGGCCTGCGAGACATTCCCGGCGGCGTCGCGGGCGAAGACCGTGAAGCGGTACTGCGTGTTGGCCTTCAGGCCGGTCACGTTCTTGCTGGTGGACGTGCCCGCGGCCTCGGCGATCTTGTTGCCGTCGTGGTAGATGTCGTAGGCGGCGACGCCGACGTTGTCGGTGGCGGCGTCCCACGCGAGAGCGACGCTGGTGGCGGTGGACCCGGTGGAGCGCAGGTTCTGCGGGGCGGTGGGCGCCTGGGTGTCGCCGCCCGAGCCGCCGTAGACCTGGAACTCCTGGAGTGAGTAGCCCATCGTCGGGCGGCACCGCGCGCTGCCGGTCATCCGGACGTAGCGGGCGCTGCCGGAGACGGTGAGGTCGTCGGTCCCGCCGTCCCCCGTGGTGGTCGAGTAGACGCTCTTCCAGGTGCTGTTGTCGGTGGAGAACTCCACCTTGTAGCTGGTGGCGCAGGACAGGTCCCAGACGAGCTTGACCTCGCTGATGGAGTTGGCGGCGCCCAGGTCGACCTTGATCCACTGGGGGTCGACATTGCGCACGCTGGCCCAGCGGGTGGTGGTGCTGCCGTCCACCGCGTTCTTGGCCGCGTAGTCGGCTCCCCCCTCCGAGGACGCGGTCGTCGGCTTGCCCTGGCTCAGCAAGGCGGGCGCTGCGTTGCCCGTCCCGGCCACCGTGACGAGGAGCCCTCCGGCGAGAGTCGCCACGGCTCCTGTGGCCATCAGGACTTCGAGTCTTCGGTTCGGCATCGCGTGTCCTCCGCAGTGATCCAGGCAGGAATGATCCAGGCATGACAAGTTCTGCTCGAACCGCGGCGGATGGTCCGAACCAAGCATTGGAACCGTAAGGAGTCCTTCCTAATGCGGTCAAGAGGTCGGATCACTTCATGACGTGAAGTTGGGCCTCCCCCGCGGATCGCGGCCAGCGGCCGACGGGCGGGCCTGCGCGAGTGCCCGGCGGGTCGCGGTGGGCAGAGCTGATCGGGCGACACATCGGGCCACGGGCATGCGCGGAGCATTGACCGGCAATAACTTTCGCACGAATCTGACTCTCTGGAACTTTCCTTCAGGAACCATCCGGGCGTTCCACCGAAGGCTCCACCGAACGCTCCACCGAACGCTCCACCGAACGTCCCTCCCGAATGCGCGAACTCCTCCTGACCGGAAGGAGCACCAGTGCACAACACCTCGCCATGTAGCGGCCCTTCCCGCCGTTCGGTCCTCACCGCCACGGCGGCGCTCTCGGCTGCGACGGCCGCCGGCGCCGGCCCCGCCTTCGCCGCGGCCGGCGGCCACCGCGCGAAGGCCGCCGCGCTCGTGCGCCGTATGAGCCTCGAGGAGAAGGTCGGCCAGCTCTTCGTGATGCGGGTCTACGGCGCCTCGGCCACCCGTCCGGCCCCCGAGGACGTGGCCGCCAATCAGCAGGAGATCGGCGTGGCCGACGCCGCCGAGCTGATCGCCAAGTACCACGTCGGCGGCATCATCTACTTCGCCTGGGCGCACAACACCCATGACCCCCACCAGATCGCCGACCTGTCCAACGGCATCCAGAAGGCGGGCCTGACCGGCCGCACCCCCATCCCGTTGCTGATCTCCACCGACCAGGAACAGGGCGCGGTGGCCCGTATCGGCTCACCCGCCACCCTCTTCCCCGGAGGAATGGCCCTCGGCGCGGCCGGGAGCACCGGTGCCGCCAGGTCCGCGGCTCTGGTGGCGGGCAGCGAGCTGGCCGCGATGGGCGTCAACCAGAACTACGCCCCGGTCGCCGACGTCAACGTCAACCCGGCCAACCCGGTCATCAACGTACGGTCCTTCGGCGCGGACCCCAAGGCCGTCGCCTCGCTCGTGGGTGCCCAGGTGGACGGCTACCAGCGCGCGGGTCTGGCCTCCACCGCCAAGCACTTCCCCGGCCACGGCGACACCGGCACCGACAGCCACTACGACCTGCCGGTCATCAACCACTCCCTGGAGGAGTGGAACCGTGTGGACGCGCCCCCGTTCCGGGCGGCGGTCGCGCACCGCATCGACAGCATCATGACCGCGCACATCCTCGTTCCCGCGCTGGATCCCTCCGGGGACCCGGCGACGCTGTCCGGGCCGATCCTCACCGGGGTGCTGCGCCGGCAGCTCGGCTACAACGGGGTCGTGGTCACCGACTCGCTCGGCATGGCGGGGGTGCGGCAGAAGTACGGGGACGACCGCGTTCCGGTGCTCGCCCTCAAGGCCGGGGCGGACCAGCTGCTGAACCCGCCCGACCTGGACGTCGCCTGGAACGCGGTCCTGGCGGCGGTCCGGAGCGGCGAGCTGACCGAACGGCGCCTCGACATCTCGCTGACGCGCATCCTGGAGCTGAAGCTGCGCAAGGGCCTGTTCACCCACCCCTATGTCACCCACCGGGGTGTGGACCGGACGGTGGGCATCCGGGCCCATCTCGCGGCGGCCGACCGGATCACCGAGCGGACCACCACCCTGCTGCGCAACGACGGCGGGCTGCTGCCCCTGACCGCCGCCCGCCCCCGGATCCTCGTCGTCGGCGCCGACCCGGCGGCTCCCTCGGGCACCGGGGGCCCGCCGACGGCCGTGGTCGCGGCAGCGCTGGGCGAGCTGGGGCACTCGGCGTCCGCGGTGTCCACGGGCATCGCTCCCGGCCAGGCGCAGATCGACCGGGCGGTGGCCGCCGCCGCTTCCGCCGACGCCGTCGTGGTCCTCACCTACAACGTCACCGCCGCGTCCACGCAGCGCGGACTGGTCCAGGCGCTGCTGGACACCGGGAAGCCGGTTGCGCAGATCGCCGTCCGCAATCCCTACGACATCGCCCAGCTGCCCGGGATCAAGGCAGCCCTGGCCACGTACTCATGGACGGATGTCGCCCTGCGGGCGGCCGCGCGGGCGCTGACCGGCAGGGTCTCCCCCACGGGCAGGCTGCCGGTCGCCGTGCCCAGGGCCGACGACCCGGCGAAGGCGCTCTACCCGATCGGATACGGGCTCACCTACTGAACACCGAGTCCGGCCCAGCGCTCCACGGGCTCAACGGGCTCAACGGGCTCAACGGGATGACCGCCGACCTCTATGGCGGGCCGGGGCGAGAGGACGGCGCGGGCGCTCAGGCGACCGCCGCCTCCTCGACCTCGCCGGTGAAGGTCCGCCACAGCTCGGCGTAGCGGCCCTCGGCCTCGAGGAGTTCGGCGTGCGTGCCGTCCTCCACGACCCGTCCCCGGTCCAGCACCACGACCCGGTCCGCTCGGGCTGCCGTGGTGAGCCGGTGCGCGACCACGAGGGTGGTGCGGCGCCCGGCGAGCCGCTCGGTGGCCCGGTTGACCAGTGCCTCGGTGGCCAGGTCGAGGGCCGCGGTCGCCTCGTCGAGCAGGAGCAGGTCGGGGTCGACCAGTTCGGCGCGGGCCAGTGCGATGAGCTGGCGCTGACCGGCCGACAGATTGCGTCCGCGTTCGGCCACGCGGTGCAGATAGCCGCCCTCCAGCGTGGCGATCATCTCGTGCGCGCCGACCGCGCGGGCCGCCGCCTCCACCTCGTGGTCGGCGGCGTCGGGACGGCCGTAGGCGATGGCGTCGCGCACCGTTCCGGGGAAGAGGAACGGCTCCTGCGGCACGACGCCCAGGCGGCGCCGGTAGCCCGTCAGGTCGTACTCGCGCAGGTCGGTGCCGTCCACCAGGACCGCGCCCGACGTCACGTCGTAGAACCTGGCCACCAGCTTGACCAGCGTCGACTTGCCCGCGCCGGTCTCACCGACGAAGGCCACGGTCTGCCCGGCGGGGATGCGCAGCGAGATCCCGGCCATGGCCTCCTGCTCGGCCTCGCCGCCCTCGGCACCCTCGGCACCCTCGGCACCCTCGCCGGAGATGTTGTAGCTGAAGTGCACGTCGTCGAACTCGACCTCGCCGCGCAGCTTCTCCACCCGACGGGGCTCTGCGGGCAGCGGGGTCGCCGTCCGCAGCCGCAGCAGGCCGCGGACCCGGCCCAGCGAGACGGAGGCCTGCTGGTATCCGTCGAAGATCTGGGAGAGCTGCTGGACGGGGGCGAAGAACAGGTCGATGTAGAGCAGGTACGCCACCAGCGCACCCGCCGTCAGGGTGCCGTCACTGACCCGCCCGGCGCCGACGATGAGCACCAGGGCCGCGGCGACGGACGCCAGGAACTGCACGAAGGGGAAGTACACCGAGATGTAGCGCTGACCGCGTACCCGGGCCTGGCGGTACTGAGCGCTGTCGGCGGCGAACACCTCGGCGCCGCGCCGCTCACCGCGGAACGCCTGGACGACCCGCAGACCGGCCACATGCTCCTGAAGGCTCGCGTTGACCGTGCTGACCTTCTCCCGGGCCTGCTCGTACGCCCGTACCGCGCCCCTGCGGAAGTAGTACGTGCTCACCGCGAGCACCGGGAGCGCGGCGAAGACGATCAGAGCCAGTTCGACATCGAGAACGAGCAGCGCGACCAGGACGCCGAAGAAGGTGAAGAGGCTGACGACGGCGGTGACGAGTCCGGTCTGGAGGAAGGTGCTGAGCGCGTCCACGTCGGTCGTCATCCGGGTCATGATCCGGCCGGTGAGCTCGCGCTCGTAGTAGTCGAGGCCGAGCCGCTGGAGTTGGGCGAAGATCTTGACGCGCAGGGAGTACAGGATCCGCTCACCGGTGCGCCCGGTCATCCGGATCTCCCCGGCCTGCGCGGCCCACTGGGCGACGACGATCACGAGCCCGGCGAACGAGGCCGCCCACACCGCGCTCAGCGCGACCTGCTGCACACCCTGGTCGATGCCGTAGCGGATCAGGATCGGCAGCACCAGCCCGGCGAGCGCGTCGACGGCCACGAGCAGGAAGCTGATGGCCAGCGGTGCGCGGAAGCCGCGCAGAAGGGCCCGGAGGTTGAAGTCGGGGTCGGCGGCGCGGGCGGCCCGCTCGTCCACCTTGGGGGTGTCGGTGGCGGGCGGCAGTGCGGAGACCTTGGCGAGCAGGTCGGGGGTGGCGGGCATCCCGGCCATGCCGGCGGCCATGCCCCCGCCGTGCCGACCGACAGCGGGCACGGCGGCGGCCGGGGTCCTGGCCTCACCGTCGCCCTTGGCGGCCGGGGCGGGCTCGTCCTCGTCGCGGCGCCACAATTGGGGGGTGATGCCCTGTGGGATTCGGGCCCGGACGCCCCGGTGGTCGTCGAGGTGCCCGTCGACGGACACTTTGGTGCGGCCGTCTGCATCGCCGTCGATGTGCCCGTTCACATGCCCGTCGGCGTGCCCGTCGATGCGGCCGTCGGCATGTCCGTCGATGTGCCCGTTGACATGCCCGTTCACATGTCCGTTCACATGTCCGTTCCGGGCCGCCAGGGCGGCGGGGTCCTTCTCGCGTACCTCCCCGGCGAGGGCGTCCGGGTCCGTGAGCAGCGCCCGGTACAGCGGACATCGCTCCTCGAGCTCGCCGTGGGTCCCGATGTCGACCAGCCGCCCGGCGTCGAGCACGGCTATCCGGTCGGCGAGCAGCAGGGTCGAGCGGCGGTGGGCGATCAGCAGCGTGGTGCGGCCGACCATGACCTCGCGCAGCGCGTCGTGGATCTCGGCCTCCACCTGGGCGTCCACGGCCGAGGTGGCGTCGTCCAGCAGGAGGAGCCTGGGGTCGGTGAGGATGGCGCGGGCCAGGGCGATGCGCTGGCGCTGACCGCCGGACAGCGTCAGGCCCTGCTCACCGACGACGGTGTCGTAGCCGTCGGGCAGTTCGCGGATGAACTCGTCGGCCTGCGCCGCCCGGGTCGCGGCGAGCATCTGCTCCTCGGACGCGTCCGGCTGACCGTAGAGGATGTTGAAGCGCACGGTGTCGGAGAACAGGAAGCTGTCCTCGGGCACCATGCCGATCGCGGCCCTCAGCGACTCGGTGGTCAGTTCGCGCACGTCGTGGCCGCCCACCCGCACCGTGCCGGAGGCGGCGTCGTAGAAGCGGGGCAGCAGGAGCGAGACCGTGGACTTGCCCGATCCGGAGGTCCCGACGACGGCGAGGGTCCGGCCCTGTTCGATGCGCAGGCTCAGGTCGCTGAGGACCGGGCGCTTCTCGTCGTATCCGAAGGTGACGTGCTCGAACTCCACGGTCGCGGGGGCGTCGGCGGGCAGCGCGTGGGCGTCGGCCTTGTCCTTGATCAGCGGCTCGGTGTCGATGAGCTCGAAAACGCGCTCCACACCAGCGCGGGCCTGCTGGCCCACGGTGAGGAACATCGTGAGCATGCGCACGGGCCCCGTGAGCTGCGCCAGGTAGGTGGAGAAGGCGACGAAGGTGCCCAGGGTGACCTGGCCGTGCGTGGCCATCCAGCCGCCCAGCGCCAGCATGCCCACCTGGCCGAGGGAGGGGACGGCCTGGAGGGCGGGGGTGTAGCGGCTGTTGAGCTTGACGGTGCGCAGGCGGGCGGCGAACAGCTTGCGGCTGACCCGTCGCAGCTTGGCCATCTCCTGCTCCTCCTGCCCGAAGCCTTTGACGACGCGGACTCCGGTGACCGAGCCGTCCACGATCCCGGCGACGGCGGCGGCCTGCCCCTGCGCGTACCAGGTGGCCGGGAAGAGCCGGGTGCGGCTGCGCACCGCCAGGAACCACAGGGCGGGGGCGACGGCGAGGGCCACGAGCGTCAGCAGGGGCGAGAGCACGAGCATGACGACGAGCGAGAGGCCGAACAGGAGCATGTTGCCGATCATCATCGGCAGCATGAACAGCATCCCCTGGATGAGCTGGAGGTCCGAGGTGGCCCGTCCGATGACCTGACCGGTGTCGAGTTCATCCTGACGGGCGCCGTCCAGCCGGGTCAGCGAGCGGAACATCTCATTGCGCAGGTCGTGCTGGACGTCGAGCGCGAGCCGCCCGCCGTAGAAGCGCCGCACATAGGTGAGCCCGTAGACGACGAGGGCCGCGATGACCAGGACGGCGGCCCAGGGGCCCAGCGGCCGGGTGTGGGAGACGATGACGTCGTCGATGATCAGCCGGGGCACGAGCGGAACGAGCGCGGTGACGGCCATCCCGGCGAGCGAGGCCCCGAACGCGAGCAGGACATTGCGCCGGTAACGCCAGCAGTAGCGCGCGAGCCTGCGCAGCCAGCCCTGCCCCTGTTCAGCCCGACCTGACACCCGTTCCACCTTTTCCAAGGGAAATGTACTTAGCCATACTAATGAAAAAAATCCCGTCCACCGGATGAACCGGTGGACGGGACTTCTGATTCCCTGGCCAATGATTCCCAGTCCGCCTCGAACGGCCCTCGGGCCGGCTCGGACGGTGCCGCGGCTGTGCGCCCGCGCTACTCCCCGTGGTCGCCGTGGTCGCCGTGGTCGCCGTGGGTGGGAGCGAACATCCGCAGGAGGGCCGGAAGCACCACGACATTCGGGCCGGGGGCCGCCAGGGCCTTGGCCAGGTCGGCCTCCAGGTCCTCCACGGTGGTCCGCACGGCCGGGACGCCGAACGACTCCGCCAGCTTCACGAAGTCGGGGCGGGCCAGCTCCGTCGCCGTCGCCTGGCCGAAGGCGTCGTTCATGTACTCGCGCAGGATGCCGTAGCCGCCGTCGTCGACGATCAGCCAGGTGACCTTGAGATCCAGCTGGCGGGCGGTGGCCAGCTCGGCGATCGAGTACATGGCGCCGCCGTCGCCCGACACGGCGAGCACCGGCTTCGACCGGTCGGCCGCGGCGGCACCGAGCGCCGCCGGGTAGCCGTAGCCGAGGCCGCCGGCGCCCTGGGCGGAGTGCATGGTGTTCGGCTCGCGGGCGTCGAACGCCGACCAGGCCCAGTAGGCGAGGATCGTCATGTCCCAGCAGCTGACCGCGTCGTCCGGCAGGGCCGCGCGGACGGAGGCGAGCACCCGCTGCTCGAGGCCGAGGTCCTGGGAGCCGATGCGCTCGGCGACCTTGGACAGCACCTCGGACACGGCCTTCGCGGCCGTCTCGTCGGGGCGTTCGCCGACCGCCTCCAGCAGCGCCTCCAGGGCCGGGCGCGCGTCGGCGTGCAGGGCGAGCGCCGGGACATTGGACTCGAGCTTGCCCAGGTCCGCCTCGATCTGGATCACCCGGCCGCGGGGGCGGAAGGTGTGGTAGTTCGAGGACAGCTCGCCGAGACCGGAGCCGACCACGAGGAGCACATCGGCCTCCTCCAAGAAGTCGGTGGTGTGCCGGTCCTCGATCCACGACTGGAGCGAGAGCGGGTGCTCCCAGGGGAACGCGCCCTTGCCGCCGAAGGTGGTGGCCACGGCCGCGTTGGCCTTCTCGGCGAGCGCCAGGAGCTCGGGGGCGGCTCCCGCGCGCACCACGCCTCCGCCCGCGAGGATCGCGGGGCGCTGGGCACCGGAGAGCAGCCTGGCCGCCTCCTCGACCAGCTCGGGGCGGGGCAGCGGGGGGCGCGGCGAGGCGGACAGCGCCGTCACCGGCGGCACGGTCGTCTCGGCCAGCAGGACGTCCTGCGGGATCTCCACCCAGGTGGGGCCGTAGGGCGCGGTGAGGGCCGACTCCCAGGCCGCGGCGATCGCCGAGGGGATCTGGGAGGCCGAACGGACGGTGTGCACGGACTTCACGACGTCCCGGAAGGAGGCCTTCTGGTCGGTCAGCTCGTGCAGATAGCCCTTGCGGCCTCCGCCGAGCCCCGCGGTAGGGACCTGGCTGCTGATGCCCAGGACGGGCGCCGACGCGGCGGCGGCCTCCTGGAGCGCTGCCAGGGTCATGAGCGCACCGGGGCCGGTGGACACCAGCAGGGGCGTGACCGTCCCGGTGACCCGGGCGAAGGCGTCGGCGGCGAAGCCCGCGTTGTTCTCCACCCGCAGGCCCACGTACTCCAGGCCGGAGCGGCGCAGCGCGTCGAAGGTGCCGAGGGCGTGCTGTCCCGGCAGGCCGAAGACCGTGGTCGCGCCCAGGGCGGCCAGGGACTCGGTGACCAGGTCTCCCCCGTTGCGCGTCACTTCCCGGCCTCGCGGGCGGCGGCGATCCGGCGGGACATGATGGTGGTCAGCTCGTAGGCGGTGTGCGACGCGGCGACCGAGGTGATCTCGGCGTGGTCGTAGGCCGGGGCCACCTCGACGAGGTCGGCGGAGACCAGGTTGCACGAGGACAGACCGCGCAGGATCTCCAGCAGTTCGCGGGAGGTCAGGCCGCCCGCCTCGGGCGTGCCCGTGCCGGGGGCGTGCGCCGGGTCGAGCACGTCGATGTCGATGGAGATGTACAGCGGGCGGTCGCCGATGCGCCCGCGCAGCTGGTCGGCCACCTCGTCGACACCGCGCCGCATGACGTCGGCGGAGGTGACGATGCCGAAGCCCATCTTCTCGTCGTCGTCGAGGTCCTTCTTCCCGTAGAGCGGGCCGCGGGTGCCGACGTGGGACAGCGCCTCGGTGTCGAGCAGACCCTCCTCGACGGCCCGGCGGAACGGGGTGCCGTGGGTGTACTCGGCGCCGAAGTAGGTGTCCCAGGTGTCGAGGTGGGCGTCGAAGTGCAGCAGGGCCACGGGGCCGTGCTTGCGGACGACCGACCGCAGGAGCGGCAGGGCGATGGTGTGGTCGCCGCCGAGGGTCATCAGGCGGGCGCCGGTGTCGAGCAGGTCGTCGGCGGCGGCCTGGACGGTCTCGACGGCCTCGTTGATGTCGAACGGGTTGGCGGCGATGTCACCGGCGTCCGCGACCTGGGCGAGGGCGAACGGGGAGGCGTCCTGCGCCGGGTTGTACGGGCGCAGGAGCCGGGAGGCCTCACGGATGGCGTTGCCGCCGAAGCGGGCGCCGGGACGGTACGAGACACCGGAGTCGAAGGGGACGCCGACGACGGCGATGTCGGCGGTCCCTACCTCGTCCAGGCGCGGCAGCCGGGCGAACGTGGCCGCTCCCGCGTACCGCGGTGTGCGGGACGAGTCGATGGGGCCGCGGGGCTCGGTGCTCATGAGTGGATGCCCTTCCGATGATGCTTTCTGATGACAAGTGGGGATTGTGTCAGGCGTTCGCCGGGACCGGCGGCACGTCGCTCTCCTCCGCCGCGGGACCGCGGCCCGCGAGCCGCTCGCGCCAGGCGCTCAGGACGGCGGCGTCCGTGGGCTTGGTGGCCAGGCTGATGACCGCGTAGGCGGCGAGGCCGGCGAGCAGGCCGTAGTAGATGGGCTCGTTCGCCAGGATGCCCTTGGTCGCCATGAGGACGACGACCGTGCCGCCGCCGACCGCGATGGAGGCCAGGGCGCCGGGGGCGGTGCCGCGCTTCCACAGCAGTCCGCCGAGGATGGGGACGAGCAGGCCGCCGACGAGAAGGTTGTAGGCCACGGTGAGCGCCTCGACCACGTTGTTCAGCGCGATCGCGATGGAGATCACGCCGACACCCATGATCAGGATGAAGGCGCGGTTGCCGCGGACCTCGTCGTGGTCGGTGCCCTCGCGCCTGATGCCGCGCAGACGGGACCAGATGTCGTTGTTGGCCACGGTGGCGCAGGCGATCAGCGCGCCGGAGGAGGTCGACATCACCGCGGACAGCGCCGCGGCGAGGACCAGGCCCTTCACACCGATGGGCAGGGCGTCCTTCACGACGGTGGCGAAGGCGTCGTCCGCGCTGCCGAGCTTGGGGTAGAGGACCTTCGCGGCGGTGCCGATGACGGCACCGGCGATCGCGTACACCAGGCAGTAGATGCCGGAGACGGTGCCGCCGAGGCGGGCGACCTTGTCGCTGCGGGCGGTGAAGACGCGCTGCCAGATGTCCTGGCCGATCAGCATGCCGAAGGTGTAGATCAGCACGTAGGTGAAGATCGTCTCCGTGCCGATGTTCATCGGGGAGAAGTAGCCGTGGGGGAGCTTGTCCTTCATCTCGCCGAAGCCGCCGGCCTTGACCACGGCGATGGGCAGCAGGAGGAGCAGGACACCGACGGTCTTGACGACGAACTGCACCATGTCGGTCAGGGTGATCGACCACATGCCGCCGAGCGTGGAGTAGCACACGACGATGGCGCCGCCGAGGATGATCGCCACGGTCCGGTCGAGGCCGAACAGCACGTCGAAGATGGTCGCGTAGGCGATGGTCGAGGTGACGGCGAGCATGAGGGTGTAGGCCCACATGACGATGCCGGAGATGACCGCCGACGAGCCGCCGTAGCGCAGGTCGAGCATCTGGGAGACGGTGTAGACCTTCAGGCGGGCGATGCGGGCGGAGAAGAAGATGCTCAGCGCCAGCAGGCCGAGGCCGATGGTGAGGACCATCCAGGCGCCCGAGAGACCGTACTTGTAGCCGAGCCCGACGCCTCCGATGGTGGAGGCGCCGCCGAGGACGATCGCGGCCATGGTGCCGGAGTACATCCATGGGCCGAGGCGGCGGCCGGCCACGAGGAAGTCGCTCTTGGAGCGGGCGCGGCGCATGCCCCACCAGCCCATGGCGAGCATGCCGGCCAGGTACACGACGATGACGGCGTAGTCGACGGCCATCCGGGCCTCCGCGATGTGAGGGAGCGGTTCGGGGGAGGGTGGTGCTGTGGGGGACTGCTCTGGGGAAGTGACCGCCGCGGTGAGGGGGCAGCGCGTCGGAGTTGACTCTAGGTGGCCACAAAGGGGCGGAGAAGTGTACGTTTCATCCATCCTCACTATGCGATCAGGATGAACCATCCATATGAACGAGCCCCCGCTCTCACCGTCCGCGACCCTCGCCGTGCCGCTGACCTGGCTGCTGGCCCGAGAGGATCTCGGTCTGCGGCAGGTGGCGGGGACGCCCGCCGAGGACACCTCCATCGCCTGGGTGCACACCAGCGAGATGGACGACCCCGTGCCCTATCTGCTGGGCGGGGAGCTCCTGCTGACCGCCGGGGTGCACTTCCCCGCGACCGGTGACCGGCACGAATACCTCGACCGCTATGTCGCGCGGGCCGTGGAGGCCGGGGCGGCGGCGCTCGGCTTCGGTGTCGCGCCCGTCCACGACACCGTGCCCCCCGAGCTGGTGGCCGCCTGCGACATGCACGGGCTGCCGCTGCTCGAGGTCCCGCCCCCGACCTCGTTCGTGGCCGTCGGACGGGCGGTGTGGCTGGCGATCTCCGAGGCCAGGACCCGGGAGCTGCGCCGGATGAGCGAGGCGCAGCAGGGGCTGGCCACGGCGGCGGCCCGGCGCGACCCCGTTCCGGCGGTGCTGCGCCAGCTCGCGCACGCGCTGACGGCCTGGGTGGTGCTCTTCGACCGGGAGGGGCGGGAGCTGCACTCGGCCGGTGTGCGTCCCTCGGATCCCGTTCCCGCCCGGCTGGCCTCTTTGGCGGCGCGGCTGCACGGCGGCCGGCCCCTGTCCACCGCCGCCGACCACACGGGCGACCAGCATCTGACCGCGCACGCCCTGGCCGAGACCGGGCTGGTGCTCGGCCTGGCGGCGGGGCACCAGGACGCGGTGGACCGGTCGGTGTCCGGAGTCGCGGCGGTCCTGCTGTCGCTGCTGACCGGGTCCCGGCACAGCCTGTCCGCATCGGGGTCGGCGGCGGCGCTGGTGCGCCTTCTGCTCGGTGCCCGCCCCGAGGACGCGGCACCACTGCTCGGTGAGGGCCCCTGGGCCGTCGTGCGCGGCCGACGGCGCGGGCGGACGACGGAGGCCCCGGAGCTGGCGGCGGCGACGCTGGGCACCGCGCTCGGCACCCCGTTCGTGGACGTCGAGGGCGAGGAGCTACGGGCACTCCTGCCCGGGGACGCGGCCGTCGCCGAGCAGCCCGGGTGGACGCTCGGCGTCAGCGCGCCCGCGCCCGCCGCGGATCTGACCGTCGCCGAGGGTCAGGCGGAACGGGCTCTGCGGCGGGCCCTGGCCAACCGGGCGGCCGTCGCCCGCCACCGCCCCCAGGACTCGGGGATGGCCTCGCTGGTCGCCCCGGGAGAGGCCGCCGTGCTCGCCCGCGCCCGGCTGTCCCCTCTGGCGGACGCCCCGGAGCTGGCGGAGACCCTGCGCGCCTGGCTCTCACTGCACGGCAGCTGGGACCGCACCGCGGTGGCCCTGGAGGTGCACCGCAACACCGTCCGCCAGCGCATCGCCCGGGTCGAATCCCTGCTGGACGCCGACCTCGCCGACGCCGACACCCGGATGGAGCTGTGGTTCGCGCTGCGGTTTCTGCCGGCGAACCCTGGGCCCGGACATGGCGGGAAGTGACGGGCGCCACCCCGCCGATCACCGGCCTCCCGTCCCACGGCCACGGGTGGACGTTGGACAATGCCCGCATGGCCAAGTCGAAAGTCCGTAACGCCACGCCCGCCCGTGACGAGCTCGTCGCCCATCTCGTCCGGTCCCGCATAGCCGGAGACGTGGCGACCCCGCGCGACAACAACCTCGCCCACTACCGCGAACTGGCGGAGGGCAACCGGCACTTCTGGCTCGGCCTCGAACTCGGCGACCGCTGGACCGACGAGAGGGCGGTCCTGGAGGTGATGGCGCAGCGCTGCGGCGTCGTCGCCGACCCCAACCATGTGTCCGGCCAGGACACCATCAACGCCGAGCTGACGGTGGACGCCCTCGAACGTGTGGCCGTTCGGCTGCGCAAGGCCATCGCGGGCGAGCAGCGGGTGCTCTTCGCTACCGGCCACCCTGCGGGAATGCTGCCCGTCCACCAGGCGGTGGCCCGCTCCCTGCGGCTGGTGGGCTGCCGGCTCGTCACCCCGGCCGAGGGACTGTACGCGGACAACGGGGATGTACGGCTGATCGGTGGCGTCTCCGCCCTGCACCGGGGCGGCAACCTGCTGCACACCCACTCCCCCGACCCGATGACCGCGATCCTGGACGCCCTGGAGCGCGACGACCTGCCGATGCCCGACCTGGTCTTCGCCGACCACGGCTGGGCCGGCTGCGCGGCACAGCGGGGCATCGACACCATCGGCTTCGCCGACTGCAACGATCCCGCCCTCTTCGTCGGCGAGGCGGAAGGCACGATCGCCGTAACCGTCCCCCTGGACGACAACGTCCCCCCGCACCTGTACGACCCGATGACGGAGTACCTGCTGGAGATGGCGGGCCTTTTCGACGACTGACCAGCGAGGATCTCCTCGGCTGACCGACCGGTCGACGGTCGGTCGGTCAGCCGGGTCGGTCGGTCAGCCGGTCAGCCGGGTGGGTCGGGTGGGTCGGGTGGGTTGGTCGGTCGGTCGAGGTGTCAGAGGCGTTCGATCTCGGTCAGGTCGATGTCGATCGTGAAGGGCACGGTGAGCTTGAGCCGCTCGTGGAAGATGCCGGTGCCGATGTAAGCACCGGTCGCCGGGTCGAGTTCATAGACGTAGACCACCGGCAGCCTGCCCTCGCCCTTCTCCACCCGCCAGTAGTGCTGGATCCCGGCGGCCGCGTACTTGCGGGGCTTGGCGTCCCGGTCCCGCTCCTCCGACTCCGGCGAGACCACCTCGACGACGAGGACGACGTCCTCGGCCAGGTAACCGGTCTCGTCGGCGGCTTCACTCACCGCTTCGGCGCGGACCACCGAGACGTCGGGCTCGGGTCGGTTTCTCTTCCCGAGCGTGACACTCATCTCCCGTCGGACACGCAGTGTCTCCGGCACCTGGGTCCGCAGCCTGCTTTCCAGCAGGAACATCGCCAGCGTATGGAAACTCTTCCGCGGACTCACGAAGACAAGACTCCCGTCGATCAGCTCCGTGTGCGGAGGCAGGTCCGGGAGCCGATCCAGGTCGTCGGCCGTGTAACCGCCACTCGGCGGAATGAGCCAATCGGGCAGCGGGGCCGCGGTCATCGTTCCTCCCATGGGCGGGATTTTCGTCGTCTTGTTCAGGCTACCCAGTGCGAATGCCGGTGCGGTCACTCGAAAGGGTGATCATGACGGCTGGGTTGACCGTCCGCTGCCGCGCCGAAGGCGCCCAGGGCGAGTCTGTGCAGGAGGAACGCCATGGCCGTGCGGCCCGGGGCCGGCGTGGAGCGGGGCGCCGAGGTGCTGTGCGGGGTGGAGTTGATCAGGCCGAAGACGGCGTGCACACAGGCGCGGGCCTCCGGTTCGGCCAGGCCGGGATAGACCTCGCGCACCACCTCGACCCACAGCTCCACATACTGCCGCTGGAGCTGGCGCACCAGCTTGCGGTCGGACTCGCGCAGGCGGTCCAGCTCGCGGTCGTGCAAAGTGATCAGCGGGCGGTCGTCCAGCGCGAAGTCGATGTGCCCGCGGACCAGCGATTCCAGGGCGGAGTGCGCGTCCTCCGCCTCGGCCTTGCGCCGCTTGCCCTCGGCCAGCAGCCGTCCGCTGATGCCGACGAGCAGCTCCGCCAGCATCGCGTCCTTGCCGGCGAAGTGCCGGTACAGGCCGGGGCCGCTGATGCCGACCGCGGCCCCGATCTCGTCCACGCCCACACCGTGGAAGCCGCGCGAGGCGAACAGCCGGGCGGCCTCCCGCAGGATCTGGTCCCGCCGGGACCCGGCGCTCTTGTCTGTCGTGGAACTGGGCACCCGGCCATTCTAGACAGGGGCGTTAGTGCTCGTTAACCTGGTGGCAATAGTTAACGACCACTAACGTGACCACCAGGACGAACGGCACCGGCAGGTCGGCACCCGGGCCTCGGGTCCGGATCCGGAGCAAAGGAGCTTCGAGACGATGGGACAGCAGGCGGGCATCGCCCCAGGAGACGTCGGCGCTCCCATACTGACCAGCGCGCTCGACCCCGGCTCGGACGTCTACCGGAGCAATGCCGGAGCGCACTCCCGGCTGGCCGCCGAGCTCGGCGAGAAGCTGGCCGCGGCCCGGCTCGGCGGGGGCGAGCGGGCCCGTGCCCGGCACACCGCCCGGGGCAAGCTCCTGCCCCGCGACCGGGTCGACACCCTCCTCGACCCCGGCTCGCCGTTCCTGGAGATCGCCCCGCTGGCGGCCGACGGGCTGTACGACGGCCAGGCGCCCGCCGCGGGCGTCATCGCGGGGATCGGGCGCGTGCGCGGCCGCGAGGTCGTCGTCGTGGCCAACGACGCCACGGTCAAGGGCGGCACCTACTACCCGATGACCGTGAAGAAGCACCTGCGGGCCCAGGAGATCGCGCTGGAGAACCGCCTGCCGTGCGTGTACCTGGTGGACTCCGGCGGCGCCTTCCTGCCCAAGCAGGACGAGGTCTTCCCCGACCGCGAGCACTTCGGCCGGATCTTCTACAACCAGGCGACGATGTCCGCGCGCGGCATCCCGCAGATCGCCGCCGTCCTCGGCTCCTGCACCGCGGGTGGCGCGTATGTGCCCGCCATGAGCGACGAGGCCGTCATCGTGCGCAACCAGGGCACGATCTTCCTCGGCGGCCCGCCGCTGGTGAAGGCCGCCACCGGTGAGGTCGTCACCGCGGAGGAGCTCGGCGGCGGCGAGGTGCACTCGCGCACCTCCGGCGTCACCGACCACCTCGCGGAGAACGACGCGCACGCCCTGCGGATCGTGCGCGACATCGTCTCCACGCTCGCGCCCCGCACCCCCCGGCCGTGGCGCGTGGTGCCGGTCGAGGAGCCCTCGGTCGACCCGGCGGGTCTGTACGGAGCGGTGCCGGTGGACCCGCGCACGCCGTACGACGTCCGCGAGGTCGTCGCCCGGGTCGTGGACGGTTCCCGCTTCGCGGAGTTCAAGGCCGAGTACGGGCAGACGCTCGTGACCGGCTTCGCCCACATCCACGGGCACCCGGTGGGGATCGTCGCGAACAACGGCATCCTGTTCTCCGAGTCCGCCCAGAAGGGCGCCCACTTCATCGAGCTGTGCGACCAGCGCGCCATCCCGCTGCTGTTCCTGCAGAACATCTCGGGCTTCATGGTCGGCCGCCAGTACGAGGCCGGCGGCATCGCCAAGCACGGCGCCAAGATGGTCATGGCCGTGGCCTGCACCCGCGTGCCGAAGCTCACCGTGGTCGTCGGCGGCTCCTACGGCGCGGGCAACTACTCGATGTGCGGCCGGGCCTACTCCCCCCGCTTCCTGTGGATGTGGCCCAACGCCAAGATCTCCGTCATGGGCGGCGAGCAGGCCGCCTCCGTCCTTGCCACCGTCAAGCGCGACCAGATCGAGGCGCAGGGCGAGAGCTGGCCGACCGAGGACGAGGAAGCGTTCAAGTCCCCCATCCGCGCGCAGTACGAGACGCAGGGCAACGCCTACTACGCCACGGCCCGGCTGTGGGACGACGGCGTGATCGACCCGATGGACACCCGCACCGTGCTCGGCCTCGCCCTGACCGCGTGCGCCAACGCGCCGCTGCCGCACCGCGATCCCTCCGCGCCCGGCTACGGCGTCTTCCGGATGTGAGGGGTGTGAGGGGTGTGACGGCTGTGGGCGCTGCGACAGGGAGAGGCACGACGATGTTCGACACCGTCCTGGTGGCCAACCGAGGCGAGATCGCGGTCCGGGTCATCCGCACCCTGCGCCGCCTGGGAGTGCGCTCCGTCGCCGTGTTCAGCGACGCCGACGCCGATGCCCGCCATGTGCGCGAGGCCGACACCGCCGTGCGCCTCGGCCCGGCGGCGGCGTCGGAGAGCTATCTGTCCGTCGAGCGGCTGCTGGAGGCGGCCCGCCGCACGGGCGCGCAGGCGGTCCACCCCGGCTATGGATTCCTCGCGGAGAACGCCGCGTTCGCCCGCGCCTGCGCCTCGGCGGGCCTGGTCTTCATCGGCCCGCCCGCCGACGCCATCGAGCTGATGGGCGACAAGATCCGGGCCAAGGAGACCGTGCAGGCGGCGGGCGTGCCCGTCGTCCCCGGCAGCAGCGGCTCCGGGCTCACCGACGCCCAACTGATCGAGGCCGCCCGCGGGATCGGCGCACCCGTGCTGCTGAAACCGTCCGCGGGCGGCGGTGGCAAGGGCATGCGGCTGGTGCGGGACCCGGCCGCGCTCGCCGACGAGATCGCGGCCGCCCGCCGGGAGGCCCGCGGCTCCTTCGGCGACGACACCCTGCTGCTGGAGCGGTGGATCGACCGGCCCCGGCACATCGAGATCCAGGTGCTGGCCGACGGGCACGGGCACGCGGTCCACCTCGGCGAGCGCGAGTGCAGCCTCCAGCGCCGCCATCAGAAGGTCATCGAGGAGGCCCCCTCGGTGCTGCTCGACGAGGCGACCCGCGAGGCCATGGGTTCGGCCGCGGTGCGGGCCGCCAAGTCGTGCGGCTACGCGGGCGCGGGCACGGTGGAGTTCATCGTCCCCGGCGACGACCCGGCCCATTACTACTTCATGGAGATGAACACCCGGCTCCAGGTGGAGCACCCGGTCACCGAGTACGTCACCGGCCTCGACCTGGTGGAGTGGCAGTTGCGGGTGGCGGCGGGCGAGCGGCTGGGCCTTCAGCAGGAGGAGATCCGGCTCACCGGCCACAGCGTCGAGGCGCGCGTCTGCGCCGAGGACCCCGCCCGGGGCTTCCTGCCCTCCGGGGGCACGGTGCTGGCCCTGCGCGAGCCGCGGGGCATGGACGTGCGGACCGACTCCGGGCTCGCCGAGGGCACCGAGGTCGGCAGCACGTACGACCCCATGCTCTCCAAGGTCATCGTCCACGGTCCCGACCGGCCCACCGCGCTGCGGCGGCTGCGGGCGGCGCTCGCCGAGACCGTCGTGCTCGGCGTCGCCACCAACGCCGGCTTCCTGCGCAGGCTGCTGGCCCACCCCGACGTGGCCGCGGGCGACCTCGACACGGGCCTGGTGGAGCGGGAGGTGGACTCCCTGGTGGACTCCGGCATCCCCGACGAGGTCTACGGCGCCGCTGCCCTGGCCCGCCAGCTCGCGCTCGAGCCCGCCACCGAACCGTCCGGCGCCGCGTGGGTCGATCCGTTCGGCGTTCCCGACGGCTGGCGCATCGGGGAGAGGGCCTGGACGGTGCACCGGCTCAAGGCCCCCGGTGGCGAGCCCGTGGAGGTACGGGTGCGCGGCCGGGCCGCGGGCGCCGAGGTCGCCGTCGGCGAAGCCGCGCCCGTGGCGGCCCGGCTGGAGCGGGGCAGCGAAGGGCGGCTGCATCTGACGTGGGACGGCGTCACCCACACCTTCCACCACGCCGGGGACTGGCTGGGGCGGGACGGCGACAGCTGGGCGCTGCACCCGCACGACCCGGTGGAGGCCGCGCTGCTCGGCGGGGCCGCCGCCGGGGGTGACGCGCTCACCGCCCCCATGCCCGGCACGGTGACGGTGGTGAAGGCCGCCGTCGGCGACGAGGTGACGGCGGGTCAGGGCCTGCTGGTCGTGGAGGCGATGAAGATGGAGCACGTCATCTGCGCACCCCACGACGGCACCGTCAGCCGCCTCACCGTGGCCGCGGGCGCCACCGTCGCCATGGACGAACTCCTCGTGGTCGTCACCCCGCACGGGAGCGACGGGGACGGGGAGGGCACCCCAGGCAAAGACACCGCAGGCAAAGACACCGCAGGCAAGGGCGCCGCGGGCAAGGGCGCCGCGGGCAAGGGCGCCGCGGGCGCCAAGGACCCGGTGATCGGCGCGAGTCCGACCACCCCCACGAGCGTCGGGGAGGCCCGGTGACCACCGCCCTGCCCATGAACGTGCCGATGTCCGGCCTGCCGGAGCGTGTGCGGATCCACGAGGTGGGCCCGCGCGACGGCCTGCAGAACGAGAAGGGGACCGTCCCCGTCGAGGTCAAGGCCGAGTTCATCGAGCGGCTCGCCGCCGCCGGTCTGACCACGATCGAGGCCACGAGCTTTGTCCACCCCAAGTGGGTGCCGCAGCTCGCCGACGCCGAGGAGCTGTTCCCCCGCGTGGCCGCCCTGGCCTCGTCCGGGGTGCGGCTGCCCGTCCTCGTTCCCAACGATCGGGGTCTGGAGCGGGCTCTGGCCCTCGGCGCCACCGAGGTCGCCGTCTTCGGCAGCGCCACCGAGTCGTTCGCCAAGGCCAACCTCAACCGCACGGTGGACGAGGCGCTCGCGATGTTCGCCCCCGTCGTGGCCAGGGCCAAGGACGCCGGGCTGCGGGTGCGCGGCTACCTGTCCATGTGCTTCGGCGACCCCTGGGAGGGCTCGGTCCCCGTCGAGCAGGCCGCGGCGGTCGGCCGTCGCCTGCTCGACCTCGGCTGCGACGAGCTCAGCCTCGGCGACACCATCGGCGCCGCCACGCCCGGCCATGTCACCGCCCTGCTCGACGCGCTCACCGGCGGCGGCACCCCGCTCCAGCGCGTCGCCGTGCACTTCCACGACACCTACGGGCAGGCGCTGTCCAACACCCTGGCCGCCCTCCAGCGCGGGGTGACCACCGTGGACGCCTCCGCGGGCGGCCTCGGCGGCTGCCCCTACGCCAAGAGCGCGACCGGCAATCTCGCGACAGAAGACCTCGTCTGGATGCTGAACGGGCTCGGCATCGACACCGGGGTCGACATCGGCCGCCTCACCGCCACAAGCGTGTGGATGGCCGGGCAGTTGGGCCGACCCAGCCCTTCCCGCACCGTCCGTGCCCTCTCCCATCAGGAGCAGCAGTCATGAGCATCGACCACCGCCTCGACGGCGAGTACGAGGAACTGCGGCGCACCGTGGAGCAGTTCGCCCACGACGTCGTCGCTCCCAAGATCGGCGAGTTCTACGAGCACGACGAGTTCCCCTACGAGATCGTGCGCGAGATGGGCCGCATGGGCCTGTTCGGCCTGCCCTTCCCCGAGGAGTGCGGCGGTATGGGCGGCGACTACTTCGCCCTGTGCCTGGCCCTGGAGGAGCTGGCTCGGGTCGACTCCTCGGTGGCCATCACGCTGGAGGCGGGGGTCTCCCTCGGCGCGATGCCGATCCACCGCTTCGGCACGGAGGAGCAGAAGCGCACCTGGCTGCCGAAGCTGTGCTCGGGCGAGATGCTGGGCGCTTTCGGCCTCACCGAGCCCGAGTGCGGCTCCGACGCGGGCGGTACCCGGACCACGGCGCGGCTCGACCCGGAGACCGACGAGTGGGTGATCAACGGCACCAAGTGCTTCATCACCAACTCCGGCACCGACATCACGGGCCTGGTCACCGTTACCGCCGTGACCGACCGCGCGGAGGACGGCCGCCCGGTGATCTCCTCGATCATCGTGCCGTCCGGCACCCCCGGCTTCACGGTGTCGAAGAAGTACTCCAAGGTGGGGTGGAACGCCTCGGACACCCGTGAGCTGTCGTTCTCCGACTGCCGTGTCCCGGCGGCCAACCTCCTCGGAGAGCTGGGCCGCGGCTATGCGCAGTTCCTGCGCATCCTGGACGAGGGCAGGATCGCGATCTCCGCGCTGTCCACCGGCCTGGCGCAGGGCTGCGTCGACGAGTCGCTGCGGTACGCCAAGGAGCGGGAGGCGTTCGGGCGGCCGATCGGCGCCAACCAGGCGATCCAGTTCAAGATCGCCGACATGGAGATGCGCGCGCACACCGCCCGCCTGGCCTGGCGCGACGCCGCTTCCCGGATGCTGCACGGAGAGCCGTTCAAGAAGGAGGCGGCACTGGCCAAGCTGTACTCCTCGGAGATCGCCGTCACCAGCGCCCGGGAGGCCACCCAGATCCACGGCGGATACGGCTTCATGAACGAGTACCCGGTCGCCCGTATGTGGCGGGACTCCAAGATCCTCGAGATCGGCGAGGGCACGAGCGAGGTCCAGCGCATGCTGATCGCCCGGGAGCTGGGTCTTACCGGCTGAGGAAATATCCATCCATCACCACACCCTTCATCCTGAATGGGGCCAAAATGGATGGAGAGGGTGGAGGTGAACCGCTGTGATCAAGGCAAAGAACCTCGACAAGCCGGACGAGCAGCGAGACATGCCCAAGGGCCACATGGATGTGGTGGAGGTCGGAGAGGTGACCTTCGGCAGGGCCACGTTCGAGCCCGGATGGCGGTGGTCGGAGAGCGTCAAGCCGATCGCCGGCACCGACTCCTGCGAGTTCAGCCACAACGGCTACGTGGAAAAGGGGCATATGCACATCCGCATGGACAACGGCGAGGAGGCGGACCTCGGACCGGGTGACGCCTTCGTGGCGACCCCCGGGCACGACGCATGGGTCGTCGGCGACGAGAAGTGCGTCGTCTACGACTTCGCCGGCCAGTCCGCGGAATACGCCAAGCCGAAGAGCTGACCGACCGAACCGCTGACCCTTGCCCGATATCGGGCAGGATTGTTGCGATCACGGCGATCGGGCCGCCAGGATCCCTCCTGTGCTCGATCGCCGTCCGCTTCACGAAGACCTTCTCGACCACCTGACGCGCACCACCCCGCTGCGTCGCGGGGAGGCCGCGAAGGTGGTCGCCGACGTGCTGGCGTACTTCGGCGAGTCGGCGGAGGAGTTCGTGCGCAGGCGCCACCGCGAGCTCCAGGCGAAGGGCCTGCCCAACGCGGAGATCTTCGAGCGCGTGACCGCCGAGCTGCCGCACCGGGCCGTGGCCCCGGCGCAGCTGTCACTGCGGCAACTGCGCCGGATCGTCTACGGGTGACCTGATGAGCGGGTGCCCCCGGTGGCCGCGCCACACGGCCGTCACCGCACCTCGTGGCGACGCCCACGATCGCCGTACGTCATGACCGGTCGCGGTCCGTTACACCTGCCGGAATACAGGGAGTTGCATTCATCCATGTGCGGAATCGTCGGATACATCGGGAAGCGTGACGCCGCCCCCCTTCTGCTGGAGGGCCTGCAGCGCCTGGAGTACCGGGGCTACGACTCGGCGGGTGTCACCGTCGCCGCCCGCAGCGGACTGAAGACGGTCAAGGCGGCCGGCCGGGTCCGCGACCTCGAGGCGAGGCTCCCCAAGCGGTTCGCGGGTACGGCGGGCATCGCCCACACCCGCTGGGCCACCCACGGCGCCCCCACCGACGACAACGCGCACCCGCACCTCGACTCCTCCGGCCGGATCGCCGTCGTCCACAACGGCATCATCGACAACGCCGCCGAACTGCGCGCCAAACTCACCGCCGAGGGCGTCGCCTTCGCCTCCGAGACCGACAGCGAGGTGCTGGTCCACCTCATCGCCCGCGCCGACGACCTGGAGACCCTGGAGGCCCGCGTCCAGCGCGCCCTGTCCTTCGTCCAGGGCACCTACGGCATCGCCGTCCTGCACGCCGGCTTCCCGGACCGCGTCGTGGCCGCCCGCAATGGCAGCCCGGTCGTCCTCGGTGTCGGCGACCACGAGATGTTCGTCGCCTCCGACGTGGCCGCGCTGGTGCGCTTCACCCGCCAGGTCGTCACCCTCGACGACGGCGAGATGGCCACGCTGCGGGCCAACGACTACCGCACCTACACCACCGAGGCGCTGGCCACCGAGAAGTCGCCCACCACCGTGGAGTGGGACGCCGAGAACTACGACATCGGCGGCCACGACCACTTCATGCACAAGGAGATCTTCGAGCAGCCCGAGGCGGTCGACCGCGTCCTGCGCGGCCGCATCGACGACCGTTTCGCCACCGTCCACCTCGGCGGGCTCAACCTCGACGCCCGTGAGGCCCGCGCGGTGCGGCGGGTGAAGATCCTCGGCTGCGGCTCCGCGTACTACTCGGGTCAGATCGGCGCCCAGTTGATCGAGGAGCTGGCGCGGATCCCGGCGGACGCCGAGCCCGCGAGCGAGTTCCGCTACCGCAACCCCGTCGTGGACCCCGACACCCTCTACATCGCCGTCAGCCAGTCCGGCGAGACCTATGACACCCTCGCCGCCGTCCAGGAGCTCAAGCGCAAGGGCGCCAAGGTCCTCGGCGTGGTGAACGTCGTCGGCAGCGCGGTCGCCCGCGAGGCGGACGGCGGGATCTACCTGCACGCCGGTCCCGAGGTGTGCGTGGTGTCCACGAAGTGCTTCACCAACACCGCGGTCGCCTTCGCCCTCCTCGCCCTGCACCTGGGCCGGGTCAGGGACCTGTCCGTCGCCGACGGCCGCCGCATCCTCGACGGGCTGCGCAAGCTGCCCGCCCAGATCGAGGAGATCCTCCAGCAGGAGGAGCGCGTCGCCGAGCTGGCGGCCGCCTACGCCCCCGCGCGCAGCATGATGTTCGTGGGCCGGGTGCGCGGCTACCCGGTGGCCCGTGAGGCCGCCCAGAAGCTCAAGGAGGTCTCCTATGTGCACGCCGAGGCCTACCCGGCCTCCGAGCTCAAGCACGGGCCGCTCGCGCTGATCGAGCCGGACGTGCCGACGGTGGCGGTGGTCCCCGACGACGAGCTGCTGGAGAAGAACCGCGCCACGCTCGAGGAGATCAAGGCGCGCAGCGGGCGCATCCTGGCCATCGGCCACCAGGAACAGCGGACGGCGGACCACACGCTGACCGTGCCGAGGAACGAGCCCGAGCTCGACCCGATCCTGCTGGGGATCCCGCTCCAACTCCTCGCCTACCACGCGGCCGTGCACCTGGGCCGGGACGTCGACAAGCCGCGCAACCTCGCCAAGAGCGTCACCGTGGAATAGATCTCACGAACAGGCGGCGCGAGCGGGCGGACACCAAGGGACCGGCGCCCAGGCACTGGTGCCGAGGAGCCGGCGCCGAGGAACTGGCGCCCAGGGACTGGCGCCCGGGAACCGCGCCGACGGACGGCCGTGAACGGCTCGGAGGGGCCCTCCAGGGCCCCCTCTCGAGTCGGCGGCGACCCGCGCGCGACCGGAGCCGGAGCGCGTTGTGGTGCGATGAAGGCTGGGGAACCAACAGGATTTAAGGGACCACGATGACGGGACGCTGCGCGCGGCGCGCCAGACGGCCTGCGACGGAGCCGAAGATCTTGCCGATGATGCCCTGCGTGCCGCCCACGACGATGGCGTCGGCGGCGTACTCCCGCCCGACCTCTTCGAGCTCGTGGCAGATGTCGCCTCCGCGCTCGACGAGGATCCACGAGACCTCGGTGAGATGGTCGGCGCAGGCCAGCTCGAGGCCGAGCACCTCGGTGCGGTGGTCGGGGACATCCACGAAGACGGGTGGCTCGCAGCCGGCCCAGACCGTGGCGGGCAGACGATTGGCGACGTGGACGATCACCAGCCCGGAACCCGATCTTCGGGCCATACCGATCGCGTACGCGAGCGCCCGCTCGCTCGACACGGAACCGTCGAAGCCGACCACCACGCCGTGCTGGAACGCGGGGTCGCATGCGGGGCGTGACTGAGGCGCCGCCTCGGCTTCCGACGGAGGGTGGGCGAGGGGCTTCTTGCCCTCTGCGGGCTCGGGAATCTCGTAACCGGCCATCTCTGGTTGCTTCGGCGTCAAGGCCAATGTGTCGGCGGGACTGGAATGTTGAAGATGGAAGGGCTTGGAATAGCCTTTCGAGACCTCCTACCCACAGGGTACGGCGACGCAACGTCCTGTTACAGGTGCCCACCGTACGAATCTTGCGATTCGCCACCCTTCGCCAGGAGCGGACGCATACGCCCGCGTCCATGATCGGACACAAGGCGCACTGCGTGCGCCGCCGCAGTCGGCGTTTCAGGGAGCATGCCGGAGGGACGTCCATTGTGCAATGGCCCCCTTCCCCGCCCGGACGGAGCACAACCTCGTGACCCGGGGCGCCCGGAGCGCGTTGTGGGAGTGGATCCGCGACCGCGGCTCCCGCTCGCGAGGCCACACGACGGACGGAGGGCGCCCTGTCCGGTTACCGGCCCCCTTGGTCCGGACCTCCGGCCCGCCCGCTGCCGGCGGAGCGCCGGGCTCCGCGGGCCCTGCCGCGTCCGGCGGTCGGCGTCGTCCGTTCCGGAAGCGCAGCTGCGACCGCCTCCGCACGCCGTCGGGCCGCCTCGTCCGCCGCGTCGGCGGCCTCGGTCGCGGAGGTCGTCCGCTGGGGCGCGTTCAGCTGCGCGCTGGTGCCCTTCGTCCTCCTGCTGTGCGGGTCCTCGATCTCCGGTGCGCTGCTCGTCACATGCGGCCTCGCGGCGGTGACCGCGCTGTGCCGGGCCCTGCTCCTGCGCTCGTCGACGGGGGCTCGAAGTTGGACGGAAACGGCCTCGAGATGGCCGCTTCCGGCAGCGTTCGCCCGAGGTTCCGGAACGCGCGGGGTCGCAAGGTCGAGTGGAGGGGCGCATCGGGGCGGACACCGGCACACAGGGCGCACGACCCGGCGCTAAACCGGTCCGGCGGCTCTGTATCCGGCTTTTTTCGGCCAAGTTGTCGATCTCCGGCAACTATTGGCCGAACACACTCCGAACAGGGGTACCGCCCCTGCCCAGAACGCCCTGGAGTGTCTGTGGCCCGTATGCAGCACGTGCAAGGGGGCAATGCGCACTTCCCTCGAAGCCCCACGAATGCAACAGTTCGTGATCGAATGCTTCACGCCACGTGGTCATGTCGACATAGCGGTGAGTGGTGAACTTGTCACACCAGCCACATCCGACACAGTAGATTCGATCTTGGGCAACAACGCGGGGGAGAACATGCAGGACCGGACAGCCAGACGCCGGGCTCCCGAGTAGTGGGCCGACCGGCGCTGGAGGGCGGAACAACCGAGGGGGGCTTTAGGGCCATGAGCCAGGACTCCATGACCGGTATTGCACCGGATGGTGCGGTTGCGACTCCCCGCCCCGTGACATCAGCGATCGGCGCCGCGGGCCGGAAACTCTCCGCGCGCCGCCGCCGCGAAGTCGTAGCGGTGATGTTGTTCAGCGGCGGACCGATCTTCGAAAGCTCCATTCCCCTGTCCGTCTTCGGCGTGGACCGCCAGGACGCGGGGGTGCCCCGCTACCGGCTTTTGGTGTGCGCGGGCGAGGAGGGAGCGCTGCGCACGACGGGCGGCCTGGAGCTGACCGCACCGCACGGACTGGACGCAATCGCACGGGCGGGGACGGTCGTCGTCCCCGCCTGGCGCTCCATCTCCCAGGCGCCGCCGGCGGACGCGCTCAACGCGCTGCGGCGCGCGCACGAGGAAGGGGCACGGATCATCGGGCTGTGCACGGGCGCTTTCGTGCTGGCGGCCGCGGGGCTGCTCGACGGGCGCCCGGCCACGACGCACTGGATGTACGCGCCCACGCTGGCCAAGCGCTACCCGACGGTCCATGTGGACCCGCGTGAGCTCTTCGTGGACGACGGGGACGTGCTCACCAGCGCCGGCACGGCGGCGGGAATCGACCTGTGCCTGCACGTGGTGCGCACCGACCACGGCGCCGACGTCGCCAGCGCGCTGGCCCGCCGCCTGGTCGTGCCACCGCGCAGACCGGGCGCGCAGGACCGCTACCTCGACAGGTCTTTACCGGAGGAGATCGGCGGCGACCCGCTCGCGGAGGTCGTGGCGTGGGCGCTCGAGCACATCAACGAACAGTTCGACGTCGAGACCCTCGCCGCCCGTGCCTACATGAGCCGCCGCACGTTCGACCGGCGGTTCCGGACGCTGACCGGGAGCGCACCTCTGCAGTGGCTGATCACGCAGCGGGTCCTCCAGGCCCAGCGGCTTCTGGAGACCTCCGACTACTCCGTGGACGAGGTCGCCCAGCGCTGCGGCTTCCGCTCCCCGGTGGCGCTGCGCGGGCACTTCCGCCGCCAGCTGGGGGCCTCCCCCGCCTCCTACCGTGCCTCGTACCGGGCGCGGCGGGGCCAGGAGGAGGCCGTGGAGGCCGCGGCCGAGCCGAAGCCGCCGATGGACATGTACTCGTCCAAGCTGCCGGAACAGCACTCCCGCGCGGACTCTCTCGGGCGGCCGGACGCACAGGAAGGAGGACGGCAGCGGGCACGGGTCGAGCAGTCTCCGGTCCAGGCGCGCGCGGCGACGGGTCGGCCCACTCGTGGGCCCATAGTGCCTGGACAGCGTGATCGCGCCGTAGGGTGAGACACATGAACGACCGGATGGTCTGGATCGACTGCGAGATGACGGGGCTGTCCCTGCGTGACGACGCCCTGGTGGAGGTGGCCGCACTGGTCACCGACTCCGAGCTGAACGTGCTCGGCGAAGGGGTGGACATCGTGATCCGCCCGCCCGCCGAGGCCGTGGAGCAGATGCCGGAAGTGGTGCGCGAGATGCACACCGCTTCCGGCCTGCTCGACGAGCTCGACCAGGGGCTGACCCTGGCCGAGGCCGAGGAGCGGGTGCTGGCGTACATCCGCGAGCACGTGGCGGAGCCGCGCAAGGCCCCCCTGTGCGGAAATTCGGTGGCCACCGACCGGGGCTTCCTCGCCCGGGACATGCCCGACCTCGAAGGCCACCTGCACTACCGGCTCGTGGACGTCTCCTCGATCAAGGAGCTGGCCCGCCGCTGGTACCCGAGGGCGTACTACAACAGCCCCGAGAAGAACGGCAATCACCGGGCGCTGGCGGACATCCGCGAGTCGATCGCGGAGCTGAAGTACTACCGCGAGGCGGTCTTCGTGCCGCAGCCGGGCCCGGACACGGACACCTCGCGCACGATCGCCGCGAAGTACGTGCTGCCGCCCACCCCGACGGAGTCCTCGACGGCCTCCTGAGCGGTCGGCGCGCCGCCCGAAAACGTGGCGGCGAGCACCCCCTCGGACCCTGTACACTTTTTCAGGCCGGTGCGAAACAGCGCCGGTGATGGTGGGTGTAGCTCAGTTGGTAGAGCACCTGGTTGTGGTCCAGGTGGCCGCGGGTTCAAGTCCCGTCACTCACCCTTTCAGGATCGGGCCCGGACGGCATCGCCGTCGGGGCCCGATGCGCGCCGGGGGCTCATGGGCATCCCGGGACCGGTGCGGCTTCCCGCACCCGGCGCCCGGTGAGGATGTTTTGCCCCGGGAGGGTGGGGCTTCCTACCGTGGGCACGGCGCTGTTCCGCGCCCGCCCCTCGAACCGGTGCTCACGCCACCGGACCCCGGAGGGTGAGGGGGACCTCGAGTCCTCGGAACGCCGAACCGATTCCTTCGCCCTTCCGTCGGCTACGAGCAGGCGCGCGGCCTGCGGGTGCCGGGCCGGAGCGGCCCGCGGGTGCCGGGCCGGAGCGGTGACGGGCGGTTCCGGGCCAACGCGAGCAAGACGGTCGATGTGCCCGTGGAGCGCCTGTACACCTCGTTCGAGGACGCGGCCGAGCGTTCCGCCTGGCCGGCGGGCGACTTCGAGATCCGCACGGCCACCGCGCCCGAGTCCCTTCGCGCGGACTGGCCCGGTGGTGGTGGCCGCGGCGTTGGTGCCGGCGGTGGCACAGGCCGTCGCGTTGGTGGTGACGCAGGCCGTGGCGGCGGTGGTGGCCTTCGTCGGGGCGCACGGCCGCGCCGCCTGCCTCGGGGCCGGGCGGCTCATCTCGGCGCGGATGGGTACGCCGGTCTCCTGGAGCGCCTTCAGGGCCCGCTCCCGCCCGGTGCGGGTGCCGACCTCGAAGTGCCGCGCCGGCCGCCGGGCGCCGCGGGGCATCGGCGCCATCGCGCGCAGTGCCTCCACGAGCGTGTACAGCCGGTCCGTGCGGTTCACGGGCGTAGACCCCACGCGCCCCACGCGCGGCGCCCACTGCGCCAAATGAGCGGCGTCGCAACGCAATTGGGGTGCGCGGACCGCCGGTCGGCCCACAATGTGCGGATGGATGGAGAGTTCGAGGCCGCGTTCGAGCCAGTCCTGCGGGACCTGCGGGCGAGTTGCGCCGTGCTGCCCGACGTCCGCGTGGAGGACCACTGGGTCATGCTCTTCGCCCCGGACGGCAGCGGCCAGGGCGTCGCGGTCTGGCCCTGCCAGGAGTTCCCCGACCAGGTGGCCAACCTCGCCGACCAGGTCCAGGAGTGGGCCGTCGAGGCCCTGTGGTCGCAAGGTCTCCCGGCCGTCTGGCCCCAGTGCCCCGACCACCCCGACGCCCACCCCCTCACGGCAGTGGTGTCCGCCTGCGAAGCAGTCTGGACCTGTCCCAAAACCGCCCGCCAGGTGGCCGCGGTGGGCCAACTCCCCGGCCTCTCGTAGCCGTAGGAGAGCGAACACTCACCCCCGGTCTTGGGCGCGACGGCGTGGCCGGGGGCCCGGTGCGAGCCCCGGGGCGCCGCTGAGGGTGGCGTGCTACGCCGAGCGTCTTCTCACCAGCTCCGTCGGGAGGACCATCCGGCGGTGGTCGCGGCCCGGGGTCGCCATTTCCTCGAGGAGCAGGCGCGCCATCGTGCGGCCCATTTCCTCCGTGGGCTGGCGGACGCTGGTCAGGGGTGGGTCGGTGTGGCGGGCGACCACCGAGTCGTCGAAGCCGATCAGCGCGACGTCGTCCGGGACCGAGCGGCCGCTCTCGCGCAGGATCCGCAGGGCGCCCGAAGCCATGACGTCCGAGGCGGCGAACACCGCGTCCACGTCGGGGCGGCGCACCAGGAGCCTGCGCATCGCCTCGCGGCCGCCCTCCTCGGTGAAGTCCGCGTGGGCGACCAGCCGCTCGTCGGGCTCGTGGCCGCTGTCCGCGATTGCCTGCCGGTAGCCGTCTAGGCGGCATCGCGCCACGTCCATGTCCGGCGGGCCGGTGATGGTGGCGACGGCCCTGCTGCCGCGGACCTCCACCAGGTGGCGGACGGCGAGGCGAGCTCCCCCGACGTTGTCGGAGTCCACATGGCTCACCGGCTCCGGCCCCGAGCGGCGGCCGGACAGGACGGCCGGCATCTCGATCCGTTTCAGCAGGTCGGGCAGAGGGTCGTCCTGGTGGACCGAGACCATGAGGACCCCGTCCACCCGGTGGGCGGACAGGTATTGGGCGAGGCGCTGGCGCTCGTGGGAGGTGCGGACGAGGGTCAGCAGGAGCTGCATGTCGGTGCCGGCGAGCTCCGCGCTGACACCGCGGACGATGTCGGAGAAGTAGGGTTCGGCGAACAGCCGGGTCTGCGGCTCGGGGATCACCAGGGCGACGGCGTCCGTCCTGCTGGTGACGAGGGAGCGGGCCACGCGGTTGGGCACATAGCCGAGCTCCGCGATGGCCTCCTGCACGGCGGCCCTCGCCTGCTCGCTGACCCTGGGCGATCCATTGATGACCCGGGAGACCGTGCCCCGGCCGACCCCGGCCCGGACCGCCACCTCCTCCAGTGTGGGCCTGCGGCCCCGCGCTCTCGTCTGTGTCATCCCCGCCCCTCTCCCCGGACCGCACACCGCCAACTACGCAATGATCTCGCCCCCGTGGCCGAAATAGCTCCGTTCGCAAGTATTGACACCCTAATGGGAGCGCTCCCACACTCTCACACAACGTGCTGCCGCTAGGAGGACCGAATGCGAACCCCCCGCAAAGGACACCCCGGAAGAACCGCCGCGCTTCTGTGCGCCGCCGTGCTCGCGACCGGGCTCGCGGGATGCGGTGGTGACGGCGGCGGGGACGGACAGGGCTCGTCCGGCGGCAGGACCACGCTCAACCTCGGCCTGTTCGGCGTCATGGGCTACGAGGAGGCCGGGCTGTTCAAGGAGTACGAGGCCCAGCACCCGGACATCCGGATCAAGTCGACGTCCACCGCGGACGAGCAGAACTACTACCGCACCCTCCAGACCCGCCTCGCCGCCAACTCCGGCCTCGCCGACATCCAGGCGCTCGAGGTCGGCCGCATCCGCGAGGTCGCCACCGTCCAGTCGGCGAAGTTCACGGACATGTCCACCGCCGCGGGGGTGAAGGAGGACGGCTGGCTGCCGTGGAAGTGGGCGCAGGCCAAGGCCCCGGACGGCAAGGTCATCGGACTCGGCACCGATATAGGGCCCATGGCGATCTGCTACCGCAAGGACATGTTCGCCAAGGCCGGGCTGCCCACCGACCGGCAGGCGGTGGCCGGCCTGTGGTCCTCGGGCTGGGACGCCTACGTGGAGGCCGGGCGGAAGTTCAAGAAGGACTACCCCGACCGCAAGGTGGCCTACATGGACACCGCCAGCGGCCTCAACAACGCCATGACCGCCTCCGCCGCCAGGCAGTACTACGACGCCGACGGCAAGGCGATCTACAAGGACAACCCCTTGGTCCGCAAGGCCTGGACGCTTTCCACCCAGGCCGCTCGGGACGGACTCACCGCGAAACTGCGCCAGTTCGACACCGCGTGGGACCAGGGCTTCTCCAACTCCCGCTTCGCCACCGTGGTCTGCCCCGCCTGGATGACCGCGCACATCGCCGACAAGGCCGGTCCGGCGAACAAGGACAAGTGGGATGTGGCCGCTCCCCCGGCCGGCGCCAACTGGGGCGGCTCCTTCCTCGCCGTCCCGGCCACCGGCAAGCACGTCAAGGAGGCGCAGGCGCTCGCCGCCTGGCTGACCGCCCCCGAGCAGGAGGCGAAGCTGTTCGAGGAACAGGGCCTCTTCCCGTCCTCGACCGGCGCGATCTCCGCCTCCGGGGTCTCGGCCGCCAAGCTCGCCTACTTCAACAACGCCCCGATAGGCAAGATCTTCGGGGACTCGGCGAAGTCCATCCCCGTGGCGGTCCTCGGGCCGAAGGACGGCGCCATCAAGGACAGCATCTCCAACGGCATCCAACTCGTCGAGCAGCAGGGCAAGAGCCCCGAGGACGCCTGGAAGGCGACGACGAAGACGATCGACAAGGACGTCATCGGCTGACCCGCGCGGCACGCGCAGACTCCGGCCGGTCCGCTCAGCACCCGCGGGCCGGCCCGGCCGCCCGACGGAAGGACGCCCCCTTGGCCGCCCCCGCACTCACCGACACGCACGACGCGCCCGCTCCCGTCCCGCAGGCACCACCGGGGCGCACGAGGCGGTCCCTGTCCGACTGGCTCGACCGCACGGCGGCCCCGTACGCCTATGTCACCCCGTTCTTCGCCGTGTTCGCGGCCTTCGGCCTCTATCCGCTGCTCTACACGGGCTGGATCTCCCTGCACCGGGTGGAGTTGCAGACCCCGGACCGGCGCGAATGGGTGGGGCTCGGCAACTACACCGAGATGCTGGTCGACGACCGGTTCTGGAACGCGCTGTGGAACACCTTCACGATCGGGGTGATCTCCACCGTCCCGCAGTTGCTGATGGCGCTGGGCCTGGCGCACCTGCTCAACTACAAACTGCGCGGCTCCGCCTTCTTCCGCGTCGCCGTGCTCACCCCGCACGCGACCTCGGTGGCGGCGGGCACGCTGGTGTTCTCCCTGATGTTCGGCCGCGACTTCGGCATGATCAACTGGCTGCTGGACCTCGTCGGAGTGCACCCGGTCGACTGGGAGTCCGGCCACTGGACCTCGCAGATCGCGATCGGCTCCATCGTCACCTGGCGCTGGACCGGCTACAACGCGCTCGTCTACCTCGCCGCGATGCAGTCCGTCCCCACCGACCTCTACGAGGCATCCGCGATCGACGGTGCCTCACGATGGCAGCAGTTCAGGAAGGTGACCATCCCCTCGCTGCGGCCGACGATCCTGTTCACCGTCGTGGTCTCGACGATCGGCGCGACCCAGCTGTTCGGTGAGCCGCTGCTGTTCGGCGGCACCGCGGGGGCCCGCGGAGGGACCGACGGGCAGTACCAGACCCTGGGGGTGCTGCTGTACCAGCAGGGCTGGGCGCTGTTCCACTTCGGCCGCGCGGCCGCCATCGCCTGGGCGATGTTCCTGATCCTCATCCTGATCGCCGCCGTCAACGCCCTTGTCTCGCGCCGTCTGCGCCGAGCCTGACGTCCTGGAGCAGCCGACATGACCACCCCTGCCCTGCGCCTGCGGCCCGGTGCGGGACGCCAGCTCCACGGCGGCCCGGTCACCTTCGTGGTACTCGCCGTCGCCGCCATCGTCTCGCTCTTCCCCCTGTACTGGACGGTGGTGGCCGCGTCCACCTCCAACAACAGGATCACCCGGACCCCGCCGCCGCTCGTGCCCGGCGCGAACCTGGCGCACAACCTCAAGGAGGCCTACACCCAGGTCCACATGGGCACCGCCCTGGTGAACACCTTCTTCGTCGCAGGGTCGGTGGCGCTGGCCACGGTGCTGTTCGCGACGCTCGCCGGATTCGCCTTCGCCAAGCTGCGGTTCAAAGGCCGCAGTCTCCTGCTCATGCTGGTGATCGGCACGATGATGGTGCCGCCGCAGCTCGGTGTGGTGCCGCTGTTCATGCTCATGGGCGACCTGGGCTGGAGCAACCAGCTCCAGGCGGTCGTCCTGCCCACCCTCGTCAGCGCCTTCGGTGTGTTCTTCATGCGGCAGTACCTGGCCGAGGCACTGCCGACCGAGCTGATCGAGGCCGCCCGGGTGGACGGCGCCCACTCACTGCGGATCTTCTGGCATGTGGTGCTGCCGGTGGCCAGGCCCGCGATGGCCGTGCTGGGCATGCTGACCTTCGTCCAGTCCTGGAACGACCTGTTCTGGCCCATGATCGTGCTCAACGGGGACAACCCGACCGTCCAGGTCGCGCTCAGCGAGCTCGGTCAGGGGTATGTCCCCGACCGCTCCGTCATCATGGCCGGCGCCCTCCTGGGGACCCTGCCGCTCCTGCTCGTCTTCGTGGTCCTCGGCAGGCAGATCGTCGGCGGGATCATGCAGGGCGCGGTCAAGGGTTAGCGCCGCCTCCCCCACCCCCTTCCCCGCCCTTCCCCGCCCTCTTCACACCTGTCCGCACCCCTTCGACGGGAGGCTTGCCACATGACCGCCGCGGGAGCCGGCGAGCCCCTCGGGCGCGGAGCCCGAACCGCCGAGCCCGGACGCGGTCCGGGCTCGGCGGGAAGGAGCAGGCGGGCGGCGGGGCGCTCCGGGTCCTCCCTTCCGGAGCGTCCCGCCGCCGCGTTCGCCAGGGCCTGTCCTCCCTGGCCGCCGTCGGGTGCCGGGGGCGCCCTTCGGCCGCTGGTGGGCGCGGCTGCCGCCTAGTCGGTGTAGGCGCCGAACGCCTTGGTGAAGGCCAGCCGGGACTGGCTGATGCTGCTGCAGGTGGCCTGAGCGGAGTTCTGCGGGCCGCCGTCGCACTCCTTGTCGCGGGTCGAGGACCACATCGACAGCCAGGCCAGGTTCTTGGACTTGGCGAAGGTGACCAGCTGGTCCGCGTCGTCGACCTTGAAGATCTCCGATGACACGTCGTTGACGCCGATCATCGGGGTGACCGCGACGGCCTTCCAGGCGGCGGCGTCGGACAGGCCGAGCACGCCCTTGATCTGGCCGTGCGTGGCGGTGGCCGCGTCGATCGCGAGCTGGCCCATGTCACCGTCGAACGACGTGCCGTAGTCCATCGCCATGATGTTCACGGCCGAGGTGTCGACGCCGTTCTTCTTGGCGTCGGCGACGAGGTCCACACCGTCCTGGGTCAGACCGCTGGGCAGGACCGGCAGGGTGAACGAGACCTCCAGGTCCGGGTGGTCCTTCTGGAGCTCGGCGATGGCCCGCGCCCGGCGGGAGTTGGCGGCCTTGTTCGCCAGCGCGCCGCCCTCGATGTCGAAGTCCACCTTGGTCAGCTTGAACTGGTCGATGACCTTGCCGTAGGCGTCGGCCAGCTCGGAGGGGCTGCCGCAGACCGTCCCCAGCTCGGAGCCGACGGCCCCGCCGAAGGACACCCGGACGTCTCCACCGGACTTGCGCAGGTCACCGATCCGCGCGGCCACGGCGTCGGAACCGAGCTCGGTCACGCCGCCCCACTTGGGCGTGCAGCCCCCGCCGGAGGTGATGAAGGCGAGGTTGAACTCCTTGACCCCGGTGGCCTTCGCGGCGGCCAGCAGGTCGAACGGCGGGAACAGCGAGGTGTCGACGTAGGGTGCGAAGGCCGCCGAGCCGCCGCCCCCGGTGGGGGACGGGGTGGGGGTGGGCGTCGGCGTCGGCGGCTTGGTCTGGGTGGGGGTGGGCGTGGGCTTCGTGGGGGTGGGGGTGGGCTTGGTGGTGGGGGTGGCCGTCGGCGTGGCGGTGGGGCGCCCGCTCGGCTCGGGTACGGGTGAGTCGTCGACGGAGCACTTCTCGCCGTCGATACGGCAGTTGACCGGGTCGGCGCCCTTGGCGGCGGCCTTGGTGACAAAGCCGATCGACACCGACTTGTGGGCCGCGATGGACTTGGTCCACTCCTCCGCGGTCACCGAGACATGCTGCCCGGAGACGGTGGACTTGGCGTTCCACAGCGTGCCGAGTTCGGTGCCCTGCGGCAGGTCGAACTCCAGCTTCCAGTCCGACAGCGGCTTGTCCGAGTTGTTGGTCACGACGTACTGCGCGGTGTAGCCACCGCTCCAGTCGCTGGTCCGGGTGTAGGCGGCGCCGAGCGAGGCGGCCGACGCGGTGCCGGACAGGAGGACCGCGGCACCGGCGGCCACGACGCTGGTCGCGGTGACCACGCCTATGGCCTTGGCCCTGCGGCTGATGCTCTTGCGGTGGGTACTCATGGGCGCCCGTACCTCTTCTTCGTCCGGGTGTGGGGGGTGCGAGCATCACGCTAGCCCCCGCGGACGGGACGAATTACCTGTTCAGGGCGGTGAGGTCACTTCTTATGGCGGGCTTAAGCCCGTGCTGAAGGAGGGTTAACGGTCGACGCCCTGCGGGGCCTTCGCCTTCTCCCTCCTGCGGCGCATCCGGTGCCCCCGGCGGTCGGGGAGCGCGGTCGGCGGTCCCTGCTGGAGCCACACCCGGATCTCGGCGCCGCCGAGCACCGAGCGGCCGATGGTGACATCCCCGCCGGTCGACTCCGCGACCCTGCGCACGATGTCCAGGCCGAGCCCGGTGGAGCCCTCTCCGCCCGCGCCGTGACCGCGCCGCAGCGCCGCCCCCGGGTCCTTGATGCCGGGGCCGGCGTCCGAGACCAGCAGGATCACGGCCTCCTCGCCGGTGTGCACGTCCACGGAGAAGGCGGTGCCCTCGGGGGTGTGCCGGAAGACGTTGCCGAGCATCGCGTCGAGCGCGGCGACGAGTTCGGGGCGGGCGACGGGTACCGGCGTGGAGCGGCCCACGCCCGCCAGGCGCACCTCGCGGCCCTGGTCCTCGGCCAGCGCCGACCAGAACGCCATGCGCTCACGGATGACCTCGGCGGCGTCACTGGAAAGGCCTGGTCCTGGAGTCTGGTGCCTGGCGGCGCGGATGATCTGGTCGACCTCGCGCTCCAGTTGGGAGACCGCGGCCCTGGTCTGGTCGGCGGCGGGACCCGCACCGAGCGAGGCGGCGTTGAGGCGCAGCACGGTCAGCGGGGTGCGCAGCCGGTGGGACAGGTCGGCGGCCATCTCCCGTTCGTTCGCGAGGAGCTGCTTGACCCGGTCGGCCATGGAGTTGAACGCGACGGCGGCCGAGCGCAGTTCGGAGGGACCCGCCTCGGGCACCCGGACGTCGAGGTCGCCGCGGCCCAGGCCGCGGGCGGCCTCGGCGAGGCTGCGGGCCGGCAGGACCATTCGGCTGCCGAGCCGGTCGGCGACGGCCACCGAGCCGACGATGATCCCGATGCCGACCCCGGCGAGGACGAGCCAGGCGGTGGCGACACCGCGGGTGACGTCGCTGTCGGGCACGAACACCTCGACGACCGTGATCGCCCCCGAGCCCACGGCGAGCGGGTGCAGCAGCGCGTAGCCGCCGCGGACATGGACCCTGGCCGCGCGGCCCATACGGGAGGCAGCGGCAAGGTCGGCGTCCGAGGCGTGCTGGTGGCCGACGACCGGCTGCTTGGGCAGATGGACGGCGATCTTGGCGTCGCTGGTGGCCACGGCCCGTTTCAGCGAGTCCCGGTCGGTGGTGATCGCCAGCGCCGAGTCGAGGGCGGAGGCCTGCCGTTCGGCCGCGGTGAACGCCCGGTCGCGGGCCATCTCCTTGACCATGAGACCCAGCGGCAGGGCGAAGGCCAGCACCACCATGGCGGTGACGGCCAGCGAGACCTTGACCAGCGCCCACCTCACGCCGGGGGCTCCAGCTTCACGCCGACGCCCCGCACCGTGTGGAGGTAGCGGGGATCGGCCGCGGTCTCTCCGAGTTTGCGGCGCAGCCAGGACAGATGAACGTCGATGGTCTGGTCGTCGCCGTAGGACTGCTGCCACACCTCGGCGAGCAGTTCCCGGCGCGCCACCACGACGCCGGGGCGGGCGGCGAGGAACGAGAGCAGGTCGAACTCCCTGCGGGTGAGGTCGAGCGCGTTGCCGTCCAGGGTCGCCTGCCGGCGCAGCAGGTCGATGTGCAGACCGCCGACCCGGAGCAACTGGGCCGCCTCCGAGCCGCGCGAGCGGCGCAGCACGGCCGCCATGCGGGCGCTCAGGTGCTCCACGGAGAACGGTTTTACCAGGTAGTCGTCGGCGCCGGCGTTGAGCAGGCTGACGATTCCGGCCTCGTCGTCCCTGGCCGTGGCGATGATCACGGGGACGTCGGTGATCCCCCGCAGCATCTTCAGCGCCTCGGCTCCGTCGAGATCGGGCAGCCCAAGATCAAGGATGACCAGGTCGAATCCGACCTGGGCCACCTCACGCAGCGCCTCGAGGGCGGTGCCGACGCTGCGCACGGTGTGCGACGCCTCGGTGAGATGGCGGATCAGGGCCGAGCGGACGAACGGATCGTCCTCGACCACCAGCACACTTGCCATGGCCCGACACCGTACGCCATACGGGTGGTGCACTATGTGCTGATGCGTCGAGGAGTAATACATACCGGAGCGTGGCTGGCGGCGACGACAGCCGCTGTCGCGCTGTCGTGGTTCGGGGTCCACTCGGTGCTGGCGGGTACCGCCTACGACCCGCCGCGAGCCGTGGCCACCACGGGCGGGCGGTCGCCGGACTCGGCGAGCTCCAAGCCGCTCCCCCCGGCCTCGCCGTCCGCGAGCCGCAAGGCGGGTTCGTCCCCGTCACCGTCGGCCCCCGTCACGCCGAGCCGCCGCGGCTCGTTGGGCGATGTCGCGAACAGCCCGACGAACACGCCCAAGCAGAGCTCCTCCCCGGACGCCGACTGGGGCGACGTCAAGAGCTACACGGTCTCCGGCGGCCGGGTGGCGTTCGATCTGGGCGGGAGCACCGGCAAGCTGGTCTCCGCCACCCCGGACTCGGGATGGCGGATGAAGGTGTGGAACGAACCGGCCTGGATCAGGGTGGACTTCACCGAGGGCGGCACGACGTCGTCGGTCTTCTGCACCTGGAACGGCCACCCCCCGACGGTGGACACCTGGCACTCGTAGGCCGCAGGCGCCCGGTTCCCCCGGGCGCACGGTCAGGCCGGGATGCCGGAGCCCCGGCTCGTTTCCTCGTAGGCGTCGAGGAACGCGGCCACGTCGTGGTTGGCGCGGTGGGCGGTCAGGGTTCGGGCGGTGGCGCCGATCATGCCGCGGATTCGGGACGAGTTGACCTGGTCGAGCAGGCCCAGGACGCGTCGGCCCTGGTGGGCGGCCTCGACCACCTCTCCTCGGCCGGTCAGGTCGTGTGCCAGCTCCGCGGTGAACAGGGCGATATTGCGCACGAAGTGGCCGTCCTGGAATTCCACCGCCCGCCGAGCGTGCTCGGCCGCGCGCTCATAGTCGCCCAGCGCCGACCAGCACTGCGCCTCGAGCCCGGCGAGCTCGCCGGGGCCGAAGAACGACATCCACTCCGGGTCGCGGTCGCCGGGGCCCTTGTCGAACTGGCGGTGGGCGTGCTTCAGGGCCCTTTCGCACGAGGAGCGGTCCCGCAGTCCCGCCCAGCCCCCGGCCTCTCGCAGCGACAGCAGGGACATCAGCCGCGGGGACGAGAGCTTCTTGGCGGCCTGCCGCGCCGCCTGGGCGGCCCGCACGGCCTCGCGGGGACGGCCCGCGTCACGGGCGAGGAAGGCCGTGTTGCAGAAGGCGTGCGCCTCGAGCGCCGGGTCGCCCGCCATCCGCGCGGTGGACAGGGCCTCGGCGTAGTACGAGCGCGCGTCGTCGAGGCGGCCGCAGTCATGGGCGAGCCATCCCACGGAGATGGCCAGTTCGCCCGCGCCCGAGTGCAGCAGGCCCGCGACCCGGGGGTCGTAGGAGCCCTCGTCGAGCAGGAGGTAGGCGGTGCGCAGCGAGCGCCCGGCCTGCCGGTACAGCGCGTCGGCGCCGTGCCGGTCGTCGAGGACCCGGATCTGGCGGACGGCCTCTTCCACGGCCCGCGCCTCCCTTCTGCCGACTCGCCGGGGCACTCCTCGGGCCCTCGGGAGCACGGGAGGCGGCGCCGCGGCCGGCGGCTCGGGCAGGGGTGCCGCCGCGGCCGGCCGCTCCAGCGAGAGGGCGGCGGTGATCGCCGCGGGACCGCCGGTCATGAACGCGCGACGGAGCACGTCGCTCTCCTCGTCGTACAGGTCGAAGTCGGCTGGTCCGCCCTCGTGGACGCCACCCTCGGGGTTCCCACCGAGCAGCCAGGGCTGCGGACGTGGCACGACCGGTCCGCACGGAACCACGAGGCCGGGTCCCACGGGGCCGTCGACCCATCTTCCCCGGACCTTCTCGCGTGGGGCGAAGCCGAGGTCCTGAAGAGAGTTGCCCGGGAACATGTGCCGAAACACACGCTCGTACGCGTAGTTGGGGCACTTGATCTCCCCGGACTCCACACGTCCGACGTACCGGGCGTCACAGGAGACCTGTTCGCCGATCTCTCGTGCCGCCCGGCGCACCGCCGAGGCGAACTCGTTGGGGGACAGGTCCCCTCTGAGCGCGCGGAAAGCGGTGTTCGGTACTGGCCCCGGTCGCGGGTCTCGAGGAAGCGCCATCGCCGCACCCCCTAATTGCCGCTGGGCCGACGGCCGTTGCCGAGGACCCATCGCCGTTGGGTAGCGCGACGAAGGTACCGGCTCCACGTCGGGGGTTACCCGGAGTTCGACCACAAAAGGGACAAGTCGTACCCGATCTGCTATGAAATGCCATCCCTTAGGCGGTCCGTGCCCGTGGCTGTTGACGGGTTCGCGCGTTGAACACCGCACCAGGCGATCCGCGCCCGACAGGCAGGAGGACGGTTTCCGTGAGTCCCAGGACGTCGTACATGACATCGGCATGGCTCGGTCGCACGTCGGCGCAGGGGGCGCCCCCCTGCGACCTGGTCACGGTCCCGGCCCGGCAGGGACTCGAGGCGGTGGACATCCTGAGGATGCGTACGGCGGTGGGGCCGGTGCTGCACGACCGCGCCGCGGACACGCTCGGCTTCGTCGTCCCCGAGGGCACCGCGGAACGCTGGGACCTTCCGGGCAGCTCCTGTTCGGTCACCTGTCCCCAGCCGATGCTCGCGGGGCTGCCTCCGGGCTCCTCGACGGGGTGGCTGCTGCCTCCGAATGTCGCGGCCCCGTACACCGATCCCGTCCAGCTGCGGGACGCGCTGGGGCTGGCCGCGGTGACCCTGGCGGCGGCCGACGGCCTCTGAGCCGCCCATGCCCGCGCGGGAGCGGAGCCGTCCCGGCGCATCCGCCCCGACCAGGCTCCTGATCACCGACCCCGCCGTGCCGCGCGGCCGGTGCTTCGGCAATGTGCTGCTCCTCGCCGGGCATACGGAGCTTCCCGTCCCCGAGCCGACCCGGCGGGTGGCCGCGGGCCCCTTCCCCGGGCGGGTGGAGCACGGCCGGTCAGCCCTCCAGGTGCGCCGTGTCGTTCCACCGCTCCAGCGCGGGCTGATCGTAGGACCATCCGAGCACCGACAGCGCGGCGGGGGCCAGTGGCATCGCGGCGCCCCTGGCGGGGCCGAGGCCCAGCCAACGGGCGGCGAGCGTCCTGGAGAAGTGGCCGTGCGAGAAGACCAGCACATCGCGGTCGCCGCCGCGGACCCACTCGACGACCTTGTCCGCGCGGGCCGCCACGTCCTCCAGCCGCTCCCCGCCGGGAACGCCGTCCCGCCAGATCATCCACCCCGGCCGCTCGGTCCTGATCTCCTCCGTCGTCCTGCCCTCGTACTCGCCGTAGTCCCACTCGGCGAGCGTGTCCCAGGGCTCGCAGCGGTCGCCGAACCCGGCCAGCCGGCAGGTCTCGGTGGCCCGCACACGCGGGCTGGTCCTGACCACCGCGTCCTTGAGGCCGTTCCACGGGGCGCCCTCGAGCCGCTCACCCAGCAGGCGGACGGTGCGCCGCCCCTCCTCGGTGAGCGGGATGTCGGTGCGCCCGGTGTGCTGGTTGGACAGCGACCACTGGGTCTGCCCATGGCGTACCAGGATGACGCGCGCCGGCATGTCCCACCTCCGATGTCGGGATCAGCCGACTGCCCGGCTGCTCCCGCCATGATCCATCACACCGGCTCCGGCGGCTCGGGCGGCTTCGTCGCGCGGACCCTCCACGAGCCCGTCGAGCAGGGCCTCCAGGCCGTACTGGAACTGGGGTTCACCGCCGGGCGGGCACCGCTCCGTGCCGTCGCCCCCGTACCTCGCCCGGTCGGCGCCGCGTGCCGCCCACCGGGCGACACCGAGGGTGTACTGCATGAGCGCCATCTGCGCCCGCGAGGCGTCGGCGGGGCCGAGGCCGCAGCGGCGCAGCAGGCCGACCATGTGCTCGACGCCCGCTGACGCGGCGTCGCAGCGCTCGGGCCGCCCGATGAGCAGCTCGATGACGGAGGGGTGCTCCGCGAAGAGCCGGTAGACGGCGATACAGGACTCGCGCAACTGCTCGCGGGGGCTGCCTTCCGCGCCGACGGGCTGGTAGCGGGCGAGGAGCCGTTCGCGCGCGGCGTCGAAGAGCTCCTCCTTGCCCTGGAAATAGGTGTAGAGGGCCATCGCTCCGACCCCGAGCTCCTGGGCGAGGGCGCGCATGGTGAAGGCACCGACGCCCTCGCCGTCGAGCAGGCGCAGGGCCGACTCGATGATGAGCTCGCGGTTGAGCGAATTGCGTGGTGCGCGGCGCCGTGGGGAGCGGGCCGGTTCCATATGTGTCATGGCGGACACCGAGGGGGAGTGCGGCGCCGGGTTCGCCGAGGCGGGGACAGCGGTCCTGGCGACCCCGCGTTGCGCCGAGGGGTGAGTGAGCGGATACTGCCCGGTCCGACCTGCGAGAAGATGACCTGGGGACGGCTGGAGGATGAAATGATTGGCGCGAATCTCTGGGGTCGGTCCGTGCTCTCCTTAGCGTACGTCGTACGGTAGAGGTTCGACGTTCGCCATACAGGACGTTCGCGTTCACAGCTTCACAGCCGAACCTGGGGGATTTCCTGCCGTGTCCATAGCCGTGCCTCGTCAGAGGGCCGACGGGAGCACGCCGAGCAAGCGGGGCGACTCCGAGGAACCGGGCATATCGGGGCCGGCGCGCCGCCTGCGCTGGTGGACCGAACTACTCCTGATCGGCGCCCTGTACGGGGCGTACTCCTTCGGACGGCTCCTGGCCAGGGGCGACGTCTCCACGGCCCTCGACCACGGCAAGCGGATCCTGCACGTCGAGCGCGTCCTGCGCCTGGACATGGAACGGGCCCTCAACGGCCTGCTCACCCACAGCACCGCCGTCGGCGTGGCCTGCGACTTCGCCTACGCGGCCCTGCACTACCTGGTGACCCCCGCGGTCCTGCTGTGGATGTGGCACCGGCGCCAGAAGCACTACAGCGCCGTCCGCACCTGGCTCGCGATATCCACCGTCCTGGGCCTCGTCGGGTTCACTCTGATGCCGACGGCGCCGCCGCGGCTGCTGGAGCGCTCCTACGGGTTCGTGGACTCCATGGCCCAGTACGCCTCGTTCGGCTGGTGGGGCAGCGAGGCCAGCGCGCCGCGCGGACTGGGCGGGATGACCAACCAGTACGCGGCCATGCCGAGCCTGCACGTCGGCTGGGCGCTGTGGTGCGGAGTGCTGCTGTGGCGGTACGGGCGCTCCCCCGCGGTCCGGGTGCTCGGTGTGCTGTATCCGCTGGTCATCACCTTCGTGGTGATGGCGACCGCCAACCACTACCTGCTCGACGCGGTCGCCGGAGCGGCGGTCATGGGCATCGGCGCGCTGCTGGCCCGCCCGGCGATGCGGCTCGCCGACCGGCTGCGGAGCACGTGGGACGCATGCCGCGGCGGCAACGCCGCCGGTGACGGGCCGTCGCGGCACGGGACCGCCGCGGTCATCCCGCTCCAGAGCCACCGCCGCGTCCCCGGTCCCCGGCAGGAACCGGCACTCGATCCCGACCTCGGCACCGGCATCGAACCGGGCTCCGCCGTGGGCTCCTGACCCCCGCTGTCACACCGAGGTGCGAGACTGCGGCGCGTGAGCACCACACTCGAGTCCCGGCTCGCGGCTCTGCGCGGAAGCGCGCCGCCGCGGCCCATGGACGCGCGCACCCTGGCGGCGCTGGCCGCCAACCCCGGCTGCGGGCGCCGGGCCCTGCTCGACGCGGCGGGAGTCGACAAGGGGGCGGTGGCCGAACACCTGGGCAGACCCGCGCCGTTCGGGCAGTCCCAGTTCTCGATCGTGCGGGGCAACGCGTTCGAGGCACGGGTCAAGGCCGACGGCTGCGCGGAGTTGCTGCGGCTGCTGTGCGAACGGCTGGGCCTGCCCGCCCCGGACGAGGCCGCGCTGCCCGACCTGTCGGCGGTCGGCCCGGCCGGGCGCGCGGAGCGGACCCGGCAGGCGCTGGAGGAGGCCACGGCCGCGGGCGGCTGGTCGCTGCTCGACCATCCGATGCTGCGCCTGGAGGTCGCCGGGTCGGCGGTCCACCTGGAGCCGGACGCCGTCGTCGTGCGGCCCGACGGGCGCTGGACGGTGGTGGAGATCAAGTCGTTCCCGATCCTCGACGGCTGCGCCGACCCCGCGAAGGTGGGGGCCGCGGCGCGGCAGTCGGCGGTGTACGTGCTGGCGCTGCGCGCGCTCGCGGAGCGGATCGGCCGGGGAGAGCCCGAGCACACCGTGGTGCTGGTCTGCCCGAAGGACTTCTCCAACCTCCCGACGTGCGCGGCGGTGGACGTCCGCAAGCAGCTTTCGGTCACCGTGCGGCAGCTCACGAGGCTCACGAGGGTCGAGGACATCGTCTCGGAGCTGCCGGAGGGCACCACTTTCGACCTGGCGCTCGACGACGACCGCAGGACGCCTCGGCGGCCGGTCGAGGAGCTGGCCGCCGCGGTCGACGCCGTGCCGGCGGCGTACGCCCCCGACTGCCTGTCCGTGTGCGAGCTGGCGTTCCACTGCCGCGCCCGCGCCCATGAGTGCGGGGCGGTGGAAGCGCTGGGGCGCGGTGTGCGCGGAGAGTTGGGGGCACTGGCTTCCGTGGACGAGGTCCTGGCCGCCGCCGCTGCGGGACTTGGCGGGGCGTGGCAGGCGGACGGCGAGGGGAGCGCGCCCGCGGAACACGTGAGCGGCGGGGGCTGCGGGGTCGGCGGGGGTACCGACGCGCACGGGTACGCCGAGGACGGCGGGGACTTCGGCGGCGGGGACTTCGGCGGCGGGGACTTCAGCGGCGGGGACCGCCGGGACTTCGGGGACGACGCGGTGACCTGGCGGCTGCGTGAGGCGGCCCGGCTGCGGGCGGAGGCGCTGGCGGGCACCGCCGCGGGTGGCCGGGCATGAGCCTGATCGCCACGCTGGCGCGGATGGAGGCGCTGCGGGAGGGCCGGGCGCGGCCGCTGGCCACGGTGCGGCACCGGCATCTGTCGGAGCGCCCGATGGTCTTCGTGCCCCTGACCACCGCGGGTGAGGCCGGAGCGCCGCTGGGGGCGCTGTTCGGCACGGACCGGGAGGAGCCGACGCTGCTCGTCGTGCCGCAGCCGCGCGACCGCGACCTGCGGTTCGCCTTCCTGGCGCAGCTGGCGCAGGGGATGCTGCCGTACCTCGAGGGGTACGCCGACGACGTCGACGTGGAAGTGAGGAAGGGCAAGGACCCGGAGACGGGCGAGCCGGTCGAGGTGGAGCGCGAGCTGTGCCGGGACGCCCCGCAGTTGCTCGTCCCCAATGGCTCGGGAGTGCGGTACGTCCGCCTGCTGGGCCGCTCCATGCGCTTTCGCCGCACCGCGGAGGAGGCGCCCGACGAGCCGTACCCGGTGCCGTCGCGGGTGCCGCTGCTCGGCCGGTGGATGACCCACTTCGGCGAGCGGGCGCTGACCCCCGGCTCGTGCCTGCTGGTGTCGATGACCGACCTGCTCTCCCGCCACTGGGCGAGCGGCCAGAGCGGCCTCGAGGACCAGCACCTGGGCGCGCTGCTGGCGTGGCTCGATCCCCCGCCGGGCGTGCACGGCTCCGAGGCGGCGCTGCGGGCGGAGACCGCCAGGGACGAACGCGGCCTGCTGGAGTGCCCGCCCGCGGGCCCGGCCACCGACCCGGCGTTCGACAACAAGCTGCTCGCTCCGGCGATCACCCGCTACGACGCGGGGCTCTCAGGCGCGGAACGGGCGGTGAGGGATCTCGTCGGGAGCCAGCTGCGGCCCACCTGGGACCACGTGTGGCGCGGGCTGGACCTGCTGCGTGAGCTGCCGCCTGGAGACAGGGTGGCGGCTCGCTGGGAGGGCGACCGCTGGTCGTACACCGGCCACCGGGACCGCCTTCGCGCGGGCGAGCCCCCGCAGCCGAAGCGGGACGACGCGGTGACGGCGGCGGCAAAGCTGGTGCGGCGCGAGACCGACCAGGTGCGCCTGGACGCCCACGAGGCCCTGGACGATCCGCTGGTCATGGCCGAACGGCGCCTGGCGGGCGAGGCGTTCGCCGGTGAGGTCGTCGCGGTCGAGATGGCGTACAGCGAGGGGCGCTCGCCCCGGCCGCGGCCGCTGGTGTCGGTGAGCACACACGACCGTCCGCATGTGGAGCCGGGCACGCGGGTGTTCCGGCGGCTCGCGGGCAAGGCGCAGGAGGCGCAGGTCGCGGCGGCCGAGCCCGGCCTGGTGGTGGTCCGGCTGGTCAACCAGATGGGGCGCGGCAGGGTCCCGGCCGAGGGCACGGTGCCCGAGCCCGGCGACGTGGTGTGCCTGACGGCGTTCGAGCACGACCCCCGGCCGGCCGCTCCGCTGCCCCCGCCGGAGGAGACACCGTGGACGCACGGCGGACCGCCCGGCGAGGCCGCCATGGGCGCCTCCGCACCCGACCCGCACACCGCGGAGGACTACCTGTGACCGCTCCCGTGGGAGACCCGTCGGCGGAGGCCGCCAGGGTCACCGAGGAGATCCTGCACGACACCCTGCACAGCCCCCGCCGCGGTGTCGTGGTGGACTCCCCGCCCGGAGCGGGGAAGTCGACGCTGGTGGTGCGGGCGGCGCGTGAGCTGGCCGCGGCGGGCGAGAAGCCGATGGTGGTGGCGCAGACCAACAGCCAGGTGGACGACCTGGTGAAACGGCTGGCGAAGGAGGATCCTCGGCTCCCGATCGGGCGCCTGCACGGAAGCGACTCCCCGCCGGACCCGGCTCTGTCCGAGCTGCCCTCGGTGGTGCTGTCCTCCTCCGTGGGGGACCTGGCCGGGCGCGAGGTGGTGATCGCCACGGCGGCGAAGTGGGCGTTCGTCAAGGATGTCCCGGCGTGGCGGCACGCCATCGTGGACGAGGCGTACCAGATGCGCTCGGACGCGTTGCTGAAGGTGGCCGGGCTCTTCGAGCGGGCGCTGTTCGTGGGCGATCCGGGCCAGCTCGACCCGTTCACGGTCGTGGGCGCCGACCAGTGGGCGGGGCTGTCGTACGATCCCTCGGCGAGCGCGGTGGTCACCCTGCTCGCCCACAACCCCGAGCTGCCGCAGCACCGGCTGCCCGTGTCCTGGCGGCTGCCCGCGTCGGCGGCGCGGCTGGTCTCGGACGCGTTCTACCCCTACACCCCCTTCCGCGCGGGCACCGGTCATGAGGACCGGCGGCTGTCCTTCGCGGCGGCGGGCGACGGATCGGCCCACGACCGCGTCCTGGATCTGGCCGCCGAGTCGGGCTGGGGGCTGCTGGAGCTCCCGGAGCGGCGCACGGTCCGTACCGACCCCGAGGCGGTGGCGGCGGTGGCCACCTTGGTGCGGCGGCTGCTGGACCGGGGAGGGCGGACCCTGTCGGAGAAGGGCACGGCGGCGCTGACGGCGGACCGGATCGCGGTCGGCACGGCGCACCGGGACCAGGCGGCGGCCGTGCGCTCGGCCCTTGCCGGGCTGGGGGTGGCCGGGGTCACCGTGGACACCGCCAACCGCCTCCAGGGCCAGGAGTACGACGTGACCGTGGTCCTGCACCCGCTGTCGGGGCGGCCGGACGCGACCGCGTTCCATCTGGAGACCGGGCGGCTGTGCGTGCTCGCCTCGCGGCACCGGCACGCCTGCGTGGTGGTCTCGAGGGCGGGGGTGGAGCGGCTGCTGGACGAGCACCCGTCGACGGAGCCCGTGCAGCTGGGGGTGACCGTGAAGTTCCCGGACGGCTGGGAGGCGAACCACGCCGTGCTGGCCCACCTCAACGAGCGCCGGGTGCGGTACCGCCCGTGACCCGGCCGCCCCGCACCGACCGCCCGTGACCCGGCCGCCCGTGACCCGGCCGCCCGCGCCGCGGCGGGCCCGGCCCGGCCACCGGCTTGACGCGGCCGGCTTGACCCTGCCGCCCCTGGCCCGGCCGTCCCGCACCGACCGCACCGACCGCAGGCTCGGCCTGGCCCGGCCGCCCCTCGCCCGCTCCGCCCCGGCCCCGACCGAGGTCGCCGCAGGGGTCTTGCGCCCGCAAGGACAATGGAAGAGATCAGAACGACGGAGGTTCCACGCATGGCAGATCCGCAGTCGTCCCGACACGAGGGGCGCCCCGACCAGCAGCGCCGCCTGCGCCCCGCTCCGCTGCTGTTCGAGCCCGGTCAGCAGGAGAGCGGTCCGGAGCACTTCTTCGACCTGGAGTCGATGGAGGACGCCGGCGAGCTGCTGGACCGGTCGACGGAGCTGCTGCTGGCGTTCCGGGCCGCGGCGGAGCGCGCGATGGAGTTCCAGGCCCTGGCGGCGGCCCAGCTCGCCGATCCCCGGCGCTTCGACCAGGTGTCGTTCGAGGCCATCGCCGAGCGCGCGGACTGGACCCCGGACTACGCCAAGAAGATGGTCGAGTTCGGCAGGGACCTCATCAAAAACGGTCGCGCCGGAGAATGAATCAGCCAGAAGCATTCACCTCTGGCATATGCGGGGGATCGTAGCGCATCACCCCCTCCCTTGTACGCAATTCAACGAATGTCCCATTCCTGAAGCACGCGCTTGGCCACGCTGTGGGCCATGGATGGTTGGGACAACGGACTCTGGGAAGCCGCCGACTCGGTCGAGTACGTGACCGCGGAGGGGGCCGCCTGGCTCGCTTCGTCGAGCGACTTCCCGCGCAGTGTGCGAGCGCTGTGGACGGCCCGCCCATGGGCGCCCAGCGTGCTTCCGTGCGGGAACGTGTTCGACGTGATCAACCTGCCGGTGCTCTTCGGCCGGCGCGTGCTGGAGCAGCTGTGGTCGGCCGGCCCCGGCTGCGGCCCCGTGGCGGTGCACCGGAGCCGGCTGCTCGCCTTCTGCCGCCCCGGCACCGCCGACCGCCTCCCGTCCCTGCTGACCTGGGAGGAGTGGGGACCTCGGGTGCCCGCGATGCTCTGCCACGGCGCCGGTGACGCAGTAACGATTCCGCCTCTGCACCGGATGACCAACATCCCGTCGCGGTGGGTGGTGGCCCCCGACACCGGCGACCCCTGGCTGCCCGGTCCCGACGTGCTGATCTGGGCCTGCGTCCGCGCCGCCCGGGCCGAGGCGGCGGCCCTCGGGAGCGCCCCCGAGGCCTCGCGCCCCCGTGTGCGCCAAACCGATTTTTCGTCGCCCCGGACTGGATGCTAATCTCTTCGACGTCAGCGAGCGCCGCTAGCTCAACTGGCAGAGCAGCTGGCTCTTAACCAGCGGGTTCGGGGTTCGAGTCCCTGGCGGCGCACTCACGGTCCAACCGTTGACTTGGGCGTTCTCCTCACGAGGGGGACGCCTTCTGTCATTCCCTGGCCCCCTCCCATTCCTGGCCCCCTCCGAAGGCGGGCGCACCTCACCGCCGCCGTTGGCCGCTGCCTCTCACCGCTGCCGTTTGAAGGCCTCGCGGGCGAGGTGGTCCTCGGGCGGGAGGACGGCTCCGTCCTGGTCGACCGCCATGGGGCCCTCCTTGGCCCCGGGTGCGCCGTCGGCGGCGGGAACGGGGCTGGCCAGGCGCTCGGCGTAGGGGGAGTCGGGATGGGCGGCGAGCACGCGGACCCGTGCGTCGCCCGAGCCACGGGGGGAGACCGGGACCACCGCGACCGGCAGGCCCCGCTGGTCGGTCACGAACAGCTCGAAGTCGTCGAATCTGAAGTGGTCGATGTCCACGATCGGCTTCGGGTAGTGGTGGTAGCCCGCCGCTTTCGGGAGTACCCCCGAGTGGGTGCCCGCCGGCAGCGGAACCGAGGCGTTGAAGATCGAGTCCGTCCACTCGGCCACCTGCTCGGCGGTCTTGATGGGGGTCTCCAGCAGGCGCTCACCGTGGTCGTAGCCGAATTCGGCGTACCCGGGGAGGGTGTCGGGGAACGCCTTGACCACCCGGGCGGCGCTGCGGCGCATCCGGTCCACCTTCTTCGGGTCCGCGCAGAACTGCGCCGACCACTCGACGCCGAGCGGCATGAACAGGCACTGCCATCCGTCGCTGTCCTTGACCCACACTCCCCCGCCGTGGTGGTCCTGGTACGGGCCGGGGGCGAAGGCCCACTCGGCGGTCGTGTCGACGAGCTTGCGCATCAGCTTCTTGCTCGCCCGGTACTGCGCGCTCTCGGTGCGCGGCGGATGGTCCGCCACGGAGATCGTCCAGGGGAAGTCCTCGTGCCGCGGGTGGCTGCCGTCCGTGCCCATGTCGTGGCCCGCTCTCAGATCGTGAACGGTGTCTGGCGCAGGAACGCGCTGTCCAGGTGCCCCACCCTCAGCAGGTTGGGGATCTGGTTCATCGGCATCTTCTTCATGATCTGGCGGTGGAACGCCCGGTAGCCGCCCTTGAAGTGACCGCCGTTCCAGGTCTCGAGGAGCTTGGAGGTGAACAGGCCGTTGCGCAGGCCGTCGGCGGAGGTCTGGCAGTCCTGGCAGCCGGAGATGAGCAGGATCGAGGCGGCGATGTCGGCGGCGTCCTTGGCCGGTTGTTCGGCCTGGATCCCGTCGTAGAGCTTCTTGTCCCTCTTGTTGACCTTGGCCTGGGTCTTCAGGGGCATCACCCGGATGCGCTTCTCGACCTCCGCCGCGTCCTGCGTCTGGAACTGCCTCTCCAGCGCGGCCGGGCTGAGCAGCTGGGGCACCTCCTTGACGACCGACCCGCTGTGACAGCTGTCGGAGAACACCAGGATGCGGACACCGGCGGCGAAGGTCCCCAGAAGGGCGAAGAGCTCGTCGTCGACGAACTGCCGGTCGTGGAGCACCCAGGTCTCGTCCAGCCGGTCCGGCTCGTCCTCCGGGCCGTTGAGGTCCTCCACCTGCCCGCCGTGGCCGGAGTACGTCAGGAGGAGCACGTCCTCCTTCTTCAGCGACCCGGCCGCCTCCCGCAGCGCGGCGGTGACTCTCTTCGCGGTGGCGTCGGCGGTGAGCAGCGGAGGGGTGACGGTGAAGCCGGAGTTCTTGGCGAGCTGCGCCATGTCCTGCGCGTCCTGCTCGCAGGCGATGAGCTCGCCGTCCCAGCCCTCGTACCGGGCGGGATCGACTGCGTTGAGGCCGATGTGGATGGACAGACCAGTGGGCATGGGGCTCTCCTCGACGCGGGCGGGACGATCCACGGGGATGCGTTCCACGCTCCACCCAGGCGCTAATCAGTTCATAACACCAATCCCCCACCCAGCCCAGTCCCCCGACACGGCGTCGGGAGGTCCGGGTCGCGGCAAGGAGGGTACGGATGGCCGCGGTGTTGTCCGGGCGCCGCAACGGATACCGGGGGCGGGGGCAGCCGGTGCCGCCTTGAGGTTTCGGTGAGATCGCTGGCAGCTTGGGCCACAGGCGTGACCACGGCCAGAGCGCCGGTGGGGGGACTAGGGCGACCAGGGCGAGGTGGACACCAGCATGGCGGTGGTCCCCGCCGTCCTCGCCTCGTCCGACTGCGCCGCCGTCGTTGAGGTGACTGCGCGTGGGGCGTTCGAAGGATCGGTTTCGGCTCCCCAACTCCGGCGCGGATGGGAGCAGCATGTCATCAGCGTCCTACCGCCCCGTCATGAGAGACAGCAGAGAGCGCACCGAGCATCGCCAGGGCCGCGGAGTCGATGACGCCCTCGACTGTCGCGAACATCACGACTCACTGGACGAGTGCACATAGGCACGGGCCATCAACGGCGGTGCCCTGGTTCGAGCCGAACTTCCGGGGCGCAACGACGAACGGCCGCAGGAGACGACCACTTCGAGGGCGCATGCCGTCCGACCGTGCAGGGCTTCAGACCGCTTCCCGCAGCCACGTCCTGGCGCGCTCGTCCAACTCCAGCGCCGAGCGGGCACCGCGCGAACGGAACGGTGCCAGGTCCGAGCGCATGGACTGGACCGACTTTCGGGCGCGGGCCGAGCGGATGCCGGTCATCGTGTCCAGCGCCTTGCCCCAGGTGACGCACGCCGCCTCGATCTGCCCTTGCTTCAGCTGGGCGCGGCCCTCGGCTGCGGCCGACAGCGCGGCAATCCGCTGGTGTGCCGTCGAGCCGTACCTCTTCCGAGCACCCGCGTAATGCGCCTCGGCAGCTGCGTGGTCGCCGACTCGGGCGTAGATCTTCGCCGTGTGCGAATCGACCGTGGCGGACGGCGCTCCCCACAAAGAGGCCCACCCCGTCATCTCGCCGATCTCCCCCCGCGCCACCATGTCCCGGACAGCCTCCACCTCGGCGGCTCCGATGACGCCGCCTCTCACGGCGTGCTCGGTGCGGCCCTGGATCTCGCCTGCTACGCCTAGAGGCAGGGCGGCGCCGGCCACGGAGTATGCGGCTGTGGTCAAGAGGGTTCGTCGCTCGATGTCAGCTCTCCCAATCCGCCCCAGCGTCTCCACTGGATCGCCTTCGACGGTAAGCCCCAAGTCGGCCTGGTCGAAATGGTCGTCGGCTGGGGCGAGCCCCCGAGCACCATGGCGTAGCACAGCTGTCGAGGAGTGGCGCGCTACAAATCCCAGTCCATGCCCAGGGTCGTGGTCCGTTGCGGCCTCGGAGGCAGCCAACGCGGTACTGGGCCTGCTGACGCCAGGCGCGGTGAGTGGATGCGTGTTGTGCGGCGTAGGTGGTCATCCGCAGCTCCCGGGCGGCACGCATGGTGGTGTACCCGGGCCACTCCAGCACATCGAGGCCGTATGCGTCGCAGAACTCCTTGTACTCCTGCGCCGACACCGACCCGGTGCTGGTGAACTTCACCGCGTGGATACGAGGTCCCATTCGGGTTGCCCTTGCGAGCAACGCTCGAGGTCCATCAAGAGGGTCTTGCCACTGTCGAACACGCGAGCGACGTTGCCCGCCCAGGCGTCGCCGTGGACCACGCACTCCGGAAGCCCGGCGGGCAGGTCCTGCCATGCGGCTTGGAGGTCGCGGAGGAAGTCTCGCAGCCAATCGCGGTCGTTCTCAGTGAGTGTGTCGGCGACATCGATACGTTGACTGACTCTGGTGAAGGGGTCGAGACGGCCCACCGGGAAAGGCGGCGGGGGCAGAGCATGGAGCTGCCGCAGCAGGGCGGCGACGTCCAGCACCGAGCCGTGCTCGTGCGGCGGCAGTTCCTCCCAGAAGGAGACCGGTCGGCAGCATGCGACGACCATGGCCCGCACCCCTGGGTGGGGCCGCACGACGGGAAGGCCCATGTCCGCCAGCCATCGCGCAAGGCGCAGCTCGCGCTCCGTCTCGGCGCGTTGTCCGGCTTTGGCGACGCGGGCGACGACGCCTCCGGGCAGGCGCCAAATGGCTTTCTCCGCCAGACGTATGGGCTCTGCGCCACTGGCGGACAATCCGAGGGCCGCGCAGGCCGCCGCCAGAGCGATGCGGGTGTCCTCGCTCTGACTGCTCACGCAGGCACGGTAGCGGCGATACGTTCACGCAGTGACACTGCGTTCGAATTCTTGGGATGCTTGGCCGCGAGGCGACCCAGCTCGCGCACGTCGTCCGCCGCTCGTCGGGAGTGCATGTGTCCGACCTCCGACAGCGCTCGGTGTCCGATCTCAGCCGCCTCGTTCGGATCGCCGGTGGCCATGGTCAGTGATGCGAGCTTCGTACGGCTGATCGCGCGAGATCGCGCGTAGTGGTCGTCGTGCCCTTCCACCGCGGTGTTGAGACGGCGGGCCGCGCGAGCCGGATCGTGGCCCAGAACGGCTGGGTCGTACAGCGCGTGGCCGGTGTCGCCATTGTGCTGCGCCATGTCGTAGTAGGCCATCCACGGAGCGTCTTCCCCGGGACGAGCGTGAGCGAAGGCGTCATCGGCTTCGCCGACCGCGCACAGCGTCTGATGGACGTGCCCCATCTTCGCGAACGCGCGGGCGCGCGCCGTGTGCAGCATCGCTCGTTCAGTGGCCGTGAGGCGGTCGGATCGCGCAAGCCCCAGCTCTGCGAATGTCAGCCCCTCGTCGGGCTCGCCGATCCAGATGGCTTGGCGAGCGAGGAGCGAGTACGACTTGGCCCGTAGGTGCCACTCCTTCGCCTCTTCGGCGCAGACGGCCGCGAAGCGGAAGGTCTGTCGCGCGTCGGCGTGCGCGCACGCATCGAAGTGGCTCGCACCGACCACCATGCCGAGGCGGGCGACCGCGACGAAGAGCGCGGAGCGGAGGCCGCCGTGTCGGTCCTGCCCAGATCAGCGCGGCACTTGGCCTGGAGAAGGTCCTCGGCCCACAGCATGGCCGTGGTCGCTGTCTGCCTCACGATGCCGTCGCCACCGGCGAAAAGGCACTGGATCGGATCCAAGACGTATCTTCTCGCCCACGTGAGCGCGCAGGCGATTCTGAGCCCGCTCCGAACGATCGCCGAGCCGATGGACGCGCAGCGGGCGATCGATCGACGTCGAGAGCGGGTGATCCGGGACAGCCTCACGCCCCCTGCGCCAACGAAGGAGCGGTAATCCACGATCGCACCGGGCCGACGCCGGGTCGGACGTGGCCGGGACCCAGGCGTGTTAGCTCCTCGGCGGTCAGCAGGCACACCCGCTGCGGGCTCACCCCGCGCTCGGCCGCGACCGTGGAACGCCGTGCCGGTCGAGGCGGGTCCCGACGGACCGTCCAGCGAGCTGCGTGAGATTCCGCCCAGGAGTCTCCACGGCGGAAATGCTCGGCCCACCTCGTCGCACAGGCGCAGTTGCGCCTCGCTGTCCCGTACGCCCAGGGAGTACTGGTTCTGCACGTCGGCGAGCCGGTCGCCGAGGACGGTGCAGGCCCGGTGGATCTGCTCGACGCTCACATTCGAGATCCCCGCCCTCCTTACAGGCTGAAGCCCCGTCCGCGGCCCGACGCGCAGGCCTACAGGATGCTCCACGCCAGGTCTCCTTCCGACTCCCGCAGGCCTGCGATCCGGCGGCGTACCTCGGCGATCGTTCCCGGCGCGTGGTGGGCCTTGCGGGCGTTCGTAGTGATCATGCGCAGCTCTCGGATGTCGCGGAGCACCGGGTACCCGGACCATGCGGTCACGTCGAAGCCGTAGGTGTCGGCGAAGGACGCGTAGTGCGGTTGGCCGTAGCCGAACCGGCGGCAGTGGACCTCGACCGTGGTCAGGTCCCACTCCGGCTGCCCATAAGCGATCGTGTCCCAGTCGCACAGGACGGTCCGGTTGCGGTCGCGCAGGGCGTTGCGGTGCTGCGGGTCGCCTTGGATCACCGCTTCGGGCAGGACGAAGGCGACGCCGCTCAGGGCATGCTCCAACTGGTCGGCTACGCGGGCGAGAAAGGCGAGGTCGGCGTCGGGAAGCGTGCGGGTCGCGGCAAGGGAGGTGCGAATGGCCGCGATGTTGTCCAGGCGCGGCAGCGGAACCGGGGCCGGGGGCAGCCGGTGCAGCGCTTTGAGGGGCTCGGCGAGATCGGCGGCGGTGATGGAGGCGGCCGTTGGAGGCAGGTAAGTCCAGAAGGTCACCGCATGCCCGTTGACGACCATGGGCTGCTCAGGGCCCGTGTGGAGCGGCACCGTGGGGAAGCCCTGGCTCATCAGCCAGCGTACGAACGCAACCGTGTGCCCCACCTTCACCGGCGGCGTGCCCTTTCGTGCGATCTTGACCACGACAGGTGCACGGCGCAGACGCACGACCGCGTTGGTGTGGCCGCGCAGGAGATCGCTTTCGCTGCTGTCGAGCCCCGCGACCGCGCAGGCCCGCTCCAGGACGTCGTACATCTCGGATTTCTCGAAGCCGCCGTGCAGCGGCGCCGGTGCAGTCATGGGCCAAGGCTGACCGACCGGCGTCCCGAGTGTCACCTCCCTGCTGGCTGTTCCAGGACCTGTCCGAGCTCACGGGCCGCTCGGGCAGACCTCATCGCGGGTGGAAGGACACTGATGACATGCCGCGCCCGCGCACCGAGGATCGGTGTGCGGTGCTGCTCGGGGACTTCCAGATAGGTGACTGCGGCCAGTTGGCACGCCTCGGTGAGGCTGCGGTCCTGGGCCAGGCAGATCGCCTCCTCCAGCCGGAGCAGGGCCGGGTCGATGCCGCCCTCGTCCGGATAGAGACCAAGCGCCTGCCGCTGGACCTGCCGGGCCTGGCGATTGCGACCGAGGTAGGTGTAGGTGCCGCTCAGGTAGAGCAGCAATCGGCGCTCGGGGAAGGCGAAGGCATCATCGTCGGCGCCCTGGTCACAGTGCTCGAAGTCCGACCGGGCGCGGTGAATGGCGTGCTCGGCTCCCTTGGCATCTCCCAGTCGTGCGAGAGCACGGGCCTCGGCGGCTGCGGCGAGCACGCTTGTCGCTGTTGGCCGGTTGCGGCAGATCAACCGGGCTTCCCGGGCCAGGGTGACTGCCGATTCCAGGAGCCCGTAGTAGTAAGGCAGCATCGCCGCCTGAGCTCGAACACGAGCGCGCAGCTCGACGTTTCCGCTGTCGTCGGCGGCGGTCGTGGCGGTGGCGTACCACGCGCGGGACTGCCGCAGCTTGCCCAGTTTCATCAACGCGTCGGCCACCAAGGTGGCCAGGAGCGCCGTCATCTCCGACAGCCTCGTCTGGACGGCCGCCGGCTGACGCTCCGTCGCGAGCGCGTGGACCTCCTCCATCTCCGACAAGAGCAGGCTCAGCATCGGTATGGGCGCGGTGAAGATGTACTGGTGGCGGAGCCACAGCATCCGTTCGTCCAGCAGATCGAGTTGGGCTTGGGTGACGGTGGCCCGAGCCAGCGTGCGGTCGACGCTGCGGCGCGCGTCCTCCACCAACCGGTCGAGCGGACCGGTGGTCACGTCCATCTCCGCGCGGAACGGCGCAAGGCCCTGTAAGAAGTGCGGAGCCGCATGATCGCCCTGGTCCACGACCGGGACAGTCTCTGGTGGCTGTTCGTGGTAATCACCGGCCAGACCCAGCCCCTGAGCGTTGGTGCGGTACAGCCGGCACAGCAGGTCGATGGTCTGGATGCGAGGACTGCGTTTCGGATCGGTCTCCCACAGACGCAGTTGGTCCTCATCCAGCCTTGCGGCACCCGAAACGTTCTGGGCCAGGACTCGGTACTGGTCCACGGCGCCACGTAGCGTCCAGCCCCGGGCCAGGCGATGTGCCCGCAGTCTGCTGACTCCGCAACATCGGATGATCGACGCAACGGTCTCCTGGTGCTCCCATCCCTCTGCGGCCGCATGCTCTCGTATCCGCCCTGCACAAGAGGGGCGATGCTGGTGACCTGCCACGTTCACCTCCTCGATGACCCTTGGAAGCCCAGGGTAATGATCCGGGCGACAGTCAGTAACGACAGCCCGTGACCTTTCACTGGATCTGGGGCTGTTTCCGTCGATCCACACGGCTGTGGCCGATTCCGCGTCTTTTCCAGGTTGTTCCGCCGGGTCGGCTCGTCGAACCTGGGCGTCGCAAGTTCAGCGAGGAAGCGCCCCCTCACCGCCGTCCGAAGGCGGCTGTGTCAACCGAAGCGCGTCCGACCGACCCGGCACGGCACGCAGATACCGCCCGGCGTACAGGAAAGGAACATGGATGACCCCCGACCCAGCGCAGGACTGCGTGCTCGCTGTCCCGCCCGCAAACACGGCATCGGACGAGGCGGCTCCCGCACATCGGCCCGGGAAGGCCAATCCGGCCGCGGTCATGTCCTTCATCCTCCACGACCCTGCAACGGTCTCCGCATCCCTTGAAATCCGCAGCGATGCCCGAGCCGCCGGTCGGGCACGCAGGTTCGCAGTGGAGAAGCTCGGCGAGTGGGGATGCGCCGAAATCGAGTACTCGGCCGAGCTCATCTGCAGCGAGTTGGCCACCAACGCCGTCGTGCACGGCCGCACCGGACCGCGTGAGGAGGACGAGAGGATCTGCCTCGTCCTGACTCTGCGGCCGGGCGCTGGGCTCCTGATCCAGGTGGCGGACAACTCCAGCGCCTTGCCCTTACCCCGCGTCACCGGGCCAGAAGCCGTATCCGGCCGCGGGCTTCGACTGGTGGCCGAACTGGCCGATGCGTGGGCCTCATGGCCGAACAGCGGCGGGAGCGGAAAGAGGGTGTGGGTCTACCTTCGCTTGTCGGCGGTCCGGAACGGTGCCCTTCACCACCCGCTCCGGCCGGTGACGGAAGGCCAGCGGACGGCCCGAGCGGGCGCCGCGCACAACGAGCACAGTCATCACCGTGGGAGGAATCGTGATCACTGAAGACCTGACGCAGCCCTCCGAAGCTCTGAGGTACTTCGGTCAGGTGGCCCGGCACTTCCGCAGACGCGCACGACTCACCCACACGGAGTTGGGAGAGAAGCTGCGCTACGCCAGTGCGCTGGTCGGCCATGTGGAGACCGCCACCCGCATTGCCACGGACGAGTACACGCTGCGGCTCGAGGACGTGCTGGACGCGAACGGGCTCCTGGCAGCGGCGCTGCCCATGCTGGAAGCGGAACGGCGCAGAGCCGAGTCGAGGCCGGTGCACGTCTTCGTCGTCGAGGGGTCGGTGGAGAAAATGCCGGAGCCGATGGCGGCGACACTGCTCAGGCTGTTGGCGAAGGGCGCGAACGCCGCCCCGACCGACCGCCGGGCGGACGGGTAGCACCCCCGGAACCGCCTCGGCGGCGAACAGACGGCGGCCCTTCAGCTATTCATATGGCCTCAGACCGCCTGCGGTTCGAACGTCGGCTCCTTGGGACGTCCCGGCGCCCCCTGACCGAGCACGGATGTGGCCACCTGCCGCAGCTCCTCCAGGCCCGAGTCCTCGTCCATCACCGTGTTCAGGCACACCGGCAGGGGCTCCCCTCCTCTGGGCAGGCGCCGCACCAGCTGGGTGAGATACGGGCGGGGACCGATCTCGACGACATGCGTGTAGCCGTCGCACAGCAGTGCCTCGATCGCCTCGCCGAAGCGCACGGCGGCGCTGACGTGCTCGGTCCAGTAGGGCCCGTCCAGAGGTTCCCCGCCGAGACGGCGGCCGAGCATCGTGGAGTAGAACGGAATCCGGGGCACCCTTCCGTGCGACCGGATCGCCACCCGCGCGAACCGGGTGATCATCGGGTACATCAGCGGGGAGTGGAAGCCGTGCGACACCCGGACGGGCACGGTGGTGACGCCCCGCTCCTTCAGCACACCGCCGATACGGTCCAGCGCGAGCAGATCGCCGGACAGGACGGTCTCGCGGGGGCCGTTGTCCGCCCCGATGCCCACCGTGGGTTCGGAGTCGACGAGACGCTGGACCTCGGAGCGCCCGGCGCGGACGGTGAGCATGCCGCCGCCGTCCGGCAGCGACTGCATGAACGCTCCCCGGACCGCCACCAGGCGGGCGGCGTCGTGCAGGGTCAGCGCGCCCGAGACGCAACCGGCGGCGAACTCGCCGATGCTGTAGCCGAGGACCGCGGCCGGCCGGACCCCCAGTTCCTGGAGCGTCTTGGCCAGCGCGTACTGCACGGCGAACAGGCCCGGCTGGGTGAAGCCGGTCCAGTCGACCCGCTCGTCGCCGGCCAGCAGAAGCTCCGCCATGTCCTCGCGGGTGTAGGGCAAGAGCGCCTGCGCGGCCTCGTCCAGGTGCATCCGGTACACCGGCGACTGCCGGTACAGCTTCATGGTCATAGCCGGGTACTGGGCCCCCTGTCCGGTGAACAGGTAGGCGACACGGGCTCCGCGCGCGGCGCTCATTCCCCGCCTCCCGTCCCGGTCGCCGCGCGCTGGGCCGCCTGGGAGGCGACGAAGCGCGCGAGCCCGGCGATCGTGGGGTAGTCCCAGACCACGGTCGGTTCCAGGTAGAAGCCGTACTCGTCCTCGATGTCCCCGAAGAGGCTGAGCGCCGCCACCGAGTCCAGGCCGTACTCGGCGAACGGCACCCGGAGGTCGATCTCGTCCTCCGGCCGCCGCAGATACAGGCTCAAGCGGTTGATCAGCCAGTCACGGAACTCCGCTTCCGTGCGGGTGGGCTGAGGCACGGCCATGTGCGCTCCTTGGAGGGTCGGACGGCTTGGGGCGGGGACGGGGTTCAGCCCTGCCCGCCCAGCGGTGTGTCGTACAGATCGAAGCTGCGGTCGTCGAAGGTGCGGGCGAGCAACTCGTCCCACACCGCCTCCGAGCAGCCGTCGGGGATCGGCGGCAGGGCATGGCCGAGCCGTCCGGCGATCCGCCGCAGGGCGGCGACGAGCCAGGCGGGCTCGGACAGGAACGGGGTGGCGGCCTCGTCGCGCTGTCCGCGCCAGACGCCCAGGCAGGCGGACGCGGCCAGTAGGAGCGCGTACCGGTCGGCGAGGCCGTACACCCGCGGGTCGGCGAGCACGGTGCGGTCCTGCGGGGCGAGTGCGGCGCACTCCTCCCGGAGGGCGCGCAGTTCACCGGTGAACCCGCGGACCAGGGTGCGCAGCGCATCGGTGTACTCGCCCGCGTCGGTGGAGGTCTCGGCCGCCTCCGCCGCGGCGAGCAGCGAGGCGGCGAGGGAGTCGCCGCCGCTGACCAGGGCGAGGCGGTCGGTGTCGAGCGGCGGCAGATCGTCATGGACCCCGAACAGCGCCTCGGGGGCCTGCGGGCCGCTGAACCACGAGCGCCTGGCCAGCCGCGGCAGTTGCGGGATGACCGTGGCCTGGCAGGCGGCGGCGCCGGAGTGGCCGAGGGTGGCCACGGGAAGGTCGCGCACATGCTTTTGGAAGGCGCCGTACTCTCCCTGCCGGACATAGAAGTTGGCGCCGAGGACCACGGACATCTCGTATGTGGCCTCGCCGAGGAGCTTGGGCACCAGGTACTTGGTGGAGGAGGCGATGACCGCGGCCTCCTCGGGGAGCACATGCACGGCCCGGGTGGCGGCCAGGGCCATGCAGTCCCCGACCAGCAGGTCCAGGAAGGCACCGGTCAGCGTCGCGCGGGCGTGCGGGATCTCGCGCACGGACCGTCCGTAGAGCTGGCGGTCCACGGCGAAGCCGACCACGGTCCGCAGCGCGGTGTCGGCGTTGCCCAGCACCATGGAGGGCACGCAGCTGCGGGTGAGCTGGAACGAGCGCAGGGCCAGTTCGACCCCGCCGCCCTCGGTGCCGACGACCGCGTCGCCGGGCAGCGGGCAGTCGGTGAACTCCACTCCCCCGATGAGGCATCCGCGCATCCCGGCGGTGGCGAAGCGGGGCAGATAGCCGATGCGGTCGGCGGGGACGGCGGCCTTGTCGACCAGGAGGACGGAGTGGCTGCGGCTGCCGGGGGCGGTGTTGGTGCGGGCGAACAGCACGAGTGCCTCGGCCCGCTCCACGTTGTTGATCACCTCCTTGCGGCCGTTGAGGAGGTAGCCGCCGTCCTGCGGCAGCGCGCTGAACTCATTGCGGACGAGGTCGTTGCCGTGGGCGAGTTCGTGGAACGCCACAGCGAGCCGCCCGCCGCCGAGCAGGAGTTCGGCGGTGCGGCGCTTCTGCTCGTCGGTGCCCCCCGCCCACACGCTCACCGAGGCGAGCAGGGAGGTGGCTCCGTACCCGAGGCCGAGGGAGGCATCACGGCGGAACACCCCTCGCAGCACCCGGCCGAGCGTGTCCACGCGGTCCAGCCGCCCACCGAGGGCACGCGGGACGAACTCCGCGTTGAGGCCGAACTCCGTGAGCATCACCTCGGCCTCGGCGATCAGTTCCGCCCGTTCGTCGGCGGCGAGGACGGCTGCGTGGCCGAACGGGTTCTCCGGGTCCCGGGGGTCGCCGAGGCGGCTCTCCAGCTCGTCGACGCGGGCCCGGACCTCGGCCTCGGCCGCGCCGACGGGCGGGTCGGCCTCACTCGCGTCGGCGGCGCTGCTGTGCCCGGATGACGGGTAGAGCGACGTGTCGTTCAGCATGGTGGTCCCTCGGCTGTCCGGCAGGGCAGGAGCGAGAAGAGGTCCCCCTCCTCGTACTGCGCGTTGAGGTGCGCGAGCATGCGGTCGAAGAGTTCGTCGGGAGGAGTCGGGCGGGTGCCGGACAGACCGGGGGCACCGCCCGCGGCCAGCCGGTCCAGCAGCCTGGTCAGGGCGGCGTGCAGCCACAGCCCGTCGCGCCACAGGCCGCCGGTGCGCCCGGCCCCGGCGGCCTCGTGGTTGTGCCGCCACAGCCCGATGCACGCGGCTCCGGCGAAGCACAGGGCGTAGGCCTGGGCGTCGGCGAAGGACTCCTCGCCGGCGCCCGCGATGGTCTCGGCGCGGTCCCGGAACCGGTCGTGCAGCTGCTCGGTGACGTCGGTGAGGCGGCGGGCGCACTCGGCGGCCCCGGCGAGCGCGGGGTTGTCGCGCGCGGCCTCGGCCAGCTCGGCGGCGGCCTCGGGCATTGTTCCCAGGACGGTGCTGCCGTGGCGGGAGAGAAGGCTCAGCCGCCCGGGGTCCAGCGCGGGAAGCCCGCGCCGCAGGTCGTACAGCGGCTCGAGGTCGGCGCGGTGGGGCTGCCGACGCAGGAAGTTCCTGGCCAGGGAGCGGAACTGGGCGACGAGCTGGTACTGGTTGACCAGCGTGTTGCCGTCGAAGATGCCCACGATCCGGTGGTCGCGCTCGACCTTCTGGAACATCCCGTGCGCGTAGTGGTCCGCGAGGAACGAGCGGGCTCCGAGCACCGAGCCCAGCCTGGCGACGGCCCGGTCGACGGTGCTGGGCACCAGGTACTTGGCGACGGCGGCGGTGACGCTCAGCTCACCGGTCAGCGCCTGGATGCTGCGGGCCGAGACGATGCTGACGGCCTCGGCGGTGAGCAGGTCGGCGTAGCTCTCCGCCAGGACACCGCGGGTCAGGGGCAGTTCGGTGAGCCGCTTGCCGTACAGCTCGCGCTCCCGGGCGAACCGCAGGGTCAGCCGCATGGCGTGGTCCGCCGCGCCGAGGGAGAGCGCGGGGCAGAGGGTCCGGGTGATCTGCAGGGCCTTCAGCAGCAGTTCGCTGCCGCAGCCCTCGTCGCCCAGGAGCGAGAGCCGGTCCACGGGAGCGCCGTCGAGGACGATGCCGCTGATGTCCGCGCCCCTGATACCGAGGGTGGGCACCTTGGGCGAGCAGCGGTACGTCCCGGCGGGCAGGGTCTCCTTGTCCACGAGCAGGAGGCTGAAGCCGCGGGGGCCGCCGACCGGCGAGGTCCGGGCGAGCACGCACAGCAGGCGGCCCCTGGTCGCGTTGTTGATCAGCCACTTCTCACCGCTGACGCGGTAGTGGCCGTTCCTGGGCTCGGCGGTGAGCTCACCGGCCATCAGGTCGCTGCCGTGCGAGCGTTCGGTCAGCCCGAGGCAGACCTGGGCGCCCGAGCGGATGAGCCCGCCCAGCCGCAGCGCGGTCGCCGGGTCCCCGGCGACCCAGGCGCACACCGAGCCGAGGAAGGTCTTGCCGTGCCCGATCGCGACGGTGAGGTCGCGGCGGGCCATCGTCCGGATGAGGCCGAGCAGTTCCTCGTAGCTGGTGAGCGCGCCGCCGTACTCGGCGGGCACGTAGTAGTCGGCCAGCCCCCAGGCGTTGAGCTCTGCGCACACCCGCTCGGGGAATGCCTCCCTGACGTCGTGGTCCACGGCGTCCTGGTAGGAGAAGACGCTGTCCGGGTCGTGCGGATCGCCGAGGTGGTGGTCGAGGCGCTCGGCGAGTTCGAGTGGTGCGTACCTCAGTGCGTTGCGTGTCTCGGCCTCTTGGATCGCTGTCATCTACCCGTCCCTCACTGCCGCGTAGGTCGCAGCTTCGGGTTGCCCGTGGCGTTCGGAGCGTGCGGGCCGGGGCTAAAGCGCGCCTAGAAGAGCTCTGGGAGCTTTTCCAGTGGTCCCAGGTCATGGAGCAGGAATCGCTCCAGGTCGGTCAGCGGGACGTCGGAGCGCAGCCGCTCGGGGTGGCCGATCGGCGGACCGCTGCCCTCGACGGCGCGCGAGGGCGTGTGCACCCAGTGGGTGCCGAACGAGATGAGTCCCTCGACCAGATTCCGCAGGAAGCGATCGAGGAGTCCCCATCCGGTGGGGCGTCGCATAAGCGTTTCTCCTGTTCCGTGCCCGCTCGCGGTACGGGCACGGCCCATACGGTGGGCAGCCGCGCTCGAGTCTCGATATAGCGCCGCCCTGCCGCGGCCTACCGGGGGCTCAGGGCGCAGCCGAGTGCGGACGCGGGCGCCGGAGGCGGAAACGGCGCCGCCTTCCGCACAGGAACGTGCGCAATCCCACGGAAGATCAGTACGGTCGGGGGACCCGCCCTCCCGAGGAGCACTGGCCGCCATGACCGCACAACGCCGCCGCCCACCCACCGTCCTGGCCATGGCGGACGAGGTGCGCTCGGCCCTGCTGGACGCCGAGGCGCTGGACCGGCTGGCCGGCGCCGCCGAGACCGCTCCCGGCGCGGCGGTCACCGACTTCGCCGACCCCCGGTACGCCGCCGCGCTCGCCCGTGCCGAGGTCCTGCTGACCTGCTGGGGCTGCCCTCCGCTGGACGAGGCGGCGCTGGAGCGCATGCCGGAGCTCAGGGCCGTGGTCCACGCGGCGGGCTCGGTCAAGGGCCTGGTCACCGAGGCCTGCTGGCGGCGCGGCATCGCCGTGTCCACCGCGGCCTCGGCCAACGCCGTGCCGGTGGCCGAGTACACGGTCGCGGCGATCCTGTTCGCCGGGAAGCGGGTGCTGCCCACGGCCCATACCTACGCGCGCGAGCGCGGTGGGTGGGGCTTCGAGGTGCTCGGCGGCCCGCACCGGGGCAACTACGGGCGGGTCGTGGGCGTCGTCGGGGCCTCCCGGATCGGCCGCCTGGTCGTCGAGCGGCTGCGCCCCTTCGACTTCCACGTCCTGCTCCATGACCCCTGTATCGGTGCGAAGGAAGCCGCCGGGCTCGGCGTGGAGGCGGTCGGTCCGGACGAGCTGGCCGCCCGCAGCGATGTGGTGACCCTGCACGCGCCCGCGCTGCCGCAGACCCGGCACCTCTTCGACCGCCGTCGTCTGGCCCTGCTGCGGGACGGCGCCACGCTGATCAACACCGCCCGTGGCTCGCTGGTCGACACCGCTGCGCTGACCGAGGAGCTGGTCCATGGCCGGATCGACGCGGTGCTCGACGTCACCGACCCCGAGCCGCTGCCCGGGGACTCCCCGCTGTACGGCCTGCCGAACGTTCTGCTGACCCCGCATGTGGCCGGGTCGCTGGGCAATGAGCTGGGCCGCCTGGCGCACGCCGCCCTCGCGGAGCTGGAGCGGTACGCGGCCGGGCTGCCGTTCGAGGAGCCGGTGGAGCGGGGGGCGCTGGACCGCTCGGCCTGAGCAGGAGGCGGGGGGCGGGGACGAGGGGCGGGGAAGAGGGGCGGGACGAGGGGCGAGGGAGGGGGCGGAAGGCGCGCCTCGGGCCCGGCGCCGGGCAGGCACGGCCCGGCAGGCACGGCCCGGCTCGCGCAAACGCCGCGGCGCGGCCCACCTCGACGGTGGACCGCGCCGCGTGGCCGGCCTCGTACGGCCGCCCGGTTGCCGCTTACTTGGTCACGAACAGGTAGTCGGCCTGGTAGGGCACTCCCACCTTGGGGTGCGTGTACGGGTCGCAGGTACCGGCCGGGGCGACACCGCCGACGGTGTTGAGCCGGAGGATCTCAGCGGTCTTCGACAGCAGGCCCGACTTCTTGCCGGACTGGTTGGCCAGCAGGTCGAGCTCCGGGATGTTGTCGGTGCCGTTGGGGGTCTTGGTGACGAGCGTGCCGGTCACGGCGGAGCCGTCGGGCGCCTTCCACTGCGGCGGCCCGGCGTTCGGGTGGACGAAGGAGTGGGCGATGCCGCGGTCCAGCTTGGCGCTCACGTTGTTCTGGGTGAACTTGTACGAGCCGTCGGACTGCTTGGTGCAGGCGTAGATCTGCTTGCCCTTGACGACGGACGCCTGGAAGCTGCCCAGCGCCTTGTTGATGGCGACGGGCTCGGTCAGCTTGTGCAGCTGGCCCCGCACGGCGCCGCCGGGGAACTCACCCGTGTGCAGGTTGAAGTAGAAGCTGCTCGGGTCGTTGATGATGTCCTTGAGCAGGTGGGCATCGTTGACGGTGACGCTGCCGGTCACCGAGTTCAGGCTGTCGGGCAGCTTCTCGTGGAAGAAGTCGATCTTGACCGGGCCGTTGGCGCCCTTCTTGCCCTGGTGGATGTGGGCATTGGTGGGCGCCTTGATGCCCTTCCACTGGATGGCGAACGAGACCTTGTTGCCCTGGATCTTCACGAACTCGATCGCGCGGCCGTCCTTGTCCCCCGTGGCCGGGCCGCCGGGGACGGGCACCTCGTTGGCGCCCGTGAGGCTGCCCGCGAAGTACCACGCCTTGGCGTACGCCGGAGCGGTGGAGTGGCCCTGGCTGTGGGCCGACACCGGCGAGACGGCGAGGGTCAGCCCCGCTCCCGCGATTGCCGCGACTACTCCGACGGCCCTGGCCGTGCGGCGCCCCGTGGTCATGTTCATTTCGAGTTCCCTCCCGGTGGAGCCGGCGCTCCCTGCGCCGACTTCTCGGGCTTTGGTACGCACCGGACCGTCTGGGCGACTCGACAGGAAATTGGGGGCTACATCACAGCGATGCGGTTGAACCGGGGACCTCGCGGGTGCGTCTGCGTTTGACCGCTTCCGCCACACTTCTGGCATGCCCGCGCCACATCAAGCAGGAGCCTGCTGTATTCGGCCACTCGGACCAAGGGCATGGCCGAAAAATTTCCTTCCTCAGCGTTGAGTCCCCTCGCCATTGGACCCGTAGTGATAGGTGCGAGCTCTTGCCCTGTCCACCCACGAACACCAAGGGGAGTCGGCCATGCACAAGACCACGCGCATCAGCCTGCTCGCCGTGTCCGGGGGCGCCGCGCTCGCGACAGGCAACGCACCCTCGGGGGCATGCCCCTCCACCGCTTCTCCATGGACATCACGCCCGGGGACGCCATTGACCAGGGGGTCGACGGCGTGTGGTTCGTGAGCAGTCCCCAGGGCAAGAAGGCCCATCCATCCCCCCTGAGCCAGGACTACGGGACCAATGACGGGACCACGGCCGACAGCGGCTCCAGCGGCGACACGGGCACCGACTCCAGCGAAACCGACGCGACCTATGACAGCGGCTACGACTACGGACCCGACTCGGGCCCCGGCGCCGGCCACCCGGCCGGCCCCTCCACCCGTTACTGATCCAATGGTCAGTAAAACCTTCAGTGTTCCTTCTCACAACCCTACTTGCCATCGATTGTCCAGAGCTTCTCTCGACCGGGAGGTACGGGTGCGCAAGGATGCCGCCGTGACCAACGACCATCCTTCGAGGAGCCGGGACTCGGAATCCGCCGCAGGATCCGGCCCACGGCACCGCGCGGCACCGGACGAGGAGCTGATGCGGGCGCTCTACCGCGAACACGCGGGTCCGCTGCTCGCATACGTACTCAGGCTGGTAGCGGGCGACCGGCACCGCGCGGAAGACGTGGTCCAGGAGACGCTGCTGCGGGCCTGGAAGAACGTCGACCAGCTCAACCGTGCCACGGGGTCCATACGCCCGTGGCTGGTGACGGTCGCGCGCCGGATCGTGATCGACAGCCACCGGAGCCGGCTCGCCCGGCCCAAGGAGGTCGACGCGACTCCCCTGGAAGTCATGCCGGCCGAGGACGAGATCGACAAAGCGCTATGGCTCATGACCATCACAGACGCGCTCGACGACCTGACCGACGCCCACCGGGAGGTGCTCGTTGCCACCTACCTCAAGGGACGTACGGTGAACGAGGCGGCCACAGCGCTCGGCATACCCGCCGGAACCGTGAGGTCGCGCATCTTCTACGCACTGCGGTCCCTGAAGCTCGCACTGGAGGAAAGGGGGGTGACGGCATGACGTCCCATGGGCAGGACCAGCATGTCGACGTCGGAGCTTACGTCCTCGGTGTCCTCGACGACTCGGACGCCGTCGTGTTCGAGGAGCACCTGAACTCGTGCGCGCGGTGCTCCCAGGAGTTCGACTCGCTCGTGGGCCTGGGATCCATCCTCTCCGAGTTCTCGGCCTCGGCGCCCACCGCCGAGACGCTGACCGCACGCCCCAGCCAGGGCATGCTCGACCGGCTCGTGGACGAGGTCGCGGTCAAGCGCCGCACGCAGCGTCAGCGCCGTCTGTACCTGGTGGCGGCCGCGGCCGCGCTGATCGTCGGCGGACCGCTGGCGGTGGGCACGCTCAGCGCCTCGGACGTTCACGGCGGCAGTGCTGAACTGGCGGAATTCCACAAGAGCCCGGCGAAGTTCTTCTTCGACACGATGAAGGAGAACGGGACCAGCGGCACCGACCCGCAGACCAAGGTCCAGGCCACCGTCAAGACGGAGCCGAAGGACTGGGGCACGCACGTCGTCATGCAGATCGGCAATGTCAGGGGGCCGTTCAAGTGCGATCTGATCGCCGTCTCCAAGAACGGCGAGAAGCAGACGGTCACGACGTGGACGGTCGGGAAGTGGGGTTACGGCATCAAGAAGCCGACCGACCCCAGGGACAACAAGCAGCCGCTCTACATGCACGGCGGGGCCGCCATGTCCCCCCAGGACATCGACCACTTCGAGGTCAACACCCTGGACGGCAAGCACCTGGTCAGCGTCAAGGCATAGCGGCGGGCGAGGCGGGACCCGGGTGACGACAGACACCCGGGTCCCTTTGACGTGCTCTCACGCGTGGGCCGCAGGGCTCACGGCCGCACGTCGAAGTCCACGCCCAGCCGGAGGTCGGCGTACGAGCGTCCCACCTCGACGCGGTAGGGGCCGGGGACGGTGCGCCAGCCGTCGTCCCAGATCCGGGCGCACCGCAGCGGGACCGTGACGGTCGCCTCGGCGCTCTCGCCGGGCTCGGCGGTCACGGCCGCGAAGCCCGCCAGCACCCGCCGGGGCCGGTTCTCGTCACCCTCCGCCGGGGCCAGATACACCTGGACGACCTCGCGCCCGACCCGCCGCCCGGTGTTGCGCACCCGGACGGTCACGGTGCCCAGTGCCTCCGCCTCGGCCCCCTGCGCCTCGTCCGCCTCTTCTTCGGCCCCCTGCGCCTCGTCCACCTCCGCCTCGTCCCCCTCGGCCTTGTCCCCCTTGTACGGGGCCCAACTCGCCGACTCGTACTCCCACGCGGTGTAGCCGAGCCCGTGCCCGAACCAGAACGCCGGAGCCGTCCCACCGCGCTCCCAGGCCCGGTACCCGATGAACACGCCCTCGTCATAGGGGAGTTCGCCGTCCACCGGCTCGGTCGACAGGACCGGGCAGTCCTCCATGCGCACCGGCCAGGTGGTGGGCAGCCGTCCACCGGGCTCCGCCTCGCCGAGCAGGACGTCGGCGAGCGCGGCGCCGCACTCCTGGCCGGGGAACCAGCCGAGCAGTACCGACGGCACCTCGTCCAGCCACGGCATCTCCACCGGCGAACCGGAGTTGACGACCACGACCGTGCGCGGGTTGACGGCTGCGACCCGGGCGACGAGTTCGTCCTGGCGTCCGGGGAGCTTCAGCGAGGTGCGGTCGTGGCCCTCGCTCTCGACAGTGCTGGTGGTGGCCACAACAACCACGGCCGCGTCCGCCTCACGGGCCGCCGCGACCGCCTCCTCGATCGCGGTCTCCGGATCCCTCTCGGGCTCGGCATGGGCGAGGGAGAAGCACACGAAGGGGATGGGGAAGTCCGCGGGGACGACCGTGTGGTGCAAAGAGACCTCCACCGGCTCGCCCGCGACGAGGTCGATCGGCAGTTCCTCCGGCGGGTAGGCGTGCAGCGCGGAGAGCGGGTCCTCGAGCAGGGGGGCCTGGTCGCCGTCGTAGAGGGTCTTGCCCGCCACCGTCAGCCGGAACGGGCCCACTCCCCCGACACCGAAGCGGTGCGGGCCGCCGACGGCGGGAGTGAACGTCCCCACCGTCTCCACGCTGTCCAACTCCTCGTACGCCGGCCCCTCGGGAAGCTCGCCCAGCCACTGCACCAGACCGTTCGGCAGCGGCACCTCGGCCAGCACCCTGCCCTCCTCGTCCCTGCAGATCGCCCTGAGCTGGAAACCCCGTTCGGCCGGAGGCAGTTCGGTGGACGGATCGGCGCCGACGCGGTGGGTCAGCCGGACGGAATCGGGCAGGGCGGCTCGCAGACCGTCCAGCGGGGAGACGACATGGTCGGGGAAGACCGTCGCCGAGCCCCCGCCCATCACCCGGGCGTCCCGCGCGGCCGCGCCGATCAGGGCCACACTGCCCAGCTCCGCCGGGTCCAGCGGCAGTGCCCCGCCCTCGTTGCGGACCAGGACGAACGAGCGGACCGCCACCTCACGGGCAACGGCGGAGCCGCTCTGCTCGGGCGGCAGGTCCCGGACCGCGGCCGGCACGTCCTCGAGAGCGCCCACCCGAGCGGCCAGGCGCAGCACCCGCCTCACCGCGTCGTCCACGACCCGTTCGTCCACCGCCCCTTCGCGTACGGCCTGCGCCAGTGCCTCGCCGTAGACGGTGAGCGGCCCCGGCATCGCCACGTCGAGACCGCCGTTGGCGGCGGCCACCGTGTCGCGGGCGGCGGTCCAGTCGGAGACGATGAATCCGTCGAAGCCCCACTCACCGCGCAGCACACCGTTGTTGAGTTCGGCGTGCTCGGTCATGGTGGGGCCGTTGACGCGGTTGTAGGCGTCCATGACGCCCCAGGCGCCGGCCCGCCGGACCACGGCCTCGAACGGGGCGAGGTAGAGCTCGCGCAGGGTGCGTGCCGTGGCGCGCACGTCGACGCTCATCCGGTCGGTCTCGGAGTCGTTGGCCACGTAGTGCTTGACGGTGGTGGCGACCCCTCCCTCCTGTACACCGGTGATGTAGCCGACGGCGATCTCCGAGGTGAGCAGCGGGTCCTCGGAGTAGCACTCGAAGTGCCGTCCGCCCAGCGGGGTCCTGTGCAGGTTGACCGTGGGCGCCAGCAGGACGTGGACGCCCTTGCGGCGCGCCTCCTGGGCGAGCAGGTGCCCCACCCGGCGGGCGAGGCCGGGATCCCAGGCGGCGGCGAGGGCCGTGGGGCTGGGCAGCGCCACGGACGGGTCGTCAGGGGTCCAGCGCAGGCCGCGTACGCCGATGGGGCCGTCGGACATGACCACCGACGCCAGTCCGATCCGGGGCTCCGCGGGAAGTGACCACATGTCCCGGCCGGACAGGATGCGGGTCTTGGCGTCCAGGTCGAGCTCGGCCAGGCGTGCGGTGACGGCCTCTTCGACGGCTGCCCGCGCGGCTGCGCGTCGATCCGCGGCCGGGTCCGCGGCCGGGTCCGCGGCCCTGTCTTCGGCCGCGGCTTCTGCTGGGGTGCCGGCTGGGGTGCCGGCTGGGGTAACGGCTGCGTTCCGCGCCATGGTGGGCGGCTCCCTTCCCCGGGTCCTCCCGGGCTCAGACTGCCTGCGAGAAGCATGCAGCCCGGGAAGCGGATCAGGGAGAGGGCGTCGCACCCCGCGTCCGGAGGAGACACCCGCGGCCCTACCCCTTGGTCACCCGGACGGTGTAGCGGCCGTCGTCGTCCTTGGCGACGACGTCGACCGCGGTGCGGGTGAGGGGGTCGCGGTAGACGCCTCCGACACCGAAGGGCGCGTCGTTGTGGGAGTTGAAGGAGTTACTGCTCGTCTCGCACGCCGCCGTCCGGGGATTGGCGTCCATCACCCGTATCGGCCCCTGGCCGGAGGATATGTCGGTGCGCACCCAGTAGACGAGCACGCCCTCGCTGCATGCCGAGCTGTCGTTGCCCTGCTTGCTGCGCACCTCGACGGCGAAGGCTCCGTGTTCCCCCTCCGGCACCACGACCATCTTCGTTCCGCCGGGAGTCTCGACCGGGCTGAGCTGGTACTCGCTGGTGCCATCGCCTACCGCGCAGTCGACCTGGCCCGTGTCCAGCCAGCCGAGCCTCCATTTGTGCCAGGCGAGGAAGTCGTTCTGCAGCCCCCAGTCGAGCGACATCATGTCCCACTGCCCGGCCAGTCGGTCGGTGCGGCGGAAGTCGGTGCCCGAGTACAGGTCGGGCAGGCCGAATATGTGCCCGTTCTCGTGGTTGAGGACGCGGTACCTGGCGGCGTCGTGCCCGTAGATGACGGAGACCTTGTCCAGGGCGCCGCCCTCGTCGCTGACGGCGGCGGTGGCTCCGGTCCAGGTGACGGACAGGACGGTCTCGGAGGCGGGAGGGCCGGCGTTGGGGGTGACCAGGACGTTGACGAGGTCGAAATCCTTGAAGTCGACCTGTTTGTCCGCCACTTTGAGCAGATCCCGCATCATCTGCTGGTGCACCTGCCAGCCGTAGCCGCGTTCGATCCCGTACTCGGTGAAACTGCGGGGCAGGGTGAAGTACTTGAGCACCGGCACGGGTTCGTACTCGAGCTTTCCGTAGGAGGCGGTGGCGAACCACTGCTGCGCGGCGGGGAAGAACTCGTCGTACCGTGCCTGCGCGCTCGCGTCGGCGCGGGCGTCGGGGAAGTCGATGAACAGGGTCAGGGCGCGTATCCGTCCCGAGGCCCGGGAGAAGGTCGAGTAGTCGACGGGGAAGCCCTCGGACATGGTGACGCCGTCCACGGAACGCAGGGCGCACGCCGCCTCGGAGGCGCTGCCGTGGGCAACGGGCCTGGGGGGCCGGGCTGTCGCGCTCGGTATGCCCGTGCTCAGCGCCAGGGCGACCACCACAGCCGCGGACTTGACACACCGCAGGGCCGGAGACCGCCGCGCCAGGGATATGGCGCCTTCGCCGTCCGTCGACTGCTTCACTCCGGCCTCCTACGTGAGCGATCGCAACCACATTGACACCATTCGCGAACCTTCTCCTCCTTTGCTCGGCCGGATGGGCTAGGCCCTGGCGGGGCCTCATCGGCGCTCCGGTCAGCGGTTCCGGGTGGCCTCGACGGTGTAACTGCCGTCCGGGCCACGGCCGAGGACCCTGACCACCACCTCGTGCGCGAGGTCGCGGAATGCGGACCCGGCTCCGAACGGGGCGTCGGCCAGGGGCGAGAAGACCGACCTGCCCGAGCAGGCGGCGGAGTCGGGGTGGGCGTCCATCACCCGGATCGGCCCGGATCCCGAGCCGACGTCGGAGCGGACGCGGTAGACCAGCACCCCCTCCGTGCATCCCTGGGCGTCGTTGCCCTCCAGGGAGCGCACTTCCACGGCGTAGACGGAGCTGCTGTCGATGGGGACGACCAGGAGCTTGACGCCTCCCGGCCGCTCGACCGGTGTCAGCGTCCGGCGGACGGTGCCCGGCTTGGCCAGGCAGGCGACCTGTCCGCCGTCCAGCCAGCCGAACTTCCACTTGTGCCAGGCGAACAGCTCGGGTGAGAGCCCCTTCTGGTCGCCCATCAGGTCCCAGTCCCCCACCCGTGTGTTCCACTCGCCCGCCGGCGCCCCGTCACCCGGCCGGGTGTAGAGGTCGGGCAGGTCGAAGATGTGGGCGCTCTCGTGGGCGAGGACGTGGTGGTCCGGAGGATGGGCCTCGAAGATCGTGCCCATGTGGTCCAGCCGGACGCCGTCGGCGACGATCGGGCGGCCCAGATTGACGATCTTGGTGGCGTCCGGGTCGACCCCGGGGGCCTCCGGGTCGGCGACGAAGAAGACGACGTCGTAGGCGCTGAAGTCCACCAGGGGGTCGGCCGCCGCGACGGCGTCCCGCAGGTAGCGGCGCCGGTCCTTGGGGTTCCAGTCCCGCTCGATGCCGTAGCCGGTGGAGGCGGTGGGCATCCGGACATAGCCGGGGACGGGGTCGAGGTGGTAGTCGAACCGCCCGTACGAGGCGGTGCGGAAGTAGTCCCGCGTGTCCGGGATGTGGTCGTCGGCCAGTTCCCGCGTGGACACGGTGGGGGTGGAGTCGGGGAAGCTGAGGAACACCAGTGCCGCGTCTATCCGACCGAGGGGACGGGTGTAGGAGCCGTTCCAGGAGTCCACGCCCTCGGAGTGGTGGACGGTGGTGCGCACCAGGGCACAGGGCCCCTCGGGCTCGGCGGGTGAGGCCGGCCCGGCGGTCGCGAGGGTCCAGGTCATCGCGGCAAGGGCCGCCATGACTCCGGAGAGCAGGCTACGGCTACGCATAGCGATCATTTTGTAACTTAATGACCGCTGATTGCCCGTTTTGCTGCGCTGTCCGGGCGCAGGCTGATCGATCGCCGGAGTGACCTGTTCAGCCTGTACGGCAACCCGACAAGAGGATGGGGTGACTACGGTCAGTAGTCGTACTCGTATGTCCTTCGGTCGAGTGTGGTGCCGTGAATCACCATGGACGACGCTGGAACGGGCCGAGAGCCAGCCTCTATGATCGCCACATTTCCAGTGCGGTACCCGGACGACGGCGAGACATTGGCATGCGGGAGCGAGCTGTGGGCAGGCCGGACGGCAGTCCGGGCGGTGCGAGCCGCCACCAGGCATCCGTCCCCGCGTCCGTCACGGAACGTAACGAGTCCTGCAAGGGTGTGTCCGCCAGCCATCTTCGGGACGCCCTGGCCGCCGCCGGGATCGCCGTCGGCCTGGTCGACCCCGAGGGGCACATCCGCGAGCCCAACGGCGCCCTGCGCGCGTTCGGCGAGGGACTGGAGCCGCTCACGCACGACGACGCCCGCTCCGGAAGGGCCTACCGCGAGCTGATGCGGGGCGAGCGCGACCGCGTCCGCTACACCCGCAGGTTCAAGCACCGCGACGGCCACACGGTCTGGGCGAGAGTGACCCTGACCCCCATTCGCGAGGCCGGCGGCGCGGCGCGCTGGTCGCTGCTGACCGCCGAGGACATCACCGGGCAGCGCGAACTCCAGCAGCGGCTGCGCCATCTGCGGATGCACGACCCGCTGACCCGGCTTCCCAACCGGGAGCTGTTCTTCGAACGGCTCTCCAGCGCGCTGGGCGAGGGAGCGTCCGGAAGCCGCATCGGCCTGTGCTACCTGGACGTCGACGGCTTCAAGGCGGTCAACGACACCCTGGGGCACCGCATCGGCGACCGGCTGCTGTCCGCCGTGGCCGAGCGCCTGGCGATGTGGGCGGAGCCCGCGGGACATCTGGTGGCGCGCCTGGGCGGGGACGAGTTCGCCGTGCTCATCGAGGGCTCCCGAGGAACCGCCCATGCCACGGCGGTCGCCGACGCCATCCTGGGCGCCCTCGACCTCCCGTTCGACATCGAGGGGCAGCGCCTCGCGGTCTCGGCGAGCGTCGGCGTCGTCGAGCGTCCCGTCTCCGGGACCACGCCCACCGGTCTCATGCAGGCCGCCGACACCACGCTGTACTGGGCCAAGACCGACGGCAAGGCGCGGTGGACACTGTTCGACCCCGAGCGCAACGCGCACCGGATGACCCGTCAGGCGCTGTCGAGCACGCTGCGCCCGGCGGTGGAGCGCGGCGAGTTCGTGATCGAGTACCAGCCGCTGGTGGGCATCCGCGACGGCGCCCTGCGGGGAGCGGAGGCGCTGGTGCGCTGGCGCCACCCGGAGCTGGGCACGCTCGCGCCGAACCGGTTCATCGGGCTGGCCGAGGAGAACGGCGCCATCGTGCAGCTCGGCCGCTGGGTGCTCGCCGAGTCCTGCCGCCAGGCCCGCATCTGGCAGCTGGCCCACCCCAGCAGGGTCGCGCCCTTCGTCAGCGTCAATGTCGCCGTGCGCCAGGTCTGGGACTCCGATCTCGTGGCCGACGTCGCCGCGATCCTGGCCGAGACCGGGCTCGCCCCCGAACTCCTCCAGCTGGAGCTGACCGAGAGCGCGGTGATGGGCTCGGCCGGGCGGCCGCTCCAGGCGCTGCACGCGCTGTCCGAGATGGGGGTGCACATCGCCATCGACGACTTCGGCACCGGCTACTCCAACCTGGCGTATCTGAGCCGGCTGCCCGTGCGCGGGCTCAAGCTCGACGGCTCGTTCGTCCGCGGCTTCGGCGCGCAGCCCCACCCGAACCCGGCGGACGAGACGATCGTGACCGCGCTGGTGCAGCTCGCCCATGAGCTGGGGCTGACGGTGACGGCGGAGTGCGTGGAGAGCGAGGCACAGGCGCGGCGGCTGCACGCGATCGGGTGCGACACCGCCCAGGGCTGGTTCTACTCGCGGCCGGGGCCGCCGGAGCTCATCGACTCGATCCTGAGCGGGGCACCGCTGCGGGCGGTGCACAACAACGCGTAGGGCCGGGGATCGCTCCCCGGCCCCACTCGTATCCGCCTGCCGCGCCGTCAGCGGGCCTTGCCCGGTCCGCCCGTCGAGCGCGTTCGCCCGGTCAGCAGGCGCCGAGGTCCTGCCAGACGCCCCACTCGCCGGTGGTGCCGGGCTCCTCGTTCAGCGTCCACCACTTGGCCTTCCACTTCTTGCCGTTGTGGGAGACCTGGTCACCGCCGACATAGACCTTGGTCCGGTCCCAGGCCGCCACCGAGCAGGAGCCACCGGTGGTCGAGCCGGTCGTGCCCGCGGTCGTGGAGCCGGTGGTGCCGGAGGTCGTCGAGCCGGTGGTGCCGGAGGTCGTCGAGCCCGTGGTGCCCGAGGTCGTCGAGCCCGTGGTGCCCGAGGTCGTGGACCCGGTCGTACCGGTCGAGGTCGAGCCGCCGGTGGTCGAGCCCCCGCCGCAGCTGCTCGGGGCGCCCCCGCCGACCGCGTCGCTGATCTTGTTCAGCAGCGTGGCGTTCTCGTCCAGGTCGAGCAGCGAGTACATCATCGCGCCGCCGAGGCCCTTGCAGTGCGCGTAGTCGGCGCGTGCCTGGATGGTCTTGGCGTCGAGCCCGGTCCAGAACTCATTGCCGTTGTAGAAGTAGGCGGACTTCGCCGCGTCGTCCCAGTACGTGGTCGAGGGGTTGTCGACGATGCCGCCGAGTTCCTTGTAGTACGCGATGCCGGCCTGCTGGCTGGTCGGGCGGGCCGAGGCCGGGCCGGTGGCCGACTGGCCCAGGCCGTTCTTGCCGCCGTTGGGCACTCCCGTCCAGCCGCGGTAGTACAGCTCGTAGCCGAGCGTCAGCTTGTCGGCGGGGAAGCCGCCCGCGATGCCGTACTCGCTGTCGCCATCGGTCCAGGCGTTGACGGCGGCGTCGATGCTGTACTTCTTCGCCCCCGGCTCGATGGGCTTCGTCGGGTCCGAAGGCGACTGGTGGAGCGGGGACTGGTGGTAGACCGGTCCGGTCGAGTCCCAGGCGCCGTGCATGTCGTACGTCATGAGGTTGGCGTAGTCGAGGTACTGGCCGAGCTTGTCGGTCTCGATCTTGTTGATCTTGTCCTGGCCGGCCGGGAGCGCCGCCGTCAGCAGCATCTTCTTTCCGCCGTTGGCGGCGCCGTAGGCGTCGAGCTGCTTGCGGAACTCGGCGAGCAGCAGGGTGAAGTTGTGCTTGTCGTCGGCGCTGTAGTGGTTGCCGGTGTGGCCGTTGGGCGAGCCCGGGTACTCCCAGTCGATGTCGATGCCGTCGAAGATCCCGGCGCCCGAGCCCGGTCCGCCGAAGCCGCCGTCGACGGGCAGGTTGCCCTTGATGTACTGGTCGATGCAGGAGCTGACGAGCTTCTGCCTGCTGGCGTCGGTCTTGGCCGCGTCGGAGAAGTACTTGGAGTACGTCCAGCCGCCGATCGAGATATTGATCTTCAGCTTGGGGTACTTGGCCTTGAGCTTCTTGAGCTGGTTGAACGCACCCGCGATCGGCTGGTCCCACTTGTCGGCGACGCCGTCCACGCTGTCCGCTGCGCCGAACGACTTCTGGTAGTCGGCGAAGGCGTCGCCGCCGCCGTCTCCCGCGTTGGGGTCGCTCTCATTGCCCGAGGTGGCCTTGGTGGCCTCGAAACATGTGAGGTTGGTCGGGTGGATGTTGCCGAACGAGTAGTTGAGGATGTCGAGCTTGCCCGCTATGCCCCGGGTGGCGAGGTGCTTGGGGTAGAACGCGTTGCCGTAGACGCTCCACTGGTCGTAGTAAGCGATCTTCACGCCCCCGCTGCTCGCCGCCGCGGCGGCCGTGGCAGTTGTGTCGGCGGCCTGGGCGGACCCGAGGCCGAGGAGCGCGGCCAGCGAACCTCCGACCAGGGCGGCGGTCGCGGCGAGCGCCACGACGGGTCTTTTGCGGAAATGCACGGCGGAGCCTCCGATGATGGGGGGGGGAGACGGGGCGAGGATTGGCAAAGATGTATCCCCGCGGCCACCGGCTCGTCAATGGTTTGGACTAGACCTAGGGCTAGACCAATCTATGGGGAAACGCCGTCGTCAGAGACGTGCCGACAGCTCGCCGACCGCTCAACACCCCGGGCAGCAAGCAGTTTTAGGGATGCCTTAAGGCAGGCCCGCAGGCCCTCGCGGGGAGGAACCACAGCCGATCGCGAAACCCGTATTTAACCCCTGCCGCAGGCCTTCTCAACTCCGGTGGGCCTGCGCGACGATCTCGTAGGACCGCAGTCGGCGCTCGCGGCCGTGCACATTGGACGTCAGCATCAACTCGTCGGCGTCCGTGAGCGCCCGCAGGTCGTCGAGCCCCTGGCGGACCTTGTCGCGGTCGCCGTGGATCACATTCGACAGCCAGCTGTCGACGAACTCGCGCTCGAGCTCGTTGAACGGGTAGCCGTCCGCCTCCTCCGGCGAGGGGAACAGGCCCGGGCGGCCGGTCCTCAGGCGCAGCATCGCCAGCGCCCCGGCACGGGCGGAACTGCGCGCCTCCTTCTCGGTGTCGGCCGCGATCACACCGGCGGCGACCATCGCGTAGGGCTTGTCCAGGACCTCAGAGGGCCGGAAGGACTCGCGGTAGATCTCCAGCGCGGGAAGGGTGTTGGCCGGGGAGAAGTGGTGGGCGAACGAGAACGGCAGCCCGAGCGCACCCGCGAGCCGGGCGCTGTAGCCGCTGGAGCCGAGCAGCCAGACGGGAGGCCGGGAGGCCGACTGCACTCCGCCGGGCACCTTTCCCTGCACCGGGCCGGGGATGGCGTGGATGCGGGCGTAGGGGTGGCCTTCGGGGAAGGAGTCGTCGAGGAAGCGGATCAGCTCGGCGAGCTGCTGGGGGAAGTCGTCCACGGAGAGGGCCTCGGCGCTGCGGCGCAGCGCACGGGCGGTCGCCTGGTCGGTGCCGGGGGCGCGGCCGAGGCCCAGATCGATGCGGCCGGGGTGCAGCGCTTCGAGCAGGCCGAACTGCTCGGCGATCACGAGCGGGGCGTGGTTGGGGAGCATGACTCCGCCGGAGCCGAGCCGGATGGTGCTGGTGGCGGCGGCGAGATGGGCGAGAAGGACGGCGGGCGAAGCGCTGGCGACCCCCGGCATGGAGTGGTGCTCCGCCACCCAGTACCGGTGGAACCCCCACTCCTCCGCCCGGCGCGCCAGCTCGGTGCTGGTGGCCAGCGCCTCGGAGGCGGTGTGCCCGGTCCCGACCGTTGCCAGATCCAGTACGGACAGCGGTACGGGAGAGTTCAAGGGGCTGGTCACGCGCGCACTCCTTCGGGCGGTTGCTCCGGCGGGACGTCGAGCCGGACGAGGACCCGATCAAGGACTTCCAACCGGACAAACCCTCCGCATATTCCCCGCGGGGGCGCGGCTCGTATCCCCCGCGGGTGCGCGGCTCGTTTCCCCCGGTGAGGCGCGGCTCACCGGCCCGGGGCGGCGAAGCGGTCCTTGATCAGGGCCGCCAGTTCGGCGTGCCCCAGCCTGCCCTGGGGGGAGATCACCACCAGGGCGGGGTGCGACGCGTCGGCCGGGTGGGTCAGGTCGATGACCGCCACTGGCTCGGTCCAGGTGCGGCAGGAGTTGGTGCATTCGTAGTAGCGCTGGTCGAAGACCAGGGCCGAGCCGATGGCCGTGGGGACCCTTTCCGCGCTGCCGCGCAGGTCGGCGGGGATGTCTTCGGGGGAGCGGTAGACACCGTGGTAGCCGTTGCCCGGTTTGTCGTTGTCGCGGGTCGGCTCGCAGGACTTGGCGAAGACCTGGAACGAGGCGATGCGGTCCTTGCCGCGCTCCAGCGTCGCGCTCTGGTCCGCGCCGCCGTTGCACTGCCGGGCCGCGGACGGGCTCGGCGCGGGGGTGAAGCTCAGCCGCTCCGCGGGTGTCACCTTGAAGCGGAACGCCATCTGCGGGGTGTCGACCGCCTGGTACGCGTTCGGCGTGGCGCTGCCGTCCGGCTCGGGGTCCTGTCCGCCGCCGCCCTCGCCGCCGCCGTCGCCACCGGTGCCCCAGCATCCCGCCAGGGCGACCACCGCCAGGGCCGCCGCCGCGGCCCCGAGCCCCGCCCTTCGCCTGGAAGCCGCCATCGCCCGTTCCTCCCCCGCCACTGTGCTCTGTCGGTGAGTGTGGACGGGCGCGGGCCCCTTCGCGGTTCCCGCCCCGAGGTGGCAGATCTTGTGCTCGCGACGGTGAAGCCCCAGGTCACCCGGACCGCGCACCCCGCGCAGGTGGCGCAACACTGCGGCAACACCACTGCCCCGCACTGCTCGGTATGGTCCATGTGACCGAAACCGAGCCCCTGGAGCCCCGATGCCCGCCGAGCGAAGCCGCGAGCACACCGCGCCCGTCGCGGCCGCGCGGCGGCGGATGCTGCGGGCGGACGGGGCGCGCCGGCTCGCCGACCTGCTGCGGGGGCAGGTGCTCGCCCAGGGGTTTCCCGGCGGGGTGCTGCCCCACGAGGACAGGATCGGCACGGAGTACGGGGTCTCCCGCAACACCGTCCGGCAGGCACTCGACCTGCTCCGCGCCGAACAGCTCGTCGAGCGCCTGCCCGGGGTGGGCACGGTCGTCGTGGGCCAGAAGTACCCGCACGGGCTCGACCGGCTGATGGGCCTGGCCGAGACCCTGCACCAGCACGGGCAGGTGACCAACGAGGTCCGCTCCATGGGCCCCGTTGCCGCCCCCTCGCCCGTGGCCGAGCGGCTGGGGGTCGCCCCCCGCGACGACGTGCTCTGTATCGAGCGGCTGCGCAGTCTTGACGCGCTGCCGCTCTCCCTGGATCTGACCTACATCCCGATGGACATCGGCATCGACCTGCTCGGGGCCGACCTGGAGAACACCGACGTCTTCCGGCTGCTCGAGGAGATCACCGGCCAGCCGCTGGGAACCGCCGAGATCACCTTGGAAGCCGTCAACGCCGACGCGCACTCCGCGGCCGTCCTCCAGGCCCCGCGCGGGGCCGCCGTGCTCATGCTGGAGCGGCTGACCCATCTGTCCGACGGGCGGCCGGTGGACCTGGAGTTCATCCGGTTCCGCGGCGACCGCATCACCATGCGCGGGCTGCTGCACCGGTCCGTCTGACCGTCCCTGCCCGTCCCCGGGTCGCCCCTCGACCGGTCTGCGCCCCGGTCCGCGCCCCGGTCCACCGCGCCCCCATGCCGATCCGCGCTGCCCGGATGTCTGGAGACACCCATGCCGCTGGTGCCCCAACGCGCCGACGTTCCCGTGACCATCGACGAGTCCAAGTGCATCGACGGCTGCACGCTCTGCGTGGACATGTGCCCGCTGGACTCCCTCGCCATCGACCCCGACACCAGCAAGGCGTACATGCACGTCGACGAGTGCTGGTACTGCGGCCCCTGTGCCGCCCGCTGCCCCACGGGCGCCGTCACCGTCAACATGCCCTACCTGCTCCGATGAGAGGTCCCAGTCCGATGACGCGCAAGCACCTCGCCGCGGCGGCCGCCGCCGCCCTCCTCCTCCCCCTCGCCGGGTGCGGCGGCGACGCCGGGGCGCAGGACGACGGGACGGTCACCGTCACCGTCGGCTACCAGTCCAAGACGATCAACACCGTCACCGCGGGCACCCTGCTGCGCTCGCTCGGGTACTTCGAGCGGGAGTTGGGGGAGCTCGGCCGCCGGGAGGGCCGGACGTACAAGGTGAAGTGGCAGGACTACGCCACCGGTGCCCCCATCACCGCCCAGATGATGGCGGGGAAGGTGGACATCGGGTCGATGGGCGACTTCCCGCTGCTGATCAACGCCGCCAGGGGAAAGCAGATGAAGGCGCCCACCCGGCTGGTCTCGGTGACCGGCTACAACCTGCGCGGCGGCCTCAACACCATTGTCACCAGGCCGGACTCGCCCCTGCGCTCGCTGAGCGACCTCCGGGGCAAGAGGGTGTCCACGAGCGTGGGCTCGGCCGCCGACGGCACCCTCATCCGCGCCCTCCAGCGCGCGGGCATCGACGCCGGCAAGGACATCCGCAAGCTCAACCAGCAGCCCGCCGTGGGGGCCTCCGCCCTCCAGTCCGGTGGCGCCGACGCCCTCTCGCAGTTCGTGGCGTGGCCGGGCCTGCTGGTCTTCCAGGGCAGGGCGAAACCGCTGTACGACGGAGCCGCGCTCGATCTGCCCACGTTCCACGGGGTCACCGTGCGTGAGAGGTTCGGCGACCAGCGGCGAGAGGTCGTCGAGGCGTTCCTCAAGGCCCAGATCGCGGCGGGCGGCTATCTGCACCACCACCCGCTGGAGGCGGCACGGCGGGTGGCCACCGCGACCGGCCTTCCGCCGGAGGTCGTCTACCTCTACAACGGGGCCGGCGGTGTGGCCAGCTTCGACCCCACACTCAAGCCCCGACTCGTCTCGGCGCTCAAGAAGGATGTGCCGGTGCTGCGTTCGGCGAAGCTCATCGGTCCCGTCGACGTGGACGGCTTCGTGGACGACAGCTTCATCAAACGGGCCTTCGGCAGCGGCTACGCCAAGGCGCTCGACTCCACCGCCAACCCCGCCCCGGTCAGCGGCACCGACCCGCTCACCCACACGGACGTCAACGACCCGGCCACCGCGAGCGAGGCACTGACCGGCAAGGGCTCCGTCCCGTTCGCCACGCCCGACTCCCTGCTGCGGTACCTGGCCGACCACCGGGTGGCCGCCGCCTATGTGCCGGACGCGGCCACGGGCAACCGCTGGTTCGCGGACAAGTCCACCTGGGTCCTGGACGCCGGACATCTGCGCCCGTTCACCACACCGGACGGCGCGGCGAAGTGGGCCGCCCGGCATCCGGGCTCGAGGACGGTCTCCTACCAGGCCGCGCTGAAGGAGGCGAAACGGTGACGGCGACGGCGACGACCGCGGCCCCCGCGGTGCCCGAAGCAACGAGCGCCCACCGCCGCCCCTGGGGCCGGTACGCCCTGCGCGCCGCCTCCCTCCTGGCCGCGCTGGGGCTGTGGCAGGTGCTGACCGGCCTCGATGTACGGCTGTGGGTGCACTTCGACCAACTGCCGACCGTGGCCGAGGTGGGGCGCGAGTTCGGGCAGCGCATCGGCGACGGCCTGTACTGGCAGGACCTCGCCGACAGCCTGCGCCGTATCCTCACCGGCTTCGCCCTCGCCGCCGTCCTGGGCGTCGCCACCGGCATCGGGATCGCCAGGTCGACGGTCGCCGCGGACATCCTCGGTCCGGTGCTGGAGGTGCTTCGGCCGATCCCCGCCATCGCGCTGGTGCCCGTGGCCATCCTGCTCTTCCCCAGCAATGAGCAGGGGATCGTGTTCATCACCTTCGCCGCCGCGTTCTTCCCCGTCCTGGTCAGCACCCGGCACGCGGTGGGGGCGCTGACCCCCGTGTGGGAGGAGGCGGTGCTCACCATGGGCGGCGGGCGGTGGCGGGTCCTGGCCCAGGTCGTGCTGCCGGGGGCGCTGCCCGGCATCCTCGGCGGGCTCTCCGTGGGGATCGGCGTCTCGTGGATCTGTGTGATCTCCGCCGAGATGATCTCCGGCGAGTACGGCGTCGGCTACCGCACCTGGCAGGACTACACGATCGTCGACTACCCCGGGGTGCTGGTCGGGATGGCCACGATCGGCGTGCTCGGCTGGATCACCTCCGCCGCGGTGGAATTCGCCGGCCGCCGCGTCACCCGCTGGCTGCCCCGCACCGACCGGAGGGCATCCCGATGAGCTCACCCGCCGTCGAAGGCACCACCGTCACCGCGCCCGAGCGGGCCGTCGAAGCCCCTCCCGGACTCGGGCTGCGCCTCGACGGCGCCGAGCTCGGCCGTCCGGGCGCACCCGTCCTCGAAGCACTCGACCTGGATGTGGCGCCCGGTGAACTCCTCACCGTCGTCGGCCCGTCCGGCTGCGGCAAATCGACGCTGCTGCGCACCCTCGCCGGGCTCCTGCCGCCGCTCGGCGGCAGCGTCACCGAGGACGGCCGCCCCATCACCCGGCCGGACGCGGACCGCGCGCTGGTCTTCCAGGAGGACGCCCTGCTGCCCTGGCGCAGCCTGCGGTCCAATGTCGAACTGCCTCTCGCCATCCGCGGGACGGAGCGGGCCCGGCGCCGCCGGACCGCCGAGGAGTGGCTGGCCAGGGTCGGCCTCGGCGGCCGTGAGAACCGGCTGCCGCACCGGGTCTCCGGAGGACAGCGGCAGCGGGTGCAGCTCGCCCGCGCCCTGGCCGGGTCACCGAGAGCGGTGCTGATGGACGAGCCGTTCGGCGCGCTCGACGCCCAGACCCGAGCCGGAATGCAGCAGTTGCTGGTGGATGTGCTGCGCGACACCCGTGCCACGGTCGTCTTCGTCACGCACGACGTGGACGAGGCGGTCTTCCTCGGCGACCGGCTGGCCCTGCTAGGCACTTCGCGCGGGCCGGTGTGCCTGCTCGATGTGCCCCGTCCGCGGGACCGTGCCGCGCACAACGAGCCGGAGACCGCCGCGCTGCGCCGCGAAATCCTCGAATCCCTCGGCCCCCTCGGTTCCTGAAAGGCCACCCCCGTGACGACCATCCCCCCGCTCGGCGACACCGAGGAACTGGCCTGCGACGTCCTCGTCATCGGCGGAGGCACCGCCGGGACCATGGCGGCGCTGACCGCCGCCGAGCACGGCGCCTCCGTGCTGCTGTTGGAGAAGGCGCACGTCCGGCACTCGGGCGCCCTGGCCATGGGCATGGACGGCGTGAACAACGCCGTCGTGCCGGGCCGGGCCACCCCGGAGGACTACGTCGCCGAGATCACCCGCGCCAACGACGGCATCGTGGACCAGCGGACGGTCCGTCAGACCGCGACGCTGGGCTTCGCGATGGTGAAGCGGCTGGAGCGGTACGGCGTCAAGTTCGAGAAGGACGAGCACGGCGAGTACGCCGTGCGCCAGGTGCACCGCTCCGGCAAGTACGTGCTGCCGATGCCCGAGGGCAAGGACGTGAAGAAGGTCCTGTACCGGCAGTTGAGGCGCCGTGAGATGCGGGAGCTGATCCGCGTCGAGAACCGGGTGATGCCGGTGCGGGTGCTCACCTCCGGCGACGGCCGGGCGGTGGGGGCGGCAGGCTTCAACACCCGCACGGGCGGCTTCGTCACCGTCTGCGCCTCGGCGGTGATCCTGGCGACGGGTGCCTGCGGGCGCCTCGGCCTGCCGGCGAGCGGCTACCTCTACGGCACGTACGAGAACCCCACCAACGCCGGTGACGGCTACGCCATGGCGTACCACGCGGGGGCGGAGCTCAGCGGGATCGAGTGCTTCCAGATCAACCCCTTGATCAAGGACTACAACGGGCCCGCGTGCGCCTACGTCGCGAATCCCTTCGGCGGGTACCAGGTCAACCGGCACGGCGAGCGCTTCGTCGACTCGGACTACTGGTCCGGGCAGATGATGGCGGAGTTCGCGGCCGAGGTCGCCTCGGAGCGCGGCCCGGTGTACCTCAAGCTCAGCCATCTGCCGGAGGAGTCGGTGGCCGCCCTCGAGGGCATCCTGCACTCCACCGAGCGGCCGACCCGCGGCACCTTCCACGCCGGACGCGGGCACGACTACCGCACCCACGACGTGGAGATGCACATCTCGGAGATCGGGCTGTGCGGTGGGCATTCGGCGTCGGGGGTCTGGGTGGACGAGCACGCCAGGACCACCGTTCCGGGGCTGTACGCGGCCGGTGACCTGGCCTGCGTGCCGCACAACTACATGATCGGCGCCTTCGTCTTCGGCGACCTCGCCGGAGCGGACGCCGCCACCCTGCGGGGCCGGGCGCCCGGCGCGCTGCCCGCCGACCAGATCGCCGCCGCGCACGATCTGGTCTACCGGCCGCTGCGCAACCCCGACGGCCCTCCGCAGCCCCAAGTGGAGTACAAGCTTCGGCGCTTCGTGAACGACTACGTCGCTCCGCCCAAGAGCGGCGCCCGGCTCTCGCTGGCCGTCGAGTCGTTCGAGCGGATGCGCACCGAGATCGAGGCGATGGGCGCGACCACCCCGCACGAGCTGATGCGCTGCGCCGAGGTGACGTTCATCCGCGACTGCGCGGAGCTCGCCGCCCGCTCCTCGCTCGCCCGCACGGAGAGCCGCTGGGGGCTGTACCACGAGCGGACCGACCACCCTCGGCGTGATGACCGGGCCTGGCTGGCCCATCTCAATGTGCGCAAGTCCCCTTCGGGAGCGATGGAGTTCCTCACCCGGCCGGTGGCTCCCTATCTGGTCCCGGTGGAGGGCTTCGCACCAACGGGCGGGGACATCGACGTCATCGGGGAGGTCCACCCCGAGCCGGTCGCCACCGCCGGGCCCCGGGACGCCGCGCCGGTGGGCAGCGCCGCTGCCCCGGTCCGCTCGGCCGGTCCCTCGGTGCCGGCTTCTCCCCGCATCCTCGAACTCCTGGCCGTGGCCGAGGAGTCCCCCGATCTGAACCGGCTCTCCCCCTACCTCGGGGACCGCGACCCCGCCGTGCGCCGTGCGGCCGTCGACGCCCTCACCGAGACGGTCCCCGAGGGCACCGGACCGGCACTGGCCCTCGCCCTGGCGGACGAGGACCGGGCCGTACGGGAGGCGGCGGCCGCGTCCTTGAGGGAACTGGTCGAAGTCCTCCCGGCCGAACCGGCGTTGCGTGAACCGCTGGTGGCGGCCCTCGCCTCCCCCGACGCCCAGGTCCGCGCGGCGGCGCTGGAGGTGCTGCGGGCGCTTCGGCTGGGCGGGACCGAGCTGTTCGCGAGCACGCTGGCCGACCCGGATCTGGAGGTGCGGGTGCAGACGGTGCGGGCGCTGGTCTCCGTGGACGCGGTGGCGCCGCTGTCCAGGGCCGCCGCCGATGCCTCACGCGAGGTGCGCGTCGCCGCCGCCAAGGGACTGGGGAGTGTGGCGGCGCCCCCGGAGCACGTGGTCCCGGCGCTCAAGGGCCTGCTCACCGACGAGGACCCGCTGGTGCGCGCCGCGGCCCTGGAGTCGGCGGCACCCGTCGGCTGCCCGCCCCCGCTGGACGGCGCGGCTCTCGCCGCGCTGGACGACCCGGCCTGGCAGGTGCGCAAGGCGGCCGCCACCGCCCTGTCCGCCGCTGCCCCCGACCTCGCCGTCCCGGCGCTGCGGTCGGCGCTCACCGATCCCCATGCCGATGTGCGCAAGGCGGCCGTTCAGTCGCTGCTGCCCCACTCGGCCCTGCCGCAGGTGCGTGAGGCACTGACCGCCGCGGCCGAGGACAGCGACGCGGACGTCCGCGGCTACGCCAGACGCGGCTGAACGGCCCCCGGTATGTCCGGCGCGCTCGGCGGGTCGACGCCCGCGACGCGGTGCGGGGCACTCGGCGATCCGGGAGGCACCCGGAACCACCGCGGAGCGCCGGGGAAAGGATCACCCGTGTCCACCCGCGCGGGGTCCTGGCCCGGGGGGATCGACTCCTGCGCCCCCGGATGAACGCGCGGGATATGGGCGGGGCGTGAGACGCTGGCAAGGGAACGCCGACGGAGCAGTGGAGTACCGGCGAACCGCGAAAGCAGGGAGGCCGATGTGACCTCTGAGGCCTATGTGACGGAGCGCCCGGGCAGGGGCGAGCAGCGGTATCTGCCCATCGCCGAGCATGGGCTGATCGGCGACCTGCGCAGCACCGCCCTGGTGGGCACCGACGGCACGATCGACTGGTACTGCCCCGGGCGCTTCGACGCGCCCAGCGTCTTCGCGTCGGTCCTCGACGCCGACCGGGGCGGATCGTTCCAGCTGGCCGCCGACCTGCCCTGCCGGACGAAGCAGTTCTACTTCCCCGACACCAATGTCCTGATCACCCGCTTCTTCGCGGAGGACGGGGTGGGTGAGGTCCAGGACTTCATGCCGATCGTCGAGCACGGGGACGCCCGGCACGCCGTCGAGGCCGACCGGCACCGGCTGATCCGCCGGGTCGTGTGCGTGCGGGGCACGCTGCCCTTCCGGGCCAGGGTGGCCCCGCGGTTCGAGTACGGCACACAGCCGCACATCGTGCACGTCGAGCCCGGCCAGGTGGTCTTCGAGTCGCCGTCGCTGTCCCTGGCCCTGATCTCGAGCACGCCGTTCGAGTGCGACGACCGGGACGCGTGGTCGCGCTTCAAACTCTCCGAGGGCGAGTCCGCCGTGTTCGCCCTCGACCGGCTCGACGACGACGTCTTCCCGCGGTCCTGCCCGCAGCGCGAGGCGCACGACGAGCTCAATGCCACGGTCCGCTTCTGGCGCCGCTGGCTCGCGGCGTCGCGCTACCGCGGGCGGTGGCGCGAGATGGTGCACCGCTCGGCGCTCACCCTCAAACTCCTCACCTACGCCCCGACCGGGGCGATCGTGGCCGCGCCGACGACGAGTCTGCCGGAGCAGATCGGCGGGGAGCGCAACTGGGACTACCGCTATGTGTGGATCCGGGACGCCGCGTTCTGCGTTTACGCGCTGCTGCGGCTGGGGTTCACTCAGGAGGCGGAGTCCTTCATGCACTTCCTGTCCGACCGCGTCCAGCTCGAAGGGCACGGCCCGAGCGGGCCGTTGCAGATCATGTACGGCATAGACGGCCGACGCGACCTGCCCGAGCGGGAACTGGGCCACCTCGAGGGGCACTTGGGCTCGGCACCGGTGCGGGTCGGCAATTCCGCGGTCTACCAGCTGCAACTGGACATCTACGGAGCCCTCCTGGACTCGCTCTACCTCTACGACAAGTGGGGGCAGCCGCTGTCCAGCGACAACTGGGAGACCGTCAGCGGTCTCGTGGACTGGGTGTGCGAGAACTGGGACCAGCCCGACGAGGGGATCTGGGAGACGCGGGGCGGGCGCAAGCCCTTCATCTATTCGCACCTGATGTGCTGGGTGGCGATCGAACGAGCCATGCGCATGGCCGTACGGCGCGGCCTGCCCGCCGACATGGCGCGGTGGGGCCGGGCCCGCGACACGGTCTACCGGCGGATCATGGACCGCGGCTGGTCGCGTGAGCGGTCGGCGTTCGTCCAGTACGAGGGCGCCGACGTCCTCGACGCCTCCCTGCTGATGATGCCGCTGGGGAAGTTCGTCTCCCCGACCGATCCCAAGTGGCTCTCGACCCTGGACGCCCTGGGCCAGGAACTGGTGTCCGACTCGCTGGTCTACCGCTACGACCTCCACGCCCACCCCGACGGCCTTCGCGGCGAGGAGGGCACCTTCTCCATCTGCTCGTTCTGGTACGTCGAATCGCTGACCCGCGCCGGGCGGCTGGACGAGGCCCGGCTGGCCTTCGAGAAGATGCTCACCTACGCCAACCACCTCGGCCTGTACGCCGAGGAGATCGGCCCCACGGGCGAGCAGATCGGCAACTTCCCCCAAGCCTTCACCCATCTCGCCCTCATCAGCGCCGCCTTCAATCTGGACCGCGCCCTGGGGTAGCGCGCAACGCCGCCGGGCAGGTTCACCCCGTTGCCCGGCGGCGCCGTCGACAGCGCTGCCCGTGACTACACGTCCAGCGCCACGTACTTGGTCTCCAGGTACTCGTCGACGCCCGCATGCCCGCCCTCGCGGCCGAGGCCGGAGTGCTTGACGCCGCCGAAGGGGGCGGCCGGGGTGGAGACGATGCCCTTGTTGACGCCCACCATGCCGGACTCGATGCGCTCGGCGAAGCGGACCGCCCGGCGCAGGTTCTCGGTGAAGACGTAGGAGACCAGGCCGTGGACGGTGTCGTTGGCGTACTCGATGACCTCGTCGTCCTCGTCGAACGTCGCCACCGGCGCCGCCGGGCCGAAGATCTCCTCCTTCATCGCCCGGGCACTCGGCGGAACGTCGGCGAGGACCGTCGGCGCGTAGAAGTAGCCCGGACTGTGCTCGATCGGCCCGCCCTCGAGCAGCGGGCGCGCTCCCGCCGCGACCGCGTCCTTCACCAGCTCGTCCACCTTGTCCAGCGCCGCCTGGTCGATGAGCGGGCCGACCCTCACATCCCGCTCGGTCCCCCGGCCGACCTTCATCGAGCCCAGTTCCTCGGCCAGCCGCGAGGTGAACTCCTCCGCCAGCGACCGGTGCACATACATCCGGTTGGCGGCCGTGCAGGCCTCGCCGATGTTGCGCATCTTGGCCAGGACCGCCCCTTCCACCGCCTTGTCCAGGTCGGCGTCGGCGCAGACGATCAGCGGGGCATTGCCGCCCAGCTCCATGGAGGTGCGCAGCACCTGGTCGGCGCTCTGCTCGATGAGCTTGCGGCCGACCTCCGTCGAGCCGGTGAAGGAGACCTTGCGCACCCGCCCGTCCTTCAGCAGCGGCTCGACGACCTCGGCGGCGCGGGTGGTCGTCAGGATATTGAGGACTCCTTCGGGCAGCCCGGCCTCGCCGAGGATCTCGCCCAGCGCGAGCATGCTCAACGGCGTCTGGTGGGCGGGCTTGACGATCATCGTGCAGCCCGCGGCGACGGCCGGGCCGATCTTGCGGGTGCCCATCGCCATGGGGAAGTTCCACGGGGTGACGAGCACGGCCGGACCGACCGGCTGGCGCATGACGACGATGCGCCCATTGCCGTCCGGCGGCACCTGCCAGGTCCCGTCGGTGCGCACCGCCGTCTCGGAGAACCAGCGGAAGAACTCCGCGGCGTACGCGATCTCGCCGAGGGACTCGGCGAGCGGTTTGCCCATCTCCAGCGTCATGAGGACGGCCAGGTCGTCCTGGCGCCGCATGATGATCTCGAAGGCGCGGCGGAGGATCTCCCCCCGCTCCCTCGGCGGGGTGGCCGCCCAGTCGCCCTGGGCCGCGGTGGCGGCGTCGAGGGCGGCGAAGGCGTCCTCACGCCGGGCGTCCGGCACGGAGCACAGCGGTGCGGCGATCGAGGGGTCCTCCACCTCGAACTCCGCGCCCGCGGCCGCCGGGACCCATTTGCCTCCGATGAGGAGTGCCTTGGGTACCCGGTCGATCACCATTTTCTCGTACTTGTCGTCGGCCACGATGTTCAGCCTTCCTTCCATGGAACGTCACTGCCCCGAGCGGCACGGACACTCCATGGACATCGACCGCGACCCACCGTTCCATGACCGTGTTCCATGGCGTTCCATGGCCGCTCTCCCGGAACCGGGTTCCGGACCGCGCTCCATGACCGGGCCGCCGACGGCTCCACACAGCGGTGCCGACTCCGCGCGGGAGGCTGGGTACCCCCGTGCACCGCCGGTACGCCTGTGGCGCCGGCGGCCGGGCCGGTCCCCGCACACGGCCTTCCGCTCACGCGCGTCCCGCCACGTATCAGAAATTCACAGGAATACCTCTGGTGAAGCCGGGTAGCGGCGCGGCCATGGCTGGATCGGGTCCATCGGGGCCGGACGGCGCCGTAAGACCGATGGAGGGGCATGAGTTCCGAAATACACAGGGAGAACGGATATGGCAGACGTCCTGCGGGGCGCCGCTCCCTCCTCCTTTCGGGCGCGTTCGCCGGGCTCGGCCTCACCGGCCTGACCGGCCTGACCACCGCGTGCAGCCGCGTCTCCACCGCCGACACCAAGGACGGCGGCAACCTCCTGGAGCGTCTGCGCAGGCAGGGAACGGTACGGCTGGGGATCGCGGGCGAGATCCCGTTCGGCTACATCGACAAGGACGGCGAGCTCACGGGGGAAGCGCCCGAGCTGGCCAGGATCATCTTCAAGCGCCTCGGCGTACCGGGTGTCCAGCCCGTCCCCACCGAGTTCGGCTCGCTGATCCCGGGACTGAACTCCCAGCAGTTCGACGTGATCTCGGCCGGGATGTTCATCAACCCCGAGCGCTGCCGGCAGGTGCTCTTCGCCGACCCGGACTACGAGGTGTTGGACGCGTTCATCGTCCGCAAGGGGAACCCCAAGAAGCTCCGCACCTACGCCGATGTGAAGAAGGCGGGGGCCAAGTTCGCCAGCGGGGCGGCGTACGCCGAGATCGACTACGCGGTCGACGCCGGAATCCCGCGCGGGGAGATCTCCGTCTACCCCGACCAGCTCGCCGGGCTCCTCGCCGTCGAGCAGGGCCGCGCCGATGTCTTCGCGGGCACCAGCCTCACGGTCCGCAAGGTGATCGAGCAGACCAGGAGCCGCAAGGCCGAGATGACCGAGCCCTTCCTCCCCGAGGTCGGCGGCAAGCCCGCGCACGGCGCCGGGGGCTTCGCCTTCCGTCCCGGTGAGACCAGGCTCCGCGACGCGTTCACCGCGGAGCTGCACAGGATGAAGAAGAGCGGTGAACTGCTCCGCGTCGTCGGACCCTTCGGCTTCACGAAGACGGAGATGACCGGGCTCACCGCGCAGAGGCTGTGCGCGTCATGACGGCCGGTCTGTGGGAACTCCTCCTCGAAGGCGCCTGGGTCACGGTCCAGCTGACCCTCTTCAGCGCCGCGCTCGCGGCCGCGGTCGCCTTCACGGCCGGCGTGGCCCGTACGTCGCGGCTGTGGATCGTGCGCTTCCTGTCCGGTGTGTACGTGGAGGTCTTCCGCGGCACCTCGGCACTGGTGCTGATGTTCTGGCTCTTCTTCGTCCTGCCGCCCTTCCTGGGCTGGCAGTTGGTCCCGATGTGGGCGGCCACCCTCGCCCTGGGCCTGTCCTACGGGGCGTACGGTGCCGAGATCGTCCGCGGCGCCATCGCCGCGGTCCCGGCGGCGCAGCGCGAGGCGGGGGTCGCGCTCAGCTTCACCCCGTGGCAGCGGATGCGGCTGATCACGCTGCCGCAGGCCGTCCCCGGGATGCTGCCGCCGTTCAACAACCTGCTGATCGAGCTGCTCAAGGGCACCGCCCTGGTGTCGATCATGGGGGTCGGCGACATCGCGTTCGGCGCCCAGCTGGTGCGCCTCGCCACGGGCGAGAGCACCGAGGTCTACTCGATCGTCCTGGCCATGTACTTCGTGCTCGCCTTCGTGCTGACCCGCGGGATGCGGCTGCTGGAGCGGCGCGCCAAGGCGGGGATCGGCCAGGGCCCGCAGAAGAAGGTGTCGGATCCCGCCGTCCATGAGCCGGCCGGGCCGGCCGCGGCGTCCCTGAGCGGCACGGCGGCGTCGGCTCCCTCCGCCGGCGGCGCGGCCGCCGCGCCGTCCACCGGCAGCGTGACAGGAGGTGCCCCATGACCTGGGACTGGTCCGCCGTCGGCGACTTCATGCCGCGTCTGCTCGACGGGCTGGTGGTGACCCTGGAGGCCACCGCGCTCGGGTCGCTGCTCTCGTTCGCGGTCGGCCTGGTGTGGGCGCTCCTGCAGCGCACGCCGACGCGCTTCGTGCGCTGGCCGGTGAACGTGCTGGTGGAGTTCGTCCGGAACACCCCGCTGCTGGTGCAGCTGTTCTTCCTCTTCTACGTCCTGCCCACCTGGGGTGTGCGGTTCTCCCCGCTGACCACCGGGGTGGTCGCGCTGGGCCTGCACTACTCGACGTACACCGCCGAGGTGTACCGGGCGGGGATCGACGGGGTGCCGAAGGGGCAGTGGGAGGCGGCGCACGCGCTGAGCCTGCCGCGCTCGCGCACCTGGATCGCCGTGATCCTGCCCCAGGCCGTCCGCCGGGTCGTCCCGGCGCTGGGCAACTACGTGATCGCCATGTTCAAGGACACGCCCATGCTGGCGGCCATCACCGTCCTGGACATGCTCCAGCGCACCCGTCTCCAGGGCGCGCAGACCTTCCAGTACGTCGAGCCGTTCACCGTTGTCGGCATCGCCTTCATCGTTCTCGCGTACCCGACGTCCCTACTGATGCGAGCCCTGGAGCGACGCCTTGGCCACTGAGACGACTCCCCACCCGACCGACGCTCCCGGCGCGACCGAGGAGCTGATCCGCTTCGACAAGGTGGTCAAGCGGTTCGGCGGCAGCACCGTCCTGGACGAGCTCGACTTCAGCGTCGCGGCGGGACGGCATGTGACGCTGATCGGGCCCTCCGGCTCGGGCAAGACCACGATCCTGCGGCTGCTGATGACGCTGATCCGGCCCGACCAGGGCACGATCAGCGTGGACAGCAGCAGCGGGTCGCCATCGCGCGGGCGCTGGCGATGCGCCCGCGGGTGCTCCTGCTCGACGAGGTGACCTCGGCGCTCGACCCGGAGCTGGTGGCGGGGGTGCTGGACGTGCTGCGGGACATCGCCCGGTCCACCGACATCACGATGCTGTGCGTCACCCATGAGATGAGCTTCGCCCGGGACATCTCCGACCGCGTCCTGATGTTCGACGAGGGCCGGGTGGTCGAGTCGGGCTCGCCGGAGAAGATCTTCTCCGACCCGGACAACGAGCGCACTCGCGAGTTCCTGAGCGCCGTCCTGTGATCTCCCACCGCCAACGTCACGGCCTCCCAACGAAAGCATTACGGGTCCCTCACGGCAATCTCACGGAGCCTCCACCGCCGGGGAGCGTTTCCGGCCGCCTCCCCGGCGCTGGATCGCCTGCCCCAACGCCCTCTCCACACGGCCGCGTTGGGGCTATGGTGGTGGTCGGCCCAGTGACCGGGCCGCGCTGAGACGTACTCCGGCGCGGTGACCGGCTGCGACGGGCGCGATGCAAGCGGTCACACCTGCGAGGGGGGCACCGTGGCGCTGGAGCACGGACAGATGGCGCCTGTCTACGCGGTCCAGTACGCGCTGCGCCTGCTGGAAGCCGTGGACCGGCACGATCACGGCGTTTCGGCGGACCAGCTGGCGCGGGAGGTCGGACTGCCCAGCGGCACACTCGCCCACCTGCTGGCGATGCTGATGCGGGAGAGCTATGTGCGGCGGCTGCCGGGCGGAGGGTTCGTCGTCGGCGAGTCCCTGACCCGCCTCGGCGGGTCCAACCGCCGCCAGGAGCTGGCCGACCGGCTGCGCTCCAGCCTGGGCGAGCTGCGCGACGAGGTCTGCGCCGCGGTCTACTTCGGCCGCTACGACGACGGCGAGATCACCCTGGTCGACTACGCCGACGGCCCCGAGGCTCCCAAGGTCAACGAGTGGGTCGACTTCCGAGCCACCGGGCACGCGAGCGCGGTGGGCAAGTGCCTGCTGGGCCAGCTCGACCACGACAGCCGCCGCGAGCATCTGTCGCGCCACCGGATCGCCCGGCTCACCTCGCGGACCATCACCGACGAGAAGGTCCTGCTGACCAGGCTGGACACCCACCCCTCCACCGTCCCGATGCTGGACCTCCAGGAGTACGCCGTGGGGACCGTCTGCGCGGCGGTGCCCGTCACGGCGGGCGCCGCGGCCGGCTGCCTGGCGCTGTCGATGCCCGCCACCCAGGCCTTCCGGCTGCGGCAGGCGGCGGAACTGCTGAACCAGCGGGCGGCCCCGCTGCTGCTGTCGCTGGCCATCTGAGTTCGCGGGCGTTCGAGGGCCCGTGCGGTCCCGGCCCCGCCGGGCCGGGCGCCGTGCGGCCCGCTCCGGCCACCCGGGCGTGGTCGGGAGCACCCCCGATGGTCAGGTAGTATTTCCCCTGTCAGCGAGCGCCGCTAGCTCAACTGGCAGAGCAGCTGGCTCTTAACCAGCGGGTTCGGGGTTCGAGTCCCTGGCGGCGCACGTGAAGAGGCCGCTCCTCCCTCGGGAGGGGCGGCCTCTGCCGTGTCCGCGCTTGCGTTCCGTACCTCTGTACGACTCCGGCACTTCCCGGCACCTCCCCCAGGGACTCCGGCGGGTGCGCGGCGAAGGATCCGGCCACCCGGTCCGGCCCCGAAAACGCCCCTAGGACCCGCTCCTCGATGCCTTGATCCAATCCCGCTCGAGGGCCGGTCGACGCCTCCGGCGGGGTGCCCGCTCGCGGGGGCCCGCTCGTTTCATGGTCGTTTCATGAGGAAAGAACTCCACACGCCATGATATCTTCACGCGGCCGCCGGGAACGGCTCAAACGCCGCACACCCGATCAGGGCCCCATGTAAGCGCCGAATACGGAAAAGCCGCTGCCGGGCGGCCCCGCACCCTGGGATGCGCGGGCCGCCCGGCAGCGGCTCGAAGGATGGGCGCAGGGGTCAGAGGCTGCCCGCGGTGGCCGGGTCGCTCTGCTCGGCGAGGAAGGCCGCCAGAGCCGCCACCGTCGGGTGGTCCCAGGCCACGGTCGGCTCCAGGTAGAAGCCGAACTCGTCTTCGATGTCCCCGAAAAGGCTGAGTGCCGCCACCGAGTCCAGTCCGTACTCGGCGAACGGCACATTCACAGCAATATCGTTCCTGCTGCGCTGCAAGTACAGGCTCAGCCGGTCGATCAGCCAGTCGCGAAACGCGCGTTCCCTGCCGACAGACTCGGGAGTCCCCATCTTCTGCTCCTTCTCACAGGTTCCCGGAAGGTCCGGCGAATGTGACGCTGGGTCGAATGCTGGGTTCGTCGGCTCAAGGATGGCTCAAACCCGTATCGACCGCGCCTGGAGCAGGCAGTGGTCTTCTGTGTTCCCCCGTCGCACCAGGTGGTGCTGGGCCGAGGCCGGTTCAGCGCCGGTCCCGACCCGTCCGGCCTCGTTCAGACGGCGAACTGCTCGGGGATCCGGCCTCCGCGCCCACCGCGCTCGTCCAGGGCCGGGTCGCAGGCCAGCACGGCACGCTGGAGCCGCTGGAGGCGGGGCGAGGGCTCGAGCCCGAGCTCCCCGACGAGCGTGTCCCGCAGCCGTGTGTAGACATCCAGGGCCCGCCACGGCCGGCCCGAACGGTAGAGCGCGATCATGTACTGCGCCTGGAGGTCCTCGTGCAGCGGGTGCTGCGCGGCCAGTACGGCGAGCTCGCTGAGCAGCTCGTGGTGGCGGCCGAGGCGCATCTCGGCGCCGATGCGCCGCTCCAGCACCCCGAGCCGGTCCTCCTCGAGCCGGGTGACCTCCAGTTCGAGGCGCGAGCCGACCGGGACGTCGACGAGGGCGGGCCCCCGCCACAGGTCCTGGGCCTCACGCAGCAGCCGAACGGCCGCCTCGTCGTCCCCGGCCTCGAGCGCCTGGCTTCCGGCGGCGCCCAACCGGTCGAACTCGTGGGCGTCCACCGAGCCCGGCTGGACGTCGAGCAGGTAGCCGCCGTGGCGGGTGACCAGGACGTCCTTCGCCTGCTGGCCGCTCCCGGGATTGCACTTTTCGAGCAGGTCCGCGATTCTGCGGCGGAGTTGGAGGATGTAGGTCTGCAGCGTGGTGGGGGCGCTACGCGGTGGCTCGGCACCCCACAGCTCCTCCATCAGAGACAGGACCGGCATGACCTCGTTGGCGCGGATGGCGAGCAGGGCAAGGACCTGCCGAGGCTTGCCCGCGCTGGGCACGATCGATACTCCGTTTTCCTGAGCCGTAAGCGGTCCAAGAACTCTGATCTCCATGGTCGTTGTCCCCCGGCTAGGGTTTTTCGGCAGCGCCGGCAGAGGGATTCGAGAGGGCCTGCACCGCCGAACCGGCCGGACTTGACCGACCGTGCATGGAAGATGTCACGCTGGGCAGTGCTGAGGCCAGTGAGCGCGTCACGAGAGTGCGCCTGACATGGTCCGCCACACACCGTGAAGATTTCAGCCCGTGGCCATGACGTCGCCACTGGTGACCATGGCTCGAGCCACAGCAGACTCCTGTTCGACAGACGCCGCCGCTCCGGCGGCGCTTGTGATTAGGGGGAAATCCGATGAGTGACGTGATCACGGTGGCCGGACCAGGTCGCACTGCTCTGCTCGAGAACGGCGCCGGCTTCCCGCCGGCGACCAGCGTGTCGTTCGCGGTTGGGCAGCTGTCGTCGGGCGATGCCATCTCCGATCTGATCATCGAAGAGCTGGACCGCTGGTCCGGGGACCCGCTCTCCGCCGCCTGGGAGATCAAAGGGTGCTGCACCTGCTACGTGCCGGACGACTCCCCGGAGAGGTCCCTCTCCGGTCTGATCGACGGTCCTTCGGCTGGTCGCTCCAAGTGACCTCTCGGAAGGACACGGTGCTGCTTGAATCCCAACTCCTGGGATTCAAGCGGCACCTTCGCGCCGAGGTGGTGCCCGGAGAGGCGACATACCTCTTCTCCGAGCGCGGCGTGACCGCGATCCAGGGCAGACGGCTGGAGGAGATAGCCCCTCTCCTGGACGGCACGCGTGACCTTTCCACACTCCTGTCCCAAGCGCCCGAGGGCGGCTCGCCGCAGCAGGTCGGGCAGATGGTGGACCAGCTCACCCGAGCGGGGCTGGTGGAGTGGCGTGATCCCGAACCGGAGCCGGACCGGGAGAGCCTGGCGGCAGAGGTGTACTGGGGGCTGGCCGGCCTCAACACCGTCGCGGCCCGCAGCAGGGTGGCGAACGGCCGGATCAACCTCGTGACGATGGGTGCCGTGGACGCCGACAGCGCCGCGGCCGTGCTGTCCGCGGGCGGCATCAGCGTGCTGACGGGCGGCGACGGCGGACCGTCGGCCGAGCAGGCCGACATCACCGTGGTCCTCTGCGACGACTACCTGGCCGACGAACTGGCCGGGATCGACGCCGAGCACCGCGCGTCCGGCAGGCCCTGGCTCCTGGCCAAGCCGGAAGGGGCGGAGGTGTGGATCGGCCCCGTCTTCCAGCCCGGTGGCGGATGCTGGCACTGCCTGGCCCACCGGCTGCGCGGCCACCGGCAGGCCGAGACACACGTCCAGCGCTCGCTCGGGCGGACCGGACCCGCGCCGCGACCGGTCGGCCGGATCCCCGCCCTCGACGGACTCGGCACCCGGCTCGCCGCGCTCGAAGCGGTCAAGTGGCTGGCCGGCTACCGCTACGAGGTCCAGCAGGCGGTATGGGTTCTGGACAGCCTCGGGCTCGGCGGCGGGCTGCACCGGCTCCAGCGCCGCCCGCAGTGCTCCGCCTGCGGCGACCCCGGCCTCCTCGCCTCCCAGGTCGGCCGCCCCTTCCAGGTGCGGTCGCGGCCCAAGGTCCACTGCGCGGGAAACGACCACCGCGCCGCGACACCGGAGCAGGTGCTCGCCGAGTACAGCCACCTCGTCAGCCCGGTCACCGGCGTGGTGAAGGCCATCCGGCGCGACCCGCGAGGGCCGGCCTTCCTCAACTGCTTCCGCTCCGGCCCCAATGTCGCGGCCGGTTTGGAGGGGCTGTCCGGTATCCGCTCCGGGCTGCGCAACGAGAACGCCGGCAAGGGAGTCACCGCCGTACACGCGGAAGTGAGCGCGCTGTGCGAGGCGTTGGAGCGGCACTCCGCCTACTTCCACGGTGACGAGCCCCGGGTCAGGGAGTCCTACCGGGCCCTGGGCGATGTCGCCGTGCACCCGGACACCTGCCAGCTCTACGACGAGCGGCAGTTCCGGGACCGCGAGCGGTGGAACGCGGTGCACGGCCAGGGCCACTGGGTGCGCGAGCCCTTCGAGGAGGACACGCCCATCGACTGGACTCCGGTGTGGTCGCTCACCGAGCAGCGTCAGCGCCTGCTGCCGACCGCCATGCTGTACTTCAACACCCCCATGGACTCCGGTCGGCGCTTCGTGGGCGCGGACTCCAACGGCAATGCCTCGGGCAGCAGCCTGGAGGACGCCACGGTGCACGGGTTCCTGGAGCTCGCGGAGCGGGACGCGGCATCGCTGTGGTGGTACAACCGCACCCGCCAGCCCGCCGTCGACATGGATGCCTTCGCCGACCCGTGGATCGGCCAGCTGCGCGATGTCTACGCCGAGTTGGGCCGTGAGATGTGGGTCCTCGATGTGACCTCGGACCTCGGCGTTCCCGCCATGGTCGCCCTGTCCCGGCGAGTCACCGGCGGCCCCGAGGACATCATGCTGGGATACGGCGCCCACTTCGACCCCGTCATCGCGCTGCGGCGCGCCCTCAGCGAGTTGAACCAGCTCCTGCCCAGCGTGGTCGAGGCCCGGCCGGACGGCACCGGCTACGGTGCGAGCGACCCCACCATCCTGCGCTGGTGGCGGGAGGCGACGGTGGCCAACCAGCCCTATCTGCTGCCGGACGAGGACAGCGCGCCGCGCGCTCCCTGGGACTACTCCTACATTCCGCGCGTCGATCTCAAGGACGACATCGACGCCATCGTGTCCCTCGTTCGGGACAACGGCATGGACATGCTGGTTCTCGACCAGACCCAGCCAGACATCGGCCTGCCGGTGGTCAAGGTGGTTGTGCCCGGATTGCGGCACTTCCGCGCTCGGTTCGCTCCCGGGAGGCTCCACGACGTTCCGGTTCGCCTCGGGAGACGACCATGGCCCACGAAGTACGAGGATCTGAATCCTGTTCCCATGTTCGTCTGAATCCTGCCTCGCTGTATCCGCTGGCGGTCCTGCGCCCGCCGCAGACGTCCCGAGGAGCAGTCGTGCACCGCGAGCTTCCGTACGCCGACGCGCACGACGTGCGCCACGTGGAGCTGTGGTCACTGCGCGAGGACGTGCGGCTGGAGCAGGACACGGTGGCCGACACCGCGCTCCTGCACACCTGCTGGGGCAGGGTGCGGCTGACCCGGCTGGGTGCCATGGCCCATGAGGCGCTGCGCCGTATGACGTTCGGACCGGTCTCCTTGGACAACGCCGTCTCCGCCCGTCTGAAGGACGCCGAGGGACCGAACGGAGAGGTGGAGGGAGTCCGCCGCGACCAGGAGCGGCTCGACGCGATCCTCGAGCACCTCCAGCATCTCGTGGTGCGCTCCCTCGGCCTCGAGGACGCCGACCAGCCGCTGCTGTCGGTGGTGCCCGTCGCTCCGGGGGCCGTGTTCCGGCTCCCCGAGGTGGGCCTCGACTGCGTCGCCAGGCTCTCCCGGTTCGCCTCGCTGCGCAGCGAGGACGACGAGATGGTGGTGGAGTCGCCGCTGTCCCTGCACCGGGTGGTGCTGCACCGCAACGAGGCCGCGCGTGTGCTCTTCTCCCTCGCGCAGCCGCGGACCGTGGCCGACATCGTGGCGGCGGCGGCACTGCCCCGGCCGGTGGTGGTCGACCTCGTCCGCTACCTGGTCGCGGCGGGCGCGGTGCTGCTGTCGGAACCTTCGGGCGAGGACCGGGAAGACCTGGGGAGGGCGGGACCGGGCCGGGCCCGTCCGGGGGCCGGCGCACCGCGCTTCGCCGAGGACACCGATCCCGCGCTGCTCGGCTGGGCACCGGCTGAGATGCTCTTCCACACCCGCAGCCGCTTCGGACGGTACGGTCCCTACGGTTCGGGGCACCCACCGCTCGGGGGCTCGCCGGCGGAGCCGTTGCTCAAGCCGGTGCCGCAGGGGGCCCGCACCGCTTTGCCGCGTCCCTCTCTGGACGAGGTGCTCTCCCGTGACCTCCCGCTCACCGCGGTCCTGGAGAGCCGAAGGTCCGTGCGCCGGTACGGCGAGGCGGCGCTGACTCTGGAACAGGTCGGCGAACTGCTCTACCGCTCGGCCCGGGTAAGGGCGAAGCTCTCGGTCCCCGGCAGCGCCCCCTCCCGCCATCTCACGACCAGCCGTCCCTACCCGACGGGCGGAAGCTCGTACGAGCTCGAGATCTATGCCACGGTCGGCCGATGCGAAGGGCTGGACCGCGGTGTCTACTACTATGACCCCTGCGATCACTGCCTGGTCCTGGTCGACCAGGACGCGCACGCGGTCACCCGGCTGCTCGGCTGCGCCCAAGTCGGCGCCGGTATGCACGAGCCTCCGCCGTTGCTCCTGACCATCACGGCCCGATTCGGGCGGGTTTCACGGAAGTACAGCGGAATGTGGTACGCCCTGATACTCAAGGATGTAGGCGTTCTACAGCAAACGCTGTACCTCGTCTCCACCGCGATGGGGCTCGCGCCGTGCGCACTTGGCGGTGGAGACATGGACGCCTCGGCGCGCTCCTTCCGCCTCGACTGGCGCGAGGAGTCAAGCGTCGGTGAATTCCTGGTGGGCCCAAGACCTTCGGACCAGGGCATGCGCGAAAGTCATGAGGGTTTATGGTGTGACATCTCCGCGTTGACCGAGTCTCCGGTCAACGACCCTGCCTGGGCGAGGTCGTTCACCGGACAAACGCTTTCGGACCGCTGAGAAGCCCGTTTCGCATTCGCAGCCAGGGGCCCCCACGTAGGCTCGATGTGGTCGCCACCACACCACGGCCACTGGCTGCTTGCTTCCACATCGTTGCGAGGAGATCCATGTCGGGCACCACGAGCCGTTCGTCTGACGGTCCACCAGGAACGCCGTCGGACAGGACGGGGCCGCGCTCCTGGCGACAGGTCGACGACACATCGATGGCTCCTGTGAAATCCCGGTTCCTCCAGGATCCCGACCTGGTCCCGCGGTTCACCACGCTGATCGTGCTCGTGGTGACCATCGGGTTCTGCACGGTCGCCGTCTTCAACCTGTGGAGGCGCGATCCGAGTCTACCGGTGCTCATCGGCGCCATCGCCTGCCTCACTCTTCTGACGGCGTTGCAGATATCGTTGATCGCCGCGCGCACCCGCCCGCTGCGACGGCGCTGGGGCCCCTATGTCCTGCTGGCGCAGACCCCCCTGGTGTACGTCCCGTTCATCGTGGCGGACAACGGCTGGGTCGGTATGCCCGGCTTCCTGGCGGGTTCCGCGCTCCTGGTGCTGCGCCCCGTGTACGCCTGGACCGTGTTCGCGATCGTGTCGCTCAGTATCGGGGGCGTCCAACTGCTCCTGCACTCGGGCCTGCTGGACACGATCTACTTCATGATCAGCAGCGTCATCACCAGCCTCATGGTGTACGGGCTCTCCCGCCTGTCCGACCTGGTCAGGGAGGTCCATGAGGCAAGGGCGGAGCTGGCCCGGCTGGCGGTGACGCAGGAGCGGCTGCGGTTCGCCCGCGATCTGCACGACCTGCTGGGCTACAGCCTGTCCGCCATCACACTCAAGAGCGAGCTGGTCTACCGGCTGGTGGACCGCCACCCCGCTCGGGCGAAGCGGGAGTTGGAGCAGGTCCTGGAGCTCGCCCGCCAGGCGCTGGCCGATGTGCGGGAGGTCTCGACCTCCTACCGGCAGATGTCGCTGGGCGCCGAGTGCGCCTCCGCCCGCTCGGTGCTGTCGGCCGCGGACATCCACGTCGACATGGCGGTGAGCATCCAGGAGTTGAACGGGGCGGCCAACACCGTTCTGGCCACCGTGCTGCGCGAGGGCATAACCAATGTGCTGCGCCACAGCAAGGCACAGCGGTGCGAGATCCGGGCCGCCAGCGCCGACGGCAAGGCCTGCCTGACCATAGTGAACGACGGCGTACGCCGGCCTCAGCATCCCTCGGAGCGCAAGGGCACCGGCATAGACAACCTGGACCAGCGGCTGGAGATCCTCGGGGGCTCGCTGGAAGCGGGTGTCCGCGAGGACGGGCGCTTCCAGCTCGTGGCCAGGGTCCCCGTGTCCTTTCCGGATGACAGAGCGGCCACGGTGGCCGAGGATGGGTCGCAGGAGGCCGAATCGGTGCCCGGGGAGACCGCCGGGAAGACCGCCGACCACACCGCGGCATGAGCGCCTCCCCCCGGCGGCCGCTCCCGGCCGCCGGGCCCGGACCGGCCGGACTCAGACCCAGCCGGACTCCTGGGCCATGCGGATCGCGTCGACGCGGTTGCGAGCGTTGAGCTTGGCAACGATCGCGGTCAGGTAGTTGCGGACCGTTCCCGGGGACAGGAACAGGCGGGCGGCGATCTCAACGGCCTCTGCGCCGCCCGCCGCCAAGCGCAGTACCTCGACCTCGCGTGAGGTCAGCGGGTTCTCCACCGCGTCCCAGGCGGCGATGGCCAGCTGGGGGTCGACCACCCGCTGCCCGGCCGCCACTCCGCGGATGGCGGCCGCGAGGCGGTCCGGCGGGGCGTCCTTCAGAATGAAACCGGACACGTGCGCGTCCATGGCCCGGCGCAGATTGCCGGGGCGGCCCAGGCTGGTGAGTATCAGCACCCGGCACTGCGGGAGTTCGCGGCGCAGCGCGGCCGCCGCGGTGATGCCGTCGATGCCCGGCAGGTCTATGTCGAGAACCGCCACATCGGGGCGGGCTTTCAGGGCCGCGGGAAGGATGTCGTCGCCGGACTCCACCTCCGCCGCCACTTCGATGTCGGGCTCGAGTTCCAGCAGGGCGACCAGCGCACCCCGCACCATGTTCATGTCCTCGGCCAGAAGGATCCTGATCACCGTGCCCCCCGTCACTTCAAACGACTCGCCAGTAGCCGGACCATCACCCTGGGCGTTCAGTTTCACGGCGATCGTAGAACAGAATCGCGATGAATAGACGCTGGTAATCAAGTCGGATTCGAGGCGTACTCGACCGCGCTTCCGCTTCCCGTACCGATGATCGGTCGTTGTGCCACGGCCTGTCGCAGGCCCGGCCCCGCGGCATCCCCGCACAGCGACTTCCCGGGAGGCGCCCATGAACGACCGCACCGCGACCACCAGCGACGTACGGAAGTACCCCTTCGACAGGGCCTCCTCCACCGAGCCTCCCGCCGTCTACGAGGAACTGCGCGCCCAGGAGCCCGTGGCCCGCGTGGTCTTCCCCAGCGGCGACGAGGGATACGTCGTCAGCCGCTACGAGGACGTGCGCACCGTGCTGGGCGACGCGCGGTTCAGCCGGGCGGCGACCGTGCGCCCGGACGCGCCGCGGCTGACCACCGTGCGTTTCGAGTCGGGTGGCCTGTTCACCATGGATCCGCCCGAGCACACCAGGCTGAGGGCCCTGGTCTCCAGGGAGTTCACCCCGCGGCGGGTGGAGGCGATGCTGCCGCGCATCGAGGCCGTCACCTCGGAACTGCTCGACGCGATGGAGGCCCGGAAAGGCCCCGTCGACCTCGCGGACGCCTTCGCCGCTCCGCTTCCCATCGCCGTCATCTGCGAGCTGCTGGGGGTGCCCCCGCGCGACCGCGCCGACTTCGGCACCTGGTCGGCCGGGATCCTGTCGATCACCGCGCACACGCAGGAGGAGGTGCTGGCCCTGCGCGGCTCGCTCTTCCAGTACCTCAACGGTCTGGTGGCCGCCAAGCGGGAGAACCCGGGCGAGGACCTGCTCAGCGCCCTGGTGTCCGCGCACGACGAGGAGGACCGGCTCAGCGGGCAGGAACTTCTGACGATGCTGATGACCCTGCTGGTGGCCGGGTACGAGACCACGGCGTCGGTGCTGGGCAACGCGGTGTTCACCCTGCTGCGCAACCCCGGCTCGCTCGCGGCGCTCGCGGACGATCCCGCGCGTCTGGAGCGGGCGGTGGAGGAGCTCCTGCGCGTCAACCCCATCGGTGACGGCGGCCCCCTGCGGGTGACGCTGGAGGACGTCGAGGTCGCGGGCACGGTGATCCCCGAGGGCAGCGCGGTGATCGCCTCCGTCTGCGCCGCCAACCAGGACGGTCTGCGTTTCCCGGACCCCGAGGCGTACTGCCCGGCGCGCGCCGACGGGCCGCATCTGGCCTTCGGGCACGGACCGCACTTCTGCCTCGGCGCCCCGCTGGCCAGGGCCGAGCTGAGGATTGCCCTGTCCGCCCTGGCCAGGCGCTTGCCCGGACTGCGCCTGGCCGTTCCGGCCGATCAGGTGCGGATGCGCACCGGACTGATGCTCAACCGCCTGGAGGCGCTCCCGGTCACCTGGTGAACGGGGCCTTCGGGCCCGGCGTCCGCGGGGCGCGGACGGGCCGCTATGTAGCCGTCCGCGTCCCTGGGGCCGTAGCCCCAGCCCCGGTCCCAGCCGATGTGGCCCAGCCAGCCGAGGCCGGCCACGAGCAGCGAGCGGTTCCTGGTCAGCGCCGCGGCCATCAGGATCGCCGCCGGGACGACCGGTGTGTGCATCGCGTTGTACGGGCCGATGGCGTAGGACGGCATCCGCTTCCAGCTGGGCGCGGCGGCGATGCCGATGACCAGGGAGATGTCGGGCGCCACCGCGCTCGCCCACAGCACCTTGCTGCGCCGCCCGCCGATTCTCGCCCCGGCGACCAGCGCTCCCACGCCCACCGCGCCGCTGAGCACCCGGCCGAGCGGGGACGTCCAGGTCCACGCCCCCGCCGGTCCCGTCCCGGCGGCTCCGGTCCCACCGGCTTTCGTTCCGGTCCCCCGTCGTGCACGTTCCATTCGGCCCTCCCGGCCTTATCGGGTCCCCCGTAGCGCCAGCTTCGCCCTGGCCAGTGCGTGCGCGGCGCCGAACGCCGCCCGCCGCAGCGGGTTCGCTCCCGCCATGGCCAGCACCCGGCCCAGCAGGTAGGGGCGCACCCGGTCCAGATGGGCCGGAGCGCCGTGCACGTCGTCGAGTACCAGCGCCTCGCTGCACCGGACGTGGCGGCGCAGCAGGGCGACATCCGCGAGCGGGACGATCTCGTCGCGAAGGCTCGCCACATACGCCACGGACATGTCCAGCGAGCGTAGTTCGGCCACGGTCAAGGCCCGCTCGCGCAGGGACTCCAGGACCTCTCCGCGCCCGGTGCCGGTCAGCCGGGCGAGGGTGGCCACGGTGGTGCCCGGCACCTGCCGCTGCCACTCGCGGTCGAGGAAGAACGGCCCGAGCGGGGCGCCGACGGTGGCGACTCCCCGGATGCGGTGGTCGGTCAGGGCGCGGCGCAGGGTCAGATGCCCGCCGAAGCTGAGCGCGACGGCGTGGGTGCGCCCGACGTCCGCCCGGTCGGCGACGGCGTCGAGGACGGCGGAGACCATGGCGGGACTGTCCTCGTCGTACGGCAGGGTGTTCTCGCCGACGCCGGGCATCTCGGTGACGACGACGGCCATGCCCAGCGCGGGCGCGGCGGCGAGCAGCGGCCCCCACTGCTCCTTGACGCTCACGATGCCGCCCATGACGAGCAGGAGCGGCTTGGGCGAGGACGGCGAGAGACCGGCGGTCCAGCAGTGGACGGTCCCGTGCGGGAGGTCCACGCTCAGGCGGTCGATGCCGCGCTGTTCCGTCCGCCAGTGGTCGAACGTCTCGACGCACTTCTCCTGCGCCCTCGTACGGCCGGGTCCGTCGGCGTAGGGGAAGCGGCCCAGCGCGTAGTGGCGGCATGCCTCCAGGTACTGGCCCCGCTCGGCGAGGCAGTCGCCCTCCTGGCACCACACCCCCGCCCAGGAGCCGGTGCCGAACCCGGCGGTGGTGCCGATCGTGCGCAGGAGCCGGCGGCAGTGCCCGGGGTCCAGGCCCTGGGCGCGCGCGTGCAGCATCACCAGGTCACGCAGTTCGTCGAGGAGTTCCTCCTCGACCGCGCTCGCGGTCATGCCGCCCTCCGTCCTTCGGTGGTCCCGCCGGGGTCGGCAGGCGAGTGCGGGGCGGCGGGTTCGGGGGACGCGCCCCTGCGCTGCCCGGGGAAGTAGACGGGCTCCATCAGGCGCCTGCGCAGCGCGGGGACGGTGTCGACGGCCCGGTAGACGCCGCGGCGCAGCGCCACTGCGACCGGTGAGGCGAAGGTGAACACCCGCTCCTGGCGCAGTTGCAGGCCACGGGAGCGTTTGACGTCGCCCTCCCGGCCTCGTTGGAAGCGCGCCATGGCCCGCTCCAGCGCGAGGGCGCGGGAGGCACCGGGGACCTGGTCCGGGCGCAGGGCCCCGGCGGCGATCGGCGCGAGGGCGGCGGCGTCGCCGAGCGCGTGGTTGACGCCCTGGCCGAGCACGGGCGAGAGGGTGTGCGCGGCGTCTCCGATGAGCACCAGCCCCGGCAGGTGCCACCTGGGCACCTCCACGCTGAAGATGTCGAGCAGGGCGGTGTCGTACCAGCCGGTGAGCGCACGGCGCGCCGAGTCGGCCAGCTCGGGGGCCAGTTCGTCCAGGCGCTTGTGCAGGGCGTGGACGCCCCGGGCGCGTAGCTCCTTGAAGCCGCCCTTGGGGATGTTGAGGCCCACCCTCAGCAGGCCGTCGGCGCTGGGCAGGAACAGGCCGTGCCGGTCGCCGCGGATGCGCACCTGGTAGGCGAGGCGGTCCCAGTCCCCGGCGTCGGGGAACGGCAGCTTCAGCCACACCACGTCGCGCTCCAGCGGGGTCTGGGTGAAGGCGAGGCCGGACAGGGTCCTGATCCTGCTGAACCGGCCGTCGGCGCCCACGGTCAGCGGTGCCCGTACCTCGGCCGGGCCGTCGGGGGTGGCCGCGCGCACTCCCGCCACCCGGCGGCCGTCCCTGAGCAGTTCGGTGGCGCTGGAGCGCTCCAGGACGGTGCATCCGCCGTGCGCCTCGGTGGCGCGGGCGAGGGCGGCGAGCAGGACCGGCTGCGGGATCTCCAGCGGGTAGCGGTACGGGTAGTCGAAGGTGGAGAAGTCCACGCGCAGCACGGTGCGCCCGCCGTCGGCGACGGTCAGCCGCTCGACCTTGAGCGCTTCGTCGCGCAGCGGTTCGAGGACGCCCAGCCGGTCGAGCAGCCGTACGGCGTCGGGGGCCATGGACTCACCGCGGAAGGCACGCCGCCCGGGACCGTGCTGTTCCAGCAGCACCACCTCGCAGCCCTCGCGCACCAGCGCCAGGGCCAGGGCACGCCCGGCGGGCCCGCCGCCGACCACGCAGACATCGGCCGTGAACTCGTTCATGCCGCTTGACTTCAGCATCAGGCAGCCACCCCAGCCGCGGTCTCGATGAGGGCGTCGAGCAGGCCCTCGTCCAACATGGTCTCCGCGGCCGTGTCGTCGGTGTCGCCGAACCCCGCGTCCTGCAGGGCGACGCTCACCGTGTACGCGGTGTCCACGGTGTAGGTGCCGAACGACCACTCCTCGCCCGTGCCGGGTGATCCGTTGGGTCGCTGCACGGTGACCGGGCGGTCGCCCGGTCCGAAGCCGAACTGGCTGAACGGGAAGCGCAGTCCCTGGCCGATGGCCTTGCTGTAGGCCTCCTTGAGCGTCCACAGCCGGACCAGTGCCGCGTTGCGCCCGTCCTCGGGCACCTCGTCGAGCATGCGGGTCTCGGCGCCGGTGCAGACCTGCTTGGCGACTCCCGCGCTCAGCATCTGGCGGTCCGCCAGTTCGGCGTCCACGCCGATCATTCCGCGCCTGGTGAGGCCGACCAGCAGAAGGCCCTCGGTGTGGCTGAGGCTGATGTCGATCTGGTCCAGGCCGCGCAGGTAGGGGCGGCCGCCCGGCTTGTAGGCGAGCTCGACGTCCTGGGGCGAGGCATGGATGACCGCGCAGGCGGAGTACTTCAGCAGGAGCCGGGAGGCCACGAACCGGCCGCGGACCTGGGGATGGGACATCCTCTGGTACCGGTCCCAGTCCCGGCCGAGCATCGGGCGCAGCCGCCGGTCGTCCGGGTCCGGCGGCAGCCAGCCCTGCGGCCGCGCGTACACCACGGCGCTTCCGCGCTGGGACATGGCATCACGCACCGGCGGCCAGGGGCCCGCGGGACCCGGAGTGTGCAGGGGGGACCCGATCCGCTCCGCGCCCGTTCGGCAGGGTGCTCCTGGGAAGGTCGACATGGCATGCCTCCAGGAGGGCTACGAGGTCGTCGAGGAGTTCCGCCGCGGTGGCTCCGTCGATGACGCGGTGGTCGAAGGTGAGCCCGACCCGCATCACCGGCGCTGCCGTCACGGCGCCGTCGCGCACGACGGGGCGGTCGGCGATCCGCCCGGTGGACAGGGTCACGGCCGTGCCGCCGTAGGAGTGGAAGGTGTCGGCCCGGCTGTGGCCGAGCGAGCTGACGGCGAAGGTGCCGAGCAGGGCGGAGCGCCGCACGGGACGGCTGACGGCCGTGCGGAAGAGCAGCCGTCCCAGGGGCGCGGGCAGACGCTGGAGGAGCTTGACCCCGTCGGCGCCGGGGACCTGGTCCGGGTCGGCGTCGCGGCAGCGGTCCACCCGCTCCTGAACGGCGTCCAGGTCGAGGGTGTCGATGTCCGGCAGGACCGTGGTGAGCACGACGCGGCGGCCGTCCATGCGCCGGTCGAGGGCGAGTTTGGCGTTGACCTCCCGGTACCGGGCCACCTTGGGCACGACCGTGCCGACGGCGGCGGCGTTGGCCTCGGGATGCGCGGCCATCGCCCTGGCACCGGCGCGCAGCAGGTAGCTGACGACCGAGTAGCGGCGGCCCCTCGCGGCGGCCTCGCCGCGGTGGCGCTGGATCTCGGTCATGTCGACGTCCGCGGCCAGGATCACGGGCGAGGCCGATCGGGACCATTCCAGGAAGTACCGGGTGTGCCGGCGCGCCTTGTCGGCGAGCACCTCGACCGCCCGGCCGTCGGGCCGCGTCATGACGTCACCCCCGCCCACCGGTGCTGACGATGAGCCGATGCCGCCGTGTTCAGGGTGCGCATGCGCCCGTCCTCCGCTTTCCCTGCCTGGACCCGGTCCGTTTGCCGCTGCCGCTGCTGCCGCTGCCCGTTGCTGCCGCTGTCGTTGCTGCCGCTGTCGCTGTTTCAGCCGTCGTTGTGCGCTGTCGCTGTTGCCGCGGGCCTCGATACCGCGGGCTTCGATACCGCCGGCTTCGTTGCCGCCGGTTTTCCGCCGTCTCATCCCGGCCCGCCCTCCACGGCCAGTGAGGCGGTGATCCACTTGCTGGACTCGATCGCCACCCCGAGGGCCCGATCGCCCGGCCCCAGGCGGGGCAGGAGCAGGGCCAGTTGGAGGAGGGGCAGCGCGTTGCCGTTGTTCCCCGTCCGCGAGACGCACGAGATCTCGGTGGCGGCGGTCAGCCCGGTCTCCTCGCGCAGCCGCCTGGTGATGGCCGCGGTCATCCGTCCGCCGAGTTGGGGCGGCAGCAGGAAGTCCACCTCGTCCGGGGCCCAGTCGAGCTCCTTGAGCAGCCCGGCCGCCGCCTCGCACGACATCCGCGGCACCCGTTCCTCGATCGCCTTGTAGTCCTCGGCGACACCGGCTCCGGCGGTGCCGATGTCGGCGGGGCCGAACCACTCGACGACCTGGCCGGGGGCCAGCCCCGCGCCCACCGTGCGGTGCGAGGCATGGGTGAGCACGGCGCTGCGGCCACCGGATTCGCCGCCGCGGCGAGCGGATTCGCCGCTGAGGACCACCGCCCCGGCGCCGTCGCCGAAGAGTGCGTAGTTGACGAGGGCGGCCGGTGGCAGACCCGCGAAGTCCCTTTGCAGCGCCAGGTGTTTGGTGCACACGTCGCCGCCCACGACCAGCACCGCCGCCGCCCGTGCGGACCGGCGGCGCGTCCGCGCGAGCAGCGCCGAGGCGACGTCCAGGGCCTGCACGGCGCCCGAGCAGCCGGACTGGATCTGCACGGCGGGCACACCGTCGATGCCGAGCCGGTCGGCGACCACGGCGGCGGTCGTCGGCATCAGCGTGTCCGGGGTGGCCGTCGCCAGCACCACCGCGTCGATGTCGCCGGGCCCCAGCCCCGCGCCGTCGAGCGCCTGCCGTCCGGCGGCCGTGCACAGGTCCGCGAGGGAGTACCGCACCCGGCCGTCGTCGAGGTCGACGGCGAAATGGCGGGTGCGGGTGCCGATGAACGCCTCGACCCACTGGGCGGAGATGCCGAGCCTGCGGCCGAGCCTGTCGTTGTCCACCGGCTCGCCGGGCAGCGAGGTGCCCGCGCCGATGACATGGACCCAGGTCACACCGCCACCGCCGCACTCCTGGACCGCAGGTACTCGGTCAGGCTCTCCACACTGGTCAGGGCGGCCAGCATGTCCGGCAGGGACAGTTCGCCGACTCCCGGCAGCCGCTCCTCGAGGCGGTGGCGCAGTTCCATGAGCATCACGGAGTCGAATCCCAGATCCTCGTAGAACCGGTCCTGGTCGGTGACGTCGTCGGTGCTGCGGCCGAGGACGGAGGCGACCGCCTCCTGGACGGCGCAGGCCATGTCGCCGGGGGCGCCGCCGTCCCCGCCCGGCCCGGACACGGGCTCGGCGGCTGTTCCCTCCATGCCGTGCGCCTCGTGGCCCCGGATCCCACGGGGCTGGATCTCGTAGGGGAAGCGGGAGGAGGTCGAGAACGTGTGCGGCGGCAGCCGGTGCGCGGTGCGCTCGCCGGGGGCGTACAGCTCCTCCCAGCGCGGGTCGAGACCTGCCCCGAAGAGGGCCGCGGCCAGCCGCGCGGGCTCGCGCCCGCCCCCGCCCACGACGTCGCACGCGGTCAGGCATGCCTCACGGGGCAGCGGCAGCACGCGATGGATCAACGGCGAGAGCGCCGGTCCCGGCCCCATCTCCAGGAGATGGGTGGGCCGTTGGCTCTCGTACAGGGCGCTCAGCGCCTTGGCGAACCGGACCGGCGAGGTGAGCTGGTCGGCCCAGTAGGCGCCGTCGAGGGCCCGCCCGGCCAGGTCGGCGCCGCGCACGGTCGAGTAGAACGGCAGGCGGGCGGTGCCCGTGCGGACGGAGGCCGCCACCGCCTCGAACGCCTCCCGGGCCGGGCGCGCCAGGGGCGAGTAGTGCGCGTGCTGCACCCGAAGCGGCTCGCACTCGACACCGTCGCCGCGCAGCCGTGCCGCGATGCGCTCCAGCGCCGCCAGGGAGCCCGAGAGCACCAGCGCCCGGGGCCCATTGACCGCGGCGACGGCCACCGAGGGCTCACGGGAGAGCGGATCCTCCATGTCACGGGCACGGCAGGGCACCGCGAGCATGCCGCCGCCAGAGGGCAGCGCCTGGAGCAGGGTGGCCCGCGCGGTGACCAGCCGGGCCGCGTCGTCGAGGGACAGGGCCCCGGCCGCGCAGGCGGCGGCGAACTCGCCGCAGCCGTGCCCGAGCACCGCCACCGGCCGCACCCCGAGGTCGCTCACCATGCCGGTCAGCGCGTACTGGAGGGCGAACAGGGCCGGTCCGGAGAACGCCGTCTGATGCATCCTCACATCCCGTTCCAGCAACAGCTCACGGGTGCCCGGCAGATAGGGCTCCAGTGCCTTGGCCACCTCGTCGAAGGCGGCCCGGTAGCCGGGGCTGGTCCGGTACAGATCGGCACCCATGAGGGGCCGCTGGGTGCCCTCACCGCTGAACACCAGCGCCACCGAGGGCTCGTCGTCGCTGCTGCCGAAGCTCGCCGAGTAGCCCAGCAGGTCCGTGGCGCGGGCTGCCTCACGCAGTTGCCGGGCGGCGTCGAGGGGCTCCTCGGCGGCGACGGCGAAGCGCTGTCGCAGGCCGGTGCGAACGGTGTTGCTGCTCCAGCAGGCCCGCCCGAACAGGGCCGGGGGCAGTTCCTCCAGCGCGTCGGCCTGCGCGAGCAGATTGCGGCGCAGCGCCTCGGGGTTGTCCGCGGTGAGCGTGAACACCTTGGCGGAGCTAGGCAGTTCGGGCCGCTGGTCGTCCGGGGCGCCCACCGCGGTGGAGAGCACGATGTGGGCGTTGCTGCCGCCCATGCCGAAGCTGGACACCCCGGCGTGGACGGGCCCGTCGGGCAGCCGCACGGCGGTGTCCACGAGGCGCAGGCCGCGCCGGGCGAGGTCGAGTCTTGGGCCGGGAGCGGTGCCGGGGCGGCTGCCAGGGGGCAGGACCCGGTGGTGCAGGGCGAGCACGGTCTTGATGAGCCCGGCCATGCCCGCGGCGCCCTCGGCGTGCCCGATGTTGGCCTTAACCGAGCCGATGGCGCACGGCTCCTCGCGGTCCTTGCCGTAGGTGTCGCCCAGCGCCCCCGCCTCGATGAGGTCACCGAGCTGGGTGCCGGTGCCGTGCGCCTCGACGAAGCCCACTTCGGTCAGGTCCACCCCGGCGCGGTGGCAGGCGGACTCGATGACGTCGCGCTGCGCGGGGCGGCTGGGCGCGGTCATCCCGTTGCTGCGGCCGTCCTGGTTGATCGCGCTGCCCCGGATCACGGCGTACGGCGTGGGGCCGTCGCCGGCGTCGGCGAGCCGCCTCAGGACCACGACACCGACGCCCTCGGCCCGGCCGATGCCGTCGGCGCCGGCGGCGAACGGCTTGCACCGCCCGTCCCCGGCGGCGAGCCCGGCCCGCTCGTAGATCCGGTCCAGGCCCTCGCCGACCAGGATGTTGACGCCCGCGACGACCGCGATGTCGCACTCCTCGAGCAGGAGGGCGGAGCAGGCCAGGTGCACGGCGACGAGCGAGGAGGAGCACGCGGTGTCCACGGTCAGGCTGGGGCCGCGCAGGTCGAGCTGGTAGGACAGCCGGTTGGCGAGCATGGCGTGCCCGGTCCCGGTGCCGGAGCGGGCGGTCAGGCTCCCCGGGTCGGCGAGGCGGGCGCCGCCCCACTCGTCGCCCATGGTCGCCACGTACACCCCGGTCCTGGCCCGGTCGCGGTCCCGGGCGCTGCGCCCGGCCAGGGACAGCGGGGGCAGACCGGCGTCCTCCAGGGCGCGCCAGGCGGCCTGGAGGAGCAGGCGCTGGCGCGGGTCGAGCCCCGCGGCCTCGGCGTCGTCGATGGCGAAGAAGCCGTGGTCGAAGGCGGCCTCGTCGTCGATGTACCCCGCGGGCCTGCCCCCGCGGCGGCCCGGCGCGGCACGCCCGCCCGCCTCTGCCGCGGCCATGAGGAGCCGCCAGAACGCGGGTGCGTCGGGCGCGCCGGGAAAGCGGCAGTCGAGTCCGACCACCGCCACCCCCTGCCGGGTCGTCACCGGGGCCCCCCGGGGGGTGCCTTGCGCAGCTCGTCGTGCAGGTGGCCGGCGAGGGCGTCGAGGGTGGAGTACTTGCGGGCGGCGGCGAGGTCCATCACGATGCCGAACTCGTCCTGGATGGCGCCGCGCAGTGTGAACGCGGCCATCGAGTCGAGCCCGTACTGCTCCAGTGGCACGCCGTTGCCTATCTCGGAGGAGGCCAGCTCCAGCCGCTCGGCGAGGCGCTCGGCGAGCCACTCGCGGATGGCGCTCTCGGTCGGCTCGGTGCCCGGGGTCGTCATGAGTGCTCCTTCGATCAACCGGCCAGCGGTGTGTCGTAGAGGTCGAAGCTGCGGGCGTCCCAGTAGCGCGCGAGGACTTCCTCGACGACGCGCTCCTCGACGTCCGGTGGGCGCCTGGGCACGGGCAGCCCCAGGCGCTTGCCGAGCCGGTGCAGGGCCGCGGTGACCCAGACCGGCTCGCCGATGAAGGGGTGGGCCGCGCCGGGGGAGGGCGCGGTGTGGTGCAGCCACACGCCCAGGCACGCGGCGGCGGCGAGCACCAGGGCGTACCGGTCGGCGAGGGCGTAGCTGTAGGGGCTGGCCAGGGCCGAGCGGTCCTTGGGATCGAGCCGGGAGCACTCCTCGCGCAGGCGCCGCAGTTCGGCGACGAAGGCGTCGGCGAGCTCGCTCAGCTGTTTGCCGCCGTGGCCGAGTCCCGGACGGATGCGCAGCACATGGGCGGACTCGATCAGTGACGCGGCGAGCGAGTCGGAGCCGGAGGCGAGGGCCAGCCGGTCGTAGTCGAGCGGCTCCAGGCTCTGCCGCGGGCGGAACAGCGCGGCGGGCACCGCCTGGTCGCGGAACCACGCCCGCCGTGCCAGGCGCGGCAGTTGGGGGATGATCGTGGCCTGGCAGGCGGCGGTTCCGGCGTGCCCGAGGCTGGTCACCGGAAGGTCGCGCACATGCTTCTGGAAGACCCCGAACTCTCCGCTGCGCACGTAGAAGCTCTCTCCGAGCACCGTGGACAGGTCGTAGGCGGTGTCGCCGAGGATCTTGGGCAGCAGGTATTTGCACGCGGCCGCGAGCACGCTGGTCTCACTCGGCGCCACATGCACGGCGCGGGTGGCGGCCAGGGCCAGGCTGTCGCAGATCAGCAGGTCGAGGAAGGCCCCCGCGAGGGTGGCCCTCGAGTGCGGGATGTCCAGGACGGTGCGCTGGTTGAGCTGCCGCTTGGTGGCGAAGCTGACCACGGTGCGCAGGCAGGTGTCGGCCTCGGCGAGCACCATCGAGGGCACGGCGCTGCGGGTGATCTGGAACGAGCGCAATGCCAGCTCCACCCCTTCGCCCTCGGATCCGACCATGGCGTCGGCGGGCACCGGGCACTCGTCGAAGTCCAGCCCGTCCATCCGGCAGCCGCGGATGCCCACCCCGGAGTAGCGGGGCAGGTAGGCGAGCCGGCCCGGCGGCAGGGCGGCCTTGTCGACGAGGAAGACGGAGTGGCTGCGGCTGCCGCGGCGGCGCAGTGTGCGGCTGAACAGCACCAGTGCCTCGGCGCGCTCGGCGTTGTTGATGACCTCCTTGCGGCCGTGCAGCACATAGCCGCCGCCGCGCCGCTCGGCGGAGAACTCGTTGCGCACCCAGTCGTTGCCGTGGGCGAGTTCCTGGTAGGCGACGGCGAGCCTGCCGCCGCCGAGGAGCAGGTCGGCGGTCCACCGGCGCTGCCGGGGTGTGCCGCCCGCCCAGACGGCGACGGCGGCGAGGAAGGAGGAGACGCCGTAGCCGATGCCGAGGGAGGCGTCGCGGCGGAAGACGGTGCGCAGCACCCTCGAGAGGGTGTCGACGCGGGTGAACCTGCCGCCGAGCTCGGCGGGGACGAACTCGGCGTTGAGGCCGACGTCCCGCAGCATGTCCTCGGCGGCCTCCAGCATCTCCCCGCGGGCGTCGGCCTCGAGCAGGGCGGCGTCGCCGAGCGGGTTGGCGGGCTCCCTGGGGTCGCCGAAGCGGGACTCCAGCAGGGCGATCCGGCGCTGGATCTCGCGTTCCTCGTGGTCCACGGGCTCGACCGGCCCGGCGGGGGGCTGCCCGCCGGGCCGGTCCTGCACCGGGGGCGCCCCGAGGGACTGGGGCGGGTTCAGCATGGCGCTCCTTCGGCCGTCCGGTGCGGCAGCAGCGAGAAGACCTCCCCGGCCCGGTACTGGATCAGCAGGCGCTGGGCCACCCGCTCGAACAGGGCGTCCTCACGCTCGGCGGCGCCCGGCTCGACCCGGACGACGGGGCCCAGCCGCGTCAGGATCCGGTGCAGGGCCGCCTCGATCCACAGCCCGTCCGGCAGGCGCCCGTGGGCCGGGCCGCTGTGCCGCCACACGCCCAGGCACGCGGAGGCGGCCAGGAGGAGGGTGAACCGCCGCGCGGTCTCGAATGTCTCGGGCGGGGTGCCGGTGACGGTGGACGGGGTGCGGGGCATCGACCGGTGGAGTTCGTCGGCCAGGGTCACGAGGCGGTCGGCGAGAGCGGCCGCCCCCGCCAGCTGCGCGTCCTCGCGCGCGGCCTCCTTCAGCGCCCGCGCGTGCCGGGGCAGGGAGCCGAGCACGGAGCTGCCGCGGCGCGAGACCAGGCTGAGCCGGTCCAGGCGCGCGGGCGGCACGGGTGCCTGGAGGTCGAACAGGTCCGCGGGGGGCTCACCGTCCCGCTCCACCGGGTGGTTGCGGGCCAGCGCCCGGAACTGGCCGATCAGGTTGTAGAGGTTGACCATGGTGTTGCCGTCGAAGACCCCGACGATGCGGTGGTCGCGCTCGACCTTCTCGAACAGCCCGTGCGCGCTGTGCTCGACGAGGTAGGAGCGCGGTCCGAGCAGCCCGCCCAGGCGGGTCACCACGTCGTCGACCACCGTGGGCACCAGGTACTTGACCGCCGACGAGGTCACACTCAGCTCGTCGGGTGCCAGGTGCACACTGCGGGCGGCCACGTGGGCCATCGCCTCCATGGCGAGCAGGTCGGCGCAGCTCTCGCCGATCACCCGCCGGGTCACCGCCTGGTCGTAGAGGCAGCGCGCGCCCCGGTCGCGCCGGGCTCCGCGCTCGCGGGTTCGGGTGCGGGTGCGGGTGCGGGTGATGGACAGGGCCAGGCGCAGGGCCTGGTCGGCGGCGCCCAGCGACAGCGCGGGGACCATGGTGCGGGTGATCTGGAGCGCCTTGAGGACGATCTCGGCGCCGGCGCCCTTGGGGCCGATCATGGCGGACCCGGGGACCACGGCGCCGTCGAACTCGATCCCGCTGATGTCCGCGCCGCGGATGCCGAGCGTGGGGACCTTGGGCAGATGCCGGTAGGTGCCCGGCTCCAGCGCCCGCTTGTCGGCGAGCACGAGGCTGAAGCCGCGCGGCCCTCCGTCGGGGTCGGTCCGCGCGAGCAGGCAGATGGCACGGCTGCGGGTGGCGTTGTTGATGAGGTACTTCTCCCCGTCGAGGCGGTAGCCGCCCGCGACGGGGAGGGCCGAGACCTCATTGGCCATCAGATCGCTGCCGTGGTAGCGCTCGGTCAGGCCCAGGGAGACGGCCTCGCCGGAGCTGACGATCCTGGCCAGCTCATGGGCGGTGCGCGGCTCGGCCGCCGTCCACGCGCACACCGCCCCGAGGAAGGTCTTGCCGTGCGCGACGGCCACGGTCAGATCGCGGCGGGCGACCGTGCGCATCAGGGCCAGCAGTTCCTGATAGCTGGCCAGTTCGCCCCCGTACTCGACGGGGATGTAGTGCCGGTGCAGCCCCCACAGGTTCAGCAGGGAGCAGGCGTCGGCCGGGAACTCCTCGGCGGAGTCGGCGGCGGCGCTGCGCGCGTGGGACAGGACCTCGTCGGGGTTCCCCGGGTTACCGAGGAAACGTTCCAGCAGCTCAGCCGGTCCCGGCGTCCGCTGCCCCCGGTCCATCACCCGTTCCCCGCGCAGCGCCCCGATCACTGCTGCTCCCCCGAATCCGACCGGTCCTGCGCGCCGCCGCGGCCGCGCCGCCCGGAGCTGCCCGCCTCGACCAAGCGGCGCATGTCCGGGGCGACCAGGGCGTGCAGGGGCTCGATCGCGCCACGCAGGAAGAGCTTGCGCATGGCCGAGCGCTGGACCTTGCCGCTCGTGGTGCGCCGCACGGTGCCCGGACGGACGAGGAGCACCCCGGCCACGGAGATCTCGAACTCCTTGGCCACCGTCTCGTACACCCGCGCCGCCAGCGCCGCGAGGTCGAGGTCGTAGGCGCCGCTGGTGCGGATCTCCTGGATCAGCACCGCCTGTTCCTTGTCCTCACCCACCGAGAAGGCGGTGCAGAAGCCGAACAGCGGGCTCACCTGCTGGGCCACCCGCTCGATGTCCTGGGGGTAGAGGTTTCGCCCGGCCACGATCATGATGTCCTTGAGCCGCCCGGTGACGTACAGCTCGCCGTCCACGACGGTGCCGAGGTCGCCGGTGCGCAGGAAGCCCGACTCGCCGTCGGAGGTCACCGAGGCGAAGGTCTCGCAGCTGTCCAGCGGGCGGTTCCAGTATCCGCGCGCGACGCTGTCCCCGCGCAGCCAGATCTCGCCCACGCGTCCCTCGGCGAGCTGCCTGCCGTTGTCCGGGTTGACGATCCGCAGGTCGAAGTCGCCGTGCACCCTGCCGGAGCTGACCAGTTCGCGGTACTCGCCGCGCTCGGGCCCGGCGGTGGCGGCGGCGGTGGCCGCCGGAACGGCGGACGCCGCGGAGTCGGCCTCGGTGACCCGGTGGTTCTCCAGCGCCTGCGCGTCCACCGTCAGCACCCTGGGCGCCACCCCGGGGGTGCTCCCGGTCACCAGCAGGGTGGCCTCGGCCAGCCCGTAGCAGGGCCACAGCGCCCCCGGGGTCAGGCCGACGGGCGCGAACCTGGCCGCGAACGACCGCAGGGTCTCGGCCCTCACCGGCTCCGCACCGTTGCAGGCGTTCTCCCAGCGGGAGAGGTCCAGCCCCTCCATCTGCTCTTCCGTGATGCGGCGCACGCACAGGTCGTAGGCGAAGTTGGGGCCGCCGCCGGAGGTGATGCCGTACTCCGTGATGGCCTGAAGCCAGCGCACCGGGTGCCGGACGAACAGCGCCGGGGGCATCAGGACGCCGGTGCCGCCGATGGACAGCGGGTGCAGCAGATGCCCGATCAGGCCCATGTCGTGGTGGAACGGCAGCCAGCTGCCCATCACGGTCTCGCCGTCGCTGCCCAGCGCCGAGGCGATGACCTTCTGATTGGCGATCAGGTTGCCGTGGGAGACCATCACGCCTTTCGGGTCGCTGGTCGATCCCGAGGTGTACTGGAGGAACGCGATGTCGCTCGGATCGAGGTCCGGAGCCTGCCAGGTGGACTCCGTGTCCTGGCTCAGCGCGTCGGTGGCCAGGCAGGGAACCCTCCCGTACCCGGCCTGGGCGAGCAGGAGCGAGACTCCGGGAGCGCCGTCGGTGTCCGTGAGCACCGAGTGCGCCGCCGTGTCCTTGACGATCCCGATCAGACGCTCGGTGTGGTGCTTGACGCCTCCGGGCGGCGGGGCGGGGACAGCCATCGCCCCCGCGTACAGGCACGCCAGAAAGCTCGTGGCGAACAGTCTCCCCGTGCTCTGAACGACGATTACCGGGTGGCCCGCCGCGCCGCGCTCCTGGAGCCAGCCGGCGAGCCTTCGCGCCTCGGCGTCGATCCGCGCGTAAGTCACGCGCTCCGCCGCCAGGCCGTTGTCCGCGCCGGTCAGGAGGACCAGCGCCTCTCGTTCGGGCCGTTCCGCTACATGTGCCCTCACGAGTTCGGTGAAGTTCCGGTACTCGGCCAAAGCCGCCCCCTAGTGAGATTCGATCACCACGACCGCGTACAAGTGCCGTCCTGCGGAAGCGGTGCACCTCGAGACTCCGCCTGTGACCTCAACATGAACTAGAGCGTGACTAAGTCATGGTCCGGTGCATATCCGCAGTTGAGCGGCCCTCCGCAATGGCTCCGCGCCCCCTCCGTGACCGCTCCGCGACCTTGTTCGCCGACCGTGTGTGTTTCGGATGCTCTGCGGGCCCTCCTCAGCTCCCGGAAGCCCACGAAACGGGCGTGCGCCCGCTCTCGCCGTCCTTCCAGCGAGCGACCCGGCGGCGGGCCCCCGGGCCCACCGGGGATCCCTCGCCGCCGCGCCCCGCCATGATCGCCAGCACCAGCGCGACCGCCGCGACCTCGGTGTCGTCCGGTTTCCCGCGCACCACCCGCAGCAGCGGACGGCCGTCCTCGCGTTCGCGCTCGTCGTCAGCCATGTCCGTCGCCCCGCTCACATCGGAGGGTTGCCGTGCTTGCGCGACGGCAGCGCCGCGTCCTTGTCGCGGAGCATCGCCAGTGACCGGATCAGGGTCTCGCGGGTTCTCGCCGGGTCGATGACGTCGTCCACCAGACCGCGCTCGGCGGCGTAGTACGGATGCATCAGTTCACTGCGGTACTCCTCGACGAGGCGAGTCCGCGTTTCGTCCGGATCGTCCGCGGCCGCTATCTCCCTGCGGAAGATCACATTCGCCGCGCCCTCGGCTCCCATGACCGCGACCTCGTTGGCCGGCCAGGCGAACGAGATGTCCGCGCCGATGGAGCGCGAGTCCATCACGATGTAGGCCCCGCCGTACGCCTTGCGCAGGATGAGCTGCACCCTGGGCACCGTGGCGTTGCAGTACGCGTAGAGCAGCTTGGCGCCGTGCCGGATGATGCCGCCGTGCTCCTGGTCGACACCGGGCAGGAAGCCGGGCACGTCCACCAGCGTCACCAGCGGGATGTTGAACGAGTCGCAGAACTGCACGAACCGCGCCGCCTTCTCCGACGCCTCGATGTCCAGCACCCCGGCGAGCGAGGCCGCCTGGTTGGCGATGATCCCCACCACATGCCCGTCGAGCCGGGACAGCGCGCAGATGACATTGGTCGCCCAGGCCGGGTGGATCTCGAAGAACTCGCCGTCGTCGACGACCTCCTCGATGACCTCGCGCATGTCGTACGAGCGCGAGGGGTCGGTCGGGACGATCTCCAGCAGCCGGTCGTTGCGCCGGTCCACCGGGTCGGCGGACGTGGCGGTCGGCGGGTGCTCGCGGTTGTTCGACGGCAGGAGCGAGAGCAGGTAGCGCACCTCCTCCAGGCACTCCTGCTCGTTGTCGTAGGCGAACGTGGCCACACCGGAGGTCGACGAGTGCACGTCCGCCCCGCCGAGCTCGTCCTGCGAGACCTTCTCACCGGTGACCGCCTGCACGACGTCGGGCCCGGTGATGAACATCTGCGAGGTGCCGCGCACCATGAAGACGAAGTCGGTCAGGGCGGGTGAGTAGGCGGCTCCTCCCGCGCAGGGGCCGAGCATCACGCTGATCTGCGGGACGACCCCGGAGGCCGCGGTGTTGCGCTGGAAGATGCCGCCGTACCCGGCGAGCGCGGTCACACCTTCCTGGATACGGGCGCCCGCGCCGTCGTTGAGGCTCACCAGCGGCGCCCCGGCGGCCCGGGCCAGGTCCATCACCTTGTGGATCTTCGCGGCGTGGGCCTCGCCGAGCGCGCCACCGAAGATCCGGAAGTCGTGCGCGTAGACGAAGACGGTACGGCCGTGGACCGTGCCCCAGCCGGTGATCACACCGTCGGTGTACGGCTTCTTCGCCTCGAGGCCGAAGCCGGTGGCGCGGTGCCGCCGCAGCGCCTCGATCTCGCTGAACGAGCCCTCGTCCAGCAGGAGTTCGATCCGCTCATGAGCGGTGAGCTTGCCCTTGGCGTGCTGTGCCTGCGTGGCCCGCTCGCTGGGCCCGCTGCGCGCCTGTCCGTGCTTGTCCGCCAGGTCCGCGACGGCCGAGCTCATGTCGGGCCGTACCGCGGCGGAACGTGCCGGTGGGCGCTCTCGCGTCTCGGCGGTCTCGGCGCGGGCTTCTTCGACGATGGTCATCCAGACCTCCACTCGGGCCGCTGTTTGCGGCGTTGACCGTAGGAAGATCCACTCGCGCTCAACTCAAGCTGCCGGGTGGTGCGGATCGCATGCCTTCGCGGTGGACGGACCGCCCGGAACAGCGGTCGCTCCCGCCCCGCCCGTCGCCGCACCGGCCACCGACGGGGGCGCGAGACCGCAGGTCGGCGGGGCGAGTTCGGCCCGGCGCAGGATGGCCTGCTCCAGCCGCCGGATCGATGGACCCGGCTCGGCCCCCGTTCCCGCCGGAGGTGGGCCCGACGGGCGGGCTCCCCGCAGGGCCCGCGCCAGGAAGTCGGCGCAAACGGCGCAAAAGGCACAGACGGCGGAGACTGCGGAGACGGGACGCAGCAGCATCGCCGCCGGCAGCGTCGTCGGCTTGGAGGGACGCGGCACGACGACCTCGTCCCCCTCGGTGACACTCACCGGGCCGAGTACCAGGAAACGCGCGCGCACACCCCACTCCCCCGGATTCGCACGGCCGTCGCGGGGCAGCAGAGCCGAGCCGACCGGATTCCGGCTCGAGTCGGGCGTGCGCCCGCCCGGGACCGGCTCCGCTCAGGCCCCCGCCTCCATGGCCAGACGCTCGTGCAGCGACCGCGCCAGCACGTACGACAGGCGGGCCTCTTCGCGCATGGGCACGTTCAGCCGGTTGTTGGTCATCCGCAGATAGGGGGCGAGCAGCAGCTCGAGGGCGGTGGCCGGATCCGCCGGCTTCCCCTCCCGCTCCTCGCGGGCGGGATCCCAGGAGGTGAAGACCAGATCGCCGCGGGCCGCGAGGTCGAAGGCCCGCTCGCGCAGTTCCGAGCAGTGCTCGGCCCACGAGCGCAGGAATCCCGGCAGGCTGCCGCTGCCCGACTCCTCCAACGCGCGGCGGATCTGGGTGAAGCGCCGGGGGATGTCCACGGCCAGCAGGTCGTAGACCCGGTCGTGGCCCAGGTCCTGGGGCTGGCCGACCACGGCGAACGTGCGGCGCCAGAAGTCGTGGTAGCGCTGGAAGAAGTCGGCGACGGCCTCGTCGTCGCGCAGGAACGCGGTGGTCATCACCATCATCAGCTGCGCGGACAGGCCCATCAGGACCGTGCGGCTGCGCGGGTCGACGTTCCGGCACACCTCGAGGGTCAGCTCGCTGGAGTGCCGGAAGTGCCACTCGGCGAGCTCGACGCCCGCGGGGCCGCCGTACCTGGCGTACTCCGGCTCGTAGGGCTCGAAGCCGTAGGTGTTGTTCCGCCGCAGCCGCAGCGTGCCGTCCGGCTCCAGCAACCGCTCGCGCTGGGCGGCGGAGTAGTCCAGCTGGAACACGGTCTCGTAGAAGTCGACCAGGAATTCCGGCTTGACCTCGTAGAGCGTGGGCCTGCCTTCGAGGAACGCCGCCACGGCCGTCTCCGCCCGCGCGCGCACCTTGGCGGTGTCCGCCTCGGTACGGGGCTTGAGCCGCAGCCGCACATGCGGGCCCTCGAGCCAGTAGTGGACGAAGTAGTACGTGCTCAGCAGGCCGTCCGTCACCAGCCCGCTGACGAGTGGATCGATGCACTGGGTAAGCAGCGGACGCGGATTCGCCGCATAAAAGATGTGGATCGCCTGCCATTCGCCGGGCCGTTGTCCCAGTGCGCTCATGCCAGTTCACCTACTCCGACCGCCGTGCCTTCCCGCAGCGCGGTTTAGGGAAAACTGACAGCATTCACAAGAAATTCGCTTGAGCCCGTCCGCGCTGGTCACTGGCGTGGACCAGAAGCCTGCGGAGGCACCGGAGGCGATCGGTGTCACGATGGGCGCGGCGCCTGCCGATCGCTCGTCCGCTCGCCCGTTCGCCGACACGTGCGGCGTATCCGCCAAGTGGCGGATACCTTCGGCGACCTCTGCGCAGACGATTACTCCATGAATACCCCGACGTCGAGGAACTCCGGCACCGCCGCGACGGAACGGCGCGCCGACGAGCGGGCTCTCGCCGAGCTCCAACGGCGGCACGGACGCCCCCTGCTGGGCTTTCTGCTCGGCCCCACCCACGGGGACCGGCAGCACACCGAGAGGAACAGCCCGGAGCGTTCCTCAAGGCGGTCCGTTCCTTCCTCGTTCCGGCCCGACGCGCTTGCGGCAGGACGCTTCCGCGGCCCGACGCTTCGCGGGGGCGCCCCCTGCCCCTGGGCCGACTCCCGGTAGGCATCGCTGAGCGGCTTGGTGGCGCGACAGGCACGGCGGTGCACCTCTTCCACGCGGATGCCCGGTTCCTCGGCCGTCCCGGCGGGTGAACTGCGCAGGACTTGCAGATGCCGGAGCACTTCGCGGTCGCCCGCCTCGAGTCCGTCCAGCACGTGGAGAAGGTCCTGCCGCGGCGGCATCACCGTCCGGTGACCGATCGTCATGTCACCGACTCGCAACCGTGGATCGCTGCCCGTCTTCGTGCCTGTCGCGCTCGCCTTCACGTTACGAGCGGGGCATCCCCGCCTGAAGCGCCGTGTTCACGGCAGTCGTTGAGCGGCACGGTAGCCGCGCCGGGCGGTCGTTCCGGCCGGACAAGCGGTTGGCCGCCGGGCCGCGCCGACGCCCCCCGACTGACTGTTCCATCAGTCAGCGCGCGGCTGACGGCGCAGTGGCGGCCCCGAGTGAACTCCCGCCCGGTACTTGGGAATACGGGCGGTGACCTTCATTCCGGCGCCGACCCCGGTCTCGATGACGAGGCCGTGGTCGTCGCCGTACACCTGGCGCAGCCGCTCGTCCACGTTGCACAGGCCGATGCCGCTCGACGGGCCGCCCTCACCGCGCAGGATCTGCCGCAGGCGCTCGGGCTCCATGCCCACCCCGTTGTCCTCGATCACCACGACCGCCTCGGCGCCCTCGTCACTGGCCGAGATCGTGATGCGGCTCTTGGCCACCGAGTCCTCCAGGCCGTGCTTGACCGCGTTCTCCACCAGCGGTTGCAGGCACAGGAACGGCAGGGCCACCGGCAGCACCTCGGGCGCGATCTGGAGGGTGACGTCGAGCCGTTCGCCGAAACGGGCGCGCACGAGCGAGAAGTACTGCTGGATGGAGTGCAGTTCGTCCGCGAGGGTGGTGAAGTCCCCGTGCCGGCGGAACGAGTAGCGGGTGAAGTCGGCGAACTCCAGCAGCAGTTCGCGCGCCCTCTCGGGGTCGGTGCGCACGAAGGAGGCGATGGCGGCGAGCGAGTTGAAGATGAAGTGCGGGGAGATCTGGGCGCGAAGGGCGCGGATCTCGGCCTCTATGAGCCGGGTCCGGGAGCGGTCGAGTTCGGCGAGTTCGAGCTGGACCGAGACCCAGCGGGCCACCTCGTTCGTCGCCCGCACCAGTACCGCGGACTCCCGCGAGCCGAACGCGGCCAGGGTGCCCAGCGCCCCGTTGTCCGCCGTCAGCGGAGCCACCACCGCCCACCGCACCTGGCAGTCCATGTCGTCGCAGGTCACGGGGAACGCCTGGCTGCGCCCGTTCTCCAGGACCTGCCCCACCTGCTCCATCACCTGCGCCCGGTGGTGGCCTCCGGAGCCGTCCCAGGCGAGCACGGACGCCTGGTCGGTCAGGCACAGCGCGTGGGTGCCCAGCAGCGAGCGCAGCCGCCGCGCCGCCTTGCGCGCGGTGTCCTCCGTCAGCCCCGCGCGCAGCGGGGGCGCGGCCAGCGACGCGGTGTGCAGGGTGTGGAAGGTGGCCCGCTCCACGGGAGTGCCCAGGTCCTTGGCCCGCCCGCCGCGCGCGCTCAGCCGCCCGAACGCCGCGCCCGCGGCGAACAGCGCCACGGCCGCCGCCACGGTCCCCAGCACACACAGCGCGATCACTGTCCCACCCCCTGGACCCTCTCGACCGGTCCCGCCGCCCCCTCGGGCAGGTGGAGCCGGGCCATCGTGGCACCGGTGCTGGCCGGGATCGCGGCGCGGGTGGCCAGCGACACCAGCACCATCGTCAGGAAGCCCAGCGGCACCGACCAGACGGCGGGCCACGCGAGCAGGGCGTGGGGCCAGCCGTGCTGCGGCCGGCCCGAGATCGTCGCGGCCACCGCCGCCAGCGCCGACCCTCCCCCGACCAGCAGCCCGGACAGGGCCCCCGCCGCGGTCAGCCCCCGCCACCAGATGCCGAGCACGAGCAGCGGGCAGAACGAGGAGGCGGAGACCGCGAACGCCAGCCCGACCGCGTCCGCCACGGGCAGATTGCTCACCGCGGCGTTGGCCGCCGTCGGAACCGCCATGGCCAGGCACGTCGCCAGCCGGAAGTGGCGTATCCCCAGCGACGGCAGCACATCCTGCGTCAGCACCCCCGCCACCGACAGGGTCAGCCCCGAGGCGGTGGACAGGAAGGCCGCGAACGCGCCGCCCGCGAGCAGGGCACCGAGCAGGTCCCCGCCGACGCCGCCGAAGAGCTTGCCCGGCAGCACCAGGACGGCCGCGTCGGTGTTCCCGGTGAGCAACAGCTCGGGCGCGTAGAGCCGCCCCAGCGCCCCGTAGACGGGCGGCAGCAGGTAGAACGCCCCGATCAGGCCGAGGACCACCACCGTGGTGCGGCGGGCCGCGCGCCCGTTGGGACTGGTGTAGAAGCGCACCACCACGTGCGGCAGCCCCATCGTCCCGAGGAACGTGGCGATGATGAGACCGTACGAGGCGTAGAGCGGATGGTCGTCACGGCTGCCGGACAGCGGCCTGGACCACCGCGATCCTGCGCTGCTGTACGCCCCGTTCGTCGCCTCGGGTACCGCCGTGCCCTTGGCGAACTCCAGCACCGTGCCGGCGTCGATGCGGTGGGGTCCGGGTGGCAGCGCGACCTTGTCACCGGTGTGCCGCACCCCGTCGATCCGTCCGTGCACCGCGACGCCGAGCGGGTCCTTGATGTTCAGCCTCAGGGTCTGCTCGACCGTCACCTTGGTGCGTTCGCGGAAGGTGGCGGGCTCGTCGAAGGTCGTACGCGGAGCGCCGTCCCCCTGCCACGCCAGCACCAGGAAGATCGCGGGCACGAGGAGCGCGGTGAGCTTGAGCCAGTACTGGAAGGCCTGCACAAAGGTGATGCTGCGCATGCCGCCCGCCGCCACCGCGGCGGTCACCACCACCGCGACCAGCGCCCCGCCGAGCCAGCGCGGCGCCCCGGTCACCACCCCCAGGGTCAGCCCCGCGCCCTGGAGCTGGGGCAGCAGGTAGAGCCAGCCGACCCCGACGACGAACGCGCTGGCCACCCTGCGCACCCGTTTGGACTCCAACCGGTCCTCGGCGAAGTCCGGGAGAGTGTAGGCGCCCGACCTGCGCAGGGGCGCGGCCACGAAGACCAGCAGGACCAGATAGCCCGCCGTGTAGCCGACGGGGTACCAGAGCATGTCCACACCCTGCGCCAGCACCAGGCCCGCGACGCCGAGGAAGGAGGCCGCCGACAGGTACTCACCGCTGATCGCCGCCGCGTTCAGCCGCGGCGGCACACTGCGGGAGGCCACATAGAAGTCGGAGGTGGTGCGCGAGATACGCAGACCGTAGGCGCCGATGAGGACGGTCGCCAGCACCACGACGGCGACCGCCGCCACTGCGTACGCCTGGTTCATCCGCGCTTCACTCGACGAGATCGGCGAAGTCGCGCTCGTTGCGCTCGGCGCGGCGCACGTACCAGCGGGCGATGACGATCATGAACGGGTAGGCGGCGGCGCCGAGCACGGCCCACACCAGCGTCGGGCCCGCGGGCCACAGCGACAGATCGCTCGGCAGGAGGGAGAAGACGACGGGCAGTGAGCCGAGGACGACGGCGAGGACGGCGAACGCGGCCAGCCCGGCCCGCAGTTGGCTGCGCATGAGAGAGCGCACATACGCGGCGCCCAGGGTCGTCTGCTCGTTGATCTCCGACTGCGTGCGCACCGGACGGCCCATCCGCGCGGTCCTACGCGGCACTCCGGTGACGACCTCGCGCCTGGGGGCTGGCTCGACCGACACGGTGACCCCTCTTCTTGGGCATGCCTCCGGCGCGAACGACCTGGCGGGTTTGGAGTCTAAGCAGGCCAGGGGGTCGCGCGGTAGACAGGAGGGTCACATTTCGGTTACTCGGCAGCACTCAGTTACTGAGCACACGATTCAGGTCACTGTGGGCGATCTCGAGCTCCACATAGGACTGCTCGGCCCTGCGGAAGGCCATCTCCAGCGCCACCGCCGCACCCGGCTCGGTGACGCGGTACGCCGACTCCCGCACCTCATAGAGGACATCGGCCCAACGGCCCGCGATGCTCTTGATCCGGTTCAGCAGGACGGCCAACTCCTGCGAGTCGCGGGGTGAGTCGGCGGGGATCCGCCGCAGTTCCTCGAGCAGCGCGTTGATGTCGGACATTCGGCCCCTTCTTCGCGCCGCCCCCGGTACAGGTCGTACGCGCTCAACACTAGGTCCGGTGGAGCGCGGAACCCGGCCGATGGCAGCCGCCGATCCGTGGACGGCCGGTTTCGGGCGGTGAACGGTCGAAGGGGAACGATCAGCGGTCCTTCGCCTGCCGGACGAGCAGGTCACGCAGCTCCCTGGCGTGCCTGCGGCTCACGGCCAGCACCGCGTCCCCGATCCGCACACTGAGGCTTCCCGCGTCCAGGCGCAGTTCGTCGATGCGCTTGAGCGCCACCAGGTGGCGCCTGTGTATGCGGACGAAGCCGCGGCTGCGCCAGCGCTCCTCCAGCGAGGACAGCGGGATGCGGACCAGATGGCTGCCGTTCCTGGTGTGCAGACGGGCGTAGTCGCCCTGCGCCTCGACGAAGGTGATCTCGTCGATCTCCACGAAACGGGTGACGCCCGCGAGTTCGACGGGGATGTGGTCCGGCACCGTGTCCGGCACGTCGTCGCGGTTGTGCGCGGGCTCGGGCCGCGCTCCGGCGGCGGCCGGTGCGGGCTCCTGGCCGCCGCGCCCGCGGCCGGCGCCCGCCCGGGAGAGTTCGGCGACCCGGCGCACGGCCTCGGCGAGCCGCTCCTTGCGGACCGGTTTGAGCACGTAGTCGACGGCCTTGAGGTCGAACGCCTGGACGGCGAAGTCCTCGTGGGCGGTGACGAACACGATCAGCGGGGGATCGGCGAACCCGGCCAGCAGCCGTGCCATTTCGAGGCCGTTGAGCCCGGCCATGTGGATGTCGAGGAAGACGACGTCGATGGCGTCCTCGCCGTCGGGTCCGGCTTCGAGGGCGCGCCCGATCGTCCGCAGCGCCTCGGTCGCGTCGAGGGCACCCGACGCCCGTTCGATCCTCGGATCGGAGCGCAGCAGATAGAGCAGCTCCTCGAGCAGGGGCTGCTCGTCGTCCACCGCCAGAACCCGCAGCATGTCCGGTGAGTGTAGGTGCTCTCCCATCACCGGTCGATCATTCGTCCGGTCCGGGCTGTTCGGGCCGCCTGGCAGCGCCTGCACCGCCCTCGACCGGGCCGCCGAACAGGTCCTCCTCGGTGAGCACCGCCAGGAGGGAGGGCGCCTCGGCGTTCCCGGCCCTTCCTCGTCCCCGGCCCTTCCTCGTCCCCGGCCCTTCCTCGTCCCCGGCCCTTCCTCGTCTCCTCGTCCCTGACCTTTCCTCGTCCCCGGCCTTTCCTCGTCCCCGGCCGCCTTGGGTACCGTGGCCGGGCAAACCCCCGCGTCCACCGCCCGTCCGCCCCTGCCTGCCTACTGCCTGCCTCCTGCCGCCTGCCCCGCCCCGCCCCGCCCAGAGGAGCCCTCGCGCCCATGCCCGAGCAGCCGTCCGGTCCCCCGCCGAGCACCGCGACGCCCGTCGACGCGGTGACCGCCCCCGTCTCGGCGGCGGCCCCGGCGCGCCGGACCGGACTGCTGGTGACGCTCATCCTCGGCTCGCTGACCGCGCTCGCGCCGCTGTCGATGGACATGTACCTCCCGGCGCTGCCGCAGGTGACCGACTCCTTCCGCACCACCACCTCGCAGGTGCAGCTGACGCTGACGGCGTGCCTGGCCGGCATGGCCCTGGGGCAGCTCGTGGTGGGGCCGCTCAGCGACGCGCTCGGCCGGCGGCGGCCCCTGCTCGTCGGCATGGTGGTCTACGTTCTGGCCACGGCGGCCTGCGTGGTCGCGCCCAATGTGCCCGCCCTCGTCGGCTTCCGGCTGGTGCAGGGGCTCGCTGGAGCGGCGGGGATAGTGATCGCCCGGGCGATCGTGCGGGACCTGTACTCGGGTCTGGACGTGGCCCGCTTCTTCTCCACCCTCATGCTCGTCTCCGGAGCGGCGCCCGTCGTCGCCCCGCTGATGGGCGGGCAGGTGCTGCGCTTCACCCAGTGGCGCGGTGTGTTCGTCGTCCTGACGGTGATCGGTGTCGTGCTGACCGCGCTGGTCGCGCTGTGGTTGAAGGAGACCCTGCCCGAGCAGCGGCGTCGGCCGGGCGGGCTGGGGCAGACCCTGCGGACCGTGCGGGAGTTGCTGCGGGACGCCGGATTCAGCGGATATGTGCTGGCGGGCGGTTTCTCGTTCTCGGCGCTGTTCGCCTACATCTCCGGCTCGCCGTTCGTGCTCCAGGAGGTCTACGGCGCCTCTGCGCAGACCTTCAGCCTGCTCTTCGGCGTCAACTCGCTGGGCCTGGTGCTGATGGGGCAGATCAACGGCAAGGTCCTCGTCGGCCGGGTCCCGCTTGACGCGGTGCTGGCGATCGGCCTGGGCATTGTCCTGCTGGGCGGCTGCGGGCTCCTTCTGCTGGCCTCCGGGGTCTTCGGCGAGGTGGGTCTGGGGCCCGTGGCGGTGGCGCTGTTCGTCCTCGCCTGCGGCCAGGGGCTGACGCTTCCCAACACCGCGGCGCAGGCCCTGGCCCGCACCCCGCACGCGGCCGGGACCGCCTCCGCGCTGCTGGGCACGGTGCAGTTCCTCCTCGGGGCGCTGTCCACCCCGCTCGTGGGCCTGGGCGGTGAGGGCACGGCGGTGCCGATGGGTGTGGTGATGGTCGGCTGCGGCGCGGTCGCCACTGTTCTCTTCCTCGGCCTGTGCCGCCCCTGGAGGGGCGGGCCCGACCAGGAGCCCTGATCCTCTGTCACCGGCCACCGGCCACCGGACCGGGATCGTTCGATCCGGCGCCGGTCCCGCCCCCTTCGGACGGACCCCGGCTGTTCGGACGGACCCCGGCCGTTCGGATGATTCGGACGGACCCCGGCCGTGACGGACCCCGGCCGTTCAGATGATGGGCACCGCCCGGCCGGTCACCCGCACCCGGGCGTCGGCGGGGTCGAGGTGCACCAGGAGATCGCTCGGGCGCCCCATGTCCTCGCCCTGCCGGATGGCGATCGTGGAAGGCTCGCGCACCAGCCCGGTCGTGAGCAGGTAGCCGCCGAACGCCGCCGCGGCCGCCCCCGTCGCGGGGTCCTCCACCACGCCGCCGACCGGGAACGGGTCACGGGCGTGGAAGCGGTCCTGCGTCTCGCGCCAGACCAGCTGAACGGTCGTCCAGCCGTGGCGCCCCATCACCTCGGCGAGCCCGTCGAAGTCGTAGTCGAGGTCGGCCAGGCGGGCGCGGGATGCCGCGGCGAGGACCAGGTGCTCCACTCCCCCGAAGGCGACATGCGGTGTGAAGCCCGGATCGAGGTCGTCGCGCGACCACCGCAGCGCCGTCAGCGCCTCGGTCAGCTCGTCCTCCCGCGCGGGCCGGGAGCGGGTCTCGACGCTGGTGAGGGTCGCCGTCACCGCTCCCTCCTCGGCCGAGGTCGCCACCGTGATCTCACCCGCGGGAGTGTCGAAGACGAGCTCGCCCGGACCCATGCGCTCGGCGAGCGCCACCGCCGTCGCGACGGTCGCGTGCCCGCAGAAGGGGACCTCGGCGAGAGGGCTGAAAAAGCGGAGCCGGAAGCGGCGCTCATCGTCGTCCCGGCCCGTGATGAACGCCGTCTCCGAGTACCCCACCTCGGCGGCGAGGGCCAGCATCGCCGGGTCGTCGAGGCCGGAGGCGTCCAGGACGACACCGGCGGGGTTGCCTCCGGCGGGGTCGTCGGTGAACGCGGAGTAGCGCAGCACATCGGTGAGGGAACGCTCATCGGTTTCCATGTCCCCCACGTTTCCACTCCGGAGCCATCGCGTCCAACGATTGATACCGATGAGTCTCATCGGGAAACTCGATAGTCTGTGCGCATGGACACGCGCCTGCTGCGGACCTTCGCCGCCCTCGCCAGGACCGGGAGCTTCACCGCCGCGGCCGCGGAGCTCCACCTCGCCCAGTCCACGGTCACCGTCCACATCAAATCCCTGGAACGGGAGCTGGGCACCCGGCTGTTCGACCGGCTGCCGACCGGGGCGCTGATCACGGACGGCGGACGCAGGCTGCTGGAGCGGGCCGAGGGCGTCCTCGACGCGGAGACACGGCTGCGCGAGGCGGCGGCAGCGACGGGCAAGGGGGCGGTGCGGGGCCGGGTCGTCGTGGGAGCGGCGGAGTCCCTGTGCTCGACCCGGCTGCCGGGCGTGGTCACCGCGCTGCGCCGCACCCATCCCGAGGTGGAGGTGTCGCTGTTCGCGGCGGGCACGGCGAAGGCGGTCGAGGGCCTGCGGTCGGGGCGGCTCGACATGGCGCTCCTGCTGGAGGAGGAGGCCGACTTCACCGATGTGGCCGCCGAACCCGTCGCCAGGGAGCCGCTGGTCCTCGTGTGCGCCCCGGACCATCCGATGGCCGTCCGGAAGTCCGCAGCCGATTGGCCGGAGCTGGCGCAGGAGAGCTTCTTCCTGCTGGAACAGGGCTGTTCCTACAGCGACGAGCTGGAGCGGCGGCTGCTGGCGGTGCCGGGGGCCCGGCCCCGGCTGACCCGTTTCGGCAGCGTCGACGCGGCCCGCTCGTGCGTCGCCGCCGGGCTGGGGCTCACCCTGCTGCCGCGCACCACCGTCGACGAGGCGCTGGGGCAGGGGCGGCTCGCGGTGGCGGCGGCTCCCCCGTTCCCCGATGTCCGGGTGTGGTTGGCGAGGCACCGCAGGCGGTGGGTCCCGCCCGCGGCGGCCGCCGTCGTGGAGGAGCTGGCGCGGCACTTCCCCACCGGCTGAGGCCCGGCGGCCGACCCGGCGGCCGTCGGCGAGGCGGTCCGCGCGGGCAGCCGGGGCAGCGCGCGCGGTAGGGGTGGTACGGGCGGTACTTGGGGAGCCAACCGTGCGCGCGGGCAGTCCATTCGGGCGGTCCATCCGCTCGTCGGGTGGTTTCGGGAACCCGCTACGGGTAGTGATCGTTGGACGGATAGGGCAAAGAGAGAGTCAAGTGTTCAACCGAATCACACATCCGATTGGTGCGCGCCCAGCACCGGGAATGAGCAGATAACCATGGGTGTCAGCCTCTCCAAGGGTGGCAATGTCTCCCTGACCAAGGAAGCGCCCGGTCTGACCGCGGTGACCGTGGGCCTCGGCTGGGACGCGCGCACGACGACGGGCGCGGACTTCGACCTCGACGCCAGCGCCCTGCTGGTCAAGGAGGACGGCAAGGTCGTGTCCCCGCAGCACTTCGTGTTCTTCAACAACCTCAAGAGCCCCGAGGGATCCGTCGAGCACACCGGTGACAACCTCACGGGTGAGGGCGAGGGCGACGACGAGGCGATCAAGGTGCACCTCGAGGGTGTGCCCGCCGAGGTGCAGAAGATCGTCTTCCCGGTCTCCATCTACGAGGCCGAGGGCCGCGGCCAGAGCTTCGGCCAGGTGCGCAACGCGTTCATCCGCGTGGTGAACCAGGCCGGCGGCACCGAGATCGCCCGCTACGACCTCACCGAGGACGCCTCCACCGAGACGGCGATGATCTTCGGCGAGCTGTACCGCAACGGAGCGGAGTGGAAGTTCCGCGCCGTCGGCCAGGGCTATGCCTCGGGCCTGGCGGGCATCGCGCAGGACTTCGGCGTCAACGGCTGACCCGCCGCGGGCGGCCCGCGCGGATCACGCGGGCCGCGCCTGCCGCTGGGAAGCCTCGAGAAGCCGCGAGGAGCCTCGGAAGAAGCCGCGAAGAAGGCATGCAGAAGGGGAGCGAGGAGGCAGGTATGGCAGGGTTTCTGGACCGCGCCAAGGAGCAGGCCCAGCGCGCTCTGAACGAGGGCAAGCAGAAGGTCGACGAGGTGCAGGCGGGACGCACCGGCCATGACCTGCTGCGCAGACTCGGCGCCGCGTACTACGCCGAGCAGCGGGGCCAGGGTTCGCCCGAGGCGGTCGCCGCCGCGGTCCGTGCGCTGGATGAGCACATCCGGCTCAACGGTGACGCCTTCCTGCGCGACAAGCACTAGCGGGGCTGTTCATACCCACCCCCGCACCGCCTTCGCCGTCTCCGGGTTGGCCGGGAGGAATGTCTCCATGGCCAGCTCGGAGACGGTCACGTCCCAGGGGCTGTTGAAGGTCGAGACCGCCCCGATGAAGGCCAGCTCCCGACCCCGGTGCCGCAGCCGCAGCGGGAGGGCGAACGAGGTCTCGCCGAGCTCCTGACCCACGTCCTGGTGGCCGGGCGGTGCCGGGAAGTCCTTGATCTCGTCGTGGAGGCGCGTCAGCACCTCGGCCTGGTGCACGGCGATGTGCCGGCGCAGGCGTTCCAGCAGATTCTCCCGCCACTGCTTGAGATTGAGGATGTGCGGGGCCAGCCCCTCGGGGTGGAAGGTGATCCGCAGAGCGTTGGCCGGGGGCTCCAGCAGATGCCCGGCCACGCCCTCCAGCAGCACCGACATGCTCCGGTTGGCCGCAACGAGGTCGTACCCGCCGTCGACGACCACGGCGGGGTACGGGTCATGGGCCTCCAGCAGCCGTTCGACGGCGGCCCGAAGGCCGTCCATCGAGGGATCGGCCAGCGAGGTCTCCCCGTAGACGGGGGCGTAACCGGCCGCCACCAGCAGGGTGTTGCGCTCCCTGATGGGCACGTCCAGATGCTCGGCGAGCTTGAGCACCATGGCCTGGCTCGGCCTCGACCGACCGTTCTCCAGGAAGCTGACGTGGCGCGCCGAGGAGTCGGCGCGCAGCGCCAGTTCCAGCTGGCTGATCCGTCTGCGCTCCCGCCACTGCCGCAGCAGCGGGCCGACCTGCGCCCACGTCGAGGAGGCGGGGGCGGCACGGAAAGCCGGGGAGGCGGGATTGGCCGGGGAGGCGGGTTCGGCCTTGGACGCGGGACGGGCCTTGGACGCGGGGGAAGCCGTCACTGCTCGACGTCACCTCCGCCGCCCATGCCTCCGTCACCCGTGCCTCGGTCACCCATGCCTCCGTCACCGATGCCTCGGCCACCGATGCCTCCCTCACGACTGCGTCCGTCACCGCTGTCGACCGGCGGCCAGGCGTCCCCCCAGGATGTGTCGCGGGCCCGCCGGTACAGCGGACCATGGCGCTTCTTCGTCACGACGGCCTGCCCCAGCGCCTCCTCCCGTGTGCACAACTGGAGCGAGACCATGCCCTTGCGCCGGCCCGGGTGGCGCATCACCCGGTTCTCGGCCCTCGGCAGCGGGACCCGGGAGGCGATGACGTAGCTGACCTTCTCGTCCTCGTAGGAGAGCGAGCCGCCCTTGACCTGGCGGTGGAGGGAGGAGCGGCTGAGCCGGACGGCGAAGTGGCACCAGTCCTCGCCGGGGACGATCGGGCACCGGCCGTTGTGCGGGCAGGGCGCCACGACGGACATCCCGGCCGCAATGAGCCGGTCGCGGACCTCCCGGATGCGGGCGTACCCGGCCGGGGTGCCCGGTTCGACCACGGCCACGACGCCGCCGTGGTCGATGAGCTGGGAGACGACCGTTGCGCGGTCCTCGTCCGTCAGCTCGCCGAGGACGTAGGAGACGGTGAGGAGGTCGGCGTCCGGCAGGTCGAGCCCGGCGCCGATGGACTCCTTGCGCCACTGGGCGCTCTTGAGCGCGGGTGAGGAGGACGCCAGCTCACGGCCGAGGTCGAGGGCCGCGTCCGACCAGTCGAGCACGGTCGTCGAGGCCACCCGCGGCCACGTGTCGGCCGCGGCCCAGGCGGCGGCCCCGGTGCCCCCGCCGACGTCCACATGGGTGCGCGGGGCCCACTCGGGAGCGAGCCGGGCGAACTCGCCGAGGGCGAAGCGCACGGCCGCGTAGGTCGCCGGCATCCGGTAGGCGGCGTAAGCGGCCACGTCGGCCCGTGAGGCGAGCAGCGGCTTGTCGGTGGCCATGGTGCCGCGGTAGTTGTCCATGAGGCGGTCCACGGCGCGGGCCACCTGGCCGGCGGGCAGTCCGGCGAGCACGCGAGAGAAGGCGAGCCCCAGCTCCTCGGGCAGTTCCATCGGTCCATCCTCCCACTTCACGGACGACGCGCGGTTGCGGGAAGGACCATGCCGTGCCGATCATCGTTCGTCGTACCCGCTTGCCCGCCGAGAGAGGCCGACCGTGTCCGACCGGGACGAACCGCGGCGGATGCTGCTCGACCTCGCCGAGCCGCTGCTGCCCCACTTCAGCCCCGGCGGGGCACGGCTGCGGCTGGGCACGAACACCGCGGTGTACGACGACGCGGCCGCCGAACTGGAGGCGTTCGCCCGTCCGTTGTGGGGGCTCGCGCCGCTGGCGGCGGGCGGTGGGGCGTTCGGGCACTGGGAGCCGTGGCAGCGCGGTCTGGCGGCCGGGACGGACCCGGAGAACCCCGAGTACTGGGGGCCGCCCACGCACCGCGACCAGAGGATCGTGGAGAGCGCCGCCCTGGGCCTCGCCCTGGCGCTGGCGCCGGAAAGGCTCTGGGACCCGCTCACCGGCCGTGAGCGCGACCGTGCGGCGGCCTGGCTGAGCACCGCGCTCACCACCGAGACCGGCGACAACAACTGGCTGTTCTTCCCCGTCCTCGTCGGCCTGGGCCTCGACCGCGTCGGTGTCCCCTTCGACCCGGCCGCCAACACCGCCCGGCTGGATCACCTGGAAGGACTCGCGCTCGGCGACGGCTGGTACAGCGACGGCCCCACCGAGCAGCGCGACTACTACATCCCGTTCGCCATGCACTACTACGGACTGATCTACGCGGCGCTCAACGGGGAGCGGGACCCGGCCAGGGCCGAGCGGTTCCGGCGGCGGGCCGCCGACTTCGCGGGCGACTACCAGCACTGGTTCACCGGCGAGGGCGCCGCCGTGCCGTTCGGCCGCAGCCTCACCTACCGGTTCGCGCAGGGCTCGTTCTGGGGAGCACTGGCCTTCGCGGGGGTGGAGGCGCTGCCGTGGGGCGCCGTCAAGGGCCATCTGCTGCGCCATCTGCGGTGGTGGCAGCGGCAGCCGGTCAGGGACGGGCGGGGCCTGCTGACGGTCGGCTACGGCTATCCGCAGCCGACGCTCGCCGAGCAGTACAACGCGCCCGGCTCCCCCTACTGGTCGATGAAGGCCTTCCTGCCGCTGGCCCTGCCCGCGGCGCACCCCTTCTGGACCGCGCCGGAGCAGGCGGCGCCCGAGCTGCCGGACACCGCCACCCAGCCCCACGCGGGCGCGGTGCTGATGCGGGCCGAGCAGGGGCGGCATGTGGTCCTGCTGAGCTCACGCCAGCACAACGGCTGGGCACGTCACGGCGCCGCCAAGTACGCGAAGTTCGCCTACTCCTCGTACTTCGGCTTCAGCGTGCCCGCGGGAAGCCTGGGGCTGGACCAGGGCGCGTTCGACAGCACCCTGGCCCTCAGCGACGACGGGGGCGCCCACTGGCGCACACGGGAGGTGCCGAAGGACCCGGAGGCGAAGGACGGCAGGCTGTTCTCACGCTGGTCGCCGTGGCCGGGCGTCGAGATCGAGACCTGGCTGCTGGCCGAGCCCCCATGGCACTTCCGCATCCACCGCGTGGTGACCGACCGGCCGCTGCGCACCGCCGAGGGCGCCTTCGCGGTGGACCGGGACCCGGCGCCCCACCGCACGGCGGTCGGCCCCGGCCGGGCGGCGTTCTCCTCCCCAGCCGGGCTGTGCGTCATCGAGGACCTCGACGGCTCCCGCCTAGGGGAGCTGGTCCACCCCCTCCCCGGCACCAATGTGATCGCCCGCCGCACGGTGCTCCCCACCCTGACCGGCGAGCTGCCCCCCGGCGAGACCCGCCTGACCTGCGCCGTCCTGGCCCTCACCGAACCCGCCCCCACCGCCCACCCCTGGCCCACCCCACCCCCGCCCCCACCCGGACCCACACCGCAGTGGTCACGCCGCGCCGAGCCTGATCGGTGACATGAAGGCGTTGCGGGCGCCCTCGTCCAGGGGGGCCGTCGGGGGGGCCGGGCGTACGACGAGGTCTTCGGCGTTCAGCATGGTCGCGATGCGGGCGGCGGCCTCCTCGATCTCCTTGGCACGTCCCCGGACGGCGGCGGGGCGCAACGGTGCCACATGGACGGTGAGGACCCCCTTGTCGAAGTCGCACTCCCACACCCCGGCGGCCCTGCCCCGGACCAGCAGGATCGAGGTGCCGTTGCCCGACTTGTCGTAGACGCGTGCCCGGTCCTCGTCGTCCACGACACGCTGCCGGGCGGTCCTGAGATATCCCATGGCGTACGGGTCCCAGTACGGCAGCAGCCGCACCCCCGTCGGCTCCGGTGCCTCGCGGACCTCGGAGAGGTGCTCGGCGAGCAGCCACGCGGGGGTGTCCCCGGTCCCCTCCCCCGTGAGCACCACCTCCACCGCCTCGTCGCCGAGGCCGGCCAGGGCCGCCTTGGTCTCCGCGACCGTCCATCCCGCCCACCACTTGAGGTCCGCCGCGCTCGCCGGGCCGAGCGCCGACAGGTAGTGCCGGGCGAGACGGACCCTGGACGCTGCCGGGTCGGGAAGGTCCAACTGAGTACCGAACCACTGCTCCCACGTGGTGTAGGCATGGGAGTTGGATGTCCAGGAGCCGCGTACGGACGCCCGGACCAAACGGTTCTGGCGGCACATCAGGGCGACCGTGTTGCTGAGGACGTTGCCCGGCTCGCCCTCCCTGCCGCCGAGCGCCGCACGGATCTCGGGGACCGTGGCGGGCTCCCGTCCCGTCAGCGCAGCCTCGATGCCCGACGCGTATTCCTCGTAACTGCGCTCGGTCTGGCCGCTCATCTTCAGAAGTGTGCGAGTGTTGCCCGTGGCGGCCTTCGTGGCCGCCGTCATCCAGCCCGCGTCCTCGGCGGGCACGATGTACACCATCTCGTGGAAGCATCGGAACCGGACCAGGCTCCGTTCGGTGAACAGCGCCCGGTCCAGGTCCTTCAGCCGGAACCCCGGCACCCGTGCGGCGTACGTCAAGTAGCAGGTGGGGGCACTGGAGTACACGCCGCCGGTCCCCGCCGTGGCCCCGACCACGTCCGCACACCCCGCTGTGCCCCCGAATCCCTGGCCGGACAGACCCTGCCGCCCCAACGACCAGGCGCGCACGTGTTCCAACGGAAGCGGCTCCGGCATGGAATCCTCCTGTCTTCCCCTCACTGGGGACCGATGCAGAGAAGTAACGACCTGTGGGTGAACGAAAATGGTGCAATTGCGTCGGGAGCAGCGTCTCGCCGAGACGTTCGTCGAACTGGCCGACACGATGGCAGAAGAGTTCGACCTCCCCGGCTACCTCCAGCTCCTCGCCGACCGCTGCGTCGAGTTGCTCGACGTGACCGCCGTGGGGCTGCTGCTGGCAGACCCCGACGGTGATTTACGGACTGTCTGCTCCCCCCGGGGGAGCACGTGGCTGGTGGACCTGCTCGCCCTCGAGGACGAGGAGGGTCCCTGCCACGACTGCTACCACAGCGGATCGCCGATCGAGGCCGTCGGCCTCGGCGCGGCGGCGGAGCGCTGGCCCAGATATGCCCCGATGGGGGCCGCGGCCGGAGTCGGCGTCACCTCGGCGGTGCCGCTGCGGCTGCGCACGGACGTGATAGGCGCGCTGGCCTTCTTCCTCACCGACCCGGAGGGGCTTCCCCCCGGTGACGCGGCGATAGGCCAGGCCCTCGCCGACGCCGCGGCCATCGGCATACTCCAGCAGCGGGCCCTGGAGCGCGGGCGGGTGCTCACGGGTCAGCTGCAGACCGCGCTGACGAGCCGGGTGATCGTGGAGCAGGCCAAGGGGATCCTCTCGGAGCGTTGGGGGACGACCGTGGACGACGCCTTCGCGACCCTGCGCCGCTACGCCCGCTCGCACAACGAACGACTCGCCGATGTGGCCAGATCGGTGGTCGCACGCAGCGCCGACACGGACGGCTTGCGCCCGGCCGACGGGGACCCGCGACCTTGAATCCGGACCCGCCGCCTGCCTCCACCCGTGTGCGCGAGGCGTGGTCGGGTAGCCGAAGCATGAACGCCAAGCACTTTCCCGAGGTCATCATGTGCAATCCGCAGTCCGTGCCGTTAGTGCGCGAGCGTCTGCTGGGCGAGGCCGTCGTCGTCGAACTGAGCGGCGAGGTCGACGCCTGCAGCGCCCCGCGTCTGTCCTCCTACCTCGACTCCCTCAGTGACCAGAGCGAGCCCGACGTCGTCGTGGACCTGCGCAAAGTCACCTTCATCGACTGCAGTGGGCTGTCCGTCCTGGTGCGCCTGCGCAACCGCGTGTGCGCCCGTTCCGGCCGGGTCCGGCTGGTGTGCAGCGACCCGCGCACGCTGAAGACGCTGCACCTCACCAGGCTCAGCGGCCACTTCCCCATCCTCGCCGACCCCCCGGACTCGTCGCGCTCGGTAGACCAGGTGTGAACACGGTGTCAACGCGCCCTAGCCACAGGGCGATTGGCTGTTCTAGCGTGGAAGTACTGCCCGTGCCCCCGGCAGCACTCTCCGGCGAGTGTGCGGTGGCCCGACCCTGGCCCGATCCGGCCTGGTGGGCACCCGGCGCGCAGTGCAGCCCCCGATGACGCAGGACGTGGCCCGCTCATGGTGAATCACGTGCGTCCGTCGCGCCTTCCGATGTCCGACGCCAGGCGCGCGGATCTCGATCTGTCGTGGACGTTCTCGGTGTCCCGAGCCCCCGGCAGCGACATGCTCGCCGCGCGGATGTCGCGCGCGGCGCTGGACGCCCTCGGCGCCGAGGACCAGTGCGGCAAAGTGGTCGCCGAGGCGGTGGAGCTGGCCTGCGGCTACCTGGTGCAGTACGGGCTCGCCCGGCGCTACCGGGTCACCCTGGGCCTGGACGGTCCACGCTGCGCGGTGGCGATCACCGACTACGGCTACGACCAGCCCGCCTCCTACTGGCACGGCGGCGATCTGCCCGCCCCGGCGACGTCCGGCGAAGTGGCGGCGCTGTGCCGGGAGTTGAGCGAGCAGATGGACGGGGTGCAGGTCCACCACGCCCTCGACGGCGCGGTCCTGGTCCGCTTCCGCACCCATCTGCCGCCCGCGCCGGGCACCGCACCCGGTCCCGCGGCGCGCGGCGGCCCCATCGGTCCCGCGCCCGCGCGCTCACCCGCCCCCGGCGCCCCTCCCGTCCTCGGGACGGATGTCGGCACCCCGTGACAGGCTGATCGGCAGCCGGACCGGCACCCCCGGACCGGCCGAGGATCGGGAAGAGTCGAAGGGCAAGGGCGACGGCCATGGGCGAGAAGGCCACGGGCACATTCACCATCGACACCTGGGAGGACCGGGTCTACGACGAGCGGGAGGGCGCCACGCTCGGCAAGGTCCATGTGGAGAAGACCTTCGAAGGAGCGCTGAAGGGCACCGGCACCGCGGAGTTGCTGACCGTGCTCGACGGCGAGGGCAACCCCGCCGTCTATGTGGCGGTCGAGCGCTTCACCGGCACGCTGGACGGCCGGCCGGGCACCTTCGTCCTGCACCACACCGCCCCCGGCGGCCCTGGGGAGCGGATGTCGGTCCGTGTGGTCCCGGGCACGGCCACCGGGGAGCTCATCGGGCTCACCGGCACCCTCACCATCGACATCGACGACCAGGGCGCCCACTCGTACACGCTCGAGCACGACCAGCACGCGCGGGAGTGACGCGTGCGGGAGGAGCGCTCCGGGCTTCGGCGACGCGGGCGGTCCGGCCGCCCGTGCGAGGATCGGCCCATGGACGCTTCGCCCGACTCCCCGGTCCGCAGCGGCATCCCCGAGCACGGCAGGGTCCCCAAGTACTACGCCGTGAAGACCCGGCTGTCGGCGGTCCTCGACGAGCTCGGCGAGGGCGGACTGCTCCCCACGGAACGGGATCTCGCCGAGCGCTTCGGGGTGGCCCGCGAGACCGTGCGGCAGGCGCTGCGTGAGCTCCTGCTCGAGGGGCGGGTACGCCGGCTGGGCCGGGGCACCGTCGTCGCGGGACCGAAGCTCGAACAGCCGCTGTCGCTGGCGAGCTACACCGAGGGGGTACGGCTCCAGGGCCGCCGACCCGGACGGAAGCTGATCTCCCTCGACCGCGCGACCGCCGACGCCTCGCTCGCCGGGCAGCTCGGCCTCGCCACCGGGGACCCGGTGTGGCACATGGAACGGGTCCTGCTCGCCGACGACGAGCGCGTGGGCATCGAGAGCACCTATGTGGGGGTGGCCCGGGCGCCTCGCCTGGACCGGGACTTCGACCCCGGCTCCTCCTTCTACGCCTTCGCGCGGGAGCGGCTCGGCATCGCCGTCGGGGAGGCCGAGGAGCGGATCGAGACGGTCCTGGCGACGCCTCGCGAGGCGCTTTTGATCGGCACCCCTCCGGCGCTGCCGATGCTCCTGATCCACCGGCTCAGCCGGGACACCGAGGGCACCCCGCTGGAGCGGGTGCGTGCCCTGTACCGGGGCGACCGGTTCAGCTTCACCACACACCTGCGGGGCTGAGGCATTCCCCGTCACCTCCCGACTATCATTACGAAAAGATAACGGGTCTAGTCCAAGCGGACCCGCGCTGTTCACGATGGCGTGGTCGTCGCGTCGTGCGCGGGTCATCCGCCGTGAGGAGCGTTCGCTTCATGAGAGTGATAGTCGTGGGAGCCGGAGTGCTGGGAACGATGCACGCCTGGCACGCGGTCCAGCGGGGCCACGAGGTGACCCACCTCGAGCGCGAGCCCGAGGCGCGCGGTGCCTCGGTGCGCAACTTCGGCCTGGTGTGGGTCGGCGGGCGCGCCGGTGGCGCCGAGCTGGAGACCGCCCTGCGCGGCCGGGAGCTGTGGGAGCGCATCGGCACCGAGGTGCCGGGCCTCGGCTTCCGGCCCCATGGCTCCATGACCCTCGTCCGCCACGAGGCCGAACTCGCGGTGGCCCGCGCCGTCCTGGACCGCCCCGACGCCGCTGCCCGGGGGCTCGAACTGCTGTCACCGCGAGAGGCCCGCGAGCTCAACCCGGCCCTGCGCGGGGACCACCTGGCCGCCCTGTGGTGCGAGCGTGACGCCGCCGTCGAGCCCCGTACCGCCCAGCGCCTCCTGAAGGAGCGGCTGCTCGCCTCGGGCCGGTACACCTTTCTCGGCGGCCGCGAGGTGCGGGCGGTGGACGGGCCGCCCGGCAGCGCCTCGGTGCGCGACGACCGCGGCGAGGTGCACTCGGGCGACACGGTCGTGCTCTGCACGGGCGCCTGGACCGGCGGCCTGGTGCGCGAGCTGGCCCCCGACCTGCCGGTGCGCCGTGTGCGGTTGCAGATGATGCAGACCGACCCCCTCGGGGAGGCACTCACCACCTCCGTCGCCGACGGCGACAGCTTCCGCTACTACCCGGCCTACTCAGGACCCGAGCTCGACGCGCTCACCTCCGGACACCCCCGGACACCGGTCGCCACCCGGCACCGGATGCAGTTGCTGATGGTGCAGCGCCAGGACGGCGGGCTGACCGTCGGTGACACCCATGAGTACGACGAGCCGTTCGGCTTCGACGTCGTGGAGGAGCCGTACGAGCACCTGGCCGCCGTCGCCGCGTCCCTGCTGGGCCGCCCTCTGCCGCGGATCCGCCGCCGCTGGGCCGGCGTGTACGCGCAGTGCGCCGACTCCTCCCGCGTGGTCCACCGCCAGGAGGTACGGGACGCGGTGTGGCTGGTGACCGGCCCCGGCGGGCGCGGCATGACCTGCTCCCCGGCGATAGCCGAGACGACCGCGGACGAACTCGGCTGGTGAACGGCGCCATGAGGGACAGGACCGGCGGCGACGGCAGCGACGACGGCGACGGCGTGAAGGACCGGAAGGGAATCCGGAAAGGAATCCGGAAGGGAATGGAGAACATGGACGCCAACAGGAGCGACGGCTTGAGGACCGGCGAGAAGAGGACCGGCGAGAAGAAGGCCGGCGACAGGAGGGGGGACGACAGCAGGATGGACGACAAGAGGGACGACCGGAGGGACGACGCGGACGGCCGCATCGAGCTCGTGGTGCTCGACATGGCGGGGACGACCGTCGCCGACCGCGGGCTGGTCGAGCAGGCGTTCGCCGTGGCCGCCGAGCGGTGCGGAGTGATCCCCGGCAGCGACGACCACGAGGCCAAACTCGACTACGTGCGCCGCACGATGGGCGAGTCGAAGATCTCCGTCTTCCGTGAGCTCTTCGGCGACGAGGGCCTCGCCCAGCGCGCCAACCGGGAGTTCGAGAACGCCTACCACGACCTCATCGACGCCGGTGGCTGCGCTCCCCTGCCCGGCGCGGTCGAGGCCATCGAGCGATTGCGGGCCGGCGGACGCAAGGTGGTGCTGACCACCGGGTTCTCCCGGGCCACCCGGGACCGCGTCCTGGACGCGCTCGACTGGCACGGGCTGGTCGACCTCACCCTGTGCCCGGCCGACGCCGGACGCGGCCGCCCCTACCCCGACATGGTGCTGCACGCCCTGCTGCGCACGGGCGGACGGGACGTCCGGCGGATCGCCGTGGCGGGGGACACCGGCTACGACATGCTGACCGGCCGCCGAGCGGGGGCGAGTGTCGTCGCGGGCGTGCTGACCGGAGCACACGGCAAGGGCAGGCTGGCCGAGTCGGGAGCCACCCACGTCCTCGGCTCCGTGGCCGAACTGCCCGCGCTCCTGGAGTCCCGGTAGCCGGGCGCGCGCGTGTCTCGGGCAGCGGACGCGGCGGCCGTCCGCGGCGCCCCGCCGTTAGGCTGACCCTGTCTGGAAGTCTTGTCGGACAACAGCACGAAGTGGAGCCAGCCCAGTGGCAGAGCGCAAGCCGGTCGAGTCGTGGCTCACCGATATGGACGGGGTGCTGATTCACGAGGGCACCCCCATCCCCGGCGCGGACGAGTTCCTCAAGCGGCTGCGGACCTCCGGAAAGCCGTTCCTCGTCCTCACCAACAACTCGATCTACACCCCGCGCGACCTGCACGCCCGGCTGAACCGCATGGGCCTCGAGGTGCCCGTGGAGTCGATCTGGACCTCGGCGCTGGCGACGGCGCAGTTCCTCGACGGCCAGCGCCCCGGCGGTACCGCGTACGTCATCGGCGAGGCGGGCGTGACCACCGCGCTGCACGACATCGGCTACGTCCTCACCGACACCGCGCCCGACTACGTGGTGCTGGGAGAGACGCGCACCTACAGCTTCGAGGCGCTGACGAAGGCCATCCGGCTGATCAACGACGGTGCCCGGTTCATCGCCACCAACCCCGACGAGGTGGGCCCCTCCGCCGAGGGCGCCCTTCCGGCCACGGGTTCGGTGGCCGCCCTGATCACCAAGGCGACGGGCAAGGAGCCCTACTTCGTGGGCAAGCCCAATTCGCTGATGATGCGCGAGGGCCTGAACCGCATCGGGGTCCACTCCGAGTCCAGCGCGATGATCGGCGACCGGATGGACACCGATGTGCTCGCGGGCATGGAGGCGGGCATGGAGACCGTGCTCGTGCTCACCGGACTCACCCGTCCGGAGGAGGTCGACCGATTCCCGTACCGGGCGAGCCGGGTCGTCAACTCGATCGCGGACCTGGTCGACGAGATCTAGAAGATCCAGAAGGCCGCGGGGCAACCGGAAGGCGCGGGCGGCCGGAAAGCCTCTAGGCGGTCGGCGGGGACGATCCGACCCTGCCCGGCAGGGACGTCCTGGTGGCCGGTGCCAGCACCAGCTCGGCGGCCCCGTCCGCCACCGCCCGCGCTCCCCCGGGCACCAGCGTCACCGGGACGGTGTCCCGTGCCGGGTCCTGGAGCCGTTCCGAGAGCACCGCGCCGACCTCGCGCACATACCGCTCGGGCTCGGCGAGCACGGCCCGTCCGCCGAGCACGACCCGGTCGATGTCGAGCAGCCGCAGCAGGTTGGCCGCGCCGATGCCCAGCAGATGGGCGGCGCCCACGACGTCGCGGGCGCCGAGCGCGGCCAGGCACAGCGCCTCCAGGCAGCCCCGGCTGCCGCACGCGCACACCGGGCCGTCGAGCTGGACGACCTGGTGGCCGAACTCCCCGGCCCCCGAGCGCGACCCCCGGTACAGCGTCCCGTCCAGGACCAGCCCGGCCCCGAGTCCCGTACCCAGGTGCAGATAGGCGCAGTTGGCGCTGCGCACATCACCGAGGACGGCGAGCACCGCCGCGTTGGTGTCCTTGTCCAGCACCACCGGCAGACCGAGCCGCTGGGCGAGCACGTCCCGCAGCGGGAAGCCGTCCCACTCGGCGTGGTGGGTGACCCGGTGCAGCACCCCGGCCTTGTGGTCCAGTGGCCCGGGGCAGGCCACGCCCACACCCAGCACCAGGCCCTCGACGCCCAGCATGGTGGCCCGTGCCTCCTCGATCACCCTGGCCAGCGCGGCCTCCGGGTGGGCGCCGAGGTTGAAGGCGACGGTCCGGGCGACCGTCGGCATACCCGGCGGGTCGGCAAGATCGGCGAGGAGCACGGTCAGCTCGTCGCGGTCGATGTGCACACCGACGGCGTAGCGGGCTCCTCGGACCAGCCGCATCAGCGTGCGGGGCTTGCCTCCCGTGGAGGCGCCCCGCCCGGCCTCCTCGACCACTCCCTCTTCCCGGAGCCGCCCCAGGATCTTGCTGACGGCCTGCGGAGTCAGTCCCGTCCTGGCCGCGATCTCGACACGGCTGAACCCGCCCTCGTCGATGGCCGATGAGGTGCGCATCAGATCGAGGACGACCGCGTCGTTGTGGCTGCGCAACGCGGGCAGATTGGCTCCGGCGATTCCTATGGTCACTCCACCATTGTCCCATCGCCTTGAACTTTGGCAACAGTGTTGCTTAAGTATCCGCATGAGCATCGGCATCCCTTCGCGCGTCGGCCTGGTGGGCTACGGCCTCGCCGGCTCCGTCTTCCACGGCCCGCTGATCGAAGCCACGGACGGCCTCGCGCTCACCAGCGTCGTGACCGCCGACCCCGACCGGCGGGACCAGGTCCGGGCGCAGCACCCCGAGGCCCTCGTCCTCTCCGCCTTCGACGAGCTGCTGGCCGCACACCCCGATCTGATCGTCGTGGCCTCCCCCAACCGGACCCATGTGCCCCTCGCGCGAGCGGCCCTCGAGGCCGGGATCGCGGTCGTCGTGGACAAACCCCTGGCGGGGACGGCGGCCGAGGGCCAGGCACTGGTGGAGCTGGCCGCCGAGCGCGGACTCCTGCTGAGCGTGTTCCAGAACCGCCGATGGGACAACGACTTCCTCACCCTGCGCTCGCTCATGGACAAGGGCGAGCTGGGGGACGTCCTGCGCTTCGAGTCGAGGTTCGAGCGCTGGCGCCCCGAGCTCAAGGGCGGCTGGCGCGAGTCCGGCGACCCGGCCGAGGTGGGCGGCCTGCTGTACGACCTCGGCAGCCACCTCGTGGACCAGGCGCTCACGCTGTTCGGCCCACCGGAGCAGGTCTACGCCGAGGTGGACGTACGGCGCGAGGGCGCGAGGGCCGACGACGACGCGTTCATCGCGCTGCGGCACCGCGGCGGGGCGCGCTCCCACCTGTGGATGAGCGCGGTGGCCTCACGGCTCGGGCCGCGCCTGCGGGTGCTGGGCAGCCGGGCGGGCTATGTGAAGTACGGCCTCGATCCGCAGGAGGCGGCGCTGAAGGAGGGCTGGGACCCGGTCTCTACGCACGACCACACCTGGGGCGCGGAGCCGGAGGAGATGTGGGGCACGGTGGGGGCCGGCGAGGACACCCGGCTGGTCCCGAGCCTTCCGGGCGACTACCCGGCGTACTACAGGGGCATCGCCAAGGCGCTGCGGGAAGGCGGTCCCGCGCCGGTCGAGGGGTCGGACGCGGTGAATGTGCTGTGCGTCCTCGAAGCGGCCGGGCGATCGGCCGCCGAGGGCCGCGCGGTCCGGCTCTGAGCCCGCTGCCGCCCGCTCCATCCGCAGTGCCGTTTCCGCCCGCTCCCCGCGGAGCCACCGGGTTTTGGCTCGGCCGGCAGGCTCCCGCGCGGGTGAGCCCGCAGGGCGCCGATCATCCTGGCCGATGATCGGCGCCCTGGGGCGGTCCTTCACCTGCCCCCGGCGCGGTCAGGCGTCCTTCAGCTCCTGCCGCTGGCGGCCGAGCCCGTCGATCTCCAGCTCGACCACGTCACCCGCCCTCAGATAGGGCTTGGGCTCCGGGTGGCCGAGCGCGACACCCGCCGGGGTGCCGGTGTTGATGACATCCCCTGGGTACAGGGTCATGAACCGGCTCAAGTACCGGACGATTTCCGCTACAGGGAAGATCATCTCGGCGGTGGTGCCGTCCTGCTTCAAATCGCCGTTGACCCAGAGTTTCAGGGACAGCGCCTGCGGGTCGGGGACCTCGTCGGCGGTGACCAGCCAGGGGCCGAGCGGATTGAACGTCTCGCAGTTCTTGCCCTTGTCCCACTGGCCGCCGCGCTCGATCTGGAACGCGCGCTCGGAGACGTCGTGCGCGACCGCGTACCCCGCGATGTGCGCCAGCGCCTCCTCATGGGTCTCCAGGTAGCGGGCGGTGCGGCCGATCACGACGGCGAGTTCGACCTCCCAGTCGGTCTTCTCGCTGCCGCGCGGCACGAGCACATGGTCGTGCGGGCCGACGACCGTGTCGGGCGCCTTCATGAACAGGATGGGCTCCCCGGGGACGGCGGCCCCCGTCTCGCGCGCGTGGTCGTGGTAGTTGAGGCCGATGCAGACGATCTTCCCGGGACGCGACAGCGGCGGCCCGACACGCAGTCCGGCCGGGTCCAGCCCGGGCAGTCCGGCGTCGGCCGCCGCGCGCACGCGGTCGAGGCCGTCCGGCTCGGCGAGCAGGGCCGGACCGATGTCCGGCACCACCCCCGACAGGTCGCGCAGGGTTCCGTTCCCGTCCAGCAGCGCGGGTCGTTCGGCTCCAGGGGGTCCGACACGCAACAGCTTCACAGACAGCACTCCGAGGTCGGCGATCGGTCAGCGGGTCGGTCGATTCCGGGCATGCCGACCCCACCGAGGGAGACGGCAGCCGGAATCCAACATGCTCTGGCGGCCCCCCTGGCCGCGCAAGCCCTGTCCGAGGACTGGTCAGTAACCGCGGTGTTCCGGCCTCCCGGGTCGCTTCTACGTCGCGTCCAGCAGCGCCATGCCACGGTGTGTGGGCGTGTGCAGGGCGGTGTTGCGGTGCCGCTGAGTGGTGATCAGACCCGCGTCCCGCAGGACCGAGGCATGCTCGCTGGCGCTGGCCAGGGCGATCCCGGCGCTGGCGGCGAGCTCGGTGGTCGTGCAGCCGGGGCGGTCGGCCACCGCGTGGAGAACGGCGGCGCGGGTACGGCCCAGCAGGGTGCCGAGCGACGGCGGAGCGCCCTCGGACGCGCGAACCCCCAGGGGCAGGCGCGGGCCGTGGCGGGCGGGGAACGCCAGGACGGGCGGGTCGGCGTCTGCCTCGATCAGGAACCCGGCGTAGACGAGGGCGGAGGGCGCCAGCACGAGTCCTCGTCCGCACAGGTGCAGATCGCCGTCGAGCCCGGAGCACATGTCCAGCTCGAGGACGGGCGCAAGCCATCGGACGCGGCCGGGGAAGAGCCCCGCGAGCAGCCGCTCGACCCCGCCGTCGAGCAACTCCCGCCCGCGCACGGCCCGGTCGGCGCGCACGGCGTCGCTGAGCTCGGGCCAGTAGGGGGCCAGAGCCTTCTCATGGACGGCGCCCAGGGTGTCGGCCAAATCCGTCAGCGCGCGGGGGTCGTCGAGGAGCCGGGGCGCCCAGCGGGGCACGGGCTGATGGAGGGCCAGGTCGTCGAGCGCCCGGCGTATCTCGTGCCTGGGAGTGGAGCGGACCTGGTCGAGGAGTTCCTCGACGGTGCCGACGCGGGTGGGGGAGAGAAAGGCGGGTGAGACCCCGAGGGGTTTGACCAGTTCGAAGAGGGTTCGGGCCCCCGCGGGCAGTTCCGGCAGTACCTGGCGGCGCCAGGCCCCGAGGCGGGTGGGGTTGCCGCGGACCTGCAACTCGCGGATGGCTATGACCAGTTCCCACAGCGGCCATGGCGAGGACGCGACCCGGGTGCGGGCCAGGTCCTCGGCGGTGAAGTGGATCCGAAAGGCCACGCCCCGATTCTGTCCGCGGCTGCTCCTTCGGGCCACCCCGAAACACCGCGACTTCCAGCCAACGATCACCGAAGCTGACCAGAGCCCCTTCTCCGCACCGCCTACGGGGGTGGCAGTGCGGAGAGGGGCTCGCCCGCGGTGAGACGAACACCCCAGGCGACCCTTCGTCGCGCCGGGGGCGCCCAACTTCCGCCGTGCGACAAGCGATGCGCCGCCGCGCCCTCCCACAAATGGCCTTTCCCGACCTTGCCAGTGTTCATTGGCGAGGTTTACGGTGCGACCGCGCCATCATCTACTGGCATGGCCATGGCCGGCTTGCCCGGCCCCTGGGAGGCAGCCCCGCGATGTACGCGACGCAGACGCTCACCCCGCGCGAGAAGCACCTGGTCACCTCCGCCGACGGCACCCGACTCCATGTCGAGGTGCACGGCGACGCCACCGCCCCCACGGTCGAGCAGAATCCGGCCCAGCAGAAGGAGAACCAGTGAGCATGAAGCGGGAACTCACCGGCCAGGTCGTCGTCATCACCGGAGCCGCCCGCGGCCTCGGCGCCGCGCTCGCCCGCTCGCTGCACGCCCGCGGCGCCCGGATCGCCCTGCTCGGCCTGGAGCCCGAGGAACTGGAGCGCGTCGCCGCCTCGTGCGGCCCGGACGCCGCGCACTGGCAGGTCAACGTCACGGACCGCCACGCCCTGGAGCGGACCGCCGCCGAGGTCGCCGAGCGCTTCGGGCGGATCGACGTCGTGGTGGCCAACGCCGGTATCGCGGTGGGCGGTCCGTTCTCCTCCTCCGACCCGGCCACGTTCAACCGGGTCATCGAGGTGAATCTGCTGGGCAGCATCGCCACCGCCCGAGCGTTCCTGCCCGAGCTGGTGAAGTCGCGCGGCTACCTGCTCCAGATCGCCTCCATCGCGGCCATGGCACCCGCGCCGATGATGGCCGCCTACTGCTCGAGCAAGGCGGGTGTGGAGGCGTTCGCGCACTGCCTGCGCGCCGAGGTGGCGAGCGACGGGGTCCGGGTCGGCGTCGGCTATCTGAGCTGGACCGACACCGACATGGTGCGCGGCTCCCACACCAACGAGGGCCTGGAGAAGATGCGCGGCTCCCTGCCGTTCCCGCTGGGCCGCATCTACCCCCTCGGCCCCACCGTGGAGCGGATCGCCGACGGCATCGCCCGCCGGGCGCCGCATGTGTACGGGCAGCGCTGGGTGCGGTTCCTCCAGCCCATCAGATGGACGGTGCCCGGCACGGTCGGGCGCCTGGTCCCCTCGCAGATCGCCAAGTACCGCGGCGACATCGACGCCTCCGTCGACACCTCGCTCGTCGGGGCGGGCGGTGCGGCGGACGCGGCGGAGCGCGCCAGGACCGGCGCACCGGAGGCGCCCCAATAGGCTCTGCCGCGTGAGCGCCCCCGACGACCAGACCCCCGACGACCGGCCGGGACCCCGACGCGAGTACCGGATCGAGGAGCTGGCCCGGGCAGCCGGGGTCAAGGTGCGCAATCTGCGCTACTACCAGGAGCGCGGGCTGCTGCCCCCGCCCCGCCGGGAGGGCCGGATCGCCTGGTACTCCCAGGCGCATCTGGCCCGCCTGCGGGTGATCACCGAGCTGCTGGAGCGCGGGCACACCCTGACCGGCATCGGTGAACTGCTGTCCGCGTGGGAGCAGGGCAGCGGGGTCGGTGAGCTGCTGGGCCTGGAACGGGCGATGACCGAGGCGTGGTCGCACGAGGAACCGGTGACACTGCCCACGCAGGAGATGCTGGCGATGTTCGGCGGCCGGGCGACCGAGGCCGACATCGCCCGGGCCGCCGCCCTCGGCCACCTCACGGTCGAGGGCGGCCGGGCCACGCACTTCAGCCGCCGCCTGCTCGAGGGGTCGGCGGCCCTGGTGCGTGAAGGGGTGCCGCTGGAAGCCGTGCTGGAGACCGCCGAGCGCCTGCGGGCGCATGTGGACGCGATGGCCGACCTCTTCGTGGGCCTGGTGCGCCATCACGTCCTGGGCGAACTCCCCCTGTCGGCTGAGCGGGCCCACGCTCTCGCGGGGGCGGTGGAGCGGCTGCGGCCGGTGGCCGGGGATGTCGCGTGCGCGGAGTTCTCCCGGTCGATGGAGCGGCGGGTACGGGCGGAGGTCGGCGGGCTGCTGAGCGCGTCCGGGCGGCGGACGGGTGATCAGGCACCGGCGAACGGGTGACCGGGTGCCCATGACCGGGGCCGGTGCGGGGACAAGTACCGCGACCGCGACCGGGGCGCCCCGATCCGAGGGCGTCCCCGAGCGCGTTGTTACACGACCGATGTAGCCGCGGGGCCGCTCGATCCGTAGCGTCTCGCGGGGCGTTGAACACGCCCACCGTGTGCAGGACACGCTTCACGACATGGAGGACGCGTGCGCAACCGCAAACTCGTCAGATGGCTGCTGTCGGTCGTGCTGCTCATAGGGGCCCTCGGCGCCGGCGCGGCCGCTCCGGCCGTGGCCAGGCCGTCCCAGGAGGACATCCTCGCCAAGATCAAGGCCATCCCCGGGATGACGGTGATCAGTGAATCGCCCACGGACCCCGGCTACCGCTTCTTTCTGCTGAGCTACAAGCAGCCCATCGACCACCGCAAGCCCTGGAAGGGCACCTTCGAGCAGCGGCTGACCCTGCTGCACAAATCGCAGTCGCGGCCGATGGTGCTGCACACCAGCGGCTACAACGTGCGGACCGCCCCGTTCCGCTCCGAGCCCACGCAGCTGATCGACGGCAACCAGATCTCGGTCGAGCAGAGGTTCTTCACCCCCTCGCGCCCCGCCGAGCCGGCCGACTGGTCGAAGCTGGACATCTGGCAGGCCGCCACCGACCACCACCGCCTGGTCAAGGCACTGAAGAAGATCTACCCGGGCCCGTGGATCTCCACGGGTGCCAGCAAGGGCGGCATGACCTCGGTCTACCACCACCGCTTCTACCCGCACGACGTGGACGGCACCGTCGCCTATGTCGCGCCGAACGACGTGGTGAACGACGAGGACTCGGCCTACGACAAGTTCTTCAGGACGGTCGGCACCAAGGAGTGCCGCGACGCGCTCGACGCGATCCAGCGCGAGGCCCTGGTGCGCCGCGACGAGATCGTGAAGAAGTACCAGGCATGGGCCGAGTCGGAGGGCCGGACCTTCACCGTGGTCGGCAGCGCCGACAAGGCGTACGAGAACGTCGTGATGGACCTGGTGTGGACCTTCCGGCAGTACAGCGGCGAGAGCGCGTGCGGTGACGTCCCGGCGACGACCGCCTCCACCGACGCGATCTACTCGTTCGTCGACGACGTCTCCGGCTTCGACGCCTACACCGACCAGGGCCTGAGCCCGTACACGCCGTACTACTACCAGGCGGGCACCCAGCTGGGCGCCCCGGCCATCCACCCGCCGCTCCTGAAGGACCTTCAGCGCTACCCGGGCACCTATGTCCCGCGCAGCTATGTGCCGCGGGAGATCCCGATGCGGTTCGAGCGTCACGCGATGGCGGACGTGGACCGGTGGGTGCGCGGGCACGGCAGCCGACTGCTGTTCGTCTACGGCGACAGCGACCCCTGGGGCGCCGAGCCGTTCCGCCTCGGCCACGGCACCCGGGACTCCGCCCGGTACTTCGCCCCGGGCGCCAACCACGGTGCGAACATCTCCAAGCTGGTCCCGGCCGACCGCACCGCGGCGACGGCCGACCTGCGGCGCTGGGCGGGAGTGGGCGGCAGCGGCGCCAAGCTGAAGACGGAGCGCATCCCCGCTCTCGACTCCTACAACGAGGGTCTGGAGCGGCGTCCGCTGTAGCGCGCGAAAGGGCGGTGTTCCGGTAGTCCCCTGCTCGGGGCGGATCTGTCAGCACATTGTCAGTGGTCACCAGTAGCGTGCGGTGGCGTGGGCATCAGGCCCACGCCACCGTCGCTTTTCTGTGACGGGGGTCACAACGGGGGAAGGAAATAAACGGGGACTCCCTCCCCGTTTAACCGGCCATGGAGATCTCGGAACCCCGGCTTCGGGCGGACGCCTGCCGCAACCGACGGCGGATCCTCGCCGCAGCGGTCGACGCGCTCGTGGAGCACGGCGCCGACGTCCCTCTGGACGAGATCGCGCGCCGCGCCGGCGTGGGCAACGCGACCCTCTACCGCCGGTTCCCCGACCGGCGGGACCTGATCCGGCACGTCTGCCTGGATGTGATGACCGCACTCGCCGAGGAGGCCGAGCAGGCCAAGGCCGAGGAACCGGACGCTTTCATGGCGCTGCGCCGTTTCGCGCACCGAGCGGTGGACCGCCGCGTGGGCGCGATATTTCCGTTGCTGACCGACGACATGACCGACGATGATGAGTTCGCTATGGCTCGGGACCGTCTCATGCGCGGTCTCGACACGATGATGTTCGAAGCTCTTGAATCCGGGCTCATACGTCCCGATGTGGCGCTCGGTGACCTCATGGTCGCGCTGACCCAGCTCACCCGCCCATTGCCCGGCAGCAGTTGCGTGAATTTCGAGAGCTTCGCGCATCGGCACCTGGAGCTACTACTGGACGGCATGCGCGCACCTCAGCGCTCCGAACTGCCAGGACCCGCTTTCACGCTCGCCGAGCTGCACCGGGCGTGTGGACACCACACCGATTGAGAGACCTCCGCACATGAGTTCCACCACTTCCACCGGCGCCCCGCTAACCAAAACCAAAACCCACGATCCGCACGCGAAACGCTGGACCGCGCTCATATTCATAGCCCTGGCCCAGTTGATGGTCGTCCTCGACGCGACCATCGTGAATATCGCGCTCCCCTCGGCGCAGAAGGCCCTGGACATCTCCGACGGCAATCGCCAGTGGGTCGTGACGGCCTACGCGCTGGCCTTCGGCGGACTCCTGCTGTTCGGCGGGCGCATCGCGGACCTGTGGGGCCGCAAGCGCACCTTCATCACCGGTCTGCTCGGTTTCGCGGGAGCGTCGGCTCTCGGTGGCGCGGCCGCCAATGAGGCCATGCTGCTGAGCGCCCGCGCGGCCCAGGGCGTCTTCGGCGCGCTGCTCGCCCCGGCCGCCCTCTCACTGCTCGCGGTGACCTTCACCGAGCCGAAGGAGCGCGCCAAGGCGTTCGGCATCTTCGGCGCGATCGCCGGTGGCGGCGCGGCCATCGGCCTGATCCTCGGCGGTCTGCTCACCGAGTACCTGGACTGGCGCTGGACGTTCTTCGTCAACATCCCCATATCCATCGTCGCCGCCGCCGGTGCCGTCGTCTTCATCCACGACTCGCCCGAGGGCCGCAACCGTGACCGGCTCGACATCCCCGGCGTGGTGCTGGCCACGACCGGTCTGGTCGCCCTCGTCTACGGCTTCACCAAGGCCGAGTCCGACGGCTGGGGTGCCAATGTCACCATCGGCCTGTTCATCGCCTCCGTGGTCCTGCTGACCGCGTTCCTGTTCGTCGAGAAGATCGTCAAGGCTCCGCTGCTGCCGCTGCGTGTGCTCACCGAGCGCAACCGCGGCGGTGTCTACCTCTCGCTGGGCCTGGCCATCATCGCCATGTTCGGCCTGTTCCTCTTCCTCACCTACTACCTCCAGGTGGTCAAGGGGTTCTCCCCGGTCAAGAGCGGTCTCGCCTTCCTGCCGATGGTCGCGGGCATGATCACCGGCTCGACGCAGATCGGTGCCCGGCTGATGAACCATGTGCCGCCGAGGCTGCTCATGGGCCCCGGATTCCTCGTCGCCGCGGTCGGCATGCTGCTGCTGACGCAGCTCGAGGTGGACAGCTCCTACGCCGCCCTCGTCATGCCGGCGCAGCTCCTGCTGGGCCTCGGCATGGGTACGTCCTTCATGCCGGCGATGAGCCTGGCCACGCACGGCGTCCAGCCGCGCGACGCCGGGGTCGCCTCCGCGATGGTCAACACCTCACAGCAGGTCGGCGGCGCCATCGGCATCGCCCTGCTGAACACCATCGCGGCCAGCTCCACCACCGACTACCTGAAGTCGCACCTGAAGAGCCCGCGGCCGTCCCAGCTGCTGATCAACCAGGCCGCCGTCCACGGCTACGCCACCGCGATCTGGTGGGCCGTCGGCATCCTGGTGCTCTCGGCGGGCATCGCCTTCACCCTGATCAACACGGGCAAGCCGCAGCACGGCGTGGTCGCCGGTTCCACCGGTGAGAACGTCGAGGACGCCGCTCCTCCGGTGGTCGTGCACTGAATGACCGGTTCCACGGCGCCGGAAGGCCTCCGACCCCTCGGGGCGGGGGCCTTTCCGCTGCCCGGCGGCCCAGCCACCCGGCGGCACCCGGGACAGGCCCGGCGACGGCGGGCGTCAGCCGCCCACCGCACGCGAGACCGTGTAGATGACCAGCCCGGCCAGGGAGCCCACCACCGTGCCGTTGATGCGGATGAACTGAAGGTCCCGGCCCACGTTGGCCTCGATCTTGCGGGAGGTCTGCTCGGCGTCCCAGCTCGCGACCGTGTCCGTGATCAGGGCGGTGATCTCGTCCCGATACGTCGTCACCACATAGGCGGCCGCTCCCTCCAGCCAGCCGTCCACCTTGGACTGGAGTCTGGGGTCCGCGGCCATCCGCTCACCGAACGACAGCAGGGCCGCGCGGGCGCGCCTGCGCAGCTCGCTGTCCGGGTCCTCGGCCGCGGCCACCACCATCTCCCGCACCGCGCCCCACGCCGACTCGATCAGCTCCTGCACCTCGGGGCGGGCCAGTACATCCCCCTTCAGCCGCTCCACCCGCGCCATCGTGTCCGGGTCGGACCGCAGTTCGGTGGCGAAGTCGGCCAGGAAACGGTCGACCGCTCCCCGCGCCGGATGCTGCGGCCAGTCCCTCATCTCGGTGACGAAGCGCAGGAGTTCCTTGTAGACCCGCTCCCCCACCCGCCGGTCCACGAACCTCGGCGTCCAGCCGGGCGCGCCCCCGGTCACGGCCTCCATCACCGAGTCCTGGTGCTCCACCAGCCAGTCGTGGGCCCGTACGCAGACCAGGTCCACGACACGGTGGTGCCCTCCCGCGGCCACGACGCGGTCCAGCATCCGGCCTATCGGCGGTGCGACCACCTGGGCGTTGGCCCTGCGGGTGACCGCCTCACCGACGATCGCCTGCACATCCGAGTCCCGCAGCACCGTCAACGCCCCGCGCAGCGCCGCCGCCAGTTCCTGGGTGACCCGCTCCGCGTGCTTGGGGTCGGACAGCCAGCCGCCGAGGCGGCTCGCGATGCCCACGGCCCGGAGCCTGCCGCGGATGACGTCCTCGGAGAGGAAGTTCTCCCCGACGAAGTCACCGAGGCTGCGGCCGAACGAGTCCTTCTTCGTCGGGATGATCGCGGTGTGCGGGATCGGCAGCCCCATGGGATGGCGGAACAGCGCCGTCACCGCGAACCAGTCGGCGAGCGCGCCCACCATGCCCGCCTCCGCCGCGGCCGCCACATAGCCCGCCCACGCCCCGGCCCCCGACGCCTCGCGCCAGCGCGCGAAGGCGAAGACCACGGTCGCCAGGGCCAGCAGTCCGGTGGCGAACAGCTTCATCCGGCGCACACCGCGCCGCTTGACCTCGTCCGACTCGCTGATCTCGTTCATCGGGCCGGGGTTGCGGCGCCGCGCCGCCCCGGCGCCCACCGGATCGCCGTCCGGGCCCTCGCCCTTCCGGCCGCCCTTCTGCCTGTTCGTCGACTGCCCCTGATCCACCGGCTCCACCCGCGTATCGTCCACGTCACATTCACTTACGGAACGAGACAGTGCCTGTTCGGCGTCTGTCACTGTGCAGTGAACGTTCGACATCACCGGACAGGTCCCGCGATCACCATGGGATCATGGGACCGGTGAACGGGCACCGCCCGAACCGCCCCTCCCGCCGACGACGGCGACCCCCCACCAGCGGAGCCAGTCCGCCTGCCCGAGGAGAGACCGCATGACCAGGCCCTGGGGTCGTGCCCTGACCGCCGTTGTGTCGGCGATCACGGCCATTGCCGCCGCGGTGCTGCTCCTCGGGCCGGACCCCACCGGCGCACGCCCCCGCGCGGGCGCCTCGGGCAACCGGACCGCTCTCGAGCCCGCCTCCTCCGGCCGCTGGGTCGGCACGTGGTCCGCCTCCCCGGCCACCTTCGAACCGGGCGCCCACACCGGCTACCCGCGGATCACCATCCGCAATGTGGTCCACGTCAGCGTCGGCGGGAGCGCCACCCGTATCCACCTTTCCAATGTCTTCGGCACCATGCCTTTGAGGATCACCGGCGCCACCGTGGCCCTCGCCGCCGCGCCCAGCAGCCCCAACGCGGCCGGCGGCACCGTGCGCCGCCTCACCTTCGCGGGCCGGACCGCCGTGGTCGTCCCCGCCGGGCGATCCGCCGTCAGCGACCCGGTGCGGCTGCGGGTGCCGGACTCCGCCGACCTGCTGGTGACCACCTACACACCCGACCGGTCCGGCACCGTCACCTACCACCCGCACGCGCGTCAGATCTCCTATCTGGCCCGGGGCGACCACCACGCCGACCTCCAGGGCACGGCGTTCACCGAGCAGACCCCGTACTGGCGTTACCTGTCCGCCGTGGACGTGTGGTCGGCCTCGGCCTCGGGCTCGGTCGTCGCGCTCGGCGACTCCATCACCGACGGGATCACCTCCACCGCGGGCGCCAACCACCGCTGGACCGACTTCCTGGCCTCCCGCCTCCTGCGCACCCCCCGCGCCCCCCGTCTCGGCGTGCTCAACCAGGGCATCAGCGGCAACCGCGTCCTCAGCAACGCGCCCCGGCGCACCCCCGGCAACGGTGTGGCGGCCCTGAGCCGCTTCGACCGGGACGTGGCCGCCGGGACCGGCGCCTCGGTCCTCGTGGTCGAACTCGGCGTCAACGACATCCTCAAGCCGCCCCAGCAGGCGGACCCGGACCGGATCGCCGCCGGACTGCGCCGGATCACCGCCCGCGCCCACGCCCGCGGCCTGCGCGTCGTCGGCGCCACGCTGATGCCCTTCGAGGGCCACCGGAACTGGAGCCCTCGGCTGGACGCGGTGCGACAGGCCGTCAACGAGCGCATCCGCTCCGGCCGGATCTTCGACGCCGTCGTCGACTTCGACCGCGCGCTGCGTGACCCGCTGCGGCCCACCAGGCTCCGTCCGGTCTACGATTCGGGCGACCACCTCCACCCCAGCGACCGCGGTTTCCAGGCCATGGCCGACTCCCTCGACCTGAACTCTCTGAAGGCGGCCGCCCCCGCAGCGCTCTGAGCCCCGTCCCAGAAACCGGGAGAGACGATGACCGGACTGCACGGCTACGCCGAACACTTCGACGAGCCGGAGGGGTATCTGGACTTCGCCCGGCACGGGCCGCCCTCGAGGGACGTCCTCGACGCCACCGCACGCGCCATGGCCGCCTCCGCCCGCGCCGACCACACCACGGTCGACGAGCTCATGCGGGCCGAGCCCCGGGCGATCGCCGCCGCCGCGCGCCTGGCCGGGACCACCCCGGAGCACGTCGTGCTGATGCCGAACGCGTCCACGGGGCTGTTCCACGCGGCCTTCGGCCTGCCGTCGGGCACCGTGCTCGTCCCCGCCGGGGAGTTCCCCTCCAACGCCTACCCATGGCGGCGCGCCGCCGCCCTCGGCCGGACGGGGCTGCGCACGCTGGACGGCTGGGCGACACCCGACGCCGTGAAGTCGGCGCTGACCGACGACGTGACGGCGGTGTCGGTCAGCGCGGTGGACTTCCGCACCGGCTACCGCGCCGACCTCGGCGCGCTTCGCGAGGTGGTCGGCGACCGGCTGCTGGTGGTGGACGCCATCCAGGGCTTCGGGATCGCCGGCATGGACTGGGGAGCCGCCGACGTGCTCGTCACCGGGGGCCAGAAGTGGCTGCGGGCGAGCTGGTCCACGGGGTTCCTGGCGGTGTCCGACCGGGCCCTCGAGCGGCTGGAGCCCACACTGACGGGCTGGACCGGAGTGCGGGACGCCGGGGTGTTCGACGACGTGGAGCACACTCCCGCCCCCGGCGCCGCCCGCTTCTCCGTCACCAACCCCAGCCCGGTCGCCGCTGCCGCCCTCGCCACCGCCCTGGAACTGGTCGAGCGGGTCGGTGTGCGGGCGATCGAGCGGCACATCGAGGAACGCGTCGGCCAGCTCATCGACACCGTGCGCGCGGTCGGCGGCCTGGTCCTGTCCCCGGCGGCGCGGCGGGAGCGGGCGGGCCTCGTCTCGTTCACCGTCCCCGGCGCCGCCCCGGAACGCGTCGCCGGGGCGCTGCGCGAGCACGGGGTGGCGCCCACGGTCCGTTCGGACTGCGTGCGCCTGTCCGCGCACGCCTCGACGACGCTCGGGGCGGTCGACCGGGTCCACGCGGCCCTGCAGAACCTCCGCCGCCGGTGAAGGCGCGGCCGAACGGGGCCGGGCCGCGGGTCGCCGTCAGACGGCGGCGACCCCGAGGTCCTTGAGGAGCTTGGCCACATGGCCGGTGGCGCGCACGTTGTACAGGGCACGCTCGACCTTGCCCTCCTCGTCCACCACGAAGGTGGACCGGATCACGCCGGTGACGGTCCTGCCGTACATGGTCTTCTCGCCGAAGGCCCCGTACGCCTGGAGGACCTCCTTGTCCGGGTCGGCCAGCAGCGTGACCTTCAGGCTCTCCTCGTCGCGGAACCGGTCGAGCTTGTCCGGCTTGTCGGGCGAGATGCCGAGCACGTCGTAGCCCGCCCCGGCGAGCAGTTCGAGGTTGTCGGTGAAGTCGCAGGCCTGCTTGGTGCAGCCCGGGGTCAGCGCCGCCGGGTAGAAGTACACGATCACCTTGCGGCCGGCGTGGTCGGCGAGGGAGACCTGCTTGCCGTCGGCGTCGGGCAGGGTGAACGCGGGGGCGGTGTCGCCGGGCTTCAGTCGCTCGCTCATGGAATGCGCTCCTCGTCGTGGAACAGGTGGCACAGCCGAGACTATCCGGGCCCGGCCCGGCATTTCGCCGCGGAACTTCACAGCAGCAGGGGGTGCCGCGCGGCACTCGGTCGGCCGAACTGACAAACTGTTCGGCATGAGCGAGGAGTCGGACGTCAGAACCCCTGCGCAGATCGAGGCGGACATCGCGCGCAGGCGCCAGGACCTGGCCGTCACCCTGGACGAGATCGCGGTCCGGGTGCACCCGAAGACGATCGCGGACGGGGTCCGGTCGCGGGCCGCGGCAGCGGTCGACCGTACCGCCGGACGGGCGTACGTGGCCGCCAACCGCGCCGTCACCGGGGCACGCAATCAGCTCGTCGGCCCGGACGGCAGCCCGCGTCTGGAGAGGATCGTGCCGGCCGCCGTGGCCGCCACCGTGCTGGTCGTGGCCGTCGTGGGCCTGACCGCCCGGCGCCGCCACCGCTGAGCGGCGGCGCCCCCTGCGGCGCCTTCCGCGCCACCCCCGGCGCCGCGCAGCCGTGCTCGAGCGCCCTGAAGGTCCGCGGCCCGCCGGGGCCAGGTACGGTCTTGGCGTGAGCACTGAGAAGTCCCCCGAGACGAAGAGAAGCAGGAACAGCCGCGAGGGGATCGGCGACGACAAGCTGCCGATCCGGATGCTGCACGACCGCGTCCTGGTGCGCACGGACATCCCCGAGGGCGAGCGGCGCTCGTCCGGCGGCATCCTGATCCCCGCCACGGCCGCCGTCGGCAAGCGCCTGGCCTGGGCGGAGGTCGTCGCGGTCGGGCAGAACGTGCGGACGGTCGAGCCCGGCGACCGGGTCCTGTACGACCCGGAGGACCGCGCCGAGGTCGAGGTGCGCGGCGTCGACTACGCGCTGATGCGCGAGCGGGACCTCCACGCCGTGGCGGCCGAGCGGCTCCAGGGCTCCGACGGGGCCACGGGCCTCTATCTGTGATCCCCGCCGCCGTCCACGGGGACGGCGGCGGAGCGGAACGGCGGTGACCTCGGTCACCGCCGTTGCCCGTCCCCCGTCGAGTACCGCCCCGGTTGCGTACCCTGGACAAATCCCGACGAGACGCGCCGTACCGGGTCATCACGAGCCCGGGGCCGCCGCCCGGATCTTCTTCATATGCCCGCTGGTGGTGTCCGTCACCGGTTGGAAGGCCACCAGCGGCCGCCGAGGCACGGCCGGAGCGCGCGGAGGCCGGTCAGGCGCCCGTGCTGCCGGCCGACGGATCGGTGGTGGTGCCGACATCGGTACCGCCGGTACTGCCCCCGCCACCGGTGCTCCCGCTCGACGTGCCGCCGGTGCTCGACCCACCGGTGCTCGTACCGCCGTCCGCCGTGCCTCCGTCCGCCGTCCCGCCGTCGGTGGTGGTGCCTCCGTCGGTCGTCCCGCCGTCGGTGGTGGTGCCTCCGTCCGCCGTCCCGCCGTCTGCCGTGCCCCCGTCGGTGCTCCCTCCGTCCGTGCCGCCGCCGTCGGTGGTCCCGCCGTCGGTGGTCGGAGTCTCGCCGGAGCCGCCGTCCGTGGTGCCGCCCGAGGTGTCCGGAGGCGTGGAGTCGTCCGGGGTGCTGGGCGGCTGCGGGGTGGGCACCTCGGAGAAGTCGCCGTCCCCGGTACGCAGGTCGAAGTCCATGACCTGCTTGCCCCGCAGCGCGGAGGTCATGTACGAGGTCCAGATCTCCGCCGGGAAACCGCCTCCGTTGACACGGGTGAGCCCCGCGGCGCCGTAGAGCCTCTTCTGGCTGTACGGCGGGTTCGGGTCCTGGCCGAGCACACCGACCACCGTGGCCAGCTGCGGGGTGTACGCGGCGAACCAGGCCGCCTTGTCCTCCTCCGCGGTGCCGGTCTTGCCGGCGGCGGGGCGGCCGAGCCCGAGGGCGGCCGAGCCGGTGGCGCCCGGCCCGTTGATGACGCCCTCGAGCACCTGCGTGGTGGCGTCGGCGGCCTCGCGGTCGATGGCCTGGCGCCCGTTGTGGTTGGGCAGCTGCACGGGCTGGCCGGACTTGGTCATCTTCGAGACCAGCCAGGGTTCGATCGCCTTGCCGTGGTTGGCCAGGGTGGCGTAGGCACCGGTCATGTCCAGCACGCTGGGGGTGGCGACGCCCAGCGCCATGGAGGGAGAGGAGTTGAGGTTGGGTGTCTTCTCTGGCAGGCCGAGGTCGATCGCTGTCTTCTTGACCTTGTCCTGACCGACGTCCTGCGCCATCTGCCCGTACACGGAGTTGACCGAGGAGTTCATGGCCTGGGCGGCGGTGATGTCTCCGTAGCTGTGCTGGTCCTCGTTCTCGGGGGCGAAGCCGACGGGCGTGCCCTCGCCGTCCACGACCGGGCGCTTGTTGGTGCCGTCGTAGACCGCGTTCGGCGTGATCGCGGAGCCGTCCTGGGTCCTGGCGAGGTTGTCCATGGCCGAGGCGAGGATGAACGGCTTGAAGATCGAGCCCACCTGGTAGTCCCGGCGGGTGGCGCTGTTCACGTACTGCTTGAGGTAGTCCACGCCGCCGTACAGCGCGACGACCCTTCCGCTCTTGGGCTCGACCGAGGCACCGCCGGCCCGGACGAACTTGTCGACCTTGCGCTGCTTGCTGAGCTTGCTCATCAGCCGGTCGTCGACGGCCTTGACGAAGGCGTCCTGCTTCCTGCGGTCGATCGTGGTGGTGATCCGGTAGCCGCCCGCGGCCAGGGTCCGCTCGTCGACGATGTCGTTGTCGATGATGTACTTCTTGACCGCCTCGACGAGGTAGCCGTCCTGGCCGGCCAGGCTGCCCGGCGGCTTGACGTCGTCCGGCTCGGGGAACTTCTGCCTGTCCCGCTCGCTCTGCGACAGCCATCCGGACTTGACCATGCCGTCCAGGGCGTAGTTCCAGCGGGCGACGGCGGCGCGGCGGTTGTCGGGGTTGGCCTTGACGTCGTACAGGCCGGGGGCATTGAGAAGGGCCGCCAGGTAGGCGCCCTGGCCCACGGTCAGGTCACCGACGTCCCTGCCGTAGTAGGCGTGGGCGGCGGCCTGTATGCCGTAGGCGCTGCGTCCGTAGTAGCTGGTGTTGAGGTAGCCCTCGAGGATCTGGTCCTTGGTCTTCTCGCGGTCCAGCTTGATCGCGATGAAGAACTCCTTGACCTTCCGGGAGACGGTCTGTTCCTGGTTGAGGTAGTAGTTCTTCACATACTGCTGGGTGATCGTCGAGCCGCTCTGCCTCTCCCGCCCGCGTACGGTGTTGTAGGCGGCGCGGCCCATCGCGAGGGGGTTGACCGCGGACTCGGAGTAGAAGTTGCGGTCCTCGGCGGCGAGCACGGCCTGCTGGACGTGTTTGGGGACCTTGCTCAGGGGGACGTTCTCGCGGTTGATCTGACCGGTCCGGGCGATCTCGGTGCCGTCGTTGTAGAGGTAGACATTGCTCTGGGCCTTGGCGCCGGCGTTGCCCGGCGGGATGTGCACGAGCATGTAGCCGGCCGCGAACGCGCCAATGCAGAGCGTGGCGAACACCAGGGTGCCGACCAGCACCGTGCGCCATGTCGGCAGCGCGCGCCGCCACCCGGTCCGTTTCGGCCGCCCGCTCTTCGCGGGCCTGGGCGGTCCCGCGACGGAGCCGGCGCTGCTCTGCTTCGCCTGGTCACTCATGTCAGTACAGACTCCTCGGCCGCAGCCGAAGGTTGTGCCGCGGCGACTCGACGCCTCCAACGGGCGTTTCGCCCAGAACGTTCCTAGTCATTACTAGCGCACACTTTCGCATGATCAATCAAATAGGCGACCTCGGCACGCAGCTGTGACACGTCTGTGACGCCTGGCCCGCCTGGGAATCACTCCCTCCGGGATGTGACGAACATCCCGTCCGGCCGTTGGGTCCGGCACCGCTCCACAGCGCTGCCCGCCCCTACATACGTCCGCGGACGGCGCAGCGCCTCATCGAGGAGGGCGCCAACTCTCCGGTGGCCGCGCCGGTCTCAGTGCCTTCGGGCCTCGGCACGGCGCTCGAACGCCCGCGCCCCGGCGGGCCCCAGGCAGTAGCATGACGGGGCGCGCGAGTGCCGGAACTGGTAGACGGGACGGCTTTAGGTGCCGGTGTCTTCGGACGTGGGGGTTCGAATCCCCCCTCGCGCACAGGGACACGGCGGACGGCACAGGAGGCGCTTCGCGGCGGGAAGCGCCTCCTGTGCCGTCCGGACTCTCTGTCCGTAGCTCCGTACGGATCTCTGTACGGGTTCTCTGTACGGGATCTCTGTACGGACCTTGGGTACGGGCCCGTACGCGACGTCAGCCCAGCAGTTCCTTCACCACCGGGACCAGCGCCCGGAAGGCCTTGCCGCGGTGGCTGATGGCGTTCTTCTCCTCGGCGGTGAGCTCCGCGCAGGTGCGCGACTCCCCCAGGGGCTCGAGGACCGGGTCGTAGCCGAAGCCCCCCGATCCCGTGGGCTCGTGGCGCAGGGTGCCCTCGAGGACCCCCTCGACGACGCGCTCGGTGCCGTCCGGCAGGGCCAGGGCCGCCGCACAGGCGAAGTGGGCGGTGCGGTGCGGGGCGGCGATGTCGCCGAGCTGGGCCAGCAGGAGGTCGAGGTTGGCCCGGTCGTCGCCGTGCCTGCCGGACCACCGGGCGGAGAAGATCCCGGGGGCGCCGCCGAGGACGTCCACGCACAGCCCGGAGTCGTCCGCCACGGCGGGCAGGCCCGTGGCCTCGGCCAGGGCATGGGCCTTCAGCAGGGCGTTCTCCGCGAAGGAGACGCCGGTCTCGGGAACGTCGGGGATCTCGGGGTAGGCGTCGGCGCCCACGAGTTCGACGTCGAGCCCCGCCGCGGTGAGGATGGAGCGCAGCTCGCCGACCTTGTGCTTGTTGCGGGTGGCGAGGACGAGTCGGGTGGTCATGCCCCCATGGTCTCCCGGCCGCTCTCCCGCCTGCCCTCCCTGTCGGCCCCCTGGTCTCTCAGTCACCGGTGCAGACCTTGCTGATCTTCCCCGCGGCGTCCACGAGCGGGTCGGCGCTGGGCACCTTGCCCGCGTCGAGCTGGTCACCGGTCTTGTCGACCTGTGTGCGCAGATCGCCCACGGCCTTCGACAGATCCGCGTTGCTGGTCTTGTCGCTCAGCTTGTCGAGGTCGTTCGACAGGGTGTTCAGCGCGTTCTGGGCGTCCTGCGGGCTGTCGCCCGCGTTGCTGAGCGCCTGCTGGAGCTGCTGGACGTCGTTGGTCACATCGACCGCCAACTGCCCGCAGTCCAGTGCCGTCTGGACGGCGGAACAGCCCGCGGTGAGCGGGAGCAGCAGTGCCGCGGCTCCCGCCACGAGCGCCGAAGCGGTGGTACGCATGGTGATCATTCCCCCCCTGGGGTGTCGGTCAGCCAGCGAGCGCGGCGCGCTGGATGCTGTCGAGCTCGGCGCATCCGGCGACCGCGAGGTCGAGGAGCGCGTTGAGTTTGTGGCGTTCGAAGGGCTCACCCTCGGCGGTGCCCTGGACCTCGACGAATCGGCCGTCGCCGGTGCAGACGACGTTCATGTCGGTCTCCGCGCGCACGTCCTCCTCATAGGCCAGGTCGAGCATCGGGACGCCGTCCACGATGCCCACGCTGACCGCGCTGAGGGTGCCGGACAGCGGCTGGGTCTTGGCCTTGACGAGCTTGTGCTCCTGCATCCACGTCACCGCGTCGGCGAGGGCGACGTAGGCGCCGGTGATCGCCGCGGTGCGGGTGCCGCCGTCGGCCTGCAGGACGTCGCAGTCGATGACGACGGTGTTCTCCCCGAGCGCCTTGTAGTCGATCACGGCGCGCAGCGAGCGCCCGATGAGCCGGGAGATCTCGTGGGTGCGGCCGCCGATCTTGCCGCGCACGGACTCGCGGTCGCCGCGGGTGTTGGTCGATCGCGGCAGCATGGAGTACTCGGCGGTGACCCAGCCCTCGCCCGATCCCTTGCGCCAGCGGGGCACTCCCTCGGTGACGCTCGCGGTGCAGAAGACCTTGGTGTCGCCGAACGATACGAGGACGGAGCCCTCGGCGTGCTTGCTCCATCCCCGCTCGATGGTGACGGGGCGGAGCTGCTGCGGCGTACGGCCGTCGATACGAGACATGCCGACGACCCTACCGATAGACGGGGACGGCTCCGCGCTCCGGGCGAACACCCGTCATCGCACCCCCGGTCACCCGAGGTCCCCTCTCGCCTGGTCCCATCTCCCCCGCAGTCCCCATGCCACCCGGGATCGCCGGTCACGTGGTGTCCCCGGTCACCTGGTGTCCCCTCTCACCTGGTGTCCCCGCTCACCCGGGATCCCCCGTCATACGAGGTCCCCATATGAGGTCCCCATTTGAGGTCCCCCGTCACATGAGGTCGTCGATGTCGGCGGCGACCGGGTCGGCGTCGGTGCCGATGACGACCTGGATCGCGCTGCCCATCCTCACGACGCCGAGCGCGCCCGCGGCCTTGAGTGCCGCGTCGTCGACCAGGGAGGGGTCGCGGACCTCCGTGCGCAGTCTGGTGATGCACCCCTCGACCTCGACGATGTTGTCGATGCCGCCGAGTCCCGCGACGATCTTCTCAGCCTTGGTGGCCATGTCACAGCTCCCGTTCCGCTCCGTGGTCTACACCAATACTAGGGCGGCCGGGGCGCGCCGACCCTTCGGAGCCGATGGACCTCGCGGAGCACACGGGCCCCTCAGAGCTCGTAGACCGCGCCCGCCCTGGCCACGTGCACCGGGCCGTCGAAGACCGCGCGGGCGTCGGCGAGATTGCGCTCGGCATCCGTCCACGGCGGGATGTGGGTGAGCACCAGGCTCGCCGCCCCCGCCCGGTCGGCGTGCTCGCCGGCCTCGCGCCCGTTGAGGTGCAGCTCGGGGATGTCCTCCTTGCCGTGCGTGAACGACGCCTCGCACAGCAGCAGGTCGGTGTCCTCGGCGAGGGCGACCAGCGCCTCGCATGGGCCGGTGTCGCCGGAGTAGGTCAGCGACCTGTCCCCGTGCTCGATCCGGAAGGCGAAGGCCTCCACCGGGTGGGCCACCCGCACCGTGCGCACCGTGAAGGGACCGACCGAGAAGGTGCCGGGCCGCAGCGTGCGGAAGTCGAAGACCTCCCGCATCGCCGAGTCCTTCGGCAGGTCGCCGCCGTACGCGCTGCACAGCCGCTCCTCTGTGCCCTCGGGACCGTACACGGGCAGTTGGTCCACCGGGGCGCCGTCGTGGCGGTAGTAGCGCACCACCCAGTAGTTGCACATGTCGATGCAGTGATCCGCGTGCAGATGGCTCAGCATCACGGCGTCGAGGTCGTAGAGTCCGCAGTGTCGCTGCAGCTCGCCGAGGGCGCCATTGCCCATGTCGATCAGCAGCCGGAAGCCGTCGGCCTCGACGAGGTAGCTCGAGCAGGCCGAGTCCACAGAAGGGAACGACCCCGCGCAGCCGACGACGGTGAGCTTCATGTGCGAGAACCTCCAGGGGCGGTCCGGGGGTCTTGCGCGGACGGACACCCGTGGGGCACGGCGCTGCGTCGCGTGCGCGCGCCCAAGGATCCGGCCTGGGCGCCGGTCGGGGATTCCGGGCGGCCGGGTCAGCCGATGGCGACGGGTGCGGGCCGCCATGTCAGACGAGGGTATGCCGCCGACGCGCTCCCGCTCCCGTTCGGGTGGCCGGTTGTGGGCGGAATCACCAGTACGAGCGGGCAGGGCGAACCGGCGTGCGCACCCCGCACGCCATCCGGTCGGCCCGCCCGAGAGGCCCGGGCCTCACGCCCAGAGCTGGCCGTGCAGTGCCTCGACCGCCGCCTCGGTGGACTCCGCGGTGTAGATGCCGGTGGACAGGTATTTCCACCCGCCGTCCGCCACGACGAAGACGATGTCGGCGCTCTCCCCTGCCTTGACCGCCTTGCGGCCGACGCCGATGGCCGCGTGCAGGGCGGCGCCGGTGGAGACTCCGGCGAAGATGCCCTCCTCACGCAGCAGCTCACGGGTGCGGCGCACGGCGTCCTCGGAGCCGACGGAGTACCGGGTGGTGAGCACCGACTCGTCGTACAGCTCGGGGACGAAGCCCTCGTCGAGGTTGCGCAGGCCGTAGACCACGTCGTCGTAGCGCGGCTCGGCGGCGACGATCACGACGCCCGGGACCTTCTCGCGCAGGTAGCGGCCCACGCCCATCAGGGTGCCGGTCGTGCCCAGGCCCGCCACGAAATGGGTCACGGTGGGCAGGTCGGCGAGGATCTCGGGGCCGGTGGTGGCGTAGTGCGCGCCCACGTTGTGCGGATTGCCGTACTGGTAGAGCATCACCCAGTCCGGGTGCTCGGCGCTGATCTCCTTGGCGACGCGAACGGCGGTGTTGGAGCCGCCCGCGGCCGGGGAGGAGACGATCTCCGCGCCCCACATCTTCAGCAGCTCGCGCCGCTCCTCGCTGGTGTTCTCCGGCATCACGCACACGATGCGGTAGCCCTTGAGCCGTGCCGCCATGGCCAGGGAGATGCCCGTGTTGCCGGAGGTCGGCTCCAGGATCGTGCAGCCGGGGGTCAGGCGGCCCTCGGCCTCGGCCTGCTCGATCATGTGCAGCGCCGGGCGGTCCTTGATGGAGCCGGTGGGGTTGCGGTCCTCGAGCTTGGCCCAGATCCGGACCTCCGGCGACGGCGACAGCCGGGGCAGGCGCACCAGGGGGGTGTTGCCGACCGCGGCCAGCGGGGAGTCGTAGCGCATGGCGTGGCTCAGCCGCCCGCGACGGCGGGGAGGATGGTGACGTTGTCGCCGTCGGCCAGCGCCGTGGAGATGCCCTCCAGGAAGCGGACGTCCTCGTCGTTGAGGTAGACGTTCACGAAGCGGCGCAGCTCACCGCCGTCGACCAGGCGCTCCCGGATGCCGGGGTGGCGGGCCTCGAGGTCGACGAAGAGCTCCTCCAGCGTGCTGCCGTTGCCCTCGACGGCCTTCGCGCCGTCGGTGTAGGTGCGAAGGATGGTCGGGATGCGGACCTCGATGGCCATGGGTGTGCTCCAGGAAGGGAAAGGTAGGGGTTCCGAGTGGGCCCGTGCGGCGCCGGGCGGCTCTACGGCGTCCGTCGTGCGACGTCGGTCAGCGACACATCGAGCTGGCGAGGCGGCACAGGTCGACGTGAAGGCGCGCGACGAGCAGGAGGCTGCCCGGGCTGTCGTGGCTCACGTCGGGGGAACACATGGGGTCATCCTATCGATTCCCGTCCGCCGCCCAGGCGCCGCGTACCACGATCCGGACACCGCGGTGGTCACACCGGGTAGGCGTCCACGACCTCGACGGGTTCCTCCGTCACCACGCCCTCCACGATCCGGAAGGACCGGAACTGGAAGGGGCCCTCGTCGTTGCCGCAGTCGGCGGTGGAGACCAGCACGTAGTGGGCGCCCGGCTCATTGGCGTAGGAGATGTCGGTGCGCGACGGGTACGCCTCGGTGGCGGTGTGCGAGTGGTAGATGACCACGGGCTCCTCGTCGCGGTCGTCCATCTCGCGGTAGAGCTTGAGCAGGTCCGTGGAGTCGAACTCGTAGAACGTCGGCGAGCGCGCGGCGTTGAGCATGGGGATGAACCGCTCGGGCCGGCCGCTGCCCGCGGGGCCCGCGACGACCCCGCACGCCTCGTCGGGGTGGTCCTCGCGGGCGTGGGCGACGATCGCGTCGTGGAGGGCCTGGGTGATGGTGAGCATGGCCAAAGGATAAGCACCGCGTTCCGATGCGCGGACGGCCCGTCTCACCGTGTGGGGGCTGGGTGAGACGGGCCGTGCGCGTCCTGCGGATGGTCTTCGCCGCCGGGTCCTCGCCGCCGGGTCCTCGCCGGTCTACGACTGGGCGAACTCGGGCTCGCGGTCCTTCACCGGCGGGATCGACTCCTTGGGGGCGAACGCGTCGGGGTTGCGGCCCCTGAGGACGTAGTAGCCGACACCGAGGACGGCGAACCACACCGGAGCGCTGTAGAGCGAGATCCGCGCGTCCTTGTCGAGACCGATGAGGACGAACACACCCACCAGGAAGACCAGAGCGATCCAGCTGGTCCAGGGGGCGCCGGGCGCCTTGAACCACGCCTCCTGCGCCCGCCCGGCCTTCACGGCGGCGCGGTAGCGGATGTGGGAGAGCAGGATCATCGCCCAGGTCCAGACACCGGCGACGGTGGCGAACGAGGTGATGTAGGTGAAGGCGCCCTCGGGGTCCACGTAGTTGATCCACACGCCGAAGCCCATCAGCGCGACCGAGACCAGGATGCCGACCGCCGGGGTCTGCCGGGAGTTCAGCTTCGCGAACACCCTCGGACCCTGGCCGTTGACCGCGAGGTCGCGCAGCATCCGGCCGGTGGAGTACATACCGGAGTTGCAGGAGGACAGCGCGGCGGTGAGTACCACGAAGTTGACGATCGCGGCTCCGGCCGGGATGCCGATCTTGGCGAACGCGGCCACGAACGGGCTGACGCCGGGCTCGAAGTCGGTCCAGCTGACCACCGCGAGGATCACGATCAGCGCGCCGATGTAGAACACTCCGATCCGCCACGGCAGGGTGTTGATCGCCTTCGGCAGGGTCTCGCGCGGGTTCTCCGCCTCACCGGCCGTGACGCCGACGAGCTCGACGGCGAGATAGGCGAACATCACGATCTGGAGCGTCATGAGGGACTTGCCGACGCCGGTCGGGAAGAAGCCGTCGTGCGACCAGAGGTTGCTGAACGAGGCCGTGTCGCCCGCGGCGGAGAAGCCGAAGGTGATCACCCCCAGGCCGATCAGGATCATGCCGATGATGGCGGTGACCTTGATCATGGAGAACCAGAACTCGACCTCGCCGAAGAGCTTCACCGAGATCAGGTTCACGGCGAACAGCACGACCAGGAAGGCCAGCGCCGAGGACCACTGCGGGATGTGCGGCCACCAGTACTTGATGTACGTGGCGGCGGCGGTGACCTCGGCCATGCCGGTGACCACCCACATCAGCCAGTACGTCCATCCGGTGACGAACCCGAAGAAGGGGCCGAGGAACTCGCGCGCGTAGTCGGCGAACGAGCCCGACACGGGGCGGTAGGTCAGCAGCTCGCCGAGCGCCCGCATGATGAAGAAGATGATCACACCGGCGATGGCGTACATCATGATCAGGCTGGGGCCGGCCTTGGAGATCGCGGTTCCCGCGCCCAGGAAGAGGCCTGTGCCGATGGCGCCGCCGATGGCGATCATCTGGATCTGGCGGCTGCCGAGTCCTCGCTGGTAGCCCTCCTCGGGTTCCGCCGTACTGTCACTGGTCGTCCCGGACTGGTGCGTCGCGGGGGGAGCGTGGTGCGAAGGCCTGTTGGCCATGGGGAGCGCCCTTCATCCATCCATGCGCGACCCGGGGCGTCCGAGCCGGACCTGTTCCCTGTCCCTGGGAACCGGATCCGGGATTCGTACCACGCAGAGCGACGATCATGGTGTGGGTCGAGGCGCGCTTATAACGAAACGGCCGCACCATACCGGGACATTCACTACCGAGAGTCCGCCGAGATCGTTATACGGACACCGGGAACCGTACGGCGGGGCAGCTGCGGTTACTCAGAGCAACCTCAAATCGAAGTGAAGACCAGGGGGCGAACTCACCCGAACGCTTCACATGAGGGTCTCGACGAGGGACTCCTGGAGGCCGCCGAGCCACAGGTAGGCGAGCACCATCGGCTTGCGCGGGTCGCTGTCGGGGAGCCGGAAGAGGTCGTCGGCCTCGTCGTCGCTCACCTCGAGGCGGGTGCCGATCGTCAGCCGCAGATCGTTGAGGGCGCCCAGCCAGCGCTGGGACTGCTCGGCGTCCAGCCGGAGCACCGCTCCCCCGTCGCCCGCGGGGGTGAGGCGGTCGAGGCTGCGCACGACGCCGAGGGCGTCGTCACGCTTGCGGGCCCGCAGGTCGTTCTCGGTGTACCGGCGGAACTCCGCCGAGGCCGCCTTCGCCTGCTCGTCCTCCTCCTTCTCCGGGTCGCTGTAGGCGCTGGGGAAGAGGCGGGCGAGCGCGGGATCGGACGGCGGGGCGCTCGGACCGTCCGCCATGAGCCCGGCGAGCGGGTCCTGCTCGCCCTCGCCCTCACCGCCGGGGCCGGGCCCGATGAGCTCCAGCAGTTGCACGGCGAGGGAGCGCAGGATGGAGATCTCCACCTCGTCGAGGGCGATCGCGGCTCCGCCGCCAGGGGCGGCTTCGAAGTATCCGGCCATGAGGCCCTTGGTCTCCCGGTCGTGGATGGGGGTCGGCGGTGCGGCGTCGGCACGCCCCGCCCCACGTTTCGTCAGCGTGCTTCGGGGCCGCGCGTCAGCGGTCCTGCTGGAGCGTGGCCCACAGCCCGTACCCGTGCATGGCCTGCACGTCTCGTTCCATCTCCTCACGCGTACCGCTGGAGACAGCGGCGCGGCCCTTGTTGTGCACGTCCATCATGAGCCGGTGGGCCTTGTCCTTCGGGTAGCCGAAGTACGCCTGGAAGACGTACGTCACGTAGCTCATGAGGTTGACGGGGTCGTTGTGGACGATCGTCACCCAGGGCACGTCCGGGCTCGGCACCTCGAACGGGGCTTGCTCGGACTCCGTGCGCTCGATCTCGATGGGGGCGACACTCACACGCCCCATGCTGCCACCTGCGCAACGCCGATGCGACGCGGGCCCCGCCCGATCCGAGGATCCATCAACACGATCCGCCACTTGGTCCATGGGCGGCCGACCGCCGTTGCTCCAGGAGTTGGTCCAGCAGTGCTCGACCGCAGAAATCGTCACTCTGACGAGTATTCGGGGTAGCATCACCGTATGGACTCCCAAGGCTTCGAATTCTCCGAGGCACGGGGACGGGAGGCGGCCTCCGCGCTGGGGCTTCCGGTCCTCGTTCCCTCCACGGCGCTGTTCACCGACCGGTACGAGCTGACGATGCTCCAGGCCGCGCTGCGAAGCGGGGCGGCTCACCGGCGGTCCGTGTTCGAGGTGTTCACCCGCCGTCTGCCCGAGGGGCGCCGCTACGGCGTGGTCGGCGGCACGGGCCGGGTCCTGGACGCGGTGGAGAACTTCCGGTTCGACGACGCCGTGCTGAGCTTCCTGTCCACCGAGCACATCGTGGACGACGAGACGCTGGCCTGGCTGGACGGCTACCGCTTCAGCGGCGACATCCACGGCTACCCCGAGGGAGAGGTGTACTTCCCCGGCTCGCCGGTCGTGCGGGTCGAGGGCACATTCGCGGAGGCGGTGCTGCTGGAGACCGTGATCCTGTCGATCCTCAACCACGACTCGGCCATCGCGGCCGCCGCCTCCCGGATGGCGGTGGCGGCCGGGGACCGGCCGCTGATGGAGATGGGCGCGCGGCGCACCCATGAGCTGGCGGCGGTCGCCGCCTCGCGGGCGGCCTACATCGGCGGCTTCTCCAGCACCTCCAACCTCGCCGCCGGCTTCCGCTACGGCATCCCCACCATCGGCACCAGCGCCCACGCCTTCACCCTTGTGCACGACAGCGAACGGGACGCCTTCAAGGCGCAGGTGGTCTCCCTCGGCAGCGGCACCACCCTGCTGGTCGACACCTACGACCTGTCCGAGGCGGTGCGCACCGCCGTGGAGGTGGCGGGGCCGGAGCTCGGCGCCGTCCGCATCGACTCCGGCGACCTGGTCCTGCTCGCCCACCGGGTGCGGCAGCAGCTGGACGAGCTCGGTGCCACGAACACGAAGATCGTCGTGACCAGCGACCTGGACGAGTACGCGATGGCCTCGCTGGCCTCGGCGCCGGTCGGCGCCTACGGGGTCGGCACCGCGCTGGTGACCGGCAGCGGGCACCCGACGTGCTCGATGGTCTACAAGCTGGTGGCACGCGCGCGCTCGACCGACCCGGACGCGCCCCTGGAGCCGGTGGCCAAGAAGTCCCTGGGGCCCAAGACCAGCCTCGGGGGCCGCAAATGGGCGGCGCGGCGGCGGGACGAGCACGGGGTGGCCGAGGCGGAGGTCATCGGCACCGGGCCGGTGCCGCCGGAGTTGGCGGACCAGCAGCTGCTCGTACCGCTGGTGGTGGGCGGTGGGACGGCCGGGCGCGAGCCCCTGGACGCGGCACGCAGACGGCACGTGGAGGCCCGCGGCGCGCTGCCGCTGTCCGCGACCATGCTCTCCAAGGGAGAGCCGGTCATCCCCACCGAGGTGGTGTGAGGCAGGGGACAGGGCCCTCTCCCGCACCGGGGCCCCAGTCTCTAGTCTCGTGAGCGGGGCATCCGCGCCCGGCTCCCCGCCCCGAGTCCTCCGACCCGTCCCCGCACCTTCCGCTCCTGACCCGAAGGAAGCACCATGCACCGGGCTCTGATCGTCGTCGACGTCCAGAACGACTTCTGCGCGGGCGGAAGCCTCGCAGTCGCCGGCGGCGCGGAGGTCGCCGCCGCCATCACCGACCTGGTCGCCCAGGCGCCGGCGGGCTACTCCCATGTCGTCGCCACACGCGACCGGCACATAGAGCCGGGCAGCCACTTCTCCCAGCACCCCGACTACGTGCACAGCTGGCCCGCTCACTGCGTGGCGGGCACCGAGGGCGTGGGCTTCCATCCCAACTTCGCCCCCGCGGTGACCTCCGGCGCGGTGGACGCGGTCTTCGACAAGGGCGCCTACGCGGCCGCCTACAGCGGCTTCGAGGGCTTGGACGAGAACGGGGTGGGGCTCGCCGACTGGCTGAAGGCGCGGCGGGTGTCCGAGGTGGACATCGTCGGCATAGCCACCGACCACTGCGTGCGGGCCACCGCCCTGGACGCGATACGCGAGGGCTTCACCACGCAGGTGCTGCTGGAGCTGACGGCGGGCGTGGCCCGGGAGACGACCGACAGCGCCCTGGACGAGATGCGGGACGCGGGCGTGAAGCTCTCCGGGGAGCCGGTCATGGAGGACCGGCCCCGGTTGTGACCCGATCCTGACCCCCGCCCGACATCCTGACCCCCGCCCGACCGGCGGCCGCCCGACCGGCCACTGGCCCTCGGCCTCGGCCCCGGCCACTGGCCCTCGGCCCGGGCCATGGTCCTCGCCCCGGTCCTCCGCCCTAGTGCGAGCGGGCCGGGCGGAAGAGGGTGCTGACCGGCTGCCACAGATCGGTGGGCCCGGCGTCGACCGGACGCCAGACCAGCCCCTCCGGGTGGTACAGCACGGCGCTGACCTCGTCGGGGGTGGGCGGGGCCGAGTTGCCCCGCAGGTGGACGGCCCGGAAGCCGAGGTTGCGCAGCCGGGTGAGTCCGCGCTGCCGGTTGGCCGCGTGCACGATCACCCGCAGCCGACCGGCCTCCCCGCCCGGATGCGGCAGGGACAGCGCGATGACCACGCTCCCGTCCGGGCGCCTGACGAACCCTCCACCAGTGGCCATGGACCAATGATCCGGCGGCCGGGCGCGCAGCGCCACCGCTTCGCTGCAAATGGTGACCGCGCGGTGACCGGCGGTGCCGCCCGAGCCCTGCGGCGCGCCGCTGCCCCGGCACGCCGCGCCCGGCACGGCAGCGGCCCCGGAGGGACCAGGGGATCCCTCCGGGGCCGCTTTCAGCACGGCGCGAGCTGTGCCGGGCCTACTTCTTGGACTTGTCGACCCGGACCTTCATGGTCTGGCCGGTCTTCGACTCCCACAGGATCTTGATGATCGTGTCGGTGTTCGGCACCTTGACGCTCGCGTACTGCGTCTCGGGGTACCAGTAGGTGCCGGTGCGGTCGTCGAAGGTGGGGTTGCCCTTCTTCGCCTTCCAGCTCTTGGCCACGCCCTCCTTGTGGACGGTGAGCGCGTCCGTGCCCTTGAGGCTGAACGTCGAGTCGAAGCCCTGGATGCGGGTGCGCAGCAGCGTCCCGTCCTTCCAGTGCAGCGGCTTGGCGTGCGCGTCGATGGGCAGGATCAGGCCCTCGCCGGGGTGGTCGCCCACGTTGTTGTCGGTCTGCGAGGTGTCCCACAGCGAGATGAGCAGGCCGTTCTGGTAGGCGAAGCGCTCCACCCAGTCGGGCTTGGTGCTCGCCCAGCCGAAGTTGTACGGGCCGGTCCTCAGCACCTTGTCGTAGGAGACGTACTGGCGGTTCTCCGCGATGTAGTACTCGGCGTACTTCTTGGTGAAGGACTCACCGATGCGGGAGAACCCGGCGGCGGTCCAGCCGTTGTCGCCGCCCTCGGCGCCGTCCGTGAACACCGCGCCGCCGTCGGCGGTGAGCTTGATGGCGTCGGCCGTGAAGCCCTTGCCCGCCACGCCGCCGTCGGAGGTGTAGCGGAAGCGCAGGTCGAACTTCTTGCCCGCGTAGGCGTCCAGCGGGAAGGCGAGGTCGGTGTACTTGCCGCTGACGCCGGTCAGCGCCGGGGCGCCGCTGCCGTCACGCGGAAGGGCCTTGCCGTCGACGGTGCCGTCGAGCGCTGTCCAGTCCTTCCCGCCGTCGGTCGAGACCTCGGTGTACAGGAAGTCGTAGTCCTGCTCGATGTCGAACCAGCCCTTGAGGGACAGGTCCGCCTTCGCCTTGCCCGTGAGGTCCACGGAGCGCGTGAGGGTGTTCTTCAGGTCGTTGCCCGAGCCGCTCCACCACTGCTTGGTGCCCTCGGCGGGCTTCGCGATGGTGGTGGTGACCGACTTCTTGGGCAGCTTGACGACCAGGCCCTGCTTGTTCTTGGTGTTGTACTCCGCCACGCCCAGGGTGTGGGTGGACTTCGTGGCCGCCTTGCCGGTGGCGAAGTTCAGCCAGCCGAGCTGGAGCTTGTCCCAGGCGGACATGTCGCCGGGGCGCGAGCCGATGTCGGTCTTGCCCTCGCTCAGCCATGAGCCGCTCGACATCAGGGTCCAGAACCCCGAGGAGTTCTCGCCCTTGTAGGTGGTGTCGTAGTGGTCGGGCAGGCCGAGGTCGTGGCCGAACTCGTGCGCGTAGACGCCGAGGCCGCCGTTCTCGGGCTGGAGGGTGTAGTCGCCGACCCAGATGCCGCTCTTGCCGATCTCGGTGCCGCCGAGCTTGTTGTCGGCGGGGCCGGTCTTGCCGGCGTCGCTGCCGTAGGCGTACCAGCGGTGGGCCCACAGGGCATTGGTGCCCTGGGCGCCGCCGCCCGCGGACTCGTCCTCGCCGGCGTGCACGATCTGGAAGTGGTCGATGTACCCGTCGGGCTCGTTGAAGTCGCCGTCGTGGTCGAAGTCGTACCGGTCCCACTTGTCGTAAGCGGCGAGCGCCTTCTTGATCTGCTCGTCCGTCTTGCCCTGGGCCTTCTGGTCCTCGGCCCACTGGTTCACACCGTCGCGGACGAGGTCCCAGACGTTGGAGCAGTTGGACTGGCCGCAGTAGTTGGAGCCGTAGCGGGCCTCGTTGTACTTGACCTTGACCCAGTCGGCGACCTCGCCGTCGACCGAGTAGCGGCCCGAGGACTGCTTTTCGTAGTACTTCGCGACGGAGCTGGTGCCCTTCTTGGCGAAGTACAGGTCCTGGAAGTGCTTCCGGTTGAAGTCCTTCTGCCAGATCGTGGTGTTGTTCGTCTTGCGGTCCGGCTTCGGGATCTGGTTGTGCTGCGGGCCGGGCTCGCCGCCGTACTTGACCACGGGGGGCTGCGGGCCGTCGCCGTCCGGGTCGTACATGGTGGTGCTGTCCACCGTGTCGCCGAACTGGACGAGCACGGTGAAGATCTTGTCCGTCTTCTGCCGGTCGAACTCGACATACTTGCCCTTGCCGAGCTTCACGCTCTTCGAGGCGCCGCGCCGCGTGATCCGGGCGTCGCCCGAGACCAGCTTCTCGACGGCCGCCTGCCGCCTGGCGTTCTCCCGCTTGGTGAGCGGGCCCGGCAGGTTGTGCTCGACGTGCTTGCCGTGGTCGGCCGGTGCGGCAGCCGGGTCGCGGTGGGCCGCTCCTTCCGGTGCCGCGGACGCGAGTGCCGTGCTCGGCAGCGCTGCCGCACCGAGGGCCGCCACCAGCGCCGCTGCCATGAGCGCGGGTCTGTGGATCCTCCGTTGGCTGTTCAAAGCGAGTCGTCCTCCCCTTCGGACCGAGTCGCCCTATTCGACCGAAGGAGGGTTCGAAAAGCCAGATCTTGTTTTGAACACACCAAGCCAGTACGGTGAGCGGTCGCCTCCATACAACTATCGGACACCAGTGCCATTCGAGCCATCAGCGAGGCGCGTCCCAGGGGCGCTTGAGATCACGCCAGGGGATCGGAGGGTGGGGCGCACTCCCCATCGCGCGCCCCTTCGACCTCACCGGCGCACCTTTACATCGGGTGACCGCCCGCCCGGTACGTACCGGATCCAGGACCGGCGTGACTGCCCAGAGTGAGAGCCGAGGGTTCCACCGGCTCGCCGACCCTCCGGGCACTGTCCATCATTCGAGATGTCCGTCTTGGCGTCCTCCGGTGCCGTGAACCCATGCGCCCCCCTGTGCGACGGCACCGTGCGTTAGGTCACGCTTACCTGTGGTTCCACTCGGGCATCAGGCCTCGTAGAGTCAGTAGACGGCGCCGCCATGTGGACCTGACCGAACAACTCCCCCCGTTTTTCAGGACGGAGCCCGCCATGCCGCGTCCGACCCCAGCACAACTTGCCTACGGTACGGCCACCGTCGTCTTCTCGACACTTGCGATGCTGTTGCTGTCAGAAGCCCGATCCGGAGTCGGCGTCGTCGTCATAGCCGTCGTCGGCCTCGCTCTGGGCACGCTTGTCGCCATCTCCGCTGCGCCCTCCCCCCGGCGCGCATCGGCGAAGCGTCGGCGTACCACGACAGTCCCGACATCATCAGTGCCGAGCAGCGGCGGTGCGCAGTCCCGGGTCAGCGAGCCCTCGCTGCGCCGCTAGGCCGATTTCCCCCACCTGTGTTCCCTGCCCCCGAGCACCGGTCTGTCCCGTCCCGGCCACCGGCCGGGCGGGACACTACTGCGTGGAGACCACCACGGTCTTGGCCGCCTTGTCGTGCAGGCACTGCCGGTAGGGCTTGTCCCCGAGGTGCCACAGCACATTGACGAGCCAGAAGAGGCCGCCGCAGCAGGGCACCACGGTGGGAAGGCTGTAGACACCCGCGCGCTTCCACGCCGCCGGCTCGGTGGGTGTGGAGCCGGTGTCCAGCATCGCCACCCGGATCCTCATCGCCATCTTTCCCAGCGTCTGGCCGCTGCGGGCGAGCATCAGCCCCTCGTACACGAAGTACACGACGACGTAGATGACCTCGGCGCCGAAGTTGCCGGTGAACGCCGTTCCCGCGTCCTCGTTCTGCGTCCTCCACTTGATCAGCCCGACGAGCGACAGGACCAGGCTGACCGGAATGCCCACGATGATCGCGTCGATGATGCGGGCGAGCAGCCGCCGCCAGCTCTTGCCCAGCGGGGGCATCCCCAGCAGCCGGGGGTCGGGCGCCCCGTACGCGCCCGCGGGATCGTGCCCGTAGGCCGGTGGCGGCTGCCCGTAGGGCCCACCGCCGTACGAGGGCGGGGGCTGCGGCGAAGACTCGGGCGGGGGCTGCCCGCCCGGCGGTTGCCGCCACCCCGGCGGGGGCTCGCCGCCGGGAGGGGGCGGAGCTCCCGGAGGGGGCTGGTCGTAGGGCGAGCCGCCCCCGGGCGCGGGAGCGTCCGGGGGCGGCTGCGGGGCGCCCGGATCCTTCTTGCGATACGGATCGTCCTCACCCGGCGGCGGCTGGTTGTTGCTCATATCCGGAGTGAAGCACCGGTGGCGACGGCACGCCCCCGGGCGCGGCCCGTTAGAGGGACGGCGCCGATTTCACCCGTTCAGCCCTCCGCGGCGACGAAGGTGCGTGCCGCCTTGTCGTGCCAGCACTGCCGCCACGGCCGGTCGAACAGGCACCACAGCACATCGAGCACGCCGATCACGAGCAGACCGAGCACGTGGTAGACCAGCCAGCGTCGCAGCGACTGGCGGATCCCCGGGACGTCGTGCCCCTCGATGTCCAGCACCCGGATCCTCATCAGCCGCTTGCCCAAGGTCCTGCCCCATTTGGCGGTGGGCAGCGCCTCGTAGAGGAACCCGAACAGCAGCACCACGGCCGCCAGCAGCCCCAGGTACATGCCCGTGGTCCCGTCGATCAGCCACACCTGGACCGTCTCGCCGGTGGCCTTCGCCTCGTCCAGCTTGTCCTGGACGTGCTGGATGGCCGCGCCCGACAGCGGCACGGCGGCGGCGGCCACAACGGCGCCGAAGACCAGCGAGTCGATCACCCGGGCGGCCAGGCGCCGGCCCAGGGAGGACGGGCGGCCGGGCTCCCGGGTGGCGTTGAGGAAGGGGTCCGGGGGCGGCGGGCGCCAGGCGAGGGCGTTCTCCCCGAAGGCCTGCCCGACCGCCTGGCCCTGGCCCTGGGACTCGGGCTCCTGGCGGGCGAGCCGCTGCACCTGCTGGGCCCACGGCATCGGCTGGGCCGCCGCCGAGGGGGCCTGCTGGGCGGACCCGGCACGGGCGGTGTCGGAGCCGGCGGCTTGCGAGTGGGCGGCTTGCGAGTGGGCGGCTTGTGCGTCGGCGGCCCGGGTGTCGGCGGCCCGGGAGCCGGCCGGCGCGGAGAGCGGCTGGGAGGGCACGGCCGCGGGTCCCGCGGCCCCCTCCTGGGCCGAGGGCGGGGAGGACTGCGCGGGCTGCCCCGGACGGCCGTCCGTCCCGGGCCCGGCAGGCTGTCCCGAACGGTCGGGCATCCGGGGCCCGGTGGACTCCGGATGTTCGGCCGGGGGCCGCACGCGCGGGTCGGCGGGGGCCGAGTCGGTGGTGTCCACCTGCCCCCAGGAGACCGAGAGACCTCCACCCTGCCGACGGGCGTCCGCGGCCCACTGGGTTGACGGCGGCTCGGCGAACGGCTCCTCCTCGTCCAGGTAGACCGGCCCCGACTCCTCCACGTCCGGGGTCCCGGCGGGAGCGGGCGCGGGAGGCGGAGCAGGGGCAGGGGCGGGCGCGGGAGGTGGGGCGGTGCCCGGTGCGGATCTGGGCTCCGGCACGACGCCCGCGGGCGGCGCCAGCACCTCTCCGGGCCCGGGCTCGGGACGGCTCGTGCCCGGCACCCATGCCGAGCCGTTCCAGTACCGGATGTACTTGGGAATGGAGGGATCCGCGTAGTAGCCGGGGGCGGGGTTCGAGCCGGAGGAAGCGGAGGGGTGGCCACTCATGTCCACTGCATCCCGTATCTGTTGGGCTGTGAGTTTGAGGCTCCACATCTACCAGATGCGCGGCCCCGCCGAGCCCTGCCCGAAACCCGCGTAAGGGAATCCCGTGAAGTCGCTCTCCACTTCAGGGAATCACCCACAGGAGGGAACCACACCGCCATGGAGAGTGTGATCGAACACGAGTTGGAGCTGGCCCTGGTGCTCTCCCCCGAGCGGAGCATCCCGGTGCCCGCCCGGCTGAGCTACCGCGCCGACGACCCCTACGCCGTCCACATCCTCTTCCACCTGGGCTCGGCCTGCCCCGTGAGCTGGACCTTCTCCCGCGAACTCCTCGCGGAGGGCGTCTTCCGCCCCTGCGGCCACGGCGATGTCCGGATCTGGCCGGCCAAGGTGAGCGGCAGGAGTGTCATCTGTGTGGCGCTGAGCTCCTCCGACGGCGAGGCACTGCTGGAGGCTCCCGCCTCCCCGGTGGCTTCCTGGCTGGAGCGCACCCTGCGGGTGGTGTCCGCGGGCGAGGAGGGGGAACGGCTGGCGCTTGACGAACACCTCGACAAGCTGTTCGCCCCGTGCGCCCCGGACGATCCATGGCTGCGCGACGGTCGCGGGGGCAGGGACGAGGGCCCCGACGGGTGCGCCTAGGCCGCGGGCCGCTCAGAAGACCTTCCCGGGGTTGAGGATGCCCAGCGGATCGAAGACCGACCTGATGCCGCGCTGGAGCTCCACTCCCGTGGGTCCGAGCTCCCTGGCCAGCCACTCCTTCTTCAGCACCCCCACTCCGTGCTCACCCGTGATGGTGCCGCCGAGTTCCAGGCCCAGCGCCATGATCTCGTCGAACGACTCCCGGGCGCGACGGGTCTCGTCCGGGTCGCCGGCGTCGAAGCACACCACCGGGTGGGTGTTGCCGTCGCCCGCGTGGGCGCACACGCCAATGGTCAGGCCGTACTTGTCGGCGATCGCGGAGACACCGCTCAGCATCCGTCCGAGCCTGGAGCGGGGCACGGCCACGTCGTCGATCATCGTGGTGCCGAGCGTCTCCAGGGCGACCAGCGACAACCTGCGGGCCTGCAGGAGAAGTTCGGACTCGGCGACGTCGTCGGCCGGGACCACCGCCACCGCGCCCGCCTGCTCGCACAGTCGGCCGACCTCGGCCAGGTCGGCGGAGGGCTCGGGGGTGTCGAAGGCAGCCAGCAGGAGCGCCTGGGTGGACCCGGGCAGGCCCATGTTCGCCAGCGCGTTGACCGCGCGGATCGTGGTGTGGTCCATCAGCTCGAGCAGCGAGGGGACATGGCCGCCCTCCATGATCCGGCAGACCGCGTCGCTCGCCGCCTCCACGGAGGAGAACTCGGCCGCCAGGACGAGTTGGGGCGGCGGCGTAGGGCGCAGGGCCAGCACCGCGCGGACCACGATGCCCAAGGTGCCCTCGGCGCCGACGAACAGCCGGGTCAGGTCGTATCCGGCCACGCCCTTGGCGGTGCGGCGGCCGGTCGTCATCAGCCGCCCGTCGGCGAGTACGACCTCGAGGCCGAGGACGTACTCGGCGGTGACCCCGTACTTCACGCAGCACAGGCCGCCCGAGCCCGTGCCGATGTTGCCGCCGATCGTGCACTGCTCCCAGCTCGACGGATCCGGCGGGTAGTACAGGCCCTTCTCGGCCACGGCCTTGGACAGCACGGCGTTGACGACGCCCGGCTCGACCACCGCGATGCGGTTGACGGGGTCGATGTCGAGGATGCGGTCCATCTTGACCAGCGACAGCGCGATGCATCCCTCGACGGCGTTGGCCGCGCCCGACAGGCCGGTCAGCGCGCCCTGCGGGACCACGGGCACCCTGAGGGCCGTCGCCGTCCGCATCACATGCTGGACCTGCTCGACCGTGCGGGGCAGCACCACGACGGCGGGGTCGCCCGCCTCGCAGAAGCTGGCCATGTCATTGCGGTAGGACGCCGTGATGTCCGGGTCGGTCACCACGGCCTCGGCGGGGAGGCCGCTGCGGAGCTGTTCGACGAGATCGCCCATATCCGCAGCGTGCCACCCCGGCGGCGGCGGCGCTACGTGTGGGCTACAGGTTCCCGCGCCGCTCCTGCTCGCGCTCGATGGCCTCGAACAGCGCCTTGAAGTTTCCCTTGCCGAAGCCCATGGAGCCGTGCCGCTCGATCATCTCGAAGAAGACGGTCGGCTTGTCCTGGACCGGCTTGGTGAAGATCTGGAGCAGGTAGCCGTCCTCGTCGCGGTCGGCGAGGATCTTCAGCTCGCGCAGCTCGTCGAGCGGCACCCGGGTCTCGCCGACCCACTCACCGAGGGTGTCGTAGTAGGAGTCGGGGGTGTCGAGGAACTCCACACCCGCGGCGCGCATCGCCCGGACGGTGGCGACGATGTCGTTGGTGGCGAGGGCGATGTGCTGGACGCCGGGGCCGCCGTAGAACTCGAGGTACTCGTCGATCTGCGACTTCTTCTTGGCGATGGCGGGCTCGTTCAGCGGGAACTTCACCTTGAGGGTGCCGTCCGCGACGACCTTCGACATCAGCGCCGAGTACTCGGTGGCGATGTCGTCGCCCACGAACTCCTTCATGTTCGTGAAGCCCATGACGTTGTTGTAGAACGCCACCCACTCGTCCATCCGGCCGAGCTCCACATTGCCGACGCAGTGGTCGATGGCCTGGAAGCGGCGGGGGCCGGGCTCGACGATCGGCGCGCGCTCGACGAAACCGGGCAGGTAGGCGCCGTCGTAGCCGGAGCGGTCGACCAGGGTGTGCTTGGTCTCGCCGTACGTGGCGATCTCCGCGAGGACGACGGTGCCGTGCTCGTCCTCGAGCTCGTACGGCTCGGCCAGGCCCTTGGCGCCGTGCGCGACGGCGTAGGCGTAGGCGGCCCGGGCATCCGGCACCTCGATGGCGAGGTCGACGACACCGTCGCCGTGGGCGGCGACATGCTGGTCGAGGAAGCGGCCGCGCTCGGTGGAGGCCTTGACCACGGAGGTGAAGACGAACCTGGCCCCTCCGGAGACGAGCACGTAGCTGGCGGCCTCACGGTCGCCGGTCTCGGGGCCGGAGTAGGCGACGAGCCGCATTCCGAAGGCGGTGGAGTAGTAGTGCGCGGCCTGCTTGGCATTGCCCACGGCGAACACGACCGCGTCCATGCCCTTGACCGGGAACGGGTCGGCGTCGCTCGCGTGGACCGTGGCGGGCTGGGCGGTGTCGGTCATCGTGGGCTCCCCTGGTCGCTGCGTCTGCTCGCTACGTCGTTGAACAAAAGCGTCACCCCAGCGGCCAGGGTGCGCAATAGTTGGCAGAATCACTGAACAAGCTGTACAGCGGGAGGGCGTCCTTCGCCGTCCGGCTGTACAGGGTGACCATCGTCCGGCGGGACCGGTGGGAACCGGCCGGCAAGGCGGCTCGCACACGGCTCGCACGCGATCGGGCGGGGACAGGAGAGGCCATGGGGATCGACGGGCTCGACGGACAGCTGATCGAACTGCTGACCAATGAGCCGCGCATCGGTGTACTGGAGTGCTCGCGGCGGCTCGGGGTGGCGCGCGGCACGGTCCAGGCGCGGCTGGACCGTCTGCGCGAGCGGGGGGTGATCCGCGGCTTCGGCCCCCAGGTGGACCCGGCGGCCCTCGGCTACCCGGTCACGGCGTTCGCGACGCTGGAGATCAAACAGGGTCAGGGGCCGGATGTTCGCGCGCATCTGGCGACGGTCCCCGAGGTCCTGGAGATGCACACCACCACCGGGCAGGGCGACATGCTGTGCCGCATCGTCGCCCGCTCCAACGCCGACCTCCAGCGCGTCATCGACCGGGTCGTCGTCTTCGAGGGGATCGTCCGCGCCGCCACCGCCATCGCGATGGAGAACCCGGTCACCTACCGCGTCCTCCCCCTCGTCCGCCAGGCGGCAGACACCTCGGGCGGCTAGCGGAAACCGGCGCGCACCGGGACGCCCCCCAACGGGACGCCCCCGGCGGCACCGCCGCCTAGCAGGAAGGGACGCTGCCCCCGTGCCCGTTCAGGGCCTTCAGGGAGGCAATCGCGTCGTCGAGGCCCCGTACGGGCACCAGGCGCAGCCCCGCGGGCTGTTCGGACTTCGCCTCCGAGCACTCGGCCCGGGGCACGAGGAAGACCGTGGCGCCGTCCCTCTTGGCCGCCTGCTCCTTCAGGGGCACCCCGCCGACGGGGCCGACCTGGCCGGAGGGGGTGATGGTGCCGGTCCCCGCGATGGTCCTGCCACCGGTGAGGTCACCGCCGCGTCCGTCACCGTCGATCTTGTCGATGATGCCGAGGGTGAACATCAGCCCGGCGCTGGGGCCGCCGACGTCGGCGAGGTTGAGCTTCACCTGGATCTGCTTCGAGGACAGTCCCAGATGCTTGAGCGCGGCGGCCGTGGCGGCGTTCTGGGACTTCGCCATCTCCGCGGTGTTGTGCTTCTCGATCTCCTTGACGGAGTCGCCCTCGGGGTAGACCGAGCTGCGCGGCATCGCCGCCTCCTGGTCGTCCCACCAGGCGTGCCACACGTCGGTGAACCTCACCGTGGCATTGGGCTGGGTGGCGGCGATCGTCGTCAGGAGCAGCTTGCCCGTGGTGGGGCGTGTCCCCGTTCCCGAGACGACGACGACGGGCTTGCCGCGGTCCTTGCCGAGGGTGTCGGCGGTCAGGCCCGGCAGCACGATCGAGTACGGCAGCGGCGCGAACGCGGCCACGGCGAGCAGGGCGGCGACCAGGGCGGCGCAGACCGCGAGGGCCCGGACCCGGGAGGAGACACGAGAAGGCACGTTAGGCATTAAAACGTGGTGACCGCGGCGGGAGGCAATCCGGGGGGCCGCCGACGGTGGTCAGCGCAGCGCATCGGCGACTTCGAGGGCGGCGTCGACCACACGCGGGCCGACCCGCTCGGGGATGGTGTCGGCGAGCATCACGACACCCACACTGCCCTCGACACCGCTCACACCCATCAGGGGCGCGGCAGCCCCGCTGGCGCCGGCTTCGAGTTCTCCATGGGTGAGGACGAAGGAGGGGCGGTGGCCGTCGCTACATCGCTCCTCGGCACCGTCGGCCGGCGCTTCCCCTCCGACGAAGGCGGCCCGCCCGGCGAGGATCGCCCGGCCCGCGGCGCCGCGGTCCAGCGGGTGGCGGAAGCCCGTGCGGTAGGCGACGTGGTAGTCGGTCCAGCTCGGCTCCACGACGGCGACCGCGAGGGCCTCGTTGCCGTCCACGAGGGTCAGGTGCGCCGTGGCTCCGATGTCCTCCGCCAGGCTGCGCAGCGCGGGCAGGGCCGCCTCGCGCAGGAGCGGGTGGACACGGTGGGCCAGGCGCAGCACTCCGAGGCCGACGCGGGCGCGGCCGCCCATGTCGCGGCGCACCAGCGCGTGCTGTTCCAGGGTGGCGAGCAACCGGTAGACCACCGTGCGGTTCACCCCGAGCTTGTTGGCGAGCTCGGTGACGGTGAGGCCGTGGTCGGTGTCCGCGAGCAGCTTGAGGACACGCAGTCCTCGGTCGAGTGTCTGGGAGGTCTCCGCAGTCACGACGCCCCCCTCTTCGGTGAATGGCGGCCTCCCCGGGCGGCGGCTCATCGCCCACGCGGGTGGCTGCCGGTGGCATGGCTCAGTGCGCACCAGCTGGATCCCGCGGCGGCGCTGCCACGGTGTGAAGTGCTTGAAAGGTAATGAGGGTGTACCGGTCAGCGGAAGACCTCGTCCAGAATCCGGATGATCAGGAGTGGAGGATCGCTCCACTTGATCCCGACTTCGGCGGGAATTTGGTTCGCTCCTCCGCCCGCTCGGCGGAAGTCCGGCTACCTCGTCGACTCCGGACGAGCAGCCGAGCGTGCGACGCTCACGCAGCAACTCCAGGTTCGCTTCTCCGCCCACTCGGCGACAGTCCCGCCACCTCGTCGACTCCAGCCGGGCAGCCGAGCGTGCGACGCTCACGCAGCAACTCCAGGTTCGCTTCTCCGCCCACTCGGCGACAGTCCCGCCACCTCGTCGACTCCAGCCGGGCAGCCGAGCGTGCGACGCTCACGCAGCAACTCCAGGTTCGCTTCTCCGCCCACTCGGCGACAGTCCCGCCACCTCGTCGACTCCGGACGAGCAGCCGAGCGTGCGACGCTCACGCCCTTGGTTCGGCAGCTCAGGCCATCCGGGTCGCCCACTCCTGGATCTTGGCGATGCGCTCCTGGAGCTGGCCTGCCGTGGCCTCGGCCGACGGGGGGCCTCCGCAGACCCGGCGCAGCTCGTTGTGGACCACCCCGTGCGGCTTCCCGGTGCGGTGGTGCCAGGCGGCCACCAGGGTGTTGAGCTGCTTGCGCATCTCCAGAAGCTGCTTGTGCGTGACCACCGGGCGGCGGTCGGCGGGCAGCTCCAGCAGATCGGCCTCGTTGTCCGGCTTCTTGCGGCTGTGGGCGATCTGCCGGGCCTGCCGCTTCTGGAGGAGCAACTGCACCTGATCGGGCTCGAGCAGGCCCGGGATGCCGAGGTAGTCCTGCTCCTCCTCGCTGCCGGGGTGGGCCTGCATTCCGAACTCGGCGCCGTCGTAGAGGACGCGGTCGAAGACGGCGTCGGACTCCAGCGCCTCGAACGGCAGCATGTCCTGCTCGCCGTCGGCCTCGTCGTCCGCCTTGTTGGCCTCGGCGAGGAGCGCGTCCTCCTCGTCGTACAGGCCCTCCTCCTTCTTCTTCGCCTTGTCGAGGACGTGGTCGCGCTCGACCTCCATCTCGTTGGCGAAGCTCAGCAGCATGGGAACGGAGGGCAGGAACACCGAGGCCGTCTCACCGCGGCGGCGCGAGCGCACGAAGCGGCCCACTGCCTGGGCGAAGAACAGCGGAGTGGAGATCGAGGTCGCGTAGACGCCGACGGCAAGGCGCGGCACGTCCACGCCTTCGGAGACCATGCGGACCGCCACCATCCAGCGGTCGTCACTGGACGAGAACGTCTCGATCTTCTTCGACGCCCCGGTGTCGTCGGACAGCACCACCGTCGGGCTCTTGCCGGTGATCTCGCGCAGCATCTTGGCGTAGGCGCGGGCCGCGGTGTGGTCGGTGGCGATGACCAGGGCGCCGGCGTCCGGGATGGCCTTGCGGACCTCGGTGAGCCGCTGGTCGGCGGCGCGCAGGACATTGGGCATCCAGTCGCCCGCCGGGTCCAGCGCGGTGCGCCACGCCTGGCCGATGGCGTCCTTGGTCATCGGCTCGCCGAGCCTGGCCTCGATCTCGTCCCCGGCCTTGGTGCGCCAGCGCATGTTGCCGCTGTAGGAGAGGAAGATCACCGGGCGGACCACATGGTCGGCGAGGGCGTTGCCGTAGCCGTAGGTGTAGTCGGCGACGCTGCGCCGGATGCCGTCGCTGCCCTCGGCGTAGGTGACGAACGGGATGGGGTTGGTGTCGGAACGGAACGGGGTACCGGTCAGCGCCAGCCGCCGGGCGGCGGGGTCGAACGCCTCGAAGCACGCCTCGCCCCAGGACTTGGAGTCGCCCGCGTGGTGGATCTCGTCCAGGATGACGAGGGTCTTGCGCTGCTCGCAGCGGTTGCGGTGCAGCATCGGCCGCACTCCGACACCCGCGTAGGTGACGGCCACGCCGTGGTACTCCCGGCTGACCGGACCCGCGGAGTAGTCGGGGTCCAGCTTGATGCCTATGCGGGCCGCCGCTTCCGCCCACTGCTTCTTCAGGTGCTCGGTAGGCGCGACCACCGTGATCTGCTGGACCGTGTGCTGGTGCAGGAGCTTGGAGGCCAGGGTGAGCGCGAAGGTCGTCTTGCCCGCGCCCGGGGTCGCCACCGCCAGGAAGTCACGCGGCTCGCGCCGCGCGTACGCGTCGAGCGCACCCTGCTGCCAGGCGCGGAGCTTGCCCGCGGTGCCCCAGGGCGCCCGGCCCGGGAAGGCCGGGGAGAGATGGTGGGAGGCGGTAGTAGTCACGGTCTCCGGCGGGGCGGTTGGGGGCAGAGCGACCGGAGCAGCCTACCGTTCCCCGTGTCACGCGCGGTCGGGCCGGGGTGTCCTCCGAGGCCGGCCGGGGTGTCGTGGAGGGCGGGCCCGGGTGCGCGGCGGGCCCGACTGCCGCCTCAAGTACGGGGGTTGAGACGGGTGGCGACGTAGGCGCCCAGCAGCGCGACGGCGGTCATCGAGAGGAGGACCCCGGCGAACGCGCCCGGGTTCGCGGGGCCGGCCGGGGCCGCCGTGTGCACGGCCACCGAGCCTCCGCCGAGCGCCGAGAAGACCACACCGCACGTACCGACCAGCACGATGTTGCCGAGGGCGTCGCTCACCTGGAGCGAGGCGGAGTTGTTGCCCGCCTCCTGCGGCGGGGAGAGCTTGAGCAGGAGCACACTGGCGCTGGAGATCGTCAGGCCCATGCCGAGGCCGCCCACGCCCCAGGCCACGGCGACCGCGTAGGCGGGCACGGCCTCGACGAGGGCCAGCGCGGCGCCCGCGATGGACAGCGCCACGAGGAGCATTCCGCCCCGGATCAGCGTGTGCCGGTGCCGGTCGGCGCGCGGGTGGCTCTGGACGAACGAGCCGAGCGCCCAGCTCAGCCCCCCGCTGGTGAGCGAGAGTCCGGCCAGGGTCGCGGACAGCCCCCGCTGGGTCACGAGCATCAGCGGCACAAAGCTCTCCGCCGCCAGGAACGAGCCCGCCGCGACACCGCGCAGCAGGATCACGGCCGGCAGCCCCCGGGCGGCGCGGAAGGTGCCTCGCGGCAGCAGCCGCAGGATGGCGGGGATGAGCAGCGCGAGGCCGGCCGCGGCCGGGATCAGGGCGATCCAGGAGCGCTCCTGCCCCGCGTACTGCAGGAGTCCGGTGCCCAGGGCGACGCTGAGCGCGAGCAGGACGCGCCGCTGGTTGACCGCCTTCGACGGCGGCTCCTCGGCGGGGCCGAGCCTGCGCAGGGCGGGGAGCATCACGGCGACGGGCAGGAGGATGAGCACGGGGATGGCCAGGAAGACCCACCGCCAGCCCAGGTTCTCGGTGACGGTGCCCGACACCAGCGGCCCCACGATCGCGGGCACCACCCAGGCGGAGGAGAAGGCGGCCATGACGGCCGGGCGCAGCCGCTCCGGGTACAGGCGCCCCACGATCACGTAGAGCGCGACGATGACCAGCCCGCCGCCGAGCCCCTGGATGCTGCGCCCGCCGACGAAGGTCCACATGTTCTGGGCGGTGCCCGAGACCACGAGCCCCGCGCCGAACGCGCCGATCCCCGCGAACAGCGGCGCCAGGGGCCCGCGCCGGTCGGACCACTCGCCGGAGACCACCATCGCGAACAGACTGGTGGTGAAGAACCCCGAGAAGGCGAACGCGTAGAGCGAGAGCCCGTGCAGATGGGCGGCGGCCACCGGCATCGCCGTGTTCACCGCGGTGGCCTCGAAGGCGATGAGCACCACGCAGGAGACGATGCCCAGGGTGAGCGCCCGGTAGGTGCGGCCGAGCACACCTTCCGCCTGCCGCTCCCGCTCGGCGCCCTCGGCGGAGGGCGGGACCGCGGCGACGACCGCGCCTGCCCCGCCTTCGGGAACGGGCTGGGGCGGTGCGGATATCGCTTCGCGGGAGTCGTCGCGAGGTTCGTCGAGGGCGGTCACCAGGAAAGAGTACGGGCCCGGCCGCGCCCACTACATCCGTCGAACAGACCAGGTCCGAGGACGTACGACGCACCGGTCGGCATGGCCGGATTCCACGCCCTGCCCGCCGCCGTCCCACTTCACCGCCGCCGCCCTGCTTGCCGCCGTCCGACTCGCCCCCGTCGGCCCACTCACCGCCGTCCGACTCGCCCCCGTCGGCCCACTCACCGCCGTCCTACTCGCCGCCGCCGCCCTACTCGCCCCCGCCGCCCTACTTGCCGCCGCCGGAGTCCACGTCGTCCACGGTGGGCAGGAAGGTCAGGTCCACCCAGTCGTTGTCCGTCATCCCGAGGCCGTCCCAGAAGACGCCGTCGGCCAGGTCCAGGCCGGCCGCGTTCTGCACCCGGCGGCCGAACTCGTCCCGGCCGTCGTTGTAGCCGTCGAGGTAGGCGGCCTCCGCCTCCGGGGTGCCCTGGGGGAGGTCGTTCCAGTTCTCACGCCGCGACGCGGTGTTCCAGTAGTCGTCCGCGGTGTTCCACGGGCCGACGTCCCACACCGGGGCGGTCTCGCACCGGCCCTGGTAGCACACGCGCACCCGGTACTCGTCGCCCCCGTCACCGGCCAGCATGCGGCGCGAGGGCAGGGCGACGAAGTGGTCGCGCTCCTGGATGACATGGCCATTGGCGGTGACTCCGCCGACCAGCCCCTCGCGGGTGGCGAAGATCCGGTACGTGCGCTGCTCGGCCATGGCGCCGCCGGGGCCGCCGGAGGAGGTGGGCTGCTTGTCGGCGGCCCGGACCACGACGTCGGAGACGGTGGGGGCCTCGGCCGCGCTCGCCTGCTCGGCCCCCTCGAGGGTCAGGCGCACCTGGAGCTCGGTGACCGCGTGGGGAAGGATCACCTCTCCCGGACCCGCGGCCTCCCGCCACTCGGTCCACGGCTCCCCCGCGTTCCGGCCGCGCAACTCCACCAGGAGCCTGGAGCCGGCCGGGAGCGTGGCCCGCCTCTCCACGGTGAACGCGGTCAGCGGGCGCCCCAGGTCCTTGGCGGGCGCGGTGTAGACGCCGAACGAGCCGCGGACGGAGGGCGTGCGCAGCTTGGGGTCGTTGATGGTGATGCCCTGCGTGCCATGGGCGATGTTGGCCTGCTTGGCCTCGGGGCTGGCCAGGTCGAACCGCCAGCTCTGCTCGGCCTCGGGGGCGGGTACGGGCACGGCGGCCATGGCGGGGGGCGCGAGGAGGGCCGTGGCGGCCAGCAGGGCGAGGAGAAGTCGTCGTCTTGGTGCGTTCACGCGGAGCTCCCGTGGCGGCGGCATGGCGGGGCGGCCTGACGGCCCATTGATCCAGCGGCCCAGCGGCCTGATACGACGTCAGGCCAGGTTAGGTTTTGTGAACTTATCACCAGGTTTGCCCGGCTTCCGGCACCGGATCCACGGCGCGTGTCGCACGGGCGCGCGGACCCGGAACGGGCGAGGATCGGTGACCATGCCGACCTTCACTTCGTACGACGGAACCGAACTGGCCTACCAGGTGCTGGAGCCGGGCGGCGGCGAGGCCACCGCTCCCCTGGTCTGCCTGCCGGGCGGCCCGGGACGTGACGCCTCCTACCTCGAGGACCTCGGCGGACTGAACGCCCGTCGGCCCCTGGTCGTCCTGGAGAACCGCGGAACGGGCGGGTCGGCTGCCGCCGCGGACCCCTCCAGCTACGCGTTCCCCCGTCTCGCCGAGGACGTGGAGGCGCTGCGCCGCCATCTGGGGCTGGAGCGGTTCGCCCTGCTGGCGCACTCGGCGGCGGCGACCACCGCCCTGGCGTACGCGGCGCGGCACGGCGAGCGGCTGAGCCGGATGGTCCTGATCGCCCCCGGCAGCCGGATCCTGGGCGAGCGGATGACGGACATGGAGGAGATCTTCCGCAGCCGCGCGGGCGAGCCCTGGTTCGAGGACGTCCAGCAGGCTCTGGCCGAACTCGAGACGGCCACCGAGCTGCCCCGGGTGAAGGAGCTGATGCTCCGGGTGGGGCCCCTTTCCTACGGCACCTGGGGCGAGCGTCAGCGGGCCCACGCCGGAGCCGAGCCGGACCAGCTCCACCCGGTCCCCCGCGCGGGCTTCTGGCAGGGCGTGGACGAGAGCGCGCGCAAGGCGATCGTGTCCCGACTGGCGGAGACCGCCTGCCCGGTCCTGGTGGTCACGGGCGAGGCCGACGCGGCGACGGGGGTGCGGGCGGGCGAGCTGATCGCCGAGCGGTTCCCGAACGGCCGCAGCACGACCCTGCCGGGGGCGGGGCACTATCCGTGGGTGGACTCCCCGGAGGAGTTCCGGGACACGGTCGAGTCCTTCCTGGAGGGCTCCTAGCGGCCCTCGCCGGGCGGGTCCGGCGCTGCACGGCGGCCGTTTGTTAACGCGGCATGGCAGTCGTATGGCACCGCGCGGGCATCCATTGACCGGGGCGGGCGGATGCGCGAGCGTCATAGCAACACGGCCGTGTGCCCGAGTGGTTGAGGGACTCGCCTGCAAAGCGGGTTACGCCGGTTCGATTCCGGTCACGGCCTCCAGTGCTGGTCTGACCAGCGGAGATACACTGTAGGGAGCGACGTGGCGAGCCTGAGAAGGTGCTCGGGCAAGTCGCTTCACCGCCTGAAAGTTACACAGCGGCTTAGGTGATCTTGCCGAGCACCCTGACGAAACAGGGGCGCTCATGGCTGCCAGGAAGACGCACAAGAACCCGCTTCGCACCCGCACCGTCGCCAGGCGCGGGGAGCTGCCCGCGGACGCTTCTGTGCTCGCGCTGTCCACAGAGGTGGAGACGGATGCGGACTATCGGGCCCAGGTGCTGGCCGAGTGGGTGATGTATCTGCAGACCACGACCAACCGTCGTGGGCGCCCGTACCAGGGGCGCACCATCGACGCGTACCGCTTCGCCGTCGTGGCTCTGGATCGGTGGATGAGTGAGCAGGGGATCGCCGGGGACTTCACCGCCTGCGACGCGCAGCTGCTCAACCGCTTCTTCCGCTGGTACTACGCCAAGCACGACCTTCCCAAGAGTCTGGACGGGCGGGGCGGCTACACCGGTGGCACCAACACCCAGCAGCGCAACCTGCGGCTCTTCTTCGTGTGGCTTGAGCAGGAGTACGACCACCCCAACCCGTACCTGCACGCCTCATTTCAGCGCTTCGCAGCGCCCGAGCTGGGCAAGCCCCGCACGCTCAGTCAGGACTTCGTCCGCGACGTTCTGGCCGCCACCGGCGGCGGGAGTCCGCGGGTGCGGGACTTTGAGAGCGTGCGTGACCACGCCATGATCCGGGTGCTCACCGAGGGGCTTCGGGCCGAGGAGCTCTTGAACCTCCAGGTCGACGACCTGCACCTCTCAGAGGGTGTGCTCATCGTTGTGCCGCTGAAGGGCGGCCGGAACAGCAAGGACGGCCGGGTCATCCCCATCCAGCCCAGAACGGTTGCTGCGCTGCATCGCTACCTGCGGCTTCGCACCAAGCACAACAAGCACGCAGAGCCTTGGCTCTGGCTGGGAGCTCGTTCCCATCGCCCCATGCAGTACATGGGTGTGTACCGGATGGTGAAGCGCCGCACCGAGGAGGCGGGCCACGACCCGGCCCTTGTGACCCCGCATAGCTTCTGCCACACCTGGACTGACGACCTGCTCTCAGCGGGCGTCTCCGGGGAGGACGTCATGGCCATCCGGGGCTGGAAGAGTCACCGGATGCTGCTTCGCTACGGCGCCGACCAGGCCTCAAGCCGCGCGGTGAAGTCAGTTAGCGTTTTCAGCGCTGCCGCTCCAGGGCGAGGATGGCTGCGGTGATTGACGACATTCGATTCGGACTGCATCGTGCCCTGCGG